>NZ_LMFR01000013.1 GCF_001426925.1 Microbacterium sp. Root53
CGACATCCTCGCCAAGTCCCGCCTACGCCTCCTCCCCGACACCGGGGCAGAGGAGGTGACAGACAGCATCCTCGAACTCAGCGCCTGACCCAGCACCGAAGGATCACGACACGGCTACACCACTACCGGGGACTTGACCCAGCTCGAGCAGGAGACGCACTCGGCGATCCCGCTCCGTGGCCGCCATCTGCTCCAGCGCGCGTCGGACGATCACGGCCGCGACCCGGCGGTGACGGCGGACCTCCTCGACGATCCGATCACCCGCCTCGGGCTTCATCTCGGCCCAGCACCGCTTGCAGTACGCGGTCTCACCAGGCCCCGGCTGCAGGCGACGTTCCTGACCGCAACGACCGCAGAGCCCGCTCGTGGCCGCGAGACGGCGTCCGCAAGGGGCGCAGATCCGCCCGGTCGGTGTGACCTGCAGCAGCTGCCGCAGCGCCCCGCAGTGTGCGCATCGCGGCGGCTGGACGGTGCGCGCTCCGGCCTCGTGCACCGCGAACTCGCGCGTGCCGATGCCGACTGATTGCCGGGGCGCCGAAGACGGTCAATTCGGTAGGAATTCGGTGACAGGGTCATGTTTCACCAACTAAGAAGTCCCGGGAACCCTTAGGTTCCCGGGACTCTCCGGTCGGGATGACAGGATTTGAACCTGCGACCCCCTGACCCCCAGTCAGGTGCGCTACCAAGCTGCGCCACATCCCGTGACCGCCCATGGGCGGACAACTCGACAAGTCTACCCGGTGGAAACGGGTGCCGCGAACCGGGGCGCTCGCGCGTGTCGGTGGGGCGTCGTAACCTGGCGCGCATGGTGCAGATCACGACCCGACCGGCGACCGTCGCCGAGTGGGACGACGTGCAGGCGGCCCTGACAGGGGGCGGCGACGGGCGCTCGTGCCAGTGCGTGTGGCCCGTGCTGACGAACGCGGAGTGGAACGGGACCTCGGTGGACGAGCGTCGCGAGCTGCTGCGCGACGAGCTCGAGGCCGGTCCCCCGCCGGGCCTGGTGGCCTACGTCGACGGCGAGGCGGCGGGATGGATCCGGATCGGACCGCGAACGGCCCAGCGCCGGACCCTGCGCAGCCGCGTCGTGAAGAACGGATCCGTCGAGCCTCTGGACGACGACGGCGTGTGGGCGGTCACGTGCTTCTCGGTCCGCAGGGAGCATCGCAGGCAGGGGCTCAACGCGGCCCTGCTCGACGCGGCCGTGGCGTACGCGCGCGCGAGCGGCGCGCGGGTCGTCGAGGGCTACCCCATCGCGACCGACGTGACGAAGCCGTCCACCAACTCGCTGTTCGTCGGCGCCCTGTCGACCTTCCTGGCCGCGGGCTTCCGTGAGATCGCCCGCCCTACCGGCACCCGCGTGGTCGTCGCTCTCGACCTCACCGCGTGATGCGGCTTCGTACGATGGGGTGATGAGCGAGAGAAGCGTCCGCGTCGACAGCTGGCTGTGGGCGGTTCGCGTCTACAAGACCCGCTCGGCCGCGACCACGGCGTGCCGCGCGGGCCATGTGCGCGTCAACGGCGCACACGCGAAGGCCGCGCAGCTCGTCCGCCCCGGCGACGAGCTGCGGGTGCGGATCAGCGGGTTCGACCGGATCCTCGTGGTGCGCCAGCCGATCGCCAAGCGCGTCGGCGCCCCCGTCGCCGCGACGGCGTTCGAGGACCGCACCCCTCCCCCGCCGCCGCGTGAGTTCGCCGGCGTCGTCGCGGCCCGCGACCGGGGCGCGGGCCGGCCCACCAAGCGCGAGCGCCGCGACATCGACCGCCTCCGCGGCCGCGACTGACCCGGTCGTCGGAAGGGCGGCCTTCAGGCCAGCAGGGTGGTGAGCCACCCGGCGCCGCGGACCCGCGCACCGGCCTCCTCGGCGCGCCCGCGCAGCTCGCGGTCGCTCGTGACCACGGTCACGGTCCGACCGTCCTCGACGAGCGCCGCCGCCTCGGCGGCGATGGCGTCATCCCCCTCACCGCCCGCGCGCACGATCCGCACGCCGTCGATGTCGGCCACGTCGTGCGAGGCTCCCTCCACCACCACGACGAACTCGGGGAACCAGTGCGTCGCCCCCAGGTCGAGCTCGAGCGCGGGCACGCCGGCCTCGGCGAGCGCGGCAACGCGGGTCAGCAGCCGCGTCGCGGCGCCGGGGCGATCGCGCCACCACCCGTCGGGCACCGACCCCATCACGTTCGCGGCGTCGACCACGACCACCGGATGCACGTGCAGCAGGTCGCGCAGGTGCGCCCAGGCCACCTCGAAGCCGGGATGCAGCGGACGCCGGTCGACCTGGTCGACCGGGGCCCATTCGACCGCGAAGCTCTCGGGATCGGTCACCTCGGCGGCGAACCGATCGGTGACGTCGGCGACCACCGTGGTGTACGACCACACCCGCAGATCCAGCACGTTCGTGAACCGCGGGCGCACCGAGTCGAGGGGCACGCCTGCCTCCTCGTGCGCCTCCCGCAGCGCGCCGTCGATGGGCGCCTCGTCCTGATGGAGCGCGCCGCCGGGCAGCGCCCACGTGCCGCCGTGGTGGCTCCAGCCGACGCGGTGCTGCAGCAGCACGCCCCGCTCGCCGTCGAACGCCATCAGCCCGGCCGCACCGAAACGCCCCCAGTACCGGTCACCCGACTCCGTCACGACCCAGGCGTCGCCAGGGTCGCGCGGACCGGTGAACCGGGGCGGTTCACCGGGGCGAGCGGGCTCGATGGTCACCCCTCCAGGGTGGCACATCCTTCTTGCTCGCTCCGCTCGCGCGTCGCACGCGCTCGGGCACCCGCTTCGCGGATGCCGCTCGGCGACCGACACCCGTCGCTCCGCTCCGGGAGAGGCAGCGCTTCGCGCTGCGGGCCCCACCCGGGGCACGCTCGCTGCGCTCGCAAAGTGGTCTGACTCGGGCAAGCCTGCGGATCAGCGCTGGCGGCGCTCCCGCACGCGCATGTTGATCACGATCGGGGTGCCCTCGAAGCCGTACAGCTCGCGCAGGCGGCGCTGCACGAAGCGGCGGTAGCCCGGGTCGAGGAAGCCGGTGGTGAACAGCACGAACGTCGGCGGACGGGTGCCCGCCTGCGTGCCGAACAGGATGCGCGGCTGCTTGCCGCCGCGCAGCGGGTGCGGGTGCTCGGCGACCAGCTCGGCGATGAACGCGTTGAACTTGCCGGTCGGGATGCGCTGGTCCCAGGACTTCAGCGCGGTCTCCAGCGCGGGCACGAGCTTCTCGAGGTGGCGGCCGGTCTTCGCCGAGATGTTGATCCGCGGCGCCCATGCGACGTGCGCGAGGTCCGTCTCGATCTCGCGCTCGAGCATGCGCCGGCGGTCGCCGCCGCGGGCGTCGTCCGCGAGCAGCTCGTCCCACTTGTTGAACGCGAGCACGAGCGCGCGGCCCGACTCGAGCACGAGGTCGATGATGCGGACGTCCTGCTCGCTGATCGGCTGCGAGACGTCGAGCACCACGATCGCGACCTCGGCCTTCTCGAGCGCGGCCGACGTGCGCAGCGACGCGTAGAAGTCCGCGCCCTGCTGCAGGTGCACGCGGCGGCGGATGCCGGCCGTGTCGACCAGGGTCCACAGCTTGCCGCCCAGCTCGACGATCTCGTCGACCGGATCGCGCGTCGTGCCGGCGAGCTCGTTGACGACCACGCGCTCCTCGCCCGCGGCCTTGTTCAGCAGCGACGACTTGCCCACGTTCGGGCGGCCCAGGATGGCCACGCGGCGCGGGCCGCCGATCTCGTGCTTCGCGACGGCCGAGACCTCGGGCAGCACCTTCATGATCTCGTCGAGCAGGTCGGCCACGCCGCGGCCGTGGATGGCCGAGACGGGGTGCGGCTCGCCGAGACCGAGGTTCCACAGGGCGTAGGCCTCGGGCTCGTGGCGCGCGTCGTCGATCTTGTTGGCGACGAGGAACACGGGCTTGTCGGTCTTGCGCAGCAGCTTCACGACGTGCTCGTCCGTCGAGGTGGCGCCGACCATGGCGTCGACCACGAACAGCACGACGTCGGCCAGGTCGATCGCGACCTCGGCCTGCAGCGCGACCGAGCGGTCGATGCCCTTCGCGTCGGGCTCCCATCCGCCCGTGTCGACGAGCGAGAAGCGGCGGTCGAGCCACTCGGCCTTGTAGGTCACGCGGTCGCGCGTGACGCCGGGCGTGTCCTCGACCACGGCCTCGCGACGCCCCAGGATGCGGTTGACCAGCGCCGACTTGCCCACGTTGGGGCGTCCGACGATCGCGACCACCGGCAGCGCGGGCAGGTACTCGATGCCGTCCTCGCCGCGCTGGATGCCGGCGAGCAGCGCGGCATCCTCCTCGTCGAGGTCGTAGTCCTCCAGGCCCTGGCGGAGGGCGGCGGCGCGGCGCTCGGCGAGCTCCTCGTCCACCTCGGCCAGGCGCTCGGCGAGCTGGTCCGGCTTGCCTTCGTACTCGTCGTCAACGGCCATCGCGGCCTCCATGCTCTTGATTGATCCTGTGGTCGATCACCGCGAGGACGGCGTCGATGGTCTGCTCGAAGTCGAGTTCGGTGGAGTCGACCACGTCGACTCCGGGGTCCGCCTGCGCGAGGTCCAGCACGTGGCTGTCCGACTCGTCGCGGCGGGCGATCGCCTCGGCGACCTCGGTCGTGTCGGCGCCCAGCTCGAGGCCCCGGCGCTTCGCGCGCACCTCGGGCGAGGCGGTCATCAGGATGCGCACCGGCGCGTCGGGTGCCACAACCGAGGTGATGTCGCGGCCCTCGATGACCACGCCGTCGAGGCCGGACTCCCCCGCCAGCCGGCGGAAGATGCCGTTGAGGTACGCCCGCACCTCGGCCACGCGCGTGAATCCGCTGATCGCGGCCGTGACCTCGGGGGTGCGGATCGCGGACGTGACGTCCACGCCGCCCACCGTCACGGTGCGGTCGTCGGGCGCGAGACCGAGACGCAGGTCGAAGGTCCGCAGCGCGTCCAGCACCGCGTCCTCGTCGTGCGTGTCGGCGCCGAGGTTCAGCACATGCCACGACAGCGCGCGGTAGCCCGCGCCCGTGTCGAGGTAGCCGTAGCCGCGGCGGCGCGCGATCTCCTTGGAGACGCTGGACTTGCCGGATCCGGCGGGTCCGTCGATCGCGATGATCGGGGTCTGGTGGTGTTCGGTCATCGACGGCTCTCAATCATGAGTCGTGCTCGCGATCCGCCAGCCGCGCTGCTCGAGCCCCGCGGTCGCCTCGCGCAGCACGCCCGGAACGACGCTGATCTCGGCGAGGCCGAACTGGGCGCCCGGCGAGTGCTCGAGCCGCAGGTCCTCGATGTTGACGCCGAGCTCGCCGAGGTCGCCGAACAGGCGGCCCAGCTGGTCCGGGGTGTCGTCGACCATCACGATCAGCGACTCGAAGCGGCGGTTCTGGCCGTGCTTTCCGGGCAGGCGCTCGACGCCCTCGTTGCCGCGGCGGATGGTGTCGGCGAGGGTGCGGCGGGCGCCGGCGGCGTCGGGCTCGCGCAGCGCGTCGGCGAGGGCCGACAGGTCCCCCGCGAGCGCGTCCAGCACATCCACGACGGGCGCGGCGTTCGCGCCCAGGATCTGCACCCACAGCTCGGGGGCGGAATGAGCGATACGCGTGGTGTCGCGCACGCCCTGGCCGGCGAGGCGCAGGGACTCGTCCGGGGCGTCGGCGAAGCGGGCCGCGAGCAGGCTCGCGACGACCTGCGGCACGTGCGAGACGAGAGCCACCGAGCGGTCGTGATCCTCGGGCGTCATCTCGATCGGCATGGCGCCGAGGTCCAGCGCGAGGTCCTCCACGAGCGCGAGGTCGGCGGCGGGCGTCTCGCCGTCCCGGCACACCACCCACGGGCGGCCCGTGAAGATGTCGGCGCGCGCCGAGATGGCCCCGCCGCGCTCGCGGCCGGCCATGGGGTGCGAGCCGATGTAGTGCGTGAGGTCGACGCCCCGCGCGCGGAGCTCCTCGAGGGGGCCGAGCTTGACCGAAGCGACGTCGGTCACGACAGCGCCCGGGTACCGCTCGAGTTCGCTCTGCACGACGTCGGCCGTGACGTCCGGCGGCACGGCGACCACGATCAGGCGCGGCTCGTCGCCCGGCGCCTCGGCGCGGCCTGCGCCGTAGTCGATCGCCAGGCGCAGCTGTGTGGGCGAGGTGTCGGTCAGGACGACGTCGACCCCGTTGGCGCGCAGGGCGTGCCCGATGCTGGCGCCCAGCAGACCGGCGCCGACGATGCGCACGGTGCCCGTCACGCGCGCGGCGCGGCCCGGCACCAGCGCGTCGCGCGCGGGCACGGCAGGATCGGTCACGATGTCTCCAGGTTCTCCCCCGACGGATCGGCTCCGGTCTCGGGAGAGTCGGATCCGCGGCGCGAGAGAGTCAGCAACGCGCCGCGCTCCACTTTAGTCAACTCGCGGGCGCGGCCCACTGGGAGGGTTCCCAGGTGCAGGGGCCCGAACTGGCGCCGGACGAGCTCGGTCACGGGGTGGCCGACGGCCGCCATCATGCGGCGCACGATCCGGTTGCGCCCGGAGTGCAGCGTGAGCTCGACCAGGCTGGAGCCGGCCGACGCGTCGAGCAGGCGCGCCTTATCGGCCTGGATCGGCCCGTCCTCGAGCTCGATCCCTCGCGTCAGCGTCGCGATGGTCTGCGGCGACACGCGCCCGTCGACCTTGGCGATGTACACCTTGGTCACGCCGAACGACGGATGCGCGAGCACGTGCGCGAGCTCGCCGTCGTTGGTCAGCACGAGCAGCCCGCTCGTGTCGGCATCCAGGCGCCCGACGTTGTACAGCCGCTCGGGCCAGTCCTTCGTGAAGCGGCGCAGGTCGGGCCGGCCGCGATCGTCCTTCATGGAGCTGACGACGCCGGTCGGCTTGTTCAGCATCACGTAGCGCTTGCTCGTGTCGAGCTGGATGGCCGTGCCGTCGACGTCGACCAGGTCGTGCTCGGGGTCGATGCGCGAGCCCAGCTCGGTCACGACCTGGCCGTTGACGCGCACGCGCCCCTCAACGATGAGCTGCTCCGACACGCGGCGCGACGCCACGCCCGCGTTCGCGAGCACCTTCTGCAGCCGGACGCCCTCGGCGCCCTGTCCATCCGCACTCATGCGATCACATCCTCGAATCCGTCGGAGCCGTCGTCCAGCAGTGGCGAGATCGGCGGCAGCTCGTCGAGCGAGTTGATGCCGAGCTGCTGCATCAGCAGGTCGGTCGTCCCGTACATGATCGCGCCGGTCTCCGGATGCGTGGACACCTCGGTGATGAGGCCGCGCGCCAGGAGCGTGCGCACCACGGAGTCGACGTTCACGGCGCGGATGGACGCCACCTGCGAGCGCGTGACCGGCTGCTTGTACGCGATCACCGCGAGCGTCTCGAGGGCGGCCTGCGACAGCCGTGCCGGAGCCTGGCCGCCCACGAAGCTCGCGACCATGTCGTCGTACTCCGCGCGCACGTAGAAGCGCCAGCCGCCGCCGACCTCGCGCAGCTCGAACCCGCGCTCGGGCGTGCCGCTGCGGCCGTCGTAGTCGTCCACGAGCGCGGCGAGCGCCTTGCGCACGGCGGGCACGGGTGCGCCCACGGCGGTCGCGAGCGACACCACGCTCTGCGGCTCGTCCACGATCATCAGGATCGCCTCGAGTCGCTGCGCGACGCCGCCCGGGAACTCCGCGGGCTCCTCGGCGGCCGGCGCGACCGGCTCGAGCTCCGGCTCCGCCGCGGTCTGCGTGTCATCGGTCATAGTCGGCCCCCAGGGTCGCCAGCGTCTCGTCGGACCAGTGGTCCGCCGTCCATGTCAGGGTGAGCTCCCCGAGCGGCTCGAGCTGCTCGAAGCTGATCGCGGCATGCCGGTAGAGCTCGAGCACCGAGATGAACCGCGCCACCACGACGCCCGCCTGGTCCACCCCTGCGACCAGCTCGCGGAACGTCATCCGCTCGGCGCCGCGCAGGAGGGTCACTACGACCGCGGCCTGCTCCCGGATGCTCACGAGCGGCGCGTGCAGGTGATCCAGTCCCACGCGCGGGATCTCTCGCGGCGCGAAGGCCAGCATCGCGATGGCCGCGAAGTCGGCCGGGGTGAGCGTCCACACCAGCTCGGGCGTCTTGGCGCGGTACTTCGGGTCGAGCGGCACGCTGCGCACGTGACGCCGCTCCTCGCCCTGCAGCCGCTCGGCGAACCAGGCCGAGACCTCCTTGAACGCGCGGTACTGCAGCAGGCGCGCGAACAGCAGGTCGCGCGCCTCGAGCAGCGCGACCGACTCCGCGTCGACGAGCTCGCCCTGCGGCAGGAGGCCGGCGACCTTCATGTCGAGCAGGGTGGCCGCGACCACCAGGAACTCCGACGCCTGGTCGAGCTCCTCATCCGGCCCCAGATCGCGCAGGTACGCGATGAACTCGTCGGTGACCTTCGACAGGGCGACCTCGGTGATGTCCAGCTCGTGCTGCGAGATCAGGTTCAGCAGGAGGTCGAACGGCCCGTCGAAGTTCGACAGCGAGACGCGGAAGCCCTTCTCGAGCTCGGGCGCCGCGTCGGCCGGCGCCGGGACCGGCTCAAGGTCAGGCGACGGCCGGTGCCGGTCGGCCGCCTCCGGCGGCGCGCCGTCGCTACGCGACGGCGCCACGGGCCACGAGCTCCCGCGCCAGTCGCAGGTAGGCCTGGGCGGCCGGGTGATCGGGCGCGAACTCGATGATCGGCACGCCCGACACGGACGCGTCCGGGAACTTCACGGTGCGACCGATCACGGTCTCCAGCACGTCGTCGCCGAACGCCTCGACGATCCGCTCCAGCACCTCGCGGGAGTGGAGCGTGCGCGGGTCGTACATCGTCGCGAGCAGGCCGTCGAGCTTGATCGACGGGTTGAGGCGGTCGCGCACCTTGTCGATCGTCTCGATCAGCAGGGCGACGCCGCGCAGGGCGAAGAACTCGCACTCCAGCGGGATGATCACGCCGTGCGCCGCCGTGAGCGCGTTGACCGTCAGCAGGCCGAGCGACGGCTGGCAGTCGATCAGGATGACGTCGTAGTCCGCCGCGACGCGGCGCAGCACGTGCGACAGGATCATCTCGCGCGCGACCTCGTTGACGAGGTGCACCTCCGCGGCCGAGAGGTCGATGTTCGCCGGGATCAGGTCGAGGTTCTCGACGCCCGTGCGCACGATCGCCTCGTGCGGGTCGCGCTTGGTGTCGAGGAGGAGGTCGTAGATCGTGGGGATGTCGTGCGGCGCCACGCCCAGGCCGGCCGACAGCGCGCCCTGGGGGTCGAAGTCGATCGCCAGCACCTTGCGGCCGTACTCCGCGAGGGAGGCGGCCAGGTTGATGGTCGTCGTGGTCTTGCCGACGCCGCCCTTCTGGTTGCACAGGGCGATGATCCGCGCCGGACCGTGGCCGTCGAGCTTCTTCGGGGTCGGGAAACCCTGGTACGGGCGGCCGGTCGCACCCAGGATGACCTCATCCTGCTTCGACTTCCTGGTCCGCGTGTCCGTCTTCTCCGCCACCGTCTCTCCCGCCTTCGACATGCTTGCTCGATTGTAACGACGCGATTGCGGCGCGCCGGGACCTGGCCCCGGCGATCCGGATCTCGGGCGCGCTGGGCCCGCGAGACGTCAGCGGGCCCGCGGGTGACTGGTGACGTACACGTCGCGCAGCGTGTCGACCGTGACGTGCGTGTAGATCTGGGTGGTCGCGACGGACGCGTGGCCGAGCAGCTCCTGCACCACGCGCACGTCGGCGCCGCCCTGCAGCAGGTGCGTCGCGAACGAGTGGCGCAGCGTGTGGGGCGACACGTGCGCGGTCAGCTGCGCCTTCTCGGCGGCCGCGCGGATCACGAGCCACGCGCTCTGCCGCGACAGCGGCGCGCCCCGCGCGCCGAGGAACAGCTTCGGAGTCGCCCGCCCCCGGGTCGCGAGGTCCGGCCGCACACGCGTCAGGTACGCGTCGACCGCGGCCCGCGCGAACGACCCGACCGGCACGATCCGCTCCTTCGATCCCTTGCCGCGCAGGCGCAGGATGTCGCCGCTCGCGAGGTCGTCGACATCCAGCTGCACGGCCTCCGACACGCGCGCGCCCGTCGCGTACAGCAGCTCGAGCAGCGCGCGGTCGCGGATGCCGATCGGGTCCTCCGCCGAGGGCGCGGCCAGCAGGCGCTCGACCTGCTCGATCGTCAGCGCCTTCGGCAGCCTCCGCGCCTGCTTGGGCGGTCGCAGCCGCGACGACGGGTCCGCGTCCGCGATGCCCTCGCGGGCGAGGAACCGGTGCAGGCCGCGCACCGAGGACTGCAGCCGCGCGAGCGACGACGCGGCGGGCGGCGGCTCGGCCGACGCGCGATCCGCCGCGAACTCCGCGATCACCGCGGGCGTCACGGCGTCGGTGTCGGCGACGCCCCGTTCGGTCAGCCAACCGACGTACGCGTCCAGGTCCCGGCGGTAGGCCGCGACCGTGTGGTCGGAGAGCCCGCGCTCGATCGTGATGTGGCGCAGGTACGCGTCCATCGCGCGCTCGAGTCTCATGATCCGGCGAGCCGCATCAGGCGACGCCCGTCACGCCCGGGCGGACGCCCGCCGCCTCTCGGCCGCGAGCATGATGCCGAGCATCATGGCGCCGTTCGCCACCTCGCCGCCCATCACGGCGGCGACCGCGTCGTCCAGCGGCACCCACTCGATCCGGATGTCGGCCTCCTCCGCCTCGCGCGCGTGCACGTGCGGCGCGGCCGAGAGCCCGGTCGCGAGGAACAGGTGGATGATCTCGTCGCTGCCGCCCGGGGTGGGCGCCATCCGGCCCAGGCGCTCCCAGTGCTCGGCGACGAGGTCGACCTCCTCGGCCAGCTCGCGCCTGGCCGTGTCGAGCGGGTCCTCCCCCTCGATGTCCAGCAGCCCGGCCGGGATCTCCCAGTCACGCGTGCGGATCGGGTGGCGGTACTGCTGGATCAGCAGGACGCGGTCCTGATCGTCGATCGCGACGACCGCGACCGCGCCCGTGTGGTCGATGTAGTGGCGGACCAGCTCGTGGTCGTTGTACCGGAAGCGGTCCTCGCGGACGTCCCACACGCGGCCCTCGAAGACGAGGTGGGAGTCCACCACCTCGACCTCGAAGGGCTCGTCTCGGATCTCCACGTCAGGCGTTCTCGACCTCGAAGAGCTCGCTCGCGCGGTGACGGTCCACCGCGGCGCCGACCAGGCCGCGGAACAGCGGGTGCGGGTCGGTCGGGCGCGAACGCAGCTCGGGGTGCGCCTGCGTGGCGATGTAGTACGGGTGCACGTCGCGCGGCAGCTCGACGAACTCCACGAGGTTCAGGTCGGGGTTGATGCCCGAGAAGACCATGCCGGCCGCCGAGATCTGCTCGCGGTACGCGTTGTTGACCTCGTAGCGGTGGCGGTGGCGCTCCTCGACCTCGGTGGCGCCGTAGACCTCGGCCGCGATGGAGCCCTCCGCGAGCTTCGCGGGGTACAGCCCCAGGCGCATGGTGCCGCCCAGGTCGCCGCCGGCGAGGATGTCGACCTGCTCGGCCATGGTCGCGATGACCGGGGCGCTCGTCTCGGGGTCGAACTCGCTCGACGATGCGTCCGCGATGCCGGCCACGTTGCGCGCGTACTCGATCACCATGCACTGCAGGCCGAGGCACAGGCCCAGCGCGGGGATGCCCTGCTCGCGCGCGAAGCGCAGCGCGCCGAGCTTGCCCTCGATGCCGCGGATGCCGAAGCCGCCGGGCACGCAGATCGCGTCGAGGTCGCCGAGCTGCTTGGCCGCGCCCTCCGGCGTCTCGCACGTGTCGGAGGGGATCCAGCGGATGTTGACCTTGACGTCGTGCGCGAAGCCGCCCGCCTTGAGCGCCTCGGTGACCGACAGGTAGGCGTCGGGCAGGTCGATGTACTTGCCCACGAGGCCGATCGTGACCTCGTGCTTCGGGTTGTGCACGGCCTGCAGCACGGTGTTCCAGCGGGTCCAGTCGACCTCGCCGGCCGCGAGGCCCAGGCGGCGCACGATATAGGCGTCGAGCCCCTGGTCGTTGAGCGTCGAGGGGATGTCGTAGATGCTCGGCAGGTCGACCGTGTTCACGACGCCCTCGACGTCGACGTCGCACATCAGCGCGATCTTGTTGCGGTTCGACTCGCTCACCGGGCGGTCGCTGCGCAGCACGAGCGCGTCGGGCTGGATGCCGACCTGACGGAGGGCCGCCACCGAGTGCTGTGTCGGCTTGGTCTTCTGCTCGCCTGACGCGCCCATGAACGGCACGAGCGACACGTGCACGAAGAACACGTTGTCGCGGCCGAGCTCGTGGCGCAGCTGACGGGCGGCCTCGAGGAACGGCTGCGACTCGATGTCGCCGACGGTGCCGCCGACCTCGGTGATGATCACATCGGGCTTCGGGTCGGCCTCGGCCTGCAGGCGCATGCGGCGCTTGATCTCGTCCGTGATGTGCGGGATGACCTGCACGGTGTCGCCGAGGTACTCCCCGCGGCGCTCGCGCGCGATCACCTGCGAGTAGATCTGACCGGTCGTGACGTTGGCCGCCTGGCTCAGGTTGACGTCGAGGAAGCGCTCGTAGTGGCCGATGTCGAGGTCGGTCTCGGCGCCGTCGTCGGTCACGAAGACCTCGCCGTGCTGGAACGGGTTCATGGTGCCCGGATCCACGTTCAGGTACGGGTCGAGCTTCTGCATCACGACGTGCAGTCCGCGGGCCGTCAGCAGATTGCCGAGGCTCGCCGCGGTGAGGCCCTTGCCGAGCGAGGAGACGACACCACCCGTCACGAAGATCTGCTTGGTGGTGGTCTCGGGTCCCGCGCCAGGAGTCTGCATCACGGGCTTCGATCCTATCAGTCGGATGGTCGTCGGGGCCGCGCGGCGCGCGTTCCGCCTATCGTGTCACGCCCGGGTCGGGCGCCGCACGGCTCACGCCCGCACGGATCCGAGCTGCAGCAGCTCACGGGCGTGGGTCAGCGCGGCCTCGGAGTCCGACAGGCCGGACAGCAGGCGCGCCATCTCGGCCTCACGGTCGGCGCCCTCGAGCCGGCTGACGCTCGACGACGTCACGGATCCGTCGTTCGCCTTCACCACGCTGAGGTGGTTGCCCGCAAACGCCGCGACCTGCGCGAGATGCGTGACGGCGATCACCTGCGACGTCTCGGCGAGTCGGGCGAGGCGACGGCCGACCTCGATCGCGGCCGCGCCGCCGATACCGGCGTCCACCTCGTCGAACACGAAGGTCGGCACGGGGTCGGTGCCCGCGATCACGACCTCGATCGCGAGCATCACGCGGCTCAGCTCACCGCCCGAGGCGCCGCGCGAGACCGGCCGGGGCTCGGCACCCGGATGCGGCGCCAGCAGCAGCGCGACGTCGTCGCGCCCGTGCGCGGACTCCGCGCCCGGGCTCACCTGGACGAGCAGGCGCGCGTCGGGCATCGCGAGGGCGTGCAGCTCTTCGGTGACCGCCTCGGCGAGGCGCTCTGCCGCGCTCGTCCGCGCCGCGGTCAGAGCCTCGGCCCGCACGTCGAGCCCGGCGCGCGCGTCGGCCAGCTGCGCGCGCAGCCGCTCCACGCGGTCGTCGTCGTCATCCAGCTCGGCCAGGCGCGCGGATCCCGACTCCAGCAGCGCGATGGCCGCGTCGAGCGAGCCGTGCGCGCGCACGAGCCCGTTCAGCACGGCGCGACGCTCCTCGACGGCGGCGAGCTCCTGGGGGCCGGTCTCGTCCAGGTCGGCGAGGAACCCCGACAGCTCCACCGCGATGTCCGCGGCGCGGTAGCCGAGGTCCGCCAGCTGCTCCCCGAGCGCCGCCAGCGCCGGATCCGCCACGCGCTCGAGCGCGCGACGCGCCTCCGCGAGCAGGGTCGACACGTCGACCGCGCCGTCCTCGCTCGACAGCGCCTCCCGGGCGACCGCCGCCGCCGCGCGCAGCTCCTCGGCGTTCGCGAGACGCTCGGCGCGCTCGGCGAGAGCCACGTCCTCCCCAGCCTCCGGCGCCGCCTGCTCGATCTCCGCGAGCGTCGCCCGGAGCGCGGCCGCCTCGGCCGCGCGCGCCTCGCGGTGCGACGTGATGGACTCGAGCTCGCGGTCCAGCGCCCGCCAGGCCTCGTAAGCCTCGCGGTAGGCGGCGAGCGCCTCGCGGACGGGGTCTCCGGCGAACCGGTCGAGCGCGTCGCGCTGAGCGGCCGCCGACTTGAGCCGCAGCTGATCGGACTGGCCGTGGACGACGATCAGCTCGTCCGCGAGCTCCGAGAGGACGCCGGCGGGCGCCGCCCGGCCGCCCACGCTCGCCCGGCTGCGGCCCTCGGCCGCCAGCGTGCGCGACAGGTACAGCTCCGCCTGCCCGCCGCCGATCGGCTCGACGTCGCCGCCGGCCTCGCGCACGCGCTCGGCCACGGCACCCTCCTCGGGCACGATCCAGACGCCCTCGACCGAGGCCTGCGGCGCGCCCGCGCGCACGGCGCCGGAATCGGCCCGCTGACCGAGCAGCAGTCCCAGCCCCGTCACGACCATGGTCTTGCCGGCGCCCGTCTCGCCCGTGATGGCGGTGAACCCGGGCCCGATCGGGAGCGTCGCCTCGCTGATCACGCCGAGGTCGCGCAGCCGCATCTCTTCGATCACGAGTCGCCTCCGCCACGGGTCATTCGTCGGCCTCCGGCGGGATGGTGTCGATCACCCCGGTCGCGGTCGGCTCGGCGGGCCCGCGCCATCCCTCGACGGGGAGCTTGAACTTGCGCACCAGGCGGTCGGTGAACACCGCCGGGTGCAGGCGTGCGAGGCGCACGGGCTGGGCGGACCGGCGCACGGCCACGTGGGCGCCCGGCGGCAGCGGGTGCGACCGGCGTCCGTCGCACCACAGCACGGCCGACGCGCCCGCGCCGCCCTCGAGCACCTCGACGGCGACCGCGTGCTCGGGCCCCACGACGAGCGGCCTGGCGAACAGCGCGTGCGCCGACAGGGGCACGACGGCGATGGCCTGCACGGTCGGCCAGATGACCGGGCCGCCCGCGGAGAAGTTGTATGCGGTCGATCCGGTCGGGGTCGCGATCACGACGCCGTCGGCGCCGAACGTCGACAGCGGCCGCCGGTCGATCTCCATGACGACCTCGATCATTCGCTCGCGGCTGTCCTTCTCGACCGTGGCCTCGTTCAGCGCCCAGGTCTCGTACACCACGCGGCCCGCGCGGTCCTTGACGCGCACGTCCAGCGCGAGCCGCTCCTCGACGGCGTAGTCGCCCGCGACCGCCCGCTGCACGGCGGCGTCCATGGCGTCGCGCTCGATCTCGGCGAGGAAGCCGACGTGGCCCATGTTGATCCCGAGCACGGGGGCGGTGCCGTCGCGCACCAGCTCGGCGGCGCGCAGGATGGTGCCGTCGCCGCCCAGCACGATGGCCAGCTCGATGTCGGCGAGCGCGATGTCCGTGCCGAGCACGGGCACATCCGCCAGCACGGGCGCGAGGGCGGACAGCTCCGCGCGGTCCTCGGGCGACAGCACGGGCTGCGCGCCCGCCGCCCGCAGCAGCGCGACGACCCTCACCGCGGCCTCGACCGTGTCCTCGCGGTGCGCGTGGGCGACGACCAGGATCCTCCGCTCGCTCATCGTCCTCCGTCGCTCGTCATCCTGCGCTGCATCTGTCGATCGTGGTCTTCCATTCTGTCGGATCGGTCCCGCGACCCGGGGCGATGTGGATGAGCACCTCCACATTGCCGTGCGTGCCCTGGATCGGAGACGGCAGCACGCCGAGCGTCCCCATCCCGAGATCCCTCGCCGTGAACAGCACCTCCGTGACCGCGTCGGCCCGGAGGCCGGCGTCGGCCACCACCCCGCCCTTGGGGATGCGCGTCCGCCCCACCTCGAACTGCGGCTTCACCAGCAGCACGACGTCGGCGTCCGCCGCCGCGACCTCGGCGACCGCGGGCAGCACCTGCGTGAGCGAGATGAACGAGAGGTCCCCCGTGATCACGGACGGCGCCTCCTCCACGCCGCTCGCCTCGGCGAGCCCCTGGCGCGTCATGTACCGCACGTTGAACCCCTCGACCGAGCGCACGCCCGCGTCGACGGCCACCTGCGGCGCCAGCTGGCCGTGCCCCACGTCCACCGCGATGACCGGCTCGGCGCCGCGCTCGCGGAGCACCTGCGTGAACCCTCCCGTGGAGGCTCCCATGTCGAGCGCCACACGACCGGCGGGATCGACGCCGAACCCGTCGAGCGCCGCGATGAGCTTGTGCGCACCACGGCTGACGTAGTGGTCGGCGTCGGCGACCACGATGGGCGTCTCGTCGTCGACCTTGATCGAGGCCTTCGACGCCACACGACCCGCCACGGTGACGCGCCCCGCCTCAATCAGCGCGGCCGCGTGCGTGCGGGAGCGCGCCAGGCCGCGCGCGGCCAGCGCGGCGTCCAGGCGGAGGCTCATTCGCCGGGCTCGGCGGGCGCCTGCTCGAGGCGCCGCGCGAGCTCGTCGTGCAGGCTCGCATAGGCGGCGGCGCGGTCCGCAAGCGGCTGGCCCTCGATGATCCGCACCCGGCTCACCAGGCCCTCGCCCTCGGTCTGCCGGTCCTCGGCGGACCGCTCCTCGCTGCTGTCGCTCACGCGGTCAAGGATACGTCGCGCGGGCGGCGACTCAGCGGAACGGATCGGCGTAGAGCCGCTCGGGGACGCGGAAGCCGAAGATCTGCCGGCCGGTGTCCCAGATCGCCCTCGCCGCGGCGCGCAGCAGGTCGATCGGCTCCCCCTCCGAGACGATCTGCACGTCGGGTCCGTCGATCCGCACGGCGGCGTCGCGCACCCACACGGCGTCGCCCTTCACGCGCGCGACCGGGTACGGCTCGAACAGCTGCCGCAGGTCGGACACGATGTAGGTCGGTCGGCTGTCCGGCGGCGCGGCGAGCACGTGCTTCGGGCGGTCGATGCCGGTGAGCACGAGCGCCGACGGCACGCCGGCGCGGTTCGCGCCCAGGATGTCTGTGTCGAGCCGGTCGCCGATGAACAGCGGCGAGGTCGCTCCGAAACGGGCGACCGCCTCGTGGAAGATCGGCGCCTCGGGCTTGCCCGCGACGGTCGCGAGGCGGCCGACCGCGGTGTGCACGGCCGAGACCAGCGTGCCGTTGCCCGGCGCGATGCCGCGCGCCTGCGGGATCGTCCAGTCCGTGTTCGTCGCGATCCACGGGATGCCGCCCTCGTCCTCCGGAAGGGCGAGCGCGTAGGCGGCCTCGGCGAGCTGCATCCACGAGACGTCCGGCGCGAAGCCCTGCACGACTGCGGCGGGCCCGTCGTCGGCGCTGCGCGTCACGACGAACCCGGCCTTCTCGACCTCGACCACGAGCCCCTCGCCGCCGACGACCAGCACGGTCGAGCCGGCCGGGATCCGCTGGGCGAGCAGCCGCATGGCGGCCTGAGGGCTCGTGACGACGTCCTCGGGACGCGTGTGGAGTCCGAGCTCCACGAGGTGGGCCGCGACCGTCGCGTCCGTGCGCGAGGCGTTGTTCGTGATGTACCCGAGGCGCCGGCCCTCGTCCGCCGCGCGGTTCAGGCTCCCGACCGCGTGCGGGATGGCGCCCGGCCCGGCGTACACGACGCCGTCGAGGTCCGCGAGAACGGCGTCGACCCCGTCGAGCGGCGTGCGCTCCTTCTCGCGCTTAGAAAAGAGCGCCATCGGGGCGGGCCTCTCCGTCCTCGTCCTCGTCGCTCACCGCCGGCGACTCCGGCTTGTCGTCCGCGGGCTCCGGCTCGGCGTCGATCTCCGCGAGGATCTCGGCGACCTCGTCCTCGACCGAGAACGTCTCATCCTCGGCGGCCGGCTCTTCAGCGGCCGGCTTCTCGACAGGGGCGGGCTCCGCGGGGGCGACCTCCTCCGGCGACTCCGGCAGCTCCTCGGTGTCGGCATCGTCGATCTCGATCACGTCGAACTCGTCCTCGTCTACCGTGTGCCCGAGCGCGTCGGCGGCGATCTCCGCGCGGCGCCGCCACTCGGCCGCCTCGTCGTGGAGTCCCAGGTCCTCGAGCACATTCGCGCGGGCCGCGAAGAGGCCGGGGCTCCACTCGAACGCGCGGTCGGGGTCCAGCTCGGGGATGTCCAGTTCGGCGAGCGCGAGCTGCGTCTCCCCCATGTCCAGGCGCGCGCCCGACATCGCGATCGCGAGCTCGACGCGCACGGCCGGCGGAAGAGCGGCGCGGTCGACCGCGCGGCCCTCCTCGAGCGCCCGGTCGGGACGCCCCATGCCGCGCTCGCTGTCCACGATCATCGCGATCATGTCGTCGCGTCCGGTGATGCGGCGGTACGTCCGCAGCTCGCGGAGGGCGAGCGCGTAATCGCCCGTGGTGTACGCGGTGATCGCGAGCGTCTCGCGCGCGATCGACACGCGGCCGGCGTGGCGCACGGCGGCGAGGGCGTGCTCGTGCGCGAGCGCGGGGTCCTCGTCGAGCGTGCGGGCCGCCATCGCCAGGTGGCGCGCGACGCGCTCGGCGTTCTCCTTGCTGAGGGTCTTCAGCTCGTTGCGGGCCGCCCCCGGGAGATCACGGGGCGTGATGTCGTCGGGCAGCTCCGGGTCGGGGATACGGGCGTGCTCCGGCGGCCGCGAGTTCGAGCGCTCGCGGTCGTCGCGGCGATCGTCGAACCGGCGCTCCCCCGACGGGCGCCCGCCATCGCGCTGAGGGCGGCGGTCGCCGTCCCGGAACGAGCGCGGACGGTCTCCGTCACGTCGCGGACGGTCCCCATCGCGCTGCGGACGACGGTCGCCGTACGAGGGACGGTCGCCATCGCGACGCGGACGATCGCCGTACGAGGGACGGTCGCCGTCACGACGCGGACGGTCACCGTACGAGGGACGGTCGCCGTCACGACGGGAACGACGGTCCCCGTCGCGCGCCGGGCGACGGTCCCCGTACGAAGGGCGGTCGCCATCGCGCTGCGGACGGCGGTCACCGTACGAGGGACGATCGCCATCGCGCTTGGGACGACGGTCACCGTAAGCAGGACGATCGCCATACGACGGACGGTCCCCGTCGCGACGCGGACGATCGCCGTACGACGGACGGTCGCCATCGCGACGCGGACGATCACCATAAGCGGGACGGTCGCCATCACGGCGGGGACGATCGCCGTACGACGGACGGTCGCCATCGCGACGCGGACGATCGCCGTACGAGGGACGGTCGCCGTCACGACGCGGACGGTCACCGTACGAGGGACGGTCGCCGTCACGACGATCGCTGTAGCGAGGGCGGTCGCCGTCGCGCTGCGGGCGGCGGCCGCCGGAGGCGCCGGCGTCCCGCGGACCGCCCTCGCGCCGCGGTCCGCGGGCGCCGTCACGGCCTCGAGGAGCTCCCGGGCGATCGCCTCGGTCGTGCCGTCCTCGGTCGGGTCGGTCGCCGTCCTCCGCAGCCATATCCACTCCTCCATACTGCCGTGTTAACGCAAGAGGGCCACCCAGCGTTGGGTGGCCCTCTCGTAAAGGAAGTCCGGCGGTGTCCTACTCTCCCACAGGGTCCCCCCTGCAGTACCATCGGCG
>NZ_LMFR01000014.1 GCF_001426925.1 Microbacterium sp. Root53
CTTGGCCTCATCGAGCATCCGCAGCGCGCGCTCGCGCATCTCGGGAGAGTACTTCCGGTTCATCGCGTTCCATCCTTGCTTCAAGAACGGAACGAAACCCAGGCCGATTCAGTTCGATCGGCTGCTGGACTACGTCGACCAGAAGCTGCCCGACGCGTTCGAGCACCTCGACACCGCCCGGGCCGACATCCTCGCCTTCACCGGGTTCCCAGAGGGCCTCTGGCAGCAGATCTGGTCCAATAATCCGAACGAGCGGCTCAACCGTGAGATCCGCCGCCGCACCGACTCGGTGGGCATCTTCCCGAACCGGGACGCGATCATCCGCCTCGTCGGCGCGGTGCTCGCCGAGCAGACCGACGAATGGGCCGAAGGCCGCCGCTACCTCGGCCTCGACATCCTCGCCAAAAGCAGGCTCACCCTCGTCGCTGACAACAGCCCCGAGGAGGTGACCGACACCAACCTCGAACTCAGCGCCTGAACCATCAACACGAAGGACCGAGCGCTACACCACCACCAGGGACTTGACCGCCCAGCGGGGCCGGCGCGCGGCGGGAGGCCGTCGTCGTCACCGCTTGGCGGAGATCCAGAGCCACCGAGCCGGCCGGGCGCCGGTGTTCGCGTACGAGTGCGGCAGGCGCGGGTCGATCACGAGCGAGTCCCCCGCGCCGAGACGGTGCACCGTGCCGTCGAGAGTGAACTCCAACTCGCCCTCGAGCACGAAGATGCACTCCTCGTCCTCCGGATGAGTGTATGAGTGGACGCGCGAGCGTCGCCCCGGCTCGAGCATCGCCTCCAGCACCTGGATGGTGCGGGTCGTCTCGGGAGTCACGTATCGGTCCCGATAGACGCCCGAGCCTCCAGACAGCTGCTCAGCAGGGGAGGAGGCGTCCGGCACCTCACGCACGATGGCCTGCATCGGCACGTTTAGCGATCCGGCGATGCGCATGAGCGAGTCGAACGACGGTTCCGATATCCCTCGTTCGACGAGCGAGAGGAAGCTGACGGAGAGACTCGTGTCGGCCGCGATCGACGCCAGAGTGCGTCCCGCAGCCTTCCGGAGCTTGCGGATCCGGTCGCCGTCGACGTGCATCGAGCGTTCCCCCATCCTTCCCCGATCATACGGCTGGAGCGGCTTTGCCGAACCTGGCGTGAGACCGCCCGCGGCGATCACGCCTTCTCTCGGAGTCGTTCGACGCCCACGGCCAGAATGAGGACGGCCCCGATGACGATCTCCTGGATATAGCTCGCCACGTGAAGGAGGTTCATGCCGTTGCTCAGCACGCCGAGGAACAGCACGCCCAGAAGCACGCGCCAGACGATGCCCTCGCCGCCGAACAACGACGTGCCGCCGAGCACGGCCGCCGCGATGGACAGCATCACGTAGCTGCCCCCTACCGACGCCTCGCCCGAACCGAGCCGCGACGTCAGCAGCAGCCCGGCGATCGCGGAGAGCGTCCCACAGACGACGAAGGCCAGGATCAGGGTGCCCTTCACGTTGATGCCCGCGACGCGAGCGGCCTCGGCATTCCCGCCGACCGCGTACATGTTGCGCCCCGCGGGAACGCGCGTCATGAACAGCGTGACGAGCAGAAGCAGGAGGGCGGCGACGATGACGGGCACAGGGATTCCTGCGACTGCGCCGGTGCCCAGCACGTCCATGAGGGAGAAGGGAACTCCCGTGATGGGGGCACCCTTCGTGATCAGCAACGCGACGCCGGTGAGGATCGAGGTCGTTCCGAGCGTCGTCATGAACGACGGCACGCGCCAGACTGCCACGATCAGTCCGTTGAAGAGGCCGACCGCCACGCCGACGGCGATCGCTATGCCGACGCCCGCGACGAGAGCCAGCGGCCCTTCGCCGATCGCAGCGGTGGCCGAAGCCACAATCACGGACGTGAACGCGACCGTCGCGCCGACGGAGAGGTCGAGCTGAGCGTTGATCAGCACCACCATCTGTCCGAGCGCGATGAGCAACAGGAAAACGGATTGGCGAGCGACGTTGATGATGTTGCCAGATTCCAGGAAGCGAGGTTCCAGGATGGCGAACGCCACGCCCAGCGCGAGCACGAGGAGAGGCAGCATCAGAAGCATGAGCCGATTGGCGACGCGCGTGCGCGCGACCGCCACAGCGATGCGCTGCGTGACCGTCTGGCGGTCGGGTCCGGTGGAGAGAGCAGTCATGTCAGTTCCTCTTCGGGAAGGGAGTTCAGAAGAATCGTTCGGCGATCGCCTGTTCGGTGATCTCGTCGCCGCGCAACTCGCCGCGGATGCGCCCCTCGGCCACGACGTAGACGCGGTCACTGATGCCGATGAGCTCGGTGAGGTCGGACGAGACGACGACCACCCCGGCGCCGCCGCGCGCAGTGCTGTCGATCTGCGCGTACACATCGGCCTTCGCTCCCACATCGATGCCCACGGTCGGCTCGTCGAACACGTGGACCACGGCTTGACGCAGGAGCCCTCGGGCGATGAGCGCCTTCTGCTGATTGCCCCCCGAGTACAGCAGCGCATGGCGAGTCACGTCGGCGGGACGCAGAGCGAGCCGTTCCGTGAGCTCCTCGGCGCGCCGCCGTTCGGCCCGCCTGTCGATCAGCCCGAAGCGGGTCAGCCCGGCGGAGCCGAGCGCCCCGAGAGTGACCGACTCATAGAGCGGCCGGCGCAGCACGAGCCCCTCCCGACGGCGGTCGGAGGGGTAGTACATCAGGCCCGCCTTGAGCATCCCGGAGATCGTGCGGGCGCCGCAGGGCTTCCCTCCGATGAGAACGGTGCCCGATCTCGCAGGCTGCAGCCCAGCGAGCGTGCGGGCCAGCTCCGACTTTCCGGACCCGATCAGGCCTGCTATCCCCACCACCTCTCCGGCGTGGACGACCAAGCTCGCGTCGTGGACGCCGACGGCGCTGAGATTCGCGACTTCGAGCACGGCGGGACCGGTCGCTCCCGGGGTGTGCGCGTAGAGCTGCCCCGCCGGTCGGCCGATCATCGCCTCGACGAGCGCATCCGCTCCGACGGGGGCGGTGTGCGTGGCCACGTGAACGCCGTCACGCAGCACTGTGACGACGTCGGCGATGTCCAGCACTTCGTGCATGCGGTGGCTCACGTAGATCACACCGACGCCTTCGCCTGCCAATCGGCGCACGATGTCGAGCAGACGGCGGCTCTCTGACTCGCCGAGGGACGCCGTCGGCTCATCGAGGATGAGGAGGCGGGCCTCGCCGATCAGCGAGCGCGCGATCTCGATCAGCTGCTGCTCGGAGCGGGACAGCCTGCCCGCGCGCGCGTCGACATCCAGGTCGACGCCGAGCCTGGAGAGGACTGCCCGCGCCTCATCGCGCATGCGGCGTCGATCGATCAGGCCGGCTACCGTCGGAGTGGAGCCCAGCGTGATGTTCTCGGCGACGCTCATGTGTGGCGCGATGTGCAGCTCTTGGAACACCGTGCGGATTCCGAGGTCCGTGGCCTGCGTCGGCGAATCGAATCTCACCGGTCGGCCGTCGAAGAGGATCTCGCCGGAGCTGGGAGCATGCAGTCCGCTGAGCGCCTTGATCAGAGTGGACTTGCCAGCCCCGTTCTCGCCCATGACGGCGTGAACCTGCCCGGCCAGCACCTTCAAGGAGACGTCGCTGAGCGCGATGAACGGGCCGAACGCCTTCGACAGGCCCCGCAGCTCGAGCAGAGCGCTCACTCGCCGGCCTTCCCGGCGGTGAAGACCTCTACCCCCGCGCGGTGAACCGCGAGCGTCTCCGTCGCCGCGATGCCGTCTGTGGAGGAGTGGACGGGGTCGCGTCCGACGATGACCAGGTCGGCTTCCTTGCCCGCCTCCAGGCTGCCGAGCCGGTCAGATGCGCCGAGGGCGCGAGCGGCGTCGAGCGTGTGTGCTCGGAGCGCCTCCTCGACGCTGATCGCTTCCGTCGGCTCGACCTCGACGTCCCAGAAGCTGCGACGCGCGACTGCGCTCCAGATCGTGTGCCACGGATTAGTAGCGTCGATGTCGCCCCCGACCGCCACGTCCGAGCTGAAGGCGGGCGCCACGGCCGCGTCGAGGATGGTGCGCAGCGGCACGCGCCCGTTGACGCCGTGGCCGGGAAAGAGCATCGGCAGATAGTCGCCGATGAAGTTCGACAGGAACCCCGGCTGCAGCACGGGGACGACGCCGGTCGCCTTCCACGCATCGATGTCGGCCACATCCTCCAGCACGTTCCCGAGGTGCTCCACGCGCACGTCGATCCGGTGCGGGAAGGCGCTCAGCGCCTTCAGGACCTCCGCCTGGGCACGAGTGCCGTTGGTGTGCAGGGCGACCTGGATGTCCCTCTCGGCGGCCAGGCCGAAAGCGTGCAGCAGCTCGTCTCGGCTCTTGTTGAGCCGGCCTCGGTACCCGGGGCGCGGCGAGTGATCCGGGCTGTACGGCTGCAGACTCGCGGCGTTGCGCGCGGAGTACCCGCCGTCGACGAACATCTTCACTCCCTGTGCCCAGAGGCGTCCGGGTGAGCCTGTGAAGCCCGCGACCCAGTCGAAGGCCTCGTCGACCGGTCGGAATCCCGGCGCGATGGCATATAGCGCGACGCGGCAGGCCGCGCTCTCGTCTGCGGCGAGGCCCTCCAACGCGCCGAGCTGCGCGTCGGACTCCAGCATCTCTCCGACGGTGACCACCCCGTTGGCGAGGTAGTCCGCCGCGTACCGCTCTCGCACCCACGCCGTCGTCTCCTCGCGAGAAGGCGCCGGGATAGGCAGGTGCCCGTCGACTTCCGCGACGTACCCGCTCGGGTTGCCGTCGTTGTCCACCCCGACGACGGGACTGCCCCAGAGCCCCATGCCGGCCTGAAGGAAGCGTTCGACGCGTGCGGCACGCAGCGCCGCCGTGTTCAGGATCGACACATGCCCGCCGCAGTGGATCACGATGGGGTGACGGGTCGAGACCGCGTCGAGCTCGCTTCGCGTCGGGAAGCGGCGCTCGGCGAGCTTCTGATCGAAGAAGAGATTGCCGTACCCGATCACCCATTCGCCCTCAGGCGTCTCACGCGCTCGGTCGCGCAGCGCGTCGGTGACATCGGCGATGCCCGTGCAGCGCGGAACCCGGCAGTCGACCCCGCGAGCGGTAGCGACCGCGTACTGCGTCAGGTGCACGTGGGGGTCGACGAAGGCGGGCAGAGCGGCTCCGTCGCGGGGCACGTCGATGACGGGCACACCGCGTGAGATGAGCTCATCCGCGAGCCCGGCGTCGCCGACCGCGGCGATCTGCGAGCCGCGTACGTGCAGCGCCTCGACGACACCATGAGGTCCCATCGTGCGGATCGTCCCCCGCACGACGTACTCGGTCTTCTGCATGACGGGAGCCATCCCGGATCAGCGAGTCGACTCGACGACCGAGACGGGCTGCCAGCCCTCCGGCGCGAAGCTGCCCGTCGCGTCGAAGGACTCGACGTTGTCGGAGCCGCCTTCGGCAGAGCCGCAGATCAGCAGCGGCTCCGGGGAGAAGCGTGTGGGCGGCTCGGCGAGAACCTCCTGCTCGAGGAGCCGTACGGCAAGGTCGACCGACATCTGACCGATGAGACTCGACTGCTCTGACGGTCCGCAGTTCGCACGACCGGCCGACATCAGCTTCACGGTCTCGGGGGTGACGTACGTGCCGTACAGCGCGACCTGCTCGGTGCGTCCCTGCTCTGCGAGCACGGCGACCGCGGACTCGACCATGACGGCGTTGCCCACCAGGGCATCGATGTCGGGATTCGCGGACAGGACATCCTCGATCAGGCCGAGCTGCACCTCTTTGCCGGTGTCGCCGTACTTGACGTCGACGATCTCGACGTCGCTGCCCTCGATCGCCTCCTGGAACCCGAGCAGCGAGCGCTCTGCCCAGCCTGCGCCGGCCGGTCCTGGCAGCACAGCCACCTTGAGCGGCTCAGCGCTCTCGGCGAGATGCGTCCCGATCACGCCGCCCATGTCGACGTAGTCCTGCAGAACCCGACCGGGCACGTCCGGGAGGGAGAACCCGTTGCCGACGTCGACGACCGTGATGCCCGCATCCATCGCACGCTGCACGGCCTGGTTGACCGAGTCGTAGCTGACAGCGCTGACGAGGATCGCGTCGGCGTCGGAGCTGACGCAGTCCTCGATCTGGGAGACCTGCTTGGAGAGGTTCTCGTAGCCGCCCGCGTCGACCACCGAGAGGTTCACGTCGAGCCGCTGTGCCTGGAGCACGAGCCCGTAGTCGACGCCCACCCACGTGGAGTCCTTCAGGTGCGGGATCACGGCGCAGAGGCGCCACGGCGCGGTCACGTTCTCGGCGTCGAGCGAGGTGTATTCGGTCGCCTCGCTCGGGCCTGTGCAGCCTGCCGGGTCCACATCGTCCGACGAGCAGTCGGTCACAAGGGCTGGGACGGTCCAGGAGTCGCCGCTGATGGGCTCCTCGCTGGCCGTCCCGCCTTCCTGCGAGCAGGCGCTGAGTGACACGGCGGCGAGTGCCGCCAGCAAGAGGGCGGGCTGTGTGCGATTCATGGTGGAGCTCCTTCAGTCGTTGTCCATCGGACGAATGCGTTTGGGTGCAGCTCGAAGAAGACGGATCAGGGGACGCGCACGTGGCCAGCGGGGTAGTGCTCGGCGGCGAAGTTGATGGCGCCCTGCACCCTGCGGGACGAGGCGAACCGCTTGACGAGGGTGGAGCGGATGTCGAGCAGCGGACGCGGCCAGTGCGTTCCCACGCGGCCGTAGATGCGCGAGTACTTCTGCACACCGTCAGCGATCGGCCGCATCTGCGCTTCCCACGAGCGCAGGGCCATGTCGAGATGACGGGAGTTCGAGGCATGCACGGCGAGCGAGACGGCGTTGGTCATGGCGACGCACGCCGCCTGGCCGAGGTTCGGCGACATCGCGTGGGCGGCGTCGCCCACGAGCACCGTCCTCCCGGCGCGCCAGGAGCTGACCGTGACGTCGTGGAAGGGCGCCCAACGCCCCTCCGTGTCGGTGGGGATCCGCTCGAGCTGCGAGCGGAACTCGGGGAAGGACTCAAGCCAGGTGCCGGGGCTGAAGGGCTGCTGGTCTCGTCCGTCGTGGTCATCCGCGGGGCAGCAGAGGAAGATGTATGTCTCGTCGGGTGAGCAGGGGACGATGCCGATGCGGCGACCGCCGTTCCATTGCTCGATCGTGCGTCCGACGGGGTCATCGGCCGTTCGGGGGACGATGTGCCTCCCGCCGCCATCCCGAAGATCGACCAACGAGGTGCGGAGCCCGAGGGCGTCGCGCACCTTCGAGAACACGCCGTCTGCTCCGATGGCGAGATCTGCTCGATACTCGGTTCCGTCCGCGCCGACGAGCGTTCCGTTCGGGAAGGCGCCGGTGATGGGGGAGTCGGTCACGATCTCCACGCCGAGCCGCCTGGCGTTGTCGACCAGCGAACGGTGGAGGTGTCGTCGACCGACCGTGACCAGGCGGTGGTTCTGCAGCCACTCCTCCTGGAGCGTCTGGCCGCGGTGGTCGCGCAGCAGCGGTTCCTCGACCCACTCGCCTTCGGCGACGACCGTGTCGTACGCCCCGATCTCCTCGAGCGCTCGAAGACCGTTCTCCCACAGGTAGATGCCGGCGCCGATCTCTCGCAGCTCGGACGACTTCTCGTGCACCCGCACGGACCATCCGGCTTTGGCGAAAGCGGCTGCGGCCGTCAGTCCTGACAGGCCGGCGCCCGCGATCTCGACATGGCTCATGCGCTCACTGCTCCTAAATTTCTAGTCAATATTGAGTGAAATTTGACCTCGTGATCAAGATAGGGATGTCGGGTTGTGGGTGTCAAGCAGTTTCTGAGCGGACATGGAGATCGCACGGGTGGCGCGTGTCGCGAGCAGAGCCCACCCGCATCGCCCGTGCGATCCTTATCCGCGGCCGTCATCAGTCCGTGAGCGTGTACGCCCCTTCGTGGTGCACGGTGTCGATGCCGGCGATCTCGTCCTCGTTCTTCACGCGGAATCCGATCGTCTTCTCGATCGCGAAGCCGAGGATCCACGTGATGGCGAAGGAGTACGCGGCGACGCCGACCGACGCGATCACCTGCACGACCAGCTGGGAGAGGTCGCCGCCGGTGAACAGCCCCGTTCCCTGGGCGAAGAAGCCCAGGTACCAGCAGCCGAGGAAGCCGCCGACGCCGTGGATGCCGACCACGTCGAGCGAGTCGTCGAAGCCCAGCTTGTACTTCAGCTCGATGGCGAGGGCGCAGACGGCGCCTGCGATGAGGCCGAGCAGCAGGGCCCAGCCCGGGTCGAGCGCGGCGCACGCCGGCGTGATCGCGACGAGGCCGGCGATAGCGCCCGAACCCGCCCCGACCGCAGTGGCCTTGCCCTCCTTGACCTGCTCGACAAGCACCCAGCCGATGATGCCGGCGCAGCCCGCCACCAGTGTGTTGACGATGATCTCACCGGCGTCGACGTTGTCGGGCCCGAGCAGGCCGAAGGTGCCCTCTGCACCGGCGTTGAAGCCGAACCACCCGAAGAACAGGATGCCCACGCCGATCAGAGTCAGGGGCACGTTGTGCGGTTTGGCGACGCCCTTCGCGAAGTGAATGCGCTTGCCGAGCACAAGAGCGAGCGCGAGGGCGGCGGCGGCCGAGTTGATGTGTACGGCCGTGCCGCCGGCGTAGTCGATCGTGGAGGCCTCGAGGCCGAGGATCTCGCCGAGATCGAACACCCAGCCGCCCGCACCCCAGACCCAGCCGGCCACCGGGAAGTACGCGAACGATGCCCACAGGCCGGCGAACACCAGCCAGGAGCCGAACTTCGCGCGGTCGGCGATCGCGCCCGATACGAGAGCGGTGGTCGCGATCGCGAAGGTGGCCCCGTACGCCGCTGAGATCAGGGTGAAGCTGTCGAGGCCAGCGAGCGCGAAGTTCTCGGTGATTGGGTTGCCGGCGAACTGGAAGCCGGGGAACGAGCCGTCCTCGGCATCCGCGATCACCGACATGTTGAAGCCGTAGAGCACCCAGAGCATGCCGACGACGCCCATCGCGCCGACGCTGAGCATCATCATGCTGACGACGGACTTGGCCTTGACCATGCCGCCGTAGAAGAGCGCGATGCCGGGTGTCATGAAGACGACGAGGGCGGTCGCGACGATCGCCCAGGTGAACTGTCCGCTGTCCATGGATATGCCTCTCTCGTGGGGTTGCGCACACCGGGGGCGGTGTGTGCAACCAGGTTTACGGACAGGGAACTGAACCGGGTTTCGCGATGATGAAGTCCGTGTTTCGCGAACCGCCGCGCATTTAACAGGGTTGTAACGCCCTCGAACACTGCGAGTCGCCGTGGGCGCGCTAACGTCAGGGAACACAATTCACTGGTGGTAAACTTCCCGCGGAGGAGAGATCGATGACCCTGCTCAGCCCACCGGCGACCGAGATGCTGGCGCCGACGCTCAGCCTGAAGGAGCGTGCCCTCGCCGATGACGTGCGGTTCATCCTCGCGCTGTTCGTCGACATGAACGGAAAGCCGTGCGCCAAGCTCGTGCCGATCTCGGCGGCCGACGAGCTGGAGGCCGGAGAGCTCGGATTCGCCGGCTTCGCGGCGGGCCTCGTCGGTCAGCGTCCGCACGACCCGGACCTCATCGCGGTCCCCGACATGGACTCGTACATGCCCGTGCCGTTCATTCGCGAGGGTCTCGCGATCGTGCACTGCGACCCGCACGTTAACGGCGAGCCCTGGCCCTATGCGCCGCGCGTCATCCTGAAGAACGCGCTGGCGGCGCTCGCCGAGCGCGGCTTCACGTGCAAGGTGGGCGCGGAGGTCGAGTACTTCCTGCTCGACAGGGACGACGATGGCCGCCTGATCACCGCCGACCGCCGCGACGGCGAGCGGGCGTGCTACGACGCGCGCGGCCTCACGCGGATGTACGAGCACCTCACCGCGGTCAGCGACGCCATGAACACCCTCGGCTGGGCGAACTACGCGAATGACCACGAGGATGCGTCCGGCCAGTTCGAGCAGAATTTCGCGTACGCGGACGCGCTCGTCACCGCCGATCGCGTCATCACCCTCCGCTACCTGATCAACGTGATGGCCGAGCAGCGTGGAATGACGGCGACGTTCATGCCGAAGCCGTTCACGGACCGCACGGGTAGCGGGCTGCACCTGCACCTGTCGCTGTGGCAGGACGGCAGCCCGGTCTTCCCGGACACCGAGGACGCTCGCGGCCTCGGCTTGTCCGGCACGGCGTACTCGTTCGTCGCCGGCGTGCTCGACCACGCGGCGGCCCTGCAGCTCTTCCTGGCGCCGAGCGTCAACTCCTACAAGCGCCGCGGCGCCACCACGAGCGCCTCGGGGGCGACGTGGTCGCCCCGCCGCGCGTCGTACGGGGGGAACGACCGCACCCACTTCATCCGCGTCCCCGACGGCAACCGCGTCGAGCTGCGCGCGGGCGACGGCTCCGCGAACCCCTACCTCGCCATCGCCACCACGCTGTTCGCCGGCATCGACGGCCTCGACCGGCGGGCCGACCCGGGAGACCCGTGCGGGCCCGGCGAGTTCCGGGAGGACTCGGCCGAGCTGCCGCGCACGCTGCTGCACGCTGTCGACGCGCTGCGCGACGACGACAGGCTGCTTTCCGCCGTGGATGGCGGCCGCGGCGTGGGCGCGTACTTCGCCGACGCGAAGGAAGAGGAGTTCCTGCGCTGGCACAACACCGTCAGCGACTGGGAGATCGACCACTACCTCACCGCGTACTGACACGCGGAGAAGACGACAGGAGAAAGACATGTGCGGTATCGCTGCGTTGCAGATCCGCAACCCGTGGCTGCGTGACAGCCTGGGGCGGCTCATGCACGGAATGCTCTGCGAGATCGTCGACCGGGGGCCGGATTCGGCCGGTCTCGCGCTGTATGGCTCGGAGCGGCTGACGCCATCGGGCACCGCGACCGTGACCGTCCTCGACGCGGGTTTCGCCGCAGACGAGCTCGCCGAGCGCCTCGCCGGCGTGCTGCCCGGTGGCAGCGACGTCGCGGTGACGGACTACGCGGAGTCGACGCTCATCAACGCGAAGGTCGAGCCCGCAGTGCTCGAGGCCGCAGTCGCCGAGGTCCTCCCCGAGGGCCACGTCATCGGGCGCGGCGAGCACGTCGCCGTGCTGAAGGGCGTCGGGCACCCGGTCGAGCTGGCCGAGGTCTACCGGCTCACGAGCGCCGGTGGCGTGCAGGGCCTCTCGCACACGCGCATGGCCACGGAGTCGGCGGTCACCGCCGGCGGCGCCCATCCGTTCACGGTGTCCGAGGACCTCTGCCTCGTGCACAACGGCTCGTTCAGCAACCACGCGTCCATCCGGCGCATGCTGCGCCGTCAGGGCGTCGAGTTCGACAGCGAGAACGACTCGGAGGTGGGCGCGCGATACATCGCCTGGCGGATGGCGCAGGGCGACGACCTCAAGACGGCACTGGAGAACCTCGGTGAGGTCTTCGACGGCTTCTACACGCTCGTCGTCACCACCGCCGACGGCATGGCCGTGGTTCGCGACCCCATCGCGTGCAAGCCCGCGATCATCGCGGAGACGGACGACTGGGTCGCCATGGCATCGGAGTACCGCGCGCTCGCGGAGCTGCCCGGCATCGAGAGCGCCCGCATCTTCGAGCCCATCCCCGGCGTCGTCTACACCTGGCACGTCGACGCCCCGCCGACGGCCGACGCCGGGCCGGCCGCCGACGCCCTCGTCGCGGAAGGAGCGACCCGATGACCACCCTGACCCCGATCGACGCCCGCACGACGGAGGCGACCGTCGTCGACCTGTCGACCGCGACCGTGCGGGAGCTCAACCAGCGGCTCCACGACGCGGCCGACGGCACGGCGTGGATCGTCGAGCACCCCGCGGGCCAGCACAACATCGCCGCGGGCATCGACCGCGAGCTCGACGTCACGATCGAGGGGAACGTCGGCTACTACTTCGCCGGGATGCACCAGCGCGGCACCGTCAAGGTGCGCGGCAGCGCGGGCGTGGGGCTGGCGGAGAACATCATGTCGGGCGTCGTGCACGTGACCGGAGACGCGTCCCAGTCGACCGGCGCGACCGGGCACGGGGGGCTCGTGGTCGTCGACGGCAACACGGGCGCCCGGTGCGGCATCTCGATGAAGGGCGTCGACATCGTCGTGGGCGGCAGCATCGGCCACGCGTCGGCGTTCATGGCGCAGGCCGGCCGGCTGGTGGTCTGCGGCGACGCGGGCGACGCGCTCGGCGACTCCATCTACGAGGCCCGGATCTACGTCCGCGGCGAGGTCGCGTCGCTCGGGGCGGACTGCATCGAGAAGGCGATGCGCGAGGAGCACCTCGCCGAGCTCGGCGAGCTGCTGCGGCGCGCGGGCCGCACCGAGGATCCGTCCGAGTTCCGTCGCTACGGATCCGCGCGCGACCTCTACCACTTCAAAGTCGACAACGCCGACGCGTACTGAGCCGAAAGGGAAGCAGCATGACTCTCGACCTCGCCACCCAGGACGTCGCCGCCCCGGCCCGCACCGCACAGGATCTCGCAGCACTCGGCCTGCGCGAGTCTGCCACGTTCGACCGGGCCACGATCCACGACATCCAGCGCGCCGCGGCCACCGGCATCTACGACATCCGCGGCTGGGGGGCCAAGCGCCCGCTCCCGCACTTCGACGACCTGCTCTTCCTCGGGGCGAGCATGTCGCGGTATCCGCTCGAGGGATACCGCGAGAAGTGCGGCACGGATGTCACGCTCGGCACCCGCCACGCGAAGAACCCCGTGCAGCTCGACATCCCGGTCACGATCGCGGGCATGAGCTTCGGCGCCCTGTCGGCCAACGCCAAGGAGGCTCTGGGGCGCGGCGCGAGCGCCGTGGGCACCTCGACGACCACGGGCGACGGCGGCATGACGCCGGAGGAGCGCGGACAGTCGAAGAACCTCGTCTACCAGTACCTGCCGTCGCGCTACGGCATGAACCCCGATGACCTGCGCAAGGCGGATGCGATCGAGGTCGTGCTCGGTCAGGGCGCCAAGCCCGGCGGTGGCGGCATGCTGCTCGGCCAGAAGATCACCGAGCGCGTCGCCGGCATGCGCACTCTCCCAGTCGGCATCGACCAGCGCTCGGCGAGCCGGCATCCGGACTGGACCGGGCCCGACGACCTGACGGTGAAGATCGCCGAGCTGCGCGAGATCACCGATTGGCGTGTGCCGATCTACGTGAAGATCGGCGCCTCCCGTCCATACTACGACACGGCGCTCGCCGTGAAGGCCGGCGCGGACGTCGTGGTGCTCGACGGCATGCAGGGCGGCACGGCCGCCACGCAGCAGGTGTTCATCGAGCACGTCGGCATCCCGACGCTCGCGGCGATCGGCCCCGCCGTCGCCGCGCTCCAGGATCTGGGCATGCACCGCACGGGCGTGCAGCTCATCGTCTCGGGCGGCATCCGCACGGGCGCCGACGTCGCCAAGGCCATGGCGCTGGGCGCCGATGCGGTCGCGATCGGCACGGCCGCGCTCATCGCGCTCGGCGACAACGACCCGCGCTACGAGGAGGAGTACGCGAAGCTCGGCTCCGCGGCCGGCTTCTACGACGACTTCCAGGAGGGACGCGACCCCGCCGGCATCTCGACGCAGGATCCAGAGCTCTCGGCGCGGCTCGACCCGGTGGCCGCGGGACGCCGCCTCGCGAACTACCTGCGGGTGCTCACCCTCGAGGCGCAGACGATCGCCCGCGCGTGCGGCAAGTCACACCTGCGCAACCTCGAACCGGAGGACCTCGTGGCCCTCACGGTCGAGGCCGCGGCCATGGCGGGCGTGCCGCTGGCCGGCACGTCCTGGATCCCGGGACGCGCGTGAGCGTCGGGCCGGGCGCGGCGACGGGTGCGCCCGCCATCGTCTCGCCCGGCTCGGTCGTCGCCGAGCCGTGGGCCAACGGCCTCGGCATCACCCGCGTGCTCGCACGGCGCCTCGCGTGGCGGCTGAGCCTCGCCGAGATCCGCGGCCGCAGCGTGTTCTCGACGTTCCCCGACACCGACCGGCTGCTCGTCCTCGCCGGCGATCAGCAACTGACCCTTGCGATCGACGGCGCCGTGCACCGGCTCGATCCGGGTGACATGGTGCGCTTCCCGGGCGAGGCGCGCGTGATCCCGACCCCGACGAGCGCCGGAGCGCTGGTCGTCAACCTCATGACCCCACGGGTGCTGGCCCGGGGCGAGAGCCGCATCGCGCACGTCGACGGGTCGCTCCGGATCCCGGCCGACAATGTGGAGCCGGCCGTCGTCCTCACGACCGGGCTCTCGCTCGAGGGGGAGCGGCTTCCCGTCGGGACCGCGCTGCTGCCCGGCGCCGCCGCGACCCGCCGGCTCGAGGGGCGCGGCGTCGTCGCTCGCTTCTCGATCCATCCCGTCCCCGCCCCGCCCACCGCCTGAACCCGGGAGAGAAGATGCCCCCCACCTCCGTCGCCGTGATCGGAGCCGGCCTCGCCGGCGCGGCCGCCGCCTGGCAGCTGGCCCGTCGCGGGCACGACGTCGTCGTGCTCGAGCGCACCGAGCCAGCCAACCACTGGGGCAGCTCCCACGGGTCGGCGCGCATCTTCCGGTACGCCTACCCGGACCCGCTCTACACACGGCTCGTCGTCGAGTCGCGACACGGGTGGGACGAGCTCGAACGCGACGGCGGGGTGACGCTGATCTCGCCCGCCGGGGCGATCGACCACGGCGACGCCCGCGATCCGGAGCGCCTCGCGCGGGTGCTGGCGGCGGCGGGCGTCGCGCACGAGCTCATCGACGTCGCGGAGGCCGCGGACCGCTGGGGCGGCATCGCGTTCGACGGGCCCGTGCTGTGGCACGAGGCCGCCGGCGTGATCGACGCGGAGAACGCGGTCCGCACGATGCTGCGTCTCGCCGAGGCCGCCGGAGCCGCCGTGCGCACGGGCTGGCAGGCCGCCGCCGTGTCGCCGCGCGGCGCGGGCTACGCGGTCGTGTCCACGACAGGCGAGGTCGTCGAGGCCGAGCAGGTCGTGGTGAGCGCGGGTGGTTGGCTGTCCGACCTGCTCGGCGGCCTCGGGCTGCCTCCCGAGCGTCTGGCAGCGTTCCCCGCGCTCGAGGTGCGGCAGGAGCAGGCGTTCCACTTCCCGTACCGCGACCCGCAGGATGTCTGGCCCACGATCATCCACAAGACCGCGCCGATCCAGGTGTACGCGCTGCCGGGAGGTCGCGACGCCGACTTCCGCGGGCAGAAGGTCGCCGAGTACAACGGTGGGCCCGTGATCCGCTCGGCCGCCTGGCACGACCGCGAAATCGACGTGGCGCGCCGCGAGCGGGTGATCGAGTACGTGCGGCGGAACCTGCCCGGTCTCGTGCCCGAGCCGTACGCCGAGACGACGTGCCTGTTCACGAACACCCCGGACGAGGAGTTCGTGATCGACAGGATCGACGGCATCTCGATCCTGTCGCCGTGCTCGGGCCACGGTGCGAAGTTCGCGCCCCTGATCGGCGAGTACGCGGCCCGGCTCGTGGAGGGCGACGGGACCGTGCCCGACCGGTTCCGTCCCCTCTCGGCGCGCGTCTCGAACGGGGCGCGCGCGTGAGCGTCGCGGGCATGCTCGCCGAGATCGCCCACATCGGCGCCGACCCTCGCGGCGGCTATTCGCGCCCCGGCTACGGCGACGAAGACCGAGAGCTGCGCGAGTGGTTCGTCGGCCACGCGCAGGCGCGCGGGCTCGACGTGCACCGCGACGGCAATGGCATCCTGTGGGCGTGGTGGCGCCCCGAGGGCAGCGCCGGCAAGGCGATCGTCACCGGCAGCCACCTCGACTCGGTGCCGGGCGGCGGCGGCTACGACGGGCCGCTCGGCGTCGCCTCCGCGCTCGCCGCGGTCGACGTGCTGCGCGCGCGGGGGACCACGCCGTCCCGGCCCCTCGCGCTGGCCGTGTTCCCGGAGGAGGAGGGGTCGCGGTTCGGGCTGGCGTGCCTCGGATCCCGGCTCATGGCGGGCGCCGTCGACCCGGAGCGGGCGCTCGCCCTGACGGACCGGGAGGGCGACACGCTCGCCGACGCAGTTGCGCGCGACGGGCTCGACCCACGCCATGTCGGGCTCGATCGGGCCGCGCTCGACGATACCGAGTGCTTCGTCGAGCTGCACGTCGAGCAGGGGCGCGGCCTCGTCGATCTCGGCCGTCCGATCGCGATCGGCGCCTCGATCCTCGGCCACGGGCGCTGGCGCGTCGTGGTCGGCGGGCAGGGCAACCACGCCGGCACCACGCTGATGGCGGACCGCCGCGACCCGATGGTCGCCGCGGCACGGCTCATCGTCGCGATCCGCGATCTCGCGCGCGGGGTGCCGGACGCGCGCGCCACCGTGGGGCGCATCGAGCCGGTGCCCGGCGGCACAAACGTGATCGCGTCGCGGGTCGCCTTCTGGCTCGACGTGCGGCATCCGGACGACCTGGTCACCGCGGATCTCGTCACGCGCATCCGTGACGCCGTCGCGCTGATCGCGGCTGAGGAGGGCTGCGCCGCCGACGTGCGCGAAGAGTCGCTCAGCCCCACCGTGGACTTCGACCGGGCGCTGCGCGCCGACCTGCGTCGCGCGCTGCCGGACACACCCGAGCTCGGCACAGGCGCCGGCCACGACGCCGGCGTGCTGGCGGACGCGATCCCGACCGCGATGCTGTTCGTCCGCAACCCCACTGGCATCTCGCACTCGCCCGAGGAGCTCGTCGAGGACGCCGACGCCGAGACAGGCGCGGACGCGCTCGCCGACGTGCTCTCGGCCCTCGCAGGTCCGTCCGTATGATGGGCGGATGACCGTCACCGATGGGGCGCCCGGGGGCGTGCTCGAACCGGTCATCGCCGCGCAGGTGCGCCACTACCGCGCGGAGCTGGGGCTCTCGGCCGCCGAGCTCGCGGCGCGCACCGGGCTGTCGAAGGCGATGATCTCCCGCATCGAGTCGGCGACCACGTCGTGCTCGCTCACGACACTGCAGCGCCTCGCGGAGGGGCTGCGCGTGCCGGTCACGGCGCTGTTCCGCGGCAGCGACAGCGATCGCGAGGCGTCGTTCACCAAAGCAGGGCAGGGCAGCGTCAGCGTGCGCAGCGGCACCCAGCACGGGCACCAATACCGGATGCTCGGTGTGCTGAAAGACGTTCCGGACGCGATCGAGCCGACCCTCGTCACCCTCACCGACGCATCAAACGTCTTTCCGCTGTTCCAGCACCCCGGCACCGAGTTCCTCTACATGCTCGAAGGCAGCATGGTCTACGGGCACGGCGGGTACGAGTACGAGATGGAACCCGGCGACTCCCTGCTGCTCGACGGCGAGGCCCCGCACGGCCCCGTGGAGCTGCGGGAGCTGCCGATCAGGTTTCTCGCGATTCGCGATCGCTGAGACGCGTCCGGGCGTGCAAGAGGGAGCTCGGCGGGCGGCCGGCAGCTCGCGGCTTCAATCCGATCGGGCCGTCAAGCCACCACGGACTGCTCGAGCAGCGTTGCGATCTGAGCCTCGTCGTACCCGATGCTCTGCTCTTGCCGTGCGGCTGCGTCCGCGAACTCGGGTCGCGCGGTGAGGTCATCGATCTCGAGTGCCCGACAGATCGAGCCGAGTGGGTCGGGCTGGAAGAGGCCGACCACGGCGATCCACCCATTCGCCGTGCTGAGGCTTCCGACGAGATTGTCCCGCTCCCAGTGGATCTCGTGCCGACGCAGCATCCAGGCTGTGTACTCCTGCATCTGCTCGAACAGGGCCGTGTCGAGCAGCGATACGTCCACACGCTGTCCCAGCCCGGAGGCGCCCCGTTCGAGGAGTGCGAGGAGCACGCCCTGGACCATGGCCATTCCCGTGCCGAAGTCGATGAAGGGGATCGGATGGATCTGCGGCCGGCCGTCGGCGTCGCGATTGTGCCAGGTCGCGCCCGACACGGATTGCAGCACCATGTCCTGAATGCCGAGGTTCTGCCACGGCCCGTCCTTGCCGAACCCTGTGCCGGAGACGTAGATCAGGCGAGGATCGCGTTCGCGCAGCTGCTCGTAGTCGAGACCCAGGGCGTTGTCATACGAATCGCCGACCGTTCCGATCGAGGGTGTCGCGCCGATCTCCGCGAGGCGTTCACCGTAGCGAATCGACGTGAACTGAGAGC
>NZ_LMFR01000015.1 GCF_001426925.1 Microbacterium sp. Root53
CGTCTGGGCCGTTTGACGCCGATCGAGTTCGAGACCATCATGAACCAGAACCTGGCCCTCGCGGCCTAACCGAAACTGTCACCACTTCGTTCAGCAGACCCGATCTGCAGGCCGCACGGTCCATTGCCGAACTTGCTTCGACCGTCGTGGGGATTCCCTGCCTCGTGATCACGGCTCTGGCGACAGCGATAGCCGCGTCGCGGAAGCCGCGTTGATCGATCGCCTCAAGGACAAGCCAGAGGGCCCGCCGCGTTACACGCAGGCGAGCCCTCCAGCGACTCCGATCAAGTCGGATTCAGAAGTCCCAGTCCTCGTCCTCTGTGACCTCGGCCTTGCCGATGACGTACGACGATCCCGAGCCCGAGAAGAAGTCGTGGTTCTCGTCAGCGTTCGGCGACAGGGCCGACAGAATCGCCGGATTCACGTCGGTCACGCTCGAGGGGAACATCGACTCGTAGCCGAGGTTCATCAGCGCCTTGTTGGCGTTGTAGTGAAGGAACTTCTTGACGTCCTCGGTCAGGCCGACCTGGTCGTAGAGGTCCTGCGTGTACTGCACCTCGTTGTCGTAGAGCTCGTAGAGCAGCGAGAACGTGTAGTCCTTGATCTCGTCGCGCTTGGCCTGGTCGACCTTCTCGAGCCCCTTCTGGAACTTGTAGCCGATGTAGTATCCGTGCACGGCCTCGTCGCGGATGATGAGGCGGATGAGGTCGGCCGTGTTGGTGAGCTTCGCGCGGCTCGACCAGTGCATGGGCAGGTAGAAGCCCGAGTAGAACAAGAAGCTCTCGAGCAGGGTCGAGGCGACCTTGCGCTTGAGCGGCTCGTCGCCGCGGTAGTACTCCATGACGATCTGCGCCTTGCGCTGCAGGTTCGGGTTCTCGATCGACCAGCGGAACGCCTCGTCGATCTCCTGCGTCGAGCACAGCGTCGAGAAGATCGACGAGTAGCTCTTCGCGTGCACCGACTCCATGAACGCGATGTTGGTGTACACCGCCTCCTCGTGCGGGGTCAGTGCGTCCGGGATGAGCGAGACGGCGCCCACCGTGCCCTGGATGGTGTCCAGCAGCGTGAGGCCCGTGAAAACACGCATCGTGAGCTGCTGCTCACCTGGCGTCAACGTGTTCCACGACTGGATGTCGTTCGACAGCGGCACCTTCTCGGGCAGCCAGAAGTTGCCCGTGAGCCGGTTCCAGACCTCGACGTCCTTGTCGTCCTCGATCCGGTTCCAGTTGATTGCCTGGACGTGGTCGAGAAGCTGCAGCTTCTCACTCATCGGTGCTCCCTTTCAGATTCTTCATGTCGTCGAGGCAATGATCGCAGGTGTCCTTGAACACGCCTTTGTTGGTGTGGTGACGGGTGTGCGCGCTTCGTCGACTGCTGGGCATCGGCCTGCCTTTGAGCTTCTCGGATCGTCGTCGCCGACCCTCTTCACTCATGGTCTTGCCGAAGTTCGGGTTTCGCTCACCCCGCTTCTGCTCGGATAGGCGGGCTCGGGTTTCATCCGAGCGCTTGCGACCGTAGCTGGGGTGAGCTGGGCCGAACTTGCCGTAGTTGGGATTGAGTTCGCCGGTGATGGATCCCTTCCTCATCTCCGACCAACGCGCACGTTGCTCATCGCTGTGCAGTCGTCGCCCCCAGTGCGGCGAATCGGGGCCCCGTCGGTGGACTCCCGTGGGTCGCCCGCGAGCCCGCTCGCCCGCGGCCCGTCGCTGTTCTTCCGTCCAGACGTAGCCTCGAACGCCGTCTCCCCCGTCGGTGAGGTTGAGGAGCCGGTCACCGCGGTCTCGGAGAGCAGCGATCCAGCGCCGCTCCGCCTGGAATAGATCTGTCAACGAATCGCTCATCACCAGCTCCAGCGACTCGAAGTACACCGATTCCGGGTTCTCGTACTTGCGGAGCCAGTCGTACACAGGACGTTTGCGTCCTTCTCTCGCCGCCTTGAAATGCTGCTTCCGCCGGGAAGAGACCGTTCGTGTCGTCATGCCGACGTAGCGATACTCTGTCGACCCGATCTCCCGCACGCCGTACACGACGCCGGCGAATGGCCAGCCCGCGTTTCGCGACGTACGGGAGATCTCGGTCAACAGAACCGCATCCTTAGGTCAGAGCGTGCAGCTGACGCACTGATCCATCGACGTGCCCTCGAGGGCCATCTGACGCAGGCGGATGTAGTAGATCGTCTTGATCCCCTTCTTCCACGCGTAGATCTGAGCCTTGTTGATGTCGCGGGTCGTCGCCGTGTCCTTGAAGAACAGCGTGAGCGACAGGCCCTGGTCGACGTGCTGCGTGGCCGCCGCGTACGTGTCGATGACCTTCTCGTAGCCGATCTCGTACGCGTCCTGGTAGTAGTCCAGGTTCTCGTTCGTCATGAACGGCGCCGGGTAGTAGACGCGGCCGAGCTTGCCTTCCTTGCGGATCTCGATCTTCGACGCGATCGGGTGGATCGACGACGTCGAGTTGTTGATGTACGAGATCGAGCCGGTCGGCGGCACCGCCTGCAGGTTCTGGTTGTAGATGCCGTGCTCCTGGATGGAGGCCTTCAGCTCGCGCCAGTCGTCCTGCGTGGGGATGTGGTGGCCGGCGAAGAGCTCCTTGACCTTCTCGGTCTGCGGCACCCACGCCTGCTCGGTGTACTTGTCGAAGAACTCGCCCGAGGCGTACTTCGACTCCCAGAACCCGTCGAACACCTGCTTGCGCTCGATCGCGAGCCTGTTCGACGCGCGCAGCGCGTGGAACAGCACCGTGTAGAAGTAGATGTTCGTGAAGTCGATGCCCTCTTCCGAGCCGTAGTAGACGCGCTCGCGGGCCAGGTAGCCGTGCAGGTTCATCTGGCCGAGGCCGATGGCGTGCGACTTGTCGTTGCCGTCCTCGATCGAGCGGACCGAGCGGATGTGGCTCTGGTCGCTCACCGCGGTGAGCGCGCGGATCGACGTCTCGATGGTCTTGCCCAGGTCGGGCGAGTCCATCGCGAGCGCGATGTTCAGCGAGCCCAGGTTGCAGGAGATGTCCTTGCCGATCTGGTCGTACGAGAGGTCCTCGTTGAGCGTCGTCGGCGTGTTCACCTGAAGGATCTCGCTGCAGAGGTTCGACATGTTGATCCGGCCCTTGATCGGGTTGGCCCGGTTCACCGTGTCCTCGAACATGATGTACGGGTAGCCCGACTCGAACTGGATCTCGGCGAGCGTCTGGAAGAACTTGCGCGCGTTGATCTTGGTCTTCTTGATGCGCGGGTCGTCGACCATCTCGCGGTACTTCTCGGTGACCGAGATGTCGCCGAAGGGCACGCCGTAGACGCGCTCGACGTCGTACGGCGAGAAGAGGTACATGTCCTCGTCGTTCTTGGCGAGCTCGAACGTGATGTCCGGCACGACGACGCCGAGCGACAGCGTCTTGATGCGGATCTTCTCGTCGGCGTTCTCGCGCTTGGTGTCGAGGAACTTCATGATGTCGGGGTGGTGCGCCGAGAGGTACACCGCGCCCGCGCCCTGACGTGCGCCGAGCTGGTTGGCGTAGCTGAACGAGTCCTCGAGCAGCTTCATGACGGGGATGATGCCGCTGGACTGGTTCTCGATCTGCTTGATCGGCGCGCCGGCCTCGCGGATGTTCGACAGCAGCAGGGCCACGCCGCCGCCGCGCTTGGAGAGCTGCAGCGCGGAGTTGATGCCGCGCGCGATGGACTCCATGTTGTCCTCGATGCGCAGCAGGAAGCAGCTGACGAGCTCGCCGCGCTGCGCCTTGCCGGCGTTGAGGAACGTGGGAGTCGCGGGCTGGAAGCGGCCCGAGATGATCTCCTCGACGAGGTTCCACGCGAGGTCCTGGTCGCCGTCGGCGAGCGCGAGGGCCGTCATGACGACGCGGTCCTCGAAGCGCTCGAGGTAGCGCTTGCCGTCGAAGGTCTTCAGCGTGTAGCTCGTGTAGTACTTGAAGGCGCCGAGGAACGTCTCGAAGCGGAACTTCTTGCCGTAGGCGAAGTCGTTGAGCTTCTCGATGAACTCGAACGGGTACTTCTCGATGACCGCGGCCTCGTAGTACTCCTTCTCGACCAGGTAGTCGAGCCGCTCGCGGAGCGAGTGGAAGAACACCGTGTTCTGGTTGACGTGCTGCAGGAAGTACTCCCGTGCGGCGCGCTTGTCGGCGTCGAACTGGATCTTCCCGTTCTCGTCGTACAGGTTCAGCATCGCGTTCAGGGCGTGGTAGTCCAGGCCCTCGAACTTCGCGTTGTGCTTGAAGTCGGCTTCCGTGGTCACCGCTGCTGCTTCCACCATCGTTCCAATCCGTCGCTGACGCGATCGACGTCGTCGGGTGTGCCGAAGAGTTCGAGCCGATACAAGTGGGGCACGTGGCACTTGCGGCTGATGATGTCGCCGGCGATGCAGAAGCCTTCGCCGAAGTTGGTGTTGCCGGCCGAGATGACCCCTCGGATCCCCCGGCGGTTGCGTTCGTCGTTCAGGAAGCGGATGACCTGCTTCGGCACCGCTCCCCGCCCGTCTCCCCCGCCGTAGGTGGGGGTGACGAGCACGTAGGGCTCGTCGACGACGAGGGGCTCGTCGCCGCGGTGGAGAGGGATGCGCCGGGCCGGCTTCCCGAGCTTCTCGATGAAACGCGCCGTGTTGCCGGACACGCTCGAGAAGTAGACCAGGAGCGGAGTCTCCGTGTCGGCGACTGTCGCGGCGGTCATCTCATCTCCCTCTCGGTCGCGGTTCTCGTCGAAGGGCGCGCGAGCGCCTTCAGGCGAGACGGGCGGCGAGCTCGTCGATCTTGTCCGGGCGGAAGCCCGACCAGTGGTCCTCGTCCGTGATCACGACGGGAGCCTGCATGTAGCCGAGGGCCTTGACCTGCTCGAGAGCGGCCGGGTCCTGGGAGAGGTCGAGGACCTCGTAGTCGATGCCCTTCGAGTCGAGCGCGCGGTACGTGGCCGTGCACTGGACGCAGGAAGGCTTCGTGTAGACCGTGATCGCCATGGCGCTTTCTTCCCCCTTGTTACGTGTGCTGCCCGGCGCACCTCCGCCGGGACCTCAATACTACATATGGGTGCGGACATTGAGGGTCACCACTAGGACTAGTAGTTACACGGTTGTCATTTTCCACCGTTCTCCACCGCTCCACCACAGGTCCATCCACCGATCCGTCCACAGGCGGGACCCCGTGCGAGCGCCCCGCGATGGCCGGGAAATCGCGGTTCGCGCGCTGCACGAGACCGCCTCTCCACAGATGGAACGCTAGGGCGGGCCTCCGACATCCCACAGGGTGTGGAATCGGCCCCTCGGCGTGTCGCGGCGTGTCGCGATCGGGCGCTCCGCAGCGGCCCGGGAGCACCCTCGGATGGCCCGCTCATCGGGCGTTCCCACGGGTCCGGGGAGATAGCGTGAGGACGTGTCGTCCTCCGCCTCCGCCTATCGCGAGCTCGCCCGCACGCCGGGCGTCATCCGCATCATCGCCGCCCAGCTCACGGCGCGGTTCCCGTCGGGCATGGTGAGCCTCGGCATCCTCATCCACATCGAGCACATGACCCACTCGTACGGGGCGGCCGGGACGGTGCTCGCCGCCATGTCGATCGGCCAGGCCGTCGCCGGCCCGATCACGAGCCGCTGGATGGGCCGCTGGGGCATGCGCCCCGTGCTCTCGCTGCTCACGCTCGTGTACGCCGCGACCCTGACGGCCCTGGCCCTGGCGCCGCTGCCCGTGCCGGTGCTCGTCGCGCTCGGCCTGATCGCGGGCCTCGCGACGCCGCCGGTCCAGTCCGCGGTGCGCACGATCTACCCCAAGCTGGTCAACTCGCGGCAGCTGACCGCCCTGTACTCGCTGGACGCCTCGCTGCAGGAGCTGATCTGGGTCGTCGCTCCCGTGCTCGTCACGTTCCTGGCGCTGCAGATCTCGTCCGTGGTGGCGCTGCTGGCCGTCGTGCTCATCGCGCTCCTGGGCGGCGCCTGGTTCATCTTCTCCCCCGAGGTGGGGCGCGTCCGCATCCCGCGGAGCCGGGCGGCGTTCGGACGCGTCCTGCGCAAGCCGACCGTGATCCTCACCACCTCGATCGGCCTGCTGTTCATCGGCGCGACGGCCGCGATCGAGACCGGCATCGTCGCGACCTTCGGCGAGGGCGGTCTCGAGTCCGGGCTGGTGCTCGCGGCGTACGCCCTCGGCAGCCTGGCGGGCGGCCTGGGCTCCGGCGGCATCCCGATGAGCCCGTGGTCCACGGCGCGCCGGCTCTGCATCGTCGCGCTCGGCAGCGCCCTGACGCTCGTGTGGCTGGGCAACCCGTGGTGGCTCGGCTTCGCCCTGTTCGTCGCCGGCGTCGGGTTCGCGCCCGCCCTCGCCTCGATGCTGGCCGCCACGTCCGCGAGCGTCAAGTTCAGCGAGACCGCCGAGGCGTACGGCTGGATCAACACGGGCCAGCTGATCGGGGCCGCGCTCGGCTCGATGATCGGCGGGTTCGCGATCGACGGCACCGGGCCGGTCGGCGCCTACTACGTCAGCATCGGGATGGTCGTGCTGGCCGCCGTCGTTGCCGCGGTGTTCCACCGCGGCTTCCCCGATCTGCGCCACCGCGACGCCTCGCCCATCCCGGACACCGAGCAGGTGCCGGTGATCACGTGACGCGCCTGCCTGCATAGGCTGGGCGCATGACCGCACGTCCCGCACCCGTGACCCTGCCCCGGCTGCACTGGGGCGATCCGTCGTCGCCGCGCCGCGTGCTGCTGGTGCACGGCCTGGGCTCGTCGGGCGCGCTGATGTGGCGCTACGGCGTCGCGCTGGCGGAGGACGGCTGGTCGGCCACCGCGGTCGACCTGCGCGGGCACGGCGACGCGCCGCGCGCCCTCGACTACACGATCGCCGCGTACGCCGCCGACCTCCGCGGCACGCGGCCCGAGGGCGGGGACGCCTGGGACCTCGTCGTCGGCCACTCGCTGGGCGGCGCGTCGAGCACGCTGGCCGCCGCGGACGCCCCGGACTGGACCCGCCGGCTGGTGCTCGTGGACCCGGCGATCTTCCTGCGCGACCGCGACGCCGGCATCGTCCGCCGCAGCCAGGAGCGCGCGTTCGCCGACAACCGTGCCGAGGCCGTGCGCGAGGAGCACCCGCACTGGCACCCGCACGACATCGAGCTGAAGGTCGACGCTGTGGCGCGCGGCAGCCGCTGGGCGGTCGAGCAGACCAGCGCGCAGAACAGCCCGTGGGACGTGCGCGAGGCAGCCGCCCGCCTCACCGTGCCCACGCACGTGATCGGCTCGGACCCCGACGTCTACAGCATCTTCGACGGCGAGCTGGCCGACGAGGTGCTGCGTGCGAACCCCGCCCTCACCATGTCGGTGGTGCGCGGGGCCGGGCACTCCCCGCATCGCGACAAGCCCGAGGCGACCATGCGCGCGCTGCGCGAGGTGATCGCGCGGTGACCGGGGCCGGCGCCTTCGATCCGCGGGACGTCCTGACCGACGAGCTCGTCGAGCGGATCCGCTCGCGCGCCGCCCGCGTGGACGCCGACAACGTCTTCCCGGACGAGGACCTCGCCGAGCTGCGCGACGCCGGATACCTGCGCGCACTGGTGCCCGCGGATCGCGGCGGGCTGGGGCTGGGGCTCACCGAGGTCTCGGCGCTGCAGCAGCGTCTCGCGGAGGCGGCGCCCGCGACGGCGCTCGCGATCAACATGCACCTGGTCTGGACCGGCGTCGCGAAGGTCATGCAGGATCGCGGCATCGCCGATCTGCGATTCGTGCAGGAGTGCGCCGCCGCGGGCGAGGTCTTCGCATTCGGCATCAGCGAGGCCGGCAACGACCTGGTGCTGTTCGGCAGCGACACCGAGGCCGCCCCGCTCGACGACGGCTCCTACGCGTTCACGGGCACCAAGATCTTCACGTCGCTCGCCCCGGTGTGGACCCAGCTCGGCGTGCACGGTCTCGACACCTCCTCTCCCGACGCGCCACAGCTCGTCTACGCGTTCCTGGCGCGCGACGAGCGCGTGGTGACGCGCGACGACTGGGACACGCTCGGGATGCGCGGCACGCAGAGCCGCACCACCGAGCTGCACGGGGCGGTGGCTCCCGCCGACCGCGTGGTGCGACGCGTCGCCGCCGGCCCGAACCCCGACCCGATCGTGTTCGGCATCTTCAGCGTGTTCGAGGTGCTGCTCGCGTCGGTCTACACGGGCATCGCGCATCGCGCGCTGGACCTCGCGGTCGCCGCCGCGCAGGCGCGCCGATCGAAGAAGACCGGTCGCCCGTACAGCCAGGATCCGGACATCCGCTGGCGCATCGCGGGCATGGCGCTGGCGTACGACGCGCTGCCGCCCCAGCTCGCGTCGATCGCCCGCGACGTCGACGAGCGCGTGGACCACGGAGCCCGCTGGTTCTCGCTGCTGTCCGGGCTCAAGCACCGCGCGACCGCGACCGCCAAGCAGGTCGTCGACGACGCGATGCTCGTGGCGGGCGGCTCGTCGTTCTTCGCGACCAGCGAGCTGTCGCGTCTCTACCGCGACGTGCTCGCGGGCGCGTTCCATCCGTCCGACCCCGAGTCGGCGCACGCCACCGTCGCGACGGCCTGGCTGGGCCCGCTCGAGGGCTGAGGTCAGCGCCCGTCGAAGTCGAAGGCCCGCAGCAGCTCGGCCACGGCCTGCTCGCGCTCGGCGTCGCCGTGCTCGAACATGTGCGTCACGTGGGTGCGCAGGTGGTTCTCCAGCAGCAGGCGGTTGAGGGACTCGAGCGAACGCTGGATCGCACGGGACTGCGTGATGATGTCCATGCAGTAGTCCTCGTTCTCGATCATCCGGCCGAGACCGCGCATCTGCCCCTCGAGGATGCGGGTGCGATGCAGAGCGCGCTTCTGGATGTCTTCGATCACGCTCACGAGCGTACGCCGGGTTGACCGGGAGGGGCGTGCGAGGATGGCCGACATGGCACGCACCCCCGTGGAGCTCCTGTCGGCTGCGGACCAGGAGCGCCTGTTCGCGCTCCGGCGCATGAAGGCGGTCGCGCTGGGGGCGCTGATCTTCATGGCCGTGCTGTTCGTCGTCGGCTTCGCGCTCCAGGACCGGCTGCCCGCGCTGGCGTACCTGCGCGCCGCGGCAGAGGGCGGGATGGTGGGCGCCCTGGCCGACTGGTTCGCGGTGACGGCGCTGTTCCGCCGGCCGCTGGGGCTGCCCATCCCCCACACGGCGATCATCCCGACCCGCAAGGACGAGATCGGGCGGAACCTGGGCGAGTTCGTCGAGACGAACTTCCTCGAGGCCGAGGTGGTGCGGCGCAAGCTCGCCTCCACGCCGATCGCCGCGCGCCTGGGAGCCTGGCTGCGCGCGCCCGAGCATGCGGAGCGGGTGGCGTCCGAGGGCGCGGCCATGGCGCAGGGCGTGCTGCGCGCGCTGAGCGACGACGACGTGCAGGATGTCATCGAGTCGCTGGCGCGGGAGCACCTGATCGAGCCCGGGTGGGGCGAGCCGCTCGGCGGATGGCTCGAACGCGTGATCGACACGGGGGCGCACCACGGCGCCGTGGATCTGGCCGCCGACACGGTCGCGGCCTGGCTGGACGCGAACCCGGAGGTGTTCCAGGGCCTGGTGTCGCGTCGCCTGCCCTCGTGGGTCCCGTCGATCGCCGCGCGGCTCGTTGACCACACGGTGTACAACGAGGCCGTCGCGTTCGTCGGCGCGCTGCGCGCCGACCCTCGTCACCCGGCCCGCGGCGCGATCGACGACTACCTCGCGCGACTCGCGTTCAACCTGCAGCACGATCCGGTCACCCGCGACCGCCTCGAGCAGGCCAAGGCGACGCTCTTCGACAGCCCACGCGTGCGCCGCCTCGCGGCCGAGGCGTGGGGCGCCGCGAAGCAGGGGCTGCTGCGTGAGCTCGACGAGCCCGGGAGCGCACTGCGGACGCGCGCGCGGGATGCGCTCGTCGAGATCGGCGAGCGCCTGCAGAACGAGCCGTCCCTGCGCTCGCGCGTGGACGACTGGGTGACCGACGCCGCCGTGTTCCTCGTGGAGCGCTACCGCAGCGACATCGCGTCGCTCATCACCGAGACGGTCGAGCGCTGGGACCCGCAGGAGACGACGGAGAAGATCGAGCTCATGGTGGGCCGCGACCTCCAGTACATCCGGCTCAACGGCACGGTCGTCGGCGCGCTCGCGGGGCTCGTGATATTCACGATCGCGCACGCCCTCCTCGGCTGAGCCGTCAGTCGACGCGCTCCACCCGCCCGCCGGTGAGCCTCACGAGCTCGTCGAAGGTCAGCGGGAAGACGGTGTGCGCCGTCCCGGCGGCGGCCCACAGCTGCGGGAACCGCGCGAGATCGGCGTCGACGATCGTCGCGATCGGCGCCGGATGGCCCGTCGGAGCGACGCCGCCGATCACCTGACCGGTCGCCTCGAGCACCTGATCGGCCGTCGCGCGCCGGATGCGCCCCGTGCCGAGCCGCTGTGCCAGTGCGGCCGTGTCGACCCGGTGCGCACCGCTCGTCATCACCAGCAGCGGGGCATCGTCGCACCAGAACACGAGGCTGTTCGCGATCGCCCCGACCTCCACGCCAAGAGCGGCCGCGGCCTGGACTGCGGTGGCGGCCGCGTCGGGGAGCACGACGATCTCCGCATCGATCCCGGCCTCGGAGAGGCGCTGGGACACGAGCACGCTGCGCGGATGGAGTTCGGTGGGCATGCGCTCCAGTCTAGAAACGCAGAACGCCCCTCCGCGCAGGCGGAGGGGCGTGAAACGCAAGAGGGCCACCCAGCGTTGGGTGGCCCTCTCGTAAAGGAAGTCCGGCGGTGTCCTACTCTCCCACAGGGTCCCCCCTGCAGTACCATCGGCGCTGAGAG
>NZ_LMFR01000016.1 GCF_001426925.1 Microbacterium sp. Root53
CGCCACCCGCTACGACAAGCTCGCCGTCGTCTACCGCGCCGCCGTGATCCTCAACGCCGTCATCGCCTGGACCCGACAATTGTCAGACACGCCCTAAGGGTCGCGGACCATACCGATCCCCGTTCTACCGCGAAATCACGCCCATCACCCACAGCTCGTTCGGACGGTCCGCACGGAAGCAGCGCAGCACGTGATCTGGGGGCCGCGTCGACGAGGAGTCGGGACGAGGGGTGACGAACTGCTTGCCGCGGCGGATCCCGCGCAGCCCCTGCTGCCGCATGAGACGCTCGACCGTGCAGCGGGCCACGACGATCCCTTCTCGTCGCAGCAGATGCCAGACCTTACGGACCCCGCTGATCCCGCGGCCGAGTTTCCGATCCCAGAACACCCGCTCGATCTGCACGATCAATTCCGCGTCGCTGACGGCGCGCGCGGAGGCCAGCCGGGTCTTGAACGCGTAATAGCCGGACGGGGCGATCTTGACGCCGTGCGCGGTCAGCACCCGGCAGATCGGCTCGACCCCGAACCGGTCACGATGTTCGTCGATGAACTGAACTACCACGGCAGTCGCGGGTCGAGCTCCCGCGCGAAGAACGAGGAAGCCGCCAACAGGATCTCATTGGCCCGCTTCAGCTCCCGGTTCTCAGCCTCGAGCTGCTTGATCCGCGCAGCATCGCTCGTGGTCGTCCCTGCGCGTCCGCCCGCGTCGATCGCGGCCTGCTTGCACCAGCCCCGCAACGTGTCGGAGTTCACCCCGACACGCTGCCCGACCCGGGACACCGCCGCGTGCAGCGACAACTCCGGATCTTCCTTCCTGGCCTCGGCAACAAGCCTCATCGCACGCTCACGAAGCTCCGGCGGATACTTCCTCGGTGCCGGCATAGTCATCATCCTCTCGGGGAATCAGACCCTCCACGAGACCCGGAACGATTCATTCCACTAGTGGAGATCGAACCCCGGTGGGGATCGTAAGAACGATCGCACGCTCGCGGATTCCTCGAGGACGAGGTGCACCCCACCCGCGCGGGTCACGCCGACGTAGGACAGCTGATCACAGAACGGATCCTCGGCGCCCCTCCCCGCGAGGCGTGAGACGTGCTCGAGCGCCGTGCCGCCCAGGGCGGCACGGCGCTCGACGATGTTGTGCTCACGGTGCCCAACACTTCGAAAAGGAGTCGCCCGAGCGGACGATCCTCGTCAGTATTGCGCCAGCTCGTCGACGATCGGCCGGATATAGGCGTCCGACGCGCGCAGCTGCGCTCCGATCTTCTCCAGCGCCCAGCCGTGCGTGCCGTGGCACTTCAGGCTCGCGGGGCCTTCGTAACCGACCGCGGCGAGCGAGCGCAGCAGTACCCGGTGGTCGAGCGTGCCGTCCGGACGCGGGAGCTGCTGCTCCCCCGGGCCGAAGTTGAGGCCGTCCACGCCGTGCTGGTAGTTCCGGTCGATGTCCCAGATGTAGTAGTAGAAGAGGCGCTTGCGCTCGGCGAGGAAGGTGACGACCTCGGTCACGGCCTCCTGCATGACCCACAGGTGAGGGGGCGCGACGCAGACGCCGAGGAACGGGTCGTCGATGTCGCGCACGAGCCGCTTGATCTGCGCGAGCGAGTCGACGCCCTCGTCCCAGCGTCGGTCCTCGTTGCCCCCCTGCTCGAAGTCCGCCGAGAACGGGACGGTGAGGTGGTTCTCCACCGCGATCCGCACGCCTCGACGACGTCCCGCCTCCACGATGGGAGGCAGGAAGCGGGAGACGAACTCGGGATAGTTCGCCTCGCAGTCGAAGATCAGCGTGTCGATTCCGAGGTCGGCGGCGAAGTCGACCCGCTCGAGGATCTCATCCTGGGTCTTGCCGTAGGTCGTCAGACCACACGGGCGCACGCCGTACGTGTCCAGGACGCGGAGGATCTCGCTCGGGTCGTCGCCGGGATTGACGTGGTGCCCCAGCGGCGCGGCGGAGGACCAGAGGTTGATCTCGGTGAAGCCGATCTCGGCGAGATCGCGGACCGCGTCCTCGAAGGGATGGTCGTGGTACGGGAGGATCTCTGCTGTGTAGCGGAACATGCTCGTGCCTTTCTTTGCGGTCACCAGACGAAGACGGCCTTCTCGGTCTCGCGACGGTCGAAGGCGGCGAACGCCTGTTCGGCCTGTTCGATCGAGAACTCGTGGCTGATGAGCTTCTCGACGGGCACCGCTCGATCCTCGACGAACCGCACGATCTCGTCCCATTCGCCCCGGCCGAAGTACCAGCCGCCGATCACCGTGAGGAGCTTGCGGATGATCTGTTCGCTCGGGTTGATCTCGGTGGCCCGCGACTCACCGACGAACGCGACGGCTCCGCAACGCGCCGCGGCATCCAACGCGCTGTTCTGCCCGCGCGGGTTGCCGGAGCACTCGATGACGACGTCGGCCCCGATCCCGCGGGTGAGTCCGCGGATCGCTTCGGCAGCGTCGGTGTCGGCGCTGTTCACGATGTCGTCGGCACCGAGCTCCGATGCCTGCTGCAGACGGGAGTCGAGGACGTCCACGGCGATTACGCGCGCGCCCAACGCCTTCGCCACCAGCACGGCCGCGGCGCCCATCGGGCCGAGGCCCACGACGGCGACCGTGTGCCGGCCGGAGACGCCGAGCCTCTTCTGGGTGCTGTACTGGGTGCCCACCATGTCGGTCAGGACGGCCCCGGCCTTGAAGGAGATGGTCTCGGGCAGGGGTAGACAGTTGCGCTCCGGCAGCAGGAAGTACTCGGCGTCGCCACCGTGCACGTCGAACCCGAAGCACTTCCAGTCGGGCTCGAGCATCGGCAGGCCCTGTGCCGAGTACGGTGCGTTCGGGTCCGCGATCGCGAGATACCCGGCCACACGATCACCGACTTTCGTGCTGGCGACGTTCGGTCCGACGGCGACGACCTCTCCCGCCGCCTCGTGGCCGGGCACGATGAGCTCGGTCGCACCGGATCCGACGATCGGGTTGCCGTAGTAGATGCTCATATCGCTACGGCAGATGGCGCTCGCCCGTGTGCGCACGAGCACCTCGTCGCCTTGGGGCTCCGGCGTGGGTACGTCCTCGACCACGACCCGCTTGTCGCCGGGCAGCAGCACTGCTCTCATGAGATTTCCTTCCAGGATGGTCATTTGACTGCGCCAAAGGTGAGGCCGGAGATCATCCTGCGCCGGAGCAGGATGGTCAGCACCAGGATCGGGGCGACGATGAGCGTCGCGCCGGCCGTGATGCTGCCCCAGTCGGTTCCGAACATGCCCGTGAACTCCTGCAGTCCGACGGGCGCCGTCTTCGCCGCGCTGCGCGTGAGCGAGAGCGCGAAGAGGAACTCGTTCCAAGTCAGCACGATGGTGAGCACCGCTACGGTCGCGACGGAGGGCGCCAGAAGCGGCCAGATCACGCGGCGCAGGATTACCCACTGCCCGGCGCCGTCGACCATGGCCGCCTCTTGGATCTCGTAGGGGATCTGCACGATGGTGCTCCGGAGGATCCAGATCGCGATGGGCAGGTTGAAGGCGGCGTACGGCACGATGAGCACGGGGTAGGTGTCCATCAACCCGAGCTTTCCTGCGAACACGAAGATCGGCACGACGGCGACGATGGGGGGGAACATGTACGTGGACAGGATCCACGAGGCGATCCCCTTGCGCGGGCCGAAGCTCCTCATCGACAGGGCATACGCGGCGGGTACGGCCAGCAGCACGGTCAGCACGGTCGCGCCGATGCTGACTATCGCGCTGTTGAGCAGGAGGGCTCCGAATCCTCGGGAAACTCCGCTGCCGCCCGCGAGCACTGTCGCGAAGTTCTCGAACGTCACCGGAAAGATCCACACCGGAGGCACCTGGTTCACAATGCCGGCAGGCTTCACTGAAGTGACGAGCATGAACACCAGGGGGATGAGGCCGATCACGAGCCACACCCACACGAAGCTACGGAGCACGAGCTGGAGGACAGACGAGGTGCCCCTCGGTTCGACGGTCGATGACATAATTACAACTCCTCCGGGTCCGCGCGGCGGCCGATGACGCGCTGCATGATGGGAACCAGCACCAGCAGCACGATCAGTAGCAGCACGCCCATCGCGGATGCGAGCCCGATATTGAACGTCTGGAGTCCGACGCGGTAGATGCCGAGGTTGATCATCTCGGTCGAGCTGCCGGGGCCGCCGCCGGTGACGATCTTGAACGAGTCGAAGGTCTTGAAGGCCTGGATCGTGCGCAGGACGACCGCGATGGAGAGGAACGGGATGAGGCCCGGCAGCGTGATGTGCCGGAACACCTGCCACCCGCTGGCGCCGTCGACCATTGCTGCTTCGCGCGGCTCGAGCGGCAGCGACTGGATCCCCGCCATCAGGATGAGGGCGACGAACGGCGTCCACTGCCACAAGTCGAGGACGATCAGCACCGCCCAGGCCGTGATGGGGTTGCCCAGCAGATCAATGTTGGGCGGAAGGCCCAGGAACTGCAGGTAATAGGGGATCCAGCCGTAGTTCGGGTTGACCAACTGGCGGAAGATCATCGCGGCCGCGGCGGGAGTCACCGCGAATGGCAGTAGCATCAGAGTGGCCGCCACCTTGTTCGCAGCGGTCTGTCGCGCCAACGGCACGGCCAGCGCAAGGCCGAGCAGCAGCTCGAGCACGACCACGATCGCGACGAACGTGAGGGTGACGATGAACGACTGCTGGGTAGCAGGGCTCGTGAGGGCGACCTCGTAGTTGCGGAAGCCCACGAACGAGCCCTGCCCACCGAGCACACTCGCGTTGCTGAAACTGGTGACGAGGATGTAGATCGCCGGGGCGATCGTCATGACCAGGAGCACCACCAGGGCGGGCGACAAGTATAGCCAAGGGAGCCGGCGCGAACGGAATCGGCCGCCGGACCGGCCCTCCTTGGTGGGGGGAACGGCTTGGGCGGCACCGCCGAGGGGGTGGCGGTCCCTCGATGGAAGTGTGACTGTCATGGGCTGCTCTCTGGTCGTGTGGTCAGCGGTTGACCTAGTAGCCGGCCTGCTCCAGCAGGGCCGCCACGGCGTCGGCCGCTTCAGCGATGGCCGCCTCGGGCGTCGCGTCGCCGGACGCGGCGCGGTTGACGGAGACAGCGACGGCGTGGCTGACCTCCATGTAGTTCGTGAGGCGCGCACGGCCGACGCCCACGGCGAGCGACTGGCCGAGCGTCTCGTAGAACTCCGCGTTGTCCCCGCCCCCCGCGGCCACGGTCTCGTACACGGACGTACGGCTCGGATGGAGCTCGTGCTCGGTCATGGCCAGCTGCTGCTCGGACGAGGTGAGCCAGGCGGCGGCCTGGTACGCCCAGTCCTTGTGCTCAGAGTTACGGTTCACGCTCAGCATCCACGTGCCGAAGTGGGGCCCCTCGCTCTCCGCGCGGGGCACGGGCGCGTAGCCGATCTCCCCGCCGACCGCCTCGGCCAGCTCGAGCGAGTGGTAGTTGATCGTCATCGCGGTCATGCCATTGTTGAACGAGGTCGCGGTCTCGTCCCACGACGCCGACGTACTCCCGGGCGGCACGACGCCGCTCTCGACGAGCCCACGGTAGTAGGTGAGCGCCTCGACGCCCTCCGGGCTGTCGAACGCGAGCGATAGGTCGTCCGCGACGAGGTGTCCGTCGCCGCCGAAGCTCGCGAGCAGCGTCTTGAAGTCGTCCGTCGCCCAGTCGCCCACGCCCGCCATGACAGTCGTACCGTAGAGGTTGTTCTCAGGCTGCGTGAAGAACTCAGCCACTTCGGCGTACTCGTCCCAGGTGGTGGGAACCGTCAGCTCGCGGCCATACTCGGCCTGGAAGGCCGCCTTCTGGTCGGGGGCCTCGAACAGGTCCTTCCGATACGCCATCACGGCCGCGTTCGCCTGGATCGGCAGGCCGTAGACGTCGAAGCCCTCCGAGGTGATCGCCTCCACGTCCGGGGCGCTCGTCGCGTCGGGGAACTGCCGGATCGGGTCCGCCTGGTCGTAGACGGCGGTGTCGAAGAACACCTTCGGGATGAAGTCCGCGATGTCGACATCGGCGTTCTCATTCATCTCCTCGTTGGAGATATAGCCGCTCAGGGGCTCGAGGCTGCCGACGATCGCGGGCGCCCACGGAGTGTCCACGACGAAAACGTCATAGTGGGAGCTCGACGAAGCGATCTCAGAGAAGACGCGCTGCTGGAGCGCGTCGTACGGCTGCGTATCGATCTCCAGCGCGATGTCGAACTCCTCCTCGAACGCATCGACACGGGACTGGACGGCGGCCGCGTTGGCCTCGGCCGTTGTGTAGAGGATCCGCAGCGTGTCGGGCTTCTCGCCGGGCTCGCTGGGAGCGGAGCTCCCCGAGCACCCGGCCAGGATTGCTCCCGTGGTGAGAAACGCGGCCGCGCCCACCCACCTCGTTCGACGTGATGTGATCATGAGTCAATACCTCCTTGTATTGGGCCTGAACCCGCGGTTGAGACGTCAGATGAGGGGGTGCCCTCGGGTCGTCGGGCTTTCGGTGTGCAGCCGTATCCACTCCGAGGTCCGCGCCGAGAGCAGGACCGCTTCGGTGACCTCGGTGGCCCGAAGCCCGTCCTGGAAGGTGGGCAGGCCGTCCCGCTGCTCTCCGCGCAGGGCCGCGTAGGTGTCGGCCACGAAACCGTTGAAAGCGTCCTGGTACCCCTGCGGATGGCCCGCCGGTACTACGGCCAGCCGAGCTGCGTCGGGCGACAGAACATCGGGGTCGCGAAGCAGCACCCGCCCGCCTTCACGCTCGCCCACCCACAGCGACTCCGGCTGCTCCTGGTCGAAGGCCAGAGTGCGCTGCGTGCCGTTGATCTCAAGCCACAGCCGGTTCTTGCGACCAGGGGCGACCTGACTGACGGTGAGGGTGCCGAGCCCGCCGCCGGCGGTCTCGAAGATCACGACGGCGAGATCCTCAGTGCGGACCTCCCGACCGCTACGAGTCGAGTGCGCGATGCGGGTACGCGCCTGCAACGCAACGATCCGCTCCCCGGAGACGAACTCCATCAAGTCGCAAAGGTGCGAGCCGACGTCACCGAACGCGCGCGAGCGGCCGCCCTCGGTCTCGTCGACGCGCCAATTGTCGGCGCCGGCGTCGAGCAGCCAGTCCTGCAGGTAGCCGCCCTGCAGCGTCAGCAGCTCCCCGAGACGACCCGCGCCCACCATCGCGCGCGCCTCCCGGGCCATGGGGTGGAAGCGGTAAACGAACGGCACCGTTGCGACCAGGCCGGACGCCTCCGCGGTGGCGGCAAGCCGCCGTGCCGACGACGCGTCGGTGGCGAGAGGCTTCTCGCAGACGACGTTCACACCTGCGTCGAGCACCTCCTGGGCATAGCGCGCGTGCGTGCTGTTGGGGGTGCAGATGTGCACCACGTCGAGCCCCTGATCCAGAAGCCCGGCCAGGTCGTCATGTGCGACCGGGACGTCCAACCGGTCGGCCGCCGCCCTGGCGCTTCCCGGACTGGACGACGTGATTCCAACGACCTGTCCTCCAGCGGCCCGTGCGGCGTGGGCGTGAACTCGCGCCATGAAGCCGCCCCCGACGATCCCCGTACGGATCGGATCGGTCGATGCTGTGTGGACGCGCGCTGTCACGGGAGTTATTTGACATCGCTCGTGCATCTTGTGTCAAGCCATCGGTTAAAAGATGCTCATGAGATGCCTCCTTATACCCGCTTATGGGAGGAGTTGAGCACTTCCCTCCCCGCGCGTGTGATTGACTGGGCCGTATGAACGGCATGCCCGGCAGGCTGGGGGGACCAGGCATCGGCGACTTCTTCCAGCTCTTCCGCGACGGGAACGCGCGCACGAGGGCAGAGCTCATCTCCCTGACCGGCCTGGCTCGCTCCACCGTCGCGTTGCGTGTGGACGCCCTGCTGACTTCAGGGCTTCTGCAGCCGGCGCCCGATGCCGCCTCCTCGGGCGGTCGACCGCCTGCCCGGCTCGTCATCAACCCGAGTGCGCGCCTGATTGTCGCCGTCGACCTCGGCGCGACCCACGGCGTCGTCGCCCTGACGGACCTGAACGGCCGCGTCCTGGAGAGCGTGCGAGACGACATCCGCATCTCCGACGGCCCCGAGCCCGTGCTGGAGTGGGCGTGCGACCGCGCGGAGGCCCTCCTGGCCGCGTCTCACCGTCGCGATGCGCCGCTCGCCGGCGTGGGGATCGGAGTACCGGGCCCGGTCGAGCACTCGACAGGCCGCGCCGTCAAGCCCCCAATTATGCCCGGGTGGGACGGCTTCGATATCCCCGACTTTGTGGGTCGCCGCCTCGGAACCACTGTCCTGGTAGACAACGACGTCAACGTCCTCGCTCTCGGCGAGCACGCGAGTGTTTGGCCCTCGGTTGACGACCTCCTCTTCGTCAAGGTCTCAACGGGTATCGGCCTGGGCATCATCAGTGGCGGCACCCTCCGACGCGGGGCACAGGGCACGGCGGGCGACATCGGCCGGGTGCAGGTGCCGATGAGCCGGGATTCGCGTCGGCCGCCGGGCGACGAGAGGGACCTCGAGGCGATAGCGAGCGCGCCCGCGATCGCCGCCGCCCTGGCCGCCGACGGAGTCCCGGTCTACACGACGGCGGACCTGGTCGCCCTGCTGAGCCAGGGGGATGCGCGAGCGGTGCGGGCCACGCGCGAGGCGGGCCGCGAGATCGGTGAGGTGTTGGCGACTGTGGTCAACCTGCTCAACCCCTCTGTGATCACCATCGGCGGCCTGCTCGCACGGGCGAGCGAGGACCTCATCGCGGGCATCCGGGAAGTGGTGTACCGGCGCTCGACGCCCCTCGCCACGGAGCACCTGCTGATCGTGCCGTCCACCAGCCGAGACTTCGCGGGCGTGCTCGGTGCAGCGATCATGGTGAGCCAGCACTTCCTTTCGCCGACCGCCGTCGAGACGCTCATCGCCGAGGAGCTCACCACCAAGACGGCCGCCACCGCCTGAGTGCCACTCTGAAGGCGACGGTTCAGTGGCTGCGATGCCGCCGGGAAGCGGCATCGAGTTCCTCCGCGACGAGGTCGCCGGTGATCGCAGCGCCCTGACCCGCGCCGCTATCCCTACGAGCGCGGGGCGGCGACGTAGCTGCCCGGCACGATCTTTGCGCCGCCTGGGTTGTGCGTAATGCACCGCCTGCCCACCAACCTCTCGGCCCAGGTCGAGTAGCAGCGTGTCATGGAAGCAGGGCATCGGCCTGACGAAGCCCACCGCCCACCCGCCGCCGCGGCCGTCCTCGAGCTCAGCACCTCCGTGACTGTCGTCCTCGACGACGCGCTGCACCCTCTGGGCTGGATCCGAGCGCTTCGGGCTTGAGCGCGTCGCCCTCAAACAGGGGTGAGGGCGCGTCGCCCAGGAACAGTGTCACATGGTCGGACCACTGGCGACGAGCACCGTGGGCGACCGCCTCGCACCGCCCTCCGATCACACCGAGCCCCTGATTGCGCACCTCACAGCCGTGACAGTTGGGGGCGATGTAGAACGTCGCCGGGCGATGGGTATATCGCACCGCAAGCTCGCGAGCATCGAGCAGGCACAGAGGGCGGCGCAATTCCTCGCGGCAGGGGGATCGATCGCCGATGCCGTCGCCGGCTACTACGACCAGCCTCAGCTCACGCGCGCAATGCGCTGGGCGACCGGTCACACTCCGCGCGAGCTGAGGGCGATGACCTCGTTCGTGGCGTTTGATCCTGGCCTCCGGCGCTCGTCCTCGATTTCGGTTCGATACAAGAGGGTCTGCTGAACGAAGTGGTGACAGTTTCGGTTAGGCCGCGAGGGCCAGGTTCTGGTTCATGATGGTCTCGAACTCGATCGGCGTCAAACGGCCCAGACG
>NZ_LMFR01000017.1 GCF_001426925.1 Microbacterium sp. Root53
CTCTCAGTTCACGTCGATTCGCTACGGTGAACGCCTCGCGGAGATCGGCGCGACACCCTCGATCGGAACGGTCGGCGATTCGTATGACAACGCCCTGGCCGAGACGGTGAACGGCTATTACAAGACCGAACTCGTCCGCGGACCTGCCCGCCAAGGACCGTGGAAGACCGTCGAGGACCTCGAGCTCGCGACGCTCGGGTGGGTGCACTGGCACAATGCGCAACGTCTCCATGGCTACCTCGGCGACGTCCCGCCCATCGAGTTCGAGAACGCGTTCTATGCTGTCCAAGCCGACCGCGAACTGCTGGTCGGAATCAAATAGCGCGAGTCTCCATCAGACCCAGGGCGCTTCACCCGGCTACCCGTCACAGTGACCTCGAGGCCTCGCGCCGGCTCGGTCTGCTGGCCTTGGCGGATCGGGGACTGTCTGAATAACGGTGTGTGGGGTCCGGCCTGATCCGAAAGGAGACGGCCGTGGCTGACACGACCGAGTTGTTGGAAGACGCGATGATCGATCCCGTGACGGGAGAGATCATCGATCAGAAAGACCTCGCCGAGCGGCTGCTCGCGCAAGCGAAGGAGCAGGGCATGAGCCTGGTCGGCCCTGGAGCGCTGCTGAACCAGCTCACGAAGAACGTCCTCGAGACGGCTTTGAACGCGGAGCTGACCGAGCACCTCGGCCACCCGCATGGCGGAACACCTGCCGGCACGAACATGCGCAACGACACCCGGACGAAGACGGTGCTCACCGAGATCGGTCCGGTCGAGATCGAGGTCCCGCGCGACCGAGACGGATCGTTCGAGCCGGTGATCGTCCCGAAGCGGAAGCGTCGCCTGGGCGGGATCGATCAGATCGTCCTATCGCTCAGCGCGCGCGGGCTCACGACCGGTGAGATCGCCGCTCACTTCGACGAGGTCGACGACGCGAAAGTGTCCAAGGGCAGGATCAGCCGGATCACCGAGAAGGTCGCCGGTGAGCTCGCGGAATGGTCGTGACGACCGCTGGATCCGATCTACCCGGTGATCTTCGTCGACGCGATCGTCGTCAAGGTCCGCGACGGGCAGGTCCGCAACACCCCGTTCTACGTCGTCATGGGCGTCACCGTGCACGGGGAACGCGACATCCTCGGGATCTGGGCCGGCGACGGCGCAGAAGGAGCCAGGTTCTGGCTGCAGGTGTTCACAGAGCTGAAGAACCGAGGCGTCGAGGACGTGTTCATCGCCGTCTGCGACGGGCTGAAGGGCCTCCCCGAAGCGATCAACACCACGTGGGAGCGGACCGTCGTGCAGCAGTGCATCGTGCACCTGATCCGCAACAGCTTCCGCTACGCCGGCCGGCAACACCGCGACGCGATCGTGAAAGCCCTCCGGCCCGTTTACACGGCACCCAGCGTGACTGCGGCGAGGGACCGGTTCGCCGAGTTCGCGGCCGAGTGGGGCGGCAGGTATCCGGCGATCGTGCAGCTGTGGGAGAACGCGTGGGCCGAGTTCGTGCCATTCCTCGAGTACGACGTCGAGATCCGGAAGGTGAAACGAGGCCGCGGCGCTGAAATGCCTCTACCTCGTGACCCGATCACTTGACCCCACCGGCGGCGGCAGGGCACGCTGGGCGATCAGGTGGAAGCCCGTGCTCAACGCGTTCGCGATTACCTTCGCCGGACGGTTCGACAGAACCAATCACTGAAAACCGTCGGGCCTCACACACCGTTGATCGGACAGTCCGGCAGGCTCCGAAAACTTTCTCTGAAGGTGGGAATAAAACGGCATGCTCGGATGTTCACCGCAAGTGAACTTGATTCGGGGTGACTCAATGCGTGAGAGGAGAGTGATGATGCTGTTCGATACGTTCAAGGAGCTGGACCGGATCAGCTCGGCGTTCTTCTCCGGGCTCCCGGAGTCTGCGCTGAGTTCGGCGCCGGTGAATCTTTACCGCGAGGACGACCGCTATGTGGTGGAGACAGATCTTCCGGGGTTCGATCCGTCGTCGATCGATGTGTCGGCCGAGCCGGGGCTGCTGACCATCCGCGCGGATCGCGACACCTCCCGTGAGGATCACGGTGAGCGCTGGCTGGTCCGCGAGCGCAGTTCCGCGCGTGTGGTGCGACAGCTTGCGCTGGGCGACGAGGTGGATCTGGACGCGATCGCGGCCGACTACCGGGACGGAGTCCTGAAGATCACGCTGCCGGTAAGGGCTGACGCGCTCCCGCGCAAGGTCGCGGTCGCCGTGGGCTCGTCCGCTCCCGCTCAGCAGGCGATCGAGTCGGCCGGCGCGGCGGAGGATGTCGCGGGCCCAAAAGCCGTACCCGCGCATTCGGTCGCTTCCTGACCCGGTGGCTGCCTGGGGCCCGGAGGGGCCCCGGGCGCCGGATGCGCGGGAATGTCAACGTTCGCGTTGTCCGCTCCCGGCGAGTGGGGGTGGCGTGATGGATGCCTTCGAGCTGCTGGATTCGACGACGGCCATCGAATCCGCGCTCGTCTCGGAGGACGCGGACGACCTGGCCACCGTTCGAGATCTCTACCGCAGCGCACCCCCGATGGACGGGCCGCGGGTGACCACGGGCCTGGAGCCGGGGACACCGGCACCGAATTTCGCGCTCCCGGCCGCGGACGGCACCATCGTGCGGCTCTCGGAACTGCGCGGCTCGCCCGTGGCGGTGGTGTTCTACCCGCTGGACTGGAGCCCCGGATGCAGCGTGCAGCTGGAGCTGTATGAGCAGGAGTATGACGAATTCGCGTCGCGCGGCATCCAGCTGCTCGGCATCTCGGTGGACTCGATCTACAGCCACGGCGCGTGGGCGGCGGTGCGCGGCATCCGCTACCCGCTGCTGAGCGACTTCCAGCCGCGGGGCGAGACGGCCCGCGCGTACAACGTGTGGCGCGATGCCGACGGGCACAGCGAACGCGCCGTCTACTTGATCGACGCTGACGGGGTCATCCGCTGGGCTCACGTGTCCGAGCGGCTGAAGGAGCTGCCCGACTTCGACGAGCTCGTGGCCGCTCTCGACCTCGTCGCGGACCGGCAGCACGACGACAAGGAGGTGCAGTGATGACCATCTGGGACATCACCCCCGCCCGCACGATGGTCGCGCCGCGGATGCGCACGGTGCCGGTGGCGATCTACGGCCACCGATGGTGCGGGATCACTCAGCTCATCCGGCGGGCACTGGATCGGGCGGGTATCGGCTACGACTACGTCGACCTCGACGAGCACCCCTCCGTGTACTCCCGTCTGGAAGCGCTGACCAGCGGGCGGCTCCGCACGCCGGTCGTGCACATCGACGGGGAGTGGCTCATGGAGCCCAGCCTCCGTCAGGTGCAGGCCGTGCTCGCCCGGCACGGAGTACGGCTGTGAACGTGGTGACCTGCCCGGGGTGCGCGGCGAAGAACCGCGTGCCCCAGGCACGTGCGGGCAAGGTGCGCTGTGCGAAATGTCATGCCGACCTGCCCTGGCTCGTGGAAGCCGACGACAACTCCTTCGACACGGTCGTCGCCGAGGCGACTCTGCCGGTGCTCGTGGACGTGTGGGCACCCTGGTGTGGACCCTGCCGGCAGATCGCCCCGGTCGTCGACGGGCTCTCCCGCGAGTTCGCCGGACGCCTCAAAGTCGCCAAGGTCAACGCGGACACGTCCCCGCGCGTCTCCCAGCGCCACGGAGTGTCCTCGATCCCCACCCTCCTGCTCTACCGCGACGGGAAAGAAATAGACCGGATGATTGGCGCTGTCCCCGCCCCGCAACTGCGCGCCTGGGTCGAACGCGCACTCACCACCTGAGGCTGATGCAGCACCGTCCGAAGTTGAGTCACATCGGCTCAACGTTCGGGAATGTGGGCTGAGCCGTACGTGTTGTCAGTGGTGAGCGTGGGGCGCGCCGCCCACTCGAATACATCGACGGACATGAGGAAGGGGAACAGGGAGGTAATTCAGCGATGCGCCGCTACTACAACGGACTGAAGACAGCCGTGCTGCTCGGTCTGCTGACCGGCCTGATCCTGGCAGTCGGTTACGGGCTCGGTGGCAGCACTGGCCTCCTCGTGGCGACGGTGCTGTCCCTGGTGATGAACGGTGTGGCCTACTTCGCCTCGGACCGGATCGCGCTGGCCGCCATGGCCGCCGAGCCGATCACTGAGCGCGAAGCGCCGCAGCTGTACGCGATGGTGCGCGAATTGGCAGCTGCCGCAGGGCAGCCGATGCCCCGGCTGTACGTGAGCCGGATGCCGCAGCCAAATGCGTTCGCCACCGGCCGCAACCCCGAGAACGCCGCAGTGTGCGTCACCGAGGGTATTCTGCGGATTCTGAGCCCGCGGGAGCTGCGTGCGGTGCTGGCCCATGAGCTGTCCCACGTCGGCAACCGGGACATCCTGATCTCCAGTGTCGCCGCCGCGTTGGCCGGCATCCTCACCTCGCTGGCCAGCCTCGCCCTGCTGCTGCCCTTCGGCTCCGACGAGGAGGACGCGCCAAACCCGCTGGCCGCGCTGCTGATGCTGCTGCTGGCGCCTATCGCCGCGGGGCTGATCCAGCTCGCGATCAGTCGCAGCCGCGAGTACCAGGCCGACGCCGACGGCGCCCACCTGTCGGGCGACCCGCTCGCCCTGGCCAGCGCCCTGGAGAAGATCGAACACGGCACCCAGGCGATGCCCATGGCGCCGAATGGCTCATCCGCCGCTCAGGCCCACCTCATGATCGCCAACCCGCTGGCCGGTGGCGGCGTGGCTGCGCTGTTCCGCACCCACCCGCCCACTAGCGACCGGGTCCGGCGGCTCCGCGAACTCGCCGGACATCACAGCCGCCGGACGGCGGCGGCGTCGCCGGCGCGGATCTCCCACCTCATGAGGTGACACCAGCAGACCCGCTTCTCAGACACCATGACCCGGCGCCCCCGGTCAGCCCCCAGTCGGCGGAGGCAAGTATTCAAGGCGTTCGAAGTGGAGTCCGGGCGTGAAGCAGGAACTGGGGGACCAAAGTGTCGTCAAACTGCTTGCGGTGATTCGCTTCAGTGTGTGGAGAGCCCGAGAAAACGCAGCGCCCATTCCGACGCGGGTGTCTTCTTCCATAGGGAGCCTGACCCGCTTTTCCGGACACCTGAGTTGAGGCGATGATCGTCTCGGAAGGAGTCCGTGTAATGCCTGCTGCTCACCCGCCGGAGTTCCGGCGTCGAGCCCTTGACCTCGTTGCGCAGGGAAACCCCGTCGGCCAGACGGCTCGTGATCTTGGGATCAGCGAGTCGTGTCTGCGGAACTGGATGAACCGTGACGCGGTCGACTCCGGACGCAAGGCCGGCGTCACCACTGACGAGCACAAGGAGTTGGTCGAGTTGCGTCGCCGCAACCGTGTGCTGGAGATGGAGATCGAGATCCTCAAGCGTGCGTCGGCGTACTTCGCGCGGGAGAACGTGCTCCCAAAATAGGGTTCCGGCTGGTCCAGGAGCTCGCCGCGGACGGGATCCCCGTCGCGGTGGCCTGCCGGTTCCTGAACGTCTCGACCTCCGGTTACTACGAGTGGGTGAACCGGCCACCGTCGCCGTGAGCGGTCGCGGATGCGGCGTTGACGACGACGATCCGACGCATCCACGCCGACTCCCGCGAGACTTATGGCGCTCCGCGCGTGCTCGCCGAGCTGCGCCTCGGGCTCGGCGTTCACGTCGGCCGCAAGCGCGTCGCCCGGTTGATGCGACTGGACGGTCTGGTCGGGGTCTCGCACCGTCGGAAGCGGCGCGGCTGGAAGCCTGACACGGCGACGCACGAGGATCTCGTGAAGCGGCAGTTCCGCGCAGACGCGCCGAACCGGCTCTGGTTCTGCGACATCACGCAGCACCGCGCGAAGGACGGATGGGTCTACTGCGCCGCCGTCATTGACGCGTTCAGCCGCCGCGTCGTCGGCTGGTCGATCTCCGATCGGATCACCGCCGAGATCGTCGTCGACGCGCTTGAGATGGCCCGTTGGAGGCGACGCCCAGAACCCGGAACCGTGGTGCATGCCGACCGCGGAGCGCAATACACCTCATGGCTCTTCGGCCACCGGCTCCGCCAAGCAGGGTTGCTCGGATCGATGGGGAGAGTCGCTTCCAGCGTCGATAACGCGCTCATCGAGTCGTTCTGGTCGACGATGCAACGCGAGCTGCTCGACCGCTCGACATGGGCATCGAGGGCCGAGCTGTCGTCGGCGATATTCGAGTGGATCGAGGGCTTCTACAACCCCACCCGGCGACACACCGCGCTTGGCAACCTCAGCCCCGTGGAGTTCGAACGACTTCACATCCCCGCCGCGAAAGCGGCATGATCAACACACAAGAACCGTCCGGGAAACCGGGTCAGGCTCCGGGGCACGTCGCATGGCCTGTGCTGCGGGCGTGTCGAGTGGGTCGTCCAGGGGCGACGCAGAAGCGTCGACGCGACGTGCTGAGAGGTGGTTCCAGTCGAGCACTGGCACACCGGCTACAGGCATGGCGATAGGTCAGGAACGGCGTCGCTCCCTGCGCAGGAGGGAGCGCAGAGTCTCGGCGTTCGCGTAGCCGACCCGTAGCGCGATCTCGGCGGAGGTGAGGTCCGTGGTTGCTGAGAGGTGCCGAGCCCGTTCGATGCGAAGCCGTTGGGCGAAGCCGAGCGGAGTGAGGTTGAGCGCCGCACGGACTCGTCGTTCGAGGGTGCGCCGGCTGGTGCCGAGCGACTGCGCGACGGAGGCGACGTTGAACGGTTCGTCCAGTCGGGCGCGCACGAAGCGTTCGAACTCGACGACGATCGGGTCCTCGTGCCGGAGATGTTCGTAGGCGACGAAGGCCGCCTGCGACGGGCGCTCGTCGATGAGGAGGAGCTTTGCGACATGTTGGGCCAGGTCGGGGCTGATCGATCGCACGAGTGAGAGCGCGAGGTCGATGTGGGCGAAGGCGGCGCCGGCGGTGACGAGGTTCCCGTCGGCCACGACCATGGTGTCGAGATCGAGGGCGACGGTCGGATAGCGCTTCAGGAACTCCGGCCCCAGGAACCAGCTGGTCGTCGCCCGTCGATGATGCATCCGTCCGGTCTCGGCGACGGCGAACACGCCGGTGCACGCCGCGGCGATCCGGGTGGTCGCCTCGTCGAGGCGCCCGAGCGAGGCGATGACCGAACGAGCATCTCGGCTCTGGAGGGCGTCGTTGGTAGCGGCGGCCGTAAGGGTTCCAAGCGCAGGGACGACGACCACGTCGAACTCTCCGGACTCCGACAGCGGGTGGTCCACCGTCAGGGTCATCGATGCCGTCGTGGTCACTCGCCGTTTCGGTCCGAGGATGGCGAGTTCGATCGGGTCGATCCGCGGGTCGACATCGCCGCGGGCTCCGTCGGCCACCCGCACGATGTCGATGATCGACGCGATAGCCGAACCGAAGCAGCCGTCGATCGCGATCAGTCCGATACGCATGACGTAAACAATAGCAATACTGCCGTATACGCCACTCCCCACCGGCCCTCGCTCGTCATACGCTGAACTCGCTTCACCAAGAAACCTCGACACCTAGGAGAGTCCCTCATGTCCACACCCGCATCACTTCCGTATGCCTTCGTCGCCAAGATCGTCGCGGCCGATGGACAGCACGACGCGCTCGCCGATCTGCTCGCCGGCGCTGTCGCACTCGCCAACGAAGAAGTAGGAACGATTGTCTGGTTCGCGGTCAGGACCCACGCCGACACCTTCTGGATCTTCGATGCATTCCCCGACGAGGCCGCTCGCGACGCCCACGCCAACGGCGCCATCGTCGCAGCCCTGATGGCCAACCAGCACCTCCTCAGCGCAGCACCCGAGATCCTGGCGGCCGACGTCCTCGCGTCCAAGCTCCCGTAGTCCGCCAACGCACGAGACGATCGCGCCCCGCCGAGCCGTCGCCAGGTCGCGACGCAACGCCATGCTGCGTTGCCGAGCGGTGCGAGGCCTATCGGCACACGGACAGGATGCCGGCCGCGAGCGCTCAGCCGGCGAGGGGTCCGTCGCAAAGGAGAGCGACGTCGGTGTCGGGCAGAGCCGTGAGGCCAGCGCATCGCGCGACCACCAGAACCGAACCGCCCCTGACCTGCGTTTCCGCAGGTCAGGGGCGGTTCGCCGGAAGCCGGGTCTGCTGAACGAATAGGTGACACCTGATCTGTGGTGCCTGAGGGTGCCGCTGGGAGGATGTCATCATGCCCAAGCCCTATCCGCGCGAGTTCCGTGAGGACG
>NZ_LMFR01000018.1 GCF_001426925.1 Microbacterium sp. Root53
GGTTGTAGGAGATTCCTCGAAGGATCACACGGTGACCGCGCCCACGTTCACAACGAGGCCGACCACCGAACGGTTACACCACTATGCGGGACGCCACTGCGTGGGTTCACGGTCGCAGCGGCTCGCTCGCATCACTCGCCCAGGCAGACGTCGATGAATGGCTCGCCGGCGGCCCCCGCCCGTTCCTGCACCATTTCCTGACATGGGCGGGACGGGACGGAAGTTCCCGCCGGCTCGCGGCCCCACGCCCGTCGTCCGGAGGCCTGAATCCGCAGGCGCTGAGCGACGACGAACGCTGGCGATTGTTCGCCGACGTCACCTCCGACGCGTCCATCGATCCGCATACGAAGTTCGCCGCGGGGCTGATGCTCATGTTCGGCGTCCGCGCAGCGAAGATCGTCCAGCTGCGTGCGGAGGACGTCGCCGTCACCGATCAGGCCGTGATCGTCCGTCTCGGGACGGAACCTCTCGTGCTCCCTGCCGAGCTCGCCCCGGCCGCCGCCGGAGCGGCCAGCAATCGCACCGCGCCCCGGATGTTCGTGGAGAGCATCGAACAGGAGTGGGTCTATCCGGGAGCCCGCGCCGGCCATCATATGGCACCCGACACGCTCAACAGCCGGCTCCGCGCCGTCGGCATCCCTCCACGACTAGCACGCACCAGCGCGTTGATCGCCCTCGCGCAGGAACTCCCACCAGTCGTTCTCAGTCGCCTGACGGGGTTGGACATCTCCTCCGCAATCGCCTGGTCCAACGCGATCGGCGCGAACAACAACGCCTACGCCACCGCAGTCATCGAACGAGTCGGCATGCCTTTGCCGACTCTCTGAACCATGACCCTACGCCCTGTCAGCGGAGTCCTTGGACGGTCGGCTTCGGCTATAGGTATCGGCATACGTCGACAGAACTACATGTGTCGGGTTCGACGTGTTCGGCGTGGTCGCGGAGCCCGGCGAGGGTGTTGCGCAGGTCGTTGAGCTGCGCGATCTGCTGGTCGATATCGGCGAGCCTCGTATCGAGCAGGTCCCGGACGTGACCGCAGGGTGCTTGACCGTGGTCGCGGATGTCGAGGATCTGCCGGATTTGGGCGAGTGTGAGGCCTGCGGCTTGCCCGCGGTGGATGAAGCCGATCCGAGTGAGGGCATCGGCCGTGTAGTCGCGGTAGCCTGCGGGTGTCCGCTCGGCGGACGGTAGGAGCCCTTGGTCTTCGTAGAACCGCAGCGTTTTCGTGGTCGTGCCGGCCGCGTCGGCGAGTTCTCCGATCCGCATGTTCCTCGCTCCTCTGCGCATGTTGCACGCACCTCTTGACCTTCCCCCATGCTGGAAGGTTCATGATGACTGTATCAGCAGGATTTTCAGTACTCCAGGGAGGAATCGGATGCAGTCGACGTTTGATCTCGCGATTGTCGGGTCGGGTGGCGGGGCGTTCGCCGCCGCGATCCGCGCCACGATGCTGGGTAAGTCGGTGGTGATGATCGAGCGTGGCACGTTCGGTGGCACGTGTGTGAACACCGGATGCGTACCGTCCAAGGCGCTGCTCGCGGCCGCTGAGGCACGCCATGTGGCCGCCGACGCCGGTTCCCGGTTCCCGGGGATCGCCGCCACCGCGGACCTGGTGGACATGCCGGCGCTGATCGCCGGGAAGCAGGATCTGGTGGAGGCGATGCGGAGCGAGAAGTACGTCGACGTGGCCGATGCCTACGGCTGGCAGAACCATCAGGGTGATGCGGCCTTTGCCGGCACCCCGGATGCACCGGTGCTGGAAGTCACGGCCGCGGACGGCAGGGTCGAAACGGTCGAGGCGGCGCATTACCTGATCGCCACGGGCGCGCGCCCCTGGGCCCCACCGATCGAAGGGCTGGACGGGGTCGACTTCCTGACCTCGACATCGGCGATGGAGTTGGACAAGGTCCCGGACTCGCTGCTGGTGCTCGGCGGTGGCTATGTGGCACTGGAGATGGCCCAGTTGTTCGCCCGGCTCGGCGCGAAGGTGACCCTCCTGGTGCGGTCCCGGCTGGCGTCGAAGGAGGAGCCAGAGGTCTCCAAAGCGTTGCAGGAGGTCTTCGCCGACGAGGGCATCCGGGTGGTCCGCCGCGCTGTTCCCACACGCGTGGCCCGGGACGTGGCGACCGGTCAGATCGTCGTCACGGCCGAAGTCTTGGGCAGTAAGCAGGAGTTCCGTGCCGACGAGATCCTCGTCGCGCTCGGACGCCGCCCGGTCACGCAGGGTCTCAACCTGGATGTAGTGGGAGTGAATACCGGCGACGCCGGGCAGGTCCTAGTCACCGGCGACCTGCAGTCCTCGAATCCTCGCGTGTGGGCGGCCGGGGATGCGACCGGGCATCCCGAGTTCGTCTACGTCGCCGCCCGGCACGGCACGATGGTCGCCGAGAACGCCTTCGCCGATGCACACGAGTCCGTCGACTACACGCGGATGCCGCGTGTCACGTTCACCAGTCCCGCGATCGGCTCGGTCGGGATGACCGAGAAGGAAGTCCTCGCGGCCGGGATCCGCTGCGACTGCCGCGTCCTTCCCCTGGAGTACGTGCCGCGGGCGGTCGTGAACCGAGACACCCGCGGGTTCATCAAGATGGTCGCCAACGCCGACACCGGTGAGATTCTCGGCCTCACCGCCGTCGCCCGGGACGCCGGCGAGCTCGCCGCCGCGGGCGTCCATATCCTCGGTAAGACCATCACGGAGGTCGCCGACGCGTGGGCCCCGTACCTGACCATGGCCGAGGGCATCCGCATCGTCGCGAAAGCCTTCACCACCGACGTCTCGATGCTGTCCTGCTGCGCCTGAGCACGGACCAACCCGCTTCATCACCCACGAAACCGGAGAAAATGCCCATGACTGACCTCACGACCGATCTGTCCGACCGGCTCGCCCGATTCGATGAAGAAGCCCTGCTGGTCCCGTTGCTGCGACTACTCGTCGACGGTGACCCGGTCACCATCGACGACCTCGCGGGCGCCGTAAAGCTCCCCGTCGACGAGGTCCGAGCCCGCCTGGCCGCTACGCCGGACACCGAGTACGACGGCCAGGGCCGGATCATCGGCCAGGGCCTCACCTTGCGCCCCACCAGGCACCGGTTCACCGTCTCCGGTGAAGAGCTCTACACCTGGTGCGCGTTCGACACCCTGATCTTCCCCGCCCTCCTGGACCGCCCCGCCCGCATCGAGTCGATCTCCCCAACCAGCGGCGACACGATCCGGGTGAGCGTCGACCCGACCGTCGGCGTCACCAGTGTCGAACCGGCGACCGCGGTGATGTCCCTCGTGAATGCCGCAGACACGCCATCGATCCGCTCCTCGTTCTGCAACCAGGTCCACTACTTCACCTCCCCGCAGGACGCTGCCAGCTGGCTCACCGAACACCCCGGCGCGCAGACCCTCCCCGTCAGCGACGCCTTCGAGCTCGGTCGCACCGTGATCACCGGGATTCTCGAGCGGCCCCAGCCCGCTCGCAGCGTCGAGCCGTCCAGCAACTGCTGCGGACCCGAGACCTGCTGCTGAACGGCATACGAAATCGAGGCTCAATAGCGCGAGGCTCAATAACGCGCGCTACCAATACCGACGCGACGCCGCGAGTGCACTGCAATTGCCGGCGATCCAGAGAGCGATGGGTGCGTGGACGCCGAGGTCCCTGAGCTCAGTCGGCCACCGCGAATCGCCTGGAGTGATGATGGTGAAACCACGTCGCTCCGTGTCGGCGAGGACCCGATCGACGTCGGCATCCCGCAGTCGTGCACGCAATCGGTCTCGCCACAGAGCCCCGTCAGTGTTGTCGATCGCGTCGGGCAACGGCTTTCGCGTCTTGATCAATTGCACTGTCTCGAACGCACGTAGCGAGCGGAGCAACGTTCCCGTGACCCCGTCTCCCGGTTCTGAGACTGCAGCGAGCGCGACACGAGCGATCTGCTCGTCCGTGAGAGACGGAGTCATCGTCGTTCCTTCCTCGTGATGGCGGATGGGGGAGTAGGGCCGGTGATCGGCAATCCGTAGCCACTCAGAGTCGGATCAGAGCGTGAGGCCGCGTCGACGCGACGCGGTTGCATGCCCGGCGAGCGCGAACCACGGAGTCTGCGGCGATGTTGGGCGGTCCGCGTCCTCCGCCTGCGGTGTGAACGTGCGTAAGAGGGAGACGTAGCCGAACCGGCGGTTGTACGTCAGCGCGTACACGGCGTCGTCGTCGTGGACGACGCGGTCGGTCGGGCTTTGGGGAACCTCGTTGTACACGTATCCGTTGACGAGTGCGGAGTCCCTGGTCTCATCGCCGAAGTCCCACTGCGACAGGTGGCGGATTGCCCGCTGGGGACCGCTCCTGTCGATCATGCCGAGCACGCGATCGGCTTCCTCGCCTTGCAGGAAGACAACGCTCATCCAGCGGTGTTCGGTGGCCGCCTGTGAGATCGGCGACTCCAGCGAGATGGATGATGTCGCGGTGGTGGTGCTGTGGTTCATTCTGAGCTCCCTTCTCTACGCAGGAGGTGCGTTGCGACTCACCTGTGCGAGTGGGAGTGGCCGTCCTCTGATCGCGGCAGAGTGAGCACCGCTACCCTCGGGTGAATGGCGCGCAACGAGTCCAAGTGGGAGCTCTACCTCGCGCATGCCGCCGAGTGGTTCGAGATGACAGGTGAGATTCCGCGCGGGGAAGAGCACCCCGGCGGCTGGGTTCAACAGCAGCGCTCTGCACTGCGGGGCGGCTTCTCGTGGCTGACACCCGAACGCATCGAGAAACTGGACGCGTCGCTGCCGGGATGGCGAGACAAGCCCTCACCTCGCTCTCGCGAGTGGATCGTCAGCGCCGCGGCACTGTGCGACTTCGCGAGCGAGAAGCAAACGCTCCCTCCGCAAACCAGCGACGACTTGGAAGAGCGCCGCCTCGCACTTTGGCTGAGCGGACAGCGTGCTCATCTGCATCGCGGCGAGCTTCGGCGGGACCGCACGGAATGGCTCGATGAGCACGTCCCGGAGTGGCGCGGCCGCGGCCGACGGAGCGATGCATGGAGGCGCAATGCGCTCGAGCTCAGCGATTGGGTGCGGCGGGAAGGACGTTTCCCGAGTCCGCGGAGCGACGACGCGGACGAACGCCGTCTCGGGCAATGGATGAAGAACCGCCTCGACGACCTGCGCGCGGACAAGCTGACGACGGGGCGCATCGCTCTCCTCGACGACGCTGCACCGGGTTGAAGCGCCCTGAGTTTGTTGGAGGCTCCTGACCTTGGAAACGAGGATGGAGTCATGCCGAAGGAACTGGCGAGTGGGAAGCCGACGACGCGTCGCTACTCGAGCGAGGAGAAGGCCGCTGCGGTGCGGATGGTGAGGACGCTGCGCGCTGAGCTCGGCGTCACGCAGGGGAC
>NZ_LMFR01000019.1 GCF_001426925.1 Microbacterium sp. Root53
CGGCCTGGCTGCACTTCTACAATCACCACAGGCCCCACACCGCGATCGGGAAGCTCCCGCCCATCAGCCGGATCTCAAACAACCTGGCTGGGCAGTACACCTAGATCGGTCGTGAGAATCTCGCAACTCTCGTGAGACACAGCAGGGAAGCCGGTCACGAAAAAGTAACGGCGAGCCCTTGTGTGCCGTTATCTGCCCGTTATAGAGTCGCTACACCGGCAGCTGTTTTGCTGTGGCGGCTGCCGGGACATGTGATTGCAGGACACTCTTGGTGCAAGGGACAGGGGGCCTGTCGGATGCCTCTCCGACAGGCCCCTCACCATGTCCGGATGTCGGCCGACAGGGCCGTCCGGATACGCTGGGGTCATGGCTGATCGCAGGCTCGCCGTCGAGGCGTGGGAGAGCCTGTTCCGCGCGCAGCACGAGATCCTCGCGGAGTTCGCGGAGGACTTCAGCGCCACCGAGCTGACGCAGCCCGAGTACGACGTGCTGCTCACCGTCACGCGCGGCGAGGACATGTCGTCGCGGCTGCGCGACGTGACCGCCAACATGCTCATCAGCCAGCCGAGCGTCTCCCGGCTCGTCGACCGGATGGTCGCGCGCGGCCTCCTGACCAAGTGCGCCGACCCGCAGGACGGCCGCGGCGCGATCGTCACCGCCACCGAGAAGGGCGCGCGCGCGTTCCGCGTCGTCGCGACGAACCACGGCCGCTCGATCGCCGAACGGATGTCGGTGCTCTCCGAGGACGAACTGCGGACACTGCTCGACCTCACGCGCAAGCTCCGCGGCGACCGCGCCGACCAGTGAGAGGCCGTTCGCTCAGAGCGAACGAGCCCGCGCATCGATTCCGGAAAGCAGAGAAGGCCCCCGCCGAAGCGGGGGCCTTCTCATCACTGGGGTCTGCTGAACGAATAGGTGACACCTGATCTGTGGTGCCTGAGGGTGCCGCTGGGAGGATGTCATCATGCCCAAGCCCTATCCGCGCGAGTTCCGTGAGGACG
>NZ_LMFR01000020.1 GCF_001426925.1 Microbacterium sp. Root53
CGTCTGGGCCGTTTGACGCCGATCGAGTTCGAGACCATCATGAACCAGAACCTGGCCCTCGCGGCCTAACCGAAACTGTCACCACTTCGTTCAGCAGACCCGTGTCACCGCGCTGCGCTCGTTGCAGTTCGGTGGCCAGCTTCACGCGCTGCGCCTCCCCACCGGAGAGCTCTGTGGCCGGCTGTCCCAAGCGCAGATAACCGAGCCCGACATCGACCAGCGAGGTGAGGGAGCGCATCACGTCGTACTCGCCGGCGAAGAACTCGTGAGCCTCTTCGACGCTCATCGCGAGGATTTCCGCGATGTTGCGCCCTCGCCAGGTGATCTCCAGGGTGCTCGATTGATAGCGGGTGCCATGGCAGTCGGGACACACGGTGTAGACCGAGGGCAGGAAGAGCAGCTCGACCATCACGGAGCCTTCACCCTCACAGGTCGGGCAACGGCCGCCGGCGACATTGAAGGAGAACCAACCGGGCTTGTATCCGCGGGTCCGAGCTTCCGGCGTCTCGGCGAACCGGCGCCGCACATGATCGAAGAGTCCTGTGTAGGTCGCGACGTTGGAGCGGGGCGTGCGGCCGATGGGTTTCTGGTCGATGCTCACCACACGCCGGACGGTCGTGAGATCGCCCTCGACCGACCCTCCGAGTTCGTCGGGCTCGTCAGTGAGGAGCAGGGCGTCGGCCTCAGCGCTTTCCTCCTCGACGCGAGGGGCGTCTCCTTGCCTGGCGCCGATGAGGGCGGGCAGGACTTGACTGACAAGGCTGGACTTCCCCGACCCTGACACGCCAGTGACAGCCGTGAGCGTTCCGAGCGGTAGCGCCACAGATACGTCCCGCAGGTTGTTGCGGGTGACGTGCTCCAGCTGCAACCAGTCGTGGGCGGCACGGGGCTGGTGCGGTGGAAGGCCGCTGCCCCCGAAGATGTATCCGCGCGTCACCGACTCGTCGACCTCCGCGAGCCCGTCCGTGGGTCCGCTGTAGATCACGCGCCCGCCGCGTTCCCCGGCTCCGGGGCCGATGTCGACCAGCCAGTCCGCGTGCCGCATGACGTCGACGGAATGCTCCACCACGAAGAGGCTGTTGCCGCGCTGCTTCAGTCCGTCGAGGATACCCAGCAGCGCGGTGACGTCGTGCGGATGGAGACCGGCTGACGGTTCGTCGAGGACGTAGACCACACCGAACAGTTCCGACGTGAGCTGCGTGGCGAGTCGAAGTCGTTGTAGCTCCCCTCCGGACAGCGTCGGCGTAGTGCGACCTAGCGAGAGGTAACCGAGTCCGAGATCGATGATGGGGCGCAGGCGGTCCAGCAATTCTGCGCCCAGGCGGGCTGCCGCGGCGCGCTTCTCGACAGACTGATTCGGTGTGCGACGGACATCCGGCGCAGCGGAGTGCGCGGAGCCGCCAGCAGCAACGCGCTGCGCGACGGCTTCACGTCTCGTCGCGACGTCTACCGGGCCGGAGGTCTCGCCCTCGCGGTCAGACTCGGCGACGACGGACTCGAGGAGCTCAGCCAATTCACGCAGTGGCAAGGCCGAGAAGTCCGCGATATCGAGTCCTTCGAAGGTCACCGTCAGTGCTTCGGGTTTGAGCCGCTTCCCATGGCACACCGGGCAGACCGCCGCGCTCATGAACTGGGCTACGCGGCGCTTCATCGACGCGCTCTTCGTGTTCGCGAAAGTGTCGAGCACGTACCGCCGCGCGCCGACGAAGGTGCCCGAGTAGCTCGGTTCGATTCCTGCTCGGATTGCCCGGCGCGCCTCGGCGAGTGTGAGTCGAGAGTGGACGGGAACGAAGGGGGTCTCGTCGGTATAGAGGATCCAGTCCCGATCCTTCTTCGGCAGATCCTTCCACGGTACGTCGACGTCATAGCCGAGCGCGACGAGCACGTCCCGCAACTGGTGGCCGTGCCAGGCGGTCGGCCATGATGCGATGGCGCGCTCCCGGATGGTGAGTGAGGGATCGGGCACCATCCGCTCCTCGGTGACCGCGTACACTCTGCCGATACCGTGGCACTCGGGGCACGCGCCCTGCACGGTGTTCGCGGAGAAGTCCTCGGCGTAGAGCATCGGCTGACCATCTGGGTATTCACCGGCTCGCGAATAGAGCATCCGAACCACACTCGACAGCGTGGTGATGCTGCCTACAGAGGAGCGCGCGCTGCGCCCTCCGCGCTGCTGCTGCAAGGCGACTGCGGGCGGCATCCCGGTGATGGAGTCGACGTCGGGGACACCCGCCTGGTCGATCAGTCGCCGCGCGTACGGGGCAACTGACTCCAAGTAGCGCCGCTGCGACTCCGCGTACAACGTGCCGAAAGCCAAGGAGGACTTCCCGGATCCGGACACGCCCGTGAACACAACCATCGCGTCACGCGGAACCGTGAGATCGACGTCCTTGAGGTTGTGTTCGCGGGCACCACGTACCCGGACATCGGGCTGGACGTGGGTGGACACTGAGGAAAGGTGATCCATTTCGGAACTGTACCAAGCGGGTGTCGTGGTAAGCAGGTTCATCGACCGTGGGAAGCAAGCTGATGCGGCTGTTCAATCGCCCCGGGCCAACCGGGTACGAGTAGGTAGACGAGCATCGCGATGGCTCGGAGCAACTGTCCGGTGCCGATCACCCTGCGAGGGCCAACTCGGTCGACCTCGACTCAGGAGCGCACTTCCTGGGTTCGTATGCCTCGGCGGCTGGCTTCGAGGGCTGAGGTGAGCGTTCGAGCGTCGTAGCTACCAAGCAACCGTCGGCCGCCTATGAAGAACGTCGGGGTGGCGTGCGCCCCGCTTGCATTGGCGCTTTCGAGATCCCGCTCCACACGGGCACGTACGGCGGCACTGTCGAGGTCAGTCGTGAACTGGGCGACATCCAGGCCCAGCTCTTCGGCGTAGCGGATCAGATCTTCGCGCTCGAGCGCATCTTGCCGCGTGAAGACGAAGTCCAGCCACGGCCAGAACATCCCCTGATTCGATGCCGCCTCCGACGCTCGTGCGGCTATGGGGCCGTGAGGGTGATGTGGCAGGTGGCGAACGACATACCGGAGATCGTCCCCGAACCGGCTGCGAAGGTCCTCCCAGGAACCCGTTGCGTGCGCGCAATAGGGGCATTCGAAGTCGATGAACTCGACGAGCGTGAGCTGGGCGTCCTCTGGTCCGCGGATGTGGTCGACTTCAGGATCAACGGGTGGTGTGAGCACCATCGGCAGATCTGCCGTCTCCTCTCCCCAGCGTTTCGCAGCAACCCGGAAAATCAGCCAACCAAGCGCGGTAGCGAACACCATCGCGACCAACACGCCGACGGTCGCTTGCCGACCCAGGTCGGACGTCGAGCCGAACGCCAGGCCGATCACCAGGAGCGACACGGTGAACCCGATCCCTGAAAGCGCCGCGCCGCCAAACACGCTGCCCATCCCGACACCCTCGGGTAGCCGACCGGCTCCAAGCTTCACAGCGACGAACGTGGCGAGACCGATGCCGAGAAGTTTGCCGAGCACGAGACCCACGATGACTCCCCACGTCACCGAGGACTGGAAGGAATCGACGAGCATGCCGCCGCGCAGGTCGACGCCAGCGTTCGCGAGGGCGAAGATCGGGACGATGACGAGCGCGGTCGGCATGCGCAAGACCTCGTGCATGCGTTCATTTACCGAGATACCTCGCGCCAAGCCTCGATCGACTGCGCGGGCCGATGCCGCGCTCGGCGACTGCCAGAAGTCGCGAAACAGCTGACGAGCCGCGACCACCTGGTGCCGACGCGTCGGGTAGGCGGGGATAAGGAGTCCTGCGACCATGCCCGCGAGGGAGGCGTGGACTCCGGAGTCAACGGTCGCGAACCAGAGCACAATGACAATCAGCACGTACGGTGTGGCGCTCCATTGCCGCGAACGACCCAGAAGCCACAACCCGGCGAGGCAGGCAACTGCGATCAGCAGCGGAACGAGCCGGATCTCGTCGCTGTAGACAATGCCGATGATGGAGACGGCGAGGAAGTCATCGACGACGGTGATGGTGAGGAGGAACACCCGCAACTGGCCGGAGAGTTTCGGGCCGACGAGCGCGAGGGCACCCAACAGGAACGCGGTGTCGGTACCGACCACGGCGCCCCATCCACCGAGCCCGTCGCCGCCCGCGGCGGCCACGATCAGGATGTATAAAACTGCGGGCAGTGCCACGCCGGCGACGCCAGCGATCAACGCGAGACGCGCGCGGCTGGCGTCTCGGAGCGACCCATGCGCGAACTCCTGTCGCACCTCGAGGCCAACGACCAAGAAGAAGACCGCCATGAGGCCGTCGTTGATCCAGTGGTGCAGGTTCATGTGCAGTCCGAACCCGCCGACATCGACCCCGATCTCGACATCCCACAGCCCGAAATAGGCCTCGGAGAGTGGCGAATTCGCCCAGAGCAGGGCGACCGCTGCGACGACGACCAAGAGCACAGCCGAACCCGACTCCGTGCGAATCGTTCGCCAAAGAGTGCGCCGTTCTATCTGCCCGCTCGTCATGTGGGAAGCATATCGGGGCCCAAGGGCAGCGCCCGGCGGCGAGTGAAGCGCCCTGGGTCTGATGGAGACTCGCGCTATTTGATTCCGACCAGCAGATTGCGGTCGTTGGGGACAGCATAGAACGCGTTCTCGAACTCGACGGGCGGGACGTCGCCGAGATAGCCATGCAGGCGTTGCGTGTTATGCCAGTGCACCCACCCGACTTTGGCGGTGCCGAGGCGCTTCGACAACTCGTGGCTTCGGTACACAGTTGGCGTGCTCAAACCCCAGCTGCGTTCGCCAGGAACCGCTAGATTCCGCAGTTCTACAGGGGTGAACGGCAGTTCCAAAGGGTTTGAGTAGACGCTCGCCAAGTCAGCTTCAGAGAAACCCCCGGTCAGATACGAATCTGACCGGGGGTTTCCGCATCTGAGCCGGATCGCCCGAGCAGGCTGTCAGCTGGCGTCGCGCAGGACCTCGCGCAGCGCCTCGTACTGCGCCTTGGGGTTGTCGTGCATGTCGTAGAGCAGGCCCGCGCCCTGGCCGGTGAACCAGCCGGGGATCCACGAGTTGGCGTCCGAGACGCCCCAGACCGTGTACGAGTTGCACGCCTCGACCGCGAGGCAGTCCTCGAGGGTCTGCGCCCACCAGTCGATCTGCTGGGCCTCCTCGGCCGGGTCCGCCGGGGTGTTCGTGTAGGTCCCGTTCGGCTTCTGCGTGACGAACGTGCGCACGTCCACCTCGGTCATCGCGACCTCGAGGCCCAGGGCGGCGAACCGCTCCAGGTTGTTCCGCAGGTCGGGGTAGCCGTACTGCGTGTCCAGGTGACCCTGGAAGCCGACGCCCTCGATGGGCACTCCGTCGGCCAGCAGGTCCTGCACGAACGTGTAGGCGAGGTTGCTCTTGGGGCCGGTGAACTCGAGGTTGTAGTCGTTGTAGAACAGCACCGCCTCGGGGTCGGCCTCCTTGGCCCAGCGGAACACGTCGGCGACGTACTGCTCGCCGGGCAGGCCGAGCTCCTCGTACGCCTGGTACCAGATCGTCTCGCGGAAGGTGCCGTTGTCGTCGATGACCTCGTTGACGACATCCCACTGCTGGATGTCGCCGGCGAAGTGCGCCGCGACCGTCTTGACGTGCTCCTCGAGGATGGCGCGCAGCTCCTCGGCGCTGTAGTCGCCGGTGGTCAGCCACGCCGGCAGCTGGTTGTGCCACACGAGCGTGTGCCCGCGCACGACCTGGCCGTTGGCCTCGGCGTTGGCGATGAGCGCCTCCGCGGCCTCCCAGTCGTAGACGCCGGGCTGCGGGTTCAGGGCCTCCCACTTCATGACGTTCTCGGCCGTCACGCTCGAGTACTGGGTGTTCACGATGTTGCGGTACTTGACGTCGCTTGCGAGCAGGTCGGTGTTCACGGCCACGCCGATCTCGATTCCGGCGGCCTCGGCGAGTGCGCGCAGGGTGTTCTCGCCGATCGCCGCCGAGTGCTCGGAGGCGTTCGGGTCGGCGGGCGGGGCCGGTGCGGCGAGGGCCGCGCTCGGGGCCAGTGCCACTGAGGCCAGCGCCAGGGCGGCGCCGACGAGCAGGGGGCGGGTGGTGCGCATGAATGCTCCTTTGCATCGGGGGTGGTCGCCGGGACGCGTTGCTGATCCGGCGACTGTCGTATGGTAGGCACCGATAAGTGGGCGATGTCAACAAATTAGTCACAACTCGGTCCGCGGGGTGCCGCGCAGGGGATCGCCCGAGTCGCGCGCGGGATCGGGTGATGGAGCGGGTGAGATCCGGCGTCCGCCCGGCGCGCGGCCGGTGATGCGACTTGGCTGAGCTCGTGCGGAGCCGCCGCGAGAAGCGGCGGCCGCGGGTCGTCATCGTCGACGTCCCGGGTCGTGCCGTATCAGCACGGCGGCTCCCGCATCTGTGCAGGTGACGCGGGCCGTCCCCCTCGGCCCCACGGAGAGAGCAGGGACTATGAAGAGGACGATGACGGGCTGTGCCGTCGCGCTCATGATGATGCTGGCGGGCGCGGGTGCCGCGCACGCGGGCGAGGCGAACGGCAACGGCGACCCGACCGAAGGGCCCGGGCACGCCGCATCGGAGTGCGTGTACTCCGGCCTGGACACGGCGGACGCCGTGGAAGGCAACCCTCCGGGCTTCGACGACGACATGCTGGCGATGCGGGGCAACCAGAGCCCGGCCGGCAAGGACCGGTACCACGGCGTGCAGAGCTTCGGCATCTACGCGAGCGCCGGCATCGATCTGGGCGTGAATCCCGGCATGGCATGCCGCGGCGGCGGCCACGCGGAGTGATCCGCGCGTCGCGCCGGCTCGGCTGACCAGAGCGGAGCCCCCGGCCGGACCTCGATCCGACCCGGGGGCTCCGCTTCGTCCGTGCGATGCTCACGGCATCGTGAGGGCCTCCATGTAGATCGCGATGACCGTCTCGATGTGCGCGTCGAAGAACCGGTCGATGCCCTTGGCGTCGGACAGCAGGTACTCCGGCACGTCTCCCTTCGGGATCGTGAAGCGGCCGAAGAGCGCGAAGCTGTCCGGCACGCCGCGCGCGTCGGCCTCGGCCAGCGCCCAGGCCAGCTGGGAGTCCGTCAGGGGCGGCACGCCGATCTCGCCGGGCGCCGAGAGGAAGAGATCCGACAGCTGGACGTAGAACCAGTTGCCCGAGTGCGCGGCGCCGACGCTGCCCTGATCGGAGCGCTTGACGACGTAGCACTCGTGGGCCGAGGCGGCGCCGGTGCCGGCGAAGACGAGACCGAGTGCCAGCGTGGCCGTGGCGGCGGTCGTGACGAGGGACTTGCGGATCATGGGTGGTGCTCCTGCTTCATCGAAGGCGACGCCGACGGCGGCGGTCGCCGCCACCGGTCCCGGGCCGCGACGGCGGCCCGGGGAGGAGGAGCGGCCTCCGTGCGGACAGATACATCCGGATCCGGCGGACATCGGCGGGTCGCCGAGCGCCGGCCCGGGCGGACGGCTCAGCGGGTCGCGCCCAGCCGCGCCGAGAGCTCGTGCGCATGCGCGAGCAGGATCCGCCCGAGGGAGGGGATGCGGTCGGGGGAGAAGCGGAACTCCACGCCGGTCAGGCTGAGGGCGTACTCGGGCCGGCCCTGGCGGTCGAACACGGCGGCACCCATGCCCCAGCTGCCCTCGACGATGAGGCCGGGGTTGAGCGCGTAGCCCTGGTCGCGGGTCTCTGCTCGTCGCTCCCGCAGGCGTTTCACATCGTGGGCGGCCCCCCAGTGGTCGCCGAGCTCCGGATGCCGGGCGAGGTAGGCCTCGGCCTCGGCGTCGGGCAGGTACGCGAGGATCGCGGTGCCCGCGGAAGCGACGCCGAGCGGGAAGCGCACGCCCTCGCTCAGCACGAACGAGCGGATGGGGAACGCGCCCTCCTCGCGCAGCAGGCAGACGGTCTCGTCGCCGCGTCGCACCGACAGGAACGCGCTCTCCTCGGTGCGGGCGGCGAGCGAGCGCACGATGTCGCGCGCGACGGCCGTCACGTCGTACCGCGCGGCGGCGACGGTGCCCATGACGTACAGCTCGGGGCCCGGCAGCCAGCGCCCGGTCTCGTCGTCGCGGTCGACCATGCCGGCCGCGCGCAGTGCGCCGAGCAGCCGGTGCGCGGTGGCGCGGGACAGGCCGGCGTCGCGAGCGAGCTCGTGAGAGGTGCGCCCCTCCACGCCCGCCGCGGTGACGAGCCGCAGCAGATCGGTCGCGCGGGTCACGGCCTGGGTGCCGGGGATGGCCGCACCGCGACCATCGGCCGGCTGGGCCCGGGGGGTGTCCACGATGTGGACGCTATCGCCGGAACCGTCCACATCGCAAGACGCCGGTTGCCTCCCCGGGGGAGGAGGGGCAGTGTCGGATCGATACCCGTTCAGGGACCGACGAAGGAGTCATGCGTGATCGACAAGACCATCGCATCCGCCGCGGAGGCGGTCGCCGACATCCCGGACGGCGCCAGCCTGGCGGTCGGCGGGTTCGGCCTGTCCGGCAACCCGACGGCGCTCATCCAGGCCCTGCTCGAGCAGGGGACGACGGACCTCGAGATCGTGTCGAACAACTGCGGCGTGGACGACTGGGGCCTCGGGGTGCTGCTGGCCGCTCACCGGATCCGCCGAATCACCGCGTCGTACGTCGGCGAGAACAAGGAGTTCGAGCGACAGTTCCTCTCCGGCGAGCTCGAGGTCGAGCTGACCCCGCAGGGCACGCTCGCCGAGAAGCTCCGCGCGGGCGGGTCCGGCATCGCCGCGTTCTACACGCCGACGGGCGTCGGGACGCAGGTCGCCGAGGGCGGGCTGCCCCGGAAGTACGACGGCTCGGGCGGGGTGGCGATCGCGAGCCCGCGCAAGGACACCCGCACGTTCGCGGTGAACGGCGTCGAGCGCGAGTACGTGCTCGAGGAGGCGATCGTCACCGACTTCGCGCTCGTGCACGCACTGAAGGGCGACCGGCACGGCAACCTCGTGTTCAACAAGGCCGCGCGCAACTTCAACCCGATCGCCGCCACGGCGGGGCGGGTGTGCGTCGCCCAGGTGGAGCGGCTCGTGGAGCCGGGCGAGCTCGACCCCGACGAGATCCACCTGCCGGGCGTGTTCGTGCACCGGATCGTCGAGGTCGGCGGCGACATCGAGAAGCGCATCGAGAAGCGCACCGTGCGCGCGAGCGAGGAGAACTGACATGGCGCTGACACGCGACCAGATGGCGGCCCGCGCGGCGCGCGAGCTCGCGGACGGGCAGTACGTGAACCTGGGCATCGGCCTGCCGACGCTCGTGCCGAACTTCGTGCCCGAGGGCATGACGCTGGTGCTCCAGTCGGAGAACGGCATCCTCGGCGTCGGGCCGTACCCGGCCGAGGACGCGGTCGACCCGGACCTGATCAACGCGGGCAAGGAGACGGTCACGGTCCTTCCCGGGGCCGCGTTCTTCGACTCGGCGACGAGCTTCGGCATGATCCGCGGCGGCAAGATCGACGCCGCCATCCTCGGCGCCATGCAGGTCTCCGCCCGCGGGGACCTCGCGAACTGGATGATCCCCGGCAAGATGGTCAAGGGCCCGGGCGGCGCCATGGACCTCGTGCACGGCGCGGGACGCGTGATCGTCCTGATGGAGCACGTCGCGAGGGACGGATCGCCGAAGATCGTGAACGAGTGCTCGCTGCCGCTGACCGGGCGCGGCGTCGTCGACCGGATCGTCACCGACCTCGCCGTGATCGACGTCACGGCGGAGGGGCTCGTGCTGATCGAGACGGCGCCCGGGGTTACCGTGGAAGAGGTCATCGCTGCGACGGAGCCCGCGCTGATCGTCGCCGTCGAGGAGGACGTCGCATGAACGGATCCGACATCGTCATCGTCGCTGCGGCGCGCACGCCGCAGGGTCGCCTGCGCGGGCAGCTCGCCTCGTTCTCGGCGCCCCAGCTGGGGGCCCTCGCGATCCGCGGCGCGCTCGAGCGCGCGGGCATCGCGGCCGAGGAGATCGACGCGGTCATCCTCGGTCAGGTCCTGCCCGCCGGATCCGGGCAGAACCCGGCCCGCCAGGCCGCGATCGGGGCCGGCATCGGATGGGATGTGCCCGCCCAGGCGGTCAACAAGGTCTGCCTGTCCGGGCTGACCGCCGTGATCGACGCCGCGCGCATGATCACCCTGGGCGACGCCACGGTCGTGGTCGCCGGCGGCATGGAGTCCATGACGCAGGCGCCGCACCTGCTTCCCGGATCGCGGGTCGGCCATGCCTACGGATCGATCGAGCTGCTCGACCACATGGCCTACGACGGGCTCACCGACGCGTACGACGGCGAGAGCATGGCCGCGTCCACCGAGCGTCACAACGCGCGGTTCGGTCTGACGCGCGCGCAGCAGGACGAGGTGGCGGCGCTCTCGCACCAGCGCGTCGCGGCGGCCCAGGAGGCGGGCCTGTTCGACGCCGAGATCGTGCCGGTCGAGGTGCCGCAGCGCAAGGGCGACCCGGTCGTGCTCACGCGGGACGAGGGCGTCCGCCCCGACACGACCGTCGAGTCCCTCGCCGCCCTGCGCCCCGCGTTCACACCGGATGGCGCGATCACCGCGGGCAACTCCTCGCAGATCTCGGATGGCGCGGCCGCGGTGGTGCTCACCACGCGGGCCCATGCCGCCGAGCGCGGGTGGCCGGTGCTCGCCGCGCTGGGCGCGTGGGCGCAGACCGCCGGGCCGGACAACTCGCTGCAGGCGCAGCCGGCGCAGGCCGTCCGCCGCGCCTGCGAGCGCCAGGGCATCGCGGTCGCCGACCTGGACCTCGTCGAGATCAACGAGGCGTTCGGCGCGGTGGTGGCGCACTCGCAGGCGGAGCTCGGCCTCTCGAGCGAGGTCGTCAATCCGCACGGCGGAGGCATCGCGCTCGGACATCCGATCGGCGCCTCCGGCGCGCGCCTCGTCGTCCACGCCGCCCACGAGCTCGCACGGCGCGGCTCCGGGATGGCCGCGGTGTCGCTGTGCGGCGGCGGGGGACAGGGCGACGCGCTCATCCTGGTGCGCTGACCAGTGGCGCTCCTCCGATCGATTCTTTCGGTTCGGCGCGGATCCTAGCGCTGAGTCGTTAGGGACCAAATGTTCCCGTACTCTTGACATCATGGGGGTACTTCACTATGGAACCGAGTCTTCACCGATCCACATCGACGACCGCGCGCTCGCGCACCTGAAGGTCGTCATCGTCAGCAAGCTGCGTCGCCAGGAGAGCTTCACCGTCTCGTGGCAGCACCCGGAGGAGGACGGTGCCGGGCGCAGCACGATCTGGGTGCACCCGTCGATCCCGGTCCGCTTCGAGTTCGACGACGCCGTGTCGGTGGAGCTGAACCGCGAGTGGCTGGAGGAGCTGGCTCACTCGGCCAACGCGCTGGGCGGGATCGCGCTCGTCTCCGAGCACGTCAACTCCGAGCCCGAGCCGACCGCGCGCGCCGGCGATCTCGTCACCGCGGCCTGACTCCGTACCCGCGACTTCACGTCCCACCGCACCGACCTCACGAGGCTCCCGTCACCAGACGGGAGCCTCTTCTCGTGTGGGGACATCAGGCGTAGCGGAGGGTGCGGGACCGCACGCGGCTCACATGTACGGGAACGGCGCGGACTGCACCCGCAGCTCGATCGCATCGGCGGCGAGCGAGGCGCCGACCCACGTCTCGGCGTCGACGGTCAGCTCCTCGCGCGCGACGAGATCGCCCGCCACGATCTCGAGCTCGTGCGCCCCGGGCTCGACCTCGAACTCGAGCGCCTCGGCGAGCCCGATCTGGTAGCGCGTCCTCGGTCGCAGGTCGGCCAGTAGGGACCCGTCGAGGCGCACCTCGACGGGCCGGCCCTCCCAGCCGTCCTGCAGCTCCACGTGGAGTGCGGTCACTTCTTCGTCGTCCCCTTCGATGATCCGCCGGTCCGGCGCCGGCTCGCGGCCGGCTTCGACGCGGTGCGCGACGCCGAGGCGCGCGAGGGGCGGCTCGGCGCGAACGACGCTGCGGTGGCGGCCACCTCCTCGAGCACGCGGGGGAGCACCCCGCGCGACTTGAACACGTCGTGCATCGACATCTGCAGCTCGGCGGCCTCGCCGGCGGCGCCCTCGCGGGCGACATCCTGCGTGAACGCGTCGACCAGGTCGTGCACCCGGATGTGACCGAGCGACTCGGCGGCCTCGGCCGTCGCGAGCGTGGCCGCGGCGATCTGGACCGCCTCGTCCACGTCGGCCTTGCGGGTCCGCACCCGGCCCCCGGCCTCCGCGAGCGACGTCGCGGCGGCGCCGTCCGGGATCTCGAGCAGCTTGTAGTCGCGCGCGAGCGGACGCGCGATCGCGACCGCCGCATGGATCGCGGCGCGCGAGCCCGGCAGGCGGTCGATCGTCTCGCGGAGGGTGTCCTTCGCGGAGGCGTCGATCTCGGTGCCCGCGAACGCCAGCGCCCGGCCGACGCCCTCGTTGAGGAAGTCTCCCGCGAGCTGCGCCTCCTCGAACGACCGCGGCGGCGCGACCTTGAGCGAGAACGGCTCGGACCGCACGGGATGCCCGTCGATCTCGACCACGGCGACGACCCGGTACTCGCCGGGCTCCGAGACGTCCCAGCCGTTGAGCCCCGCGAACACCGGCAGAGACGCGTACAGCGACTCGCCGGGGTTCAGCACGGTGGCCTTCGACTCGGTGCAGGTGCGGGCGAACGGCACCCACTGCCGCGCGTCCTTCCCGTGCGCCGACACGATGGTCAGGATGTGCTGGGGGTTCAGGACGTCGCCGGGCACGATCTTCGGGGCGCCGCTCGTGTTGGTCAGCTTCACCTCGAGCACGACGGGCTCGAGGAAGTCGAACACGGCCCTCTCGCGGTTGGCGCGCACCTCGAAGCGGTACTCGGCGGGAGGCAGCATGCCGAACGCCTGCTCGAACGCGTGGTGGTCGAACCAGTCCGCATTGCCCATCTGCACGAACCGCGACGGCGCGTGCCGCAGGAACAGCAGCTCCTCGTTCGAGAACCGGTACGCGAAGTCGGAGAAGAACGCCGCCTGACCTCCCGACACGAAGTACGGGTAGTTCATGAACGAGCGCGCCTCCGGCTGGTCGGAGAGCGGGATCCACGGCGTGCCGAGGGACTTCTGCCACGAGTGCGCGAGGTTGAACGCGTGCCCCATCTCGTGCACGGCCGTCCAGAACCGCATGCGGCGGTCCCACGCGTCGGGCGCGGCGTCCCCTGAGGGGGCGTCGCGGATGAACGAGTCGGTGAAGATCGCGGTGCCCTGCCGGTGGTTCGGCCCGATGTCGTCGAACATGATGCCGCCGAGCCCGTGCCCCATGTCGTGCTGGCGCGCCCAGAAGGTCCACAGCGACCACTGCGGCGCGTTCGCGAAGCGCGACCAGTAGGTCTGCATCGCGTCGTGCATCTCGGCGTCGCTCCAGGTGCTGTTCGCCCCCGCGCCGCTCACCGGCACCGTGCCGTCCGGGGCCCGCTTCACATCGAATCCCGCGCGACGGAAGACGTCGTCGATCGACAGCGACTCGTTCGCGAGCGACGCGGGGCGGTTCGGGTGGTCGTGCGTGCCGATCTCGAACACCGGCTCGGCGTCGCTCGTGGAGTCGAACTCGAACTCGACGCGGTGGAAGTACGGCGTCGTGAAGGAGTACACCCGGGTCAGGCTGGCTCCGCTCCTGCTGCTGTAGACGACGACGGCCTTGCCGCCGCCCGCCAGCAGCGACGGCGTCGCCTTGATGTCGACGTGGTCGAACGCGAAGCCCGCGGGTCCGTACCCGTCGGTGTACGTGATCGGACCGGCGTACCGCCAGCTGCCGATCCGCGCGATGCTCGCGATCCAGGTGCGCGGCGTCGACAGCAGCGCGGTGCTTCGACCGCTCGCCGTCATCTGCGGGTAGGACCCGTCGACGTCGAGCCGGAGCTCCTCGAACAGCAGCGCCGGGATGAACGCCGAGCCGTGATCGACGTCCGGCACGTCCTCCTCGACCTCGACGCCGCCGCCCGGCGTGGGGAGCGGCCCCTCGATGGGGATGCGCGGCGGGAACTTGATGGGAAGCCGCTCGGGCTGGAGCGGCGGGCCGAACCGCCGCCAGGTGTACGTGCCGCTCACGCGCAGCCTCAGCGGGAACGGGATCTTCTTGAGTGGCAGGTCACCGATGAGCAGTCGATCGAGGTCGACCGTCCCCACTTCTTCGACGTCGATGATGGTCATGACTCCTCCTCGAGTGGCGAAGACGTCCGTCGTCTTCGTTGACGGGGAGGAGGGGCGGTCCGAGCGGGGTGATACGGCGGGGCGACCTCCTCCGCGACGTCCCCCTTCGCGGCGTCGATGCGGTTGAATGAGCGCGTGGACGAAGACGTCGAGCTGGCCGCGCTGCGCCGCCGGGCCTACGGGCCGGACGCGGACATCGACGCGGCCGGGCTCGCCAGGCTGACGGAGCTCCAGAGCCGATCGCACGACATGCCCGACCTGGTCGAGGCCGTTCCCGCCGAGCTCCGCCCGGTTCCGGAAGCGGAGGCGGCCGCGGCGCCCGCGGCCGCCGCGTCCGATCCAGCGCCGGCGAGCGCGCCCACCCTGCGCGACCGCGTGCGGATCGGCTGGCCCCTGCTCCTGGCCGGTGCGCTCGGGGGCGCCGTCCTCGCGGGCGCGGTGGGCGCCGGGGCGTCCCAGTTCGACCGGCCCTACGCGACGCTCACCGCCCCCGCCGGCGCCGAGCCCTCGGACCGCGGGCCGTTCGGCTCGGGCATCCCGTACGGGACGGTCGGCGAGATCGAGGTCGGCACGTCCGTCCAGGCCGGCGAGCCGTGCCTCTGGCTCCGCGTGCCGATCGAGTTCGCCGACGGCTTCTTCGGGGACGAGATGACCGAGCCGATCGAGTTCGCGGACTGCGCGCCGGAGCCGTTCATCCCTCGCCTGCGGCTGACGGTGGGCGCGATGAACGGCGGCTGGGGCTCCACCTTCCCCGTGACGGCCGACGCGTTCCCGGATGTCCCCGCGGGGTCGTCCCTGGAGTTCTCGCTGCGCGACGACGTCGTGATCGTGCGCCTCGCCGAACCGGCGACCCCCAGCCCGGCCCAGGACCCGGCAGACGGCGCGACGTAGGTCAGACGTCGAGGCTCTGCCCGGGCTCGAGCGCGTGGAACACGCCGCCGTTCTGCTCGGTGGCCCACTGCATCCGGCTCAGGTGCATCTTCCGGCCCGTGACGGACAGGGTCATGTCGTGCGTGCCGAAGGCGCGGCGCGGCTTGACGTCGAGGATGAAGTCCATGGCGTCGCCGAGCCGCAGCCACGGGGCGCCGGTCGGCGCGGCCAGCGTTCCGACCTCCACGCCGTCCGGCACGGTGAACGAGTCGCCCGGGTAGTACAGCTCGTCGTTGACGAGCACCCCCACGTTGTCGATCACGGGGATGCTCGAGTGGATGGGCTCGTGCACGCCGCCGAAGAACCGCAGCGAGAACGCGCCGATCGTGAGCTCGTCGCCGGGCAGCACGACGGCCGGATGACGATCCTCGATCTGGGCCGCGACCGCGGCGGTCGTGTAGATCGGCACGTCCGGCGCGGCCGTGAAGATGCGCGCGAGGTTGTCGGCGGTCCAGTGGTCGGCGTGCTCGTGCGTGATCACGATCGCGTCGAGGGCGTGCAGATCGCCCAGGGCCGTCGTGAACGACCCGGGGTCGATCAGCAGCGTGCGCCCCTCTGCCTCGATGCGGAGGAGGGCGTGCTCGTGCTTCGTGATGCGCATGTCAGAAGTCAACCATCCGAGGTCCGCGGCCGGCGCGGATCGGTGGGGATGACGCGTCGGGAGGGCGCGACACGCGCGGGATGCGTCTCCGGGCCGCCTCGATTTGTTCACCGCCCGGACCTCGTGCCATACTCTTCTAGTTGCCGGAAACGGGAACGGGATCCGAAAGGGTCCGAAGTACGGCCCCATCGTATAGCGGCCTAGTACGCCGCCCTCTCACGGCGGTAACGCGGGTTCGAATCCCGCTGGGGTCACACACAACGCAGGAAGCCCGGTCCGAATGGACCGGGCTTCCTGCGTTCCGCGTCGCATCAGCGCCCGAGGATGCGGTCGCGCACCTGGCGACGCAGCACCTTGCCGATCAGCGAGCGCGGCAGGTCATCCATCACGACGATCCGTCGCGGCACCTTGTACGCGGCCAGATGCAGGCGGCAGAAGTCGCGGAGCGCGTCGGGCTCGATGGCCGCGCCGTCGCGCAGGACCACGGCCGCCGCCACGGCCTCGCCGCCCTCGCCGCGGGGCACGGCCACGACCGCGGCCGCGGAGACGTCGGGGTGAGACTCGAGCGTCTGCTCGACCTCGGTCGGCGAGACGTTGAACCCGCCCGTGATGATCAGCTCCTTGAGCCGGTCGACGATCGTCACGAACCCGTCCGGCGACACGGTCGCGACGTCGCCGGCGCGCAGCCAGCCGTCCGGCAGGAGGGCGGCGGCCGTCTCGTCGGGACGCCGCCAGTAGCCCCGGAACACCTGCGGGCCGCGCACGAGCAGCTCGCCGGGCTCGCCCGGAGGCACGTCCTTCGCGGGATCGTCGGTGTCGACCACCCGGATCTCGGTGCTCGGGAAGGGGACGCCGACCGTGCCGGGCCGGCGGGTCGGCCCCATGGGATTGCCGAGCGCGACCGGCGAGCTCTCGGTCATCCCGTACCCCTCGACCAGCAGGCCGCCCGACGCGTCCTCCCAGCGGTCCACGGTGGCCACCGGCAGGCTCATCGCGCCGGAGATCGCGAACCGGATGCTCGTGACGTCGATCCTGCCGTGCGCCGCGGCCCGCGCCAGCGCGTCGTAGATCGGGGGGACGGCCGGGAGGAACGTGGGCGGGCTCTTGCGCGCCGCCTGGGCGACGAGGTCGACGTCGAAGGTCGGGAACAGGACGAGCCTCGCCCCGATGCTCAGGGCGAACGTCAGGCACAGCGTCATGCCGTACGCGTGGAAGAGCGGCAGAACCCCGTAGAACGTCTCGGCGCCCTGCCGCAGCCCGGGCACCCACGCCTCGCCCTGCATCGCGTTCGCGCGGAGGTTGCGGTGCGTGAGCATGGCGCCCTTCGGGGTGCCCGTCGTGCCGCTCGTGTACTGCAGCAGCGCGATGTCGTCCAGGCCCGGGCCGGGTACGCGGCGCGGCAGGCGCCGGCCGCCCGTGAGGTCCGCCCAGGTCAGCACGCGGCGGGCCTTCGGCTTCGCGGTCAGCTTCGCTCGCGCGTCGCGCGCCCTGCGGATCGGCAGCCGCAGGGCGAGCCGCTTGCCGAACGGCAGGGCCTCGGTCAGATCGACGCTCACGATCACGTCCGGGCGCACGTCCGACGGGAACTCCGCGACGGTGTCGTAGGCCTTGTCCCACACGATCGCGTGGCGGGCGCCGTGGTCCTCGAACTGATGGCGCAGCTCCCGCGCCGTGTAGAGCGGGTTGTGCTCGACCACGATCGCGCCCAGCCGCAGCACGGCGTAGAACGCGACGACGTGCTGCGGGCAGTTCGGCAGGACGATCGCCACGCGGTCGCCCTTCGTCACCCCGCGCCGCCGCAGCCCCTCGGCCGCCATCGCGATCTCCCGCCCGAGCTCCCGGTACGTCGTGGTCGCGCCGAAGAACTCCAGTGCGGTGGCGCCCCGGTACCGCCGTACGCTCGCATCGAGCATCTCCGGCAGCGTCTGGGTGACCTCGCCGATCTCGGCCGGCACCTCCGGGGGATAGGCGGCGAGCCAGGGCTTCGACGCGTACGGGTGGGATGCGGTCACGGGTCCTCCTCGGATCGGGGCGGGGTGGCACACACTACGGTGCCGCCTCATGCGATCGCTCGTGAGGGGGTTGACGCGCGGCCCGACCTCAGCGGAGGAGATCTCCGCGGATCCGGATGCTTCAGCCTCGGAACCTCCGAATCGGTGGATTCCTCCTCGCTCAGCGGCGTCCTAGTCTCCGGCCTCCTCGACCCGCGCGCCCCGGCGACTCCGCGCCGCGCGCAGGATCGCCCACACGATCAGCCAGGCCAGCCCGATCACGGCGAGCCAGGGGAGCAGGAAGCCCAGCGCGATCACGATGCCGTTCAGCGTGGCGAGCAGGCCGTTCCAGCCGGCCTCCAGGCCGTCCCCGAAGCCGGCCGGGTCGGGCTCGACCGGCGGCGCCTCCTCGGTCAGGGTGACCGAGAGCGTCGACATCGCCACCTGGCTCTCGTAGTACTCGAGCTGCTGCTCGAGCGACTCGAGCTCGGCCTGACGGGCCGAGAGCTGCGCCTCGACCTCGACGAGGTCGGCCACGCTGCCGGACTGCTCCAGCAGCGCGGTGAGCCGCTCGACGGACGCCCGTGCGGCATCGATCCGGGCGCGCAGGTCGCGCGTGACGGTCGACACGTCCTCGGTGCCGACGCGGGTGCCGGTCACCTCGCCCACGTCGTCGAGCCGCGCCATGACGGCGTCGAGCCGATCCGCCGGGACCCGGATGGACACCCAGCCGCCGTTCGGCGGCACCGGGATGTACTCGGTCACGACGCCGTCCTCGGTCGTGCGCGTCGCGTCCTCGCCGATCGACAGGCTCTCGACCCAGCCGTCGAACTCGGTCGCGAGCGCCGAGATCTCGTCGGCCGCGGCCGACACGTCGTCGACCACGATCGTCGCGCTGCCGGTGCGGATGACCTCGCGCGCGACCTCGCCGGCGTCGTCCGCGGCGCCCGGCCGGACCGCGCTGTCCTCGGCCGTCCCGGCGTCCGGTGCGGGCGCGCCCTCGGGGACAGCGCCCGACTCGCCACCGCCGGACTCGGCGCCGTCGCGCGACAGGGTCACGCCGGAGTCCGCGCCGCTCCCGGCCCCGCCGATGCCCTGCAGCACGGCGGGGGAGATCACGGCCGCCACCGCCACGATGGCCGCCGCCGCGCCCACGCCCTGCCACACGCGGCGCCTCCGACGCGCGCCGGAGCGCACCTCGCGCCGCTCGCGGCCGATCGCGTCGAACACGCGGGTCTCGATCCGCGCGAGCGTCTCGTCGGACACCTCGGGCAGGACGTCGTCCCGCCGGGTCTCGTTCTCGCTCATCGCGCTTCCTCCGTCTCTCTGGCGACGCCCCGCAGTCTGCTGCGGATGCGGGAGAGACGATTCCGGACGACCCCGTGCGCGACGCCGAGCTCGTCGGCGGCCGCCTGATACGCGTAGCCCTCGCCGATGCAGAGCCGGAAGATGCGCTGGTCGATGGGGCTCAGGCCCTCGACCTCGCGGAGGATCCGGTCGGCGAGGTCGGCGTCGATCACCTGCTGCAGCACGTCGGCGTCGAGGTCGGGCTGGCGCTCGTCGAGCGCGTCGGCCTCGGCCCGGCGCCGCGCCCGCAGCCGGTTGGCGGCCTGGAAGCGGCAGATGGTCGCGAGCCACGGCAGCAGCGAGTCGCCCGCGAGCTCGAGGCCGCGGAGCTTGCGCCACGCCACCACGAACGTCTCCTGCGTGACGTCCTCGGCGTCGGCCGCGGAGCGCAGCAGGCCGTGCGCGATCCAGTAGACGGGCCGCGCGTGCCGCCGGTACAGCAGCCGGAACGCGTGCTCCATCCCGTCCGCCGCCCGCGCGACGAGCTCGGCGTCGCTCATGGTGTCGCTCATCGCACCGCCATCCGGTCCCGGCGCCCGGCGGGCGCCTGTGTCGTCTCTCACCCTGTCAGTGTCCGGATGCCGCCGATCGTCTCGGTTCCGTATCGGATCGGCGCGCATCGGCGGCGCGGGCGGCCGGGTATCCTGGAGACGCGAGAGGGAGTATCCCGGCAACGCGCGCTCGTCATCACGGATCTCGACGGTGGGATCCCGGGCCCGCACCGCACGCGCCTCGGGCGCAGCGCGGGGGAGAGACTCTCGACGCATCCCCGTGCCTGCTGAAGGCCGTATCGAAAGGCCCTGAATGGACCTCGCTCTGCCCGTGTGGTTCGAGGTCGGCTCGCTCGTCGTGCTGACCGCGATCCTGATCCTCGACCTGCTTCTCATCCTGAAGCGGCCGCACATCCCCTCCACGAAGGAGTCGACCCTCTGGGTCGTCTTCTACATCGTGCTCGCGCTGATCTTCGCGGTGCTGATGTGGGTGTTCGCCGGCGCGACGCCCGCGCAGGAGTTCCTGCTCGGCTGGATGACCGAGTACAGCCTGTCGATCGACAACCTGTTCGTCTTCGTGCTGATCATGACCCAGTTCGCGGTGCCCCGGAAGCTCCAGCAGGAGGTGCTGATGGTGGGCATCATCATCGCGCTCGTGCTGCGCGGTGCGTTCATCCTGCTGGGTGCGGCCCTGATCGAGAACTTCTCCTGGATCTTCTACGTCTTCGGCGCGTTCCTCGTGTACACGGCGATCCGCCAGGCGATGCCCGAGAAGCTCGAGGAGGACGAGAAGCAGGAGACCGTGATCGTCCGGTTCCTCCGCCGCTTCGTCGACATCAGCGACCACTACGACGGCGCCAAGCTGCGCACCGTGGTGGACGGCAAGCGCCACTTCACCCCGATGCTGCTCGTCTTCGTCGCGATCGGCGTGACCGACCTGATGTTCGCGATCGACTCGATCCCGGCGATCTACGGCCTCACGCAGAGCCCGTTCATCGTGTTCACGGCGAACATCTTCGCCCTCATGGGCCTCCGCCAGCTCTACTTCCTGCTGGGCGACCTGCTCGAGAAGCTGCGCTACCTGCACTACGGCGTGGCGTTCATCCTGGCGTTCATCGGCGTGAAGCTGTTCCTGCACGCGATGCACGTCAACGAGCTCCCGTTCATCAACGGCGGCCACCACATCGAGTGGGCGCCCGAGATCAACAACTGGGTCTCGCTCGGCGTGATCGTCGCGTCCATGGCCGTGGCCACCGTCGCGAGCCTCATCGCCTCGTCGCGCGAGAAGCGCACGGAGTCGATCCAGCGCTGACGTCGGCCGGCTCGAGCCGGTCGCATGAGCGATCTGACACGCGGCGCGGGGATCTGCTGAGAGAGCGGATCTCCGCGCCGCGTCCGTCTGTGCACTCTGCGCGCGAAACGTCCCCTCTGCGTGCAGGATGTTACGCTGGAGACATGCGGTTCGCGGGCCTCCTTCTTCTTCTGCGCCGCGACGGGAATCTGCTCTAGGCCTTCCCCGTCGCGGAGTTCGTCGAGGCCGACATCCGACGACGCAAGGAGAAAGACCCCATGAGCACCACCGAATTCCCCGCCGATCCGGCCGCCATCCCGGACCGCCCTCGCACGCTCGCCGAGAAGGTGTGGGACGACCACCTGGTCGTCAAGGGCGAGGACGGCCAGCCCGATCTGATCTACATCGACCTGCACCTGGTCCACGAGGTCACGAGCCCGCAGGCGTTCGACGGCCTGCGCGCCGAGGGGCGCCCCGTGCGCCGTCTCGACCTGACGATCGCGACCGAGGACCACAACACCCCGACGATCGACATCGACAAGCCGATCGCCGACCTCACCAGCCGCACCCAGATCGAGACGCTGCGCCGCAACGCCGAGGAGTTCGGCGTCCGCATCCACTCGCTGGGCGACAAGGAGCAGGGCATCGTCCACGTCGTCGGCCCGCAGCTGGGGCTGACGATGCCGGGCATCACGGTCGTGTGCGGCGACAGCCACACCTCGACGCACGGCGCGTTCGGCGCCATGGCGTTCGGCATCGGCACGAGCGAGGTCGAGCACGTCCTGGCGACGCAGACGCTGCCGCTGAAGCCGTTCAAGACCATGGCGATCACGGTCGAGGGCGAGCTGAAGCCCGGTGTGACGGCCAAGGACATCATCCTGGCCGTGATCGCGAAGATCGGCACGGGCGGCGGCCAGGGCTACGTCCTGGAGTACCGCGGCAGCGCCATCCGCTCGCTCTCGATGGAGGGCCGGATGACGATCTGCAACATGTCGATCGAGGCCGGCGCCCGTGCGGGCATGGTCGCGCCCGACGACATCACGTTCGAGTACCTGAAGGGCCGCCCGCACGCCCCGCAGGGTCAGGACTGGGACGACGCGGTCGCGTACTGGCGCACGCTGCCCACCGACGAGGGCGCCGTGTTCGACGCCGAGGTGTTCATCGACGCGAACGAGCTGGAGCCGTTCGTCACGTGGGGCACCAACCCGGGGCAGGGCGTGTCGCTGAGCGACGCCGTGCCGGCTCCCGAGTCGTTCACCGACCCGAACGAGCGCGCGGCCGCCGAGCGGGCGCTGCAGTACATGGACCTGACTCCGGGCACCCCCATGAAGGAGGTGCCGGTCGACGCGGTCTTCATGGGCTCGTGCACCAACAGCCGGATCGAGGACCTGCGCGCGTTCGCGTCGGTCATCAAGGGCCGCAGAAAGGCCGAGGGCGTGCGCGTCATGGTCGTGCCGGGCTCGGCCCGCGTGCGCCTGGAGGCGGAGGCCGAGGGCATCGACAAGATCGTCACGGAGTTCGGCGGGGAGTGGCGCTTCGCCGGCTGCTCGATGTGCCTGGGCATGAACCCCGACCAGCTGGCTCCGGGGGAGCGCTGCGCCTCGACCAGCAACCGAAACTTCGAGGGCCGGCAGGGCAAGGGCGGCCGCACCCACCTGGTGTCCCCGCTCGTCGCCGCGGCCACCGCGGTGCGGGGCACGCTGTCCAGCCCCTCCGACCTGGAGCCGGTCGACGGCGCCGAGGTCGCCATGACGCAGTTCGCGCAGACCGGGGCGGAGGCCTGACATGGAGAAGTTCACGACGCACACCGGTGTCGCCGCGCCCCTGAAGCGCTCGAACGTCGACACCGACCAGATCATCCCGGCCGTCTACCTGAAGCGCGTCACCAAGACGGGCTTCGAGGACGCGCTGTTCGCGGGCTGGCGGCAGGATCCCGAGTTCGTCCTGAACCAGGAGCCGTTCCGCGCGGCGTCCATCCTGGTGGCCGGCCCGGACTTCGGCACCGGCTCGAGCCGCGAGCACGCCGTGTGGGCGCTGCGCGACTACGGCTTCAAGGTCGTGCTGAGCCCCCGCTTCGCGGACATCTTCCGCGGCAACTCGGGCAAGCAGGGCCTGCTCACGGGCGTGATCGCCGAGGACGACCTGGAGCGCTTCTGGGCCGCGATCGACGCGCAGCCGGGCGTCGAGATGACGGTCGACCTGGTGGCGCGAACCGCCACTGTCGGGGACTTCACGGCCGGTTTCGACATCGACGATTACACTAGGTGGCGGCTCCTCGAAGGGCTCGACGACATCGGGCTCACGCTGCGCAACGAGGACAGGATCGCGCAGTTCGAGGCCCGCCGCGAGGCGTGGAGGCCCCGGACCATCCCGGTCCTGTGACCTCGGGGCAACCGCCCCGCGACGATCGTCAGCACCCCCGGGCGCCGAGGATCCGGCCCGCCTCGTGACCGAATGCGGCTCGTGCCGCGAAGACCCTAGTGAGGCACCACCACATGACACTTCTCGGCGACGCGCATACTCCCGGAACCCCGGCCCCTCTGGCCGGTGAAGTGCTCGAGATCCGCGGCGGCCGGCCTCTGAAGGGTCAGGTCGACGTGCGCGGGGCCAAGAACCTCGCGACCAAGGCCATGGTCGCGTCGCTGCTGGGCGAGACGCCCAGCGTGCTGCGCGACGTGCCGGCGATCCGCGACGTCGAGGTGGTGCGCTCGCTGCTCGAGGTGCACGGCGTGCACGTGAGCGAGGGCGAGGAGCCCGGCTCGCTCGTGCTCGACCCGGCCGACGCCAAGTCGGCGAATTTCGAGGAGATCGACGCGCACGCCGGCTCGTCGCGCATCCCGATCCTGTTCTGCGGCCCGCTGCTGCACCTGCTGGGTCAGGCGTTCATCCCCGACCTCGGCGGGTGCCGCATCGGCGACCGCCCGATCGACTTCCACCTCGACGCGCTGCGCCGCTTCGGCGCGATCGTCGACAAGCAGCCCAGCGGCATCCGCCTGTCGGCGCCCGAGGGTCTGCACGGCGCGAACATCGAGCTGCCGTACCCGAGCGTCGGCGCCACGGAGCAGGTGCTGCTCACGGCCGTGCGCGCCAAGGGCGTCACCGAGCTGCGCAACGCCGCGATCGAGCCCGAGATCATGGACCTGATCGGCGTGCTGCAGAAGATGGGCGCGATCATCTCCTACGAGCCCAACCGGGTCATCTTCATCGAGGGCGTGGACGAGCTGCGGGGCTACGACCACCGCTCGCTGTTCGACCGCAACGAGGCCGCGTCGTGGGCGTGCGCGGCGCTGGCCACCGACGGCGACATCTTCGTCAAGGGCGCCCGCCAGTACGAGATGCTCACGTTCCTGAACGTGTACCGCAAGGTCGGAGGCGACTTCGACATCACCGACGACGGCATCCGCTTCCGTCGCGGCAGCGCGCCGCTCAAGCCCGTCATCGTCGAGACCGACGTGCACCCCGGCTTCATGACCGACTGGCAGCAGCCGCTCATCGTCGCCCTGACGCAGGCCAACGGCCAGTCGATCGTCCACGAGACCGTGTACGAGAACCGCCTGGGCTTCACGCACGCGCTGAACCAGATGGGCGCCGACATCGTCGTGCACCCCAAGGGCCTCGACGGCCCCTACCGTCGTGTGCCGCGCCGCGAGCTCGAGCAGGCGGCCGTCATCAACGGCCCGACGCCGCTGCACGCCGCGGACATCGTCGTGCCCGACCTGCGCGGCGGCTACGCGTACGTCATCGCGGCCCTCGCGGCCGAGGGGACGTCGCGCGTCTCGGGCGTCGGCATCATCAGCCGCGGCTACGAGAAGTTCTTCGACAAGCTCACGGCGCTCGGCGCCGACTTCGACGTCGTCGGCTGAGCGGGGCGGGGATGAGCTCCTCGGAGAAGAGCCGGCCGAGTTGGTTCTGGCCGCTCGCGGCGATCGTGATCCCGGCCGTCGGCCTGATGGCGCGGATCCGGATCGCCGGCGCGGAGAAGATGCCGCGCGACGGCGCGTACATCCTCGCGCCCAACCACGTCAGCGAGCTGGATCCGCTGATGGTCGCGGTCGCCGTGTGGCGGATGGGCCGCGCGCCGCGGTTCATGGCCAAGGACAGCCTGTTCCGCGTGCCCGTGCTCGGCGCCGCCCTTCGGGCGACCGGCATGGTTCCCGTGGCGCGCACGTCGTCGCGTGACGGCGCCGCGCAGACCATGGCGCAGGCGACCGCGCTCGTGAAGGACGGGCGTGGCGTGATCGTGTACCCCGAGGGCACGCTCACGCGCGACCCGCACCTGTGGCCCATGCGCGGCAAGTCCGGCGCCGCGCGCCTCGCGCTCGCGGGCGACCTCCCGCTCATCCCCGTCGCGCACTGGGGGGTCCAGGACATCATGGGCCGCTACGCGAAGGGTCTCAGCCTCTGGCCGCCGCGCAAGCTCGTGCGCATGGCCGTCGGCGACCCCGTGGACCTGTCCGATCTGAAGGACCGCCCGACGGACCCGGCGGCCATCGCGGAGGCGACGTCGCGCCTCATGGCGGCGATCACCGCGCTGCTCGAGGGCATCCGCGGCGAGAAGGCGCCGGACGAGCGCTGGGACCCGTCCTCGCACGGCCAGTCCGAGACGGGTCGCCTGTGAGCCGCCGCGTCGACGCCCCCAAGGTCGTCGTGGTCGGCGCCGGCAGCTGGGGCACCACCTTCGGCAAGGTGCTGGCCGACGGCGGCGCCCAGGTCATGATGTGGGCGCGCCGCGCCGAGCTCGCGCACGAGATCGACGAGGCCAAGCGCAACTCGAAGTACCTGCCGGGCATCAACCTGCCGCGCACGCTGCACGCCACGCACGACCTGCGCAGGGCGCTCGACGGCGCCACCCAGGTGTACCTCTCGGTGCCGAGCCAGTCCGCGCGCGAGACGCTGCGGGCCCTCCGCCCACACGTGCGCGAGGAGTCCGTGCCGATCGTGAGCCTGATGAAGGGCGTCGAGAAGAAGACCGGGCTGCGGATGAGCCAGGTCATCGAGCAGGAGCTGCACTGCGACCCGCTGCGCATCGCGGTGGCGAGCGGGCCGAACCTGGCGCTCGAGATCGCGCGGGAGCAGCCGACGGCCGCCGTCATCGCGTCCAGCAGCCAGGAGACCGCGGACGCCGTCGCACGCCGCGCGCGCAACACCTACTTCCGGTCCTTCGTCAACACCGACGTGATCGGCACCGAGTTCGGCGGCGTGCTCAAGAACCTCATCGCGGTCGCGATCGGCATCGTGGACGGCGTCGGCTACGGCGAGAATACGAAGGCGTCGATCATCACGCGCGGCCTGGTGGAGATGACCGACTTCGCCGTCGCGTACGGCGCGCAGCCCGGCACCCTGCAAGGGCTGGCCGGACTGGGCGACCTCATCGCCACGTGCCAGTCGCCGCTCAGCCGCAACAACACCGCCGGGCGCCTGCTGGGCCAGGGGTACACGTTCCAGGACGTCGTTCGCCAGATGGACCAGACGGCCGAGGGACTCGGATCGGTCGCGCCGATCCTCCAGCTCGCCAAGGAGGCGGGCGTCGAGATGCCGATCGTGCAGCAGGTCAAGATGGTGCTGGACGGCACCATGAACCCGCGCGAGATCGCGCCTCATCTCACGACAGACGACGACACGCCGCAGGGCGAAGGGACGCAGAATGGCCAGCACGACCGTGGCGGTGCTCTTCGGAGGGCGATCGAGCGAGCACTCGATCTCCTCCGCGACGGCGGGCGGGGTCCTCGGAGCGATCGACCGTGACCGCTTCCGCGTGATCCCGGTCGGGATCACGCGCGACGGCCTCTTCGTGCTGGAGCAGGACGAACCGGCTCGCTTCGCGCTGGACGCCGCCAAGCTGCCCGAGGTCGTGGACAACGGAACGCGCATCCTGTGGCCCTCGTCGGCGGGCGACCGCACGCTGCGCGTGGTGCGCGCGGACGGCGCGGTCGAGGACCTCGGCGAGGTCGACGTGGTCCTGCCCATCCTGCACGGCCTGCACGGCGAGGACGGCACCATCCAGGGCTTCCTCGACATCCTCGAGCTGCCCTACGCGGGCGGCGGCGTGCTCGACTCGGCGCTGTGCATGGACAAGCACTTCATGAAGGTCGCCCTGCAGGCCGAGGGCCTGCCTGTCGCGCCGTGGGTCACGGTGCGCGGCGCGCGCTGGGCGGCCGACGCCGATGGCGTGCGCGCCGACATCGAGGCGCTGGGCTACCCCGTGTTCGTGAAGCCGGCCCGCGCGGGCTCGAGCGTGGGCGTGTCGAAGGCCCATGACGAGAGCGAGCTCGACGACGCCATGCGCGTCGCCCTGGCCGAGGACGACAAGGTGCTGATCGAGACGGGGATCGTCGGCCGCGAGATCGAGGTCGCGATCCTCGAGGGCCGCGACGGGGGCCGCCCGCGCGCGTCGCTGCCGGGGGAGATCGTGCTGACCACGCGCGAGTTCTACGACTTCGAGGGCAAGTACCTGGGCGGCGACGGCGCCGAGGTCGTGTGCCCCGCGACGCTCACCGAGGACGAGACCGAGCGCATCCGCGAGACCGGCCGCCGGGCGTTCGAGGCGGTCGACGGCCGTGGGCTCGCGCGCGTGGACGTGTTCCTCACCGCGGACGGCGAGGTCGTCATCAACGAGCTCAACACCATGCCGGGCTTCACGCCGATCTCGATGTACCCCAAGTGCTGGATCGCCTCCGGGATGACCTACGGGGAGCTCATCACCGAGCTCATCGAGCTCGGCCTGGCCCGCGCGGCCTGACCCGGGCGGGGCGCGGCCGCGCGGCGTCGGCTACTCGTCGACCTTCGTGGCCTCGTCGGGGTCGACGCACCGGCTCTCGGCGGGGATGGACGACACCAGGCGGCTGACGGCGGCCAGCACCTGATCGGGGCTGATGCGGCTCGTGTCGACGTAGACCTGCGTCGCCGGCGTGCGGCCGTAGGTCGTGATGCGCTGCATCGGCAGGGCCTCCGGATCGACGATCCAGTCCACGCCGTCGAAGGTCACGCACTGCAGGGTCGTGGGTCCGGGGGGAGTGACGCCGCAGCTCAGGATGACCGCCGTGCCCTCCTCGTCCGCCCACGCGCCGGTCGACTGGGCGTCGGTCCAGCGGCGCTCCAGGTGCTGGATCGCGTCGGGCAGGCGCACGGTGACGTCCGCGCACAGCGGGTCGTTCGCATCCTGCGCCGCCTCGAGATGGACGGTCGCGGCGCATCCGGACAGGCCGAGGGCGAGCACGAGCGCGGCCGCTGCGGCGAATCGACGGATCACCCGAAGAGTCTAGATCCGGCATCCTGGGCGTCCGGTCGGGGCCTCGAAACCGCAACGCCGCGCCGAGACTGCAACGCCGCGCTGAGACCGCCGCGGGCCACTGCACTCTCAGCGCGGAGTTGCAGTGTCGGGGACCGCCGCGCATACGCTGAGGGGATGCACGACGCTCCCGCGCCCGAGACGGATCCCACGGTCGGCGAGCTCAGCGAGGCCGAGGTGCTGCGTCGCATCGCCGCCCGCACCGGACGTGCGGCGGCCGCGCACGTCGGGCCCGGTGACGACGCCGCGGTGGTCGCGGCGCCCAGCGGATCCGTCGTGGCGACCACCGACACGCTCGTGCACGGGCCGGACTTCCGGCTCGCGTGGTCGAGCGGCTACGACCTCGGCTGGAAGGCGGCGGCGGTGAACCTGGCCGACGTCGCCGCGATGGGCGCCCGTCCGACCGCGCTCCTGGTGGCCCTCGCGATGCCCAACGACACTCGGATCTCGTTCGTGGAGCGGCTCGCCGACGGCCTGCGCGAGGCGTGCGACGCGCTCGCCCCCGGCTGCGCGGTCGTGGGCGGCGACCTCACGGTGTCCGCCACGCTGACCGTCGCCGTCACGGCGCTCGGCGACCTCGAGGGACGCGACCCCGTGCTGCGCTCGGGCGCGAGGCCCGGCGACGTGGTCGCGCTCGCGGGCGAGCTCGGGATGGCGGCCCGCGGCCTCGCCGTGCTGTTCGGCCGATTCCGCGACGCCGACGGGGCCCCCGTGCCCGTCGATCCGGGCCGGGTCGCGGCGGGGGAGTCGGATGCGCTCGCGGCGCAGCTGCGCCCCGTGCCTCCGATCGGGCTCGGACCCATGGCGGCGGTCGCCGGAGCCACGGCCATGATGGACGTCTCGGACGGCCTGGGGCTCGACGCCCGTCGCATGGCCGACGCCTCCGGGGTCTCGATCGACCTCGATCGCGCCGCGTTCGGCGACGACCCGGTGACCGCGCTCGAGGGCGGCGAGGACCACGCGCTCCTCGCGACCTTCGCGGGCGACGCGATCGCGCCGGGCTTCCGCCCGATCGGACGGGTCGTCGAGCGCGGCGAGGCGCCTGTGCTCGTCGGCGGGCTGCCGTACGCGGGCCCGGGCGGCTGGGACCCCTACCGCGACTGGGACTCGGCCGCCGGCTGACCCCACCACAGCGCGGTGTCGCCGTACGCGCGGTCGCGCAGCGGCTCGAGGCCGGCCGCGGCCCAGTCAGGGGCGCCCGAGCGCGAGGAGCGCTCCACGACCACGACGGCATCCGCCGACAGCAGCGGCGCGAGCGCCGCGAGCACCGCGTCGAGCTCGGCGCCGGGAAGGTCGTAGGGCGGATCCAGGAACGCCAGGTCGAACGGGCCGGTCGCACCGCGGAGCCACGTGCCGACCGCGGCGGCGTGCACGCGCACGGGCGGCGCGCCCCCGCCGATCGAGCGCCGCACGCCCTCCGCGTTGCGGCGCGCGATCGCGGCGGCCGCCTTGGCGCGCTCCACGAGGTCGACTGCCGCGGCGCCGCGGCTGGCCGCCTCGAGTCCCAGCGCGCCGGACCCCGCGTAGAGGTCGAGCACGCGCGCGCCGTCGAGCGCGCCGGCCACCTCGAGCGCGGCGAACAGCGACTCCCGCACGCGGTCGCTCGTCGGGCGCGTCCCCGCCGACGGCACGTCCAGCCGCACGCCGCCCGCGGCCCCGGCGATGATCCTCGTCACCCGTCCACGGTATCCGCTCGCCGGCCCGGCGCTGTCGGCACCCCGACCTAGACTCGGGGCATGTCGTTCACGCTCGACACGCCGCTGAGCCTCGCGCTCGGCGACAAGGCGGCCAAGACGCTCTCGCGCGCGTTCGGCATGGCCGTCGTGGGCGACCTGGTGGCGCACTACCCGCGCCGCTACGCCGTGCGCGGCGAGCTCACGCCCATCCTGGACCTGCCGCTCGGCGAGCTCGCGACCGTCGTCGCCGAGGTCAGAAGCGTGCGCCGCCGGCGGATGCGCAACCGCCGCGGCGAGCTGCTCGAGGTCGTGATCGGCGACGGCGTGGGCGAGCTCACGCTCACCTTCTTCGGCCAGGCGTGGCGCGAGAAGGAGCTCAAGCGGGGCCGACGCGGCGTGTTCTCGGGCAAGGTCGGCGCCTTCAAGGGCGTGCTGCAGTTCGCGAACCCGGACTACCAGCTGTTCGAGGACGACACGGCCGCGCTCGCGAAGGCCGACGAGATCGTGCGCACGCCCATCCCGATCTATCCCGCGACCGCCGCCGTGACGAGCTGGAAGCTCCAGACCTGGATCGGCGAGGTGCTCGACCGGCTCGAGGACATCCCGGATCCGGTGCCCGACGAGCTGCGGTTCCGCGAGGCGCTGCTGACGGCGCGCGAGGCGCTCGAGTGGATCCACCGCCCCGAGACGCGGGCGCAGATCGACGCCGCCCGCCAGACGCTCCGCATGCACGAGGCGCTCGTGCTGCAGACCGCGCTCGCGCAGCAGCGGCAGTTCGTGCGGATGATGTCGGCCACGCAGCGCCCGGCGCGGCCCGGCGGCCTGCTGGAGCGCTTCGACGCCGCCATGCCGTTCGAGCTCACGCCCGACCAGGCGGCGGTCGGCCGGTCGATCGCGACGGACCTTACGGCCGACTGGCCCATGAACCGGCTCGTGCAGGGCGAGGTCGGCTCCGGCAAGACGCTCGTGGCGCTGCGCGCCATGCTGCAGGTCGCCGAGTCAGGCGGGCAGTCGGCCCTCATCGCGCCGACCGAGGTCCTCGCCGGGCAGCACCTCCGCTCGATCACCCGGATGCTCGGTCCGAAGCTCGCGCCGGAGCTCATGCCGACGCTGCTGACGGGCCAGATGCCCGCCGCGGACCGGCGCAAGGCCGCGCTGCGCGTCGCCTCCGGTCAGGCGCGCATCGTGGTGGGCACGCACGCGCTGCTCAGCGAGGGCACCACGTTCGCCGACCTCGGGCTGGTCGTCGTGGACGAGCAGCACCGCTTCGGGGTCGAGCAGCGCGAGATGCTGCGGGCGAAGGGCACCAGCCCGCACGCGCTCGTCCTGACGGCGACGCCCATCCCGCGCACGGTCGCGATGACGGTGTTCGGCGACCTGGACGTCTCGACCATCCGCACGATGCCGGCCGGGCGCGCCGGTATCCAGACGTTCGTCGCGCCCATCGCCGAGAAGCCCGGCTGGTTCGGCAGGGTCTGGGAGCGCGTGGCCGAGGAGGTCGAGCGCGGGCACCAGGTCTTCGTGGTCTGCTCGGCGATCGACGCCGAGAACGCGAAGGCCGTCGCACCGGGCGAGGACGACGGCTCGGGGGAGTTCGCGCCTCCCGTCGAGGGCGAGGCCGCCCGCCCGCACTGGGGCGTCGTGCAGGTCGCGGACATGCTCGCCCGCCATCCGCGCGTGGGCGAGCTGCGCATCGCGACCCTTCACGGCCGGATGCCCTCGGACGAGAAGGACCGCATCATGCAGGACTTCGCGCGCGGGGACATCGACGTGCTCGTGGCGACGACCGTGATCGAGGTCGGCGTCGACGTCCCGAACGCGTCGACCATGGTGATCCTGGACGCGGACCGGTTCGGCGTCTCCCAGCTGCACCAGCTGCGCGGCCGCGTGGGCCGCGGCGGCGTGCCCGGCCTGTGCCTGCTCGTGACCGAGGCCGAGCAGGGAGCGACAGCGCGCGAGCGCGTCGACGCCGTGGCGGCGACGCTCGACGGCTTCGCGCTCGCGGAGGTCGACCTCGAGCTCCGCGGCGAGGGCGACGTGCTGGGCGATGCGCAGTCCGGCGCGCGCTCGTCGCTGCGGCTGCTGCGCGTGGTCAAGGACGCCGACCTGATCGCCCGCGCGCGCGGCGAGGCCGAGCGCATCCTCGAGGGCGACCCGACGCTCGACCGCCACCGAGGGCTCGCGGAGGCGCTCGCGCGCCGCATGACGCAGGAGGAGCGCGCCGCCCTGGCGAAGAATTGACGCGGCGCGGGGCAATGCCGACGAAGGAGGCGTTGATGCGCGCCGGGTCAAGGTCGAGCGAGCGGAGCGAGCCGAAACCCGGTCCTCCCGAGACTCGTGGATAGGCTGACGCGTATGAGCAGCCGGATCGCCGTCGTCCCCGGATCCTTCGACCCGCCGACGCTGGGGCATCTCGACGTCATCCGCCGGGCCGCAGCCCTGTACGACGAGCTGCACGTGCTCGTGGTGCACAACCCCGACAAGGCCGGCATGCTGCCGATCGCCCAGCGCGTCTCGCTCATCGAGCAGTCGATCGCCGAGGACGGCATGGACGGCAACGTGATCGTGGGCTCGTGGAGCGTCGGCCTGCTGGTCGACTACGCGCAGGAGGTCGGCGCGGGCGTGCTCGTCAAGGGCATCCGGTCGCAGGTGGACGTCGCCTACGAGACGCCGATGGCGGTCGTCAACCGGCACCTGGCCGGCATCGAGACCGTGTTCCTGCTGCCCGAGCCGTCTCACGCGCTGGTGTCGAGCTCACTCGTCCGCCAGGTCGCGGGGCTCGGCGGCGACGTGTCGCCGTTCGTGCCGCCGGCGGTCGCGCGCTTCCTCGCCAAGGCGAGCGCCCGGGACTTCTGACCCGCGCCTGGGCGTCCGCCGGGCACCGGCCCGTCGCGGCCTCCCGGAACGACCTCGCGAGTAGCATCGAAGCGTGAGATCCCGACTTTCCGGCCCGTTCGTCCTGCCTGCGCGCGACATCGTGCGCACGCCGGGCGAGATGCGCGAGCACCGCCTGACCATCCCCGCGCCCGAGAAATGGGGCGAGGGTCTCGTCGCCGTGCCTCAGGGCAAGGACCTCGAGCTCGACGCGCGCCTGGAGTCCGTGCACGAGGGCATCCTCGTCTCCGGCACGCTCGACACCGAGTACGAGGGCGAGTGCGGGCGCTGCCTGCGCGAGATCGTCGCGCCGCTCGAAGTCGAGTTTCAGGAGCTTTTCGAGTATCCTGGGGAGGAAGCGGCTGACTTCGAGGTTCAAGACGACCACGTGGATCTTGAAACTCTGGTCAGGGACGCGACCGTTCTGGCGCTCCCGTTTCAACCGGTCTGTCAGCCGGATTGCCCCGGGCTCGACCCGAACACGGGCGAGCGGCTGACCGAATCGGGAAGCGCGCAGCAGGCGCCCGTCGACCCTCGATGGGCCGCGCTCCAGAACCTCACCGACCACGGATCGGCGTCTGACGCCGCCCGCGACACAGAAGAGAGCTGAATCATGGCTGGTAACCCTCCGAAGCGGAAGGTCTCCCGTTCCAACACCCGTTCGCGCCGCGCGCAGTGGAAGGCCGAGGCCCCCGCGCTCGTCAAGACCGTCGAGAACGGCAAGGTCGTCTACAGCCGTCCGCACCAGGCGAAGGTCGTCACCGACTCGCAGGGCACCGAGCTGTTCCTGGAGTACAAGGGCCGCAAGGTCGCCGACGTCTGATCCGGCTGCCGTGACGGATTCCGTTCGCGGACCTCAGCACCTGACCGAGAAGCTCGGCGTCGACATCGACGCCGAGCTTCTCGGTTTGGCGCTGACGCACCGCTCCTTCGCCTACGAGAACGGCGGCATCCCGCACAACGAGCGCCTGGAGTTCCTGGGCGACTCGGTGCTGGGGCTGGCCGTGACGACGATGCTGTACTCGCGTCATCCCGAGCTCGAGGAGGGAGCGCTCGCCAAGCGCCGCGCCAGCGTCGTGTCGACCGTCGCCCTCGCGGAGATCGCCCGCGGCATCGGGCTGGGCGATCACCTGCGCCTCGGCCGCGGCGAGGAGCTCACCGGGGGCCGCGACAAGGACTCGATCCTCGCCGACGCCATGGAGGCCGTGATCGGCGCCACCTACCTGTCGGCCGGGAGCGAGGCGGCGACCGCGATGGTGCTCCGCCTCATCGAGCCGCTGCTGAAGGACCCCGAGCGCTACGGCGCCGCGATGGACCCGAAGACCGCGCTGCAGGAGATCGCCGCGCGTCAGGGGCTCACGCCGCCCGTGTACGCCGTCGAGGCCAGCGGCCCGGACCACGACCGCCGCTTCGTCGCCACGGTCGCGGTGGGGGAGCTCACCACCACGGGCGAGGGCACCAGCAAGAAGACCGCCGAGATGGCCGCCGCGCTCGAGGCGTGGCGCCGGCTCAGCGACCGCGTCACGGCCTGACGCCGCCGATGCCGGAGCTGCCCGAGGTCGAGGTGGTGCGCGCGGGCCTGGCTCCCGCCGTCACCGGAGCACGCGTGCTCGGCGTCGAGGCGCACGATGCGCGCGCGCTCACGCGGCACCTCGGCGCACCGGACGACTTCGAGCGCCGCCTGACGGGGCGCCGGATCACCGGCACCGCGCGTCGCGGCAAGTTCCTGTGGCTGCCGCTCGGCGACGATCCCGCCGCGGGGCCCGAGGCCGTCATGGTCCACCTCGGCATGAGCGGCCAGATGCTGCTGCGCGCGCCGGGGGCGCCGGCCGAGCGGCACGAGCGCGTGCGGCTCGCGATCGAGCACCCCGAGCACGGCGAGCTCGCGGTCGTGTTCGCGGATCAGCGCACGTTCGGATCGCTCGCGATCGACGCGCTGATCCCGACGCCCGACGGGCATCCGGGCGGCTTCGGCGACGCCGCGCCGCTCGTGCCCGCACAGGCCGCGCACATCGCGCGGGATCCGATGGACCCGGCGTTCGACGATGCTCTGTTCCGGCGCCGGATCGCGGGCAAGTCGTCGGCGATCAAGCGGGTGCTGCTCGACCAGACGGTGGTGAGCGGCATCGGCAACATCTACGCCGACGAGGCGCTGTGGGCCGCGCGCGTGCACCCGGAGACCCTGGCGCGCGACCTGTCGACGCGCGCGATGAACCGCCTGCTCGCCGAGGTGCGCGCCGTGCTCGCGAAGGCGCTGGCTGAGGGCGGCACCAGCTTCGACGCGCAGTACGTCAACGTGAACGGCGAGGCGGGGTACTTCGCGCACAGCCTCAACGCCTACGGGCGGCACGGGAAGCCGTGCCCACGTTGCGGGCGCGCGATCGTCCGTGTCTCCTTCGCGAACCGCTCGAGTCACTACTGTCCCGCGTGCCAGCGCCGCGCCCGATCGGTGATATCCGGCACCGATTAAGCGAATTCGCTTATGTGGTTTCGGTATCAGTGATACGGTGAAGGCATGGTCGTAGCCGTCATCGCAGACATCGTGGCCTCGCGGGAGGCCCCCGACCGCGACGTGCTGCAACGCGAGATCGAGTCCGCGGCTCTCGCGATCGAGGAGGCGCGCCCGCGCGCGGTGCAGCGCTGGTGGCCCACGGTCGCCGACGAGTTCCAGGCCGTGTACGGCACCGTCGAGGACGCCCTGGTCGCGACGCTGTACCTGCAGCTCGCCCTGCCCAAGGGCGTCGCGTGCCGCTTCGGGCTCGGCCTCGGCGACATCAAGCCGGTCGAGTCGATGCTGGCCGACGCGATCCAGGACGGACCCGGATGGTGGGCCGCGCGCGAGGCCGTCGAGCGCGCGGAGGCGCTCGAGCGCGGCCGGCTGCCCGGCACGCGCTCGCGCTTCGTGGTGCATGAGACCCAGCCGGCCGAGGCGCGCGCCCAGGAGGCCGTGGTCAACGCCTACCTGGTGCTGCGCGACCAGGTCGTGGCCGACATGAGCCCGCGCGCCCGGCGCGTGGCGTTCGAGAGCTGGCGCGGACAGCAGCAGAAGGACATCGCGGCGCGCGAGGGGATCACGCAGGCCGCGGTGTCGCAGTCGATCAACAAGCCGCTCGTGCGGGCCCTGCGCCTCGGCGCAACCGAGCTGGGCGAGGCGGGCGGCCCGCCGAAGGGCTGACCCGGGTCAGCGCGGCGCGAGCGCGAGCGCCACGGCGTCCCCCGCGAGGCGGGCCGACGTGTCGGCGTCGCGCATCCACAGCGGCACCGCGCGCGTGCGGATGCCGATCCGCTCGAGCGGCTCGACCGCGCCGGCATCCGCCTCGTCGACGAGCCAGCCGTCGAGCAGCCCGCCCGACGCCCTCGCGCCGTAGTGCTCGGCGACGGCCTCGGCCGAGGTCTCCACGCCGATCGTGGCCAGGCACGCGTCGGCCATCCCGCGCACCACGGCGCCCGAGATGATCCCCGACACCCCGACGATCGGCGCATCCGCGACCGCGAGCGCCTCGCGCATCTCCGGCACGGCGAGCACCGGGCCCACCGACACGACGGGGTTCGACGGCGCGATCAGGATGACATCGGCCCCAGAGATCGCCTCCAGCGCGCCATCGGAGGGGACGGCCCGCTCGATGCCGCGCTGCACGAAGCCGGTCGCGGGCAGGGCCGCGCGGTGGTGCACCCACCACTCCTGGAAGTGGATCGGGTCGCCGTCGGCCAGGATCACGTGGGTGTCGATCTCGCTGTCGGTCGCGGGATGCATCGTCACGCCGAGGTCCCACCGGGAACCGAGCCGCCGGTAGACCTCCGACACCGTGAGGCCCGCGCGCAGCCACGCCGTGCGCGCGATGTGCGTGCCGAGATCCAGGTCGCCGAGCGTGAACCACTCCGGCGCCGTGCCCCAGGCCGCCAGCTCGGCCGAGACGCGCTCGGTCTCGCCCGCGCGGCCCCAGCCCCGCTCGGCGTCGTTCACGCCGGCCAGCGCGTACAGCAGGCTGTCGTGGTCGGGGGCGATCCGCAGCCCCGACACCCACCAGTCGTCCGCGGTGTTGACCACCACGTCGATCCGGTCCTCGCCGCCGGTCCGCCGCACGTGCTCGCGCAGCCCCCTGACGAACCGGGCGCAGCCGACGCCGCCGCCGATCACGGTGAATCTCATGTCACCAGTCAACCAGCGGCGGCGCCGGCCGGGAGCTACGCGAGCTTCTTCTCCCACGCGCCCGCGTACGACGCCGGAACGAAGCCCACGGCCTCGTTCACGTCGAGCATGTACCGGTTCTCCTCGGGCACGATCTCGTGCCAGCGCCTCAGCCCGACGCACTTGACGATCGCGCCGAGCCGGCGACCGCGGTGCTCCGGCATCACGAGCGTGCCCCACTGGGAGGTCGGGCGGGTGCGATCCGGCCCGATCTGCAGCTCGTTGAACGCCGCGACCTCGCCCGTCGGCTCGTGGATGACCAGGGTCACGCCCATGAGCGTCCCCGCCTCGGCGAACCGCCCGTCGCGCTCGAACACGCGCTCCGTGTCCCAGACCGACTGCTCGGCCGACAGCTCGCCGACGGGGACGTCGGAGCTCATCCGCGCGATCGCGGCGGCGTAGCCGGCGGCGTACTCGGGTGGGGTGGCCCCCGACCACCAGACCGCGCGGTAGTCCGGTCCGGCCTTGGCGAGCGCCTGCTCGAGCAGCCGGTCGACCGCGTCGTAGGAGCCCTGCAGGTCGAACACGCTGTTGCGCTCGACCTGCCCCAGCGCGTAGCCGTTGCGCATCATGCGCCGGTACCCGGCGTCGAGGGGAATCCATCCGGCTCCCGTCGGCGGGGTCACGCGGTCCTCGACGGGCTCCGCGCGGTGGATGGTCCACGACTGCAGGATGCGGCGGCCCGACTCGCGCGCCATGCGCTCGAGCTCGGCGAACAGCGCGTCGGCGACGGGACCGTCGTCGTGCTCCGCGGCGAGCGACACGTCGATCTCGGCCGACTCCTGGGTGGTCTTGTCGAGCTCCAGGTAGGCCATGCCGGCCGGCTCGCCGTCCACCCGCGCGGCGATCACCCGCGTCGCGCGGTACGGCGTCTCGCGCCACCGGACGATCAGCTCCCGCGGATCGTCGTCGTGCAGGTCGGTGCCGGACTCGCGTCGCCACGCCTGGTTCGACAGCTCCGCGAGGGCGACGAACTCCGCCGCCTCCGGGGCGTCGAGCGTCTCGGGCACGGCGACCGACTCGATCCGGATGTCCATCACAGTTCCTTCTTCCACTCGCCTGACGTGGCCGCGGGAGCGAACCCGACGGCCTCGTTCACGTCGAGCATGAACCTGTTCTCCTCGGCGTTGAACGTCATGACCCGCGGCGAGGTCGGCACGAGCTCGTGCCAGCGGATCAGGCCGAGGCACTTCACGATCGTGCCGAGGCGGTGCCCGCGGTGCTCCGGCAGCACGAGCGTTCCGTAGTTCTGCGTCGGGCGCGAGCGGTCACGTCCAATCACGAGCTCGTTGAACGCGGCGACGGCGCCGGTCGGCTCGTGGACGACCGCCGCGACCGCCATGAGCTGGCCGGCGTCGGCCTGGAGCCGCTCGCGGTAGCGGATGCGCTCCGCGTCCCAGGCCTCGGGCTCCCAGTCGAGCTCTCCGCTCGGCACGTCCGTGGCCATCCTGCCCACGGCGTAGGCGTAGCCGTCCACGAGCTCGTCGGCGGCCGGCGACGGCCACCACACCGGGCGGTACTCGGGCCCGGCCGCGGCCAGCGCGGTCTCGAGCATCCGCTCGGCACGCGTCAGCGACGCCGCGAACTCGAACGTGCTGACGCGCTCGACCTGACCCAGCGTGTACCCGTGCCGAAGCAGACGCCGCGTGCTGTCCGCCTCGAGCGGGACGGAGCCGATGCCCGCCGGCGACGGGAGGCGTTCGCCCGGCACGTCGATCGTGGTGAGGTTCCAGGTGTACAGCACCGAGCGGCCTGCGTCGCGCGCGAGGCGCTCGGCCTCCTCGATCAGCGCGTCCTCGATGCCCGCGCCGCGGGCGTCGGGCGCGACGTGGAAGCCCGCGTTCGCGGAGCGCTCGCCGTCGAGCGGGACGTCGAGCTCGAGGACGCCGACCACGCGGTACTCGAGCCGCGCCAGGCGGACCCGGCGGTCGACGTACCGGGTGGCGCGCAGGCCGGCGAGCCACTCCGCGGGCTCGGCGTCGAACAGCGTCGTGCCGGTGTCGTGCCGCAGGGCGTCGGTCATGACGCGCGCCGCGGCGAGGAGGTCGGCGGCCTCGGGGGCGTCGACCGAGGAGGGGAGCCGGAGCGCGTCGATGCGCAGGCCGGCGAGAAGGGATCCCGTCGTGGGGGACATGGTGGAGCTTTCCTTCCGGATGGAGGTTCGGCCGGGCGGGGGATCGCCCCGCCCGGCCGGGGTGGGGTTCGTCAGCGGCCGAACTGGCCGGTGTAGGCGATCAGGCCGCTGGCGGCGCGGGCCCGTTCGAGGGCCGCGCGGTGTTCGCGGATCGCGCGCTCGGCGAGGGCCTCGCGCAGGTCGCGGCGTTCGATCGTCTCGGCGTCGCGCGGCTCGGGGCGGGTGCCCCACAGCAGCAGCTTGAGACCGATCCACATGGCCACCCGGTCGGGAAGCGCGGTGCGTGCAGAGCGGTTCTGCAGCGCCTGCGCGGCCTGTTGGGGAGGCCCCGGCGGATGCGACGTGCGCGCCGCGAGGCTCTCGGCCTCGTGGCGGTTGTCGCGGCGACCGGTGATGAGCGTGTTCGACATGGTGTTCTCCTCAGGAGCGCCCCGGACAGGGGCGGATGGACGTCCCCACGGCTCGGGGGACGGGGATTGCGGCGACCCTCGCGGAGAAGCGGGATCGCGGAAGGCGCGGACCGCGGAGGCCGGGTCAGGCGCGGAGCCGACGGAGTCGGCGCGGGGACCATTCGGCGCGGGCGGTCATGACGACCGGCGGAGGCGCGGCGGAGGTCCGGAGGCGGGGCCGGGTCGCCCGGGGTGGGCGACGGCGGACGTCAGCCGAGGATGCGCGCGGCGCGGTGCGCCGCATCGAGCGCGCGGATGGGGCCGGACGCCTTTCCGGTGAACCGGGTCACTGGTGCAGTGATCATGAACATGACGCCCTCCTCTCGATCTCGCGGGCTTGCGGAGAATGACGCTATAGCGGCGCGGACGTCGTCGTCAAGCGGATTCTCAGATTCGATGCGAACCGCGTGCGCGCTGCGCGGTGCGGCGAGGCCCGTCCGGTAGCGTGAATCCCGGCGATTTCCAGGGATCGCGGCCCCGTGCGGGCACCGGAATCGAGAGGACCGCGGATGCACCTGAAGAGCGTGACGCTCAAGGGCTTCAAGTCGTTCGCGCAGCCCACCACGTTCGCGCTCGAGCCGGGTGTGACCGCGATCGTGGGGCCCAACGGATCCGGCAAGTCCAACGTCGTCGACGCGCTCGCGTGGGTGATGGGCGAGCAGGGCGCCAAGACCCTGCGCGGCGGCAAGATGGAGGACGTCATCTTCGCCGGCACGGCGACGCGCGGGCCGCTCGGCCGCGCCGAGGTGCAGCTCACGATCGACAACTCGGACGGCGCCCTGCCGATCGAGTACAGCGAGGTGACGATCAGCCGCACGCTGTTCCGCAACGGCTCGAGCGAGTACGCGATCAACGGCGAGTCCTGCCGCCTGCTCGACGTCCAGGAGCTCCTGAGCGATTCGGGTCTGGGGCGCGAGATGCACGTGATCGTCGGCCAGGGCCGCCTCGACGCGGTCCTGCAGGCGACCCCCGAGGACCGGCGCGGGTTCATCGAGGAGGCCGCGGGCATCCTGAAGCACCGCCGCCGCAAGGAGAAGACCCTCCGCAAGCTCGAGGCGATGGAGCAGAACCTGACGCGCCTGAGCGACCTGGCGGGGGAGATCCGCCGGCAGCTCAAGCCCCTCGGCAAGCAGGCCGAGATCGCGCGCGAGGCGCAGACCATCGCGGCGATCGTGCGCGACGCCAAGGCGCGCCTGCTGGCCGACGAGGTCGTTCAGCTGCGCGCCGCGCTCGCGGACCACGCGCGCAGCGAGCAGGAGCGCCACACCGAGCGCCTGGTGCTGCAGGAGCAGGCCGACGGCGTGCGCGCCCGCATCGCCCAGCTCGAGCGCGAGCAGAACGCCGAGGCGGTCGACGAGGCCCGGCGCGTGGCGTTCGCGCTCGAGCAGGTGCAGGAGCGGCTGCGCGGCCTGTACACGCTGGCCAACCAGCGCCTGGCGCTGCTCGGCGCTGACGAGGACCCGAGCACGGTGGCCGTCACGGTCACGCAGGCCGCGATCGACGAGGCGCGTGCGGAGATCACGCAGATCTCCGACGGTCTGGGCGATGCGCAGGACGCCGTCCAGGAGGCCGCGCGCGCCGTGATGCGCGCGCGGGCCGAGCTCGACGCGCTCGACGCCGACATCGCCGAGCAGAGCGCGCTCGTGTCGGAGCACGACATGCGGCTGACCGCCCTGCGCGGCTCGGCGGAGGCGGCCCAGTCGGCTCTGGCAGCCGTCCGCGGCGCGGTGCTGCGTCAGCAGAACGCGCTCGACGCCGCCGATCAGCGCCGGATCGAGGCGGCCGAGGCGCTCGAGCAGATCGACCCCGCCGTGGTGTCCGAGGGCACCGCCGCCGAGCACCAGGCGGCGTACGAGGCCGCGCAGCGCGAGACCGCCGACGCCGAGGCCGAGCTGGAGCGGATCCGCGAGACCCACCGCACGGCCGAGCGCGAGGCCGACGCCCTGACGGCGAAGGTCGCGGCGCTGTCGAGCGCGCTCGACGTCCAGAACGGCGCGGCGGCGCTCGTGGCGCGCGGAGGCGAGGGCGTGCGCGGGCTCGTGGGCGACGCGGTGCACGTCGACGCGGGCTACGAGGCCGCCGTCGCGGCGGTGCTCGGCCCCCTCGCCGAGGGCGTGCTCGTGGACTCGCGCGCCGCGGCGTACGCCGTCGCCGAGGGCGCCGCGGAGTTCGGCGTGCTCGACATCGTGATCGCCGAGGCGGACGTCGACGTCGCCGCGCTTCCGTCGGTCGCAGGCGTCGTCCGGGCGCGCGACGTCGTGCGCGCGCCCGAGGGCGTGCTGCGCATCCTGGACCACGTGGCCATCGCGGACGACCTCGCAGCGGCCCGCGCCGCGTTCGACGCCGCGGGCGCGGACGTCGGCGGCCGGCTCGTCGTGGTGACCCGTGCGGGCGAGGTGTGCACGGCGCAGACACTGCGCGCGGGCACGGGGGAGCGATCGCGGCTCGAGCTGCAGGCGGAGCGCGACGCGGCCGCCGCGCGGCTTGACGAGGTCCGCGTGCAGGTCGAGGCCCTGACCGTCGAGCGCAGCGAGGCGAACGAGCGCCTGCAGACCGCACGGCGCGTCGGCAAGGAGGCGCTGCAGGCGCTGCGCGAGCACGATGCGCAGCTCGCGCAGCACGCCGAGAAGCTCAACCGCGCCACGGTGCGCCACGAGTCGGCCGTCGCGGAGTGCGAGCGGCTCGAGGCGGGACTCGCCCAGGCGCAGGGGGCGGTCGCCGACGCCGAGACCAAGGCCAAGGCCGCCGCCGACGAGCTCAACCGGGCCCTCGAGAAGCCCCGCCCCATCCTCGACGCCTCGGCGCGCGACGGGTATCTCGCCGCCCTCGACGCGGCCCGCGAGGAGGAGATGCGCGCGCGCCTGGAGGTCGAGACGCTCCGCGAGCGCGTCCGGGCCGCCGAGGCGCGCGCGGCGAGCCTGGAGCGCCAGCGCGAGCGGGAGCGCGAGGCGGCCGCTCAGGCGGCCCGCCGTGCCGTGATCCGCCGCGCCCAGCGCGAGATCGCGGAGGGCGTCGCGGCCGAGCTGCCGCGCCTGCTGGACTCCGTGGACCGGTCGGTCGCGGAGGCCCGCCTGGCGCTGGCCGAGGCCGAGAGCGCGCGCAGCGCGGTATCGAGCGAGCTGCGCGAGCTGCGCGGCCAGGAGGCCGCCCTGCGCGAGCGCCTCACCGGGCTGACCGAGAGCGTGCACGGCCTCGAGCTCCAGATCCACGAGAAGAAGCTGCACGTCACGAGCCTGCTCGAGCGGGTGTCGAGCGAGCTCGGCCTGAACGAGGACGTGCTGGTTTCGGAATACGGTCCGGACCAGCCGGTTCCGCGCGATGTTGCCGACATCGGCACCCCGGACGACGCGCACGCCGAGAGCGCGGAACATGCCGCGGACGACATGCCCGCCACGCTGCCGTACGACCGGAGCATGCAGGAGCGCCGCCTCCGCGACGCGGAGCGCAAGCTCGCCCAGCTGGGGCGGGTGAACCCGCTCGCGCTCGAGGAGTTCGCCGCGCTGGAGCAGCGCCACAGGTTCCTCACGGAGCAGCTGGACGACCTCCTGCAGACCCGCAAGGACCTGATGACGATCATCGCGGACCTGGACGAGCGCATGCAGGTGATCTTCGAGGCCGCGTTCGAGGACACCAAGACGGCCTTCGCCGAGGTCTTCCCGATCCTGTTCCCCGGCGGCACGGGATCCATCGCGCTCACCGACCCCGAGAACATGCTCACGACGGGCATCGAGGTCTCGGTGCGGCCGGTGGGTAAGAAGATCGAGCGGCTCTCCCTGCTGTCCGGAGGCGAGCGGTCGCTCGCCGCTGTGGCGTTCCTCACCGCGATCTTCAAGGCGCGGCCCAGCCCGTTCTACATCCTGGACGAGGTCGAGGCGGCGCTTGACGACGCCAACCTCGGGCGCCTGCTGGGCGTGTTCGAGCAGCTGCGCGAGTCCAGCCAGCTGATCGTGATCACGCACCAGAAGCGCACGATGGAGATCGCGGACGCGCTGTACGGCGTCTCGATGCGCCAGGACGGCGTCTCGGCCGTCGTCGGCCAGCGGATCTCCGAGCGCGCGGCCTCGTGAGCGCCGCGCCCGCGCCCGATCGACTCGAGGCGTTCGACCGGCTCGCGCCGCGCCTGCGCCGGCGCCCCGACGTCGAGGCGCACGATCTCGTGGCCGCCGACGCGAGCGACCGGCTCATCCTGAGCGAGGCGGGCGATCTCGGCGACGAGGTCATGGTGATCGGCGACCGATACGGCGCGATCACGCTCTCGCTGCTGGCCGCCCAGCCGGACATCCGGATCCGCGTGCATCAGGATGCGATCACGGGGAAGCGGGCCCTGCGGCTCAACGCCGAGGAGCTCGGGCTCCCGCTCGATCGGGTCGCCTGGCAAGACCTCGGCCCGGAGCTGGCGGAGGGAGCCGCGACCGTGCTCATGCAGCTGCCGCGCTCTCTGGACGCGCTCGACGAGATCGCCCAGGGCGTCGCGGCGTCCGCGGCGCCCGGTGCCCGCCTCGTCGCGGGCGGGCGCGTCAAGCACATGACGCTCGCGATGAACGACGTGCTCGCGCGCCACTTCGAGGAGGTGACCGCCAGCCGGGCGGCGAGCAAGTCGCGCGTGCTGCACGCGTCGGGCCCGATCCCGACGGAGCCGTCATGGCCCCGGCGTCAGGAGCACTCCGATCCGCGCATCACGGTCTGCGCGCACGGCGCCGCGTTCGCCGGGACGTCGATCGACATCGGCACGCGCTTCCTGCTGCGGTTCCTGCCGGACATGCGGGAGGCGGCCTCGGCGATCGACCTCGCGTGCGGCACCGGCGTCCTGGCGACCATGCTGGCGCGCGAGCGGCCCGGCATCCGGGTCGTCGCGACGGACCAGTCCGCCGCCGCGGTCGCTTCCGCCCGCGCCACCGCAGCGGCGAACGCCGTCGCCGACCGCGTCGACGTCGTGCGCGACGACGGGCTCGGATCGCAGCCCGGTGCGTCGGCCGACCTCATCCTGCTCAACCCGCCGTTCCATTCCGGCGCCGCGGTCACCGACGCGATCGCCCCGCGGCTGCTCGCCGACGCGGCGCGCGTGCTGCGCCCCGGCGGGGAGCTCTGGTGCGTGTACAACTCGCACCTCGGCTACCGCCCGATCCTCGAGCGCCTCGTCGGCCCGACCCGTCAGGCCGGCCGCAACCCGAAGTTCACGGTGACCGCGAGCGTGCGTCGCGCGGACTGAGCGCGCGTCAGCGGCCGAGGACCTCGGAGTAGAGCTCGATGGTGCGGTCCGCGATCGACAGCCACGAGAACTCGCGCTCGGCCCGCTCGCGGCCGGCCTCGCCCAGCGCGCGGGCGCGGTCGGGGTCCGAGACCATGTCGGTCAGGGCCGCGGCGAGATCCGCGACGAAGCGGTCCGGGTCGGTCGGGGTGCCGGTGCCGTCGTCCAGCTGGTCGATCGGCACGATCGTGCCCGTGACGCCGTCGGCCACGACCTCGGGGATGCCGCCGGTGCGGGTCCCGACGACCGGGGCGCCGCACGCCATGGCCTCGAGGTTCACGATGCCGAGCGGCTCGTACACGGAGGGACACGCGAACGTCGTCGCGGCGCTCAGCAGGGCGCACAGCTCGGGGCGCGGCAGGTGGCGGTCGATCCACACGACGCCGGAGCGCTCCTGGCGCAGCTCGGCGACCAGGCCCTCGACCTCCGCCATGATCTCGGGGGTGTCCGGGGCGCCGGCGCACAGCACCAGCTGCACCTCGGGCGGCAGCAGGCGCGCCGCGCGCAGCAGGTACGGCAGGCCCTTCTGGCGCGTGATGCGACCGACGAACACGACGGACGGGCGATCCGGGTCGACCCCCAGCGCACGGACCGTGTCGGGGTCGTCGACGCGCTGCCAGGCGCTGAGGTCGATGCCGTTGTAGACGACCTTGACGCGGTCCGGCTCGAGGTCCGGGTAGACGCGCAGCAGGTCGCGCCGCATGCCCTCGCTCACGGCGACGACCGCGTCCGCCTGCGTCAGCGCGTCCCGCTCGATCCAGCTCGACAGGCGGTAGCCGCCTCCGAGCTGCTCGGCCTTCCACGGACGCAGGGGCTCGAGGCTGTGCGCCGTGGCGATGTGCGGGATGCCGTGCAGCATCTTCGCGACGTGGCCCGCGAAGTTCGCGTACCAGGTGTGCGAGTGCACCAGGTCGGCGCCCGCCGCATCCGAGGCGATCTCGAGGTCGACGCCCATGGTCTGGAGCGCGCCGTTGGCCGACGCGAGTCCCGACGGGATGCCGTACGCGAACGTGCCCGGCTCGTCGCGGGCGGCGCCGAAGCACCGCACCAGGACCTCCAGGTCGACGCCCGGCCGCGGCAGGCGCAGCGCCTTCGCGAGCTCGGCGACGTGGACGCCCGCGCCTCCGTAGATCTCCGGCGGGTACTCGCGGGTGAGCAGATCGACGCGCATGCAGTCACCGTACTGCGTCGCGGCCCTCCGCGACGCCCCATGACAATCGGATCCTTCGAGTGATCGGCTAAGTCGCACTCCCGCTGGGGGCGCATACGACAGTAGTGTCGGGCTCGAGGTCCGACGAAGGGCAGGTGACCGCATGGCGGCGACGAAGAAGGTTCTCGGTATCGTCCTGGCAGGCGGTGAGGGCAAGCGATTGATGCCCTTGACGCTGGACCGGGCGAAACCGGCAGTGCCGTTCGGTGGGCACTACCGCCTGATCGACTTCGCGCTGTCGAACCTGATGAACTCCGGTCTGCGCCAGGTCGTCGTGCTGACCCAGTACAAGTCCCACAGCCTCGACCGGCACATCTCGACGCTGTGGCGCCTGAACGGTCTGTTCAACTCGTACGTCACGTCGGTGCCGGCGCAGCAGCGCCTCGGCAAGCGCTGGTACCTCGGCTCGGCCGACGCGATCCTGCAGAGCCTCAACCTCGTCTACGACGAGAAGCCGGACTACATCGTCGTGGTCGGCGCCGACCACGTGTACCGCATGGACTTCGAGCAGATGATCGAGGCGCACATCGCCTCGGGCGCGGAGTGCACCGTGGCGGCCATCCGGCAGCCGATCTCGCTCGCCAACCAGTTCGGCGTGATCGACGTCGACCCCGAGAAGCCGGACAGCATCCGCGAGTTCCTCGAGAAGCCCGAGCACCCGCAGGGCCTTCCCGACTCGCCCGGGGAGGTCCTCGCATCGATGGGCAACTACGTCTTCACGGCGGATGCGCTGGTGGACGCGGTGCTCGCGGACGGCGAGCGCGCCGACTCGAAGCACGACATGGGCGGCGACATCGTGCCCTACTTCGTGGAGCGCGGCGCGGCCGGGGTCTACGACATGAAGCACAACGACGTGCCGGGCAGCACGGCGCGCGACCGGTACTACTGGCGCGACGTGGGGACGATCGACTCGTACTTCGACGCGCACCAGGACCTGATCTCGGTGCTGCCGGTGTTCAACCTGTACAACGACGAGTGGCCGATCTTCAGCCGGCAGGACAACATGCCTCCCGCGAAGTTCACGCGCGACGCGCGCGGCACGCTCAGCACGGTCATCGACTCGATCGTGTCGCTCGGATCCGTGATCTCGGGCGCGCACATCGAGCGCAGCGTGCTGGGAGCGCGGACGGTCGTCGAGTCGGGGGCCATGCTGAGCGACTCCATCGTGTTCGAGCAGTCGCGCATCGCGGCCGGGGCCACCGTGCGCCGCGCGATCGTCGACAAGAGCGCGATCGTGGAGTCCGGGGCGACCGTGGGCGTCGACCCCGAGCTGGACCGCTCGCGCGGCTTCACGGTCACCGACAGCGGCATCACGGTCGTCGGCAAGGGCGTGCGCGTCACGCGCGACTGAGCCCCGCGCGCATCCGCATAGGCTGGACCCATGGCGGAGAAGTGGTCCCTGGGTCGTGCCCTGCGCGGCGTGTTCGTGCGTCCGACGATCGACGAGGACACCTGGGACGGGCTCGAGACCGCCCTCATCCAGGCGGACTTCGGCCCGGACATCACGGAGCGCGTCGTCGAGCAGCTGCGCGCGGACGTCGAGCGATACCGCACGACGGACCCGCGCGACCTGAACCGCATGCTCCAGGAGACGCTCGAGGAGCGCTTCGCGAAGTACGACACGACCCTGAAGCTCACCGAGCGACCCGCCGTGGTGCTCGTGGTGGGCGTCAACGGCGTCGGCAAGACCACGACGATCGGCAAGTTCGCGCACTTCCTGCGCCGCTACGGGCGCTCGGTCGTGGTCGGGGCCGCCGACACGTTCCGCGCCGCCGCCGTCGACCAGCTGGCGACGTGGGCCGAGCGCGGGGGCGCCGCCATCGTCCGCCCGGAGCGCGAGGGCCAGGATCCGGCGTCCGTCGCGTTCCAGACGATCGACCACGCCAAGCGCACGGGCACCGAGATCGTGCTCGTGGACACGGCCGGGCGCCTGCACACCAAGGGCGGGCTCATGGACGAGCTCACCAAGATCCGCCGGGTGATCGAGAAGCAGGCGCCGATCAGCGAGGTGCTGCTCGTGCTGGACGCCACGACGGGTCAGAACGGCGTGATGCAGGCCGAGGCGTTCCTGCAGCACGCGGGCGTCACGGGCCTCGTGATCTCGAAGCTCGACGGCTCGGCCAAGGGCGGCTTCGTCCTCGCCGTCCAGGAGCGCACGGGCATCCCGGTCAAGCTCGTCGGCCAGGGCGAGGGCATCGGCGATCTCACCGGTTTCACCCCGCATGTGTTCGTCCAGTCGCTGGTCGAGGGCGCCGTCGACTGACGGCGCGGAGCGTCGCGGCGGCCGGCGGGGTCGCGTCGCCGCGGTGCGGGGACACGCTCGAGATGCGCAACCTACCGCCGCGGCGGTGCGACTGCTTACATAGGTCTATGGCGATCGAACACGACTTCTTCGGTCTTCTGGAGTCCGGTCCCGACGGCTCGATCTTCTGGTCGGAGAACGTCGATCTGGGCGACCAGAACGTGACGGTCGACCTGACCGCGCCCGACCAGGACGACGTGTCCCCGGCCGCCCTCGACGCGGCGGCCGCCATGGTGTCGGCGCTGGAGGAGCTGGATCGCCGCGCCCGCGTCGCGATGCTCGCGGAGGTGGACAACCGCGCGAGCGAGGTGACCGAGTACATCCTGATGCAGCAGGAGACCCTGGGCGACGAGCTCGAGGACTACCTGGTGGACATCAGCGGCGAGCCCGCGGTGGACATCATCCGGTCGCTGCAGCTGATGAGCATGACGATCCTCGCCGACGAGCACGGCGGCGACGACCCGTTCGCGGTGCTCGAGTACGCGCTCGACCCGGATGCGGCCGACGACGTGCTTCTCGTGAACCTGGACTCGGCCGGCTCCGTGCTGTCGGTCACCAGCGCCGACTGACGCCTAGCCGAGCGCGGCGGCCACCAGGTCGCGGGTGAACGCATGCTGCGGATCGCCGAACACGGACTCGGTGCCGCCCTCCTCGACCACGACGCCGTGCCGCATGACCGCGACGCGGTCGCTCACCCTCCGGACGACCGCGAGGTCGTGCGAGATGAACACGATCGCCAGGCCCTCCGTCCGCTGCAGGTCCAGCAGCAGGTCGAGGATGCCCGACTGCGTCGTGACGTCCAGCGCCGACACCGGCTCGTCGCAGACCAGCACGTCCGGGTCCGCCGCGAGGGCGCGCGCGATCGCGACGCGCTGGCGCTGGCCTCCCGACAGGCTCGCCGGGCGGCGCCGCAGCACCGCGGCGGGGTCGAGTCCGACGCGCTCGAGCAGCGCGGTGGGCGAGGGCGCGGCGCCGCGCCGTGCGAGGCGCAGAATGCGCTCGACCGTGTGCCGCGGATCGAACGAGCCGAGCGGATCCTGCGGCACGAGCCGCATCCGCGCGCCCTCCGCCCGGTGCACCTCGCCGGCGTCGGGGCGCTCGAGACCTGTGAGCAGCCGGGCGAGCGTGGTCTTTCCCGAGCCCGACTCTCCGACCACCCCGAGCACCTCGCCGCGCCGCACCGACACGTCGACGCCGTCGACCGCCGCGAACGCTCCCGACGGGCCCGGGTAGCGGCGCACCAGTCCGGTGGCCTCGATCACGGGTCCGCCGGGTGCTGCCGCCGTGGGCTTCGGGCCCGTGGGGGCCGCCGCGAGCAGCGCGCGCGTCGCGGGATGCGCGGGCGCGTGGAGCACCTGTTCCGCGGACCCGTGCTCGACGATGCGCCCGCCGTCGATCACCGCGATCCGGTCGGCGACGCGCGCGACGGCGGACAGGTCGTGCGTGATGAGCAGCAGTCCCGTGCCCTCGTCGCGCAGGCGGCCCAGCAGGCCGAGGACGCGCACGGCCGTCGTCGCGTCCAGGGCCGTGGTCGGCTCGTCGGCGACGATCAGCCGCGCCCCGCCGACCACCGCCGACGCGATCAGCGCGCGCTGGCGCATCCCGCCCGACAGCTGGCCCGGGCGCTGCCGCAGGCGCGCATCGGACTCCACGCGCGCCGGGCCGCCGAGCGGGAGGCCGGCCGCATCGAGCGCGTCCAGCACGCGGGATCGCCGCTCGGCGCGCGGGACGCCGCGGACCGCGAGGGTCTCGCCGACCTCCGCGCCGATCGTACGCAGCGGGTCCAGGGACTGCAGGGCGTCCTGCAGCACGAGGGACACGTCGGCGCCGCGCAGCGCGCGCCACGCGCGCTCGGGCAGCCGGCGCGCATCGCGCCCCGCGATGTCGAACACGTCGGCGGCGACGCCCGCGCCGTCGCGGCGCGTGAGGCCGAGCAGGGTGCGGGCGAGCACGGACTTGCCCGCACCGGACTCGCCCACGACGGCGAGGCATTCGCCGGGCGCGACCTCCAGGTCGACGCCGCGCAGCACGTCGGCTCCGCCGAGCCGCACGCGCAGCCCGCGGACGCTGAGCAGGGGAGTCGTCATGAGCCCGCCGATCCGGCGCCGGACGCCCGGCGGCCCAGCACGGTCAGGACGGTCGCGGTCGCGACGATCGCGAGGCCGGGCAGCACGGTCATCCACCACGCCGTGCCGATGTACACGCGACCCGCGTTGAGCATGGCGCCCCACTCCGGCGAGGGCGGCAGCGCGCCCAGCCCCAGGAAGCTGAGGGCCGACACCCACACGATCGCCTGGCCGACGCCGAGCGTCGCGGTCGCGACCAGCGGCCACAGCGTGTTGGGGGCGATGTGGCGCGCGAACACCGCGACGGGTCCGACGCCCTCGTGCCGCGCATACGCGACGTAGTCGCTGCGGACCACGCCCCGCACGCGGGCCCGCAGGATGCGCGCGTACCCGGGCGCGGTCGCGGCGCCGATCGCGATGACGGACGCCTGCGTGCCGGGCCCGATGACGGCGACCAGGAGCAGCGCCATCACGAGCGTGGGGAGCGCGAAGAGGACCTCGACGACGCGGGCGATGGCGGCATCCAGCCAGCGCGGGCCCAGGGCGCCCGCGAAGCCGAGCACGAGGCCCGCGCCGATGCCGATCCCGGTGGCGGCCAGGCCGATGCCGGCCGATGCGGCCGCGCCGTGCACCACGCGCGTGAACAGGTCGCGCCCGGACTCGTCGGTGCCGAACGGATGCGTCCACGACGGCGGCGAGAACGCCTCGGCGGGCGCGATCGCGAGCGGATCGCCGGGGGCGAGCACGCCGGGCGCGACGACCGCGAGCAGGATGGCCGCGAGCCCGAGCGCCGCGACGACGCCGCCGGGACCGAGGCGCCGGAGGATCCGCGCGGCATCGGCCGCCATGACGCTCACGATCCCACCGCCAGCTCGGGCGTGCGCATCGCGTGCGGCGCACGGGGCGTGCGCAGCCGCGGATCCACCACGAGCTCGACCGCGTCGACGACCGTTACGACGACCACGTAGAGCAGCGCCACCACCACGACCGCCCCGATCACGAGCGGCACATCGCGCGACATCGCGGCGTCGAGCAGCAGGCGACCGAGGCCGGGGCGCGCGAACAGCGCCTCGACCACGACCGCGCCGCTCAGCAGGTGGCCGAACGCCCAGCCCGACAGGGACAGGGCCGGAAGGCTCGCGTGCCGCAGCGTGTGGTGCAGCAGCACGCGCGGCTCGCTCGCCCCGCGCGACCGCGCGGTGACGGCGAACGGCGACGCGTCGGCCTCCAGCAGAGCGTCGCGGGACACCTGCGCCAGGAAGCCCGCGATCGGGATCGCGAGCGTGACGACGGGGAGGACCAGGCCGGCCGGGCCGGCGCCGGAGCTGGTGGCGGGAAGAATCTGCAGCGACGACGCGAACACCAGGATGAGCACCGCGCCGAGCCAGAACTGCGGCATCACGGTCGCGACCAGCTCGAGCCCCCGCAGCACGCCCACCGCGGCGCGACCGGCCCGGCCCCGCCATCCCGATCCGGCGCCCGCGGTCGCCGCGATCGTCGAACCGGCGACCGCGAGCGCCCACGCGAGCAGCAGCGCGAGGACCGCGAGCAGCAGCGTCCCCGGGAGCTGGGCGCCGATGAGCTCCGCGACCGGCTGGCGGCGGGCATACGAGTCGCCGAGCTGGAACGTCGCGACGCGCCACAGCTGCGCGAGGTACTGCACGACCAGGGGATGGTCGAGGCCGTACGCCGCGCGCGCCTGGGCGACCGCCTCCGGCCCGGCCTGGGAGCCGGGTCCGCCGAGGATCGCCTCGAGCGGGTCGCCGGAGGCGCGCAGCGCGAAGAACACCGCGGTCGCGACGACCCAGATCACCAGCAGCGCGGAGCCGATCCGGCCCAGCAGCCAGCGCAGCCAGGCCGGGAGCCCGCGCGCCAGTCGCGCGGGGAGGGGATCAGCCGACGAGTCGGGCATCGACGAAGGTCGGCGTCGCGACCGTGCCGAGCGTCGTCACGCCCGTCACGCCGCGCGTGAGGAAGTGGTTCTGCTGGTCGTACAGCGGCAGGATCGTGAAGCTCTCCAGGATGCGCTGCTGCGCCTGCGCGTACAGGTCGGCGCGGGCCGCCTCGTCGTGCGTCGCCGAGGCCTGGTCGAGCAGCGCGTCGAGCTCGGGGTCGCTCAGCTGGGCGTGGTTCGCGAAGTAGCCGGACGGCGCGGGCACGATGCCGTCCGAGTGGTACAGCACGCGGAGCACCTCGGGACCCACGCGCGTGTAGGGCGCGCTCACGGCCTCGTACTCGTTCGCGCCGAGCGCGCCGTACCAGGTGGACAGGTCGACGGGGGAGAGCTGCACGTCGAAGCCGACCGCGGCCGTGTTGGCCTGGATCTGCTCGAACAGCGACTGCTCGGCCGCGACGGACTGGTTGGTGCTCACGGGGAAGCGCACCGTGAGGCGCTGCCCGTCCTTCATGCGCGTGCCGTCCGCGTCGCGCTCGGTCCACCCGGCCTCGTCGAGCAGCGCGTTCGCGGCATCCGGGTCGGTGCCGAACAGCGACTCGTCCGAGACGCCCATGGGCTCGGTGCTGCCGAGCGGCGAGTACGAGCGCGTGACGGTGCCGAGGTAGAGCGACTCGATGCCCGGGTTCGGGTCGGCCGCGCGGATGAACGCCTCGCGCACGCGGGCGTCGTCGAACGGCGTCTGGCCGGCGTTGAGCTCGATGCGGTTGACCGAGCCGGGGCGCGGCGCGTCGATGTGCTCGATCTCGTCCCCCTGCTCGGCCGACACGATCGCGTCGGGCTGCGGGTTGTCGATCACGTGGACCTCGCCCGAGGCGAGCGCGGCCTGGCGCGTCGCGGCGTCCGGGATGAAGCGCCACACGATCTCGTCGAGGTAGGCGGGCCCCTCGTGCTCGCCCTGCGGGCCGGGCGAGGCGTAGTCGTCGTTGCGGACCAGGGTGATCTGCTGCTGGGGCACCCACTCCTCGACGATGAACGGGCCCGTGCCGATGGGCGCGGCGCAGTTCTCCTCCATGCCCCGCTCGATGCCGGCGGGCGACTGGATGGCGGTCCACGGCATGCTCAGCGACTCCAGCAGCGCGGAGTCGGGCTCCGAGAGGTGGAAGCGCGCGTGGGTCTCGTCGACGACCTCGACCTCGGCGACCTTAGACACCGCGAGGTAGCCGGTCGACGACGCGGTCTCGGGGTCCTGCAGGTGCTCGATGTTGACCTTGACGGCCTCCGCGTCGAACGGCGTGCCGTCGGTGAAGGTCACATCCTCGCGCAGCGTGAGGTCCCAGGTCAGCCCGTCCTCGGACACCTCCCAGTCCTCGGCGAGCCACGGCGTGATCTCCCCGTCGGCCGTGCGGCCGACGAGCGGCTCGAGGTACTGCGAGCTGATCAGAGCCTGGGGGTAGTTGCCGCCCACGTGCGGGTCCAGGCAGGTCGGCTCCGCGTCGCCGGTGGCGTACACGAGCGTGCCGCCCGTCGCCGGCTCGGCCGCCTCCTGGCCGGCAGGGGAGCAGGCGGTCGCGATCAGGGCGACGGATGCCGACAGGGCGAGCAGGGACAGGGCGCGACGGAGCATGGGGACCTTCGTGAGGGATCTGCTGTGCGGTCCGAGGATTCCGGACCGCGTCCAAGAATAGTCCCGCGGGGAGGGGCGGGCTCCGGCCCGCAGGACGGCGGTCCGGCTCACGCGCTCGCGTGCGCGGGCATGTCCTTGATGTGGTTCGTGATGCGCACGGTCGAGCAGCGCCGGCCCTCGTCGTCGGTGATCACGATCTCGTGAACCGCGACCGTCCTCCCGAGGTGCAGCGGCGTGCACACCGCGTGCACGTGGCCCGACGTCGCCGATCGGGTGTGCGTCGCGTTGACGTCGACGCCGACCGCGAGGCGGCCGGGGCCCGCGTGCAGGTTGGCCGCGACCGATCCGAGCGACTCGCCCAGCACGACGTACGCGCCGCCGTGGACGAACCCGACCGACTGCCGGTTGCCGAGCACGGGCATGCGCGCCACGGAGCGCTCGACCGTGAGCTCGAGGAACTCGATGCCCATCCGCTCGGCCAGCTCGCCGGGGCCCTGCTGAGCCACGAAGTTGCCGGCGGCGTCGGTCGTCGTCCCGGTGTCGGCGTCGGTCATGTCCGCTCCTCTCATGCCCGGCCCGTGAATGCCGGTCGGCGCTTCTGCTGGAAGGCCGCGAAGCCCTCCCGGTAGTCGTCGGTGTCGCACAGCGCAGCCTGCGCGCGGTTCTCATCCGTCATCGATCGCCAGAATCCCACGCGCTCGTCGCGCAGCGCGGCGATCAGCCGCTTGGATGCGACGAACGCCTGCGTCGGCCCGTCCGCGGCCTTCGCGGCGGCGGCGCGCGCCGCGGCCAGGACGTCGTCGTCGGGCAGCGCCTGTGAGAACAGCCCCAGCGCCACAGCCTCCGCGCCCGTCATGAGGCGACCCGTGTAGATCAGGTCGAGCGTGCGGTGCGAGCCGAGCCGCTCGAAGAACAGCGCGTGCCCGCCGGAGTCGAGCGTCGCGCCGAGGTTGACGAACGGGCTGCCGATCTTCGCCGACTCGGCGACATAGACGACGTCGCTCGCGATCAGCAGGCCCAGGCCGACGCCGAGGCACGCACCGTGCGCCACCGCGAACGTCGGGGCCGGGAACTCCGCGATGCGGCGCATCACCGGCTCCACCCGGCCCTCGAGGTAGCCGAGCACGTCGTCCTCGCGCGGATCGACGCCCGCGATGTCGCGGCCCGCGCAGAACGCCCGGCCCTCGCCGCGCAGCACGAGCGCCCGGACGCCCGCCGCCTCGGCCTCGGCGTGCGCGGCGCCGAGCGCGTCGAGGTCTTCGGGGCCCAGCGCGTTGAGCTTCGCGGGCGCGTTCAGCGTGACCTCGGCGACGCCGCCCTCGATCGTCAGGTCGATCATCCGGACTCCTCGGTTCTGCGCCCGTCAGACGTCGTAGTCGACGACGACGCGGTCGGACGTGGGGTGGGACTGACAGGTGAGCACGTAGCCGCGCTCGATCTCGTCGGGCTCGAGCGCGTAGTTCTCGCGCATCGTGACGCTGCCGTCGAGCACGCGGGCCCGGCACGTGCCGCACACGCCGCCCGCGCAGGCGAACGGGACGTCGGGCCGCACGCGCAGCGCCGCGTTGAGGATCGACTCATTGGCGCTCACGGGACTCTCGACCGAGGCCGACGTGCCGTCGAGTGTGAAGTCGATGCGGAACGTCTTCTCGCCCTCCCTCACCTGCACGGGGCGTCCGCGCTCGGGCGGCGCCTGGCCCGGCTCGCCGGTCGTGAAGAGCTCGTACCGAATGTGCTTCGGGTCGACGCCGTGCTCCTCGAGCAGGTCACGGCACAGCTGCACGAGCTCGAACGGCCCGCACAGCGCCCACTCGTCGACCGTGTGCACGGGGATGAGCACGTCCAGGATCGTCCGGAGCTTCGCCTCGTCGAGGCGACCGGAGAGCAGGGGAGCGGTGCGCTGCTCGCGCGAGAGCACGTGGTGCAGGGCCAGCCGGTCGGGGAAGCGGTCCTTCAGATCGGCGAGCTCCTCGACGAACATGACGTCGAGCGACGAGCGGTTCGTGTAGAGCAGCGTGAACCGCCCGGTCGCGCTGTCCTCGAGCACGCGGTGCGCCATCGTGATCACGGGCGTGATGCCCGATCCGGCGGCGATGCCGACGACGTGCCGGCCCTCGAGGTCCGCGAGGTTCGACGTGAAAGTGCCCTGGGGGCTCATGACGTCGAGCTCGTCGCCGGGCCGCAGCTGCTCGTTGGCCCACGGCGAGAAGACGCCGTGGTCATCGCGCTTGACCGCGACCGACACGCGCCCGGGCGCCGGCGGGCGGCAGATCGAGTACGATCGGCGCACCTCGTGCCCGTCGATGGTCGCGCGCAGCGCCAGGTACTGGCCGGGCAGGTAGCGGTACTCGCCCTCGAGCTCCGGCGGCACGGCGAACGTGACCTCGACCGCGGACTCGGTCAGCGGGCGCACGTCCTGGACGCGCAGGCGGTGGAACGTGGCGCGCTTCTTCGCGCCGATGTCGGTGGCGGGCATCAGTGCACCTTGAAGAAGTCGAACGGCTCCTGGCACTCCAGGCACTCGTACAGGGCCTTGCAGGAGGTCGAGCCGTAGCGGGAGACCTCGCGCGTGCGGAGGGAGTGGCATCGCGGGCATTTGACCGCGACCGGCACGGGCAGCGGGCCCCGGCGGACGGGCGCGCGGCCGTTGGGCGGGGCGATGCCGTAGCGCTCCAGCTTGACCCGGCCGGCCTCGCTCATCCAGTCCGTGGTCCAGGCCGGCGAGAGCGTGAACGCGACGTCCACGCGGTCGTAGCCCGCCGCCGTGAGCTGCAGGATGACGTCGTCGCGCATCTGCTCGATCGCGGGGCATCCGGAGTACGTCGGCGTGAGCACGACCTGCACCCGATGCCCGTCGGAGTGCACCGAGCGGAGCACGCCGAGGTCCTCGATCGTGAGGACCGGGACCTCGGGGTCGGCCACCTTCGCGGCGATGTCCCAGGCGGCCGCCGACGCGGGGTCGGCCGGGCGGACGCCTGTGGCGTCGGACTGCGTGACCACGGCGCTCACCACTTCGCCGTTCACCACTTCGCCCCGGGATGACGCCGCGCGAGCCACTGCATCTCGGCGAGGATGTAGCCCAGGTACGACGTGTGGGAGCCGGAGCGGCCGCGCGCCATCGCGGGCTTGGCGGCCGGACGCTCGAGCTCCGCCTCCGCGAAGACGGCGTCGATCGCGGCGTCGAAGCCGGCGCGCAGCGTCGACGGCCGCGGCACGACGTCGCCGAGGCGGTCGATCAGCTCGTCGTCCTGGAACGGCTCGTCCGCGTACGCCCAGATGTCGCCGAGCGCGCGGACGATCCGGCGCCGCGACTCCTCCGTGCCCCCAGCCAGGCGCAGCGTCCACTGCACCGCGTGGTCCCGGTGATACGCGACCTCTCGGGCCGCCTTGGCCGCGATCGCCTGCAGGCCGGGATCGGGGCTGTGCTCGAGCGCGTCGTAGAGCTCGACCTGATAGGTCGAGAACAGCAGCTGCCGCGCGATCGTGTCGGCGAAGTCGCCGTTGGGCTGCTGCACGAGCCAGCAGCAGCGGAACTCGTGCTCGTCGCGCCAGTACGCGAGGTCGTCCTCGGTGCGGCCCGACGCGGTCCCGGCGTAGCGGAGCAGGGCGCGGGCGTGCCCGAGCAGATCCAGCCCGATGTTGCCCAGCGCGAGGTCCTCCTCCAGCTCCGGCGCGCGCGAGATCCACCACCCGAGCTGCTGGGACAGGATGAGCGCGTCGTCGCCGAGCCGCAGGGCGTACTCGGCCACGTCGGGCGACGCGATCCCGCCGGCCCCGGGGAGCTCGTCGGCGAGGTCCAGGGCGTCGACCGCCACGTCGCCGTGGTGGTCGAACTCCCCGTCGTGCCCGTGGTCGACGGGCGCCTCGGCGGTCACAGGTGCTTCACCCCCTCGGCGCGCGTGTAGTACACCGCGTGCCGGTAGTTCTTGCCCGCGGGCGACTCGAAGAAGGCGCCCTTCGCGTCGGGGTCGCTGGTCGTGATGGCGGCGGCGGGGACGACCCAGATCGACACGCCCTCGCCGCGCCGGGTGTACAGGTCGCGCGCGTTGCGCAGCGCCATCTGCTCGTCGGGCGCGTGCAGCGACCCGACGTGCACGTGGCTCAGGCCGCGGTTCGCGCGGACGAAGACCTCCCAGAGGGGCCAGGTCTCGGCGGGGGAGTCACCGGGGGTGGACATCGTCGTCTCCTCGTAGCGGGGTGGCGGGGATCAGGCCGCGAAGCGGGCCTTCTCCTGCTGCTTGCGGGCGTACTCGGCCGCGGCCTCGCGGACCCACGCCCCGTTGTCGTGGGCGTCGCGGCGGTGGCGCAGGCGGTGGGTGTTCATGGGACCGCGGCCGTCGAGCACGGCGTGGAACTCGTCCCAGTCGATCGGGCCCGAGATCCAGCGGCCCGTCTCCTCGTCGAAGCGCAGGTCCTTGTCGGGGCACTCCAGGCCCAGCGCCTCGAACTGCGGCACGAGCATGCCCACGAAGCGCGAGCGCAGCTCGTCGTTCGAGAACCGCTTGATCTTCCAGGCCATGGACTGCGCCGAGTTGGGGGAGTCGTCGTCGGGCGGGCCGAACATCATGATCGAGGGCCAGTACCAGCGGTTCACGGCGTCCTGCGCCATCTGCTTCTGCTCGGGGGTGCCCTGCGACAGCTCGAGCAGGATCTCGAAGCCCTGGCGCTGATGGAACGACTCCTCCTTGCAGATGCGCACCATCGCGCGGCCGTACGGTCCGTACGACGCGCGGCACAGCGGCACCTGGTTGCAGATCGCGGCGCCGTCGACCAGCCAGCCGATCGCGCCCATGTCGGCCCACGTCGGGGTGGGGTAGTTGAAGATCGACGAGTAGCGCGCGCGGCCCTCGATCAGCTGCTGCGTCATCTCGTCGCGCGTGATGCCGAGCGTCTGGGCGGCCGAGTAGAGGTAGAGCCCGTGACCGGCCTCGTCCTGCACCTTGGCCATCAGGATGGCCTTGCGCTTCAGGCTCGGGGCGCGGGTGATCCAGTTCGCCTCGGGCTGCATGCCGATGATCTCCGAGTGCGCGTGCTGCGAGATCTGGCGGATGAGCGTGCGACGGTACGCGTCGGGCATCCAGTCCCGGGGCTCGATGCGCTGGTCCGCCTCGATCAGGGCGTCGAACTGCGCCTGCGCCTCCTGGGCGTCCAGCTCCGGTGCGGTCGTCGTCGACATCGCTGGCCTCCTCGCCGTCGTCCCGGATCGGATCCGGGAAGTTCGCTTCCAGTAATTACTTACCGAACATTCAGTGAGTATACTCGCCACAGGTCGGCCCGCAACACGGCGGGTGCGGAACGCGAAGGAGCGTGCATGACTGCCGAGCAGGTGGAGACGTTCGAGGACACGATCACGCCGGATCCGGCCTGGCGTGCGACCACGATGGCGCCGACGGACTACACGAAGCAGCACTTCGGCATCGAGATCGAGGCGCTGGAGCCCGGCCGGGCCGTGCTGTCGATGACCGTGCTCGACTGGATGGCCAACGGCTTCGGGATCACCCACGGCGGCATGGTGTTCACGCTCGCGGACACGGCCTTCGCGTACGCGTGCAACGAGGGCGAGGCGATGGTGGTGGCGCAGGCGGCCGACATCACGTTCCTGCGCGCGACGCGCGCCGGCGACCGGCTGACCGCCACGGCGGAGCGCCGCTGGGTCGGCGGCCGCAACGGCATCTACGACATCACCGTGACCGACGACTCCGGCGAGCCCGTCGCCGAGTTCCGCGGCCGCTCCCGGGCGCTCGCGCCGGGCCGCGGCGACTGACCGACCGAAGACATCCAGTGACGAAGGAGTCCGAGATGACCGACACCATCACCCCGCCCGCTCCGGTCGAGGCGGCGCCCGCGTACACCGAGCCGCCCGCCGGCCCGGCCGCGCCCGAGACGCTCGACCGCGCCGCGCTCGAGGCGCTCCAGCTCGAGCGCCTCCAGTGGACCGTGCACCATGCCTACGAGAACGTGCCGCTGTACCGCGAGAAGTTCGACGCGGCAGGCGTGCACCCCGACGACATCCGGACGCTCGCCGACGTCGAGAAGCTGCCCTTCACGACCAAAGAGGACCTGCGACGGAGCTACCCGTTCGGGATGTTCGCGGTGCCGATGACGGACGTCCGCCGCATCCACGCGTCGTCCGGCACGACCGGCCGTCCGACCGTGGTCGGCTACACCGAGGGCGACCTCGACCGATGGGCCGACCTGATCGCGCGGTCGCTGCGTGCCGCGGGCGTGCAACCGGGCTGGAAGGTGCACAACGCGTACGGCTACGGCCTGTTCACGGGCGGGCTCGGCGCGCACTGGGGCATCGAGCGCCTCGGCTGCGTGGCGATCCCCGTGTCGGGCGGGCAGACCGCGCGGCAGGTGCAGCTCATCCGGGACTTCGAGCCCGACGCCATCCTGTGCACGCCGAGCTACCTGCTCACGATCGCCGACGCGTTCGAGGAGCAGGGGCTCGATCCGCGCGAGACGTCGCTCAAGGTCGCCGTGTGCGGCGCCGAGCCGTGGACCAACGAGATGCGCCGCGAGCTCGAGCAGCGCATGGGGCTGAAGGCCGTCGACATCTACGGGCTGTCCGAGGTGATGGGTCCCGGCGTCGGCCAGGAGAGCGTCGAGACGCAGGACGGTCCGCACATCTGGGAGGACCACTTCCTGCCCGAGATCGTCGGCGACGACCTGCAGCGGGTCGCGGACGGCGAGCGCGGCGAGCTGGTGTTCACGACGCTCACGAAGCAGGCGTTCCCCGTCATCCGGTACCGCACGCGCGACCTGACGCGCCTCATGCGGGGCTCGGCATACCCGGCGATGCGGCGGATCGAGAAGATCACCGGCCGCAACGACGACATGATCATCCTCCGCGGCGTGAACCTGTTCCCGACGCAGATCGAGGAGATCGCGCTCGAGATCGAGCACCTCACGCCGCACTTCATCCTGGAGCTGACCAAGCGCGGCCGGATGGACGAGCTCACCGTCAAGATCGAGTGCACGCCGGGCATCGAGAAGGAGACGTCCGAGGCGGCCGCGAAGATCCTGCAGGCGCGGGTCAAGGAGCGCATCGGCACGACGGTCGACGTCGTGATCGTGTCGACCGGATCGCTGCCGCGGTCCGAGGGCAAGTACAAGCGCGTCTACGACCTCCGCGACCAGGCGTGAGCGGCTCCCGGGTGCCCGCGGCGATCTGCGGCAGGATGGGACGATGAGCACGACCACGGATGTCCCTCCCGCCCGCCGCGGGCGCCCGGGGTACGACCGCGACGGCATGCTTGAGGTCATCGTCGCGGCGTTCAACGACCACGGCTACGACGCCACGTCGCTCGGCATCATCGCCCAGCGCCTCGGCCTGTCGAAGTCGGCGGTGTACCACCACTTCGCCTCGAAGGAGGAGATGCTCGAGCTCGCGCTCGAGAAGGCGCTCGGCGAGCTGCAGGCCGTGTTCGAGGCGCCCGAGGCGAACGAGGGGCCGGTCGACCTGCGCATCCGGTTCGTGCTGCGCGGCGCCGTCACGGTCGCGTGCGAGCAGCTGCCCTATCTGACGCTGCTGCTGCGCCTGCGCGGCAACACCGACGTGCAGCGGCGCGCGATGGAGCGCCGGCGCGAGCTCGACCACCGGCTGCGCCGCCTGTTCGAGCTCGCCCGCGAGGAGGGCTCGCTGCGCGACGACATGGATCCGGGCGTCGCGGAGCGGCTCACGTTCGGCCTCGTGAACTCGATCGTCGAGTGGTATCGCCCCGACGGCCCCATGAACCCCGACCAGCTCGCCGACGCGGTCGTCGCGTTCGTCCGCAGCGGCCTCCGCGTCAGCGAGACCCGCGACTTCCGCTGAATATTCGGGTCACACGCTGCGGCCTGCGGACCTGTTCCGCCGTGCGAGCGAAGCGAGCGTGGAGCGCAGCGACTGCCGACCACCTCGAATCCGCGACGTCCCTCGTCGATGGAGCGCAGCGACAGCGATCGATCCCGAGTCCCGGCGCGAAGCGTCGGGCGAAGGATCGATGACGTTCACTGCACTACCCGCGAAGCGGCGAAAGAACAGGAGACTTCGACACCAGCGTCAGCACGTCGTAGGTGGCGACCGTCTCGCCGTCCTGGTTGGTGAGGACCGCGTCCCAGTGCACCTCGCCGTACTCGTCGGTCTCGCGCGGGATGATCTGCTTGGCCGTGAGCGTGACGCGGATGCGGTCGCCGGGGGAGACCGGTGTGAGGAAGCGCAGGTTCTCGAGACCGTAGTTCGCGAGCACCGGGCCCGGCTCGGGGTCGACGAACAGGCCGGCGGCGAAGGACACCAGCAGGTAGCCGTGCGCGACGCGGCCCGGGAAGAACGGATTGGCGGCGGCGGCCTCCTCGTCCATGTGGGCGTAGAACGTGTCGCCCGTGAACTCGGCGAAGTGCTCGATGTCGGCCAGGGTCACCTCGCGCTCGGCCGAGACGACCTGGTCGCCGATCCGCAGCTCCTCGAGCGACTTGCGGAACGGGTGCACCCCGTCGGCGTTGGCGCGCGCTCCGGTGTGCCACACCCCGGTCACGGCCGTGAGCATCTCGGGCGATCCCTGGATGGCTGTGCGCTGCATGTAGTGGAAGACGCTCCGGATGCCGCCCAGCTCCTCGCCGCCGCCCGCGCGGCCCGGGCCGCCGTGCACCAGCATCGGCAGCGGCGAGCCGTGGCCTGTCGACGACCGGGCGTCGTCGCGGTCGAGCAGCAGCATGCGGCCGTTCGCCGACGCCACGCGGCGCGTGAGCCCCGCCACGAAGGCCGGATCCGCCGACGCCACGCTGGTGACCAGCGAGCCGCCGCCGCGCACCACGAGATCGGCGGCCTGCTCGGGCGTCTCGTACGCGATGATCGACGACACCGGCCCGAACGCCTCGGTGTCGTGCACGCGCTCGGCGAGCGGGTCCGCGAACCGCAGCAGGATGGGGGAGAGGAAGGCGCCCTCGCCCGCCGACCCGCCGTCGGCGTCGCCCACGACGACCTCGCCCCCGCCCTCGATGAGCCTGCGCACCTGACGCAGCACCTCGTCGCGCTGCTCGACCGAGGCGAGCGCGCCCATCGTCACGCCCTCGGCGCGCGGGTCGCCCACGACGACCTTCTCGTCGATCCGGGCGCGGACCGCGTCGATCACGGCGTCCGCGGTGGCGGCCGGCACGATCGCGCGGCGGATGGCGGTGCACTTCTGGCCGGCCTTGGCCGTCATCTCCGTCACGAGCTGGCGCACGTACGCGTCGAACTCCGGCGTGCCGGGCGCGGCATCCGGGCCCAGCACCGACGCGTTGATCGAGTCGGTCTCGGCGTTGAAGATCACGCCGCCGCGCTGGACCGCATCGTGCCGGCGCAGCGAGTCGGCGGTCGACGCCGATCCCGTGAACGACACCACGTCGCCCAGGCGCGTGTGCTCGAACAGCTCGCGGACGGATCCCGACACGAGCTGCACGGATCCGGCCGGCAGCAGGCCCGACTCCACCAGGATCCGCACCAGGTGCTCGGTGACGTACGCGGTCGGGGTGGCGGGCTTGATCACGCTCGGCATGCCGGCGAGGAACGCAGGCGCGAGCTTCTCCAGCGGGCCCCAGACCGGGAAGTTGAACGCGTTGATCTGCACGGCTACGCCGGGCAGGGTCGTGCGGATGTGGCGGCCGAGGAACGACCCGTCCTTGGCGAGCACCTCGAGCGGACCGTCGAGCTGGACTGTCGCGTTGGGCAGCTCGCGGCGGCCCTTGCCCGAGTACGTGAACAGCACGCCGATGCCGCCCTCGACATCGACCCAGGAGTCCGTCTTGGTCGCGCCCGTGCGGTACGACAGGTCGTACAGCTCGTCCTTGCGCTCCTGCAGCGCGAGCGCCATCTTCTTCAGCAGCACGGCGCGCTGGTGGAACGTCAGGGCCCCGAGGCTCGCCTGACCGACGGTGCGGCCGTGCTCCAGCACGGCGCCGAGGTCCAGGCCCTCGCTCGAGACCGCCGCGACCACCTCGCCCGTCGAGGCGTCCCGCACCTCGGCGCCGGCGGCGCCCTCGGCGGGGCTCCACCAGCCGTCCTGCACGTAGCTCTGCAGCATCCGGGTCGCGGTCGTCGAAGCGCTCATCGTGTCGTCTCCTTCGCGGCGGCGTCGCCGCCCTCGGTCCAGTCGTAGAACCCTCGTCCGGCCTTGCGGCCGATCCTGCCCTCGGCGACCATGTCGCGCAGCAGCCGGGGCGGGGCGAAGCGGGGGCCGAGCTCGCGCTCGAGCTGCTCGGCGATGCCGAGCCGCACGTCGAGGCCCACGATGTCGGTCGTGCGCAGCGGCCCGGTCGGGTGGCGGTAGCCGAGCTCCATGGCGAGGTCGATGTCGGCGGGGCTCGCCACGCCCTCCTCGACCATGCGGATGGCCTCCAGCGCGATCGCGACGCCGAGGCGGCTCGACGCGAAGCCGGGGGAGTCGGTCACCGTGATGGGCGTCTTGCCGAGGGCCTCGATCCAGCTGCGCGCCGCCTCGGGGAGCTCGGGCGCGGTCTGCGCGCCGACCACGATCTCGACCAGAGACGACGCCGGCACCGGGTTGAAGAAGTGCAGGCCGATCAGGCGCTCGGGGCGCTCCAGGCCGTCGCTCAGGCGCGCGAGCGGGATTGACGACGTGTTCGAGGCGAGGACGGCGTCGGCCGCGAGCACGGCCTCGACGCGCGCAAGCGCCTCGAGCTTGAGATCGAGATCCTCCGGCACCGCCTCGATCACCAGCCCGTGGGCCGCGAAGGCGGCCGCGTCGGTCGTCACCGTGAGCCGGTCGCGCAGCTCCGCGGCGTTGCCGTCGAACCCGCGCGCGATGGAGCGGTCGATGCTCTCCTCGATCCGGGCGCGGGCGGCGTCCGCGGCGTCGAGGTCGCGCTCGACCACGGTGACGTCGGAGCCGGCGAGCAGGAAGGCGTGCGCGATCCCGCCGCCCATGCGGCCGCCGCCGAGCACGCCCACGCGGGCGGGGGTGTGAGGGGTCATCGGGCCTTCTTCCTCTCGAGGAACGCGGTCATCCGGCGCTCCTTCTCGGGGCTCTCGAACAGCACGGCCTGCTCCTCGAGGTCGATGTCGGGGTGCGCCTCGCGCGGGGCGAGCAGCGCGCGCTTGGTGGCCTGCGTCGCGGCGGGGTCGAGCGCGGCGATCCGCCGGGCGATGCCCTCCGCCTCGGCCATCGCCTCGGTCGGCTCCGCCACGCGCGTCACCAGTCCCGCCGCGAGCGCCTCGTCGGCGTCGAGCACGCGTCCCGTGAGCAGGATCTCGGCGGCGAGCGGCTCGCCGACGATCTCCCGCAGGCGCCAGGTCGCGCCGGCCGCCGCGATGATGCCGAGTCCGGTCTCGGGGTTGCCGATCTTGAGCGAGGGCGTTCCGATCCGGATGTCCGCGGCGTACGCGAGCTCGGCTCCGCCGCCGAGCGCATAGCCGTCGATCACCGCGATCACGGGCATGGGCAGCCGCCGGATGCGCTCGAAGCATCGCGTGTTGATGCCGGCGCGGGCGTCGGCGGCGCGGCGCCCGCGCAGCTGCGCGATGTCGGCGCCGGCCGCGAACGTCCCGCCCGCTCCCGTGAGGATGAGCGTGCGCGGCTCGTCCTCCAGCGCCTCGCACAGCGCGTGCAGCGCGTCGACGAGGTCCTGGTCGATCGCGTTGCGCTTCTCGGGACGGTCGAGCGTCGCGGTCACGTGCGTGTCGTGCCGCTGGATGCGCAGGGTCTCGCTCACCCCGTGACCTCCTCGTCGCGCGGGCCGCCGCGTCGTCGCGGAGGCGAATTCCTGACCGAACGGTCGGTGATGAAGTCAGGATAGGCGGCAAGGGGCGCGCGCCGCAAACGGCGCGCCCGTCATCCCGCTGAGCCCGGCCCTACGCTGGAAGCCATGAGCACCTCGCGCGCCGGCCGCCCCAAGGCGTCCTCGCGCGAGACGCTCGCCGAGGCCGCGAGCGAGCTGTTCCTCGAGAAGGGCTACGACGCCACGTCGATCGCCGACATCGCCGCGCGTGCGGGCGTGAGCCGGTCGAGCTTCTTCAACTACGTCGATTCCAAGGGCGCGCTGCTGTGGGGCGGGCTGGACGAGCGGCTCGACGCGCTCGAATCCGATCTCGACGAGCACGGGGTGCGCGACGCGGTGCGCCGGGTGGCCGTGGGTCTCGCGCCCGACGCGCTGGCGCTCGCGTTCGCGAACGCCGAGGCGATGGGGCTCGTCGCCGAGCTGGAGCGCGAGGCCGCGCTGCGGCGCGCCCGCATCGGCCGGGCCGTGTCCCGCGCGCTGCGGCGCCGGGGGCTCGATCCGCTCGCGGCCGACGTCGCGGGCGCCGCGTACGGCGGCGCCGTGCTCGCGGCCGTGGAGCGCTGGGCCCTCGCGGGCCCGGGGCGCAGCGATCTCGAGGCCACGCTCGACGCCGCCCTCGCGGCGATCGCGAGCATCCCGGTCGACTGAGCGCGGCCCCTCGTGAGAGGGATCAGACCGCCTGCAGGAAGCCGCCGTCGACGTCCGCGGCGATGTGCGCCAGGTGCGGCGGGATCTCGCGGCCCTTCGACAGCATCGACTGCGCCCACAGGCGCCCGGCGCGGTACGACGAGCGCACGAGCGGGCCGGCGAGCACGCCGAGGAACCCGATGCACTCGGCCTCGGCCTTGAACTCGATGAACTCCTGCGGCTTGACGTAGCGCGCGACCGGCAGGTGGCGGGGCGTCGGACGCAGGTACTGCGTGATCGTGATGATGTCGCACCCTGCGTCGTGCAGATCCTGCAGCGCCTCGATGACCTCCTCCGGCTCCTCGCCCATGCCGAGGATGAGGTTCGACTTCGTGATGAGCCCGGCGCGGTGCGCCTGCGTGATCACGTCGAGCGAGCGCTCGTAGCGGAAGGCGGGGCGGATGCGCTTGAAGATCCGCGGCACGGTCTCGACGTTGTGCGCGAACACCTCGGGACGCGCCTCGAAGATCTGGCCCAGGAACGCCGGGTCGGCGTTGTGCTCGTTCGCCAGCAGCTCGACACCCGTGTTCGGGTTCAGCTCGTGGATCTTCCGCACGGTCTCGGCGTTCAGCCAGGCGCCCGTGTCGGGCAGGTCGTCGCGCGCGACGCTCGTGACGGTCGCGTAGCGCAGGCCCATGCGCTGCACGCTCTCGGCCACGCGACGCGGCTCGTCCGTGTCGTAGTCCGCGGGCTTGCCCGTGTCGATCTGGCAGAAGTCGCATCGGCGCGTGCACTGCGAACCGCCGATGAGGAAGGTCGCCTCCTTGTCCTCCCAGCACTCGTAGATGTTGGGGCAGCCGGCCTCCTGGCAGACCGTGTGCAGGTCCTCGCCCTTCACGAGCGACTTCAGCGCCGTGTACTCCGGGCCCATCTTGGCCTTGGTCTTGATCCACTCGGGCTTGCGCTCGATCGGGGTCTGCGCGTTGCGCACCTCGAGGCGCAGCAGCTTGCGGCCCTCGGGCACGGCGGCGCTCACGCGGCGACCTCCGCCCCGGTCGCGGCCGCGGCGCGGGCGAACTCCGCCACGAAGGCGGCCGACACGACGTCGACGACGTCGCGCGGCGCGATCCTCTCGCCGCGCACCTCGCTCACCGACGTGACGCCGGCGTCCGCGATGCCGCACGGCACGATGCCGTCGAACCCGTCGAATGCGTTGTCGCAGTTGAGCGCGAAGCCGTGCATCGTGACGCCGGCCTGCACGCGCACGCCGATGGCTGCGATCTTGGCGGGGGAGCCGATCACCGGCTGCACCCACACGCCGCTGCGCCCGTCGACCTGCATGCCCTTCACTCCGAGCTCGGAGAGCGCCGCGATCAGCGCGCGCTCGAGTCGGCGGACGTGGCCGACGGTGTCCTTCGAGTCGCGCAGCCTCACGATCGGATAGCCGACCAGCTGACCCGGGCCGTGCCACGTGATGCGCCCGCCGCGGTCCACCTTCACGACCGGGGTGCCGTCCTTCGGCATGTCCTCCGGCTGCGTGCGCACGCCCGCCGTGTACACGGCCTCGTGCTCGAGCAGCAGCAGCGTGTCGGGCCGCGCGCCCGAGAGCACGTCGGCGTGGACGCTGCGCTGCAGGTCCCAGCCCTCCAGATAGGGCACGTAGGCCGGTGCGAGGCCGACCTGGACGACGTCGAGCATCGGAAGTCCTCCCTGAGGCTCGTGGCCTCGGATAGTTGGATCGCGTCCAACAATACCCCCGGGGGTCCGAGGCGGCGTCGAGGGCGGGCGGGGTCCGCGCCGGTAGAATCTTCAGCATCATGGCTACCTTCGGCACGCTCTCCGACCGGCTCACAGAGACCTTCCGCAACCTCCGCACGAAGGGCAAGCTCTCGCCGGCCGACGTCGACGGCACCGTCCGCGAGATCCGGCGCGCGCTGCTCGACGCGGACGTCGCGCTCACGGTCGTCAAGGACTTCACCGCCAAGGTGCGCGAGCGCGCGCTGGGCGACGAGGTCAACAAGGCCCTCAACCCGGCCCAGCAGGTCGTGCAGATCGTCAACGAGGAGCTGGTCGGCATCCTGGGCGGGCAGCAGCGCCGCCTCCAGTTCGCCAAGACCCCGCCGACCGTCATCATGCTCGCCGGTCTGCAGGGTTCCGGTAAGACGACGTTCGCCGGCAAGCTCGCGCGCATGCTCGAGAAGGACGGGCACACCCCGCTCCTGGTCGCCGCGGACCTGCAGCGCCCCAACGCCGTGAACCAGCTGCAGGTGGTCGCGGAGCGCGCCGGTGCCGCGATCTACGCCCCCGAGCCGGGCAACGGCGTCGGCGACCCCGTGCGGGTCGCGCGCGACGGCGTCGAGTACGCCAAGCAGAAGCTGCACGACGTCGTCATCATCGACACCGCCGGCCGCCTCGGCGTCGACGCCGAGCTCATGAAGCAGGCCGCCGACATCCGCCGGGTGACGAACCCCGACGAGGTGCTGTTCGTCATCGACGCGATGATCGGTCAGGACGCCGTGAACACGGCCAAGGCCTTCCAGGAGGGCGTCGACTTCACGGGCGTCGTGCTGTCGAAGCTCGACGGCGACGCGCGCGGCGGCGCCGCGCTGTCGGTCGCATCGGTCACGGGCCGCCCGATCATCTTCGCCTCCACGGGCGAGGGACTCGAGGACGTCGAGCCGTTCCACCCGGACCGCATGGCGAGCCGCATCCTCGACCTGGGCGACATCCTGACCCTGATCGAGCAGGCGCAGCAGGCCTTCGACGAGGAGCAGGCGGCGAAGGTCGCCGAGAAGTTCGCGAAGGACCAGTTCACGCTGGACGACTTCCTCGAGCAGATGCAGCAGCTGAAGAAGATGGGCTCGATGAAGAAGATGCTCGGCATGCTGCCGGGCATGGGCCAGATGAAGCAGCAGCTCGACGACTTCGACGAGCGCGAGATCGACCGCACCGAGGCGATCATCCGCTCGATGACGCCGGCGGAGCGCCAGAACACCAAGATCCTCAACGGCTCGCGCCGCGCCCGCATCGCGCGCGGATCGGGCATGACCGTGACGGATGTCAACCAGCTCGTCAACCGCTTCGAGCAGGCGTCCAAGATGATGAAGACCGTCGCGCGCGGCGGCATGCCGAACATCCCCGGCATGGGCCCCGTGCCCGGCATGGGCCGCCCCGGCGGCTCGTCGAAGCGCGGCAAGCAGGCCAAGAAGGGCGGCTCGCGCTCGGGCAACCCGGCCAAGCGCGCGGCCGAGAACGCCGGCCTCGCGGCGCAGCAGCCCACCGGCTCGGGCTTCGGCCTGGGCGGCGCCCCCAAGCCGAGCGAGGCGGATCTCGCGGAGATCCAGAAGCTCTTCGGAAGGAACTGACACGCCGAACGGCCCCGGGGACGGATCCCCGGGGCCGTTCGTCCCCCTCCCCGCGGGTCAGCGCACGTCGTCGTCGACCCAGTCCATGGCCTTCGTGACGGCCTTGCGCCACAGGCGCAGCTGGCGGTCGCGCTCGGCGGCCTCCATCGACGGCTCCCAGCGCTTGTCCTCCTGCCAGTTGGCGCGGAGGTCGTCGAGGCCCGCCCAGAAGCCGACCGCGAGCCCGGCGGCGTAGGCCGCGCCGAGCGCCGTCGTCTCGGCCACCACGGGGCGCACCACCGGCACGCCCAGCACGTCGGCCTGGAACTGCATCAGCGCGTCGTTGGCGACCATGCCGCCGTCGACCTTGAGCTCGGTCAGGTCGACGCCCGCGTCGGCGTTGACCGCGTCGAGCACGTCGCGCGTCTGGTACGCGACGGCCTCGAGCGCCGCCCGGGCGATGTGGCCCTTGTTCGCGTAGCGGGTGAGGCCCACGATCGCGCCGCGCGCCTCCGGGCGCCAGTACGGGGCGAACAGGCCCGAGAACGCCGGGACGATGTACACGCCGCCGTTGTCCTCGACCGACTTGGCGAGCTCCTCGACCTCCGGGGCCGATCCGATCAGCCCGAGCTGGTCGCGCAGCCACTGGATCAGCGATCCGGTGACGGCGATCGACCCCTCCAGCGCGTAGTGCGTCGGCTGGTCGCCGAGCTTGTAGCCGACGGTCGTCAGCAGCCCGTTCTTCGAGTGGACGATCTCCTCGCCCGTGTTGAAGATCAGGAAGCAGCCCGTGCCGTAGGTGTTCTTGCTCTCGCCGGTGTCGAACGCCGCCTGGCCGAAGGTCGCGGCCTGCTGGTCGCCCAGGATGCCCGCGATGGGCGTCTCGCGCAGCAGCGACGAGCTCTCGGCCGTGCCGTACACCTCGGACGAGGAGCGGATCTCGGGCATCATCGAGCGCGGCACGCCGAACACCTCGAGGATGTCGTCGCGCCACTCGAGCGTCTCGAGGTCCATGAACAGCGTGCGCGACGCGTTCGTGACGTCCGTGGCGTGCACGCCGCCGTCGACGCCGCCCGTGAGGTTCCACAGCACCCAGCAGTCGGTCGTGCCGAACATCAGCTGGCCGGCCTCGGCCTTCTCGCGCGCACCCTCGACGTTCTCGAGGATCCACGCGATCTTGGTGCCGGAGAAGTACGTCGCGAGCGGCAGGCCCACGATGTCCTTGAAGCGGTCGCCTCCGCCGTCCGCCGCGAGGCGGTCGACGATGCCCTGCGTGCGCGTGTCCTGCCAGACGATCGCGTTGTACACCGGCTTGCCGGTGGTGCGGTCCCACACCACCGCGGTCTCGCGCTGGTTGGTGATGCCGACCGCGGCGATGTCGTGGCGGGTCAGATCGGCCTTCGCGAGCGCGACGCCGATCACCTCCTGCACGTTGCGCCAGATCTCCAGCGGGTCGTGCTCGACCCAGCCGGGCTGGGGCAGGATCTGCTCGTGCTCCTTCTGCCCGACCGAGACGATCGAGCCCTTCTTGTCGAAGACGATGGCGCGACTCGACGTCGTGCCCTGGTCGATCGCGATGATGTAGTCAGCCATGGGATTCTCCTTCGAATGGGCGGCGTTCAGCCGAGGCTGAGCAGGGGGCGGGCGAGCGCGGCGAGCGCGCCGCCGATGAGCGGGCCGACGACCGGCACCCACGAGTAGCCCCAGTCGCTGGAGCCCTTGCCCTTGATGGGCAGGAGGGCGTGGGCGATGCGCGGGCCGAGGTCGCGGGCCGGGTTGATCGCGTAGCCGGTCGGGCCGCCGAGCGACGCGCCGATGCCCACCACGAGCAGGGCGACGGGCAGGGCGGTCAGCGGACCGAGGCCGCCGGGGGTCCCGACCTCGACGTCGCCCCACTGGGCGAACGCGAAGATCACGAACACGAGCACGAACGTGCCGATGATCTCGGTGATCAGGTTGTGGCCGTACGAGCGGATGGCGGGGCCGGTGGAGAAGACGCCGAGCTTGGCGTCCGGGTCGGCCTCCTCGTCGAAGTGCTGCCGGTAGGCGGCCCACGCGAGGACCGCGCCCAGGAACGCGCCGACGAGCTCGCCGGCGGTGGCGATCAGGAACATCGGGAAGGTGATGTTCCCCGCGATCAGCAGGCCGATGCCGACGGCGGGGTTGAGGATCGAGCCGGAGTACACCGAGACGAGGACGCCCGCGAACACCGCGAGACCCCAGCCCCAGTTGATCATCAGGAAGCCGCCGCCGAAGCCCTTCGCCTTCACGAGGATCGCGTTGGCCACGACGCCCGCGCCGAGGAGGATCAGCATGCCTGTGCCGATCACCTCTGACAGGAAGTACAGCCCGAGATTCACTTCATCCATGTCTTCTTCGACCTTTCGGATTCATCACGCGGCTCCTCTGCCGCGTGAAGGGGGACACCCGGGGATCCGCCCCGGTGCGGGGTTCAGGGCAGCGTCACCCCGTGGCGCGTCGTGAGCAGCTGCCGGGTCTGGTGCACCTCGTCGTCGCGACGCGCGTCGCTCCAGCCGAGCAGGGGGGCGAGCGCCTCCGCGACCTCCTCGAGCACGGCCGCGTCCGCGTCGCCCGTGAAGGCGAGCGACGTGCGGCGCAGCACCACGTCGGCGAGGTGGACGACGTGCTCGCGCGCGACCATCCAGTCGAGCTCACCCGTCGAGAGGCGGCCGCCGGCGAGGAGGCGGTCGTCCTGCTCCTGGATGTGCGCCCAGACGGCCGCCGCGCGGGTGCCGTACCGCTCGAACAGGGTCGCGGCGCGGTCGCCCGCGCCGTCCAGGTGCAGGCGGAACCACGCCTCGCGGTCCGAAGTGGTGCGCGGGAAGTCGCGCCCGCCGCCGATCGTGCGCCCGGCGGTGCTGACGCGGCGTTCGCGGCCGAGCAGCTCGAGGACCTTGCCGGACAGCGCCTCGCCGAGCGCGCGGAAGGTCGTCCACTTGCCGCCGACCAGGCTCACGAGCGGGGCCCGCCCGGAGGAGCGCTCCACCTCGATCCGGTAGTCGCGCGACACGAATCCGGGCGCGGTGTCCTCGTGGCGCGGCAGCGGGCGGATGCCCGAGAAGCGGTACACGATCTGGCCGCGGTCGACCGCGATCGACGGGAAGACGTGATGGATGAGGTCGAAGAAGTAGTCGACCTCGGCCTCCGTGCACACCGCGGGCTCGCGCGGGTCGGCGTCGATGTCGGTGGTGCCGACGAGCACGCGGCCCTTGAGGGGGTAGATCAGCACGATGCGGCCGTCGGAGTGCTCGAAGAAGATCTCGCGGCCGCCGGTCGCCTTCAGCAGCTCGGGGTGGTCGAGCACGATGTGCGATCCCTTGGTGCCGCCCATGAACGCCGTGCTCGTGCCGAGCGCCTCGTTCGTGAGGTCGGTCCACGGGCCGGAGGCGTTCACGACGACGTCGGCCGCGACCGGGAACTCGGCGCCGGTCTCGCGATCACGCAGCAGCACGCCGCGCTCGTCGCGGCCGATCGCCTCGACGTAGTTCAGGGCGCGTGCGCCGCCGGTCGCGGTCGCGGGGTGGGCCTCGAGGCCGTCGATCAGGACGTCGAGCGCGAGTCGCTCGGGGTCGTGCATCGACGCGTCGAAGTAGGTGGCCGTGTACTTGATCTTCGGATCCAGCATGGGCAGCTCCTCGAGCGAGCGGCGCCGGCCGTGGAACCGGTGGCGCGGCACCGTGCCGCCCGCGCGGGAGAACGTGTCGTAGATCGTCAGGCCGACCTTGATCAGGAACGCGCCGCGCTCGGTCGGCTTGCCCTGCCGGTGGGTCAGGAAGCGCAGGGGAGCGGAGAGGACGCCCTTGAACGTCGAGTAGATCGGGATCGTCGTCTGCAGCGGCTTGACGTAGTGGGGCGCGATCTTCAGCAGGCCGTTGCGCTCCTGCACCGACTCCTTGACGAGGCGGAACTCGCCGTTCTCCAGGTAGCGGATGCCGCCGTGGATCATGTGGCTCGACGCGGCCGAGGCGCCCGACGCGAAGTCCCCGCGCTCGACGAGGAGGACGTCGACTCCCTGCAGGGCGAGGTCGCGGAACGTCGAGATGCCGTTGATGCCGCCGCCGATGATGAGGACCGTGGCCCGCCCCGTCTCTCGCACGGCGGCGACCTCGGGGCGCTCCTGCGTACCGGGCTGGTTCATCGTCGACCTCGTTCCTCTCGACTGCCTCTGTCGATGGGAGCCAGCATCCGCCCCCGGCGCACATCCGCGCAATTCGAGTGCACAAACGTGCACGCGGGTGCAGAATGGGGCTCATGGTGGACCAGATCGAGGCGGTGCCGCGCACCCCGCCGACCGACCGGCGGGCCCTCGCAGCGCACAAGGCCGCGCAGCTCTACTACATGCAGGACATGACGATGGAGGCCATCGCCGCCGAGCTCGCGGTGTCGCGGTCATCCGTGTCCCGCCTGCTCAGTCACGCGCGCGACATCGGCATCGTCGACATCCGGATCACCTCGCCGCTCGAGGGCGGGGTGTCGCTCGAGCGCGAGCTGCGCTCGCGGTTCCGGGTCGCGGCGCACGTCGTGCCGATGCCGGCGAGCGTGAGCGAGATCGAGCGCCTGGAGCGCGTCGCGATCACGGCCGCGCGCCTGCTGACGCAGTTCGTGGACTCCAACATGACCGTGGGGATCGCATGGGGATCCACGCTCAGTGCGATCAGCAGGCACCTGCCGGCCAAGGAGCTGCACGACGTGACGGTCGTGCAGCTCAACGGCGCGGGCAACGTGCAGACCACGGGCATCGAGTACGCCAGCGAGATCATGCAGCGCTTCGGCGCGGCGTTCGGGGCGCGCGTGCAGCAGTTCCCGGTGCCGGCGTTCTTCGACGATCCCGCGACGCGCGAGGCCATGTGGCGGGAGCGGAGCACCCGTCGCGTCCTCGAGATGCAGGCGCGGATGGATCTCGCGGTGTTCGGCGTCGGCTCTCCCGCGGCGGACGTGCCGAGCCGCGTGTACGCGGGCGGCTATCTCGACCGCGCGGACTACACGAGCCTGGCCGAGGACCGCGCGATCGGCGACGTCGCCACGGTGTTCTTCCGCGCCGACGGCTCGTGGCGCGACATCCGGCTCAACGCCCGCACCACGGGCCCGGGGTTGGACCGGTTGCGTCGCGTGCCGCGGCGCATCTGCATCGCCGCGGGCGTGCACAAGGCGGCCAGCCTGCGCGCCGCGATGGCGGCGGGGCTCGTCACCGACGTCGTGATGGACCAGGGCCTCGCGAGGGAGGTCGTGGAGCTCGGCTGACCGGGGCGCTCAGATGCCGAACGGCGCGGAGAGCGGGTCGATCCTGCTGCGGTCGCGCAGCGTCGGGCCGTTGCGGAACTCGCGCATGAGCATCTTCGCGACCTCCCGCAGGTCGCCGTCCGCGGCCTCCGCGACCGCGATCTGCCGCTGGTAGCTCGCGCCGCGCTCGAGGATGCCGCGGATGCTGGTGAACTCCCGCGCGCATTTGAGCTCGACGGCGATCGGCTCGAGCCGGTCGAGCGTCTCGAGCAGGTGCTGCTGCACCGGCACCTGGGTGCCCTCGCGGTCGACGATCACCTCGGCGTCGAGCCCGTAGCGCGCGGCGCGCCACTTGTTCTCGCGCGTGAACCAGGGCTGGAGCACGGGCAGCTCACGGCCCTCGTCGATGTCGCGAGAGAACGACTCGACGAGGGTCTGCACGAGGGCCGCGACGGCCGCCAGTTCCGGCAGGGTCGACATCCCGTCGCACGCGCGCACCTCGATCGTCCCCCAGTGCGGAGCGGGGCGGATGTCCCAGCGCACCTCGGTCGCGTCGGCCATCACGCCCGTGCGCGTCATGTCGTCGAGGTACGCCTCGTACTCCGACCAGGACCTGAGCTGCCACGGCAGGCCCGTCGTCGGCAGCTGCTGGAACACCAGCGCCCGGTTCGAGGCGTAGCCGGTGCGCTCGCCGGCCCAGAACGGGCTCGACGCCGACAGCGCCTGCAGGTGCGGGATGTAGCCGGTGAGGGCGTGGATGATCGGGAACACCTTGTTCACGTCCTCGACGCCCACGTGCACGTGGATGCCCCAGATCATCATGTTGCGACCCCACCACTGGGTGCGCTCGATCAGCGCGGCGTAGCGGTTCTTGTCGGTGACGGTCTGCCCGTACCACTTGGCGAAAGGGTGGCTCCCGGCGCACATCAGCTCGATGCCGCGCGGATCGGTCTGCGTGCGCACAGCGTGGATCGCGTCCGAGATGTCGTGGATCGCTGCCTCCACCGTGTCGCCGACGCCGCTCGTGACCTCGACCGTGTTGGTCAGCAGCTCGGCCGTGACCGTGTGGCGCTCGAGCGCGGTCAGCTCCTCGAGGGCCGGCATGATCTCCGGGGCTCGGCCGACCAGATCGCCGGTCTCGCCGTCGGCCAGCATCAGCTCCCACTCGATGCCGACGGTGGAGCGGGCGGAGGGCGCGAACGCGATCGTCATTCGCCCAGTGTCCTGGCCCGGCACGCCAGGGGCAACTTGTACGCGGGGCCCCGCGTCATCTGGCAGAATGGAGGGTCGGACCGGGTGCTCGACCCTCTATCCAGCGCCCAGAGTCCTCCTCTTGAGCTTCCGCCGGTGTGCACCCCACTACCTGGCGACTGGTTCGTCTCGCTTTACACACCACACAGGAGAATCGTGGCTGTCAAGATCCGTCTGAAGCGCCTGGGCAAGATCCGTGCGCCGTACTACCGCATCGTCGTGGCCGACTCGCGCACCAAGCGCGACGGTCGTGTGATCGAGGAGATCGGCAAGTACCACCCGACCGAGGAGCCCTCGTTCATCGAGGTCGACTCGGAGCGTGCGCAGTACTGGCTGTCGGTCGGCGCCCAGCCGACCGAGCAGGTGCGCGCCATCCTCAAGATCACGGGCGACTGGGGCACCTTCAAGGGTGAGAAGGATGCGAAGAGCACCCTGAAGACCCGCGAGGAGAAGGCCGGCTACGTGGCCGACTCGTCGAAGAAGTCGGTCGTCAAGCCCAAGGTCGAGAAGAAGGCCGAGGAGCCCGCCGAGGCTCCGGCCGCCGAGGCCGAGGCCGCAGAGTAATCGTGCTGGCCGCCGCGCTCGAGCACCTCGTCAAGGGGATCGTGGATCACCCGGACGACGTGCGCATCGACTCGTCCACCTCGCCTCGCGGGGACGTGCTGGAAGTGCACGTCCACGCGGACGACCGTGGGCGCGTCATCGGGCGCGGCGGCCGTACCGCGAAGGCCATCCGCACGCTCGTGTCGGCCCTGGCGGACGGTCGTCGCGTGCGCGTCGACGTCGCGGACGACTGATCGTGGCCGCAGGAAAGCCCGCCAAGAACCAGCTTCGCGTCGGCCGCCTCGTCAAGGCCCACGGCCTCAAGGGCGCGCTCAAGCTGGAGCTGTACACCGACGACCCCGACGGGCGGTTCACGCCCGGGGCGACGTTCACCCTGCAGGTGCCTGAGCACTCGCAGTGGCACGGCAAGACCATCACCGTGCGGGAGTTCCGCTGGATGAACCAGCACCCCGTCGTCTTCTTCGAGGGCGTCGACGACCGCAACGCGGCCGACACCCTCGTGCGCGCCATCCTGTGGATCGACCAGGATGAGGACGCGCCCGCCGAGCCCGACGCCTGGTACGACCACCAGCTGGTGGGTCTGGACGTCGTGCGCGACGGCGTCGTCGTCGGAAAGGTCGCGCGGGTCGACCACTTCCCGGCGCAGGACCTGCTCGTGGTCCGCGCCGGCGAGGACGAAGTGCTCGTGCCGTTCGTCTCGGCCATCGTGCCTGAGGTCGACATCGAGGGCGGCCGCGTCGTCGTGACGCCGCCCGCCGGTCTGTTCGAGGAGCTGCCCGAGCCCGAGACGCCTGAGGCGGAGACGCCCGCGTCCGAGGACTGACCCGATGCGCATCGACATCGTCACGATCTTCCCGGCGTTCTTCGATGTGCTCGACGTCTCGCTGATCGGAAAGGCCCGCGACAAGGGCCTGCTCGACCTGCGCGTGCACGACCTGCGCGACTGGACCCACGACCGCCACCGCACGGTCGACGACACGCCCTACGGCGGCGGCGCCGGCATGGTCATGAAGCCGGAGCCCTGGGGCGAGGCGCTCGACGAGATCCTCCAGGACGACGCCGTGCTGGTGGTTCCGACGCCCTCGGGCGAGGTCTTCTCGCAGCCGATGGCGCGCGAGCTGGCGCAGGAGTCGCAGCTCGTTTTCGCGTGCGGCCGGTACGAGGGCATCGATCAGCGCGTGATCGACCACTACGCGTCGCGGGGCCGCGTGCGCCTCGTGAGCATCGGCGACTACGTGCTCAACGGCGGCGAGGTCGCCGCCATGGCGATGATCGAGGCCGTCACGCGGCTCGTGCCGGGCTTCATGGGAAACCCCGAGAGTCTGCTCGAGGAGTCTCACGAGGACGGCCTTCTCGAATACCCGATCTACACCAAGCCCGCCGTCTGGCGCGGGCTGGAGGTGCCGCCCGTGCTGCTCAGCGGCAACCACGGCGCGGTCGCCGCCTGGCGCCGCGAACAGAGCCTCGAGCGCACCCGCGAGCGTCGCCCCGACCTGCTGGCTGACTGACTGACGTCAGAAGGGCGGCGGGTCGCTCCCGAAGTCGGCGCGCGCGATCTCCGCGGACGCTTCGAACCGGACGACCGGGGTGGGTTTGTGCTTGTAGGCCCTGCCGGTGGGACTGATGACCTCCATCACCCCGCCGGGCCCGTGGCGGAAGTCCCAGTTCGAGTTGTGTTTCAGGACGTGGTGGGCGCGGCACAGGTTGGCGAGGTTGCGGACGTCCGTGACCCCGCCTTCCGAATACGGGATGGTGTGGTCGTCCTCGCACCGGATCGCGGGTTGCCGGCAGCCGGGGAAGCGGCAGTGCTCGTCCCGGGCGACCAGGAAGCGGCGCTGCGCTTTCGTGGGCGTGTAGGTGTCGACGGTCTTCAGGCACCCGGTGTCGGGGTCCTGGAACAAGCGCGTCCACTTGGCGGCCTCGCCGGCCAGGCGGCGGGCCGCGTCGGCGGGTATGGGTCCGTAGCCGGCGAGGAACGCGGACTCGTCGCCGACGCCGGTGAGGGTCTGCCACGGGACGGTGACCTGAACGGTGGCGGTGATCTTCGTGAGGGCGTCGCCGCCGTGCTGGTCGATCAGCTCGGCGGTGGGGAGGCCGGCGAGGGCGATCTCGGCGAACACGTCCGCCCGGATCTGATCCAACGTCCGCTCGTCGGTCTCATCCTTGGTGCGGTGGATCGTGCGGGCCATCTGGGTGGCCCGGTCGTGCATCGCGTACACCGTCACCGCCGGACCGATGTAGGTCAACTCCCCCATCCCGTCCGGGAGCGGCGCCGCCCGCAGGGAGCGGTCGGCCATGGCCTCTTCGTGCCGCTCCTCCAGTGGCAGCGGCTCGATGTCGTCCGCGAGCTTCCGCGCGACGGAGCCCAGCTGGCCGGCGGTGAGCTTCTCCGCCCGTGGCAGGATGATCCGCTCGAACTCCGCCCGGGAGTCGTCATCCTCGAGGCGACTGCCGGCGTCGAGGATGGCTCGCACGTGCGGCTCGCTGATCCGGCCTTCCTCGAACAGGGCGAATGTGGCCGGGAATCCGTCGATGAGGTCGACCGCCCACTCCATCCGGGCCCGGATCGTGCGGTCTGACGTCCGCCCGGCGACCGCGAACTCCGCGGCCATGGACCTCAGCGGGTGCTCGAACTCCGAACCCGTCCCACCCCGGCGGGTCTGGGCTTCGGCGATCGCGCGGCCCTCGGCGAGGATCCACGCCTGCCGGGCCTTCGCCTGGGCGATGATGACCTGCTGCTCCAGGTAATCGTCGACGAGCTCTGACGTGCGGGCGCGTTCGGCCGGGGTGGGAGCCCACCGGGTCGAAGTCGCGGCCCGATTCTCCTCCGGGCCACCGACATTCACCGGGCCGGAAAGCGCAGATCAGCGATTCAAACCGAATCTGTGGAGAAGTCCTCGCGGGGGCATCCTGTGGACGAGCGGTGGGCCGGTCGGCAGGGAGGGTTCGGACACGTTTCGACTCCGGCGCTGGCGCGCCTCCGCTCAACGACCACAGGGTGGGGGCGGCGCTGGCGCTCGCTTCGCTCAAGGCCCGGAGGGGTGGGCCGGCGTTGGCGCTCGCTTCGCTCAACGACCGAAAGGGGGAGCCGGTCTCGACGGGCAGACGCTCGCGGCGTAGTGGGCGGGCATTCCGGGAGGTCGAGATGAATGCCAAGCGGACCCTTCAGAAGGCGGCGGTCGCCTGCGTCGCCGTGGCCGGGGCGGTCGTCCTGTTCGCGCCCGCATACTCGACGGCGAGCATCGGCGCCGACGGGGTCGAGCGGGCCGGCAGCGCCTCGGTGCTGCAGCACGTCGGTCCCTGGACGCTGCTGCTCGTGCTGATCCCCGCGGCCATCGCCGCCGTGCCGCTGGTCGCGGCGCCGTGGCCGGGGCAGTCGTCCACGATCGTCTCGGCGTCCCTGATGGTGGCGTGGGGCATCGTGGGCGCGGCGAGCATCGGCGTCCTCTACTGGCCGGCCATCCTGTGCTCGGTCGCGTCGGTGTTCGCGCCTACGCGGTCACCACGCGGGTCAGGGTCACCACGGCGTTCTTGAACTCCGGCATCGACGAGATGGGATCGAGTCGGTCGCTCGTCAGCAGGTTCGCGCTCGCGCCGTCGGGGAAGTGGAACGGGAGGAACACGGTGTCGGGCCGGATGTCCGAGCTCACGCCCACGCGGGCCTCGACGGCGCCGCGCCGGTTCTCCAGCCGCACGAGGTCGCCGTCGGCGACGCCGCGATCGCGGGCGGTCGCGGGATGCAGCTGGGCCACGAGCTCGGGACGGGCGTCGTTGAGCTCCGGCACCCGGCGGGTCTGGGCGCCCGACTGGTAGTGCTCGAGCAGCCGACCGGTGATGAGGCTCAGCTCGCCGCCGTGCGGCGTCTCGGGGGAGTAGGAGCGGACCGCCACGAGCCGTGCGCGGCCGTCCGCGTGCGCGAACCGGTCGGCGAACAGCCGCGGCGTGCCGATCCCTCCCGGCGGGTACGGCCAGTGGGCGCCGACGCCCTCCGCCTCGAGCGCGTCCAGCGTCGCGTGGCTGAGGCCGGAGTAGTCGGCGAGCCCGCCCGCCGAAGCGCGCGCCAGCTCGTCGAACACCAGCGACGGATCCAGGTCCCACGTGCCCGGGGCGTCGAACCGGCGGGCGAGCTCGGCCATGATCCACAGCTCGCTGCGCGGCCCCGCGGGCGGCTCGAGGGCGCGGCGCCGGCGCAGCACGCGGCCCTCGAGGTTGGTCATCGTGCCGTCCTCCTCGGCCCACTGCAGCACGGGCAGCACGACGTGGGCCAGGCGCGCGGTCTCGGACAGGAAGAAGTCGCTCACGACGAGCAGGTCGAGGCGCGCGAGCGCGTCGCGCACCGACTGCACGTTGGGCGAGGACACCACGACGTTCGAGCCGTGCACCAGCAGCGCCCGCACGCCGCCGGGGCGGCCGCAGCTCTGCAGCAGCTGCACGGCGGGGATCCCGGGCCCGGGGATGATTGCCGGGTCGACGCCCCACACGGCCGCGACGTACTCGCGAGCGGCCGGGTCGTCGATCTTGCGGTAGCCCGGCAGCTGGTCGGACTTCTGACCGTGCTCGCGGCCGCCCTGCCCGTTGCCCTGGCCCGTCAGCGTGCCGTAGCCGCTGCCCGGAGTGCCGGGCAGCCCCAGCAGCAGCGCGAGGTTGATCGCGGCGGTGGCGGTGTCGGTGCCGTCGGCGTGCTGCTCGACGCCCCGCCCCGTGAGGATGTACGTCGATCCGGATTCCGCCAGCCGCCGCGCGAGCGACTGGATCGCCGCGGCCGGAACGCCCGTGACCTGCTCGGCGCGCTCGGGCCACCACATCGAGACCGAGCGGCGCAGCGCCTCGAAGCCGCGTGTGCGTCGGTTCACGTAGTCAGCGTCGAAGAGACCCTCGGCGATCACGACGTGGATCAGACCGAGCAGGAGGGCGAGGTCGCTGCCCGGCACGGGCTGCACGTGCTGGCCCGCGCCGTCCGCCGTGAGCCGGGCGGTCGTGCTGCGACGCGGATCCACGACGATCAAGCCGCCGCGCGCCCGCGCGCCCTGCAGGTGCGACACGAACGGCGGCATGGTGTCGCCCACGTTCGAGCCGAGCATCAGGATGGTCTCAGCCGTGTCCAGGTCCGTGAGCGGGAACGGCAGCCCGCGGTCCACGCCGAACGCGCGGTTCGCGGCGGCCGCGGCCGACGACATGCAGAACCGGCCGTTGTAGTCGATCCGGGACGTGCGCAGCGCGATGCGGGCGAACTTGCCGAGCTGATACGCCTTCTCGTTCGTGAGGCCGCCGCCGCCGAAGATCCCGACCGCGTCGGCGCCGCTCTCCCGCTGGATCGCGCGGAGGCGCTCCGCGATGAGGTCGAGGGCCTCGTCCCACGTGGCCGGGTGCAGCTCGCCGTCCGCGCCGCGCACGAGCGGGGACGTGAGCCGGTCGGGCGCGGCGAGCAGCTCGTTCGAGCTCCAGCCCTTGCGGCACAGGCCGCCGCGGTTCGTGGGGAACTCGCGCCCCTCGACCGACACCGGCAGCCGCTCGCCGGGCGTCGGCGTGAGGGTCATGGCGCACTGCAGCGCGCAGTACGGGCAGTGGGTCGCGGCCGTCTGCGCGGGGGCGGACGGCGCGTCGGTCAGCGAAGCGGGCGTCATGCGGGCGCCACCTCGCGGGCCGAGATGAGCTCGGCGATCCGCGCGCGGCAGCCGCCGCAGCCGGTGCCGGCGCGCGTGCACCGGCCCACATCCGCCACGGTCTCGCAGCCGTCGTCGACCGCGTCCTCGATCGTCCCGGCCGTGACCCCGTTGCACACGCACACCGTGGCGTCGCGCCCGGTCGCGATCGGGCCCTGGTCCTCGTCCGCGTCGAGGCGCAGCAGCAGGGATCGGTCGGCCGGCAGCTCGCCCGCACGCGCGTACAGAACGCTCAGCTCCGCGGCGGTGCGCGGCATCCCGACCGACACGAAGCCCGTGAGGACGCCGTCGCGGCTGACCATCTTCACGTACGTGCCGTGCTGCGGGTCGGCCCACATCGCCACGCCCGGGGCGGTCTCTCCCGCGGGAACGGGGGCGAACGGGTCGGCCGACACGTCGCCCGCCGAGACCAGGTCCACCTGCTCCGCCTTGAGCGCCACGACGCCCGGCACGTCCTCCGCGAACGGCATCGCCTCCAGGCCGTCGAGCTCGGCGCGCAGCGCACGCGCGAGCCATTCGGCCTGGCGCCAGCCGGGGCCGATCAGGCCGCTGGGCCCGCCCGGCACGTGCGCTTCGTGCAGCAGCGTGGGGTCGCCGCCGTGCTCGAACACGTGCGCGCAGTCGCCGATCGCGTGGATGTCCGGGTCCGTCCACGAGCGCAGGCGCGCGTCGACGAGCACGCCGCGGTCGACGCGCAGCCCGGCCGTCTCGGCGAGCTCGGTGCGCGCCCGCACGCCGCACGACAGCACGAGCAGGTCGCCCTCGATGCGGCGGCCGTCCGAGCTCACGAGCGCACGGAAGCGGCGCACGCCGTCGCCTTCATCCCGCGCGATGATCGCCTCCGCGCGCGTGTGCGGCACGACGTGGACGCCGGCGCTCTCGAGCGCCGCCGCGAGCACCGAGGCCGATCCGCGGTCGAGCTGACGCGGCATCGGCATGGGGCCGAAATGCGCGACCTGCGGGACGGCGCCCGCGCGCGCGAGCAGAAGGGCCAGCTCGATCCCGAGCACCCCGGCGCCCAGCACGACCACGCGGCCGCCCGTCGCGACCACGCCGCGCACGTGCTCGGCGTCCTCGGGGGTGCGCAGCACGCACACACCCGAGGTCAGGGCGAGATCGAGGCCGGAGTCGTCCGGTCCCAGGTGCTCCAGCCCGTCGAGCATCGGCACGATCGCACGCGCGCCCGTGGCGAGCACGACGCGGTCGTACGCGAGGCGGCGCCCGTCGCTCAGCTCGACCTCCCGTGCGCCGCGATCCAGCGATGTCGCGCGCACGCCGGTGACGACGTCGGCGCCGGCGGCGCGCAGCTCGGACAGATCGGCGATCGCGAGGTCGTCGCGCTCCAGCTCGCCCGTGGCGTACTCCGCGACCAGCACGCGGTTGTACGGCTCGTGCGTCTCGGCGCCGACGATCGTCAGCGCGACGCGTCCCGTCGCGATCTCGGGGAGCAGCTCCTCCGCGAAGCGCACGCCGACCGGGCCGAGCCCGATGAGCACGACCCGGAGGGCGGGGGAGTCCTGGAACATCCGGCCCCTCAGATCCGGTGACCGGCGAGCGAGGCCCGCGGCACGATGTACACGACGGCCGTGATGGTCATGAGCACGGCGTAGGCGGCCACGAAGCCCCAGAACGCCGCGACGTAGCCGCCGGTCGCCGCGTGCGACGCGTTCAGCACCTGCGGGATCACGAAGCCGCCGTAGGCGCCGATCGCCGAGATCAGGCCCAGCGCGGCCGCGCCCTGGCGCTGCGTGCTGACGGCGTGCGGGTCGCCCGCGGTCGCCGCGCCACGCGCCGCGAAGATGCTCGGGATCATCCGGTACGTCGCGCCGTTGCCCATGCCCGTGGCGACGAACAGCAGCAGGAAGCAGCCCAGGAACACCCAGAAGCTGCCGAGCGGCAGGGTCAGGATGAGCGACAGCGCGCCGAGGATCATGACGCCGAACGCCGCGACCGTCATCCGCGCCCCGCCGAAGCGGTCCGCGAGCTTGCCGCCGTACGGGCGGGCGAGGGACCCGACGAGCGCGCCCATGAACGCCAGCGACAGCGACGCCCCGGCCACCTGGAAGGTCGAGAACTCGGGGAACTGGTCGGCGATCAGCTTGGGGAACACGCCCGCGAAGCCGATGAACGAGCCGAACGTGCCGATGTACAGCACGGCCATGATCCACAGGTGCGGCTCGCGCAGGGCGGACGCGGCGCCCGCGAAGTCCGCCTTGGCGGAGGACAGGTTGTCCATGAAGCGGTACGCGCCCCACATCGCGACGAGGATCAGCGGGATCCACATCCAGCCCGCGAGCTGGATGTTGAAGGTGCCGGCCGCGCCGAGCGTGACCGCGATGGGCACGAGCAGCTGCGCGATCGCGGTGCCGATGTTGCCGCCGGCCGCGTTGAGGCCGAGCGCCCAGCCCTTCTCGCGCTGCGGGAAGAAGTACGTGATGTTGGCCATCGAGCTGGCGAAGTTGCCGCCACCCACGCCGCCGAGCGCGGCGATCAGCAGCAGCACGCCGAACGGCGTCTCGGGGTTCTGCACCGCGAAGCCGAGCGCCGTGGCGGGGATGAGCAGCAGCGCGGCCGACACGATGGTCCAGTTGCGGCCGCCGAACGTCGCGACCGCGAACGTGTACGGGAAGCGCAGCGTGGCGCCGACGAGGCTGGGCAGCGAGATCAGCCAGAACGACTCGGTGGTCGTGAGCGTGAATCCGGCGTTCGGCAGCATCACGACGACGATGCTCCAGAGCTGCCAGATGATGAAGCCGAGGAACTCGGCGAAGATCGACCAGCCCAGGTTGCGGCGGGCGATCGCACGGCCCTGCGACGCCCAGAACGCGGCGTCCTCGGGGTTCCAGCCGTCGATCCAGCGGCCGGGGCGGAAGGTCAGGGTGGTCTGCGGCGCCTCGATGACGGAGGCGGACGGGGCGGTGCCCGATGCGGTGATGCTGGGTGCGGTGGAGCTGAGCGGCGTGGCCATGGCGACTCCTCGGAGGTCAGCGGATGCGGGGGACATCGGGTGGGGCGATTCCGACCGTAGGGCGGGCGTGTTTCGGCGCCGCGCGTGCGCCCGTTACCTCTCCATCACCGTTCGATCACCGCCCGGGCGCAGGTCGGTTGAGGGCTTCGTCACACGCCGGAAACATCGCGCCCCGGTGGCCGGCCGGAGGGTGCGGCTCCGGGAGCCGAGAGGTCTCGGCGAGCGGAGCCGGCCGGCGCCGGGGTCCTTAGACTCGGAGCATGGATGATGCCGGGAAGCCGCCGCGCGCCGCGGTGATCACGGTGAGCGACCGCTCCGCGCGGGGCGAGCGCGAAGATCTGTCCGGGCCCGAGGCGGTCGCGGCGCTGCGCGTCGCGGGCTTCGACTGCGACGACGCCGTGGTGGTGCCCGACGGCGCCGAGAGCGTCGAGCGCGCGCTGGCCGCCATGATCGCGGCCGGGGCGGGCGTCATCGTCACGACGGGCGGCACCGGGCTCGGTCCGAGGGACCAGACGCCCGAGGGCACGCTGCGCGTGATCCAGCGCGAGGTGCCGGGCATCGCCGAGGAGCTGCGGCGGATCGGTGCGGCCGAGAAGCCCGCGGGGATGCTGTCCCGCGGCGTCGCGGGCGTCGCGCACGGCACGCTCATCGTGAACCTGCCGGGCTCGCCCGCGGCCGTGCGAAGCGGCATGCCCGTCGTGGTGTCGATCGCCCGTCACGCCGCCTCGCAGCTCGCCGGGGAGGACCATTGAGCGCCGGCACAGAGGACGCTCTCGCGGCGGAGACCGTGCGGATCGCGCGGATCTCGGCCACGCCGATCCGGCTGGACGAGCACGTCGCCGCGATCGACGACCCGCGGATGGGCGCCGAGACCTCGTTCGTGGGGCGCGTGCGCGATCACGATCCGGATGCGCGCGGCGCGGTCTCGGCGCTGGAGTACACGTCCCACCCCGACGCGGAGGCCACGCTGCACGCGATCGCGCTGCGCGCGGGGGAGGCCCACGGCGCGATCGTCGCCGTGAGCCATCGCATCGGCCGTCTGGAGGTGGGCGAGGCGGCGGTCGTGATCGCGGTCGCCGCGCCGCACCGCGCCGAGGCCTTCGCCGTCTGTCGCGAGGTCATCGAGGACATCAAGCGCGAGCTCCCGATCTGGAAGCGGCAGATCGAGGCCGACGGCACGGCGGAGTGGAAGGGCCTCGGCGGCTGAGCGCGCCCGGCGCGAGAATGCATTCCTGAGGGATCGGAAAGAAAGCCGAATCCTTCTGCGGTGTGTCGGTTGATTCGCGTCGCGCACCGGCGCATTCTCGGAATCAGCCGGCCTCAGAGGTGAGTCGGCGGAGACGGAGGACCCGAATGTCCATCGCAGTCACGGGAGCCAGCGGACGGCTCGGCTCGTACATCATCGACGCCCTCGTCGAGCGCGGCGTCTCGCCCACCGACATCGTCGCCATCACCCGCACGCCCGAGGGGGTGCGGTTCCGGGACCGCGCCGTCACCGTGCGGCAGGCCGACTACGACGATCCGGCCTCACTCGACCTCGCCTTCCGGGGCGTCGAGCGGCTCATGCTCGTGGCGGGCACCGAGATCGGCCGGCGTCTCGGCCAGCACCGCAACGTGATCGCGGCCGCCGAGCGGGCCTGGGTGGGGTGCATCGTCTACACGAGCATGCTCGGCGCGGACACCGCCGGGCTGACCCTGGCCGAGGAGCACCGCGAGACCGAGGCGGCACTGCGGCAGACCCGCATCCCCACGACGTTCCTCCGCAACGGCCTCTACCTCGACACGTTCATGGAGCAGGCCCCGCAGCATGTGGCGCGCGGCGAGGTGCTGGGCGGCCCGGGCCGGATCGCCGCCGCGCATCGCCGCGACTACGCCGACGCCGCCGCGGCGGCCGTGCTCACGCCGTGGGCCGGGCGGGTCTACGAGCTGGGCGGAAGCCCGTTCACGCTCGAGGAGTACGCGCGCGAGCTCTCCCGCGTCTCCGGCAAGGACGTGGCCTACCGGCCGCTGCAGGGGGACGCGCTGCGCGCCGCCCTGGTCGCGCAGGGCATGACGGAGACCGAGGCCGTGCTGGCCGTGGAGCTCGACGAGGCCGCGGCGCGCGGTGCGCTCGACACCGACTCCACCGAGCTGGTGGAGCTCAGCGGCCGTCGCCCGACCACGCTCTCGGACGCCGTGCGCCAGGCGCTCGCGCCGCAGGTCGCGGCTGCCTGACCGCGGGGGCCGGCTGACCGCCGGACCGCCTGACCTCCCGGCTCAGCCTCCCGCGAACGGCGGCAGCACGTCGACCGTCGCGCCGGCGGCGAGCGGCGCGTCGTCGTCGCGACGCTCGCCGTCGACGAGGACAGCGCACCGCGGCAGAATGCCCGCGAGCGCCGGATGCTCGGCGATCAGCGCGGCGCGGAGCGCGCCGAGCGTGGCCTCGGTCCGCTGCTCCTCGGCGCGGCCGGCGGCCTCCTCCGCCGCGGCGAAGAAGCGGACCCGGCTCACGCCGGCTCCCCGCCGGTGCGCGAGCGCCACGCGTGCGCGAGCTCCGTGACGTCCGCGACCGCCTGGGCGATGTCGTCGGGAGAGCCGCCTGCGCGGCCCGCCGCGAGACCCGCGAGGAACGCGGTCAGCGGGGCGGCCGGGCGAGCGACGCCGTGCGCGACGTCGCGTGCGAGGTCGAGGATCAGCGTGACCGGGACGTCGTCGGGCGACAGCCCGAGGGTCTCGCTCGCCGCGCGGGCCCACTCGTCGAGCGCCTCGGGGGGAAGCGTGCGATCGCTCATCGTTCAGTCCTCCTCGCGCGTCCAGGATCCGCTCCGCCCGCCGGTCTTCGCGACGATCCGGGCGTTCTCGATGCGGGCCGAGCGATCCATGCCCTTCACCATGTCGACGACCGACAGCGCCGCGATCGCGACGGCCGTCAGGGCCTCCATCTCGACGCCCGTGCGGTCGGCCGTGCGCACCGTGGCCTCGATCGCGACGCCCTCGTCCTCGACCGCGAGGTCGACGGCCGCGCCGTGCACGCCGATCACGTGCGCGAGCGGCAGCAGCTCGGCGCAGCGCTTCGCGCCCTGGATGCCGGCGATCCGCGCGACCGCCAGCACGTCGCCCTTGGGCACTGCGCCGTCGCGCAGCGCCGCCACGGTCTCGGGGGCGACGCGCACGAAGCCCCGTGCGGTCGCCGAGCGGACGGTCGGCTGCTTGTCGGTCACGTCGACCATGCGGGCGTGACCGGCGGCGTCGAGGTGGGTGAAGCTCATGGCAACAGCATGACATCGACGAGGTCGCCCTCGGCGACCGCGTCGACCTCGGCGGGCACGACCGCGTAGGCCTCGGCGCGCGCGAGACCGGCGGCCAGGTGCGAGCCCGAGCCACCGGCGGTCGCGGGCCGCACGGTCCAGCGCGCCGGGTCGGAGCGGTCGATCGCGGCCGGCACGTACTGGCGGCGTCCCGGGGGCGTGCGCCAGCCCGTCGCGGCGGGAAGACGGAGCACGGGGCGCTGCAGGTCCTCGCGGCCCTGCATCGCGAGCAGCGCGGGGCGCACGAAGGTCTCGAACGACACGGCCACGCTCACAGGGTTCCCCGGGAGCCCGAACAGCAGCGCCCCGTTCGACAGCCGCCCGAAGGCCTGCGGCTTGCCGGGCTGCATCGCGACCCGGGTGAAGGCGATCTCGCCCTCGAGCGCGTGCCGGACGACCTCGTACGCGCCGGCGCTCACGCCTCCGGACGTGATCACGACGTCCGCCTCGCTCGTCTCGGCGAGCAGCGCGCGCAGCTCGTCGGGGTCGTCGGACACGCACGCGGCCCGCAGCAGCTCGGCGCCGGTCGCGCGCACGAGCCCCGCGAGCAGCACCGAGTTCGACTCGGGGATCTGGCCGCGCTCGAGCTCGGCGCCGGGCTCCACGAGCTCATCGCCGGTGGAGACGACCACGACGCGCGGGGGCCGCGCCACGATCACGCGGTCCACTCCGGTCGCGGCCGCGGCCGAGAGCTCGAGCGGTCCGAGCCGCGCGCCGGCCGGGATCACCAGACTGCCCGCCGGCTGGTCCTCGCCGCGACGACGGATGTGCGCGCCGACGGCCCGGGGAGCGCGGATCACCCGGATGTCGCCGAGCGAGTCGGCGAGGCCTCCGGCCGTGTCCTCGAACGGCACGATGGCGTCGGCGTCGCTCGGGACCGGTGCCCCCGTCATGATGCGCGCGGCCTCGCCGGGCGCCAGCGCAGGGTCCTCGGACGATCCCGCCGGGAGATCCGCGACGACGCGGAGCACGATGGGCTCGTCGGCCGACGCGTGCGCGACATCCGCGCAGCGCACGGCGAAGCCGTCCATCGCGGAGTTGTCGAACACGGGCACGTCGACCCGTGCGTGCACGGGCTCCGCGAGCGTCAGCCCGACAGCGCCCGGCAGCGTCAGGGTGATCGGGCCGTTCGGCTGGATCGCGGCGAGCACGTCCGCGAGCTGCTCTTCCACGGTGCGGAGCGGGCCGGGCGCGGTCATGTCGTCACCGCCGGCTCGACCAGGGGCTCCGGCCAGGTGCGGATGCCGCCGTCCAGGGTCCGGGCGTCGATCCCGTGTGCCGCGAGCAGCGCCGCCCCCTCGGCCGAGCGCACACCGCTGAGGCACACGACCACGACGGGGCGCCCGTCCGCCGCGTCGCGCACGCGGGCGGTCGCGGCGCCCGGATCGGCGCGCAGTTCGCCGAGCGGCACGTGGAGCGCGCCGGCGATCGTGCCGGCCCGCACCTCGTCCGGCTCGCGGACGTCCACCACGAGAGGCGCGGCGGGCGAGCCGAGCGCGCCGGCGAGCTCGGCGGGCGGCACGCGCGCTGGCCCGGACGCGGCCGGCGCCGCGACCGCGGCCTCGGGCGAGCGTCCGCGCAGCGGCACCTCGCGCTGCGTCGCGCGCAGGCCGTCGATCACGAGGATGCGGCCCAGCAGAGGCGCGCCGATGCCCGCGATCAGCGTGATGGCCTGGGTCGCCATGAGCGCGCCGACCTGCAGGCAGAGCGATCCGAGCACGCCGACCTGCGCGCACGTCGGGACATCCCCGGCGCTTCCGGCCGGGTAGAGGTCGGAGAGCCGCACCGCGGCCGCGCCGGCCGGTGGCGCGGACCAGAACACGGTCACCTGCGCGTCGAAGCCCTGCACGGTGCCCCAGACGAGCGGCACGCCGAGCACGTCGCACGCCTCGGCCACCGCAAGGCGCGTGTCGAACGTGTCGCTGCCGTCCAGCACCACGTGCGCCCCGGCCAGCAGCCGGGCGGCGTTTTCGGGCGTGAGGCGCTCGCGCACGGAGCGCACGCGCCCCTCCGGCGCCAGGTCGGCGGCGGCACGCGCGGCGGAGTCGACCTTCGGACGGCCGACGTCGGCCATCCGGTGCAGCAGCTGCCGCTGCAGGTTCGAGGTCTCCACCACGTCGTCGTCGATCACGGTCAGCGTGCCGACCCCCGCCGCCGCGAGCGCCAGCACGGCGGGCGAGCCGAGGCCGCCCGCGCCGACGATCGCGACGTGGGCCGCGGCGAGCCGGCGCTGTCCGAGCTCGCCGAGCGGTGCGAGCACGTGGTGCCGCGCGGTGCGTGCGCTCTCCGCGGCGCTCAGCGCGGCGACCGGCTCGACCAGCGGCGGCAGCGGGACGGGGGTGGGGGACATGCCGACAGCCTACGGCCGCGGGGGGCGGCCGTGGATCGGCCCGCGCGCCGCATCGCGGCCGGCTGCGCGTGCCAGGATCGGAGCGTGCGTGCCCTCCGGATCGTGGCGGCCGCCGCCACCGCGGCGGCGCTGGCCGGATGCGCGCCCGCGGCTCCCGAGGGCGGTGCGCTGACGGTGTACGCGGCCGCGTCGGTCGCGCCCGCCATGGAGGAGATCGCCCAGGCGTTCGAGGCGCGGTATCCCGGCGTCGATGTGCGGCCGATCGTCTCGGACGGATCCCAGGTTCTCGCGACGCAGCTCGAGGAGGGCGCGCCGGCCGACGTCTTCGCGAGCGCGGACGAGGCCACCATGGCGCGCGTCGCCCCGCTGATCCACGATCCCGCGGTGCTCGCGACGAACACGCTCGTGCTCGCGGTGCCCCCGGGGAATCCGGCGGGCGTGCAAGCGCTCGAGGATCTCGCGCGCCCGGATGTGACCGTCGTGCTGTGCGCCGAGGACGTGCCGTGCGGCGCGGCGAGCGCGCGGCTCCTCGATGCCGCGGGCGTCGCGGTCGAGCCCGCGAGCCTCGAGCAGAACGTCGGCGGCGTGGTGACGAAGATCGCGGTGGGGGAGGCGGACGCCGGGCTCGTGTATCGCACGGACGCCCTCCGCGGCGACGTCGTCGCGATCGAGGCGGACGGGGCCGACGAGGTGGTGAACCGCTATCCCATCGCGGTGCTCCGCGCCGCGCCGAACCCGGAGGCGGCGCGGGAGTTCGCCGAGTTCGCGGCCGGGCCCGAGGGGCGCGCGATCCTCGCCGAGCTCGGCTTCGGGGCGCCGTGACGCCGCGGGCGGGCTGGCGCGGGAGCGGCGGGGTGCGCGGACGGCGCGGTCCGCGCCAAGATCGGGTGTCGGATGTCGAATCGGGGGAGACGACCATGACGGATGACCGACGCGCGCGCCCGCCGCGCGCGAGAGACGCCGCCGCCGGGCACCTGCCCCGCATCCTGGCGCTCCCGGCGATCCTGGGCCTCGCGCTGCTCGTCGTGCCGCTCGGGGGTCTCGTCGCGCGCGCGGACTGGAGCCGGCTGTGGGTCGACGTGTCGGCCCCCGCGGCGCGCGACGCGCTCGTCCTCTCGCTCGTCACGGGCGCGATCGCGACCGCCGTCTGTCTGGCGCTCGGCGTCCCGCTGGCGCTGCTGATCGCGCGGTCGCGGTCGTGGATCGCAGCGGTGCTGCGGGTGCTGGTGACCGTTCCGCTCGTGCTGCCGCCCATGGTGGGCGGCGTCGCGCTGCTGCTCCTGTTCGGGCGCACGGGGCCAGTCGGCGGGTGGCTCAACGGAGCGGGGCTGGCCCTGCCGTTCACGGCGGCGGCGGTCGTGATCGCCCAGGTGTTCGTCGCGCTGCCGTTCCTGGTGCTCGCGGTCGAGGCCTCGGTCCGCTCGATCGGGGTCGACTACGAGCGCACTGCCGCGTCGCTCGGGGCGGGGCGCTGGCACGTGCTGTGGCGGGTCACGCTGCCGCTCGCGGCGCCGGGCCTGGTCGCCGGCGTCGTACTGTGCTTCGCGCGCGCGATCGGCGAGTTCGGCGCGACCGCGCTGTTCGCGGGCAACAGCCCCGGCGTCACGCAGACCATGCCCCTCGCGATCTACACGGCCTTCAACGGCTCCGGCGTCGACCAGGGTCCCGCCGTGGCGCTGTCGCTGCTGCTGCTCGTCACGGCCGTCGCGGTGCTGCTGCTCGTGCGCGGCTGGCGACCCGGGAGCGTGCGATGAGCCGCGCGGTCGTGCCCGCCGGCACGCACCCCGTGGATGGGGCGGACGCGGCCCTCGAGGCCGACGTCGTGGTGCGCCGCGGCGCGTTCCGGCTGGACGCCGCGCTGCGCGCGCCGCACGGCGCCGTGACCGCCGTGATGGGACCGAGCGGCGCCGGCAAGTCGACGCTGCTCGCCGCGCTGGCGGGGGATGTGCGGCTCTCTTCCGGGTCCATCCGCCTGCCGGACGGCACCGTGATCACCCGCCGCCGGCACCTGCCCGCCTCGCGGCGCGGCGTCGTCCTGCTCGGCCAGGATCCGCGGCTGTTCCCACACCTCTCCGTCCGGGACAACGTCGCGTTCGGGCTCGCCGTACGGGGCACGCGAAAGGACGTCGCGCGCCGGGCGGCGGACGAGTGGCTGTGGCGCGTCGGACTGTCGGGCTCGGGCGATCACCGCCCCCGTGAGCTCTCCGGCGGTCAGCAGCAGCGCGTGGCGCTGGCCCGCGCCCTGGCCGTGACGCCCCGCCTGCTGCTGCTCGACGAGCCCCTCACCTCGCTCGACGCAGAGACTGCGGCGGACATCCGCGCCGTGCTGCACGATCAGCTGTCCTCCACGCGGACGACCGCGCTCATCGTGACGCACGATGCGTTCGATGCCGCGGCGCTCGCGAGGCGGGTCGTCGTGATCGAGCGCGGCGCCGTCACGCAGGAGGGCGCCGTGCGGGACGTGCTCGAGGCTCCCGCGACGGGCTTCGTGGCGGCTGTCGCCGGGCTCAACCGCGTGCATGGTGTCGCGGACGGGGGCGCCTGGCGCGCCGACGGAGTCGACGGCGACGTGCGGCTCGCGGCGGCGTCGGCGGCCGAGGTCCCGGACGGCGCCGGCCTCGTGGCGGTGTTCCGCCCCGCGGACGTGCGCGTCGAGCGCGCCGCGGAGGACACCTGGACCGGCGCGCTCCGCCTCGCGCGCGAGGAGCCGCGCCCGGTGGGGCGCTGGCTGGCCCGCGTGGTGCGGCTGGAGCCGACGCCCGGCGGCGCGCGTGTGCACACCAGCCGTCCCGACGTGGTCGCGGAGGTCACGGCCGCCCAGCTCGCGGCCCTGGAGCTCGCGCCCGGCGATCCGGTGCGGCTCGCGCTCGAGCCCGAGGACGTCCGCCTGCTGCCCGCGGGCTGACGCCTCACGGCATGTGCGGGCGGCGGCGGCGCGCGCCCCCGCCGCCCGGGAGGACATGTCGCGGGTGGCGCCACGTGCGCCGACGGACCGTAGGCTGGATGGATGAGGCGAGGGTCATGACCGCGGTGCCGGTCGCGATCGGCCGCCGGGCGGAGCCCGTCGGCGACCTCGCCGCGTCCGGCCCTCTGGTCGACACCTTCGGGCGCGTGCACCGCGACCTGCGGATCTCGCTCACGGACCGGTGCTCGCTGCGCTGCACGTACTGCATGCCGGAGCAGGGCAACGAGTGGCTCGCGAAGACGAGCATCCTGACCCTGGACGAGATCGACCGCGTCGCGCGCATCGCGGCCGCGGCGGGGATCACGACGTTCCGCCTCACGGGCGGCGAGCCGCTGCTGCGCACGGACATCGTCGACGTGGTGCGCCGGCTCGCGCGGATCGAGGGGCCCGACGGGCCCGTGCAGATCGCGATGACGACCAACGGCATCCGGCTGCGGGAGTCCCTCCCGGGGCTGATCGACGCCGGGCTGTCGCGCCTGAACATCTCGATCGACACGCTGCGCCGCGACCGCTTCCGCGATCTCACGCGCCGCGACCGCCTCGACGACGTGCTCGACGGCATCGCCGCGGCGGCCGAGTCGGGGCTGAGCCCGCTCAAGCTCAACGCGGTCGCGATGCGCGACGTGAACGACGACGAGCTGGTCGACCTGGTGGAGTTCGCGGTCGGGCACGGCGCGCAGCTGCGCTTCATCGAGCAGATGCCGCTCGACGCCGGCCACACCTGGTCGCGCGAGCGGATGGTGACGCGCGAGGAGATCCTCGCCGCGCTGTCCGTCCGGTGGGAGCTGACGCCCGTGCCGGGGCGCGGCGGCGCGCCGGCCGAGACGTGGCTGCTCGACGGCGGCCCTGCGCGCGTCGGCGTGATCGCGTCGGTCACGGCGCCGTTCTGCGGGGCGTGCGACCGCCTCCGGCTCACCGCGGACGGCCAGCTGCGCAACTGCCTGTTCTCGACGACCGAGTTCGACCTGCTGCCCATCCTGCGCGGCCATCCCGACGATCTGGACCGCGACCTGGACGCCATGCTGCGCGGGTGCATCCTGCGCAAGCTCCCGGGCCACGCGATCGACGATCCGTCGTTCCTCCAGCCCGCGCGGGGAATGAACGCGATCGGCGGCTGAGGGATCGGGCCGGCGTGGATCAGGCCAGTGCGGAGGCGCCCTCGCGGTAGCGCTCGGCGATCACCTGGGCGACGCGGAGGTCGGGGGCGAGCGGAGCGGTGACGACGTCGGCGCCCGCGTCGGCCACGAGGTTGGCGAAGTAGCCCGGCGCGAGCACGTAGCTGGCGGCGACCACGCGCGGCGCGCCGGCCGCCCGGGCGGCGTCGACCGCCGCCGGGATCCGCGGATCGGCGCCGGCCGCGTAGCCGACCGTCACGGGCCGGTGGAGCAGCGCGGCGAGCAGCTCGCGCATCGCCTCGACGTCCGTCGCGGCCTCGGGGCGCGACGAACCGGCGGCGGAGAGCACGACGTGGTCGCCGTCCGCGAGCCCCGACTCCGCGAGCCGCTCGGACAGCACCTCGGCCAGGAGCGGATGGGGGCCCAGAGGAGCGGTCGCCGTCACGTCGGCGCGCGTCGCGGCCGCCCGCGCGATGTCGACGCCCGTGTGGAAGCCGGCCGACAGCAGCAGCGGCACGATCACCGCCGGGCCGTCCGTCGCGGCGACCACGTCGTCGATCGATGGGTCCTGCACATCCACGAACGCCTCGGCGACGGGGACCTCCGGCAGGAGCTCCCGCACCTGGTCGATGAGCGCGTGGACGGCGTCGCGGCCCTCCGTGAAGCGGGTGCCGTGCGAGCACGCGATGAGGGTCGGCGTCGCGGTCATTCGGGATCCTCCACATTGAGACGGTAGCCGCGCTTGACCACCGTCTTGACCACGTCGGGAGCGCCCAGGGCCTCTCGCAGGCGCGCGACCGCCATCTCGACCGCGTGCGCGCTGTCGCCCGAGCGGGGCAGCGCACGCTGCAGGTCGGTGCGCGACACGACGCCGCCTCCGGCGCGGAACAGCGCGGCGAGGACGTCGCGGCTGGTGGGGGAGAGCGGGACGAACCGCCCGTCGAGCACGGCGCCGGCGCTGCGCAGCTCGAGCCGCCCGGCCGGCGTCAGGTGGGACGGGGCATGCCCGCCGCCGAAGTACGTGACGACCGCCCGCACGAGGGAGCCCAGCCTTCCGCGCTCCGCGATCAGGGTCTCGATGCCGGCCGCCACGAGCGGCTCCGCCGTGATCGGCCCCACCGCGGTCATGAGGAGCTGCCGCTCCGCGGCGAGCATCCGGATGTCCTCCAGCGCTCCGGCGCGCTCGGCCTCCTTCAGCCACTCGGCCGCTCCCGGCGCCGAGGTGAACAGCACCGCGTCCAGCTCTCCGCGTGCGGTGGCGAGCACGCTGTGGCGCACGACGGCGGGGTCCGGCGGCGGTCCCCAGCGGTACACCGTGAGGCTCACGACCTGGGCCCCGTGCGACTCGAACAGCTCGTCGAGCCCGTCGGCCCCGGAGCCGTGATGCTGCACGGCGATGCGCTTGCCCGACACGCCCTCGGCCACGAGGTATTCGCCGAGCTCGGCGGCGGTCTCGGACTCGGCGACCCAGTCGGCCGTGAGCCCGGCCTGCTGGATCGCGCCGCGCGCCTTGGGGCCGCGGGCGACCAGCTGCGCGCCGCGGAAGGCCGCGAGCAGCTCGTCGGCCAGCCCCGCCTCCTCGGCCGCCTCGATCCAGCCGCGGAAGCCGACGCCCGTGGTCGCGACCACGACGTCCGGCGGGTCGGCGATCAGCTCGCGCGTGCGGGAGATCAGGGTGGCGTCGTCGATGTGCGACTCGATCGTGAGCGCGGGCGCCTGCTGCACGGTCGCGCCGTGGCGCTCGAGGGCCGCCGTGAGCTCGCTCGAGCGGCGGTCGACCGCGATGAGGATCGCGCAGCCGGTGAGCGCGTTCGAGAGCAGGCGGGCCGCGGGGGAGGGTTCGGGTGCGGTGTCCGGCACGTGGTTCACGTCCTCAGTGTCGGGGGTGGAGATTTCGCGGATGTGACGCGACGGCCCGTCGGGTGCGGACCGGGTCGGGTCAGGCCGCGTCGCCCGCGAGCGCCGCGGCCGGCGCGGGCAGCAGGAGGTCGAGGCGCGCGACCTCGCCGATCACGATCACCGCGGGATTGCGCACGCCCGCCGCGCGGGCGTCGGCCACCGCCCGCGCCAGGGTCGTGCGGGTCGTGCGCTGCCGGGGCGTGTGCCCGCTCTCGACGATCGCGATCGGCCGGGTCTCGGGCGCTCCGGCCTCCAGCGCGCCCGCGACGATGCGCTCGAGCGCCGCGACGCCCATGAGCACCACGGTCGTGACGGAGTCGTCGGCGAGCGCCGCGAGCGTGGATGCGGTCAGCGGCGCCTGGCCGTTGACGACGTGCATGGCGCCCGAGACGCCGCGGTGCGTCACGGGGATGCCGGCGGCCTGGGGGACCGACACGGCCGACGTGGGCGCGGGGACGACCTCGACCGGCACGCCCGCCTCGAGGCACGCGGTGACCTCCTCGCCGCCGCGTCCGAACACGAACGGATCGCCGCCCTTCAGGCGCACGACGCGGCGCCCGGCGCGGGCGTGCTCGACGATCAGGGCGTTGATCCGGTCCTGGGGCACGGGGTGGTGCCCGGGGCGCTTGCCGACGTCGACGACCTCGACCTCGGGGTCGAGCTCGCTCAGCACGTCGACGGGACCCAGGCGGTCCGCGATCACGACGTCCGCCTCCGCCAGCAGCCGCCGCGCGCGCACGGTCATGAGGTCGACGGGGCCCGGGCCGCCGCCGACGAGGGCGACGCGGCCGCGCGCCGTCTCGCGCACGCGGCGCAGCGGCAGGGCGCCGCGGTCGGCGAGGGCCGCGATCGCGTTGCGGACCCGTGCCGCCCGGCGCGGGTCGACGCCGGCATCCGACGCGACGCCGATCACGACGTCTCCGGAGCGGGTCTCGGCGGTCAGCCGCGCGGATCCGTGTGCGCCGTCCGACGCGTTCACGCAGAACGTGCGGCGGGCCTCGCACCACGCCGCGACGTCGGCGTCGAGGCGGGCGCTTCCGGTCGCGGTGTGCACGAGCCACGCGCCGTCGACGTCGTCCTCGCGCACGGGGCGCGGTGCCCAGGCGATGCCGTGCCGGTCGACGAGCTCTCGCGTCGCCTCCGACAGCTCGGGGGCGACGACGCGGACGACCGCGCCCTCATCGAGCAGGCGGGGGAGACGGCGGGCGGCGACCGAGCCGCCTCCGACGAACAGCACGTCGCGTCCGGCGAGCGACAGCCCGAGCATGGTCGTCACGATCGCGCTCCGTCCCACTTGATGTACACGTCCCCGTCCGAGACCGCGACGGGGAAGACGGGGATGTCGCGCGCATCCTTGCCCTGGGTCTCCACGACCATCCCGGTGCGGAGGTCCCACGCCTGCTTGTGGAGGGGCGAGGCGATGGTGGGCACGTCCTCGCGCGCCCCGTCGTCGTCCGAGTATCCCGGAGGCGTGTTTCCCGACGGCGTCGCCGTGTTTCCGAGGGATTTCGTCCCGACGATGCCGCGCGAGAGGACGTTCGCGCCGCCGTACGGGTCGTAGTTGGAGACCGCGCGGACCGTGCCGTCGGTCAGCAGGAACAGCGCGACCTGCGTCGCGCCGCCCAGCAGGGCCGCGCGGCCGCGCTCGACCTCGAGGTCGCTCAGGGCGCACACGCGCACCCAGCCGGATGCGGAGCCGGCGGCGGGCGCCGCGGTCTCCGGGCGGTCTGTCTCGGGACGGGCGACCAGCGTCATCAACGCACCTCCAGCGTGGTTCCGGCGATCAGGACGGGGCCGTCTCCGCGCTCGGCGGCCTCGCGCTCCTCGGGCGAGGCGGGGCGCACCTGGCCGCGCTCGGGCACGTACGCGAGCGAGGGATCCGGAGTGTCGGGCGCGTTCACGAACGACGCGAAGCGCTTGAGCTTCTCGGGGTCGCGCAGCGTCGCGGCCCACTCGTCCTCATAGTTGTCGACGTGGCGCGCCATCTGCGCGTCCAGGTCGGCGCAGATCCCCAGGCTGTCATCGAAGATCACGCGGCGCAGCTCCTCGATGCCGCCCTCGAGCTCCTCGAACCACGGGGCCGTGCGCTGCAGGCGGTCCGCCGTGCGGATGTAGTACATGAAGAACCGGTCGATCGCCGTGATCAGCGCGTCGTCGTCCAGGCCCTCGGCCAGCAGCTGCGCGTGGCGGGGCGTGAAGCCGCCGTTACCGCCGACGTACATGTTCCAGCCGTGCTCGGTGGCGATCACGCCCACGTCCTTGCCGCGGGCCTCGGCGCACTCGCGCGCGCAGCCCGAGACGCCGAGCTTGAACTTGTGCGGGGCCCGCAGGCCGCGGTAGCGCAGCTCGAGCTTGACGGCCATGCCGACCGAGTCGAGCACGCCGTAGCGGCACCACGTCGAGCCCACGCACGACTTCACGGTGCGCAGCGACTTGCCGTACGCGTGGCCCGACTCGAAGCCGGCGTCCACCAGGCGCTGCCAGATCAGCGGCAGCTGCTCGAGGCGCGCGCCGAACATGTCGACGCGCTGGCCGCCCGTGATCTTCGTGTAGAGGCCGAAGTCCTTCGCGATCTGGCCGACCGCGATCAGGCCCTCGGGCGTGACCTCGCCGCCGGGCATGCGCGGCACGACCGAGTACGAGCCGTCCTTCTGCAGGTTGGCCATCACGTGGTCGTTGGTGTCCTGCAGCGTCGCGTTCTCGCCGTCGAGCACGTGCGCGCCCACCAGGCCCGACAGGATGCTCGCGATCGCCGGCTTGCAGATGTCGCAGCCGCGGCCGTGGCCGAAGCGCTCGATGATCGCGCTGAACGTCGTGAGCTCCGACACCCGGATGGCGTCGAACAGCTGCCGGCGCGACATGTCGAAGTGCTCGCACATCGCGTTGCTGACGGTCTGGCCGAGCTTGGTCAGCTCCTTGCCGACGATCTTCTTGACCGCCACGAAGCAGGATCCGCAGGTGGCGCCGGCCTTGGTGCACGTCTTGACGGCGGTGGCGTCCATGCAGCCGTCCTCGTGCACGGCGCCGCGGATCCGGCCCGCGGTGACGCTCGAGCACGAGCAGACGATCGCCTCGTCGGGCAGGTCGCCGGTCGGGGCCTCGACGCCGTCGGCCGGCATCAGGTACGCGGCGGGGTCCCCGCCCAGGGCACTGCCCACGAGCGGGCGCAGCGAGCCGTACGCCGACGCGTCGCCGACCAGGATGCCGCCGAGCAGGGTCTTGGCGTCGTCCGAGAGCACGAGCTTCTTGTAGACGCCCGCGACCGGGTCGGTGTAGACGACGTCCAGCGCGCCGGGCGTGGTGCCGAACGCGTCGCCGAAGCTCGCGACGTCGACCCCCGACAGCTTCAGCTTGGTGGAGTCGTCGTATCCGGGGAACGCCGCGGCGCCGCCGAGCAGGCGGTCGGCCGCGACCTCGGCCATGGCGTAGCCGGGGGCCACCAGGCCCACGCAGCGGTCCTCGAAGCTCGCGACCTCGCCGATCGCCAGGATGGCCGGGTCGCTCGTGAGGCAGCCCTCGTCGATCACGACGCCGCCGTGCGCGCCGATCTCGAGGCCCGCCTCGCGGCCCAGCTCGTCGCGCGGGCGCACGCCGACCGTGAAGATCACGACGTCCGTGCGGGCGTACGAGCCGTCGCGGAACTCGAGGCCCGTGACGTGACCCGAGCGATCCGGGTCGAGGCGCGTGGTGCGGCTCTCGGTGCGCACCGCGATGCCCTTGGCCTCGATCAGGCGGCGCAGCGTCGAGCCGCCCGCGAGGTCCAGCTGCGCCGACATGAGCCGGTCCGACGACTGCACGACCGTGCACTCCACGCCGAGGCCCTGCAGCGCGCCCGCGGCTTCGAGGCCGAGCAGGCCGCCGCCGATCACGGTGCCCGCGAGCGGCCGGCCGAGCTCGGCGGAGCGGGACTCCACGAACGCGCGGATGCCCGCGACGTCGTCGAGCGTGCGGTACACGAACGTGCCGGGCAGGTCGGCGCCGTCCGCTCCGGGACGGGCCGCGTAGGAGCCGGTCGCGAGCACCAGGCGGTCGTAGGCGATCTCGGCGCGCGAGCGCGTCGTGACGGTGCGCGCCGAGCGGTCGATCCGGATGACGGGGTCGCCGGGCGTGAACGAGAGGCGCTCGTCGTCGAGCACGCCGCGGTCGAGCGTGAGGTCGTCGGCGCCCGCGCCCGAGAAGAAGCCGGTGAGGCCGACGCGGTCGTACGGGTGGCGGCCCTCGTCGCCGATCAGCGTGACGCGCACGTCGGCGTCGGTGCGGCTCAGCAGGCTCTCGACGAAGCGGTGCGCCACCATGCCGGCGCCGACGACGACGATGCGACGGGGTGTTTCGGTCGAGGCGGTCATCTCGCTCCTGCCGGTGGGGGACGGTGTGGATCCCACGGTAGGAACGGCGTGTTTCGCCGCGGCGCGGCGTTCGATTACCCCGAGCGAACGATTCCCTCACGTCGGGGCGGCGCCGCGTGTGAGTTCCGCGCGGCGCGAGACGTCATCTCCGGCACGAGACCGCATCCCCGGCCCGAGACCGCATCCCCGGCCCGAGACCGCGGTGGTCCGCTGCGGTCTCGGGGCGGCGTTGCCGTCTCGGCGGGGGCCTCGCTCAGAGGCCGGCGCGGTCGGTGAGGACGATCGGGCCGTCCTCGGTGATCGCGATGGTGTGCTCCGAGTGCGCGCCGCGCGAGCCGTCGGCGCTGCGCAGCGTCCAGCCGTCCGGGTCGGTGATGAGCTCGTCGGTGGTCTGCAGGAACCACGGCTCGATCGCGATCACGAGGCCCGGCTTGAGCGGGAAGCCCCGGCCCGGGCGGCCGTCGTTGGGGACGTGCGGGTCGCCGTGCATGATGCGGCCGACGCCGTGGCCGCCGAAGTCCGTGTTGATGCTGAGGCCCTCGCCGCGGGCGACGGCCGCGATCGCGGCCGAGATGTCGCCGATCCGGTTGCCGACCGTGGCCGCGGCGATCGCGGCGTCGAGGGCGCGCTCGGTCGTGTCGATCAGCGCGAGGTCCTCGTCGCGCGGGGTGCCGACCACGAACGACACGGCCGAGTCGGCGACCCAGCCGTCGACGGACGCCGCGAAGTCGAGCGTGACGAGGTCGCCGTCGCGCAGCGCGTAGTCGAAGGGGAGTCCGTGGAGCACGGCGTCGTTGATCGACGTGCAGATCACCTTGCCGAACGGGCTCGCGCCGAACGAGGGGTGGTAGTCGATGTAGCAGGACTCCGCGCCGGCCCTGCGGATCATGTCGTGCGCGCGCCGGTCGAGCGCGAGCAGGTTGGTGCCGACCTTGGTCTCCTCGCGCAGGGTCGCGAGCACCTCCGCGACGAACCGGCCCGCGGGCCGCATCTGCTCGATCTCGGCCGGGGTGCGCAGTTCGATCATCAGAGTCCTCTCACTCGCGTCCATTCTCCCTGATCCCGTCTGGACGGCCGGTGGCATCCTGTGTCTTCCTCATGGATCGGGATCCGACCCGCCCGTCGGCGGGGGAGCGCGCCTAGCATCGGGACATGGCCCTCCGTCGTCTGCTCTCCCGCTGGCTGTGGCCCGCGGCCGTCGTGCTGCCCGTCTGGCTGCTGATCGGCTGGGGCGTGTCGGGGGCGAACGGATGGGCCTTCCTGTGGGTGCTCTTCATCGCCGTGCCGTCGGTCCTGATCGGCCAGGTCGTGCTGATCCTGCTGAACCGCGCCCGCCCGTCCGTGCGGCGGACGGGTGCCGTGTCGTGGCTCGACGTGGCGGGCTTCGGGGTCTGGCACGCCCTGACGATCGCGGTCGGTCTGTTCGTGGAGGCCTGGTTCGGCCTCACGCTGGCGCTCGCGATCCTCGCCGCCGTCGGCCTCCTGTGGCTGCAGCTCTGGCAGCTGTGGCGCGAGGCGTCGCCGTCGCGGCTGCTCCGCACCCCCTCCACGTCGAACGTCATCGTCATCGACGAGCGCTGACGCGCCCGGGCCCGGCCGGCGGCGTGCGATCGGTTCTGATAAGATCGCTGTTTGTGCCGTGGCCGGTGCAGCTGTCGCTGTGCCCGCTTCGCCGCTCTGCCTCAGGGGAGCCGAGGGTCGTCCGACCTCACAGCACACGCAGACAACCACCATCTCAGACGCGGCCGACCTGTGGCGGCCGCAGGAAGTGATCCGATATGCACATCCTCGACACCGTCGACGCCGCCTCGCTGCGCACCGACATCCCCGAGTTCGGCCCCGGCGACACCGTCAAGGTCCACGTCAACATCGTCGAGGGCTCGCGCTCGCGCATCCAGGTCTTCCAGGGTGTCGTGATCGGCCGCCAGGGCGACGGCGTCCGCGAGACCTTCACGGTCCGCAAGATCAGCTTCCAGGTCGGCGTGGAGCGCACCTTCCCGGTGCACTCGCCGGTCATCGACCACATCGAGGTCGTGACCCGCGGTGACGTGCGCCGCGCCAAGCTGTACTACCTGCGCAACCTGCGCGGCAAGAAGGCGAAGATCAAGGAGAAGCGCGACAACGGCTGAGCCCGCGTCCCACTCCCATGGAACCCCGCGACCGATCGGTCGCGGGGTTCCGTGCATCCGGGGAGGGGCGGCGACGCGACGCGCGCGACGTGCGCGGATCGTCGGCGGGCCGACGGTCGCACGGGTCCGGATGTGCGAACCTGGAAGGAGCGCTCCGGACCGGGCGCGGCAGTCGAAGGAACCCATGAGCAGCGAGCCCCCCGCCTCCGCAGCGCCCCTGCACCGTCGCGACGCGCGGGAGGCCGCGGCGCACGCCCCGCGGCGGGGCCGCGGCTGGCTCGCCTTCCTGCGCGACGTGCTCGTGATCGTCCTGATCGCGGTGGTCGTGTCGTTCCTCGTGAAGACCTTCGTGGTGCGCTCGTTCTTCATCCCGTCAGCGTCGATGGAGGACACGCTCGTCATCAACGACCGGATCCTGGTCGACGAGCTGACGCCCGACTGGTCCGGATACGACCGGGGCGACGTCGTCGTGTTCGCCGACCCGGGCGGCTGGCTCGACCCGACGCCCGAGCCGCCGCGGTCGCCGTTCGAGACGGGCGTGGACTGGCTGCTCAGTCTCGTGGGCCTGTCCGCCTCCGACTCCGACGACCACCTCGTCAAGCGGATCATCGGTCTCCCCGGAGACCACGTCGTCTGCTGCAACGCGTTCGGCCAGATCACGGTCAACGACGTGCCGATCGACGAGATGGGCTACATCAAGCTGCCCGCCGGCGACACCGAGGCGTCCGAGGTCGAGTTCGACGTGACGGTGCCCGACGGATCGCTGTGGGTGCTGGGCGACAACCGCGACCGGTCGAAGGACTCGCGCTACAACACGGACCAGCCCGGCGAGGGATTCGTGCCGCTCGACAACGTGGTGGGCCGGGTGTTCCTGCGGACCTGGCCGCTCGAGCGGTTCGGCCCCATCGACGGACACCACGAGGTGTTCGCCGGCGTGCCAGGGGCCGCCGACGCGATCGAGGAGGCGTCGCGCTGATGGCCGTCGCCGTGCCCACCCTGTCGCTGGAGCGGCGCCTGCTGCGCGAGACGCCGCTGGTCTTCGCGTGCGACGAGGTGGGGCGCGGCGCGCTGGCGGGGCCGGTCGCGGTGGGCGCCTCGGTGATCGACGCGGCGTCGGCGCGGCGTCGCGTGCCCGAGGGGCTGCGCGACTCGAAGCTCGTGCCCGAGCCGAAGCGGGCCGCCGTGGCCGAGCGCGCCGCCGGATGGGTGCGCGCCAGCGCCGTCGGGTGGGCCGAGGCCGACGAGATCGACGAGGTCGGGATCATCCGGGCCCTCGGGCTCGCGGCCGTGCGGGCGCTGGCGGCGCTCGAGGAGCTGGGCTTCGCCCCGGCGACCGGCGTCGTGCTGCTGGACGGCAACCACGACTACATCACCCCCGTCTCGCGCCCGGCCGGCGGGGCGGGGCTCACGGTGCGGCCCGTCATCAAGGCCGACCGGGACTGCGCATCGGCGTCGGCCGCGTCGGTCATCGCGAAGGTCGCCAGGGACGCCCGCATGGTGGCCCTGCACGACGAGCACCCGCACTACGACTGGTGCAGCAACAAGGGCTACGCCAGCCCCACGCACCGCGCCGCGATCCGCGAGCTCGGCCTGAGCGCGCACCACCGGCGCTCGTGGGCGATCGCGGACGCCCCGACGCTGTTCTGACCGGGCCCGGCCCCGCCTCGGCGGCGTGCGCTCCGGGCCGGTCCGGCGCGCTCCCGCGCGGCCATAGGATGGAGTCACCATGGATGACGAGGTCTTCGACGACTACGACCGCGAACTCGAGCTGGCGCTCTACCGCGAGTACCGCGACGTCGTCTCGCAGTTCCAGTACGTGATCGAGACGGAACGGCGCTTCTACCTCGCCAACGACGTCAGCGTCGTGCGTCACGACACCGAGCACGACTTCTACTTCGAGCTGACGATGACCGACGTCTGGGTGTGGGACATCTACCGCGCCGACCGCTTCGTGAAGTCGGTGCGCGTCCTGACGTTCAAGGACGTCAACATCGAGGAGCTCTCGCGGCGCGACTTCCAGCTGCCCGAGGAGCTCTCGATCGACGGCAAGTAGCCGGCCCTCGTCCACAGGCCGCGTCCACGGCCGGATCTCCGCCTGAGCGGCCGTCGGCCGCTCGCGGCGCCGCGATCCCCGGCACGCTCGGGGCATGGCACGCAAGGACGAGCTGGGCCGGGCGGGGGAGGACCGCGCCGCCGCGTATCTGACGGAGCGCGGGTACGAGATCCTCGACCGCAACTGGCGCTGCCCCGCGGGCGAGATCGACATCGTCGCGGCCCGACCCGGGCGCCTGGCGGTGGTCGAGGTGAAGACGCGCAGCGGGATCGCGTACGGGCATCCGTTCGCGGCGATCGACGATCGCAAGCTCGGCCGGCTCTGGCGGCTGGCGCTGGCGTGGGCCGCCGCCCATCCCGGACACGCGCGCCGCCGCCGGATCCGGGTGGACGGCATCGCGATCATCGGGCGCGACCCGCGCACGGCGACGCTCGAGCACCTCGAGGGGCTGCGGTGAGGGTCGCGCGCACGTGGGCCGTTGCCCTGACGGGTCTGCGCGGCGAGCTCGTGGAGGTCGAGGCCGACCTCACGGCGCAGACGCCCGAGTTCAAGCTCATCGGGCTGGCGGACAAGGCGCTCGGCGAGGCTGTCCGGCGCGTCACGAACGCGTGCGAGAACAGCGACATGCGGCTTCCCGACCGGCGCCTCACGGTGAACCTCTCGCCGGCCGGGCTGCCGAAGCAGGGAACGGGCTTCGACGTCGCGATCGCAGTCGCGGCGCTCGCGACGGACGGTCTCATGCCGCCCGAGTCCCTGGCGCGCACGGTGCACATCGGCGAGCTCGGCCTGGACGGGCGGCTGCGGCCGGTCCCCGGCGTGCTGCCGGCCGTGCACGCGGCCGCGCGGCGGGGCTTCGACCGGTTCGTCGTCCCGCACGCCAACCTCGCCGAGGCCGAGCTCGTGCCCGGCGTCGAGGTGCTGGGGGCCGTCAGCCTGGCGCAGGTGGCGCGCTGGCACGGCGCCGACGTCGAGGTGCCCGACGTCGAGCCCGTGCCGGGGGAGGCGCGGCGCCCGCGCGCCACCGAGCGCCTGGACCTGGCGGAGATCGTGGGGCAGCCCGCCGCGGTCGAGGCGCTGATCGTGGCCGCCGCGGGCGGGCATCACCTGCTCATGTCGGGGCCTCCCGGAGCGGGGAAGACCATGCTCGCGCGGCGCCTGCCGGGCATCCTGCCGCCGCTCGACGACGACGCCGCGCTCGAGGTCGCCTCGCTCCGGTCGCTGGCCGGAGAGCCCGTCTCGAAGCTGGACCGCACGCCGCCTTTCGAGGCGCCGCACCACTCCGCGTCGATCGCCGCGCTGATCGGCGGCGGCTCGCGCACGGCGCGACCCGGGGCGATCGCGCGCGCGAGCCGCGGCGTCCTGTTCGTCGACGAGGCCGCGGAGGCGCCCGGCGGGGTGCTCGACGCGCTGCGGCAGCCGCTCGAGCAGGGCCGGATCGAGATCCACCGCGCCGGATTCCGGGCGGAGTTTCCCGCGCGGTTCCAGCTCGTGCTGGCGACCAATCCGTGCCCGTGCGGCGAGTACGGCGTGCGGGGCGGCGCGTGCGCCTGCGCGCCCAGCGTGATCCGGCGCTACCTGTCCCGGCTGTCGGGGCCCCTGCTGGACCGGATGGACATCGATCTGCGGCTGCAGCGCGTCGCCTCGTCGCACCATGACGGCACCGCGCCGGTGAGCACCGCCGAGGCGCGCGAGCGGGTCGCGGCGGCCCGGGAGCGCGCCGCGGCTCGGCTGCACGGCACGCCGTGGCGGGTCAACGCCGACGTGCCCGGCGCGTGGCTGCGGCAGGGGCCGCGTGCCATCGCCCCGGACGCGCGGCGCACGCTCGAGACGGCCCTGCAGCGCGGCGCCATCACGCTGCGCGGCTATGACCGCATCCTGCGCCTGGCATGGACCATCGCCGACCTCGCCGGGCGCGACGAGCCGTCGACGGCCGACGTCGGTCAGGCGCTGTTCCTGAAGAAGGGGGTGACGGAATGAGCGAGCCCGGCGTGCTGCGGGACGGCGGCCTGCGCGAGGCCGTCGGCCTGGTCCGGTCGACCGTGACGGATCCGGACGTGCGCGCGGCCCGCCTGGTGTGGAGCGCTCTGGCCGAGCCTGGGGACTCCGTGGCCGGGTCCCTCGTGGCCGCGCTGGGCGCGGTGGACGCGCTGCGGACCGTCGAGCGCGCGGCGGCCGGCGGTCTCATGCCCGGCGTGCCGGGCGTCGAGCCGCGGGAGCTCGCGGTGCAGCTCGAGCGCTGGCGACCCCGCCTCGGCGCCCGACTGCTCGCGGCGGTGGCGCACGAGGCGGCCCGGGCGGGCCTGACGCTGCTCGCGCCGGAGGGCGCGGTCTGGCCCGAGCGGCTCGCGGACCTCGGCGCGCACGCCCCGGTGGCGCTGTGGGTGCGCGGCGACGCCGCGGCGCTCGGCGCGCTCGACCGCTCGGTGGCGCTCGTCGGGGCCCGCGCGTCCACGGCCTACGGCGAGCACGTCGCCGGGATGCTCGCGGGCGACCTGGCGGGGGAGGGTATCGCCGTCGTGTCCGGCGGCGCGTACGGCATCGACGGCGTCGCGCACCGCGCGGCGCTGGGCGCCGGCGGCCTCACGGTCGCCTTCGTCGCGGGCGGCGCGGATCGGGTCTACCCGGCCGGGCACGCGCACCTGTTCGCGCGCATCGCCGAGCGGGGCGCGATCGTGGGGGAGGTCGCACCCGGCGGCACGCCGACCAAGTGGAGGTTCCTCCAGCGCAACAGGCTGATCGCCGCCGTGAGCGCCGCGACCGTCGTGGTCGAGGCGGGCCGGCGCAGCGGCTCGCTCAACACCGCCGGGCACGCGGCTGCGCTCGGGCGTCCGCTCGGCGCGGTGCCCGGCGCCGTCACGAGCGCGACGTCCGACGGCTGCCATCGGCTGCTGCGCGAGTTCGACGCCACCTGCGTCACGTGCGCGGCGGACGCGCGCGAGCTCCTCGGCGAATGGGGCCCCGGCGGGGCGGCGCCCGCCGACGACCGCCCGCGCCCCGAGGCCATCCGCGTCCTGGACGCGCTGGCCGCCCGCGCCTGGCGCGACCTGGCCGACGTCGCGCGTCGATCGGGAATGTCCTTCGCCGAGGTGCAGGCCGAGCTCGGCCTGCTGGAGCTCGACGGCCGGGTCGAGTCCTCGGCCGACGGATGGCGCCTGGCCCGCTGACGCCGCGACACGCGCGATCGGCTCTTGACTAACCACAGCTAAACCGGTCAAGTGAAGTCCGGGCGGGCAACGACGCCGGCCCGGAACAGGAGGAGCACCCGTGGGTGACCAGAAACTCTCGCGACGCGACATGATGCGGATCGCCGGCTCGGTCGCGGCAGGATCCGTCCTCGGAGCGGCGTCGATCGGCGCCGGATCCGCCGCGTTCGCCGCGCCGGGCGGCAACAAGCCCCGCCCCGTGAAGCAGGGCCCCGGCATGGTCTGCGACGTCGAGGTGAACAATCAGAGCATGCTCAACGTCGGGCGCTACAAGCTCGCCAAGAGCGGCGCGAACGCGTTCGACATCGGCATCGTCTTCGCCTCGAACATCAACAACGACGGCACCGGCAGGGCCGTGGTGCACCACAACGAGAACGTGACCCGCGTGCTGCAGAACGTCGACACCGAGATCCGTCCGCTGCAGAAGCAGGGCATCAAGGTGCTGCTGTCGATCCTCGGCAACCACGGCGGCGTCGGCTTCGCGAACTTCCAGACCTACGAGGAGGCCGACGCCTTCGCGGCGCAGCTCGCCGACGCCGTGTACACGTACGAGCTGGATGGCATCGACTTCGACGACGAGTGGGCGCGATACGACCTCGGCCACCCGGTCAACGCGTGGTCGTTCCCGTACCTGGTCAAGGCGCTCCGCACGCGGATGCCCGACAAGATCATCTCGCTGCACTGGTACGGCCCGATCACCGAGACGCTCGAGTACGAGGACATCCGGGTGGGCGAGCTCATCGACTACAGCTGGAACGCGCTCTACGGCACGTGGATCGTGCCGGAGGTCCCCGGGCTCGGGAAGGACGCGCTCGCTCCGGCCGCCGTGAACCTGACGGCGACCGATCCCGGCACGGCGACGCTGCTCGCGACCCGCACGGTGGCCGAGGAGTACGGGCTCTACAACACCTACAACCTGACGTCCGCGGACGCGTCGGCGTACCTGACGCCGATCACGATCGCGATGAACGGCGAGCGCACGGTCTACACCGGCTGATCGTCCCCCTGACCGGCCGCCCGTCCCCATCCCGTCGGGGGCGGGCGGCCTCTTCATGCCGCGGGAGGGCCTCGCGCCCAAGCGGCTCAACGCGGGAGCCTCGGATGCGGCCGCCGCGCGCGTCGAGCTCGAGGCGGTGGCGTCGTGAACGACACCTCGGAGTTCGAGCGCATCATCGCGCTGCTGCTGCCCGCGCTGGGTGAGACGCTCGCGATGGTCGCGATCGTCATGTTCCTCGTGGTCCTGCTCGGCACCCCGCTCGGCGTGCTCGTGTTCAACCTGTCGGAGGGCGGGCTGTTCCCGGACCGCCTGCTGCACGGCGTGCTGAGCTGGCTCATCAGCATCGGGCGGTCGCTGCCCTTCCTCGTGCTCATGGCGGCGCTGATCCCGTTCACGCGGCTGGTCGTCGGCACGAGCATCGGCATCCCGGCCGCCGTGGTGCCCATGACCCTCGCGGGCACGGCGTTCTTCAGCCGGATCGTCGAGAACGCGATCCGCGCGGTCCCGCCGATCCTCGTCAAGGTCGCGCGCGCGTCCGGCGCCTCCAACGGCCAGATCATCACCAGCGTCCAGCTCAGCGAGGCCGTGCCCATCCTGCTCGGCGGCCTCACGATCAACTCGATCGCGATGGTCGACTACTCGGCGATCGCCGGCACGATCGGCGCAGGCGGTCTCGGCTACGTCGCCGTCACGTACGGCTACCAGCGGTTCGACCAGCCGGTCATGCTCGCGACGATCATCGCGCTCGTGCTGTTCGTCGGAGCGATCCAGCTGGTCGGCGACCGGCTCGTCCGTCGCGCGACGCCGGAGCTGGCCCGCTCGGCCGGCCGGCCCCGCCTGCTGCAGCGCGCCCGCTGATCCCGCACCCCACCCCACCCGAATACCCACCCGAAATCGGAGCATCCCCATGACCGACACCCCCACGCTCGTCAAGCCGAGCGCCGGCGCCCCCGACGGGCCCGATCTCGAGCTCGAGCTCAAGCGCCGCTCGAAGTGGCCCTGGATCGTCGGCGGAGTCGTCGCGGCCGCCGCGATCGCCGCCGTCCTGATCGTCCCCCGCCTCGGCGGCACGGCCACGGCGAACGAGACGCCCGGCGCCACGCTGTACATCACGACCGTCGAGGGTCAGCCCACCGAGACCGCGCTCATCGAGTTCGTGGCAGAGGAGGTCGCGCCCAAGTACGGCATCGAGGTGGCCTTCCGCGGCCTCGCCGACAGCACGACCCTGAACCGCGCCGTGAGCGAGGGCGAGGTCGCCGGCACGATCTACCAGCACAAGCTCTGGCTGGGCCAGGTGCTCGAGGCCAACCCGGACTTCCAGCTCGAGGCCGCGACCCCCGTGTTCCGCTGGGGCTTCGGCCTGTGGTCGGACAGGTGGGAGAGCGTCGACGAGCTCCCGCAGGGCGCGACCGTCTCGCTGTACTCCGACCCGGCCAACGAGGCGCAGGGGCTCTGGGTGCTGCAGGAGGCCGGCCTGATCGAGATCGACCCCGCGGTCGAGTACTACGAGGCCACGGTCGACGACATCGTGTCGAACCCGAAGGACCTGCAGTTCCGCCTGCTCGACTTCGCCGCCCAGTCGCGTGCGCTGCCCGACCTCGACGCCGCCGTCGGCTACACCGAGTACTACCTCTCGGCGCAGATCCCGATCGAGAAGCAGATCTTCGCGCCGACCCCGCCCGACGAGTTCGCCGGTCAGCTGACCATCGGCAGCAAGTGGAAGGACACCGAGAACATCCAGAAGCTCGTGGCCGCCTTCCAGGACCCGGCCGTCCAGGAGTGGCTCGCCACGAACGAGACGCCGCGCAACATCCTGCTGCCTCTCGCCGGCTACTGAGCCGGCGCATCGACCGCGGCCCGGGGGACATCCGTCTCCCGGGCCGCGGCGCGTCCGCCGGGCCGTGGGTCCACCCGCGCGCGAAGCTGGGAGCGTGCTGCTGACCCGGGCGATCGAGGCGTTCGCGGCGCACCTGTCGACAGTGCGCCGGCTCTCGCCCGCGACGGTGAGGGCGTATCGCAACGACCTGCGCGATCTGCAGGCGACGATCGGGGATCTCGAGCTGCGCGACGTCGACCTCGAGCACCTGCGCGAGTGGCTGTGGCAGGCGACCAAGCGCGGCGACGAGCGCTCCACCCTCGCCCGCCGGACCTCGTCGGCACGCGCGTTCTTCCGGTGGGCGCACGAGGAGGAGCTCGTGCCCGCGGACCCCAGCCTCCGGCTCGTCGCACCGAAACGGGGACGAACGCTGCCGCACGTCGCCGCGGCCGAGGCGCTGGGCGGCGTGCTCGACCGGCTGGGGCGGGCCGCCGCCGAGGGCGACCCGGTCGCGCTGCGCGACCACGCGCTCCTGGAGCTGCTCTACGGCGCGGGCATCCGCGTCTCGGAGCTGTGCGGGCTCGACGTCGACGACCTGGATCTCGACCGCGGCACGGCGCGCGTGCTCGGCAAGGGATCGAAGGAGCGCGTCGTGCCGTTCGGCGCGCCCGCCCAGCGGGCGCTCGGCGCCTACCTGACCCGGGGGCGCCCCGCCCTGGCGGCCCGGGGCGCGGGAGCCGGTCCAGCCGTGTTCCTCGGCGTGCGCGGAGGCCGGATGGGACCCCGCGCGGTGTACGACCTCGTCACGCGCGAGGTCGGGCCCGTCGTCGGCTCGAGCGCGGTCGGGCCGCACACGCTGCGCCACTCGGCCGCCACCCACCTGCTCGACGGCGGCGCCGACCTGCGCGCCGTGCAGGAGCTGCTCGGCCACGCCAGCCTCGGCACGACCCAGATCTACACGCACGTCTCGTCCGAGCGCCTCGCCGCCGCTTATCGATTGGCTCACCCACGTGCCTGAAGCTCGGGCCTGACACGTCAGCAGCAGGGCAGCAGCACGGCGCGGGGGACGCCGCCGAGCAGCAGCAGCGGATTGACGTACTCGCCGTGCAGGCGCACGGCGAGGTGCAGGGAGCCGGGTGCCGCGTGGCCGCCCGTGGCGACGCGACCCACGACCTGCCCGCGTGCCACCGCGTCGCCGGGGGAGAGGTCGGTCTCGACCGGCTCCAGCGTCGACACCAGCCCGCCGCCGTGATCGATCGTGAGCAGCGGGCGGTCGACCACCGTCCCCGAGAACGCCACGACGCCGGCCGCCGGCGCCAGCGCATCCGCTCCCACGGCCGACGCGACGTCGACGCCCCGGTGGCCGGGGCCGTACGCATGCGCGGGCGCGACGAACGGGGCGACGATCCGCACGCCGCCCGAGACCGGCCAGCGCCACGGCTCCGGCGTCTCGATGCGCGCCTCGGGACCCACGCCGCGCGAAGCGCCTCCCGCGGCCTCCGCCGCGCCGCCCACCAGGGCCAGCGCGAGCGCGAGCCCCGCGAGCAGACGCACCATCGGACGACGCATGATCCCAGCCTGTCGCCGACGGATGCGCGGCGGCGTCGAGGCCCGGCACCGCGCGGACAGCCGGGCCATCCGGAGCCCTGGGGACGAGCCTCGGCACGGCCGGTGAGCACGGGGCGCCGGCGCGCGGCGCGCGGGGGCGCGCCTGATACACTGAAGGTCGCATCCCGTGTGTCGGGATGACTCCGCGTGCCCAGAGCGGCGCCCGGTCTCCGGATCGGGCGACGCGGCATCCACCCCCATCGGTCCCTCTCACGAGGGCGGGAGTGCGCCGGGCACCAGGCTCGCCGGTCGACGACCGGCAGATCAACCGCAATGGCATGCGCCGGCTCGCCCGGACGTGCCCAGATACAAGGAGACAGACCATGGCTGTGGTCACCATCCGCCAGCTGCTCGACAGCGGCGTGCACTTCGGACACCAGACCCGTCGGTGGAACCCGAAGGTCAAGCGCTTCATCCTCACGGAGCGCAGCGGCATCCACATCATCGACCTCCAGCAGTCGCTGACGTACATCGACAAGGCGTACGACTTCGTCAAGGAGACCGTCGCCCGCGGCGGCACCGTGCTGTTCGTCGGCACGAAGAAGCAGGCCCAGGAGGTGCTCGCCGAGCAGGCGACCCGCGTCGGCCAGCCCTACGTCAACGAGCGCTGGCTCGGCGGTCTGCTGACCAACTTCCAGACCGTGTCGAAGCGCCTCGCGCGCATGAAGGAGCTCGAGGAGCTCGACTTCAACGACCCGGCCGGCACCGGCTTCACCAAGAAGGAGCTGCTGCTCAAGAAGCGCGAGCTGGACAAGCTCCACAAGTCGCTGGGCGGCATCCGCAACCTCACCAAGACCCCGTCGGCCCTGTGGGTCGTCGACGCCAAGCGCGAGCACCTCGCGATCGACGAGGCCAAGAAGCTGGGCATCCCGGTGATCGGCATCCTCGACACCAACGTCGACCCCGACGACCTGCAGTACCCGATCCCGGGCAACGACGACGCCATCCGCTCGGTCTCGCTGCTGACGCGCATCATCGCCGACGCCGCCGCCGAGGGCCTGCAGCAGAAGCACAACCCCGAGGGCGACGCCGAGCCGCTCGCCGAGTGGGAGCGCGAGCTGCTCGAGCAGCCGACCGAGGCGCCCGCCGAGGCCGCTGTCGAGGCGCCCGCCGAGGCCGAGACCCCGGCCGCCGAGTCCACCGAGAAGTAAGTCGTCCGGATCCGAACCGGATCCACCGAACCTGAGGAGCCAGAACCCATGGCCAACTTCACCATCGCCGACATCAAGGCGCTGCGCGAGCAGCTCGGCACGGGCATGGTCGACACCAAGAAGGCGCTCGAGGAGGCCGACGGCGACGTCGAGAAGGCCGTCGAGATCCTCCGTCTCAAGGGCGCGAAGGGCAACGCGAAGCGTGCCGACCGCTCGACGAGCGAGGGCCTGGTCGTCGCGCGTGAGCTGAACGGCAAGGTCACCCTGCTCGAGCTCGCGTGCGAGACCGACTTCGTGGCGAAGAACGAGCGCTTCATCGCGCTCGCCGACAAGGTCGTGGACGCCGCGGCCGCCGCCGGCGCCGACTCGGCCGAGGCCGCGCTGGCCGCCCCCGCGGGCGACCAGACGGTCGAGCAGCTGATCTCGGACGAGGCCGCCATCATCGGCGAGAAGGTCGAGCTGCGCCGCGTGCGCACGCTGTCCGGCGACGCCTTCCAGGTGTACCTGCACAAGACCAGCAAGGACCTGCCTCCGCAGGTCGGCGTGGTCGTGGCCTACACGGGCGGCGACGCCGAGACGGCTCGCGGCATCGCGCAGCACATCTCGTTCGCCAACCCGTCGTACCTGACGCGTGACGAGGTCCCCGAGGCCGAGGTCGAGAAGGAGCGCCAGCTCGTCACCGAGCTCACGCGCCAGGAGGGCAAGCCGGAGGCCGCCCTTCCGAAGATCGTCGAGGGCCGCCTCAACGCCTACTTCAAGCAGGTCGCCCTGCTCGACCAGGCGTACGCGAAGGACGACAAGCAGACCGTCAAGCAGGTGGCCGACGCCGCCGGCATCACGGTCACGGGCTTCGCCCGCTTCAAGGTCGGCGCGTAAGCAGCCGAGAAGGGGCCCGGATCCACGGATCCGGGCCCCTTTCCGCGCCCCGACGCGGGAGAACCCGGGGTGCTGCCGCCGTTACCGGTAGCGTGAGAAGGCGACGAAAGGGACACACACGTGATCGATGAGAAGACCGGGCGCCGCCGCGTCCTGCTGAAGCTCTCCGGCGAGGCCTTCGGCGGAGGCCAGCTGGGTGTGAACCCGGATGTCGTCAGCCAGATCGCGCGCGAGATCGCCGAGGCGACCGACACGGTCGAGATCGCGATCGTCGTCGGCGGCGGCAACTTCTTCCGCGGCGCCGAGCTGAGCCAGCGCGGCATGGACCGCGGTCGCGCCGACTACATGGGCATGCTGGGCACCGTCATGAACGCCCTCGCCCTGCAGGACTTCCTCGAGCAGGCCGGCGCCGCCACGCGCGTGCAGTCGGCCATCGCGATGATGCAGGTCGCGGAGCCGTACATCCCGCGCCGGGCGGCGCGCCACATGGAGAAGGGCCGCGTCGTGATCTTCGGCGCCGGCGCCGGCCTGCCGTACTTCTCGACCGACACGGTCGCGGCGCAGCGCGCGCTCGAGATCGGCGCCGACGAGGTGCTCGTCGCCAAGAACGGCGTGGACGGCGTCTACACCGCCGACCCTCGCACCGACCCGACCGCCACCAAGCTCGACACGGTCAGCTACTCGGACGCGCTCGTCCAGGGGCTCAAGGTCGTCGACTCGACCGCGTTCAGCCTCTGCATGGACAACCGGATGGACATGCGCGTGTTCGGCATGGAGCCCGCGGGCAACGTGACGCGCGCCCTGCGCGGCGAGAAGATCGGCACGCTCGTCACCGCCTGATGCCGCCCGGCGCGACCGCACCGCGCGGCCGCGCCGTCTCCGTCGGCGCCGCGCCGCGCCGACTAAAGTGGATGCAACACCTGATGAATGGAGTCACCGTGATCGCGGACGTCCTGGCAGAAGCCACCTCCCGCATGGACCGCGCCGTCGAGGCGGCGAAGGAGGACTTCGCGACGGTCCGCACGGGACGCGCGAACCCGCAGCTGTTCCAGAAGCTCCTCGTGGACTACTACGGCACGCCGACGCCGCTGCAGCAGCTGGCCGCGCTCGCCAACCCCGAGGCCCGCACCCTGATCGTCACGCCGTACGACAAGTCGGCGCTGAAGGCGATCGAGGAGGCCATCCGGAACATGCCGAACCTCGGGGCCAACCCGACCAACGACGGCAGCATCGTCCGCATCACGATGCCCGAGCTCACCTCGGAGCGCCGCAAGGAGTTCGTCAAGCTCGTGCGCAGCAAGGGCGAGGACGCCAAGGTGCGCATCCGCGGAATCCGCCGTCAGATCAAGGACGACCTCGACTCGCTGAAGGACGAGATCGGCGAGGACGACATCGCGCGCGGCGAGAAGGAGCTGGACGCCATCACGAAGGCGCACGTCGACAAGATCGACGAGGCCCTCAAGCACAAAGAGGCCGAGCTTCTCGAGGTCTGATCGATGACCGACGTTCCCGAAGGCAAGGGCGGCGCGCCGGATCCGGCGCACCCCCGGCCGTCGACCCCGCGCCCCGAGCACGGCACCGACTTCCACGCCAGCATCCGCGCCGCGCGCACGGAGTTCGAGCAGCACGTGGCGCAGGCCAAGCACGAGTTCGACGAGCGCAACGCGCGCATCAAGCAGCGCACGGGGCGCGACCTCATCCGCGCGACCGCGATCGGCGTCGGCATCGGCGTGATCACGGTGTCCTCGCTGATCTTCGTGAAGTGGACGTTCGTGCTGTTCGCGCTGGCCGCCGCGGTGCTGGGCGTGTTCGAGCTGACGCGCGCTCTGCAGGCGGGCGGACGAAGGATCGATCTCGTGCCGCAGCTCGCCGCGGCCGTGCTGCTCGTCGTGTCGGGCTTCCTCGGCGATCCGTGGCTGCACTGGTCGATGCTGTTCATCGCGATCGCGCTGGTCGTCGTGTGGCGCCTCCTGGCCCAGATGGCGGCCCAGGACGGCCGCGAGTACGTCGACGTGCTGCGGGACGCCGTGGCGAGCGGGTTCGTGACGGTCTACGTGCCGTTCCTCGCCAGCATGGCCGTCGTGCTGCTGCGCGAGGAGGGCGGCGAGTGGTGGGTGCTGGCGTTCATCATCATCGTGGTGATCGCCGACACGGGGGCCTACGCCGCGGGACTCGCGTTCGGGAAGCACCCGATGGCGCCGCGCATCAGCCCGAAGAAGACGTGGGAGGGCTTCGTGGGCGCCGTGGTCGCGTCGCTCGCCGCCGGCGCGCTGCTCGCGCAGTTCATGCTGGGCATCCCGTGGTGGGCGGGCCTGATCGCGGGCGCCGTTCTGGTCGCGACCGCGACGGTCGGCGACCTCGGCGAGTCCATGCTCAAGCGCGACCTCGGGATCAAGGACATGAGCTCGTGGCTCCCGGGACACGGGGGAGTGCTCGACCGCCTCGACAGCATCCTGCCGTCCGCCACGGCGGCGCTCGCGCTGCACCACCTCCTCGCCCCGCTGGCCGCCGCATGACCGGCGCGCCGCCGTTCCCCGCGGCCCGCGGACGTGAGAAGGGCTACGACCGCGCGGCGGTCGACGCGTTCCTCGCGGAGGCGCGCGCCGCCTTCGAAGCGGGCTCCGAGTCGGCGCTCGACGCACGCACCGTGCGCGAGACGGCGTTCCCCCTCCGGCGCGGCGGGTACGACGTGGGTGCCGTGGATGCGGCGCTGGCCCGCATCGAGGACGCGTTCGCGGCCCGCGAGCGGGAGCGGGCGATCGCCGAGAGCGGCCCGGAGGCATGGGTCGAGCGGGCTCGCGCCGAGGCCCAGGTCATCCTCGACCGGCTGACCCGGCCGCGCGGCGAGCGCTTCGACCGGGTGGGGCGCCTGGCCTACGGCTACGCCCCCGACGAGGTCGACGCGGTCGCCGAGCGGCTCACGCGGTTCTTCGAGTCGGGTGACCCGGTCACGGTGGAGCAGGTCCGCGCCGCGGCGTTCCGGCCCGTGCGCGGCGGCTACCGGGAGGAGCAGGTCGACGCCGTGCTCGACGCGGTCGTCGACGTGATGCTCGCGGTCCGCTGAGGCCGCATCCGGCCCCGCGGCCGGCATGGGCAGTTGCGCCCGTGACATCCCCGTGACATTCACAGCCCCCGCTGGGTTAGACTCGGGGAACTGTGACTTCTGCCCAGAACCGCCCCACGACGACGCTTTCCCGACGCGACGCCCGTGCGCTGGCCACCCGGAGGCCCGCGCCCGCACGCGTCTCGTCGCCCGCGCCCGCACGGCTGAGCCGTCGCCGCGGCGTCCTGAACGTGTTCGCGGGGGTCGCCGCCTTCGGCTTCCTCGCCGCGTATCTCGTCCCCACGACGGCGGCGCTGGCGGAGGGTGCGCCGGTCTCGGCCTACGAGACCGCGACCGCAGATGCCCAGGCCTACGTGGCGTCGGCCGACTTCGCTCCCGCGGGCAGCCTGCAGTACGGCACGTACGCCGTGGAGCTGGCCGCGGACGAGAGCGGCAAGCCGCACCCCAAGGCCACCCTCGAGGTGTGGCAGGAGTACGCCGCCTCGATCGGCGTGGACGTCCCCGAGGGGGCCACGCGCGACGAGATCCGCGAGCTGGTCGCCGAGAAGGAGGCCGCCGACGCGGCGGCAGAGGCGGAGGCCGAGGAGGCAGCCGCGTCCCAGGCGCAGCCCGCCGCCGCGAGCGCCGGCACGACCTGGCAGACGCCCTTCTACACGGGCGGCGGCGCGCCGGCGGACTGGATGGCCGCCGCGGGCATCGCCCAGAGCGACTGGGGCTACGTCGACTACATCGTGTCGCGCGAGAGCGGCTGGAACCCCAACGCCACGAACCCGTACTCGGGCGCCTGCGGCCTCGTCCAGGCCCTGCCGTGCAGCAAGGTGCCCGGCGGCGGCTACGACCCGGTCGCGAACCTGACGTGGGCGAACGGCTACGCCGTGGGCCGCTACGGCAGCTGGGCCAACGCGTACGCGTTCTGGACCGCCAACCACTGGTGGTAGGTCCTGCGCCATGCCCCGCTCGAACCGCCGTCGCCGGGATGACCGCGACGACGACTCGCTCGATCGCCTGATCGCCGGCTGGCGCCGCACGGAGACCCGCCGCGGTCGCGAGTACTCGGTGCAGCCCGTGAGCGGGGCGCGATCCGAGAAGACCTACACGTGCCCGGGATGCGGCGGGGAGATCGGCCTCGGCGTCGCACACCTCGTGGTGTGGCGCGAGGACGGCGTGCTCGGGCCGCAGGCCGACCTGGCCGCGCGCCGGCACTGGCACACGCACTGCTGGAAGACGGCCTGAGGCCGCGGAAGGACGAACATGGAGATCCGTGGAGCCGTGACGCTTCCCGCACGCCGCGAGGACATCGAACTGCGCACGAGCGACGGGCTGACGCTCGTGGGCGAGCTCTCGCTGCCCGCCGATCGCGATCCCGTCGCGACGCTGGTGACGCTGCACCCCCTGCCGACCCACGGCGGATTCATGGACTCGCACATCATCCGCAAGGCCGCGGCGCGGTTGCCCGCGCTGGCCGACCTGGCGGTGCTGCGCTTCAACACGCGCGGCACGACGTCGCCGCGCGGCACGAGCGAGGGGTCCTTCGGCGACGGCGTCGCGGAGGAGACCGACGTGGCCGCAGCCATGGCGTTCGTCGCGGAGCGCGGCCTGCCGGACCCGTGGCTCCTGGGCTGGTCCTTCGGCACCGAGCTCGCCCTCAAGTACGGACGCCGCCACGACGTCCGGGGCGCCATCCTGCTCTCGCCGCCGCTGCACCGCGCGACGGACGACGACCTGCGCGCGTGGCGGGACGACCCGCGTCGCCTGGTCGCGCTCATCCCCGAGTTCGACGACTACCTGCGCCCCGCCGAGGCGGCCGAGCGCTTCTCCCTCATCCCGCATCTCGAGCTGATCCCCGTCGAGGAGGGCAAGCACCTCTGGGTCGGGGAGAAGCAGACGTTCCGCGTGCTGAGCGAGATCGTCCGGGTCGTCAACCCCGCCGCGCTCCCCCTGCCGAGTGAGTGGCCCTGATCACCGCTCGTTCATGCGCGGGATGACCACCTGGCGGTAGATGATCAGGACGCTCGCCGCGACCGGGATCGCGATCAGGGCGCCCAGGAGGCCGAGCAGCGCGCCGCCCGCCAGGGCCGCGACGACGACCACGCCACCGGGCACCGAGACCGCGCGGCTCATGATGCGCGGCGACAGCACGTACGCCTCGATCTGCATGTAGATCAGGTAGTAGATGCCGGCGATCAGCGCCGTCGTGGGGGAGCCCAGGCCCGGCAGAAGGCAGGCCAGCGTGATGATCGTCGAGCCGGTGAGCGTGCCCACCAGCGGGATCATCGACCCGAGGAAGGCCACGACCGCGAGCACGGCCGGGAACGGCGCCTGGATGATGTTGAGGAACACGATGCTGAGCACGCCGTTGATCAGCGCGAGGCTGACCTGGCCCATGACGTAGTAGCCGACGGAGTCGGTGATCTGGTCGCCGAGGGAGACGAACGTCGGGCGCTTCGAGGCGGGGGCGAGCTGGTAGATCGCGCGCTTGAGCGACGGCGTCGAGGCTGTGAAGTAGATCGTGAGGATCAGCACGATGAACGCGCCGAACAGGCCGTTCACGACGCCGAACGTGAGGCCCACGACGCTCTCGCTGATCGTGTCGATGTTGCCGAGCAGCCAGTCGTTGACGTTCTGGAAGATGTCGTCGATCTGCAGGGACGGGAACAGGCCGAGCAGCCAGACGCGGAGATCCTCGAGCAGCGTGCCTCGGTTCACGATCTGGGTGATCTGCTCGACGAGCTGTCCCCCCTGCGCGACCAGCACGGGGAGGATGATCAGCGCGATCCCCGTGAACAGGCCCAGCACCGCCACGAGCGTGATCAGCACGGCCGCCCAGCGCGGCAGGCGCCTGCGCTCGAGCCACGACACGACCGGGTCCAGGCCGAGCGCGATGAACAGCGCCGTGCCGACGTACAGCAGGATCGTCGACAGCGTCTGCACGCTCTGGAGGAGCAGGATTCCCAGTCCCACGCCGAGCGTGGCGACCAGGGCGACCCGGAACGGGTTGTGGATCTTCAAGCGTCCTCCTCGGGGCGTGTCCGTGAGGTCAGGATAGGGGGATGAGGGGACGTCGCCGTGCCGCGACCTGCTCCTGGGCGACACTCAGGACGGTTTCGCTAGTCTGATCTGATGTCCCGCCCGTACGGCAGGACACGAGCTCTGTCGCGTCGGGCGATCAGCCCGGTGCCGCGGACTCGTCGAGTGCCGAGACCCGCCGGCCCGAGCAGCGGGTCGTGTGAGGAGTCGGATTCGTGCGTTTCGTCTGGGCGGTCGTCGCCTTCGTGCTCGCAGCCGCGCTGATCGGCGCGGGGATCGCGCAGCGCACCGTGTTCCTGGGGCCCGACACCGCCACGGTGCGGATCGACACCCCGGAGGAGCAGCCGTACACCCTCATCGACGCCGAGGTGTTCCGCACCCATTCGGGCACGCAGACGCTCGAGGTCGCCGGGACGGAGCGGATCTACGCCGCGTACGGGCGCACGGCCGACATGGAGGCGTGGCTCTCCGACGCGCCGTACAACCACGTGACGCTGGATGACCAGGGCTCGGCCGTCACCGAGGTCGTCCAGCCCGACGGCGACGCGGAGTTCGAGGGCCGCAACCCCGAGGGCTCGGACCTGTGGCTCGAGGAGTACGTCGCGGAGGGCGAGCTCTCCACCCGCCTGCAGCTGCCCGACGGCGTGAGCGTGCTGATCGCGTCGGACGGCGCCGCTCCGGCCCCGGCGGACATCTCGATCGTCTGGCCGATCTCGAACGCGACGCCCTGGGCCGGACCGCTCATCGTCGCCGGCGGCCTGCTGCTGCTGCTCGGCGTGCTCCTGTGGATCCTGGGCATCCGTCACGTCCGACGCTCGCGCGGCCCGCGCCGCAAGGGCCCCGTGCTCCCGCCGACCGAGCCCATCGCGGTCGGGGCGGGGCGTCGTCGCGCGGCCGTGGCACCCGCGGAGCCGCGCAAGGAGCTCACCGAGGGCGGCGACGACACCGCGCCCGATGCCGACGCCGCAGGCGACGGCGACTCCGGGCCCCGTGACGACAAGGGCGCGGAGGGCCGCGCCAACCGCCGCGCGCTCCTGTCGCTGCCGGTGCTCGGCCTCACGGCCGCGCTCGTGACCGGCTGCTCGCCCGACGTGTGGCCGCAGGTCACGCCGACCCCGACGCCGTCGCCCAGCGCCACGGTCGTGACGCCCGAGAACCAGCAGGCTCCCGCGCTCACGGACGTGCAGGCCGCGCGCATCGTCGAGGACATCGCGGCCACGGTCGCCGAGGCGGACGAGAACCGCGACCTCGACCTCGCCGGCACCCGCCTGGACGGCGTCGCGCTCGCGATGCGCGAGGTGAACTACCGCATCCGCGAGGACGTCGAGGACCACCCCGCTCCGGCGGCGATCGCGGGCGAGAAGGTCAGCATCTTGCTGCCGCAGGCTTTCGACGAGTGGCCCCGCACGGCCATGCTGATCGTCGAGGGGGAGGACCCCGCGACCCCGCCGAACATCATGATGATCGCGCAGGCCGACCCGTGGTCGAACTACAAGGTCACGACGATCGCGAGCATGGAGGCCTCCGCGGAGGTCCCCGAGCTGCCGCCGTCGTGGCTCGGGTCGCCCGTCGTGCCGCCGGACTCGTCGTTCCTGTCGATCGCGCCGCAGGATCTCGCGGCGGCGTATGCCGACGTGCTGGGCCGCGGCGAGGAGAGCGAGTTCGCCTCGCTGTTCGACCTCGAGGCGGACACGTTCCGCGTCGCGGTCGAGGAGAAGCGCGCCCAGACGCTCGAGAGCTTCAACGAGACGGGCGCCGAGACGGGGTCGATCGAGTTCGGCCAGGAGCCCGGTGACAGCGATCCGGTCGCGCTGGCCACGCTCGGCAGCGGGGCGATCGTGGCCGTGACGGTCGACGAGATCGAGACGGTCAAGCCGACCGAGGACGACGCCGTCATCAAGCTCGAGGGCGACCGCGCCATCTCGACGCTGACGGGTGAGACGACCACGGGCACGGGCGTGCGCACGACGTACACCGACCAGCTCTTCTTCGCGGTTCCCGCACCGGGCTCGACCGAGAGGATCCGGCTGCTGGGCTACGCGTCGGGCCTGCGCGGTGCCGAGATCCTGGAGGAGGACGAGTGATCGCTCGTGCTCAGAGCAACCCTCGAGAGGTGACCGATGAGTGACGCCGCCGCATCGCCGCTGAGCGCCGCCGCCCTGCGCGGCGCCGTCGACCTGTCCGCACTGAAGAACCGGCCGGCCCCGGGCGCGCCCGGCGCCGGACAGCCGCCCGTGGGCGCCGCGGCCGGCGCGCCGTCGGTCGTCTTCGACGCCACCGAGCAGTCGTTCCAGGAAGTGCTCGAGCTCTCGCGCCGCGTCCCCGTGGTCGTGGCGCTGTGGTCGCCGCGCAGCGGCCCCGTCGACGCGGGGCTCGAGAACGCGGTGCGCGCGCAGGGCGGCCGTCTCGTGCTGGCCCGCGTGGACGTCGACGCCAATCCGCAGCTCCTTCAGGCGTTCCGCCCGCAGTCCATCCCGATGGCCGTGGCGATCGTCGCCGGCCAGCCCGTCCCGCTGTTCGCCGGCCCGGTGCCGGAGGATCAGCTCGCGCAGGTCTTCGCGCAGCTGCTCCAGCTCGCGGCGCAGAACGGCGTGACCGGCACGGTGCCGGTGGACGGCGCGGACGAGGCTCCGGCCGAGCCGCCCCTGCCGCCGCTGCACGCCGAGGCGTACGCCGCGATCGAGGTGGGCGACTACGACCGCGCGATCGCCGCGTACGAGAAGGCGCTCAAGGAGAATCCGCGCGACGAGGAGGCCCAGGCGGGCCTCGGCCAGGTGCGGCTGCTGTCGCGCGTGAAGGGCCTGGACCTGCAGGCCGCGCGCCAGGCCGCCGCGGCGGCGCCGACCGACGTGGAGGCCCAGCTGCGGGTCGCCGACCTCGACATCGCCGGTGGGCACGTGGACGACGCCTTCGACCGCCTGCTCGAGCTGTTCGCGGCGCTGCCGGCCGACGAGCGCGCTCCCGTGCGCGAGAGGCTCGTGGAGCTCTTCGGCGTGGTCGGCGCCGCCGACCCGCGCGTGGTCCGCGCGCGCGGACGGCTGACCTCGCTGCTGTTCTGACCCCGTCCGGATGACCGTCTACCTCGACCACGCCGCGACCACGCCGCTGCGCCCGGAGGCGCGCGACGCCTGGCTCGCGGCGGCCGAGACGGTCGGGAACGCCTCGTCCATCCACGGCGCGGGGCAGACCGCCCGCAGGCTGCTCGAGGACGCGCGCGACCGCCTGGCGGCCGCGCTGGACTGCCAGCCCATCGAGGTCGTGTTCACGTCGGGCGGCACCGAGTCGATCAACCTCGCGCTCAAGGGCCTGTGGTGGGCCCGCCCGGCGGGTCGGGACGCGATCGCGCTGCCCGACGGCGAGCACCACGCCACGCTCGACGCCGTCGCATGGCTGAGCGAGCACGAGGACGCCCGCGTGGTCCCCGTGCCGCTCGACGGCGCGGCGCGCATCCTGCCCGAGCGTTTCGCGGCGGCGCTCGACGACCGCACGGCGCTGGCCACCGCGCTCGTGGCCAGCAACGAGGCCGGCACGGTGAACGACGCCCCGGGTCTTGCGGCCATCGCCGCCGAGCGCGGCGTGCCGCTCCATGTCGACGCCGTCGCCGCCTTCGGGCATGTGCCGGTGACGTTCCGCGGCTGGCGCGGCGACGCGCGGGGCGCCGCAGGGCTCGTGGCCCTCAGCGTCTCGGGCCACAAGGTCGGCGCTCCGGTGGGGACAGGCGCCCTGGTCGTCTCCCGGGAGGCCTCCCTCACCGCCCTGCAGCACGGCGGCGGGCAGCAGCGTGCGCTGCGCGCGGGGACGCAGGACGTCGCGGGCGCCACGGCACTCGCGGTCGCGGCCGAGCTCGCCGGGCGCGAGCGCGAGGCCGAGGCCGCCCGGCTCGGCGCCCTGCGCGATGAGCTCATCGCGCGCGTGCGCCGCGACATCCCCGAGGCCGTGCTGCTCGGCGATCCGGTCGACCGGCTGCCGGGCAGCGTCCACCTGCACCTGCCCGGCGCGCCGGGGGAGTCGCTGCTCTACCTGCTCGACCGCGAGGGCATCGCCGTGTCGACGGGCTCGGCCTGCCAGGCCGGGGTGCCGGAGCCGTCGCACGTGGTGCTCGCGATGGGGCGCGACGAGCGCGCCGCCCGCGAGGTCCTCCGCATCACGCTCGGCCGGACGACCACCTCGGCCGACGTCGACGCGATCGCCGCGGCCCTGCCGGAGGCCTACCGGCGCGCCGCGCGCCGCTGAGCGGCCGCGTCGCGGTTCCGGATCCCGGATGGGCGGTGCCTGCCGTGCTGGTGGGGTCCCATCCGCCCCATCCGTCGCATCGGTCCGGCTTTCGGCACCGGGCGGCCGCTGACAGGCTGGGCTGGCCGTTTGCAGGCTCAGGAGCCTCACGGGGCGACGTGCGTCACATCCAGCCTGTGAGGGACCGCGTCCGGTGGTCGTAACGGAGCCCGGCCCCCGCCCAGCGACCGGTTCGTACACTTGACGGATGCGGATCCTGGCGGCGATGAGCGGCGGCGTGGACTCCGCCGTCGCGGCCGCGCGGGCCGTCGAGGCGGGGCACGACGTGGTCGGCGTGCACCTCGCGCTGTCGCGCGCGGGCGGCACGCTGCGCACCGGCAGCCGCGGCTGCTGCACGATCGAGGACGCCATGGACGCCCGCCGCGTCGCCGACCGCCTGGGCATCCCGTTCTACGTGTGGGACTTCTCCGAGCGCTTCCGCGACGACGTGATCGACGACTTCGTGGCCGAGTACCAGGCCGGTCGCACGCCGAACCCCTGCATGCGCTGCAACGAGCGGATCAAGTTCGCCGCGCTGCTGGAGCGCGCGCTCGAGCTCGGCTTCGACGCCGTCTGCACGGGCCATTACGCGATCCTGCGCGAGGGCGAGCGCGGCCTCGAGCTGCACCGCTCGAGCGAGGAGGCCAAGGACCAGTCGTACGTGCTCGGCGTGCTCACGGCGGAGCAGCTCGCGCACACGTACTTCCCGCTCGGCGACACGCCCTCGAAGGCGCTCGTCCGCGCGGAGGCCGAGGCGCGCGGGCTCGCGGTCGCCGCCAAGCCCGACAGCTACGACATCTGCTTCATCCCCGACGGGGACACGCGCGGCTGGCTCGCCGAGAAGGTGGGCACGGCCCCGGGCGAGATCGTGGACCGCAGCGGCGCGGTCGTGGGGAGCCACGACGGCGCGCACGCCTTCACGGTCGGCCAGCGCAAGGGCCTGCGCCTGGGCGTTCCGGCGCCGGACGGCAAGCCGCGCTTCGTGCTCGAGGTCCGCCCCGTCTCCAACACCGTCGTGGTCGGCCCCAAGGAGGCGCTCGCGATCGGCGAGCTCGCCGGCAGCCGCTACACGTGGGCCGGGGCCGCCCCGGAGGACGCCGCGACGGCGTTCCCATGCGACGTGCAGGTCCGCGCCCACGCCGACCCGGTGCCCGCGACGGCCGTGGTGCGCGACGACGAGCTCGTCGTCACGCCGCAGGACCCGCTGCACGGCGTCGCCCCGGGCCAGACCGCGGTGCTCTACGACGGCACGCGCGTGATCGGCCAGTGCACGATCGACCGCACGGTGTCGGCCGCGCCCGTCCCGGCCTAGCTCCGGGCCCCGGCGCGGCGCAAGCGGCGGAGGAACGTCGGACCCCGTTCATAGACTGGGCAGGTGGCTGACGGCGAGATCGACCTTCCCGAACTGACCCTCGACGAGGCGCGCGCCGAGGCGCGCGAGCTGACCGACCGCATCCTCGAGGCGAAGGACGCCTACTACGGCCGCGACGTCTCGCTGGTCGACGACGCGACCTACGACGGGTGGATGCGGCGGCTCGAGCAGCTCGAGCGCGCGCACCCCGAGCTGCAGGGTCAGGACTCGCCGACGCAGATGGTGGGGGCGGCCGAGGGCACCGCGCTCGCGACGATCGAGCACGCCGAGCGGATGATGAGTCTCGACAACGTGTTCACGGTCGACGAGCTGCGCGACTGGTGCGCCAAGACGCAGGATGCCGCGGGCCGCCAGGTCGCGTGGCTGACCGAGCTCAAGATCGACGGCCTGGCGATCAGCCTGCGCTACGAGAACGGCGTGCTCACGTCGGCTGCCACCCGCGGCGACGGCCGGGTGGGAGAGCTCGTCACGGAGAACGCCCTGCGCCTAGCGGACATCCCCGAGCGCCTGGCGGGCGAGGGCCACCCGGCGATCGTCGAGGTCCGCGGCGAGGTCTTCATCCCGGTCGCCGCCTTCGAGCGGCTCAACGCGCTGCAGGCGGAGCTGCGCGACCGCGCGGTCGCCGAGGCGCGCGAGCGCTTCGGCGCGCGCCGCGCGGCGGCCGGCGAGTTCGACGAGGAGCGTGCCCGCACGGCGGCCGCGCGCCGGTTCCCCGCCTTCGCCAACCCCCGCAACGCCGCGAGCGGCGGCCTGCGGCAGCAGCTCGACAAGAAGCAGGGCCTCGACCTCGAGGCCGCCCTCGCGCGCGTCGGATCGCTGCGCCTGTACGTGCACGGCATCGGCGCGTGGCCGGACCCGCCCGTGGCCGCGCAGAGCGAGGTCTACGCGCTGCTGAAGGACTGGGGCCTGCCGATCAGCCCGCACCCAGCCGTGTGCCACGGCATCGACGAGGTGCTCGCCTTCGTGGAGCGCTACCGCGAGCAGCGGCACGCGATCGAGCACGAGCTCGACGGCATCGTCGTGAAGGTCGACGAGCTCGCGCTTCACGACGAGCTGGGCGCCACCAGTCGTGCGCCGCGCTGGGCGATCGCGTTCAAGTACCCGCCCGAGGAGGTGCACACGCGTCTGCTGGACATCGTGGTGTCGGTGGGGCGCACGGGCCGTGCCACGCCATACGCCGTCATGGAGCCCGCCCACGTCGCCGGGTCCGTCGTGCGTCAGGCCACGCTCCACAATCAGGACGTCGTCAAGGCCAAGGGCGTGCTGATCGGCGACACGGTCGTCCTCCGCAAGGCGGGCGACGTCATCCCGGAGGTGCTCGGACCCGTCGTCGAGAAGCGCGACGGCACGGAGCGCGCGTTCGTGATGCCCGCGGAGTGCCCCGAGTGCGGCACGCCGCTGCGGCCCATGAAGGAGGGCGACATCGACCTCCGCTGCCCGAACGCGAAGGACTGCCCCGCGCAGGTGCGGGGCCGCGTCGAGCACATCGGGTCCCGCGGCGCGCTCGACATCGAGGCGCTGGGCGAGGTCACGGCGGCCGCGCTGACCCAGCCGGACGCGCCGGCCGACCCTCCGCTCCACACCGAGGCCGCGCTGTTCGAGCTGACGCTGGATCAGCTCGTCCCGATCGAGGTGGTCGTCCGCGACGCCGAGACCGGCGAGAAGCGCGTCGACGAGAAGACCGGCGAGTACGTGCGCCGAGCCCCGTTCCGGCGCAATCCGACGGCGGCCGAGCGCAAGCAGGGGATCGAGGGGCCGCAGCCGTCGGCGCAGGCGCTCAAGCTCCTCGAGGAGCTCGAGAAGGCGAAGACGAAGGAGCTCTGGCGCCTGCTCGTGTCGCTGAACATCCGCCACGTCGGCCCGGTCGCTGCGCGCGCCCTGGCGGCGTGGTTCGGCTCGCTGGACGCCGTCATGGCCGCGGGCCGCGATGAGCTCGCCGCGGTCGAGGGAGTGGGCCCCACCATCGCCGACTCGCTGACCGAGTGGTTCGCGGTCGACTGGCATCGCGAGATCGTGGAGCGCTGGCGCGCGGCCGGCGTGCGGTTCGAGACCCCCGGCCACCCCGGGCCGGGCGCCGCGACCGCCGCCGGGGGCGTGCTCGAGGGGCTGACGATCGTCGCGACCGGATCGCTCGAGGGGTACACGCGCGAGGGCGCGCAGGAGGCGATCCTCAAGGCGGGAGGCAAGGCCGCGTCCAGCGTGAGCAAGAAGACCGACTTCGTGGCCGCCGGGCCCGGTGCCGGATCCAAGCTCGCGAAGGCCGAGCAGCTCGGCGTGCGGATCATCGACGCGGCCCAGTTCCACCTCCTCGTCACGGAAGGCCCGGGAGCGCTCCCATCCTGACTACGCTCGAGGTATGCAGCAGCGCACTCTCGGACGCACCGGACGCGACGTCTCCGTTATCGGCCTCGGCACCTGGCAGCTCGGGGCGGACTGGGGAGACGTCGACGAGGCCGACGCCCTCGCCGTGCTGGACGCGGCGCACGAGGCGGGGGTCACGTTCTTCGACACCGCGGACGTGTACGGCGACGGCCGCAGCGAGCAGCTGATCGGCCGCTGGCTGCGGAGCAACCCGGGCTCGGACGTGGTCGTCGCGACCAAGATGATCCGCCGCGCCGAGCGCCCCGACCTCGCTCACGCGACGCTCGAGAACTTCCGGGCCTGGACCGACCGGTCGCGCCGCAACCTCGGCGTCGACACGCTCGACCTGGTGCAGCTGCACTGCCCCGCGAGCGAGGTGTACGAGGCCGACCGCGTCTTCGACGACCTGGATGCTCTCGTGGCGGACGGCGCGATCGCGGCATACGGCGTGAGCGTCGAGACCGTCGCCGAGGCGCTCCGGGCGATCGAGCGCCCCGGAGTCGCGAGCGTGCAGATCATCCTGAACGCCTTCCGCCGCAAGCCGCTCGACGCCGCCCTGCCCGCCGCCGTCGAGGCCGGCGTCGGCATCATCGCCCGCGTCCCGCTCGCGAGCGGCCTGCTGAGCGGCCGGTACACGCGCGAGACCACGTTCGCGGCCGACGACCACCGCACCTACAACCGGCATGGCGAGGCGTTCGACGTGGGCGAGACGTTCTCGGGCGTCGACTACGAGACGGGCGTCGACGCCGCGGCGCGGTTCGCGGGCCTCGCCCGGGAGGCCGGGCTCGAGCCGGCGACGGCGGCCCTCGCATGGGTCGCCCAGCAGCCCGGCGTGACCACGGTGATCCCGGGGGCGCGGAACCCGGACCAGGCCCGGGCGAACGCCGCGGCGGGCGAGGTCGGGCCCCTTCCCGAGGCGTTCCTCGACGGCGTGCGCGACCTCTACGACGAGGCCATCCGCCCGCTGGTGCACGACCGCTGGTAGCCCGGGCCGGGGGAGCGGCCGAGTGGCGCGACGTGCTCGCGGTCGCCTAAGGTAGGCGGCCGTGCCCGGGAACCGCCGGGCGCTCGAGGAGGAGCACCACCCATGTCCCCACACACCTGGCTGATCATCGCCCTGGTCATCTACTTCGGCGCCATGATCGGCATCGGCGTCTACGCCGCCACCAAGACCAAGGACCACGAGGACTACATGCTCGGCGGCCGCAACCTGCCGCCGGCCGTCGCGGCGCTGAGCGCCGGAGCATCCGACATGTCCGGCTGGCTCGTGATGGGTCTGCCCGGCGCCATCTACGCCGCCGGCCTGATCGAGGCGTGGATCGCGATCGGACTGACCGTCGGCGCCTACCTGAACTGGAAGTTCGTGGCGCCGCGTCTGCGGGCCTACACCGAGGTCGCGAAGAACTCGATCACGATCCCGAGCTTCTTCGAGAACCGCCTGCGCGACCGCACGCGCCTGCTGCGCATCGTCTCGGCCGTGATCATCCTCGTGTTCTTCACGCTGTACATCTCGAGCGGCATGGTCGCGGGCGGCGTGTTCTTCGAGAGCTCGTTCGGCGGCGACTACACCGTCGGCATGCTGCTCGTCGGCGGCGTGACGCTCGCCTACACGCTGTTCGGCGGCTTCCTCGGAGCGTCGTTCACCGACTTCGTGCAGGGCCTCATGATCCTCGCCGCCGTGCTCATCGTCCCGGTCATCGCCGTCGTCGCGGTCGGTGGCGTCGGCGAGTTCGGCGCGGCGATCGACCCCGCCCACGTGTCGATGCTGGGCGGCGAGGCGCTCACCGGCGCCGCCGCGATCGGCATCGTATCGTCGCTCGCGTGGGGCCTCGGCTACTTCGGTCAGCCGCACATCATCGTGCGCTTCATGGCGCTGCGCAGCGCGGCCGAGGCCAAGACGGCCCGCCGGATCGGCATGGCGTGGATGATCCTGTCCCTCGCGGGCGCGGTCGCCGCGGGCTTCGTGGGGATCGTGTTCTTCCGCGAGACCGGGGCCGAGCTCGCCAACCCCGAGACGGTCATCCTGGTCATGGCCCAGGCGCTCATGCACCCGCTGGTGGCGGGCCTCGTGCTGTCGGCCGTCCTCGCGGCGATCATGTCGACCATCTCGAGCCAGCTCATCGTCACGTCGTCGGCCCTGGTCGAGGACATCTACCGCGTGGTGGCGAAGCGCACGCCCTCGCAGCGGACGCTCGTCGTCCTCGGGCGCGCGTGCGTGCTCGTGGTCTCGATCGTCGCGGTCCTGCTCGCCCTGAACCCCGAGAGCACGATCCTCGACCTGGTCGGCTTCGCCTGGGCGGGCTTCGGCGCCGCGTTCGGCCCGATCATCCTGCTGTCGCTGTTCTGGCGACGCCTGACGGCCTCGGGCGCGCTGGCCGGCATGGTCGTCGGCGCGGTCGTGGTGTTCACGTGGCCGCTGCTCGGCACGGGCCTCTACGAGATCGTGCCCGGATTCGCACTCAACCTGCTCGTGGCGGTCGCCGTGAGCCTCGCGACCGCGAAGCACGACGAGGACATCCAGGACGAGTTCACCCGCACGGGCGCGATCGTCACGCAGCGTCCGGTCGCCGAGCCGACGCGCTGACCGTCGAGACGAGGACGCGCCCCGGGACGAGGTCCCGGGGCGCGTCGCCGTCTGAGCTCAGTCGCGGCCGTGGCGCGGCTTGCGCGCCGGGCGGTCGTCGCGCGCCGGCCGGCGGTCGCCGTCGCGCGGAGCACGGCGGGCACCGGGTCCGCGGTCGGGCTTGATCTCGATCAGGCGGCCCGAGATGCGGGTGTCGCGCAGCTTCTCGAGCACGCGGCGGTCGAGGTTCGCGGGCAGTTCGACGATCGAGAAGTCGGGGCGGATGTTGATGGCCCCGAAGTCGTCGCGGCCGAGGCCGCCCTCGTTCGCGAGCGCGCCGACGATCTGCCGCGGCTCCACCTTGTGCCGGCGGCCGACCTCGATGCGGTACGCCTCGTAGTCGCCGCGCCCGCGGCGCGCGGGCCGCTCGTCGCGCCCCGCGCGATCCGCCCCGCCGCGCTCGCGCTTCGGCCGGTTGTCCGCCGCCACCGCCGCGGCGAGCGCGTCGTCCTCGGCCTCGATCAGCAGCGGCTTGTCGCCCTGCGCGACGATCGCGAGCGCGGCCGCGACGTCCGCCTCGGGCACGTCGTGGTTCCGGACGTAGTGGGCGATCACGTCGCGGTACGTGTCCAGCCGCTCGGTGTCCTGCAGCGCCGCGGTGATCGCGTCGTCGAACCGGGCCAGGCGCGTGGTGTTCACGTCCTCCGCGGTCGGCAGCTGCATCTGGGTGGGCTGCTGGCGCGTGGCCTTCTCGATGTGGCCGAGCAGGTAGCGCTCGCGCGGCGTGATGAAGCTGATGGCGTCGCCCGTGCGCCCCGCGCGCCCGGTGCGGCCGATCCGGTGCACGTACGACTCGGTGTCGGTCGGGATGTCGAAGTTCACGACGTGGCTGATGCGCTCGACGTCGAGACCGCGCGCGGCGACGTCGGTCGCGACCAGGATGTCGAGCTTGGCCTCCTTGAGCTGGTTCACCGTGCGCTCGCGCAGGTTCTGCGGGATGTCGCCGTTGATCGCGGCCGCGGAGTAGCCGCGTGCGCGCAGCTTCTCGGCGAGCGTCTCGGTCTCGTTCTTCGTCCGGACGAACACGATCATGCCGTCGAAGTTCTCGACCTCGAGGATGCGCGTGAGCGCGTCCACCTTCTGCGCGTACGAGACGACCAGGTAGCGCTGCGTGATGTTCGCGTTCGTGGCCGTCTTCGACTTGACCGAGATCTCCTCGGGGTCGCGCAGGTACTGCTGGGCGATCCGGCGGATCTGCGGGGGCATGGTCGCCGAGAACAGGGCGACCTGCTTGTCCTCCGGCGTCTGCGACAGGATCTGCTCGACGTCCTCCGCGAAGCCCATCTTGAGCATCTCGTCCGCCTCGTCGAGCACGAGGTAGTCGAGCTCGGAGAGGTCGAGCGTGCCCTTCGCGAGGTGGTCCATCACACGGCCGGGCGTTCCGACCACGATGTGCACGCCGCGTCGCAGCGCCGACAGCTGCACGCCGTAGCCCTGACCGCCGTACACGGGCAGCAGGTGCACGCCCTTCATGCGCGTCGCGTACGCCTCGAAGGCCTCGGCGACCTGCAGCGCCAGCTCGCGGGTGGGCGCGAGGACCAGGGCCTGCGGCGTCTTGCGGGACACGTCGAGGCGCTCGAGGATCGGCAGCGCGAACGCGGCGGTCTTGCCCGTGCCGGTCTGCGCCATGCCGACCACGTCGCGGCCGGCGAGCAGAGTCGGGATCGTGGCGCGCTGGATGGGAGAGGGCGTCTCGTAGCCCAGGTCGCGGATCGCGGCCAGCACGGGGCCGGTGATGCCGAGGTCGTCGAAGCCCGGGAGGACGTCGGTGCTGTCAGGGGTCGCGCTCTCGGGCGAGGCGGCGTCGTCAGGGGTCACGTCGCCACGGTATCGGCTGCCGGTTGTGAATCAACCGGTCAGCTCGACACGAGCGCCTGGAGCCGCTCGCGCACGCGGCGCCGCAGGACCTTCCCGATCATCGACTTCGGCAGCTCGTCCACGACGAAGATGCGGCGGGGCACCTTGTACGGGGTGAGGATGCCGCGTGCGAACGCGCGCACGGCCTCGACGTCGAGCTCGGCCCCGGGCTCGACAACCACGGCCGCCACGACCTCCTCGCCGCTGTGCGCGCTCGCAAGTCCCACCACCGCGGCGTCCAGGACATCCGGGTGCTGCCGCAGGGCGCTCTCGACCTCGGTGGGGGCGACGTTGAAGCCGCCCGTGATGATGAGCTCCTTGATCCGGTCGACGATGCGCACGAATCCGGTCTCGTCGATCGTCACGATGTCCCCGGTGCGGAACCAGCCGTCGACGAACACCGCCTCGGTCTCCTCGGGCTTTCCGTAGTAGCCGCCGAACACCTGCGGGCCGCGCACCAGCAGCTCGCCGGGCGCGCCCGGCTCGACGTCGCGCGTCGGCTCGTCGGGGTCCACGACGCGGCACTCCGTCCCGGGGAGGGGCAGGCCGATGGTGCCGGCGACCCGGTTCGCGGCGACGGGGTTGGCCATCAGGACGGGGGAGCACTCGCTGAGGCCGTAGCCCTCGACGAGGAACCCGCCGGTCTCCGCCTCGAACGGCTCGACCAGCGCGGGGGAGAGCGCCATGGCCCCCGAGATCGCGATCTCGATGCCCGCGAGCGACACGCCCCGCCCCTTCGCGCGCGCCAGCAGTCGCTCCGCGATGGGCGGCACGAGGGGCAGGAAGGTCGCGGGGTGCTTCTTGACGACGTCGAGCACCATGTCGGGATCGAACTTGGGGAACAGCACGAGGCGCGCCCCCATCGACATCGCGAACGTGAGGCACAGGGTGAGGCCGTAGGCGTGGAACATCGGCAGCACGGCGTACACGACCACGCCGTCGCCGCGCCGGATGGTCGGCACCCAGGCCCGCGACTGGGCGGCGTTCGCGAGCAGGTTGCGGTGCGTGAGCGCCGCGCCCTTCGGCGTGCCGGTGGTGCCGGACGTGTACTGGATGATCGCGAGGTCGTCGGCCGCGGGCCCCGGGTGGGCGGCGGGAAGCGGCGCGGAGGAGAGCAGCTCCTCCCAGCGGATCGCGCCGCGCACCTTCTCGGTGAGCTGCGCCCGCGCCTCGCGCGCCTTCGCGATCGGCAGGCGCAGGGCGGCGCGCGTGGCGAGCGGCATGGCGCGCGTCACGTCGACCGAGATCAGCGTGTCGACAGCGAGGTCTGCGGGGAACTCCTGCACGGTGCGCGCGACCTTGCTCCACACGATGGCGTGCTTGGCGCCGTGGTCCTCGAACTGCTTGCGCATCTCGCGGGGCGTGTAGAGCGGGTTGTGCTCCACGACGACCGCGCCGAGGCGCAGCACCGCGTAGAACGCGACGATGTGCTGCGGGCAGTTGGGGAGGATGATCGCGACCGGATCGCCCTTGCGCACGCCGCGGGCGTGCAGGCCCGCAGCCGCGCGCTCGATCGCGTCGGCGAGTTGCGCGTAGCTCGTGGTGCGGCCGAAGAACTGCAGCGCGGGCGCATCCGGGAACTCCCGCGCGGACGTGGCGACGATGTCGACGAGCGAGCCCTCGATCGGGCCCAGATCGGCCGGGACGCCCTCCGCGTACGAGGTGATCCAGGGGCGAGGGGGATCGTATTCGGTCACCCGCCCAGCCTAGACAGCGCCCGCCCCGGCGATCGGCGGCGACCGGATGGGCGCCGGGGACGAACCGACCGTTCACCGCCCGGCGCGCGGCGGTTCACCCGGTCGCGACGCGGCTTTCACCGCCCCGGACGAACGTGGCCCGATACGGCCGCCCCGCTCGCCGGGCGGCTCGACGGAGGGACGGGATCGACGTGTCATCACGATCCGCGGCGCCGCTGGCCTGGGTGGAGTCGCCGCTGCGTTCGACCTCGGCGCCTCGCGGCTGGACGCGCTCGCCGACCGCGGCGCGCGCGTGGAACGCCACCGCTTCGAGTGGACCCGGCGCAGCGCGCCGCCGTGCGACATCCGCGGCCGCGTGATCCTCGGCGGCGCCCTGCCGGTCGACGGCCGGATGCCGCTGGCGGCCTACCTGGACTGGGTCGCGGTGGCGGCGGGGAGCGAGGGCGCCGTGTACCTGCCCCACCGGCGCGAGACCGCGCGCCAGCGCGACGCCGTCGCGCGCATCCCGGGCGTCGAGGTGCGGGTGACCGGGCTGCCGCTCGAGATCACGCTGGCGGGGGCGGCCGACGTCGACGTGCTCACGCTGTCGTCGAGCGCCCAGACGACGCTGCCGCTCGTGCTGGGGGAGCGCGCCGCGATCCGCTCTGCGGCCGATGGCCGGGCGGGGGAGCCCGCGTGACCGGCTGCGTCGCTGTCATCCCCGCGCGGGGCGGGTCCAAGGGCGTCCCCGGCGAGAACCTGCGCCGGGTGGGCGGAGTGCCGCTCGTGGTGCGGGCCGTGCGGGCCGCGCGCGCGGCCCACGGCATCGACCTGGTCGTGGTCTCGACCGACGACGACGAGATCGCCCGCGTCGCGGCCGGCGCCGGCGCCCGCATCGTGCGACGCCCCGCCGAGATCTCGGGCGACACCGCCGCGAGCGAGTCGGCGCTGGTTCACGCGCTGGACGAGCTGGCCGCCGACGGGCTGCACCCGCGGGTGCTGGCGTTCCTGCAGGCGACGTCGCCCTTCATCGACGTCGACGCGCTCGGCGAGGCGGTCGGCCGGGTGCTCGCCGGAGAGGCCGACAGCGTGTTCGCGGCCGTGCCGAGCCATGCGTTCCTGCGGCAGCGCACGGCGGAGGGCGTCACCGGAGTCGGGCACGACATGAGCAGCCGGCCGCGGCGGCAGGACCGGGACCCGCAGCACCGCGAGACCGGCGCGTTCTACGTGATGGACACCGCCGGCTTCACCGCCGCACGCCACCGCTTCTTCGGCCGCGTCGACGTGGCCGAGGTGCCCGAGCTGACCGCGATCGAGATCGACACCGCGGACGACCTCGCCGCGGCGAGCGCGCTGGCCGGGCTGCACGCCGGAGCACATGCGCGACGTGCCGCGTGAGACGCCGTAGGGCACGATGACGTACCTCGAGTTCGACCGCGACGCGTACATCGAGATCGGCGACCACGCGACGCTGCGCGGCCTGGACTGGTTCGCCTCGCCGTGGGACGTGCCGTCGGTGGAGTTCCTCGAGGACCTCCGGGTGGTCGCGCACAAGGTCGCGTCGGCGTGCCTCACCGACATCGAGTTGCTCGACGCCCTGCGCGGGACCGGCAAGCCGATCATCCTGTCGACGGGCATATCGACGATGGAGCAGATCGACGCCGCCGTGGAGCGCCTCGGCACGGACCGTCTCGTGCTGATGCACGCCACCTCGACCTACCCCATGGAGCCGGAGGAGGCGAACCTGCGGATGCTGGGCGCCCTCCGCGACCGCTTCCCCCTCGTACCTGAAGTGGGGCGCGGCGCTGCTGCAGCGGGCACCGCGCGAGTGGGAGCGCGAGCTGGCCGTGGTCGAGGGTGCGCTCGTGGTCAGCGAGGCCCAGCAGCGCGCCGCGCTCCATGGCACGGACTTCGCGGGGCGCGACGTGCCGCGCGTCCCCCTCGCGCGCGTCACGGAGGCGGTGCGCGGCGCGCACGCCGTGGTGGCGGCGGCGCACGGACCCATGGCAAGGCTGATGCTGCAGGCGGCCGCGGCCGCCGAGCCGCGGCCGGTGCTCGTGACCGGGCTGCCGGGCATCTCGATCCCCGCGACCCGGCTGGCGCTGGACCGCCGCCACCAGGCCGACCTCATGATCCTGCACTCCCGTCGCGAGGTGCGGGAGTTCGGCCGGCTGGCGGCCGCCAACGGCTGGGATCATCGCCTGGCGCTCAGCTCGCTGCCGTTCCTCTCGCGGGAGCCGGCGACCGGACGGGGCACCGATCTGGTCTTCGCGGCCCAGGCGCTCGTGCCGCGCGAGCGGTGGCATCGCGAGGCGGTCGCGCGCGCGCTCGTGCGCGCGGCCCGCGCGGATCCGTCGCGGCGCGTGGTGCTCACGCTGCGCGGCACGGCCGGCGAGCGGCAGACGCACCACGAGGATCTGCCGTACACCGAGCTGCTCGACAGGCTCGGGAACGTGCCCCCGAACCTGGTGACGTCGACCGCCCCCATGGGCCGCGCGCTCGAGACGGCGGAGGGCATCGAGACCGTGAGCTCGACCGCCGCCGTCGAGGTCGTCGCGCGCGGCGTGCCGGTGCTGGCGCTCGACATGTTCGGCGTGAGCGACGAGCTGATCAACACGGTCTTCGCAGGCAGCGGACTCCTGGGCGGCGCGGACGACCTCGTCGCGCGGCGGTTCCGCCACCCCGATCCCGGCTGGCTCGCGGACAACTCCTTCCATCCGTCGGAGGACGACGACTGGACCGCGGTCGTGGCCGAGCTGGTGGGCCGGCGGCGCGCCGGCGAGCTGCCGCCCCGCGAACCCCTGCCGCGCCGCGGCGGCCCGCTGCGCGAGGCATGGCACCGCAAGCGCGTCCTGGGGCCGTACGACCGCAGCGTCGCGGGCGCGGCCGCGCTCGCGCTCGGGCACCCGGCGCGGGCGGCCGTGATCGGCGCCCACCGCCTCCGTCGGGCGTGGGGCGCGGGGCGCGCCGACTAGACTCGGGGGGTGTCTGAAATCACCCCCGATCTCGTGCGCCATCTCGGTGTGCTCGCCCGGATCCAGCTGAGCGACGAGGAGGTGAGCCGCCTGACCGGCGAGCTCGACGCGATCGTCGACAACATCGCCAAGGTCTCGCAGGTGGCCACCCCGGACGTCCCCGCGACGAGCCACCCGATCCCGATGCAGAACGTCTTCCGCCCCGACGAGGTCGCCGAGACGCTGACCACGGCGCAGGCGCTGCAGAACGCGCCGGACGCCGACGGCTCGCGCTTCCGCGTGACCGCGATCCTGGGGGAGGAGCAGTGAGCGACGTGATCCGCCTGAGCGCCGCCGACCTCGCGGCCAAGCTGGCCGCGCGCGAGGTCTCGAGCGTCGAGGCCACCCAGGCCCACCTCGACCGCATCGCCGCCGTGGACGGCGACGTCAACGCGTTCCTGCACGTGTCGACGCGCGCGCTCGACGTCGCCGCCGACGTCGACCGCCGCCGGGCCGCGCGCGAGGAGCTCGGCCCGCTCGCGGGCGTGCCGCTCGCGATCAAGGACGTGCTCGTCACGACCGACATGCCGTCGACCTCGGGCTCGAAGATCCTCGAGGGCTACATGTCGCCGTTCGACGCGACCGTCGTCGCCCGCTCCCGCGCGGCCGACCTCGTGCCGCTCGGCAAGACCAACATGGACGAGTTCGCGATGGGCTCGTCGACCGAGCACTCCGCGTACGGTCCGACGCGCAACCCGTGGGACCTGGAGCGCATCCCGGGCGGCTCCGGCGGTGGCTCGGCCGCCGCGGTGGCCGCGTTCGAGGCGCCGCTCGCCCTCGGCTCCGACACCGGCGGCTCGATCCGCCAGCCCGCGCACGTGACCGGCACGGTGGGCGTCAAGCCGACCTACGGCGGCGTCAGCCGCTACGGCGCGATCGCCCTCGCCTCGAGCCTGGACCAGGTCGGCCCCGTGACGCGCACCGTCCTGGACGCCGGCCTGCTTCACGACGTGATCGGCGGCCACGACATCCACGACGCCACCTCCATCCCGGACGCGTGGCCGTCGTTCGCCGACGCCGCCCGCGAGGGCGCTCGGGGCGACGTGCTCAAGGGCCTGCGGATCGGCGTCGTGAAGGAACTTCCGGACAGCGGCTTCCAGGCCGGCGTCGCCGCGTCGTTCCACCAGGCGCTCGCGAAGATGGAGGCGCAGGGCGCCGAGATCGTCGAGATCAGCGCGCCGCACTTCGAGTACGCGGTCGCCGCGTACTACCTGATCCTGCCCGCCGAGGCGTCGAGCAACCTGGCGAAGTTCGACTCGGTGCGCTTCGGTCTGCGGCTGGACGTGCCGGGCGGCACGGTCGAGGACGTCATGTCCGCCACGCGCGACGCGGGCTTCGGCCCCGAGGTCAAGCGCCGGATCATCCTCGGCACGTACGCGCTGTCCGCCGGCTACTACGACGCCTACTACGGCAGCGCCCAGAAGGTGCGCACCCTCATCCAGCGCGACTTCGACCAGGCGTTCGCCGACGTCGATGTGATCGCGACGCCGACGGCGCCCACCACGGCCTTCAAGCTCGGCGAGAAGGTCGACGACCCGCTGTCGATGTACCTCAACGACCTGACGACCATCCCCGCCAACCTCGCGGGAGTGCCCGGCATCTCGGTGCCGACGGGTCTCGCGGAGGAGGACGGCCTGCCGGTCGGCATCCAGTTCCTCGCGCCCGCGCGCGAGGACGCGCGCCTCTACCGCGTCGGGGCGGCGCTCGAGGCGATGCTGGTGGACGAGTGGGGCGGGCTGCTGCTCGATCGTGCGCCCGAGTTGAAGGGAGCGGCCCGTTGATGGCGACCGCGAAGCTGATGGACTTCGACAAGGCGCTTGAGCTGTTCGAGCCCGTGATCGGGCTCGAGGTGCACGTCGAGCTCAACACCAGGACCAAGATGTTCTCGCCCGCGGCCAACCCCGCGCACGCCGACAACCACGACGCCGAGCCCAACACTCTCGTGGCGCCCGTGGACCTCGGCCTGCCGGGATCGCTGCCCACGGTGAACGCGGAGGCCATCCGGTCCTCGATCAGCCTGGGTCTCGCGCTCGGGTGCTCGATCGCGCCCTCGAGCCGCTTCGCCCGGAAGAACTACTTCTACCCGGACCTCGGCAAGAACTACCAGATCAGCCAGTACGACGAGCCGATCGCGTTCGAGGGCCAGGTCGAGGTCGAGCTCTCCGACGGCGAGATCGTGGTCGTGCCGATCGAGCGCGCGCACATGGAGGAGGACGCGGGTAAGCTGACGCACGTCGGCGGCGCCACCGGCCGCATCCAGGGCGCCGAGTACTCGCTCGTCGACTACAACCGCGCCGGCGTGCCGCTGGTCGAGATCGTCACCAAGCCGATCTTCGGCGCCGAGCACCGTGCGCCCGAGCTCGCCAAGGCCTATCTCGCGACGATCCGCGACATCGCGATCGCGCTCGGGATCTCCGAGGCGCGGATGGAGCGCGGCAACATCCGCTGCGACGCCAACGTGTCGCTGCGCCCGCGTGGCGAGCAGAAGCTCGGCACCCGCACCGAGACGAAGAACGTCAACTCGATGCGCTCCGTGGAGCGCGCGGTCCGCTACGAGATCCAGCGCCAGGCGGCGATCCTCGCCGACGGCGGCGCGATCACCCAGGAGACCCGCCACTGGCACGAGGACACCGGCACGACGTCGCCGGGCCGCCCGAAGTCCGACGCCGACGACTACCGCTACTTCCCCGAGCCGGACCTGCTCCCGGTCGAGCCGACGCCGGCGCTGATCGAGGAGCTGCGGGCCGCGCTGCCCGAGCCGCCCGCGGCACGCCGCCGTCGCCTGAAGGGCGACTGGGGCTTCACGGACCTCGAGTTCCAGGACGTCGTGAACGGCGGGCTGCTCGCCGAGGTCGAGGCCACGGTCGCCGCCGGCGCGGCGCCGCAGGCCGCGCGCAAGTGGTGGACGGGCGAGATCACGCGCGTCGCCAACGCGCAGGGGCGCGAGCCGGCCGACCTGGTGTCGCCCGAGCACGTCGCGCAGCTGCAGGGCCTGGTCGACGCGGGGACGCTCACCGACAAGCTCGCGCGCCAGGTGCTCGAGGGCGTCATCGCGGGCGAGGGATCGCCGCAGGAGGTCGTCGACGCCCGCGGGCTCGCGGTCGTGTCGGACGACGGCGCGCTGATCGCCGCGATCGACGAGGCGCTCGCCTCGCAGCCTGACGTGCTCGCCAAGATCCGCGACGGCAAGGTGCAGGCCGCCGGCGCCGTGATCGGCGCGGTCATGAAGGCCATGAAGGGCCAGGCGGACGCCGCGCGCGTGCGCGAACTCGTCCTGGAGCGCGCCGCCGAGGCGTGATCATGCTCCGTCCCGACCGAGGCCGGTCGGCGTGGCTCGCGGCCACGCTGATCGGCCTCATCGCCGTGTCCGCGGCCCCCGCACCGGCCGACGCGGTGGCCACGACCTCGCTCGCGTCCACGGTGGAGCCGGCGCCCGCCTCGCGAGAGGAGATCGCGGCCGCGGTGGCGGAGCTCATCGTCGACGCCATGAGCGCCGAGGAGCGCGCGTCGGCCGTCGTGATGGGGCACGTGGGCGGCACGGACGCGGGCGCGCTGGCGCGCTACGTCGACGACCGCGATCTCGGCGGGTTCATCCTGATGGGGTCGAACGTGCCGAAGGACCCTCGGGGCCTCGCACGGCTGACGGACGGGATCGACGGCGAGGACGGCGCGCTGCCCCCGCTCGTCGCCGTGGACCAGGAGGGCGGCGTCGTGTCGCGCCTGGCGTGGGACGACGGACCCGCGGGCGCCGAGCTGGCGCGCCGCTCGCCCGAGTCCACCCGCGAGGCGTTCGACGCGCGCGGCGCGCTGCTCGAGGCCGCCGGCATCAGCGTGAACTTCGGGATCGTCGCCGACGTCGGGACCGCCACCAGCGGGTTCATCCGCCCGCGCACCCTCGGCGGCGACGCCGACGCCGCGTCCGAGCGCGTGGCCGCCGCGGTCGCGGGCGAGCGGCAGCACGCGTTCTCCACGCTCAAGCACTTCCCGGGCCACGGCGCGGCGCCGGGCGACTCGCACAGCGTGATCCCCGAGACGAACATGACGCTCGAGGAGTGGCGGGCCGAGCACGCGCCGCCGTTCGCGTCGGGCATCGAGGCGGGTGCGGAGCTCGTGATGACGGGTCATCTCCGCTTCACCGCCGTGGACGACGTGCCCGCCTCGGTGTCGCCGGAGTGGTACCGGATCCTCCGCGACGACCTCGGCTTCGAGGGCGTGGCGGTCACGGACGACCTGGGGATGCTCCTCGCCTCGGGCGAGGAGCGATACGCCGACCCGGTGGACAGCGCGGTCGACGCGATCGCGGCCGGCGCCGACCTGGTGCTCATGGTGGCCGGCTCGAACGCGCGCACGGCGGGGGACATGGCCGACGGCATCGGCGCGGCCGTCCGCGACGGTGACATCCCGGAGGACCGGCTGCGCGAGGCCGCGACCCGCGTCGTGACCCTGCGGGTTCTCGCGTCGGGCCTGCTGGACGGCCCGGAGTTCGACCCGGCCGGCTGAGCGCGGATGTCCCCGCCCGCGGGGAGAATGGACGCATGGGGCGAGCGGACGGATCGGGGCGCATCGTGTCGCCCGACGACGCCGACGACTCCGGCACCGGCATCCTGCACGTCGACATGGACGCCTTCTACGCGTCGGTGGAGGTGCTCGACGACCCGTCGCTGCGGGGCAAACCGGTCGTGATCGGCGCGCCCGACGGCCGCTCCGTGGTGTCCAGCGCGTCGTACGAGGCGCGGCGCTTCGGCGTCCGCTCCGCGATGCCGATGGGGCAGGCGCTGCGTCTCTGCCCGCAGGCCGTCGTGGTGCTGCCGCACTTCGACCGGTACCAGGCCGTCTCGGCGCAGGTGATGGACGTGTTCCGCAGCTTCACCCCGCTGGTCGAGCCTCTGTCGATCGACGAGGCGTTCCTCGACGTCCGCGGGGCGCGGCGGCTGTGGGGCAGTCCGGGGAGGATCGCGCGGCTCATCCGCGAGCGGATCGCGGCCGAGGTGGGGATCACCGCGAGCGTGGGCGTGGCGGCCACCAAGCACGTGGCCAAGATGGCGTCGACGATGTCGAAGCCGGACGGGCTGCTCATCGTGCCGGCCGACCGCACCCAGGAGTTCCTGGACCCGAAGCCCGTGCGCGCGATCTGGGGCGTGGGGCCGAAGGCCGCCGAGGCGCTCGAGTCGCGCGCGATCCGCACGATCAAGGACGTCCGCACCACGCCGCCGCACGTGCTCGAGCGGATCGTCGGCCATGCGGGCGCCGAGCGGCTGGCGCAGCTCGCGCGGGGCATCGACGTGCGCGAGGTCGAGACCTCGCGCACCGAGAAGAGCATCGGCCACGAGGAGACGTTCGAGACCGACGTCGCGGATGTGGAGCTGCTGCGCGCCGAGCTGCTGCGGCTCTCCGACCGCGTGGCGGCCCGGCTCCGACGCGCCGGCTTCGAGGCGGCGGGCGTGGCGATCAAGGTGCGCTTCTCGGACTTCTCCACGATCACCCGCTCCGCCACGCTGCCGGAGCCGTCGGCCGTGGGCCAGCGGCTCGGCGAGGCGTCGCGGGATCTGCTCGCGAACGTCGACCTGCGCCTGCCCGTGCGTCTCATCGGGGTGCGCGCGGAGCGCCTGCGGCCCGCGGGCGCGGGAGGCGTGGCGCTGTGGGACGACGACGCGGACTGGAAGCGTATCGAGGGCACGCTCGACGACGCGCTCGCCCGGTTCGGGCGCGGCGCCGTCACGCGCGCGACCTTCCTCGGCCGCGAGGACCGCCGGCACCTCCCGTCGCACCCGCGCCCACCTGCCGACTCGGACTGAGTTCCTCTTTCAGAAGCGTCTCGCACGCTGCGGGGCCGCAAGCGGCACCCTTGCGAGCGAGGCTGCTCGCTTCGCTCCCCGCGGCAGCGCTGACGCGCTGCGGGAGTCGCTTCGCTCCACGCTCGCTTCGCTCGCACGAGGTCGTTGCCCGGCCGTTGAGCGGAGCGACCGCACCTCCACCGGTCGTTCAGCGGAGCGAAGCGGAGTCGAAACGGTCGAAGCCTCCCGCTCGGCATCGGCCGACGGGTACGGTGGGGACATGCCCAACATCGCACTCGAACTCGGCAGGCTCTCCGCGAACATCGGCGTGAACAGCGCCTATGGCGAGCAGCAGGACGTCGACGGCGTGCGCATCGTCCCGGTCGCCGCGACCTGGACAGGCTTCGGCGGAGGGTCGGACGAGTCCGGCAACGGCGGCGGGGGCGGCGGCGGCTTCTCGGCACCCATCGGCGCGTACGTGCGCCGCGGCGACACCCTCACGTTCGAGCCGAACATCGTGTCGCTCCTGGCGGTCGGGATCCCGTTCATCTGGGTCACCGGGCGCGTGCTGGCCCGCATCATCCGTGTCCTCAAGAAGTAGCGCCGCAGAGTCCTTCCCGAGCGCTCACGACGCCGCGTTCCGTGCGGTCGCGACCGCGGTCGCGCGCCTGGACGTCGCGGCTCCGCGCGTGCTGATCGACGGGCGCAGCGGCAGCGGCAAGACGACGCTCGCCGCCCGGCTCTCAGCGGAGTGGCCGCGCGCGGGGGAGCGGCCCCAGCTGGTCGCGCTCGACTCGCTCTACCCCGGATGGGACGGGCTCGAGGAGGGGACGCGGCTCGCGCACGAGTGGCTGCTCGTCCCGCACGCCGCCGGGATCGAGGGGCGGTGGCGCCGGTTCGACTGGGACGTGCAGGCGTTCGCCGAGCCGCACGTGGTCGCACCGGACCGTCCGCTGATCGTCGAGGGCTCCGGCGCTCTGACTCCGGCCGCAGCCGGTCTGGTGCACGTCGCCGTGTGGGTCGACGCGCCCGAGCCCTCGCGGAAGGCGCGCGCCCTCGAACGCGATGGCGACACGTACGCGCCCCACTGGGACCGCTGGGCGGCTCAGGAGGCGCGCCACATCGAGACGCACGACCCCCGAGCGCTCGCAGACCTCGTCTTCGATCTGCTCTAGAGGCGGATCAGGCCGTGTCGCCCTGCTCGGCCGCCTGCACGAGGCCCTCGAGGCGGTAGCCGAGCCAGTCGTACACGCCGTAACGCGGGTCGTCCGGGTCGTGATCCTGATCGTCCTCGACGATGCCGAGGCGGTTCGCGATCACCAGGCGCACGGCGGCCAGCGTGCGCAGCCAGGACTCGATGCTGTCTCCCTCGAGCGACACGTCGACCGGCGCCAGCTCGTCCTCCACCCGCTCCACCCGGGCGAGGTCGTCGAGCACCACGCGCGCGTCGTGCGCGCGCCGGCGCAGCAGGTCGGCCCGCGTGACCGCGCGGAACTCGCGGGACGCCTCCGGGTCCTCGGGATACACGTCCGGCGTGAGCCGCTCGATCGCGGGATCCGGGAGCGTGGGCGTGCTGTCCACGAGATCCGCGAACTGCCGCACGAGGTCGGCGAGGTGCGTGACCTCGATGCGGGTCAGGGTCAGCAGGACGATCCTGTCGCTCACTGGGGGCTCCTCCGTACGGTGGCCCACAGGCCGTAGTCGTGCATGGCCTGCGCGTGCAGCTCCATCTGCTCGCGGGCGCCTTCGGCGACGACCGCGTGTCCCTCATTGTGGACCGCGAGCATCAGCTGGGTCGCCCGCTCGACGCTGTACCCGAAGTACTCGCGGAACACACGGACGACGTAGCTCATGAGGTTGACCGGGTCGTTCCAGACCACGGTCTGCCAGGGGACGTCGGCGGCCTCCTGCTCGTGGAGCCGGACGTCCTCATGGAGGTCGGGGAGCGCGGCGCCGACCATCACGCCCACCCCAGCTCGTGCAGGCGCTCGTCGTCGATCCCGTAGAAGTGCGCGATCTCGTGCACCAGCGTCGTGTGGATCTCGTCTCGCAGCTCGTCCTCCGTCTCGCACGCGGCGAGATGCGGCTCGCGGTACACGATGATCCGGTCCGGGAGCTCGCCCATGCCGTATCGATCCCGCTCGGTGAGCGCGAGCCCGTCGTAGAGCCCGAACAGATCGAGCGATCCGTCCTCCGGGCGATCCTCGACGACGAACACGACGTTGTCCAGCCCGTCGACCATGTCGTCGGGCAGCCGATCGAGCTCGTCGACGACGAGCCGCTCGAAAGCGTCGGCGTCCATGTCGATCATGAGGACTTCCGCCAGGAGTGAGTGGGGTGGCTGACGGGGCTTGAACCCGCGACCCCCGCGACCACAACGCGGTGCTCTACCAACTGAGCTACAGCCACCGTGGCCCCCGATGTCTCGGGGACAACCTCTTCATTCTGTCACATGTCCGAGGCAAATGACGAAACGACCGACGAAGCGATCGCGCGTGCCGCGTCGCTGGTGGGACCCGGCTCGGCCACGAACACGGCGCGACGGTAGTACTCGAGCTCGCGGATGGACTCCAGGATGTCCGCGAGTGCGCGGTGGCCGCCGTCCTTCGCGGGCGCGTGGATGTACGCCCGCGGGAACCAGCGCCGCGACAGCTCCTTGACGCTCGAGACGTCGACGTTCCGATAGTGCAGGTAGGTGTCGACCTGGGGCATGTACTTGGCCAGGAACATCCGGTCGGTGCCGATCGTGTTGCCGGCCAGCGGGGCCTTGCGCTCCTGGGGGGCGAAGCGGCGGATGTACTCGAGCGCGAGGCGCTCGGCCTCCTCGAGCGGCACGCCGCCCGGGATCTCGTCCAGCAGACCCGACTTCCGGTGCATCTCCGTGACGAACTCGCCCATGTGATCGAGCGCTGCCTGCGACGGCTTGATGACGACCTGGAAACCGGGGTCGAGGATCCGCAGCTCGAAGTCGGTCACGACGATCGCGATCTCGACCAGCTCGTCGACCGCGAGGTCGAGGCCCGTCATCTCGCAGTCGATCCAGACGAGCCGGTCGTTCTCGGAGGCGCCTACCATGCGCTCCAGCCTATCGACGGCCGCTGACGCACGCCGACGCGGCCGCGTGGGCCGGGCGCGGTACCGTAGTTGCAGGCCCCCTTAGCTCAGTGGACAGAGCAGCAAGCTTCTACCTTGTCGGTCGAGGGTTCGAATCCTTCAGGGGGCGCTTCGCGGTGAACCGTCTGTTCGGTCAGCGGCCCGTTTGCGGGCCCGGAGCTCGCGAGTGTAGTCCCGCCGTCGGGTGCGGCAGGGCTCGCAAGGGCAGTCGCGGCGGCCCTTCGCGCCTCCGCCATGGGGAACGAACCGGCGGTCCTCCGGTGGGTCGACGACCGGGTCCGGCACATCATCCCCGGCATCGAGCAGGTGCCTGCGGAAGCCTGCGCGGTTCGCGGTGCGCCGACGGTGGCAGTTGGCGCACACGACCTCGCACTTCTCGATCTCGGTGAGGATGGCGCGCCACGATCGGGTGGAGGCGCCGACTGCGCGACTGATGTCGAACTTCTTGTCAGTCCCGGGGAGATGGTCGAACTCGAGCATCACCAGGTCCGGCTCGCCGCAGTCGGAGCAGGGGTGCGCTCGGAGGTACTCGACCATGCGCGGGAAATTGCGATGTCGATGGCGCGCTTGAAGCTCGTACAGGCGTTCACGGGAGATGGCCATGCCCGCGACATTAGAACATACCTCCGACATCGCTGCGGGAGTGCGCCCACCGATGTCAAGGGGTTCCGCCCATCCGTTCGCGGGCGTAACGTGCGAGGCGAGCGGAAGGAGTCGACGATGATGACGACGCACACACGGCGTCTCTATGTGGCGTACGGACCGAACGGGGCCGTCGGATCGATCCGGGAGGTCGACGACGGGTCCTGGGCGGTGACCATGAGCGGCGCGGAGGCGCCGATCGGTCAGTATCCGTCGCTGGACATCGCCAAGAACGCGTTGACCTCGCACCTGCGACCGGGGTCCGCACGCCCCGAGTTCCGGGAGCACTGAGCCACCGGAGCACGCCCGCTCGATGCGGGCGACGAACCCCGCGCTCGCCCGGTCATGCAGGGACGGGCGCGGGGTTCGCGCGTGCGCGGGGTGCGCGCGTGTCGAGCAGGCGCAGCGCCACGTCCACGCACGGGCCGATCAGCACCGCGAACGCGACCGTGCCCCAGCCCACCGTGCCGCCCAGAAGCCACCCGAGCGCCAGGACCGTGAGCTCCACGGTCGCGCGAGCGCGCCAGACGGGCCAGCCGGCCCGGCGATGCAGGCCGGTCATGAGCCCGTCCCGCGGGCCGGCCCCGAAGCGCGCGCCGATGTACAGGCCCGACGCGAGGCCGACCAGGGCGATTCCGCCGAACAGCGCGGCGATGCGCCAGCCCAGGGCGTCGATCGGCGGCATCAGGTCGAGCGTCACCTGCAGGGCCGCGCCGACGATCAGGATGTTGAGGATCGTGCCCATCCCCGGCCGCTCGCGGAGCGGGATCCAGGCGAGCAGCACGAGCGCGCCGATCAGGATCGTCACCCATCCGATGCCGATGCCGGTGCGCACGGACAGGCCCTCCGCCAGGACGGTCCACGGATCCAGACCCACGCCCGCCTCCACGGTCAGGGCCACGCCCACCCCGTAGAGAGGGAGGCCGACGAGGAGCTGGACGATGCGGCGGGCGAGGGAGCGGGGCGGCGCGGACGGGTCGGCGGAGGGTGCGGGCATGCCATCAGTCCACCGCGAGATTGGCCTTCGGTAAAGAGGCCAATCCGGCTATGGTGGCTCCATGCTCGACTCCCGACTCTCCGCCCGAGCGCTGGACGCGCTGCTCGGCCCCTGGCGCACGCGCGAGCCCGCCTACGAGGCCCTCGCGGATGCGATCCGGCTGCTGTGCCTGGACAACCGGATCGCGCCGCACACGGCGCTGCCCGCCGAGCGGGAGCTCGCGTCGCGCCTCGGCGTGAGCCGGACGACCGTGGCGGCCGCATACCGCAGCCTGCGCGCGAGCCGGCACATCGACAGCGTCCGCGGCTCGGGCAGCATCACGCGCCCGCTGGGCCGCCGCGACCTCGGCCGGATCGCCGCGGACGAGGGCATGGTCGACCTGCAGCAGGCGAGTCCCGCGGCATGGCCCGGGCTCGCGGCCGTGTACGCCGAGACGGCCGGCGATGCGCCCGCCCTGATGGCCCGGCCCGGCTACGACGTGACCGGCCGCCGCGGGCTGCGCGAGGCGATCGCGCGGCGCTACACCGAGCGCGGCCTGCCCACCGAGGCCGCGCAGATCCTGGTCACGAACGGCGCCCAGAGCGCGATCTCGCTGGTCGCCACGCTGCTCGTCGCGCGCGGCGACCGCGTGCTGCTCGAGACGCCCACCTACCCGCACGCCGCGGAGGCGTTCGCGCGGCAGGGCGCGCGGCTGGTCGGCGTCCCGGTGACCGTGGGCGAGGGGTGGGATCTGGAGCGCGCGGAGCACGCCATCCTGCGCTCGCGCCCCACCGCCCTGTACCTCATGCCGGACTTCCACAACCCGACGGGCGAGTCGATGGCGGTCGAGGCAAGAGGGCGGATCGCCGAGCTCGCGCGATCGGTCGGCGCCCACGTGATCGTCGACGAGACCACCGCGGAGCTCGGCGTCGAACGGGTGATCTCGCCGCTGCCGTTCGCGTCCGTCGACGCGGGCGAGGGCGTGATCACGCTGGGCTCGTTCGGCAAGACGGTGTGGGGCGGTCTGCGGATCGGCTGGATCCGCGCCGACGTCGACATGATCCGCAGGCTCGCCGCCGCTCGGCCGACCACGGATCTCGGCACGCCCGAGTTCGAGCAGGCGGTCGCCGAGCGGCTCCTGCCGCGCATGGGGGACATCCTGATCCAGCGGTCCCAGCTGCTGCGCGAGGGGCGCGACGCGCTCGTGCGCGTGCTGGGACCCGCGGTGCCGGAATGGGACATCCCGTCGGTCGCCGGCGGGGTCGCCCTGTGGGTGGGCCTCGGCGCCCCGCGCAGCTCGGCGCTCACGCTCGCCGCGCGGCGGCGCGGCCTGCTGCTGTCAGCCGGGCCCAGGTTCTCGGTCGGCGGCGGTCACGAGCGCCACATCCGCGTGCCCTTCACGGCTCCGGCGCCGGTGCTCGACCGCGCCGCGCTGATGCTGGTCGACGCCTGGCGCGACGTCGCCGACGGGGGAGCCGAGGCCGGCGAGGCCGCTCCGCTCGACGCCGTCGTCTGAGCCGCGCCGCTGCGCGTCACACGCGCAGGCTCGCGACCGCCTCGTCGGCCGACCAGAACTCGCCGACGACGAGGAAGCGCGCGGTGGCCGCCTGCAGCCTCTCCGCGCGGTACCGCGTGCCGAGCGGGTGCTCGACGACCCGCAGGTGGCCGATCACGGTGCCGCCGCGCCCCAAGACGCGCCAGAGGGCGGCGCCGGCGCGCACGAGCGTCTCGCGTCCTCGGACGGCCGGGGCGGGGACCGGGATGACGGGCGCGGCTGCGGCGAGTGCGGTGTCGTGCATGAGTGCTCCTCTCGCGACAGACGGTACGGGGGGCCGCCGACATCGGCCGGGACCCCGGAACACCTGCGGACGCGTAGCGTTGTGAAGGATGTGCCGCATTCGGCGGCGAGAGGAGTTGGACATGCAGACCTTCGTTCTGGCCGGCGGATGCTTCTGGTGCCTGGACGCGGCGTATCGCGCGCTGTCCGGGGTCGAGAGCGTCGTCTCGGGCTACACGGGCGGAGCCGTGCCTCACCCGAGCTACGAGCTGGTGTGCACCGGCACGACCGGTCACGCCGAGGCGGTCAAGGTCACGTTCGATCCCGAGCGCATCCCGGCCGACGTCATCCTGGACGCGTTCTTCACGATGCACGACCCTCGGCAGCTGAACCACCAGGGGGCCGACACCGGCACGCAGTACCGCTCGGCGATGTTCCCCGCGGACGACGCGCAGCGCGAGCAGTTCGAGGCCGCGCGCGAGCGCGCCTCCGAGATCTGGGATGCGCCGATCGGCGACGTGGAGGGGACGATCGTCACCCGGATCGAGCCGCTCGGCGCGTTCTACGACGCGGAGGACCACCACCAGGACTTCTTCGCGAAGAACCCGAACCAGGGCTACTGCCTGGCGGTGGCCGTCCCGAAGGTCAACAAGGTGCGCGCCCGGTTCGCGGAGTACGTCGCCTGACGATCGCGGGGCTCGTCCCCAGGCGTCGGATCCGCCCCCGTTCCCCATGGAACGGGGGCGGAGCCGCATCCGGGGCCGTCTGTCGCGTCACAGTCGTCCCGAGGCCGACCAGCGGCCGACCGGAGACGTCTCCGGCGAGAGAAGGGACGACCATGGGCGACATCATCACGATCACCGGCAACATCGCGACCGAGCCCGAGCGGAACACGCTGCCGAGCGGCATCGCCGTGACGCGCTTCCGGCTCGCGAGCCCCACACGGAGGTACGACCGCGCGGCGAACGCATGGGTCGACGGCGCCACCAACTGGTACAGCGTCTCGGCGTACCGCGGGCTGGCAGACAACGCCGCGGCGTCGCTGCACAAGGGCGAACGCGTCGTCGTGTCGGGCCGGCTGCGCCTGCGCACGTGGGAGTCCGACGGTCGCAAGGGCATGGAGGCGGAGGTCGACGCCGACGCGCTCGGCCACGACCTGCGGTTCGGCACGACGGCCTTCCAGCGCACGGCGCCGCGCAGCGCGGCCGCGGACGCTCAGGGCGCGAGCGGCGCGCAGGAGGGCGTGCAGGACGACTGGGCGCCGGCGCAGTCCACCGCCGGCGCGGACGATCCCGAGGCGGAGACGCTTCCGGATCCCGAGCTCGCCGACGCCACGCCGTTCTGAGCCGCCGCGCGGCCACCCTAGACTCGGCGGCGTGACCCCGCGACGCGACCCCTCCGCGACGGCCAGCCGCCGCCCGAGGCACGGCCGCACCCGGGCGGGCGCCGTGGCGACGGTGCTCGCGACGGCCGCGATGCTCGCGGGGTGCGCCGCCGACGCGCCCCGCCCGGGCCGGTCCGATGCGCCGACGGTCTCGGCCCCGGCCGCGCCGTCCGCCTCGGCGACGGCATCGGTCGCGCCGTCGGAGCCCGCGGAGGGGTCGACGGCACTGGTGCCCGACGGCACCGCCGCCGACAACCTGGCCCTCTTCACCGAGGTCGCCGAGCGGGTGTGGGCCTCGGACCGCCGGCCCGAGGGGCGTGCCTACGTCGACGCGCTCGTCGCCGCCGGATTCGACAAGGCGGCCATGCAGGTCACCGAGGACCTGAGCACGGTCGGCAACCCCGCTGAGTCCCTGCAGTTCTCGGTCCTGTGGGGCGACGAGTGCCTGGTCGGCCAGGTCGGTCCCGACATCGGCGAGGCCGTCACGCGAGTGCTGCCCGCCCTCGAGGAGGGCACTATGTGCCTGGTGGGGGAGACCCGTCCCATCGACTGGTGAGCCGCGGGTCGCCGCCGCGGCGCCGCGCGGGCCGCATGCGCCCCATCCGTCCAGGGTCAGCGCCCTAGACTGGGAGCCAAATGGCTGAATACATCTACTCAATGGTGCGCGCCCGCAAGAAGGTGGGCGACAAGCTCATCCTCGACGACGTGACGATGGCGTTCCTGCCCGGTGCGAAGATCGGCATGGTCGGTCCCAACGGCGCCGGAAAGTCCACGATCCTCAAGATCATGGCGGGCCTCGACACGCCGTCGAACGGCGAGGCGAAGCTGACCCCCGGCTACAGCGTCGGCATCCTGATGCAGGAGCCCGAGCTCGACGAGTCGAAGACGGTCCTGGAGAACATCCAGGACGGCATCGCCATCAAGGCGAAGGTCGACCGCTTCAACGAGATCTCCGCGCTGATGGCCGAGCCGGACGCCGACTTCGACGCGCTGCTGGCCGAGATGGGCACGCTGCAGGAGGAGATCGACGCGGCCGACGGCTGGGACCTCGACTCGCAGCTCGAGCAGGCCATGGACGCGCTGCGCACGCCGCCGGCCGACGCGGCGATCGCGCCGCTGTCGGGTGGTGAGCGCCGCCGCGTGGCGCTCGCGAAGCTGCTGCTCCAGAAGCCCGACCTGCTGCTCCTGGACGAGCCGACCAACCACCTCGACGCCGAGAGCGTGCTGTGGCTCGAGCAGCACCTGCAGGCGTACAAGGGCGCCGTCATCGCGATCACCCACGACCGGTACTTCCTCGACCACGTCGCGGAGTGGATCGCCGAGGTCGACCGCGGGCGCCTCTACCCCTACGAGGGCAACTACTCGACCTACCTCGAGAAGAAGGCCGACCGCCTCGAGGTCCAGGGCAAGAAGGACGCCAAGCTCCAGAAGCGCCTCAAGGAGGAGCTCGAGTGGGTGCGCAGCAGCGCGAAGGGCCGCCAGGCGAAGTCCAAGGCCCGTCTGCAGCGCTACGAGGAGATGGCGGCCGAGGCCGAGCGCACGCGGAAGCTGGACTTCGAGGAGATCCAGATCCCGGCCGGCCCGCGCCTCGGCAGCGTGGTGATCGACGCGAAGAACCTGAAGAAGGGCTTCGACAGCCGCGGCACGCTGATCGAGAACCTCAGCTTCAACCTCCCCCCGAACGGCATCGTCGGCATCATCGGCCCGAACGGCGTCGGCAAGACCACGCTGTTCAAGACGATCGTGGGCCTCGAGCCGCTCGACGGCGGCGAGCTGAAGATCGGCGAGACGGTCAAGATCAGCTACGTCGATCAGAACCGCTCCAACATCGACCCCGACAAGACGCTGTGGGAGGTCGTCTCGGACGGTCTGGACATCATCACGGTCGGAAAGACCGAGATCCCGTCGCGCGCCTACGTGTCGAAGTTCGGCTTCAAGGGCCCGGACCAGCAGAAGAAGGCCGGCGTGCTGTCGGGCGGTGAGCGCAACCGCCTGAACCTCGCGCTCACGCTCAAGCAGGGCGGCAATCTCCTGCTCCTCGACGAGCCGACCAACGACCTCGACGTCGAGACCCTGAGCTCGCTCGAGAACGCGCTGCTGGACTTCCCGGGCTGCGCCGTGGTCATCACGCACGACCGGTGGTTCCTCGACCGCATCGCGACGCACATCCTGGCGTACGAGGGCACGGACGAGAACCCGGCGCAGTGGTACTGGTTCGAGGGCAACTTCGAGTCGTACGAGGCGAACAAGATCGAGCGCCTCGGCCCGGAGGCGGCCCGCCCGCACCGCACCACGCACCGCAAGCTGACGCGCGACTGATGCGCCGCCCCCTCGAGCAGCCGCGCATGACCCGCGTCCACATCCCGATCCACCGTCGCTGGGGAGACCTCGACGCGCTCGGGCACGTGAACAACACGTCGATGCTGAAGCTGCTCGAGGAGGCGCGCCTGCGCGCCTTCTGGCGGTCCGAGGATCCCGCCGACCAGGCGCCCACCGCTGTGTTCGACGCCGACGTGCTTGAGGGCGGCGGCGCCGTCGCGACCCTCATCGCACGGCAGGAGATCGAGTACCTCAAGCCGGTGCCGTACGGCCACAAGCCGCTCGACGTGCAGCTGTGGCTGGGGCGGATCGGCGGCTCGAGCGCCGAGGTCTGCTACGAGGTGTTCAGTCCCGCCGGCGGCGAGCCGCAGGAGCTCTACGCCCGCGCCTCAGCCGTGGTGGTGCTCGTCGACACCGCCAGCGGCCGGCCCACACGGCTTCCGGCGGCCGTGCGCGACGCCTGGGCGCCGTACGTCGAGGAGCCGATCGCCTTCGGCCGCCGCTGACCGCATCCGCGACGACCCGCGCGGCCTCAGGATGCGGGAGACTGGAAGACGGCCATCTCGCCGACCAGGGAGCCTCATGACCATCAGCACCGCCGACGCCTTCGCGCGCGAGCGATACCCGTACCTTCGCGCGCACGCGGACCGCGTCTACCTCGACTCCGCGGCGACGTCCCAGCGACCGGACGCCGTGCTCGAGGCCGAGGACGCCTTCGCGCGCACCGAGTACGCGGCCGTGCACCGCGGCTCCAGCATGGCGACGGGTGAGGCGACCTGGGCGTTCGAGGGCGCGCGCGAGAGGATCGCGAGGTTCGTCGGCGCGGGGGAGCGCGAGATCGTCTTCACCGAGAACGCCACCGACGCGCTGAACGTGGTCGCCCTCGGCCTGTCGGACGCGTCCGCCGGGCTCGGCGCGCCCGAGCTGGCCCTGAAGCCCGGCGACGAGATCGTCGTGACCACGGCCGAGCACCACGCCAACCTCATCCCGTGGCAGCGCCTCGCGCGCCGCACGGGCGCGATCCTGCGCGCGGTGCCGGTCGACGAGCACGGCGTCTGGTCGGTCGACGACCTCGCGGCCCTCGTGTCGGATCGCACGCGGATCGTCGCCTTCGCGCACGTCTCGAACGTGACCGGCCACATCGCCCCGGTCGCCGACGTCGTGGAGATCGCCCGTTCGGCGGGTGCCCTGACCGTCCTCGACGCGTGCCAGTCCGCGCCGCACCTCCCGCTTGACCTCGGCGCCCTCGGGGTCGACTTCGCCGCCTTCTCGGCCCACAAGATGCTCGGCCCGACCGGCGTCGGCGCCCTGTACGGACGCGCCGAGCTGCTCGACGCGCTGCCCCCGGCGCGGACCGGCGGGTCCACGATCACCACCGTGACGCTCGACGACGCCGAGTTCCTGCCGTCGCCGCAGCGCTTCGAGGCCGGCACGCAGCCGGTCACGCAGGCCGTCGGCTTCGGCGCGGCCGCCGAGCACCTCTCCGGCATCGGCATGGACCGCGTCCGCGCGCACGAGGCCGAGATGGCCGGCCTGCTCGTCGACGCCGTCCTCGCCGTGCCGGGCGTGCGGCTCGTGGGCCCGCAGGCGGGCGCCGAGCGCGCCGGCCTGGTGAGCTTCGTCGTCGACGGCGTGCACGCGCACGACGTCGGCCAGTTCCTGGACGATCGGGGGATCACCGTGCGCACCGGACATCACTGCGCGCAGCCGCTGCATCGCGCGCTGGGCGTCGCCGCGACCACGCGGGCGAGCGCCTACGTGTACACGACCGCCGACGACGTGGCCAGCTTTGGCGCGGCCCTCGCCGAGGTGCGCGGATTCTTCGGAGCGGACCGATGAGCGCCGAGCTCGAGAGCCTGTACCGCGAACTGATCCTGGATCACTCCCGCAACCCAGTCGGCAAGGGCGACCCGTCCACGACCGCGCACACGCACCACGAGCTCAACCCGTCCTGCGGGGACGAGATCACGATGGGCGTCACGCTCGACGCCGACGGGCGGATCTCGGAGCTCGTGTGGGAGGGGCAGGGCTGCAGCATCTCGATGGCGTCCGCGTCGGTCATGGCCGACATGCTCGCGGGCGCGCCCAAGGCGGACGCACTCGAGCGCATCGAGGAGTTCCGCACCATGCTGCGCTCCCGTGGCGCCGGCGAGCCGCCGGAGTCGCTCGAGGACGCGGCGGCGTTCCAGGGCGTCGCGAAGTACGTGATGCGCATCAAGTGCGCGATGCTCGGCTGGGTCGCGCTCGAGGCCTGCCTGAACCAGGCGTGAGGTCCCGCGGCTGATCAGCCGCGCTCGGGCACGCGCAGCATGATCTCCTGCGCCACCGTGGCGAGCAGCTCGCCGTCGCGGGCGTACAGGCGTCCCTGCGTGAGTCCGCGCCCGCCGCGCGCGCTCGGCGACTCCTGCACGTAGAGCATCCACTCGTCGGCGCGCCCGAAGCGGTGCCACCAGATCGCGTGGTCGAGGCTCGCGGTCTTGATGCCCGGCGTCGCCCAGGACAGCCCGTGCGCGCGGAGCACGGACTCCTGGATCGTGAAGTCCGTGAGATACGCGAGCGCCGCGCGGTGCAGCAGCGGGTCGTCCCCGATCGGCCGCCGCAGGCGCGTCCACACCGCCTGCCGGGGCGCGCGCTCCGCGGCCTCGAGGTAGATGTCGCCCTCGACGTGGCGCACCTCGATCGGGTTCGCCCGGATGATGAGGGCGGCCTCCGGACGCCCGCGCACGACGTCGGACGGACCCGGCAGATCCTCGGGCCCGGGCACGTCGGGCATCGGCAGCTGGTGCTCGAGGCCGGGGTCTTCATCCTGGAACGAGGCGATGCCCGAGAAGATCGGCTCGCCGTCCTGGAACGCCTGGATGCGGCGCCGCGAGAACGATCGGCCGTCGTGGATCCGGTCCACGGCGAACGTGAGCGGCTTGCGCACGTCGCCGGGGCGCAGGAAGTAGCCGTGGAACGAATGGGGAGCGCGATCGTCGGGGAGCGTCCGCCCCGCCGCGACGACGCACTGGCCCAGCACCTGGCCGCCGAAGACCCGTCCGCCGGGCATCGGGTGGGACGAGCCCGTGAAGATGTCCTCGCTCGTGCGGGCGCCGGTCTCGCCGAGCGAGAGGACGCGGAGGAGCACGTCGATCGGGTCGGCAGCGGGGGCATCCGGTCGGGTGGCGTCTGTCACCTGCTCAGTCTAGGTTTCGGACGCCTAGGCTTGATCCAGTGACCGCACGCCTCGTCCTCGCAGACGCCCCCACCGCCCAGGATGCCCTGACCTTCGCGCGCCGCGCAGCGAGGACCGGCGACGAGGGCGTGCGGCTGCAGGCGGCGGGCGGCGTGCTCGCCATGTCGACGGCCGCGCTCGCGCCCCGAGGGCTTCTGGACCGCACCCCGACCGTGATCGGGATGCGCGTCGTCGCGGCCGACCCCGAGCTCCAGTGCGACCTGGTGGTGTCGGAGCTCTCCGAGACCGACGACGCCGCCGCGCTGGGCCTGCCGGAGACCGCGCTGGCGCCCGCCTGGGCCGGCATCGCGCCGCCGCGCGCCGGCTGGGAGCCGGTCGGCACGATCGCCGCCGCCACGCTCGCGTCCCGCGCGCAGTGGGGGATCGCCGCGGTCGCGGAGCGGGTGCCGACCGACGCCGGCGAGGACGTGGTCCGCGCCATCCGGGGAGACGTCTGGGGCGCCCCCGACGAGGCGCTGCTCGGCCTGCCGCTCGGCGTCGCGTTCGCCGCGTTCTCGCTCGGCTTCATCGGGGGCGAGGAGGACGCGCGCGTGACGTCGTCGGGCCGATGGACGCGCGTGACGCTGCACCGCGGCCATATCCTCACCCGCGGCCCGGCCGCCACGGGTCTCACCCCCGTGCGCCGCACCGGGAGTTCGCTCTAGCCCGGGCGGCGGCTTCGGGCGTTTCGACTCCGCTCCTTCGTGGCTCCGCTCAACGACCGGAGGGAGGTGTGGGCTCGAACGTGTTGACCATGGCCTGGGCGGCGCGCTCGAGGTAGTCCCAGAGCGTGGCCTCGTGCAGCGGCGACAGGCCGAGCTCGTCGACCGCCTTGCGCATGTGCTTCAGCCAGCGGTCGCGCGCGTCGGGGTTCACGTGGAAGGGCATGTGCCGCATGCGCAGGCGCGGGTGGCCGCGGTTCTCGCTGTACGTCGTCGGGCCGCCCCAGTACTGCTCGAGGAACAGGGTGAGACGCTCCTTGGCTGGGCCCAGGTCCTCCTCGGGGTACATGGGTTTGAGGACCGGGTCCTCCGCGACGCCGCGGTAGAACACGTCCACCAGCTTCACGAACGTCTCGTGGCCGCCCACCGCCTCGTAGAACGTGGTCGACGGGTGCTCGCCGTGGCCCTCGGGCCGGATTCCCATCGTCACAGCGCGGTGTCCTTTCCGTGCGGGTGCGGGCCGTCGCCGTCGGGCGCGAGCTCGGGGGCGTCGGAGGAGGGCGCCGTGTCGTCGACCGGGGCGTCGGCCCCGGCGTCCTCGGCGGCCGGCTTCGTGACAGGTCCCGCGCCGTTCCTGCCCCGGGGCCGCCACGACGGGCGCTCCGGCAGCGGCTGGGGCTCGGTGCGGGGCGGGTTCGCGCCGCGCACGCGCAGCGCGCCGTCGGCGCCCTCGAGCGTGACGGTCGTGAGGGACGGCAGCTCCAGTCCCAGGGCGTGCACGGCGTCGCGCAGGCGCATCCGGAGCTCGCGCGCGACGTCGTCCTTCGCGCTGGGCTTGGCCCGCAGCACGAGCCGGATGCTGAGCGTGTCCCCGTCGACGGACTCGAGCCCCCACACCTCGGGGTGGTCGACGATGCGGGAGCGCCAGCGCGCGTCCTTCGCGAGCTCCTCCGCGGTGGCGAGCAGCGCGTGCTCGACCTCGTCGATGTCGACGTCGGCGGGCAGGCCCAGGTCGATCACGACGCGCGACCAGCCCTGCGACATGTTGCCGATGCGGGTGACCTCGCCGTTGCGGACGTACCAGAGGGTGCCGTTCACGTCGCGCACGTGGGTGATCCGGACGCTGACGAACTCGACGACGCCGGTCGCGAGCCCGAGGTCGACGACGTCGCCGATGCCGACCTGGTCCTCGGCGACGATCAGGATGCCGTTCAGCACGTCCTTGACGATGTTCTGCGCGCCGAAGCCGAGGCCCGCGCCGATCGCCGCGCTGATGAGCGCGAACGAGCCGAGCAGGTTCGGATCGATCGCCTTCACGATCAGGATCAGCGCGATGATGACGATCGTCGTGTTGACGATGTTGTGCAGGATGGAGCCGAGCGTGCGGGTGCGCTGCACCAGCCGCACGGAGGCGAGCGGGGAGCGCTCCAGGGCACGCGTGTCGTCGACCTTGGCGCGGCTCTTGGCGCCGCGGACGATGCGGTCGACCACGCGCCGGATCAGCGAGCGCAGGAGCCACGCGATCAGCGCGCACACCAGGATGATGGCCGCGATGTGGACGAGCTTCCAGCCGATCTCGATCAGCAGCGCGAGCGCCTGCTCGGAGAAGGGCTTGACGTCTTCGGCGGTGTCGGTGGAGATCGTGGGAGTCATCCCCTCCAGCGTATGCGGCGAGCCCCGGCGCCCGCTGTGCGCGGTGCCGGGGCTCGCCGGGAGATCGAGGCGGGTCAGACGACCATCACTCGGCGTCGCGCGCCTGGGCGGCCAGCGCGCGCTCGACGCCCGCGAGGTTCTCGAGCACGATGCGGCGCAGCGCCGCGGGGGCCTCGGGGTTCTCGGCGAGCCAGGCGCGCGTCGCGGTCAGGAGCTCGGCGTCGGCGAGCGGCGCCGGGTAGAGCAGCTCGCACAGGTACTCGGCGATCTTGTACGAGCGCGACTCCCAGATGGGCAGCAGCATGTCGAAGTAGCGCGTCGTGTACTCCGGCAGCAGGTGCCGCGACGCCGGGTGCACGAAGCCGACCGACGCGGCGCGCACGAGCGTGTTCGGCAGCGTGTCCTGCTCGACCAGCGACGCCCACGCCGCGGCCTTGGCCTCGGGGGTGGGGATCGCGGCGCGCGCCTGCGCGGCGAATTCGCCGCCCTTCGCCGTGTTGTCGGCGGCCAGGGCCTCGTCGATCGCGGCGTCGTCGGCGATGCCGCCGGCCGCGAGGGAGACCAGCAGCTGCCACGACAGGTCGGTGTCGATCGCGAGGCCGTCGAGCGCGATCTCGCCCGAGCGGAGCTGCCGGACGGTCTCCCACTGCGCCGGGGTGGACGCGGCGGAGGCGAAGGCCGTCACGAACTGGAGCTGCGCGTCGCTGCCGGCCTCCGCGGCCTGCGCCAGCCGCCACAGTCCCTCGGCGACCTTCGCGCGCGCCGCCTCGCGGCCCTCGGGCGCGACGTACGCGTTCGCGGCGAGCTGCAGCTGCGCGAGCGTGGTGCGGATCGTGGTCGACTCGGTCTCGCGGCCGATGTTGCGCAGCACGAGGTCGATGTAGTCGGCCGCTGCGGACTCGGCGTCCCGGGTCTGGTCCCACGCGGCGCCCCACACGAGCGACCGGGCCAGCGGGTCGGCGATGTCGGCCAGGTGGTCGATCGCCGTCACCAGGGAGCGGTCGTCCAGGCGGATCTTGGCGTAGGCCAGGTCCTCGTCGTTGAGCAGGACGAGCGCCGGGCGGCGGGCGCCCTTGAGCTGGGGCACCTCCGTGAGGTCCCCGTCCACATCGAGCTCGACGTGGTGGGTGCGCGTGAGCGCGCCGTCGACGAGGTCGTAGAACCCGATGCCCAGGCGGTGCGGGCGGATGGTCGGGTAGTCCGCCGGGGCGGTCTGCGTGATCGCGAAGCGCGAGATCGTGCCGTCGGCCGCCTCGTCGATCACGGGCGACAGCGTGTTGACGCCGGCGGTCTCGAGCCACTTCGCGGACCATCCGGACAGGTCGCGCCCGCTGGTCCGCTCCAGCTCGACGAGCAGGTCGCTCAGCTCGGTGTTGCCGAACGCGTGCTTGGCGAAGTAAGCGCCGACGCCCGAGAAGAACGCGTCGATCCCGACCCAGGCGGCCAGCTGCTTCAGCACCGATCCGCCCTTGGCGTACGTGATGCCGTCGAAGTTGACCTGGACGTCCTCGAGGTCGTTGATCTCCGCGACGACGGGGTGCGTGGACGGGAGCCGGTCCTGGCGGTAGGCCCAGGTCTTCTCCATGGCGTTGAACGTCGTCCAGGCCTCGGTCCACTCGGTCGCCTCGGCGGTGGCGATGGTCGAGGCCCACTCGGCGAACGACTCGTTGAGCCACAGGTCGTTCCACCACTTCATGGTGACCAGGTCGCCGAACCACATGTGCGCGAGCTCGTGCAGGATCGTCACGACGCGCCGCTCCTTGACGGCGTCGGTGACCTTGCTGCGGAAGACGTACGTCTCCGTGAACGTCACGGCGCCCGCGTTCTCCATCGCACCGGCGTTGAACTCGGGCACGAAGAGCTGGTCGTACTTCTCGAACGGGTACGGGTAGCCGAACTTCTCCTCGTAGTAGGCGAAGCCCTGGCGCGTCTTCTCGAAGATGTAGTCGGCGTCGACGTGCTGCCAGAGGCTCTTGCGCGCGAAGATGCCGAGGGGGATGACCCGGCCCTCCGAGTTGGTGAGCTCCGAGCGGGTCTCCTCGTACGGCCCCGCCACGAGCGCCGTGATGTAGGACGAGATGCGCTGCGTGGGCGCGAAGCCCCACGTGGCGTTCTGGCCGTCGTCGTGGGGGATCGGCTCGGGCGTCGGAGCGTTGGAGACGACCTTCCATCCGGCGGGGGCCGTGACGGTGAACTGGAACGTCGCCTTGAGATCGGGCTGCTCGAACACCGCGAACATCCGGCGCGAGTCCGGCACCTCGAACTGCGAGTACAGGTACACCTCGTCGTCGACGGGGTCGACGAACCGGTGCAGGCCCTCGCCTGTGTTCGTGTAGAGGCAGTCCGCGTCCACCACCAGCTCGTTCTCCTCCTCGAGCTGGTCGAGCTGGATGCGGGAGTCGTGGAAGACGGCGGCGGGGTCGAGCTCGCGGCCGTTCAGCGTGATCTCGCGCACCTCGCGCGCGATCAGGTCGATGAAGGTGGACGCTCCGGGGGTCGCCGCGAATCGCACGACGCTGCGCGATCCGAAGATCTCCGCGCCCTTCGTGAGGTCGAGCGAGACCTCGTAGGAGCGCGTGTCGACGACGGCACGGCGCTCATGCGCTTCGATGCGGGTGAGGTTCTCTCCAGGCACTGATGAGCTCCCGTGGGATCTGGGTCGGGGGGGTGCGGCCGCCCGTGGTGCAGGCGGCAACTGGTCAAGCCTACGTCGTCGGGCCCCTGCGCTCACGGAAGCCGGATGCGCCGCGTCCCCGGACTTCTACAAAGGTGAGAAAATGGAGCACGTGAACGAGCAGCGCGACGAGACCCAGACCACCGCAGCGACCCTCGAGCAGCGAGGCCCGCTGTTCGCCTCGGCGGCTGCATCGTCGGGGGAGCCGTTCATCGAGACGCCGGTCGCGTACGACGCGATCCTCCTCGCCAGCTTCGGCGGCCCGGAGGGGCAGGACGACGTCATCCCGTTCCTGCGCAACGTCACGCGGGGCCGCGGCATCCCGGACGAGCGGCTCGAGGTCGTCGCCACGCACTACCGTCATTTCGGCGGGGTCAGCCCGATCAACGCGCAGAACCGAGCGTTGAAGGCGGCCCTCGAGGCCGAGATCGCGCGTCGCGGGCTCGACCTCCCGGTGTACTGGGGCAACCGGAACTGGGCGCCGTTCCTCGACGAGGCCGTGACGGCCGCGGACGCCGCGGGCGATCGCCGCCTCCTGGCGATCGCCACCAGCGCCTACAGCTCGTTCTCGAGCTGCCGCCAGTACCGCGAGGACTTCGCGCGCGTCCTGACCGAGACGGGACTGGGCGATCGCGTCACGATCGACAAGGTCCGTCAGTTCTTCGATCACCCGGGATTCGTTCAGCCGTTCGTCGACGGCGTCGAGGCGGCCGTGCGTGGGTTCCTCGCCGACGGCGTGGCCCCCGAGCGCATCACCGTGCTGTTCTCGACCCACAGCGTGCCGATGCAGGACGCGGAGCGTTCCGGCCCGCGCGACGTCGACTGGGGCGAGGGCGGCGCCTACGCTGCCCAGCACTTGGCCGTCGCGGAGGCGGTCATGGCCGACATCGCGCAGCGTCTGCCGGAGGCCGCCGACGTGCCGTGGAAGCTCGTCTACCAGTCCCGCTCCGGCCCCGCCTCGCAGCCGTGGCTCGAGCCGGACATCAACGACGTGATCGCCGAGCTGCCTGACGCGGGAGCCGAAGCCGTGGCCATCGTGCCGCTGGGGTTCGTGAGCGATCACATGGAGGTCATGTGGGACCTGGACAACGAGGCGATGCAGTCCGCGGCGGATGCGGGCATCCGCGCGGTGCGGACGCCGACGCCCGGGGTCGACCCCGCATACGTGTCAGGGCTGGTCGACCTCGTGGAGGAGCGTCTGCGGGGCACACCCGTCTCCGAGCGCCCGCACCGGACCGCGCTGGGGCCGTGGTTCGACGTCTGCCGTCCAGGCTGCTGTGAGAACGTCCGCGCCGGATTCAAGCCCGCGGCCGCGGGCATCCTGCCCTGATTCGAGTCAATAGGATCGTCCCCATGCGCATCCACATCGCGACCGACCACGCCGGCCTCGAGTTCTCGACCCAGCTGCAGCACCACCTCGCCTCCCAGGGGCACGAGGTCGTCGACCACGGGCCGATCGAGTACGACCCGGTCGACGACTACCCGGCGTTCTGCATCCGCGCGGCCCAGGCGGTCGTGAGCGACCAAGCGGCGGGCGTCCCCGCGCTCGGCATCGTGTTCGGCGGCTCCGGGAACGGCGAGCAGATCGCCGCGAACAAAGTCGCGGGAGTGCGCGCGGCGCTCGTGTGGAGCATCGCGACGGCCGAGCTCGCCCGCGAGCACAACGACGCCAACGTGATCGCGATCGGCGCGCGGCAGCACTCGTTCGACGACGTGGTGCGCTTCATCGACCGCTTCATCGAGACGCCGTTCTCGAACGACGAGCGTCACGTGCGCCGCATCGCGCAGATCGCCGCGTACGAGACGGACGGGACGCTCGAGCCCGACCCGCGCGCGGCCTGATGCCCGAGGGCCATTCCGTCCATCGCATCGCGCGGCAGTTCGCACGCAATTTCGTCGGCCGGCCCGTCACGGCATCCAGCCCGCAGGGACGCTTCGCCGCGGGCGCGGCCGAGCTCGACGGGCGCGTGCCGACGCAGGCGCGCGCGGTCGGCAAGCAGATGTTCCTCGAGTTCGACGGCGACGTCTGGCTGCGCGTGCACCTCGGGCTCTACGGGGCGTGGGACTTCGCGGGCGAGATCCTCGTCGACCCGACGATCGCGGCGGCCAACGGCCGGATGGGCCAGACCAACCAGCGCGGCACGGACCTCGCCGCACCCGACGACGCGCCCGTCTTCGACGACGCGGGGGAGAACTCGCTCGCGTCGATCGGCGCCCCTCGCCGCACCCGCGTGCACGTGCGGATGTCGGAGCAGACGAAGGGGCTCGACGAGGCCGACGGCCTCGAGGCGCCCGACGCCGAGTGGCCGCCGCCCGTCGTGGGCCAGGTCCGGCTCCGCCTGATGACCGACGTCACGTGCGCCGATCTGCGCGGGCCGACCGCGTGCGTGGTCGAGACCCCGGAGCAGGTCGACGCCGTGATCGCGCGCCTCGGACCGGATCCGCTCGTGGGCGACCCGGTCGAGAACGAGGAGCGGTTCGTGCGCGCCGTGCGGCGGCGGAACGTCGCGATCGGTCAGCTGCTCATGGACCAGGCCGTCGTCAGCGGCATCGGGAACGTGTACCGGGCCGAGATGCTCTTCCGCGCGAACCTCGATCCGCACACCCCGGGCAGGGCGATCCCCGAGGAGGTCGTGCGCGGGCTGTGGCGCGACTGGGCGGGCCTGCTGCGGATCGGCGTCGAGACCGGGCAGATGATGACGATGGACGGCCTCGAGGGGGACGCCTGGCGGCGCGCCATGGCCCACCGCGACGACCGCCACTGGGTGTACCACCGCGCGGGGCTGCCGTGCCGGGTGTGCGGCACCGAGATCGTGCTCGAGGAGATGCAGGCCCGCAAGCTGTACTGGTGCCCGCGCTGCCAGCGCTGAGCGCCGCCGTACGATCGGTCGCATGCGCCAGAACCCGAGCTTCGCGTTCACCGATGTGGGCGAGCTGAGACGGCTGATCGACCGGAACCCGTGGGTGACGCTCGTCAGCGACACGGATGAGGGCCTCGTGGCCTCCCACTACGCCGTGCTCCTGGACGACGCGCGCGACGACCTCACGATCGTGGGGCACGTCGGCCGGCCCGACGATGCGATCCACGGGCTCGGGGAGCGGGAGCTGCTCGTGGTCGTCCAGGGGCCGCACGGCTACATCTCGCCCGGCTGGTACGGCGACGGCCCGGCGGTCCCCACATGGAACTTCGTCTCGGCGCATCTCGCCGGCGTCCCCGAGATCCTGAGCACCGAGGAGAACCTCGCGGTGCTCGACCGGCTCGTCGCTCGTTTCGAGTCACGCCGCGACGACCCGCGGCTGATGTGGGAGCGTCCGAACGACCGCGACTTCGTCGAGCGGCTCGAGCGCGGCACCGTCGGCTTCCGCCTGACGCCGACGCGCGTGACCGCCAAGCGCAAGCTCAGCCAGAACCGGCCCGACGAGGTCGTGGAGACGATCATCGGCGAGCTGGCGGGCGACGGCCCGTTCCGCAACCCTGCGCTGGCCGAGGAGATGCGCCGGAGCCAGGACGCGCGCGCGGCCGCGAGGGCCCGCGCCGAGGAGGAAGCCCGATGACGGCGGCGCGTGGCGCCCGCGTGGACGTGATCTCGGATGTCCGGATCGCAGGCGAGGGCCGCGAGCTGCTTCCCCTCGCGGCGATCGATCCCGGCGCCCGGTACGACGTGCACCTCGCCCACGGGATCATCGCCGACATCGCGCCCGCGGGCGCCCTGCCCCGGCGCGGCACGGTGCTCGACGCGGACGGCGCGTGGCTGATCCCGGGGCTGTGGGACCACCACGTGCACGTGCTGCAGTGGGCGCTCGGCCTCGAGCGGGTCTCGGTGAAGGACGCCGCGTCGCCCGCCGAGGCCGCGCGGCTCGCGGCAGCCGCGCCGGTGCGCTCCGACGGGCGCCGGATCGCGGTCGAGATGCGCGACGCGCTGTGGCCCGAGCCGCCGTCGACCGCGGCGCTCGACGCCGTCACGGGCGACGTGCCGACCTACCTGCTCAACCTCGACCTGCACTCGGTGTGGATGAACTCGGCCGCGCTGCGGCGCGAGGGGATCGCGTCGGACGGCGTGGGCGTCGTGCGCGAGGAGGCGGCGTTCGCGATCGCCCGGGTGCTGAACGACGTGCCGGTCGCCGACGGGGACGCGGCCGTGGCGCGCGCGGCGCAGGCGGCGGCCGGGCGCGGCCTGGTCGGGCTCGTAGACCTCGACATGACGTGGAACGAGGACCCGTGGCGTCGCCGGCTGGCCGGCGGGTTCGACGCGCTGCGCGTCGACTTCGGCATCTACCCGCAGCACCTCGACCGCGCGGTCTCCCTGGGCCTGCGTTCCGGGGATCCCCTCGACGCGTCCGAGCTGGTGCGGGTCGGCCCTCTGAAGGTCATCACGGACGGGTCGCTCGGCACGCGCACGGCGGCGTGCTCGCACGGCTATGCCGACGACCCCGCCAACCACGGCGTGCTCACGGTCGGAGACGACGAGCTCGTGGAGCTCATGACCGCCGCGACCGCGGCCGGGATCGGATGCGCGATCCACGCGATCGGGGATGTCGCCAACACGCGCGCGCTCGACGCCTTCGGCGCGACGGGGGCCGTCGGCCGGATCGAGCATGCGCAGCTCGTGCGCCATGCCGACCTGGCGCGGTTCGCGCGTCTCGACGTGGGCGCGAGCATCCAGCCGGCCCACGCAGTCGACGACCGCGACCTCGCCGACGAGCTGTGGCCGGGGCAGACCGCCTTGGCGTATCCGATGCGGTCCCTGCGCGATGCGGGCGCGAACCTGCTGCTGGGCTCGGACGCGCCGGTCGCGCCGCTCGACCCGTGGGCGTCGATGGCGGCCGCGGTGTTTCGGACCCGTGACGGCCGGGCGCCGTGGCGCCCGGAGGAGCGTCTCGATCCGGCGACGGCCCTGGCCGGCTCGACATACGGCGGCTCGCTGGCGGGCGCGCGCATCGAGCCGGGCGCTCTTGCGGATCTCGCGGTCGTCGCCCACGACCCGCTGACGGCTTCGGAGCCGGACCTGAGGACCATCCCGGTGCACGCCACGATGATCGCGGGGCGCCTCACCCACCTCGCCTGAGGGCGGCGAGCACACGACGAAGGCCCCGGACGCGTCCGGGGCCTTCGTCGTGGAGGCGGCTTACTCGGCGATGTGGGCGACGAGGAACCAGCGGTCCTTCTCGAGGCCCGCCTTGATGCCGATCGCGATGTCCTGGCTGGTGAGGTCGATCTCGTCCAGGCCGTCGATGGCGGCCTGGAGGTCGGCGATCACCTTGTCGATGTCCGCGACGACCGCGCGGATGACGTCGCCCGACTGCGCGAAGCCGGCGGACACCGCCGTGCCCGCGCCCTTCTGGGCGACGGCCTCGAGTCGTGCGTCGATCGGGAGGCCGAGCGCGACGATCCGCTCCGCGGCCTCGTCCGCCCAGGCGCCGGCGTGCTCGACGAGGGTGTCGAGGAACTCGTGCACGCCGATGAAGTTCGCGCCGCGCACGTGCCAGTGCGCCTGCTTGCCGTTGACCGTCAGGGCCTGCAGGCCGAGGACGACGGGGGAGAGGAACTGCGAGGCGCCCGCGGCGACGGTCGGGTCGGCGGCAGTGGTCGAGATGGTCTGGTTCTTGCTCATGACGTTCCTCCGGTTGATGGCTCAGGTGCCTTCTACGTAGCTCCAACGCTACTCACGCCACGGCATTCCGCAAGCAAGTGAAGGCTGGGCTAATTACCGCTTCACCGGGGGAAAGCAAGGCTATCCATACCTCGGGTGGGCGCACGTCGCGCTTGCCGCCCCCGGATGGATGCCCCGCCTCGCTCAGGCGGGGACGATGTGCGCATCCGGGCCGGGGAACACCAGGCCCTCGTGTCCGTCCGCCCACCGCACCAGGTACGGCGGCTCCCCGTCGGCGCCGCGCACCTCGAGCACCACGGCCTCACGGCGGTGCTGCTCGGCGGTGTGGCCCTCGACCACCAGTCGATCTCCGCTCTTCGCGCCCATGTGCGACCTCCCGTCATCTTCGAATGGGCCTGTCTCCACGATGCTCCGAAGGGCCGGTCCAGGCAAGGGCCCGGAGGCGCTCGGGCGCACGAGGGCCTAGCATCGGCCTCATGCCGGTCTCGACGCTCGCCTCGATCCTCCCGCTCGACGACGACGTGCCCGCCCTGCACCCCGACGCGTTCGTGGCGGACGGGGCGCGCATCGTCGGCGCGGTCGCGCTGGGCGACCGGGCGAGCGTCTGGTACAACGCCGTGGTGCGCGGGGACGTGGAGTCGATCACGATCGGGGCCGGGAGCAACCTGCAGGACAACGTCTCGGTGCACGTGGATGCCGCGAATCCGGTGGAGATCGGCGAGCATGTGTCGGTCGGGCACAACGCGGTCGTCCACGGCTGCACGATCGGCGACGGCTCGCTCATCGGCATGGGCAGCGTCGTGCTCTCGGGCGCGGTGATCGGCGCCGGAAGCCTGGTCGCGGCGGGCGCGGTGGTGCTCGAGGGCACGGAGATCCCGCCGCGGTCCCTGGTCGCGGGCGTGCCTGCGAGGGTGCGCCGGGAGCTCACGGACGAGGAGGTCTCGTCCCTGCGCGCCAACGCGGAGCGCTACGTCGCCCACGCCGAGCGGCACGGCTCGGCGCTGAGGGGGAGCTGAGCGGTCTCAGCCCGCGACGAGGTCGTGCGCGAGATGCGCGGCCTCGGCCCGGTTCGACGCGCCCAGCTTGCGCAGGATCGCCGACACGTGGACGCTCGCGGTCTTGCCGCTGATGAACAGCCGCTCGCCGATCTGACGGTTGCTCAGCCCGGCGGACACGAGCTCCAGCACCTGACGCTCGCGCTCGGTGAGGCCGTCGGCGGGAGTGCGTGAGCCGTCGCGGAGCAGGCCGCTGGAGCGTCCGAAGCCGAGGGCCGCGTCGCGCACCGCCAGCACGCCGAGCGCCTCGGCCTCGTCGACGGCGTGCTGGAGCGTCTCGCGCGCCGCGGCACGGTCGGCGTCGGCGAAGCGCGCCTGGGCGAGCCGCAGCCGGCTGTACGGGCGCACGAGGACGGGCAGCCGCTCGTCCGCGGCCGCCGTCGCGGCGGCGTCCCAGGCTGCGGCCGTCTGAGCGAGCTCGGCCTCGATGAGAGGGCGCCAGGCCGCGTGGGTGGGCCACCACGCGAACCGGTCGAGGATCGCCCGCAGGGCGGCCGGGGCACCATCCGCCGCATCGGCGTCGACCGTGCCCTCGCCCGCGCGCGCGATGACCCGGGCGACGCTCCAGCCGAAGGGCGGCACGTGCCCCGGATGAAGGCGCTCGGGATCCGCGGCGAGCAGCGCCTGCGCGTGGCGCCAGGCCGCGGCCACGTCGTCGGTCGCGAGCGCGACCTCGGCCGACACGTGGCTCACGGTCAGCCTCGACTGCAGCTCGAAGGCTCCCGTGGACGCGAACATCGCGAGCGACCGCTGCAGGGTCTCGTGCGCGCCCTCGGCGTCGCCCCGCCACAGCTGCAGCCAGGCCTTCCCGCGTGCCAGATACGAGCGCGAGGTCGACGGCGGGGCGACCTGAAGGGACCGGTCCAGCAGCTCCGCTGCCTCGTCCCAGCGGCCGAGCGCCATGAGCGGGTCCACCGCGTTCGAGGCGAGCACCATGCCCGATGTGCGGTCCGCGCCGAGCCTGCGCGCGGCGACCATCCCCTCGCGCGCGATGTCCAGCGCCCGCGGGAACTCGCCCAGGTGGAACGCGAGATCGGACGCGTTGACCCAGTACCGCAGCAGCGCCGTGCCGTCCTCGCCCGCGAGCTCGCGCGCCCGCTCCAGACCCGTGATCGACTCCTGTACGCGCCCCAGATGACCGTGGCACAGCGCGGCGATGTTGACGCCCACGGACTCGAGCCGCCGTGCTCCCGCCGCATGCGCGAGCGCCGCGCCCTCGGTCGCGAGGGTGAGCGCATCCTCGTCGTCGCCGTTCAGCATCAGCCGGCCGGCGAGCGAGATCATGACGTCCGCGCGCATGGTCTCGATGCCGGGCTGCGAGGCCAGCCCGTCGAGCGTCGCGAGCGCCGCGCGATACGCCTCGACGGCCCCGGGCCTCGCGATCTGCGCGAGACCGCGACCCTGGTTGTTCAGCAGCCGCGCGTGATCCAGCGTGCCCGGCGGGCATTCCGCGAGAGCGGACCTCAGCACCGCGAGCGAACGCTCCACGTCGCCGGCGTTGCGCAGATACGTCGCCGTGCGCCCCATGAGCTCGAGGCGGGACATGCCGCCGGTCGCCTCCGGATCGTCGACCACGTCCCACAGCGAGAGCGCGCGCTCGGCGTGCTGCGCCGCCGACGCGTAGCCCATCGCGGTGCGCGCCTCGCGCATCGCGCGCAGCCAGGCGGGGAACGCGCGGCGCGCGTCGCGGGCGCCGGACCAGTGGTGGGCGACGGACGCGGCGACCGGCCGCCCGCGACCGGCGCAGGCCTCGTACTCGAGCGCGTAGCGCTCGTGCAGCGCTCCCGCTCGCCGGGCAGGACGTCGTCGAGGATCGCCTCCCGCACGAGGGCGTGCCGGAAGCAGTAGCCGGTCTCGGTCGCGAGGATCACGCCGGACGCCACCGCCTCGCGGATCGCGGGTTCGATGTCGTCGGGCTCCGCTCGGAGCACGGCGGCCAGGAGGTCGTGGTCCACCTCGACGCCCCCGACGGCGAGGTGGCGCGCGATCCGCTGGGCCTCTTCGGACAGGCGCTCGTAGCGCACGAGCAGGAGCTCGCGAAGGCCCTCCGGGAGCTGGGGCGCGCCGTCGCGGCACCCGTCGAGGTCGACCAGCTCCTCGATGTAGAAGGGGACCCCGTCGGTGCGCTCGAGGAGCGCGTCGACCTCGGCCTCGGCGGGCGGGGCGCCCGTCAGGGCCTGCATGAGGAGCCGTGTGCCGCGGCGGTCCAGCCGCGCCAGCTCGACGCGCCTCGCGCGCCGGTCGCGGGCGAGTTCGGCGAGGAAGGGCCGCGCGACGTGCCCGCGGCCGATCTCGTCGGAGCGGAAGGAGACCAGCAGCAGGACGCGGGCGTCCGTGAGTGCACGGGTGAGGAAGCGCAGCACGGCGAGGCTCGCCGGATCGACCCAGTGCAGGTCCTCGATCACGAGCACGACCGGCGCATCCGCGGCCGCGGCCTCGAGCAGCAGCGCGATCGCCTCGTGCAGTCCGCCCGGCGCGGCCGGGGCGCCCGCGTCGCCGAGTTGCGGGAACAGGCCCTGCAGTGCACGATGACCGCCCGCTCCGACGACCGCGCGCAGCTCGTCGCCGTGCTCGATCGCGAGCGGCCGAAGCGCACCCGCGATCGAGGTGTAGGCCTCGCCGGCGCCGCCGAGGTCGACGCAACGCCCCACGAGCACGCGCGCCTCGCGGGCGTGGCGCTCGAGGAACTCGGTCACGAGGCGGGTCTTGCCGATGCCGGCCTCGCCGCCCACGACGACCGTGCGCGGCTCGCCCGCGGCGACCTCCGAGAGGGCGGCCGCCAGCTCCGCGAGCTCGGTGTCGCGCGCGACGAGATCGACTGTGTGCGGTCTCACCTCTTCATGGTCGCACCGGCCGCCGACATCGGCGCCGGCCGCGGCGACGAGATCAGGCACCGAGCCGCGGCAGCAGCCGGTGGAGCGCCCGCCGGGGCCGCGCGCCGGAAGCCGGACGGTCCTCCCGCCGCTCCTCGAGCGCGCGCAGGCGCGCGATCCGGAGCTCGGCGGCGCGGACGTCCTCCTCGTACCGGATGATCCCGATCATCGGATCGATGTGCATCTCCCGCTCCATCCCCTGTGGTGGGGCCGCACTGTCGGCGGCCGATGGGTCCACGCTCGTCTCTGAGGTGGGGCGGGGACATCGGGAGGATGCCGTATCTCTCGTGCTCCGGGGCCCGGTCGCCCGCATAAGGCGGGAGCGTCGGGGGTGGTGCGCGGAATCGGCTAGACTCGAACGCGCTGCCCGGCAGCCCCGGGGATGTAGCTCAATGGTAGAGCCCCAGTCTTCCAAACTGGCTACGCGGGTTCGATTCCCGTCATCCCCTCCGCACGCGGCCCCGTGAAGACCCGCCGACTTCGTCGGCTAGACTTCACGGGGCCGTTTCGTGTTCCCAGCGGGGGATCCCCGGGGCGTAGCTCAGCTTGGTAGAGCGCCCGCTTTGGGAGCGGGAGGCCGCAGGTTCAAATCCTGTCGCCCCGACATACGGCCACCCAGACCTATGAGCCCGACGCGCGGCCTGCGCGCGGGCACCGCAACGAGGAGAACGAAACCTTATGGTCAACAGCACCGTCGAGAAGCTCAGCCCGACGCGGGTGAAGCTGCACATCACGGTCAGCCCCGAGGAGCTCAAGCCGAGCATCCAGCACGCCTACGAGCACATCGCCCGCGACGTGCAGGTCCCCGGCTTCCGCAAGGGCAAGGTTCCGGCTCCGATCATCGACCAGCGCATCGGCCGCGGCGCCGTCATCGAGCACGCCGTCAACGAGGGCCTCGACGGGTTCTTCCGCGCCGCCGTCGCCGAGCACGAGCTGAAGATGCTCGGCCGCCCGTCGGCCGACATCGTCGAGTGGCCGAGCGAGAAGGACTTCTCGGGCGACCTGGTCGTCGACGTCGAGGTCGACGTGCGCCCCGAGTTCGACCTGCCCGACTACGAGGACCTCACCATCACGGTCGACGCGACCGAGGTCGACGAGTCGGCGCTCGACGAGGAGCTCGACCGCCTGCGCGCCCGCTTCGGCACGCTCATCCCGGTCGACCGCCCGGCCGCCAAGGGCGACTTCGTCGAGCTGGACCTGGTCGCCACGATCGACGGCAACGAGATCGACCGCGCCGAGGGCGTCTCGTACGAGGTGGGCTCGGGTGAGCTGCTCCAGGGCATCGACGAGGCCATCGAGTCGCTCACCGCGGGCGAGGACACCACGTTCCGCTCGACGCTCGTCGGCGGCGACCACGCCGGCGAGGAGGCCGAGGTGGCCGTGACGGTCAAGGCCGTCAAGGAGCGCGAGCTGCCCGAGGCCGACGATGACTTCGCCCAGATGGCGAGCGAGTTCGACACGATCGCCGAGCTGCGCGACAGCCTGCGCGAGCAGGTCGAGTCGCGTGGCGCGTTCTCGCAGGGCTCGGCGGCGCGCGACAAGCTCGTCGAGACCCTCCTCGAGAAGGTGGAGATCCCGGTCCCCGCGCAGCTCATCGAGGACGAGGTGCACAACCACCTCGAGCAGGAGAACCGCCTCGAGGACGACGCGCACCGCGCCGAGGTCGCGGAGGCCAGCGAGAAGCAGTTCCGCACGCAGATGCTGCTCGACGCCCTCGCCGAGAAGCTCGAGGTGCAGGTCTCGCAGGACGAGTTCACGCAGTACCTGATCCAGATGTCGGGCCAGTACGGCATGGCGCCGCAGCAGTTCATCGAGGCGCTCCAGCAGGGCAACCAGCTGCAGGCGGTCATCGGCGACGTGGCCCGCAACAAGGCGCTCGCGATCGTCCTGGGCAAGGTCGAGGTCGTCGACACCAACGGCAAGGCCGTGGACCTGTCGGGCTTCGCCGCGACGGACGAGGACGAGGCGGCCGCCGCCGAGGAGGCCGCCGCCGAGAAGCCCGCGGCGAAGAAGGCCCCCGCCAAGAAGGCGCCCGCGAAGAAGGCCGCGGCCGAGGAGTCCGCGGACGCCGACGAGGCTCCGGCCGAGAAGGCTCCGGCCGAGAAGGCTCCGGCCAAGAAGGCGCCCGCCAAGAAGGCTCCGGCCAAGAAGGCCGCCGCCGAGGAGGCCCCGGCCGAGGAGGCCGAGGCCCCCAAGAAGACCACGCGCAAGAAGAAGGTCGAGGTCGAGGCCGCGGAGTGATCCGCGACTGACGCCCGCGAGGGGGACGGATGCCGTGGCATCCGTCCCCCTTTCCGCACCCCGAGGAGGACCATGACCGCTCACGGCTTCGACGACTGGCAGCGGCGGATCGACGCGGTCTGGGCGGATCCCGCGCTGACGGATGAGGATCGCGTGGCGCGCATCGACGCACTGGCCGCCGAACGGGGCCCGGATGACGCGGTCGCGCTGTTCGAGCGCGCCGGCGCGCGCGACAGCGCGGGCCTCGAGACCGAGGCGGAGCCGCTGTACCGGCGCGCGATCGAGGCGGGGCTGGACGATTCCCGGCGGACGCAGGCGACCATCCAGCTGGCGAGCACGCTGCGCAACCTGGGCCGCGTGGACGAGAGCCTCGCATTGTTGCACGCCGAGTCGGAGCGCGGAGGCGCGCTGCGCGACGAGCTCGCCGCGTTCACGGCCCTCGCCCTCGTCTCGAGCGGCGATCCCGTGCGGGCGGCGTCCGTCGCGCTGACGGCGCTCGCTCCGCACCTCGGGCGCTACTCGCGCTCGGTCACCGCCTACGCGGCCGAGCTCGTCGAGGTCCGCGAGCCCTGAGGCTGCTCAGGCGCGGATGATCGCGCCGGACCGCGGCGGCACGGAGCCCGCCTCGAGCGGACGCGTCGCGAACAGCACCTCACGCGGCTCGCCGATCTCCAGCGGCGCGTCGGCGAGGTTCACGACGATCTCGAGCGCGCCGCGGCGCAGGCGGATCCACCGCGGATCCTCGCTCCACTCGGCGCTCAGGCGGGAGAACCGCGGGTCGGTGAGGTCCGGCTCCCGGCGACGCAGGGCGGCGAGCTCACGGTGCACGGCCAGCAGCCGCGTGTGCCGCGAGTCGCCGGCCTCCTCCGGGTACGGCTCGGCCCAGTCGAGCTTGGATCGCCGGAACGTCTCCGGATCCTGCGGGTCGGGGACCACCTCGGGGTCCCAGCCCATCCGTGCGAACTCCGCGATGCGGCCCTTGGCCGTGGCGGCACCGAGGTCAGGCTCCGGATGCGCCGTGAAGAACTGCCACGGCGTGGATGCCGCCCACTCCTCGCCCATGAAGACCATGGGCGTGAACGGCCCGGCCAGCGTGAGCATCGCGGCGATCGCGAGCGCGTCGTCGTCCAGCGTCTGCGAGAGCCGGTCCCCGGTGGCTCGGTTGCCGATCTGGTCGTGGTCCTGCGCGTACGCGACCAGTCGCCAGGTCGGGGTCTCGGGCGGGATCGGGTGGCCGTGCCGGCGCTCCCGGAACGACGACCAGGTGCCGTCGTGGAAGAACCCGCGCGTGGCGGCCTTGGCCAGCGCCTCGATCGGCTCGAAGTCGGCGTAGTAGCCGGCCGTCTCGCCCGTGAGCGCGACGTGCACGGCGTGGTGGTAGTCGTCGCTCCACTGCGCGTGCAGGCCGTACCCGCCCGCCTCGCGCGGCATGATCAGCTTCGGGTCGTTCATGTCCGATTCGGCGATCAGCGTGAGCGGGCGCCGCAGGTGGGCGCTCAGCGCATCGACCCGCTCGGCCATCTCCTGCAGCAGATGCGTGGGGGAGTCGTCCACCAGGGCGTGCACGGCGTCCAGTCGCAGGCCGTCGACGTGCATGTCCCGGAGCCACATGAGCGCGTTGTCCACGATGTAGTCGCGCACCTCGCGGCGGGACAGGTCGACCGACGAGCCCCACGTGTTGGCGCTGTCCTCGCGCAGGTACGGCGCGTACCGCGGCAGGTAGTTGCCGCTGGGCCCGAGGTGGTTGTAGACGACGTCCTGGATGACCGCCAGGCCCGCCGCGTGGCACGCGTCGACGAACCGCCGATAGGCGTCGGGGCCGCCGTAGGTCTCGTCGACCGCGTACCAGAGCACCCCGTCGTAGCCCCAGTTCCAGTCGCCGTTGAAGGAGTTCACCGGCAGCAGCTCGACGAAGTCGACCCCGAGGTCGACCAGGTGCGGCAGGCGGCCGATGGCGGCGTCGAGCGTGCCCTCGGGGGTGAAGGTGCCGAGATGCATCTCGTAGATGAGCGAACCGGCCAGCTGCCGGCCGGTCCAGCGGTCGTCCGTCCACGCGAAGCCGCCGAGGTCGTGCACCCGGCTCAGGTCGTGCACGCCCCGCGGCTGCCGCAGCGAGCGGGGATCGGGCAGCGGGGTCGGATCGTCGTCGAGCAGGAAGCCGTAGTCCTGCCCCGGCCGCTGCTTGACGTCCGCGCGCCACCAGCCGTCGGGGTCCCGGCGCATGGCGTGCTCGGCGCCGTCCAGGAGCAGGCGGACGGACGCCGGGCGCGGCGCCCACAGCTCGAAGCTCACGACGCGTCCTCCTCACGCAGCAGCAGGGCCACGGGGTATCGCGCCAGCAGGCCCGCCAGGCCGACGGCCCCGCCCTGCACGCTCTCCCCGGTGATCGTCTCGGTGTAGCGGCCGGGCGGCACGAGCACGACCGTGGCGCCCCAGCCCCCGCGGCGCTCCAGGCCGATCGGGAGCCGCGTCGCGACGGTGACCGCCCCGCCCCGGTCGAACGCGATCGCGTGGTCCGTGGCCGCACCGACGACCTCCAGCCCCGCGTAACGGGTGAACAGCTCGGGTCGGTCGCGACGCGCGTGGAGGGCGCGGGTCGTGACCAGGAGCTTGGCGGCTCCGGTCTCGTCCAGCTCGGGCACCTCGCCCGAGCCGATCCCCTCCAGGATGGCGCGCCGCGCGTCGTAGTCGACGGGCAGCCGGTTGTCGGGGTCGACGAGCGACCGGTTCCACAGCTCCGAGCCCTGGTAGACGTCCGGGACGCCCGGCGCCGTCAGCTGGAGGAGCTTCGCCGAGACGGAGTTCGACCATCCCGCCGCCTGCACGAACGCGACGCACTCCTCGAGCGCGGTGCGGGCGACGTCGTCGTCGAACGCCGCGTCGACGAGCGCGTGCAGCCGCGTCTCGAACTCCTCGTCGGGCTCCGTCCACGTCGTCCCCGTGCCGGCCTCGCGGGCGGCCTTCTCGGCGTACGCGTGCGCGCGCTCCCGGGACAGCGGCCACGCCCCGAGGATCGAGGCCCACAGCAGCGCCTCCAACGGCCCGTCGCCGAGCGGCGCCCGGCCGCGCAGCGTGCGCAGGGTGCTGGCCCAGAGCCCGGGCACCTCGGCCAGCGCGTCGATCCGCGCGCGGGTGTCTTCGCCGCGCTTGGTGTCGTGCGTCGACAGGGTCGTCATGGACAGCGGCCAGGAGGCCTGCCGGACGCGCTGGCGGCGGTGGAACTCCGCGACGTCGATCGCGAACTCGGACGGGTGGCCGCCCACCTCGTTCAACGACGCGAGCCGCCCGTACCGGTAGAACGCGGTGTCCTCGACGCCCTTGGCCATCACGGCGCCGGACGTCTGCTGGAACCGGATCGCCGCGGCGTGCGCCGGATCCGACAGCGCCGGCAGCAGGCGGTCGATCGCGGCGGCGAGGTCGGGGCGGCGCCCGCGCGCCGCGTGCGCGGCCTCGTGCAGGTGCTCGATCCCGGCTGGCAGGTAGGAGCGGTACACCGGGAAGCACGCGAGCAGCTCGGCGAGCGCGTCCTCGGCATCCGGCCCATCCGGGACCAGCCGGGCGAGCCGGCGCACCTCGGCGTGGAGCAGCCGGTCGGCGATCGCGCGCTTGCCGTCGTGCACCATGGCGGCCCAGTCGACGGCGCCGCCGCGCGATTCGACCTCCAGCTCGTCCAGCGCGCCCCGGCCGGCGGGGTCGACCAGCACGCGGTCGACGTCGCCGAGCGCGTCGTATCCCGTGGTGCCCGCCGTCGCCCAGTGGGCGGGCAGCTCCTCGCCGGGCTCGAGGATCTTCTCGACCAGCACGTACGCACCGTCCGTCGCCTCGGCCAGCCGCTCGAGGTAGCCGCCCGGATCCGTGAGCCCGTCCGGGTGGTCGATGCGCAGCCCGTCCACGAGCCCCTCGCGCACCCAGCGCAGGATCTCGGCGTGCGACTCGTCGAACACCCACGGCACCTCGACCCGCACCGCCGCGAGCGTCGAGACGGCGAAGAAGCGCCGGTAGTTCAGCTCGGAGTCGCCGCGCCTCCAGTGCACGAGCTCGTAGTGCTGGCGCGCGTGCACCTCGGCGGGCGGGGCGCCGTCGTCGCCCGTGCCCGGCGCGAGCGGGAAGCGGTGATCCCAGTACCGCAGCGTGCCGTCCTCGACCCGCAGGGGCGGGTCGTCCTCGCCCAGCACCGGGATCCGGATGCGCCCGCCGCCCGCGTCCCAGTCGATGTCGAACGCGTCGGCGTAGCGCGAGCCGCGGCCGTGCGTCAGCACGTCCCACCACCAGGGATTGAGGTGCGGCGTCGCGACGCCGACGTGGTTCGGCACGACGTCGGCGAGCACGCCGAGGCCCGCGTCGCGGGCCGCCTGCGCGAAGCGGGCCAGCCCCTCGGCGCCGCCGCGCGCCGGATCGACCTTCGAGTGGTCGACGACGTCGTAGCCGTGGTTCGATCCCGGCTCGCTGGCCAGGAGCGGAGAGAGGTACACGGTGTCGATCCCGAGATCCGCCAGGTATCCGACGATCTCCGCGGCGGCGTCGAGCGGGAACTCCTCGCGGATCTGGAGCCGGTAGGTGGCGCGGGGGACGCGGCGGCTCATGCCTTGCCCCGCATGTGGCGCACCGACGCGGCGGGGGAGTAGTCGGTCGCCGCCTCGGGGTCGCGCCACTCCTGCAGCACCACCACGGAGCGCGCCTCGACCGGCAGGGCGCTGCCGGCCTCGCGCTGCGACGGATCCGGTCCGTTCGCGGTGTTGAGCACGATCTCCCAGGACGCGCAGTACTCGGCGGCCGGCAGCGTGAAGTCCACGGGCTCGGAGTGCGCGTTGAAGCAGATCAGGAAGTGCCGGTCCGTGATCCGCTCGCCGCGCGAGCCGCGCTCGTGGATGCCCTGGCCGTTGAGGAACACGCCCAGCGAGCGCGCGTAGCTCGTCTGCCAGTCGCTGTCGTCCATGGCCGTGCCGTCGGGGCGGAGCCACGCGATGTCCGGCACCGGGCCGCCCTCGCCGCGCCACACGACGCGCCCGTCGAAGTAGCCCCAGCGGCGGAATGCGGGGTGCTCCCGGCGCAGTCGGGCGACGTGGGCCGTGAACTCGATGAGCGGCTCGTCGGCCTCGTCCCAGTGGATCCAGCTGAGCGGCGTGTCCTGCGCGTAGCCGTTGTTGTTGCCCTCCTGCGTCCGGCCGAGCTCGTCGCCGTGGAGCAGCATCGGCACGCCCTGCGACAGCAGCAGGGTCGCGATCATGTTGCGCTGCTGGCGGGCGCGGAGCTCGAGGATCTCCGGATCGTCCGTCGGTCCCTCGACGCCGAGGTTGTACGAGCGGTTGTGCGACTCGCCGTCCTTGCCGCCCTCGCCGTTCGCGTCGTTGTGCTTCTCGTTGTAGGACACGAGGTCGCGCAGCGTGAAGCCGTCGTGCGCCGTGACGAAGTTGATGGACGCGATCGGGCGGCGCGCATTGGCCTCGTACAGGTCCGCGGAGCCCGTGAAGCGCGACGCGAACTCGCCCAGGGTCGCCGGCTCGCCGCGCCAGAAGTCCCGGACCGTGTCGCGGTACTTGCCGTTCCACTCGGTCCACTGCGGCGGGAAGTTGCCGACCTGGTAGCCGCCGGGGCCGACGTCCCACGGCTCCGCGATCAGCTTGACCTGCGACACCACCGGATCCTGCTGCACCAGGTCGAAGAAGCTGGAGAGCCGGTCGACCTCGTAGAACTCCCGCGCGAGCGTCGCGGCCAGGTCGAAGCGGAACCCGTCGACGTGCATCTCGGTCACCCAGTAGCGCAGCGAGTCCATGATGAGCTGCAGCGAGTGCGGGTTGCGGACGTTGAGGGTGTTCCCCGTGCCCGTGTAGTCCATGTAGTACTGCTTGTCGTCCTCCACGAGGCGGTAGTACGCGGCGTTGTCGATGCCCTTGAACGACAGGGTCGGCCCCAGGTGGTTGCCCTCCGCGGTGTGGTTGTAGACCACGTCCAGGATGACCTCGATGCCGGCCGCGTGCAGCGCGCGCACCATGGCCTTGAACTCCTGCACCTGCTCGCCCTTGTCTCCGCTGGACGAGTACTCGCCGTGGGGCGCGAGGAACCCGAGCGTGTTGTAGCCCCAGTAGTTGCGCAGCCCCCTCTCCAGCAGCACCGAGTCGTGCACGAACTGGTGCACGGGCATCAGCTCGATCGCGGTGATGCCCAGGCGCTGCAGGTGCGCGATGACCGCGGGATGCGCGACGCCTGCGTATGTGCCGCGCTGCTCCTCGGGGATCTCGGGGTGCAGCTCCGTGAGGCCCTTCACGTGCGCCTCGTAGATGAGAGTGCGGCCGTACGGCGTGCCGGGGCGGCGGTCGCCGCGCCAGTCGAAGTACGGATTGATCACGACCGACCGCATGGTGTGCGGGGCCGAGTCGTCCTGGTTGCGCACGTCGGGGTCGTCGAACGTGTGGTCGAACAGGGCGGGATCCCAGTCGATCGAGCCGGACATCGCCTTGGCGTAGGGGTCGACCAGCAGCTTGCTCGGGTCGCAGCGCAGGCCGTTCGCGGGGTCGAAGGGCCCGTGCACGCGGTAGCCGTACTCCTGGCCGGGGGCCACGTCGGGCAGGTACGCGTGCCACACGTTGGCGTCGACCTCGATGAGGGGCACGCGCGTCTCCGTGCCCGCGTCGTCGAACAGGCACAGCTCGACCTTCTCGGCGACCTCGCTGAAGAGGGCGAAGTTCGTGCCGTCGCCGTCATAGGTCGCGCCGAGGGGATAGGGACGTCCGGGCCACGTTTCCATGCGCACCTGCCGTTCTGGTTGTGGTCCTGAGGAGGGTCTCGGCTCGACGCTAGCGGGGTCCCGGACGCCGGGAAAAGGGCTTGCCGGTTGAGCACGGACCCGGTACCGCGCGCCCCACGCTGGGCCTCCGCGACGCGAACGTATGCCCACGGCGAACACGCGCGAGGCCCGGATACCCCGCGGGTAGGGTCATATCGACGCACCACTGAATGGAGTGAGAATGCCCGAACCGCTGATGGCACAGAGTGTCTTCGACCGGCTGCTGAAGGACCGCATCATCTGGCTTGGCTCGGAGGTGCGCGACGAGAACGCGAACGAGATCTGCGCGAAGATCCTGCTGCTCGCCGCCGAGGACTCGCAGAAGGACATCTACCTGTACATCAACTCGCCCGGCGGCTCGATCACTGCGGGCATGGCGATCTACGACACCATGCAGTTCGTGCCGAACGACATCGTCACGGTCGGCATCGGCATGGCCGCCTCGATGGGTCAGCTCCTGCTCACCAGCGGCACCAAGGGCAAGCGCTACATCACCCCGAACGCCCGCGTGCTGCTGCACCAGCCGCACGGCGGCTTCGGCGGCACGGCCAGCGACATCCAGACCCAGGCCCAGCTGATCCTCGACATGAAGCGCCGCCTGGCCGAGATCACGGCCGCACAGACCGGCAAGACCGTCGAGCAGATCAACGAGGACGGCGACCGCGACCGCTGGTTCTCGGCCGAGGAGGCCCTCGCGTACGGCTTCGTCGACCACATCCGCGAGCACGCCGTCGACGTCACCGGTGCCGGCGGCACCGACCGCGCGGCGAACTGAGCCGGCAGCCACAGAGAAGGACGTATCGAAGATGCACACCCCCTACACCGGCCAGACGTCGCCCCAGGGCCTGCAGATGCCCGGCAGCCGCTACATCCTGCCCCAGTTCGAGGAGCGCACGGCCTACGGCTACAAGCGTCAGGACCCGTACAACAAGCTGTTCGAGGACCGCGTGATCTTCCTCGGCGTGCAGGTCGACGACGCGTCGGCCGACGACGTGATGGCGCAGCTGCTCGTCCTGGAGAGCCAGGATCCGGACCGCGACATCATCATGTACATCAACTCGCCCGGCGGCTCGTTCACGGCCATGACGGCGATCTACGACACGATGCAGTACATCTCGCCCCAGATCCAGACCGTGGTCCTGGGACAGGCGGCCTCCGCGGCGGCCGTACTGCTCGCGGCCGGCGCGCCCGGCAAGCGCCTGGCGCTGCCGAACGCGCGCATCCTGATCCACCAGCCCGCCGTGGGCGAGGCCGGCCACGGCCAGGCGTCGGACATCGAGATCCAGGCGGCCGAGATCCTGCGCATGCGCACGTGGCTCGAGGAGACGCTGTCGAAGCACTCCAACCGCTCGGTCGAGCAGGTCAACAAGGACATCGACCGCGACAAGATCCTCGGCGCGGTCGACGCGGTCGAGTACGGCCTCGTCGACCAGGTGCTCACGACCCGCAAGCGCCAGGCGATCGCCAAGTAGTCGCCGACCTCCGTCGGCCCGACGCCCCGGATCCCGCGTGGGATCCGGGGCGTCGTCGTATCTCCGCGGTAACGTCCTCGAAACCCCGGCCCGGGACCATGGGCCGCGACGGAGCGGATCGAAGGGGGAGCATGACGAGCGTTCAGACCAGGGGCGGGCGCCGCGACGGCGTGTTCGTGAAGGCGATGGGATCGGTCGACGCGCTGTTCGTCGGCTTCGGCGCCATGATCGGCTTCGGCTGGATCACGCTGACCAGCGGCTGGCTCACCTCCGCGGGCACGTGGGGAGCCATGCTCGCGTTCATCGTCGGCGGGGCCATCATGGTCCTCGTCGGCCTGGTGTACTCGGAGCTCGTGTCGGCCATGCCGCACGCGGGCGGCGAGCACAACTACCTCATGCGGGGCATGGGACCGCGCTGGTCGATGCTCGGGTCGTGGGCCATCACGGGCGGCTACATCACGGTCATCCTGTTCGAGGCCGTCGCGACGCCGCGCACGTTCGACTACCTGTTCCCGGGCCTCGCCTCGCTCATGCCGATGTACACCGTCGCGGGCTTCGAGGTCGGGCTGCCGTGGGCGCTCGTCGGCGTCGTGGCCGCGGTCGTCGTGACGTGGATCAACATCCGCGGCGTGAAGATCACGTCGCTCGTGCAGACCTTCGTGGTGTCGTTCCTCCTCCTGGTCGCGGCGCTCCTGGTCTTCGGAGGGTTCGCGGGCGGCGACGTCGCCAACACCGAGCCGCACTTCGTCGGCGGCGTCGCGGGGTTCGCGATCGTGCTCGGCGCCGTGCCGTTCCTGTTCGTCGGCTTCGACGTGATCCCGCAGGCGGCCGAGGAGATCGACCTGCCGCCGAAACGGATCGGACGGGTGCTCATCCTGTCCGTCGCGATGGCCGTGGCGTTCTACCTCGTGGTGATCTACGTCACCTCGCTGGCCATGCCGGCGAGCGAGCTGGCCTCGTTCGACCTCGTGACCGCCGACGCGCTGGCCATCATGCTGGGCGCGGACTTCTGGGGACGGGTCGTGATCGCGGGGGGCCTGGCCGGCATCCTGACCTCGTGGATCGGCTTCCTGCTGGGAGCGTCGCGCCTGCTGTGGGCGATGTCGGTCTCGGGCATGATCCCGGAGTGGTTCGGGAAGGTGCACCCGAAGTACCGCACGCCGTCGAACGCGCTGCTCTTCATCGGCGCGCTGTCGGTCCTCGCCCCCTTCGGCGGCACCGCGGTGCTGGGCTGGGCCGTCGACGGCGGCTCGCCGATGATCGTGCTCGCGTACGCGCTCGTCGCGCTGTCGTTCTGCCTGCTGCGCGTCAAGGACCCGGGGATGTCGCGCCCGTTCCGCGTGGGGCGCGGGCGCACGACCGGGATGGTCGTGGGCGTCGCGGCGACCGTGCTGTGCGTGCTGCTGTTCCTGCTCTACATCCCCGGTCTCACACCCATCAGCATCACGCTCGCCTGGCAGTCGTACCTGATCTTCGCGGTCTGGATGGTCGTCGGCGTGGTGTTCGCGCTCCGGCTCCCGAGCGGCATCAAGGCCGGGCCCGACACCGAGGCGATCCTGATCGCGGAGATCGCCGCTCGCCGCGGGCGCTCGGCGAAGGGCTGACCCGAGTCCGTGCGACGGACCGTGACAGGACTGTCACCGAATACGTCGCGCGTCGCGGCCCGGTGTCGGCGGCAGCGGTTAGGCTCGTGGAAGCTCGAACGGAAAGGCCCGAGGAGGACACATGGCTCGCATCGGTGAGAGCGCCGACCTGTTCAAGTGCTCCTTCTGCGGGAAGAGCCAGAAGCAGGTCCAGCAGCTGATCGCCGGCCCCGGCGTCTACATCTGCGACGAGTGCGTCGAACTCTGCAACGAGATCATCGAAGAGCGGATGGCCGAGTCCCAGGGCGGGGGAGAGGTCGCGGAGTTCGACTTGCCCAAGCCGCGCGAGATCTTCCAGTTCCTCGAGGAGTACGTCGTCGGCCAGGAGCCCGCCAAGCGCGCGCTCGCGGTCGCGGTCTACAACCACTACAAGCGCGTCCGCGCGCGCGGCGAGCTGAAGCCCGCCGACCAGAAGGCCGAGGACGTCGAGGTCGCCAAGAGCAACATCCTGATGCTCGGCCCGACCGGCTGCGGCAAGACCTATCTCGCCCAGACCCTCGCGAAGCGCCTGAACGTGCCGTTCGCCGTGGCCGACGCGACGGCCCTCACCGAGGCCGGGTACGTGGGCGAGGACGTCGAGAACATCCTGCTCAAGCTGCTCCAGGCCGCGGACTTCGACGTCAAGCGCGCCGAGACCGGCATCATCTACATCGACGAGGTCGACAAGATCGCCCGCAAGGCCGAGAACCCGTCGATCACGCGCGACGTCTCGGGCGAGGGAGTGCAGCAGGCGCTGCTGAAGATCCTCGAGGGCACGGTCGCCTCGGTGCCGCCGCAGGGCGGCCGCAAGCACCCGCACCAGGAGTTCATCCAGATCGACACGACGAACGTCCTGTTCATCGTCGCGGGGGCGTTCGCCGGACTCGAGGACATCATCTCGTCGCGCGTCGGCAAGCACGGCGTCGGCTTCGGCGCCCCGCTGCACGACAAGAGCGACGACAGCGCGCTGTTCGGCGAGGTGCTGCCGGAGGACTTGCACAAGTTCGGCCTGATCCCCGAGTTCATCGGACGCCTGCCCGTGATCGCCTCGGTGCAGCCGCTCGACCAGGACGCGCTCATGGAGATCCTGACCGCGCCGCGCAACGCGCTGGTCAAGCAGTACCAGCGCATGTTCGAGCTCGACGGCGTGCAGCTCGAGTTCGAGGAGGAGGCGCTCCGTGCGATCGCCGACCTCGCGGTGCTGCGCAAGACCGGCGCGCGCGGCCTGCGTGCGATCCTGGAGGACGTGCTCGGCCCGATCATGTTCGAGATCCCCTCGAGCGACGACGTGGCCAAGGTCGTCATCACGCGCGCCGCGGTCGAGGACGGCGCCGAGCCGACCCTCGTCCTGGCCCAGAAGAAGAAGAGCGCCTGACGCGTCAGGGCTTGCCGACGGCGAGCCTCGAGCGCACCTCGGCGTCCTCGTCGAGGAACTCCGGCTCGGCCTCCGCGCCGACCGCGTCGAAGTAGCGGCTCAGGAAGCATCGGAACGCGGCCGCGTACGCGATGTCGGCGATCTCGAGGTCGCTGAAGCCCACCTCACGCAGCCGCGTGATGTCGCTCTCGCGGATCCGGGAGGCGTCGACCGCGATCTGCTCCGCGTAGTCCAGCATCGCGACGTCCCGCTCGCTGAGGCCCGCGCTGCGGTGGTCCGCCTGGATGGCCAGGGCGCGATCGCGGCCGACGAAGCGCGTGAGGCCGCGGAAGTACACGTGGCTGCAGTAGCTGGACGGCACGTGCTTGGCGACCACCAGCGTGATCATGCGGAAGGCCTCCAGACCCAGCGAGAAGCCGTCGCGCATCTGGTGGAGGAGGCGCTCCACGGGAGCGATGAGGTCCGGTCTGGCCGAGAGGCTCCGGGTCGCGTTCATGACGGATCCCATGGCCTCCCGCTCCGCCGCGTAGACCTCCGCGATCTCTCCGTCCGCCTCTTCGTCAGACACGGTCCTCAGGTACATGGCGCCTCCCGTCGGCCCCCCTGCGCGAAGCGTAGACCCGGCGGGGGCGCCGCCGACAGGCCTCAGCCCGTGAGGCCCCGCCGCCTCAGCAGCGGCGCGATCTCGGCGTCTCGCCCGCGGAAGTCGCGGTAGGCCTCGAGCGGATCCTTCGAACCGCCGACGCCGAGCAGGCGCCGGCGGAACCGGTCGCCGCTCCCGCGCGCGAGGCCGCCGTTCTCGCGGAACCACTCGACCGTGTCAGCGTCGAGCACCTCGGCCCAGATGTACGAGTAGTAGCCGGCGCTGTACCCGCCCGAGAACACGTGGGCGAAGTACGTCGACGAGTAGCGCGGGGGGACCGCGGGGTCGTCCAGGCCGATCTCGGCCAGCGCCGCGGCCTCGAACGCCGCGACGTCGGTCACGGACTCGGCCTCCTCCGGCGACAGCGAGTGCCATGCCTGATCCAGCCAGGCGGCGGCGAGGTACTCGCTGGTCGCGAAGCCCTGGTTGAACGACTCCGTGGCCCGCAGCCTCTCGACCACGTCGCCAGGGAGCGGCTCCCCGGTCTCGTGGTGCACGGCGTAGTTCGCGAGCACCTCCGGCCAGAGGATCCACATCTCGTTGACCTGGCTGGGGAACTCGACGAAGTCGCGATGCACGGCCGTGGCCGCGAAGTGCGGGTAGGTCACGGTCGCGAACAGGCCGTGCAGCGCGTGCCCGAACTCGTGGAAGAGCGTGGTGACCTGATCCAGCGTCAGCAGCGTCGGCTCTCCGGGGGCGGGCTTGGGGACGTTGAGGTTGTTGACCACCACGGGCTGGGTGCCGCGCAGCCGGGACTGCTTCACGATCGAGTTCATCCAGGCGCCGCCGTGCTTCGAGTCGCGCGTGTAGAGGTCGAGCACGTAGAGCCCGAGCGGCGAGCCGTCCTCGTTCACGACCTCGAACGTGCGCGCATCCGGGTGGTAGGCCGGGATGTCCGCCCGCTCGCGGAAGGTCACGCCGTACAGCAGGGTCGCGGCGTGGAACACGCCGTCGCGCAGCACGCGCTCTGCCTCGAACCACGGGCGCAGCGCGGTCGTGTCGAGGTCGTACTCGGCGGCCCGGACCCGCTCGGTCCAGAAGGCCCAGTCGTGCGCGGCGAGCTCATACGGCTCCGGCTCGGTCTCGTCGACCAGCCGCTGCAGCGCGGCCTTCTCTGCCCGCGCGTTGCGGGCCGCCGGCGCCGCGAGGTCGAGCAGCAGGCCGCGGACAGCCTCCGGTGTGCCGGCCGTCTGATCGGCGGTCACGTAGGCCGCGTGCGACGCGTAGCCGAGCAGCCGCGCGCGCTGCGCGCGCAGACGCACGATCTCGAGGAGCACGGGGCCGTTGTCGTGCGCGTCCCCGCGCGAGCCGCGGGCGAGCGAGGCGGCCATGATCCGCTCGCGCGCCGCCCGGTCCGTGAGCTGCGCCAGGTAGGGGTGTCCGGAGAAGAGCGTGAGGGTGACCAGCAGCCCGCCGTCCAGACCGCGGTCGCGCGCCGCCTGCGTCGCGGCCGACAGCTCGCCCGGCGTCAGCCCGTCGAGCGCCGCGGCGTCGTCGAAGACGACCGCGAGGTCGTTGGTGTCGGCGAGCAGGTTCTTCTCGAACTGGTTGGTGAGCTCCGACAGGCGCCGGTTCAGCTCGGTGAGGCGCGCTTTCGTGTCGTCATCGAGCGCGGCTCCCGCGTGGGTCATCTCGCGGAAGTGCCGCTCGACCAGGCGGCGCTCCTCGGGCTCCAGGCCGAGCTCCTCGATGCGGTCGTGCAGGGCGCGGATGCGCGCGTACAGGCGGGCATCGAGCTGGATGGCGTCGGTGTGGGCCGACATCAGGGGCGCGAGCCGCTCGTCGACGTCCTGGATCGCGGGCGTCGCGTCGGCCGCGCTCACCGTGTAGAAGGCGAGCAGCACGCGCTCCAGCAGGGCGCCGGCCCGCTCCAGCGCGACCATCGTATTGTCGAACGTCGGCTCGTCCTCGCGGGTGGCGATCGCCTCGATCTCGGCGCGATGCTCGGCGAAGGCTGCCTCGAATGCCGGGAGGTAGTGCTCCGGCCGGATCGCGGCGTAGTCGGGCACCCCGTACGGCAGGGGCGAGGGGGCGAGCAGGGGGTTGAACTCGGGCGCCTCGGTCATGCGTCCCACCCTACGACGCGGTGCCGCCGAGTCTCTGCAAAGAAATGCTTGCAAAGAAATCTTTGCAACTGTACGGTCGATGCCATGGACGACAAGAGCGAGACCACCGAGGCGCGAGAGCATCGCGTGCTCGGCGTCGCCGCGCTGCGTGCGCTGGCCCATCCGCTGCGGATGCGGATCCTCGACATCCTGAGTCAGAACGGCCCCCAGACCTCCAGCACCCTCGCGGAGCTCACGGGCGAGTCGTCCGGCTCGACGAGCTACCACCTGCGGATCCTCGCGCGCCAGGACCTCATCCGCGAGATCCCCGAGCGCAGCACGGGGCGCGAGCGCTGGTGGGAGCGTCCGCACGAGTCGCTCGCGTTCGGCGACACGGAGGAGACCCGCTCGCCCGCCGGCCGCGCCGCGCTGCAGGCCGCGACCGCCGAGTTCCATCGCCGCCGCGCGCAGGAGCTGGAGGAGTTCTTCACGAGCCGCATCGATCGCGAGCCGGAGGCCTGGCGGGAGGTCAGCGCGTCGTTCACGACCACGACCCGGATGAACCCGGATCAGCTCGCGGCCCTGGGAAAGCAGATCGAGGAGCTCGTGCGCGAGGCCGGGGCGCGCTATCGGGACCAGCAGGGCGACGACGTGCGGGCCGTGAGCATCCGTGCCGACCTGTTCCCCCTGCCCGAGATCGGAGGCACCGCATGACCGCCGTCTCCTTCCCCAAGCCGACCGCCGCGATGCCCTCGCTGCGGATCACGACGGCGGAGCGCCTCGCCCTGCGTGCGGCCGACGCGCTGGCGGCGCACATCCACCGGCAGGCGATGCGCCGCGGCGCGCGGCTGATGGCCGACCTCGAGCGCGAGCGGCTGCTCGGCGAGGCGCGCATGGCCGCCGCGCACGCGTCGGCGCGCACGCTGCCGCGGCTTTGAGGGAGTGACGACGAAGGCGCTGCGGATCGATGATCCCCGGCGCCTTCGTCACGAGCGGTCTAGCGCTCCTCGTCGTCCATGCCGTCGATGTGGCCCACGACCGGCAGTCCCTGAGCGTCCAGCGTCACGGTGACGCCGGTGTCGAGCTCGGCGATCGGGCGGCCCTCCAGCCAGGTGAGCGTCCACCCGGGCTTCGGCCCCTCCGGCAGGTGCTGCTCGACCTGCGCGATCGTCTCGTGCAGGTCGGCCGGCACCGAGGCGGGCGGCGTCGATCCTGCGGTCCAACGGGTTCCCAGCTGCATCATGCCTCCGTCTCCGCGAGGTCGATCCGCGTCACCGCGAACTCCTCGCCCTCCGTGATCTCGAGCTCCGCGATCCGGCCCACGGCCTTGAGGTCGTCGGCGGCGAGACGCAGCGCGGAGGCCTTGTCCGCCGGCGCGGTGATGGCCGCGAAGGCGACGGGCGTCTTCTGGGATGCCTTGGCCTCTGTCTTGGCGCGGCGGACGCCGATCAGCGCCTCGCTCGCGGCCGCGAGCACGGCCGGGTCGCCCGCGGCGCCGGTGGCGGTCGGCCAGGGAGCGGTGTGGATCGAGCCCTCCTGGAACCAGCTCCACGACTCCTCGGTCGCGAACGTGAGGACCGGCGCGAGCAGGCGCAGCAGCGCCTCCAGCGCGGTGCGCAGCGCGACGGCCGCCGAGCGGCCGGCGTCGCCGCCCGCGTAGGCGCGCTCCTTGACCAGCTCGAGGTAGTCGTCGCAGAACGTCCAGAAGAACGACTCCGACAGCTCGAGCGCGCGGGCGTGGTCGTACGCCTCCAGCGCGTCGGTCGCCTTCGCGATCACGTCGTCGAGCGTCGCGAGCATCGACAGGTCGAGCGGCTCGGTGACCTCGGCGCCCGGCGCGCCCAGCGCACCCGGGGCCTCGAAGCCCAGCACGAACTTCGCGGCGTTGAGCACCTTGATCGCGAGGCGGCGGCCGATCTTGATCTGCGTCGGGTTCTGCGGGTCGAACGCCGCGTCGGTGCCGAGGCGGCTCGACGCCGCCCAGTACCGCACGGCGTCGGAGCCGTGCTGGTCGAGGATGTCCGCGGGCGTGACGACGTTGCCCTTCGACTTCGACATCTTCTTCCGGTCGGGGTCGACGATGAAGCCCGAGATGGCCGCGTTGGCCCACGGGGCGCGGTCGTCCTCGAGGGCGCTGCGCAGCAGCGTCGAGAACAGCCACGTGCGGATGATGTCCTGGCCCTGCGGGCGCACGTCGAACGGCGCGACGAGCTGCCACAGCTCCTCGTCGCGCTGCCAGCCGCCGGCCAGCTGCGGGGTGAGCGACGACGTGGCCCACGTGTCGAGCACGTCGGTCTCGGCGTCGAACCCGCCCGGCACGCCGCGCTGATCCTCGGTGAAGCCCGGCGGCACATCCGTCGACGGGTCGACCGGCAGCTGCGCGGCGTCCGGCACCAGCACACGGTCGTAGTCACGCTCGCCGTTCTCGTCGAGCGCGTACCAGACGGGGATCGGCACGCCGAAGAAGCGCTGGCGCGAGACCAGCCAGTCGCCGGTGAGGCCGTTCACCCAGTTCTCGTAGCGCACGCGCATGAACTCGGGGTGCCACTCGATCTCGCGACCCAGCTCGAGCAGGCGGTCGCGGAGCTCCTCGTTGCGGGCGCCGTTGCGGATGTACCACTGGCGGGTCGACACGATCTCGAGCGGGCGGTCGCCCTTCTCGTAGAACTTCACGGGGTGCGTGAACGGGCGAGGCTCGCCGATCAGCTCGCCGGACTCGGCGAGCAGCTCGACGACGCGCTTCTTGGCGCTGAACACCGTCTTGCCGGCCAGCTCGGCGTAGTGCGCCTTGGCCTGCTCGGTCGCGATCACGTCGGGGGCGTCGGCCACGATGCGGCCGTCCTGGCCGATGATCGTGCGGTTCGGCAGATCCAGCTCGCGCCACCAGATGATGTCGGTCACGTCGCCGAACGTGCAGATCATGGCGATGCCCGATCCCTTGTCCGGCTGCGCGAGCGGGTGAGGCAGCACGGGCACCTCGACGTCGAACAGCGGCGTGCGCACGGTGGATCCGAACATCGGCTGGTAGCGCTCGTCGTCCGGGTGGGCGACCAGGGCCACGCACGCGGCGAGCAGCTCGGGACGGGTCGTCTCGATCTCGATGTCGCCCGATCCGTCGGACTTGTGGAACGCGAGACGGTGGAACGCCGCGGGCTGCTCGCGGTCCTCGAGCTCGGCCTGCGCGATCGCGGAGCGGAAGTCGATGTCCCACAGGGTCGGGGCGAGCGCCTGGAACGCCTCGCCGCGCTCGACGTTGCGCAGGAAGGCCAGCTGGCTCGAGCGGATGGTCTCGTCCGAGATCGTGCGGTAGGTCTGGGTCCAGTCCACCGACAGGCCGAGCTTGCGCCACAGGTCCTCGAACGACTTCTCGTCCTCGACCGTGAGCTTCTCGCACAGCTCGGTGAAGTTGCGGCGGCTGATCGGCACCTGGTCGGCGGCCTTGAGGTTCTTGGTCGTGCCCTCGAACGGCGGCGTGAAGTCCGGGTCGTACGGAAGCGACGGGTCGCAGCGCACGCCGTAGTAGTTCTGCACACGGCGCTCGGTCGGCAGGCCGTTGTCATCCCACCCGATCGGGTAGAACACGGTCTTGCCGCGCATGCGCTCGAAGCGCGCCTTCACGTCCGTGTGCGTGTAGGAGAACACGTGGCCGATGTGCAGCGATCCCGACGCGGTCGGCGGGGGAGTGTCGACCGAGAAGACGCCCGCGCGGCCCTGGCTCTGCGCGGCGGCGCGGTCGAACAGGTACGTGCCCTGCTGCTCCCACGCGGCGCCCCACTTGTCTTCGAGACCCTCGAGGGCGGGCTTGTCGGGAATGGCGGCCATAGAGGATCTCCTGAAGCTATATGCGGCACGGTGTCTGCGTGCCTGAGTGTGGGTTGCCCGGCCAGTCTATCGGGGACCGCAGCCGCGGTATCCCCGGACGCCCGCGTCCGCGTAGAATCGGAGGACCAGCATCGATCCGGCCATCACCGGGGAGCTCGCGGAAGAACAGGCCTCGGCCCCAGTAGAACCGCGCGGGGCAGGCCCGTCACAGCCGCAGTGAGAGTGGTGGCGTCCCGTCGGCGCCGCAACGCGGGGTGGTACCGCGGCCGCATGGTCGTCCTCGCAGTCCCATATCGGAGCTGCTGGAGAGACATGACCTACCCCAAGTCCTCGTTCGGACCCGCCGCCGACGCCGTCACGCCGAGCCCGCGCTTCCCCGACATCGAGCGCGAGATCCTCGACTTCTGGGCGCAGGACGACACCTTCCGTGCGTCGATCGCGCAGCGGGACGGCTCCGAGGAGTGGGTGTTCTACGACGGCCCGCCGTTCGCCAACGGCCTGCCGCACTACGGCCACCTGCTGACCGGCTATGCCAAGGACCTCTTCCCGCGCTTCCAGACCATGCGCGGCAAGAAGGTCGACCGCGTGTTCGGATGGGACACGCACGGCCTCCCGGCCGAGCTCGAGGCGATGAAGCAGCTCGGGATCACCGAGAAGAGCGAGATCGAGGAGATGGGCATCGCCGCGTTCAACGGCAAGGCCCGCGAGTCGGTGCTCGCCTACACGCGCGAGTGGCAGGACTACGTCACGCGCCAGGCCCGCTGGGTCGACTTCGAGAACGGGTACAAGACGCTCGACACCACGTTCATGGAGAGCGTGCTGTGGGCGTTCAAGACGCTGCACGACCGCGGCCTCGCGTACGAGGGCTACCGCGTGCTCCCGTACTGCTGGCGCGACCAGACCCCGCTGTCCAACCACGAACTGCGGATGGACGACGACGTCTACAAGAACCGCCAGGATCCGTCGGTGACGGTGAGCTTCCCGCTGGTCGGCGAGAAGGCCGCGGCGCTCGGCGTCGAGGGCGCGCGGGCGCTCGCCTGGACGACCACGCCCTGGACCCTGCCCACGAACATGTCGCTCGCGGTCGGCCCGCAGATCGTCTACGCGGTCGTCCCGGTCGGCCCGAACGGGCTGAAGGAGGGCGCGCAGGGGGACGAGTTCCTGCTCGCCGAGGACCTCCTGGGCGGCTACGCCAAGGACCTCGGCTACGAGTCGGCGGACGACGCGAAGGCCGCCGTCCGCGTGCGCGTCACGGGCGAGGACCTGCGCGACGTGCGCTTCGAGCGGCTGTTCGACTACTTCGCCGACACCGAGAAGTGGGGCACGCAGAACGCGTGGCGCATCCTCGTCGACGACTACGTCACGACCGGCGACGGCACCGGCATCGTCCACCAGGCCCCGGCCTACGGTGAGGACGACAAGCGCCTGAACGACGCCGCCGGCATCCCGACCATCGTGTCGCTCGGCGACGACGGCCGGTTCCTCGACATGGTGACCGACGTGGCGGGCGAGCTGTGGCTCGACGCGAACATGAAGCTCGTGCGCCTGCTGCGCGAGCACGGTCGCCTGCTGCGCCTGCAGTCCTACGAGCACTCGTACCCGCACTGCTGGCGCTGCCGGAACCCCCTGATCTACAAGGCCGTGTCGAGCTGGTTCGTGCGCGTCACGGAGTTCAAGGACCGCCTGCTCGAGCTGAACGAGCAGATCACGTGGGCGCCCGAGAACGTCAAGCACGGCCAGTTCGGCAAGTGGCTCGAGGGCGCGCGCGACTGGTCGATCAGCCGCAACCGGTTCTGGGGATCGCCGATCCCGGTGTGGAAGTCGGACGACCCGAACCACCCGCGCGTCGACGTGTACGGCTCGCTCGAGGAGCTCGAGCGCGACTTCGGCGCGCTGCCCCGCAACGAGCAGGGCGAGGTCGACCTGCACCGTCCGTACATCGACGACCTGACGCGCCCGAACCCCGACGACCCGACCGGCAAGAGCACGATGCGCCGCATCGAGGACGTCTTCGACGTCTGGTTCGACTCGGGCTCCATGCCGTTCGCGCAGGTGCACTACCCGTTCGAGAACCGCGACTGGTTCGACACGCACGCGCCCGCCGACTTCATCGTCGAGTACATCGGGCAGACGCGCGGCTGGTTCTACGTGATGCACGTGCTGTCGGGCGCGCTGTTCGACCGCCCGGCCTTCACGGGCGTCTCGTGCCACGGCATCGTGCTGGGCAACGACGGGCAGAAGATGTCCAAGTCGCTGCGCAACTACCCGGATGTCAGCGAGGTGTTCGAACGCGACGGCTCCGACGCCATGCGCTGGTTCCTGATGTCGTCGAGCGTGCTGCGCGGCGGCAACCTCATCGTGACCGGGGAGGGCATCCGCTCGGGCGTGCGCGAGTTCCTGCTGCCGCTGTGGAACTCGTGGTACTTCTTCTCGACCTATGCCAACGCGGCGGGCGGCCCCGACGGCGCCGGCTACGAGGCCACGTGGCGCACGGACTCGACGGATGTGCTCGACCGGTACATCCTGGCGCTCACGGGCGACCTGATCCGGGACGTGGCCGCCGACCTCGAGCAGCTGGACTCCACGACCGCGGCCGCGCGCCTGCGCGACTTCGCGGAGGTGCTGACCAACTGGTACATCCGCCGCTCGCGCGACCGGTTCTGGACGGGCGTGACCGAGGATCCGCGGTCCCGCGAGGCATTCGACACGCTGTACACGGTGCTCGAGACCGTCACGCGCGTCGCGGCGCCCCTCGTGCCGCTGATCGCGGAGCGGGTGTGGCAGGGCCTCACGGGCGGTCGCAGCGTGCACCTGACCGACTGGCCGGATGCCGCCGCCTTCGCCGACGCGGCGGACATCCGCGAGGCCATGGACGCCGTGCGCGAGGCCTCCAGCGTCGCGAACGCGCTGCGCAAGAAGGAGGGCCTGCGGGTGCGCCTTCCGCTCGCGAAGCTCACCGTCGTGACGGCGCACGCGGGCGCGCTGTCGCAGTTCGAGGACATCCTGCGCGACGAGCTGAACGTCAAGGCCGTCGAGCTGGTCGAGCTGGGCGAGGGCACCGCCGCCGAGTACGGCATCTCCCACCGCCTGACGATCAACGCGCGCGTGGCCGGACCGCGCCTGGGCAAGCAGGTGCAGCAGGCGATCCGCGCCGCGAAGGACGGCTTCTGGACCGAGCAGGACGGCGTTGTGACGGTCGACGGCCTGGCGCTCGAGCCGGGGGAGTACGAGCTGGTGCTCGAGACGACCGGCCGCCCGGAGGGCGAGGCGCTCGCGCTGCTGCCGGGCGGGGGCTTCGTGCTCCTCGACACGACCACGACCCCCGAGCTCGAGGCCGAGGGGCTGGCGCGCGACGTCATCCGCGCCGTGCAGGACACGCGCAAGGCCGCCGGCTTCGACGTCAGCGACCGCATCCGCCTGACGCTCGCGTTCGCGCACGCGGACGACGCCGCGGCGGTGGAGAGCGCGTTCGACGTGGCCGACATCGCCGGGGAGACCCTGGCCGTCGAGCACGCCCTCGTCAGCGGCTCGGACGCGGGCGAGGCCGAGCACTCGGCCGTGATCGGCAAGGGCACCTACGCCAACGCGGGCGACTTCGTCGTCGCGGTGAGCCGGATCGGAGCGGGACAGTGAGCGACGCAGACGACATCGTCGAGGGCACGCCGGAGGACCGGCGCCGCGCCGACGCCGTGTACGAGGCGCTGCTGCAGCGCGCCGGCGAGCGCTGGGTGCAGCCGCGCGTGGAGCGCACGCGGCGCGTGCTCGAGCTGCTGGACGACCCGCAGCGCACGTACCGCGTGATCCACGTCACGGGCACGAACGGCAAGACGTCGACGAGCCGGATCATCGAGAGCCTGGTCCGCGCGCACGGGCTGCGCACGGGGCTGTTCACGAGCCCGCACCTTGAGCGGTTCACGGAGCGGATCCTGATCGACGGCCGCCCGATCGCGGATGCGGCGGTCGCGGACGCGTGGGACGAGATCGAGCCGTTCGTCGACATCGTCGACGCGGAGCTCGAGGCGGGCGGCGAGGAGCCGCTGACGTTCTTCGAGCTGCTCACCGTCCTCGCATTCGTCGCCTGCGCCGACGCGCCGATCGACGTGCTCGTGCTCGAGGTCGGCATGGGCGGCGCCTGGGATTCGACCAACACGGCCGACGGCGACGTCGCGGTCTTCGCGCCGATCGACCTGGATCACGCCGACCGCCTCGGCGACACGATCGCCGAGATCGCGACCGTCAAGGCGGGGATCATCAAGGACGGCGCGCGCGTCGTCTCGGCCCGCCAGGCGCCCGATGCCGAGCGCGTGCTGCGCCGTGTGGCGGCCGAGAAGGGCGCCGAGATCGCGTTCGAGGGCGCGGAGTTCGCCCTCACGGACGACCGGCTCGCGGTGGGCGGCCAGCTCATCACGGTGAAGGGCCTGGCGGGGGAGTACCCCGAGGAGTACCTGCCGCTGTACGGCCGCCACCAGGGGGCCAACGCGGCGCTCGCGATCGCCGCGGTCGAGTCGCTCATCGGCGACGCGTCGCAGCCGATCGCCGGCGAGGTCCTCACGGAGGGGCTCGCGGAGGCGACCTCCCCCGGCCGCCTGCAGCTCGTGGGCGTCGAGCCGACCGTGGTCGTGGACGCCGCGCACAACCCGCACGGCGCCGCCGCGCTCGCGACCGCGCTGCGCGAGGCGTTCGACTTCGACGAATGGGGCCTCGTGCTGGGCGTGCTCGGCGACAAGGACGCGATCGGCATCCTGCGCGAGCTCGCGCCCATCGCCGCGCACGTGTTCGTCACGGCGCCCGACTCCGACCGCGCGACGGACCCCGACGGGCTCGCCGACCTGGCGGAGAGCGCCGGCCTGCGCGTGACCGTGCACCCGAACCTGCCCGAGGCGGCCGACGCCGCGCGCGAATGGGCCGCCTCGGCGGAGCGCCGCGCGGTCGCGATCGCCGGATCCGTGGTGCTGGCGGGTGAGGCCCTCACGCTGTCCGAGGCCGAGGACTGGAAGTCCGGATGGCGGAGCTGACCCCCGAGCGCGCGCCGCGCTACCGGTCGCTCCCCGAGAAGCTCGGCCAGGTCGTGCTGGGCTTCGAGGCGATCGTCGTGTTCCTCGCCGGCCTGGTGATCTACGGCCTGCGCGCGCTGCCCGAGGGCGTCGCCCCGTGGTGGGGCATCGTCGCCGGCGCGGTCGTGGCCGTGGCGATGCTGCTCACGACGGGGCTGCTGCGGCACTCGTGGGGCTTCGGCATCGGATGGGCCCTGCAGGCGGTGGTCGCCCTCGGCGCGTTCGCCGTGCCGGCCATCCTGGTCGTCGCGCTCGTCTTCGGCGGCATGTGGGCGTATGCGACGATCGGAGGGGCACGGATCGAGCAGCGAGTGATCGAGCAGCGTGTCCAGAGCGAACGAGACAGCAAGGGATAAGACATGGCCACCGAAGAGACCCTCGTCCTGATCAAGCCGGACGGCGTCGCGCGCGGACTGACCGGAGCGATCCTCGCCCGCATCGAGGCGAAGGGCTACTCGCTCGTCGACATCCGCCTCGTCGAGCCCAGCCGCGACCTGCTCGCGCAGCACTACGCCGAGCACGAGGGCAAGCCGTTCTACGAGCCGCTCCTCGAGTTCATGATGTCGGGCCCGGCCGTCGCGATCCGCGTCGCCGGCAACCGCGTGATCGAGGGCTTCCGCTCGCTCGCCGGCACGACCGACCCCACCACCGCGGCGCCCGGCACCATCCGCGGCGACTTCGGCCGCGACTGGGGGGTCGCCGTGCAGCAGAACCTCGTGCACGGCTCGGACTCGCCCGAGTCCGCGCAGCGCGAGCTCGGCATCTGGTTCCCCTGAGCCCCGGCATCGGAACGGCCCCGGAGCGATCCGGGGCCGTTCCGCGTCTCAGAACAGGGCGTCCAGCACCTCGAGCCGCAGCTCGGCCAGCACCGCGATCGCCGCATAGCTGAGCACGGCCATCAGCGGAAGCCAGCCCATCAGCCGGTCCGCCGCGGCGCGCATGCGCGCGGGTGCCGGGAGGGCGCCGATCCGCACCGCGTGCAGCAGCACCGCGTAGAAGGACGGGATGGTCACGACCCAGGTCACCATGCACCACGGGCACAGCGTGCCGAGCACGTACACGCTCTGACCGATCAGCCATACGACAAAGCCGAACGCGGACGCCATCCCGAGCAGGAACACGGCCCAGAACCACCGGGCGAAACGCGCCCCGGCCAGGATCGCCGCGCCGACGACGACCGGGGCGATCCATCCGGCCAGGCCGAGGATCGGGTTCGGGAAGCCGAAGACCGCTCCCTGCCAGGACTCCAGGTTGCGCCCGCACTGCACGAGCGGGCTGAAGTCGCACGACGCGGACGCGCCCGGGTTGTCCAGGAGGTGCAGGCGCTCCAACGTGAGCGAGAAGGCCGCCCACCATCCGACGGCGCCCGCGATCACGAGCCAGACGGCGAGGGCCACGGGACGGTTTCGCGGTGCGGTCACCGGCTCATTCTCACCCCGCCGGGCTGTGCGGCCGCCGACACGGGGCCCGGCCGGCGCCGCCGAATGCGCGATCCGCGCCCGTGGTGCGATAATGACTCCTGACGCACACCGCGGCCGCGCCGCGACCCGCGTCGAATGAAGACTTCGGGGCAAGGGATGCTCCGCGCGACCAGAGCCGAGAGCCGGTCGCAGGCCGAGTGAGAGTTCGCGGGGCCGCCCAGGGGCGGCGCCGCCAGAGATTTCCGGGCGACGCGCGGATGTCCGCCCGCAGGGAGTACGCCAGCGATGGCTGAACAGAACAATGAGCACAGCGACGACAGCACCTTCGACGAGCCCTCGAGCGCGATAGCGCCCGAGACGGCCGCGGAGGCCCCCGAGGCGGAGCCGGCCGAGCAGACGCCCACCGAGGAGACGCCCGCCGAGCAGGAGCAGCCGGCTGAGCAGCCCGCCGATCCGGAGGCGCCCGCCGAGCCGGAGGCGGCCGAGCAGCCTGCCGAGCAGGCCGCGCCCGCAGCCGAGGACGCCCCCGCCGATGAGCCCGCGGCGGAGCAGGCCCTCGCTGAGGACACGGCGCCCGAGGACACCGCGCCCGAGGAGACCGCGCCCGCGCCCGAGGAGCCGGCCGAGCCGGAGCTCCCGACCGCCGTCAGCCTGGGCCTCCTGCCCGAGAACTTCGTGTCGCAGGTGTCGACCGCGCTGCACTTCTACGCACCCGACGTCCAGCCGCTTCCCGCGCTGCCGGAGCCGGAGGAGCCCGCCCTGAGCGGCCGCTCCTCGCGTCGCCGTCGCCGTCGCGGCGGCGGGGACGCCGGCGAGGAGCAGCAGCAGGCCGAGCCGCGCGCGGAGGAGCCGCGTCGTCGCCAGCGCGTGGTCGAGGTCATCACCGAGCCGCAGCGCATCAAGGGCTCCACGCGCCTGGAGGCCAAGAAGCAGCGCCGTCGTGACGGACGCGAGGCGGGCCGCCGTCGCCCCGTCGTGACCGAGGCGGAGTTCCTGGCCCGCCGCGAGGCCGTCGACCGCCAGATGATCGTCCGCTCCAAGAACGGCCGCGTGCAGATCGCGGTGCTCGAGGACAACGTGCTCGTCGAGCACTACGTCGCCCGCAGTCAGGACGCGTCGCTGATCGGCAACGTGTACCTCGGTCGCGTCCAGAACGTCCTGCCCAGCATGGAGGCCGCGTTCGTCGACATCGGCCGCGGTCGCAACGCCGTGCTGTACTCGGGCGAGGTGGACTGGGACTCGGTCGAGACCGGCAACCAGCCGCGCCGCATCGAGCTCGCGCTCAAGCCGGGCGACAAGGTGCTCGTCCAGGTCACCAAGGACCCCGTGGGCCACAAGGGTGCGCGTCTGACCAGCCAGATCTCCCTGCCCGGCCGCTACCTCGTCTACGTGCCCGGCGGCGCCATGAACGGCATCTCGCGCAAGCTGCCCGACACCGAGCGCGCGCGCCTGAAGAAGATCCTCAAGGAGGTGCTTCCCGAGTCGTCCGGCGTGATCGTGCGCACGGCCGCCGAGGGCGCCACGGAGGAGCAGCTGACGCGCGACGTGAACCGCCTCACGTCGCAGTGGGCCCACATCAACGCCATGGTCGAGAAGGGCAACGCGCCCAGCCTGCTTCACAGCGAGCCCGACCTGCTGGTCAAGATCGTCCGGGACGTCTTCAACGAGGACTTCTCGAAGATGCTGATCCAGGGCGACGACGCGCAGCAGACCATCACGAGCTACCTCGAGGGCGTGGCCCCCGACCTGCTCGACCGCATCGAGAAGTACGAGGGTGACCGCGACCCGTTCGACGCGTTCCGCATCACGGAGCAGATCGAGAAGGCCCTCGACCGCAAGGTCTGGCTGCCCTCCGGCGGCTCGCTCGTGATCGACCGCACCGAGGCCATGACCGTGGTCGACGTCAACACCGGCAAGTTCGTCGGATCGGGCGGCAACCTCGAGGAGACGGTCACCAAGAACAACCTCGAGGCCGCCGAGGAGATCGTCCGCCAGCTGCGCCTGCGCGACATCGGCGGCATCATCGTGGTCGACTTCATCGACATGGTGCTCGAGTCCAACCGCGACCTCGTGCTGCGCCGCCTGGTGGAGTGCCTGAGCCGCGACCGCACGAAGCACCAGGTCGCCGAGGTCACGTCGCTCGGCCTCGTGCAGATGACGCGCAAGAAGCTCGGCCTGGGCCTGCTTGAGACGTTCAGCGAGCCCTGCGAGGTGTGCGCGGGCCGCGGTGTCATCGTGCACCACGACCCGGTCGTCAAGCACCGCCCGGCCGGCGGCAACGGCGGCAGCGGGGGTGGATCCGGCTCGGGTCGGCGCTCGCGCGGCGGCAGCGGCTCGTCCGGCGGGGGCTCCGCGGCCTCCCAGGGCGGCGGCAGCCCGGCCGCGAGCAACGGCGGCACGCACGTCATCACCGAGGGCGTGAAGTCGGCGCTCGCGCAGATCGCCGCCTCGACGATCGCCCACCCGCCCGAGAAGGCCGAGCCGCAGCAGCCTCAGATCCAGATCGAGCTTCCCGAGGGGCCGCGCACTCCCGCCGCGCCCGAGGGCCAGCCCGACCGCCCGAAGAAGTCGCGCCGCAAGCGCGGCGGCGGCGAGGCCCCCGCGGCGCCGAAGACCGAGACCGAGCAGCTGCTCGACTCGGTGCTGAACGCGCTGCCCGAGCCGAAGGCGCCCGGACAGGGGCGCAGCCGCAGCCGCCGGGTCACGACCGCCGCCCTCACCGGCACGGCCGTCTCGGTCACGCCGGTGCAGGTCACCGAGGACTAACCCCAGGTCATCCGTTCGCCGCCCGTGGGTCCGCCCGCGGGCGGCGAACCGCGTTCCGGGCCGCGCCGGGCTAGAGTCCGCGGCGCTCGCGCGCGGTGACGCGCAGGCCCGAGGCGATCAGCGCGCGCACGAGGTGCTTGCCGTCGACGTGGCGGGCGCCGCCGGCGACCAGCCGCGGGATCATGTCGGCGGGCACGTCGTAGTGGTCCCGGTCGAACGCCCGCGCGGGCACGTCGTGCGCGGCCGCGAAGGCGTGGAGCTCCTCGAGGTCGGCGTCGCTGACGAGGTGCGCCCACAGCCGGCCGTGCGCCGGCCAGATCGGGTCGTCGACGAGAATGGCCACGCGGTCGAGCCTAATGACCGGCTGCGGCGCAGGGCGCGGGAACGGCGGCGACGCGCCGGTCGCGTGCTTTTGCCGGATGTGTCCGGAATCGGGTAGAGTAGACCTTTGGTGCGTCCCCTGTGTCGCGCGCCCTCGACGGCGGCGCGGCGAAAGTCTTGCAGACGCCCCCGCGGCCAGCGGCAGCAAGCGAAGTCTTTCCGTGAGATCCGGAAGCCCCGGGGCTTCCCCAATGAAAACAAGGTGTGAAGTGGTTTACGCAGTTGTGCGCGCCGGCGGCCGGCAGGAGAAGGTCGAGGTCGGCACCATCGTTCAGCTCGACCGTGTGCAGGCTGCCGCGGGCGAGACCATCGAGCTGCCCGCCGTGCTCTACGTCGACGGCGACACCGTGACGACCGACGCCGAGAAGCTCGCCAAGGTCAAGGTCACCGCCGAGGTCGTCGGCAACCTGCGCGGCCCGAAGATCGTCATCCAGAAGTTCAAGAACAAGACCGGCTACAAGAAGCGCCAGGGCCACCGTCAGGACCTCACGCGCGTCAAGATCACCGGCATCAAGTAAGCGCGGAGGGTTCACCGAAATGGCACACAAAAAGGGCGCAAGCTCCACTCGTAACGGTCGCGACTCCAACGCCCAGCGACTGGGCGTGAAGCGCTTCGGCGGCCAGGTCGTCAGCGCGGGCGAGATCCTCGTCCGTCAGCGCGGCACGCACTTCCACCCCGGCGCGAACGTCGGCCGCGGTGGCGACGACACGCTCTTCGCCCTCGCCGCCGGTGCGGTCGAGTTCGGCAACAAGGGCGGCCGCAAGGTCGTCAACATCGTCGCCGGCGAGTAACACTCCCGGTGGGCTTCACGGACGGGGCGGGCTTCGGCCCSCCCCGTCCTGTCATTTCCCGGATGCCCGGCATCCACATCCAGAAGAGCGGTAGGGATCATGGTCACGTTCGTCGATGAGGTGACGCTTCATCTGCGTGCCGGCAAGGGCGGCAACGGCTGCGTCTCGGTGCACCGCGAGAAGTTCAAGCCGCTCGGGGGCCCGGACGGCGGCAACGGCGGCAACGGCGGCGACATCGTGCTGGTCGCCGACCCGCAGACCACGACGCTGCTGAGCTACCACCACTCGCCGCACCGCTCCGCGGGAAACGGCGGCTTCGGCATGGGCGACCACCGCTCGGGCGCGGTCGGCGAGACCCTCGAGCTGCCCGTCCCCGTCGGCACCGTGGTGAAGGACCCCTCCGGCGAGGTCCTCGCCGACATGATCGAGCCCGGCATGCGCTTCGTCGCCGCGCCGGGCGGACGCGGCGGCCTCGGCAACGCCGCTCTCGCTTCGCCCAAGCGCAAGGCGCCCGGCTTCGCGCTGCTCGGCACCCCCGGCTGGGAGGGCGACGTCGTCCTCGAGCTCAAGACCGTCGCGGATGTGGCCCTCGTGGGCTTCCCGTCGGCCGGCAAGTCGAGCCTGATCGCGGCGATCTCGGCCGCGCGGCCCAAGATCGCGGACTACCCGTTCACGACCCTGCACCCCAACCTGGGCGTCGTGCAGGCCGGCGACGTGCGCTTCACGGTGGCCGACGTGCCCGGCCTGATCGAGGGCGCCAGCGAGGGGCGGGGCCTCGGCCTCGAGTTCCTCCGCCACGTGGAGCGCTGCACCGCGCTCGTGCACGTGCTCGACTGCGCCACGCTCGAGCCCGGCCGCGACCCGCTCAGCGACCTCGAGGTCATCCGCGCCGAGCTCGGCGCCTACCCCGTTCCCGAGGGTCAGGTGCCCCTTCTCGAGCGCCCGCAGATCGTCGTGCTGAACAAGATCGACGTGCCCGAGGCCGAGGAGCTCGCGTCGTTCGTGCGCCCCGACCTCGAGGCGCTCGGCTACCGCGTGTTCGAGATCTCGACCGTCGCCCGCCGCGGCCTCCGCGAGCTGACCTTCGCGCTCGGCGAGATCATCGAGGAGCACCGCAGGACGCAGCCGGTCGCCGCCCCCAAGGAGTGCATCATCATCCGCCCCAAGGGCTCCGAGAAGGAGTTCAGCGTGCGCGTCGAGGGCGGCACGTACGGCCCGGTGTACCGCATCCTGGGCGAGAAGCCCGTCCGGTGGGTGCAGCAGACCGACTTCCAGAACGAGGAGGCCGTGGGCTTCCTGGCGGACCGGCTGGAGAAGCTGGGCGTCGAGGACGAGCTGTTCCGCGCCGGTGCCGTTCCCGGATCGACCGTGGTGATCGGCGAGGGCGAGTCGATCGTCTTCGACTGGGAGCCGTCGATCAGCTCTGCCGGCGAGCTCATCCAGGCACCGCGCGGCACCGATCCGCGCCTGCTGCAGGACACGCGCCGCACGAACGTCGAGCGCCGCGCGAAGTACCGCGAGCGGATGGACGCCCGCGCGGCCGCCCGGGCCGAGGCCGAGGAGCTGCGTCGATCGCGTCGGGAGGACGTCGAGGAGGACGAGCTGCCGTGACCGCGCGCGACCGATCCGAGCTCGCCACCGCGCAGCGCATCGTCGTCAAGGTCGGCTCGTCGTCGATCAGCGGCGAGTCCTCGTGGCGCATCCCGATGCTCGTCAAGGCGCTCGCCGACGCGCACCGGCGCGGCGCCGAGGTGCTGCTGGTCTCGTCCGGCGCCATCGCGACGGGCATGCCGTTCCTGAACCTCGAGACGCGCCCCACCGACCTCGCCACGCAGCAGGCCGCCGCGGCCGTGGGGCAGAACGTGCTCGTGTTCCGGTACCAGGAGGCGCTGCGCCCGTTCGGCATCGTCGCGGGCCAGGTGCTGCTGACCGCGGGCGACTTCGACAACCACACGCACCGCAGCAACGCGCAGCGCGCGATCGAGCGCCTGCTCGGGCTGCGCATCCTGCCCATCGTGAACGAGAACGACACGGTCGCGACGCACGAGATCCGCTTCGGCGACAACGACCGGCTCGCGGCCCTCGTGGCGCAGCTCGTGGAGGCCGACGCCCTCGTGCTGCTCAGCGACATCGCCTCGCTGTACACGCGTCCGCCGAGCGAGCCCGGCGCCGAGCCGCTCGACGTGATCGCGCACGACGCGGACCTCAGCGATCTCGAGTTCGGATCCACGGTCGTCAACAGCGTCGGCACCGGGGGAGCGGCGACCAAGGTGTCGGCCGCGCGTCTCGCCGCGAGCGCCGGGATCGGCGTGCTCGTCACGAGCGCCGACCTCGTCTCCGAGGCGCTGTCGGGCGGCCCGGTCGGCACGTGGTTCGAGCCCTCGCCGTCCCCGACCGTGCGGCCGCTCGGTACACTCGCGGAATAGCCCCACCGCGTCTTCCGACCACCCTGGAGATCCCGAAATGAGCACCGTCGACGTCCCCGAGGTCACGATCGACACACCCCAGGACCGGCTGCGTCTCGCGAAGGACGCCGCCCGCGTCACCGCGCGCCTGACGAGCGGTCAGAAGGCCGATGCGCTCCACGCGATCGCCGACGCCCTCCTCGCGCACGCGGACGAGATCATCGCCGCGAACGCGGACGACCTCGCCCGCGGAGAGCGCGACGGGATCGGCGCGGGGCTGCTGGACCGGCTGCGCCTCGACTCGGCGCGCGTGGAGGGCCTCGCGTCCGCGGTGCGCGACATCGCCGCGCTGCCGGATCCGGTCGGCCAGGTCGTGCGCGGGCACCGGATGCCCAACGGCGTGAACCTCGAGCAGGTCCGCGTGCCGTTCGGCGTGGTGGGCGCCATCTACGAGGCCCGGCCCAACGTGACGGTCGACATCGCCGCCCTGGCCCTGCGGTCGGGCAACGCGGTCGTGCTGCGCGGCGGCAGCGCCGCGGCGTCCTCCAACGCCGTGCTCGTCTCCGTGATGCGGGACGCGCTCGAGCAGCAGGGGATCGCGCCCGACGCCATCCAGACGGTCGATCCCTTCGGGCGCGACGGCGCCAAGGCGCTCATGCACGGTCGCGGCTTCATCGACGTGCTCGTTCCGCGCGGCAGCGCGGGACTCATCGAGGCGGTCGTGACGGAGTCGACCGTCCCGGTGATCGAGACCGGCGCGGGCAACGTCCACATCGTGCTGGACGAGAGCGCCCCCGACGAATGGGCGCGCGACATCGTCGTGAACGCCAAGGTGCAGCGCCCCAGCGTGTGCAACGCGGTCGAGACGGTCCTCGTGGTCCGCGGCGCGGCGGAGCGCCTCGTGCCGCAGGTCGCGTCGGCGCTGCAGGAGCGCGGCGTGACCGTGCACGGCGACGCTGACGTGCAGCGGCTGGCGTCGGGCGCCGTGGCGGCGACCGAGGAGGACTGGGCGACCGAGTACGGCACGCTCGACGTCGCCTTCGGCGTCGTCGACAGCCTCGACGACGCGATCGCGCACATCCGCCGATACTCGACGGGTCACACCGAGTCGATCATCACGACCGACATGCGCAACGCCGAGCGCTTCCTGGCCGAGGTCGACTCGGCCGTCGTGCTCGTGAACGCGTCGACGCGCTTCACAGACGGCGGGGAGTTCGGCTTCGGCGCCGAGGTCGGCATCTCGACGCAGAAGCTCCACGCGCGCGGCCCGATGGGCCTTCCCGAGCTGACCAGCACGAAGTGGCTCGGCCGTGGCGCCGGGCAGGTGCGCGCCTGAGCGATAAGCTGTAACGACACGATCCACGACGCGTGTCACAACCCGAACGGAGCACGAATGGACTTCGCCGCAGCGCTTGCGGTCGCCGCCGCTGAGACCGAACATCACGGCAACCCGATGCTGACGACCCTGCCCTTCGGGATCACCGCGGCGGTCGTGTTCGCGCTCCTGGCGATCGTCACGGCGTCGTATCGGAACGTGTCCAACCGTCACGCCCACAAGGTCGAGGCGCACGTCGAGCACGAGACGGGTCACGGCCACTAGGTCGTCCGGGTGACGGTGCAGCCGAGGCCTCCGCGGATCGGGGTGATGGGCGGGACGTTCGATCCCATCCACCATGGTCACCTCGTGGCCGCCAGCGAGGTCGCGCAGTCCTTCGACCTCGACGAGGTCGTCTTCGTGCCGACGGGTCACCCGTGGCAGAAGGAGGACGTCTCGCCGGCGGAGAGCCGGTACGAGATGACCGTGATTGCGACCGCCTCGAACCCCCGGTTCACCGTCAGCCGCGTGGACGTCGACCGCGACCGCCCCACCTACACGGTCGACACGCTGCGCGACCTCAAGGCGCAGCGGCCGGACGCCGAGCTCTTCTTCATCACGGGCGCGGACGCCGTGGCGCAGATTCTCAGCTGGAGAGACCACGATGAGCTGTGGGATCTCGCCCATTTCGTCGCGGTCTCGCGTCCGGGGCACATCCTGGACATCGAGGGACTGCCGAGCACTGACGTGAGCCAGCTGGAGATCCCCGCGCTGGCGATCTCGTCGACCGACTGCCGCGACCGAGTGCGCCGCGGATTCCCCGTCTGGTACCTCGTGCCCGACGGCGTCGTGCAGTACATCGCGAAGCATCATCTGTATCGGAGCAAGGCATGAGCACACCGGACCAGCCTTCGCAGCCGCTCACTCGTCGCAGGCTGCGCGAGTTGAAGATGACCGGACAGACCCCGGTGATCACCCCCGAGGACATCGCGCGCGCCGCGGTGCAGCCGGAGCCCGAGGCTCCGGTCGCCGAGACCGCGCCCGCCGCCGAGGCTCCCGAGACCGCGGAGACGCCCGAGGCGGAGCCCGCGGACGCAGACAAGCCCTTCGCCCTGCCGGAGACGTCCGTCGAGTACCCGGTGCTCGCCGCCCAGGCGGACGAGCCCGTGGACCGGCCCGAGACCGCCAAGGCCGAGGAGGCCGCCGCGTTCGAGCGCGCCGCGCAGGAGTCGACCGCGCCGGGCACGGGCGGGCGGCCGCTCACGCGGCGGGAGATCCGCGAGCAGGAGCGCCTCCGCACCGCACAGCTCCAGGTCGTGCTGCCGCCCGTCGAGGGCGTGCCGGCCATCCCCGTGCAGGGACCCGAGGAGCGGCCCGCCGAGGACGCGACCCCCGAGCCCGAGGGTGCGGAAGCGCAGGAGGCGCAGCTCGCCGCGATCGAGACCGTCGTCGTCGGTGAGAACGAGACCTCCGTGGTGTACGAGGTCGTCGAGGTCCCGTTCGCCGACGAGCCGCGCGGCGACGGCGAGGTCACGCAGGACGAAGAGCCGGCCACCGCGGACGAGGTCCACGAGCTGGTCTACGAGGACGAGGCGGACGAGCAGGATCGAGCCGAGGACCCGGACGGCGGCGACGTCGAGGCGGCCGAGCCGGCGCACCGGGCGGACGAGGAGTTCGCCGACCGCGCGGTCGAGACCGTGTTCGTCGTCGAGGACGCGCCGACCGGGGAGGTCCGCGCCGCCGAGGAGAAGCAGCAGGGGGCCGCGCCGACGTTCGGCCAGCGGCTGTTCGCTCCCGAGCCCCGTGAGGACCAGCCGGAGTCGTTCGAGCAGATCCTCACGCACGCGGCCGACTCGAGCGGCTCGTCCACGGCCGGCAGCACCCTCATCCTGGCATCCGACCCGAGCACGATCCCGCTCTCGGCGCCGATCACGGCGACCGGCGAGCTGATCGTCACGAGCTCGCACACGCTGCCCGAGGGCTTCGGCTCGCGCGGTCACGCGCAGGGCGCGCAGGACGGCAAGGAAGTGGATGTCGTGCTTCTCGACGGCGAGCTCCCGCTCGCGTCGTCGCCGATGCCGCTCTCCGCGAGTGACGCGGTGAGCACATCGAAGAGCCCGTCGGAGGTGATCCGCCCGCCGGCACCGGAGAAGACCCACCGCCTGACTCTGCTGCTCGGCATCACGGCGGGCGTCCTGGGCATCGCACTCACCGGCGTGGTGGTCGCCGCCTTCACGACGGGAGTTCTGGGCTGATGGCCTCTGCCGAATCGATCGACATGCTGAAGATCGCCGCGGACGCGGCGTCGTCGAAGGGCGGCGAGGACCTCGTCGTCCTCGACGTGTCGGAGCCGCTGCCGCTGGTGGACGTGTTCCTCCTCGTCACCGGCCGCAGCGAGCGCAACGTCGCCGCCATCGCGGACGAGATCGAGGACAAGCTGCACGAGGCCGGCGTCCGCCGCCTGCGCCGCGAGGGCCGCGCCGAGTCGCGCTGGGTGCTCCTCGACTTCGGCGACCTCGTCGTTCACGTGTTCCACCAGGAGGAGCGCGCCTTCTACGCGCTCGAGCGCCTGTGGAAGGACTGCCCGGTGCTGCCGGTCGAGGTCGACACGACGCGCCCGGCGGAGTGAGCCGATTTCACGTGCGCGTCGACGTGTTGTAAGCTGAATGAGTTGCCCGGGGCTTCTACCGGGCAGCATCTGGGCCTGTGGCGCAGCTGGTAGCGCACCTGCATGGCATGCAGGGGGTCAGGGGTTCGAGTCCCCTCAGGTCCACCATTGAACCCCCGGTCTTCCGGGGGTTTTTCGCATCCCCGGCCGACCCGGGGACCGTCCATCCCCCTCGCCTCCCCGGACTCCGCATGGCCTCCACTCTCACCACGGGCAGCCCGTGGCGCGTCATCCTGTCGTTCACCGTGCCCCTGCTGCTTGGAAACGTCGCGCAGCAGCTGTATCAGTTCGCCGACACCGTGGTGGTGGGGCGCTGGCTGGGTGTCGACGCGCTGGCCGCCGTCGGCGCGACCGGACCGCTGCTGTTCCTCCTGCTCGGCTTCGCATGGGGCCTCACGTCGGGGTTCGCGATCCCGACCGCCCAGGCGTATGGCGCGCGGGACGACGACGCCGTGCGACGGTCGGTCGCATCCGGTGCGATCCTCACCGGCATCGCGAGCGTCGTGATCACCGTGGTGGCCCCGCTCGTGGCGCGGCCCGGGCTGGAGCTGCTGCAGACGCCACCCGAGCTGCTGGAGGCCGCGACGGTGTTCACCCAGGTGAGCTTCCTCGGCGCGGGCGCGACGATGTTCTTCAACCAGCTGTCGGGCATCATCCGCGCGATCGGAGACAGCCGCACGCCGCTGCTGTTCCTCGCTCTCGCGTGCGGGCTCAACGTCGTGCTCGTGATCCTCATGGTCGGCCCGCTCGGGTGGGGCGTCGCCGGAGCGGCGCTCGCGACCGTGCTGTCGCAGGCCGTGTCGGTCGCGCTGTGCCTGCTGTACGTGTGGCGGCGCATGCCCGTGCTGATCGTGCGACGAGCGCAGTGGCGGGTCTCGCGTGCCGACCTCGCCGAGCACCTGCGGCTCGGACTGCCGATGGGCTTCCAGGCGTCGATCATCGCGATCGGCATCCTCACCGTGCAGGTCGCGCTGAACACGCTCGGGTCCGAGGCGGTGGCCGCGTACACGACCGCATCGCGCGTGGACAGCCTCGCTCTCGCGTTCCTGCAGTCGCTCGGCCTCGCGGTGTCGATGTACACGGCGCAGAACCTCGGCGGCGGGCGGCCCGACCGGATCCGCCGCGGCGTCGTGCAGGCCGTGCGGATGGCGCTCGTGGGATCCGTGCTGCTCGGCGTCGTGCTCGTCGCGTTCGGCGCCTCGATCATCCGGGTGTTCGTGGGCGACGGCGCAGACGAGGTCGTCGAGCTCGCGCACCTGATGCTCGTGATCAACGGGGTCACGTACTCGTTCCTCGGAGTGCTGTTCGTACTGCGCGGGGCCCTGCAGGGGCTGGGGCAGGCGATGGTGCCCACCGTGACCGGCGTGATCGAGCTCGTGGCGCGCATGTTCGCCGCGATCGCTCTCGGCGGGGTGCTCGGGTTCTTCGGCGTCGCGGCGAGCAACCCGCTGGCGTGGCTCGCCGCGCTGTTCATCCTCGTGCCGGCCTACGTGCGCGCGCACCGCCGCCTGGCGGCCATGCCGATCACCGCCGAGGTGACCACGGCCACGACGCCGATCGCCGTGATCGGCCCCACGGACGGGTCCATGGTCGTCGACGCCGTGCTCACCGCGCCGGTTCCGGTGGTCGTGCCGCGGCGGATGCCGTTCGCGCGGTCCGGGCGCTGAGCGGCTGATCTCGGGCTGACCGTCGGGTCAGACGGGCGTCTCCACCTCGCCGTCGCCCCGCTCTGCCGCGCGACGGCGCCGCGTCCGGTCCAGCACGGCCATCGCGGGAGTCGCCGCGACCCCATGGATCAGGACCGATCCCAGGATGACGAGCGACACGACGGCCCACAGGCGCTCGGCTCCCGGGAACTCGCCGTTCTGCAGCGCATAGGCGATGTAGAACAGCGACCCCACGCCGCGCACGCCGAAGACGGCGATCACGCCGCGTTCGCGCGGACCGGTCTTGCCGGGGGTGAGGCCGAGCCACCCCGTGACGGGCCGGATCACCAGGAGGAGGACGGCGGCGAAGAGGACGTCGGGGACGGTGATCGACTCGAGCAGTCCGCGCGCCACGGCTCCGCTCAGCAGGATGAGCACGACGACCGTGAGCAGACGCTCGATCTGCTCCACGAACGTGTGGAGCACCGAGTGGAGACCGTGCGCGTGCTCGCCGGCCCGGATCGTGCAGGCGCATACGAACACGGCGATGAAGCCGTAGCCCTCCGCCACCTCGGCGACGCCATAGGCGAGGAACGTCGCGCCGAGCGCGATGAAGCCGTCGGCGCGATCCGCGAAGCCGAGGCGCTCGGAGATCGACGAGAAGAACATCCGCCGCAGCGCCCATCCGACCGCGAGGCCTGCCACGAGGCCGATGCCGATCCGCCAGACCACATCGATCAGCAGCCACTCGCCGAGCCAGCCCGAGGGCGCGAGGCCGGCCATGCTGACCGCGATCGCGGCGTAGGTGAAGGGGAACGCCAGCCCGTCGTTGAGGCCCGCCTCGGACGTGACGGCGAAGCGCGCCTCGTCGTCGTCGCTGCCCTCCTCGGTGAGGGGCTCGCTGACCTGCACCTCGCTCGCCAGCACCGGATCGGTCGGTGCGAGCGCCGCGGCCAGCAGCAGGGCGGCGGCCGCGCCCAGCCCGAGGCCCCACCAGCCGACGATGGCCACAGCGACGATCGAGAGGGGCACGTGATTCCCAGCAGCCGCCACGTGGTCGACCACGTGCGCCACGCGAATCTCCTGTTGATCGCCAGCCCGGCGCCCATCAGTGACACGATCACGCAGACCTCGGTGATGTGCAGCGCGAGCTCGGGGTGTGCGATCGGATCGGGGTCCGGAAGGCCGGGGAAGAGCGCGAAGGCGCCCATGCCGGCCGCGACGAACACCATGGGCATGGATACGGGCACCCTGCCCAGCAGGCGCGGCAGGAGCGCCGCCACCAAGGTCGCGATGCTCGCCGCGAGGTACAGCAGGCCCACCGGATCCAACGCCATCCCGCCATCCTCGTCGCGGTGGCGTGCAGGCGCGAGCACTGGCGACGTCGCCTGCGTGTGTGCTAGCCGGGTCGGGTTCGGACGGCTCGCATCCGCTCGAACGCTCCGGCGCGACCGACACAGCGCTGACAGATGTGAACGCATCGCGCTGACAGGCGTCACGCGCTCGGTGGTGACCAATCTCTCGGCCCCTGCGCGGGCTTGATCGGTTCGACCCAGCCCGCTTTCGAGAGACGAATGGCTGATCTCGGTTCGGACGGCCAGACGCCGCCGCGGTGCATATTCACACCAGACCGGGCGGCGGCGTGCGAATAATCGGATCGGGCCCGACGCTCATTCTGGCGCTCGGTCAGCCGCAGCACGATTTCCGCGTGATAGGCCAACCGTGCGTCGGGGCGGAGCCAGAGGAACGACTTCGCCCATTGCCGGTCCCAATCGGCCGCGCAGAGGCAGGCGAGCACGAGGGGCCCGAAGATCAGGGACAGTCGCACCTGCTGTTCAGCCTCGGGAGGAAATGCGCCCGCGATCGCATTGATGGTCAGGCTCAGCGCGTCCAAGGCGTTGCGAATAAATTCGACCATTTCCGCCATTTCCTCGATCGCGCAAGCCGTCCCGCACATTGTGGCACGAAGGTCGAAGCAGTTGGGAAGACAGTATGTGAGCCGCCCCCCCCCGAATTCACGTGGGTCCGAAAGGATTCGTACGTCGGCGTCGGCCTCGCCGGAATCGCATAGGCGCATCATGGTGTCGACGGTCACTGGGAGCATCGACGCCGGCTGCGCCGCCTCGCTCGTCCTGAGGGTCGACACGGCGACCGCGCCCGGCGCTGACGTCCTCTGGCAGCGGACCGGACGTCGGCGGTCCTCGTCTCAGTCGCTCATTGCCGTTCCCCACAGGCTGCGCGACATTCGAACGAATGTCCGAGGCCCCTGGGATGATGGGGGCATGCCACGGTTCACGGATGCGGATGCCTCGGGGTGGGAGTTCACCCCGGGTGAGTTGGCGCGGACGCGGGAGATCGTGGAGCGGTTGAAGGCGATCCGGGTCGAGCGGGCGGGGCTGGATGCCGAGGAGGCGGCGCTGCAGGCGGAGGCGATGGGCATCGCGATCGATCAGATGGGGCGGATGCCGGATGCGAGCGTGTACGAGTTCCCGGTGCGGTCCATGGCCGCCGAGCTCGCGCTGGCGACGAGGGAGTCGCCCCGCGCGGTGCAGGGCCGGATGGACCGCGCGCACACGCTGGTGACGCGGTTCCCGGCGACGCACGCGGCGCTCGGGGAGGGGCGGATCACCTCCCGGCACGCGCAGGTCATCGCAGAGGCCGGTGCGGACCTCGATGAGGATGCGGTGCGGGCGGCGTTCGAGTCGGAGATCCTCCCGCTGGCGGAGAAGGCGACCCCGCACCGGACCAAGGCCCTGGCTGCGCGGGTGGCGGAGAAGTATCAGCCGGTGTCGGCGACGGTGCGGCATGAGGAGGCGCGGGAGCGGCGGGGCGTGTGGGTGGAGGACCAGCCGGACGGGCAGGCGGGGATGCGGTGCGGGCGGCGTTCGAGTCGGAGATCCTCCCGCTGGCGGAGAAGGCGACCCCGTATCGCACCAAGGCGCTGGCTGCGCGGGTGGCGGAGAAGTATCAGCCGGTGTCGGCGACGGTGCGGCATGAGGAGGCGCGGGAGCGGCGGGGCGTGTGGGTGGAGGACCAGCCGGACGGGCAGGCGGTGCTGTGCATCAGCGGCCCCGCGTACRTGATCCACGCSGCCCATGATCGGCTGACCGCGCAGGCCCGGGTSGTGAAGCGCGCCCGTGGCGGGTCGGAGGATCCGGCGGTCGCGGCGGACGAGCGGGGCCTGGGGCGGCTGCGGGCGGATCTCGCACTGGATCTGCTGCTGTCGGGCATGCCGTCGGGTCACCCGGTCGAGCAGCACATCAACGCGAGCATCGAGGTCACGATCCCGGTCACCACCCTCGCCGGTCTCGACGACGAGGCGGCCCTGTTGGCGGGGCATGAGCCGATCGATGCGGACACCGCCCGCCGGCTGGCGGCGGGTGCGGTGGGGTGGGAGCGGCTGTTCCTGCACCCCGACACCGGGGCCCTCCTCACGGTCGATCACCGCACCCCGACGGCGGCGCAGCGGCGGTACCTGCTGGCGCGGGATGGGACGTGCCGGGTCCCGGGGTGCGCCACGAAGGCGAAGCACTGCGACATCGACCACACGATCCCGTGGTCCAAGGACGGGCCCACCAGCGTGGACAACCTGGCGCACCTGTGCGAGCCGCATCACATGATGAAGCAC
>NZ_LMFR01000021.1 GCF_001426925.1 Microbacterium sp. Root53
CGTCTGGGCCGTTTGACGCCGATCGAGTTCGAGACCATCATGAACCAGAACCTGGCCCTCGCGGCCTAACCGAAACTGTCACCACTTCGTTCAGCAGACCCTTCTGTTAAAGGAGACATCATGACGAACTCACCCATTTCGACACCCGCCCGTGAACTCCTCGCACGCTACGACGACTACGCGTCTGCGCAGGCCGCGGTCGATCGGCTCTCCGACGCGGAGTTCCCCGTCGAAGAGGTTTCAATCATTGGCTGGAACGTGCGCATCGAGGAGCAGGTGATCGGGCGCATGACACTGGCCCGCGCCGCCGGCTACGGCGCCGCCTCCGGTGCCTGGTTCGGTCTGCTCATCGGCCTCATTCTCGGCATCTTCGCCCCCGTCCTCTTCTTGCTGTGGCTGCTGATCGCCGCGACCGGCCTCGGCGCGCTCTGGGGCGCCCTCTTCGGGCTCGTCGGACATGCCCTATGGCGCGGCAAGCGGGACTTCTCGTCCGTGAAGAACCTCGCGGCCGAGCACTGGGACGTTATGGTCAACCCCGCGCACCTCGACCGAGCGCGCACACTGCTCTCGACGACACAGCCACAGCATTAACGTCTGCCGATACCCCCGCTTTCATGCGGAGTCGGCCAAGGAGCTGGAGAAGGCGACGTCTTCGCAGACTTGGAGACTTTTCTCCAGCTCGGGAATAACGACGCATGCGCGTGCGTCGCCGAGGCCGGACTGCTGACAGTCCGGGCTCATCGAGACACCTCGCGAGAGGACCGCGGTGAGCGCTGGCTGGTCCGTGAGCGCGGTTCGGCGAGCGTGGTGCGGCAGCTTGCACTTGGCGACGAGGTCGATCTTGATGCTATTGCCGCCGACTACCGGGACGGAGTGCTGAGAGTCACACTGCCGGTGAAATCCGACGCGCTCCCGCGCAAGGTCGCGGTCGCCGTCGAATCGTCGTCACCCGCATCGCGGGCTACCGAGTCCACGCCGGCGGAGCAGGAGGCTGCGGACCCAAAAGCCGATCCCGCGCATTCGGTCGCTTCCTGACCGGGCGGCTTCCCGGGGCCCGAAAGGGTCCCGGGCGCCGAAAGCACGGGAACGTCCCCGTTCGGGTGATCCGTCCACTGCAGAAGGCGGGGGTGCGTGATGGACGCTTTCGACGTGCTGGAGTCCGCGACGGTCATCGAGACCGCGCAGGTGCCGGAAACATCGGATGACCTCGCCGCCGTCCGGGACATGTTCAAGAGCGCGCCCCCGATGGACGGACCACGCGTGACGACCGGGCTGGAGCCAGGAACGCCGGCACCGGACTTCGCACTCCCCGCGGCGGACGGCACGATCGTGCGGTTGTCGGAGATGCGCGGAACGCCGGTGGCGGTGGTGTTCTACCCGCTGGACTGCATGCACGCCTGGCGGCACTGACCGGTGGCCGGCTGCGCACCCCGGTCGTGCACATCGACGGCGAGTGGCTCATGGAGCCCAGCCTCCGCCAGGTGCAGGCCGTGCTCGCCCGTCACGGGGTGTGGCTGTGAACGTGGTGACGTGCCCGGGGTGCGCGGCGAAGAACCGCGTGCCCCCGGCACGCGCCGGGCGAGTCCGATGCGCGAAGTGCCACGCCGACCTGCCGTGGCTCGTGGAAGCGGACGACGACTCGTTCGACACGGTCGTCGGCGACGCTACCCTTCCCGTGCTCGTCGACGTGTGGGCGCCCTGGTGCGGGCCATGCCGCCAGATCGCGCCCGTCGTCGAGCAACTATCCCGCGACCTCGCCGGACGCCTCAAGATCGCCAAGGTCAACGCGGACACCTCGCCGCGCGTCTCCCAACGACACGGAATCTCCTCAATCCCCACCCTCCTGCTCTACCGCAACGGAAAAGAGGCAGACCGCATGATCGGCGCCGCCCCTGCCCCGCAACTGCGCACCTGGATCGAACGCTCACTCACCATGGACGGAACGCACCACCGGTGACGCATCTCCAGTCCGGTAGCAGACGTTCTATCGGACTGAGCAACAGCCGAGACGGCGTCGGTGGGGAGCGGTTTCCGCCGGTGCGCCATGCGGTCGTGTCGGAGGCTGCTGGATACTCCGGGGGGGCGGTGAGTATCTCCGCCAACATCACCCAGCTCCTCGCGCGGTCCCTGGGGCCGCGCGGGTCGCGCGGACTGGTCGGGTCGGCTCGGGGTCGACTACAGCCACTTCCGCGGTCGGCGGCGATGGGACGAACACGCCCTTCGTGCGGCGATATCGACCGGAGAGTCCTGGGACGACGTGGCTGAGAAGCTCGATGTCCAGGGGCCGGGCGCGGTAAGCGTGCTCAAGGGCCACGCGCTGCGTCTGCACATCGACATCGGGCACCTCGCGGAGCCGCCGGAAGGGCGCCGGAGGGTCAGGACGCCGGACACCGCACACCTGCGCAAGGCGGGGCCGTTGCTCGCCGCCGCGTGGTTCACGCTCTGCGGCGAGGATGTGTCGTGGCCTCTCGAGCCGTGTCGCTACGACCTGCTGGTGTCGGGAGCCGACGGCATCCGGCGCATCCAGGTGAAGACCACGACCGTCCGCGCCGGTGATTCGTGGAAGGCCTACCTCTCGACCACTCGGGGACAGCGGAGGCCGTACGATCCGGACGAGATCGACGAGTTCTTCGTGATCGATCCCGACATGACCTATTACCTGATCCCCGTCGCGTCGGTGGGAGGGCTCCACGCCATCCACCTCAGCGCGTACCAGGAGCACCGCCTGCCTCACCTGGGCAGTTGAGCCCGTGGCGTGTTCACATCGGCGTCACTCGGTGGCGTTAGCGTGCGGACAGGCCCCGCGATCGCGGGCCGTCGTCATGCTCGAAGGAGAACCGTGAAGCTTCACCTCGCGTCCGCGCTCGCGGCCGTGCTGGTCGCGACCGCCGCTGTGCCCGCCGCAGCCGCGCCCGAGGACCACACGCTCGACCTGACCCTGCTCGCCACCACCGACCTGCACGGCAACGTCGCGAACTGGGACTACTTCAACGACCGGCCCTACTCGGACCGGGCCGGGGACGCGATCGGGCTCGCGTCGGTCGCCTCCGTGGTCGACGCCGTCCGCGAGGAGCAGGGCGACGACAGCGTGATCGTGGTCGACAACGGCGACGCGATCCAGGGCACGCCGCTCAGCTACTACTACGCGGTGCAGGAGCCGGTCGAGGAGACCGGCGCCGTCCACCCCATGGCCGCCGCCTACGACGCGATCGGCTACGACGCGCAGGTCGTGGGCAACCACGAGTTCAACTACGGTCTCGACACGCTCGAGGCCTATGAGGGCGCGCTGGACTTCCCGCTCCTGGGCGCGAACGTCATTGACGTCGCGACGGGGGAGCCGGCCCTGAAGCCGTTCACGATCGTCGCCAAGCGCGTGCCGGGCGAGAAGCCGGTCAAGGTCGGCATCCTCGGACTCACGACGCCGGGGTCGGCCATCTGGGACAAGGGCAACGTCGAGGGCCGGCTGGAATTCCAGGACATGGTGCAGGCCGCGCAGACCTGGGTCCCGCGGGTCAAGGAGGCGGGCGCCGACGTGGTCGTCGTGCTGTCGCACGCCGGCCTGGGCGCATCGTCGTACGACGAGTCGATCGCGGCGCCCGAGAACCCCTCCGACGTCATCGCCCGCACGGTGCCGGGCATCGACGTGATGGTGCTCGGACACACGCACCGCGATGCGCCGTCGCAGACGATCGTCAACGAGGTGACCGGCGAGGAGGTGCTGCTCACGCAGCCGTACCGCTGGGGATCCACGGTCTCGCGCGTCGACCTCGACCTCAGCAAGGTGCGCGGCCAGTGGCAGGTCGACTCCGCGCAGGCGTCGGCCATCCGGACCAGGGACTACCCGCAGTCGCAGGAGATCCTCGACCTGGTCGCCGAGCAGCACGCGACCACGGTGGCGTACGTGAACCAGGTCGTCGCCCAGTCGACGCAGGAGCTGTCGGCCGTCACCTCGCGCTACGAGGACACGCCGATCATCGACTTCATCCAGCAGGTGCAGACCGACACGGTGGACGCGGCGCTCGAGGGCACGGCGTACGCCGAGCTGCCGGTGCTCTCGATCGCGGCGCCGTTCTCGCGCACCGCGGTGTTCCCGGCCGGCGACGTCTCCGTCAAGGACATCGCGTCGCTGTACATCTACGACAACACGCTCCACGCGGTGACGATGACCGGAGCGCAGATCGACGACTACCTCGAGTTCTCGAACAAGTACTTCGCCACCGTGCCGGCCGGCTCGACGTTCGACCCGGCGCGCGACACGGGCGCCGGCGGAACGCCCGACTACAACCTCGACATCACCGCGGGGCTGGACTACTCGGTGGACCTCTCGCAGCCCGTCGGCTCGCGGGTTGACGGCATCACGCTGGCCGACGGCACGCCCCTCGCGGACGACACCCAGGTGGTCGTGGCGGTCAACAACTACCGGCGCTCGGGCGGCGGCGGCTTCCCGCACATCGCCTCGGCTCCGCTCGTCTACGACGAGCAGAAGGAGATCCGCCAGCTGCTGATCGACTGGGCCCAGGCGAAGGGCACGATCGACCCGGCCGACTTCTGGCAGGACTCGTGGGAGCTCACCGTGGCGGGCACGCCGATCGGCTGATCCACGCCGCTGGAACGAGGGGCCCCGCCGCACGGCGGGGCCCCTCGTCGCGTCCGCTCGGGCGATCTTCGAAGACTGCCGCCATACCGTGATCGTCCGCCCGTTTCCGCCGCCGAGACGCGGGCGTAAGATGGCGCTCCCCGGGCGTCAGGAGGCGTCAGATGAGCACCACAAGGGGACCCCTTCGAACCGGATCGGCCGGCGGCGCGATCGCCGCGCTGGCCCTTCTGTTCTCACTGGCGGCGTGCACCGGCGGCCCGCCGCAGCCGCCGCCGACCACGGGCTCGGCCGGGCCCACCGAGACCGCCTCGCCGCCCGGCTCCACTCCGGGCGAGAGCCCGCCCGCCACCACGCCGGGCTCGACACCCGACATGACGCCCCCGGCGACGGCCAGCCCTCCGCCCGAGACGCCGTGCCCCGACGCGGGCGGGACCGACCGGGTCGAGGACGGATTCCCGCAGCGGCTCTCGACCGTCGTGGGCGCCGAGATCCGGACAGGGGCGCACGAGCCGTGCTTCGAGCGCGTGGTGATCGAGTTCTCCGGATCGGGCACGCTGCCGGGCTATCGCGTCGAGTACCGGGACGACCCGATCCTCGACGCGCCGCGGGGCGAGCCGGTCGACGTCGCCGGCGACGCGACGCTGGTCGTGTCGGCGGGCGCCTGGATGCCGGGCCCGGATGGCGCGGGTTACGACGGGCCGGCGCAGCTGCATCCCGACAACGTCTCGGTGATCCAGGAGCTCGAGCGGATCGAGAACTTCGAGAGCCAGACGTCGTGGGCGATCGGTCTCGACCGCGAGCGCGACTTCACGGTCACGACGCTCGAGGATCCGATGCGGCTGGTGGTCGACATCTCGCTCGACTGACCTCCGTCGTCCCGCTCTGTCAAGCGGATCGCCGTGCGGGGCGCGTCCGCGTCACCATGGGGCGATGGCGGCAGACGGCGAGGAGCGCCCCGGCGCGGAGCACTGGGTCCCGCACGGCGCGGACCTGCAGGAGCTGCGACGTGCGGCCGAGGGGTGCCGCGGGTGCGAGCTGTGGCGCGACGCGACGCAGGTGGTGTTCTCGTCGGGCCCGGATGCGGCGCAGATGATGCTGGTCGGCGAGCAGCCCGGCGACCGAGAGGATCTCGAGGGCGAGCCGTTCGTCGGCCCCGCGGGGCGGGTGCTGGACGAGGCGCTCGCCGCGGCGGGCGTCGCGGGCGACGCGGTCTACCGCACGAACGCCGTGAAGCACTTCCGCTTCGAGCGCCGCGGCAAGCGGCGGATCCACGAGAAGCCGTCGGTCGCGCACGTCACCGCGTGTCACGCGTGGCTCGAGGAGGAGATCGCGCTCGTGCGGCCCACGGTCATCGTCGCGCTCGGCGCGACGGCCGCGCGAGCGGTGCTCGGCAGGTCGGTGAGGATCGGCGAGGTCCGCGGCATGGTGATGGAATCGTCGGACCCCTCGGGCACACCGACCGTCGTGACCGCGCACCCGTCGAGCATCCTGCGCATCCGCGAGGACGCGGACCGCCGGGCCGCCCTCGCGCATCTCGTGGACGTCCTCCGTCGGGCCGCCGAGCTGATCCGCTGAGTCCGCGCCCCGGGTCAGCCGACGTCGCGGGGCGGGTTGTGCATGAACTCGATGCGGATGCCGTCGACGTCCTCCAGGAAGGAGGCGTAGTACCGGTCGGTGAAGCGCGGGTACTCCTTGGGGTCGCGCACCGCGGTCCAGCCGGCGTCGAGCGCGATGCGGTGCAGCCGCTCGACCTCCGCGCGCGAGTCGACCGCGAACGCGAGGTGCTGCCAGCCGACCCGGCCGTGCACGTGCGGGCCCGTGCCGGGCTCGCGCGCCGGCATCACGATGAACTCGGTCTCGCCCTCGCGCCACCACGACGCGGAGTTCTCGGCGTCGGACCTCTCGAAGCCGAGCGCCTGCAGGATCGGATCGAAGCGCGCGATCGCATGCGGGACGTCGTCGACGGTGATTCCGAGGTGATCGAAGACGGGCATGGGGTCAGTGTAGGGCGGGCGTGGGGTGGAGCCGGTGGCGGTTGGGTGCGCTCCGACTCCGCTCGCTGACGCTCGCTCCGCTGACGACCGGGGTGGGCTGGCGCTCGCTCCGCTCAACGACCGGCGACGTGAGTTCGCATACTGATGAATCCATCGCCGATCGAGTGCGATAATCTCTGGTCCCAGGTATTTGGACGGCGTACTATCTCCTTTGAAGGACAACGGATGTCCGACGGGAGACGGCGATGGTGCGAGAGCTCACCCACTTCATCGGCGGAGCGCACGTGCAGGGCACGTCCGGCCGCTTCGGCGACGTGTACGACCCGAGCACCGGCGAGGTGCAGGCGCGCGTCCCGCTCGCGAGCTCGGCGGAGGTCGCGGAGGCGATCGCGGTCGCCGAGGCCGCGCAGATCGAGTGGGGCGATCAGAACCCGCAGAAGCGCGCCCGCGTGCTCCTGAAGTTCCTCGACCTGGTCGCGAAGGACCTGCCGCATCTGGCCCGTCGGCTCTCGAGCGAGCACGGCAAGACGATCGCCGACTCGATGGGCGACATCCAGCGCGGCGTCGAGGTCATCGAGTTCGCCGCGGGCGCCCCGCACCTGCTGAAGGGGGAGTACACCACGGGGGCCGGTGCGGGCATCGACGTGTACTCCATGCGCCAGCCGCTCGGGGTCGTGGCCGGCATCACGCCGTTCAACTTCCCCGCTATGATCCCGCTCTGGAAGGCGGGCCCGGCGCTCGCCGCGGGGAACGCCTTCATCCTCAAGCCCAGCGAGCGCGACCCCTCGGTCCCGCTGCGGCTCGCCGAGCTGTTCCTGGAGGCGGGGCTGCCGGCGGGGGTGCTCAACGTGGTCAACGGCGACAAGGAGGCGGTCGACGCGATCGTGCGCGACACCCGGGTCAAGGCCGTGGGCTTCGTCGGCTCGACGCCGATCGCCCAGTACATCTACGCCACGGCCGCGGCGAACGGCAAGCGGGCGCAGTGCTTCGGCGGCGCCAAGAACCACCTCGTTGTGATGCCGGATGCCGACCTCGACCAGGTCGCGGACGCGCTCGTCGGCGCGGGATACGGGTCCGCGGGGGAGCGCTGCATGGCGATCTCGGTCGCCGTGCCGGTCGGCGCCGAGACCGCGGACGCGCTCGCCGCCAAGCTCGCCGAGCGGGTCGCGCACCTGCGCGTCGGCCCGGCGCTCGAGGAGGGCTTCGACTACGGCCCGCTGGTCACGGCCGAGGCGAAGGCCCGCGTCGAGCGCTACATCCAGCTCGGCGTCGAGCAGGGTGCCACGCTGCTCGCCGACGGCCGCGGGCTCGCCGTGCCCGGCCACGAGAACGGGTTCTACATCGGCCCGACGCTCTTCGATCACGTCACGCCCGACATGGACGTCTACCGCGACGAGATCTTCGGCCCGGTGCTGATCATCGTGCGGGCCGACACCTACGAGGACGCGCTGCGCCTGGCGAGCGAGAACCCCTACGGCAACGGCGTGTCGATCTTCACGCGCGACGGGGACGCGGCTCGGGACTTCAGCGCCCGCGTGAACATCGGCATGGTCGGCGTCAACGTCCCCATCCCCGTCCCGATCGCGTACCACACGTTCGGCGGCTGGAAGAGCTCGGGGTTCGGCGACCTGAACCAGCACGGGCCGGATGCGTTCCGGTTCTACACGAAGACCAAGACGGTCACCAGCCGGTGGCCGTCGGGGATCAAGGAAGGCGCGAGCTTCGTCATCCCGACGATGCACTGAGGGGACCGTGACATGAGCATGACGATGACCGACACCGAGGAGCGCCTGGCCCTCGTCGAGATGGTGCGGGAGTTCGCGGAGACCGCGCTGGCCCCCTACGCGGGGGAGTGGGATCTCGAGAAGCACTTCCCGGTCGAGACGCTGCGGCAGGCGGGGGAGCTGGGACTCGGCGGCATCTACGCCCGCGAGGACGTCGGCGGCTCCGGTCTCACGCGCCGCGACGCGCTGGCGATCTTCGAGGAGCTCGCCAAGGGCGACACGACGATCGCCGCGTACATCTCGATCCACAACATGGTGGTCTGGATGATCGACACGTTCGGCGACGAGGAGCAGCGCCGGCGCTGGGTCCCGCGGCTGGCCGCCATGGAGGATCTCGCGAGCTACTGCCTCACCGAGCCGGGCGCCGGATCCGACGCCGCCGCGATCACGACCTCCGCGCGGCGCGAGGGCGACGAGTACGTGCTCAACGGCACCAAGCAGTTCATCTCGGGCGCGGGCGCCTCGGCGGTGTACGTCGTGATGGCGCGCACGGGCGGACCCGGGCCGAAGGGGATCAGTGCGCTGATCGTCCCCGGCGACGCTCCCGGCCTCTCGTTCGGGCCGAACGAGCGGAAGATGGGCTGGAACGCGCAGCCGACGCGGCAGGTGATGTTCGACGACGTCCGGGTGCCGGCCTCGCACCTGCTCGGCGACGAGGGCACCGGCTTCCACATCGCCATGAAGGGCCTCAACGGCGGCCGCGTGAACATCGGCGCGTGCTCGCTCGGCGGCGCCCAGTGGGCGCTGGACCGCGCGGTGGCGCACGTGCAGCAGCGGCCCGCGTTCGGCGCTCCGCTGGCGGCGCTCGACTCGGTCGTGTTCACGCTCGCCGATATGGAGACCCGGCTGCAGGCCGCTCGGGCCCTGCTCGAGCGCGCGGCCGCGAAGATGGACGAGAACGCGCCGGATGTGGCGGTGGCGTGCGCGCTCGCGAAGCGCTTCGCGACCGACGCCGCGTTCGAGGCCGCCAATGCGGCCCTCCAGCTGCACGGCGGATACGGCTACCTCCACGACTACGGGATCGAGCGCGTGGTCCGGGACCTCCGCGTGCACCAGATCCTGGAGGGCGCCAACGAGATCATGAAGCTGATCGTCGGGCGCGACCTGCTCGAGAGGAAGCGCTGACCCGCACCTCGCAGACGGGGTGCCGAACCCAGGCGTCGAAGGAGACGACATGAGCATCATCGCGTTCATCGGCCTCGGCCACATGGGCGGCCCCATGGCCGCCAACCTCGTCCGCGCGGGGCGCGACGTGCGCGCCTTCGACCTCGTGCCCGAGCTCTGCGCGGCGGCGCGCGACGCCGGCGTCGCGATCGCGGAGTCGGGCGAGGCGGCCGCCGCCGAGGCGGACGTCGTCATCACGATGCTGCCCGAGGGTCGGCACGTGCTCGCCGCGTACGGAGACGGCACGGGCGACGGACTCCTCGCGACAGCGAGACCGGGCACGCTGTTCATCGACTCGTCCACCATCGCCGTCGATGACGCGCTGATGGCCGCCTCGCGGGCCGTCGCGGCGGGTCATCGTGCGCTGGACGCGCCGGTGTCGGGCGGCGTGGTCGGTGCGGAGAACGCGACGCTCGCGTTCATGGTGGGCGGCGACGAGGCCGACTTCGTCGAGGCGAAGCCCATCCTCGAGCTGATGGGGCACCGGATCGTGCACTGCGGCCGCGCGGGGCTGGGTCAGGCGGCCAAGGTCTGCAACAACCTCATCCTCGGGATCTCGCAGATCGCCGTCGCCGAGGCTTTCGTGCTCGGCGAACGACTGGGGCTGTCCCACCAGGTGCTGTTCGACGTCGCCTCCAACGCGTCCGGGCAGTGCTGGGCGCTGACCACCAACTGCCCGGTGCCGGGACCCGTGCCGACAAGCCCCGCGAACCACGACTACCGCCCGGGGTTCGCCGGCGCGCTCATGGCGAAGGACCTCGGCCTCGCGGAGCAGGCGATCGCCCGCACCGGGGTGGATGCGCGCCTCGGGCTGCTCGCGAGGGAGATCTACCGGGAGTTCGCCGAGGGGCCGGGCGCCCAGCAGGACTTCTCGGCGATCATCAACACGATCCGGGCGCAGGCGGAGCCGGGAGCCTCGGGACGATGACGGGCCGGCGTCCGGCGGATCAGAGCGGCTCGGGCATCGGCCGCGGGTCGGTGAAGTCGCCCGCGCGCCGGCGCAGCCGCGCGATGATGTGCGCGAGCGAGCGCAGCTCGTCCGCGTCGAGCCCGATCTGCTCGAACACCTTCGCGTTGAGCGCGTGCGTCGCCCGCTCGGCGAGATCGCGTCCCTCGTCGGTGAGGGTCAGGATGGCCGCACGCCCGTCCTGCGGATGGGCCTCGCGCCGCAGCAGCCCGTCCTGCTCCAGGCGCCGCACGGTGTTCGTGACGCTCGCCGGATGCACCTGCAGGCGGGTCGTGGCGGAGGACATCGGCAGCCGGCCCTCCCGCGTGAACGCCAGCAGCCGCAGCATCTCGTACCGCGCGAAGGTCAGCCCGAACGGGCGCAGGGCGCCGTCCACCCGCGCGAGCATCAGCTGGTGCGCCCGCATGATCGACGTCACCGCCGCCATGCCGTCGGCGGCGTCCTCCCACTCGTGCGCGATCCACTGGCGCCGGGCCTCGGCGATCGGATCCACCGGCAGCGGTGAGTGCGGAGCCATCCGGTGCACCTCCCTGTCTCACGGTCACGTTATCGGGTGGACGCCGGCGTCCTCCGCGGCGCCGCGCGAGCGCCGGGCATCGACGGACGGGAGCCGCGGATGAGGATCGTGGTGCTCGCGAAGGAGGTGCCGGACACGGCGGGGGACCGGAGCCTGTCGCTGGAGACGGGTCTCGCGGAACGCGAGGCCGCGGCGCGGGTGCTCGACGAGATCTCCGAGCGCGCGATCGAGGTCGCCCTGCGGTACGCCGACGCCCATCCGGGGACCGAGGTGGTCCTCGTGTCGATGGCCCCCGCCACGGCCGCCGCCACGCTCCGGAAGGGACTCGCGATGGGCGCCACGTCGGCCCTGCTCGTGGCCGACGACGCGCTGCGCGGCGCCGACCTGTCCCTGACCGCCGAGGTGCTCGCCGCCGCCGTGCGCCGGGTCGGCTTCGACCTCGTGATCGCGGGCGACCGGTCGACGGACGGGTCGGGCGGGGTGCTGCCCGCGATGCTCGCGGAGCGCCTGGGCGTCGCGCACGCGACCTCGCTCGCCTCGGTGGAGATCGCGGAGGAGCGGGTCTCGGGGGCGCGCGCCGTGGAGGCGGGCGTCGCGCGCGTGACGGCCGCGCTGCCCGCGGTGATCTCGATCACCGAGGCGCTGCCCGACCCGCGGCTCGCGAGCATCAAGGGGATCATGGCCGCCAAGAAGAAGCCCTTCGAGACCGCGAGCCTCTCGGACCTCGACGTCGAAGCGGAGCGGATCGACGCCCCGCGGTCGATCATGATCGCGGTCGCCGAGCGGCCGGCGCGGGGCGCGGGGACGATCATCACGGACCAGGGGGATGCGGGCGAGCGCCTGGCGGAGTTCCTCGTAGAGAACCGGCTGGTGTGAGGTGGAGGACGTGGAGATCGCCGAGGACGCCATCCTGGTCGTGGTCGAGCTCGCTCCCGACGGCGAGCCGGCGGCCTCCGCGGCGGGGCTGCTGGGCGCCGCCGACGCCGTGGGAGCGCCCGTCGCGCTCGTGGTCGCACCGGCGGAGCGGCATGAGGCGCTCGCCGCGGCCGTGGCCGCGCTCGGGGCCGAGACCGTGCTGCTCGCGGCGCCCACGGGAGATCCGGCGCTCCTGACCGTGCCGACAGTCGACGCGCTCGCTGCGGCGTACGCGCTGGTGCAGCCCGACGCGGTGCTGGTGTCGAACTCGGTGGAGGGGCGCGATGCCGCGGGCCGCTTCACGGCGCGCGCGGGGCTTGCGATCGCGGTCGACGCAGTCGGGGTCTCGCGGGACGAGCTCGGCATCGTGGCGCACCACTCGGTGTACGGCGGCGCGTACACCGTGGACTCCGCCGTCACCTTCGGCGCCCCGGTCATCACGCTCCGGCAGGGGGCGGTCGAGCATCGGGCGCAGCCGCGGCCCGTGACGTCGCGCGTGCTCGATGTCGAGTCGTCGGGCGCGCCCGCCGCCGTGGTCGAGTCCTTCGAGGCGACCTCCGGGGCGACGTCGCGCCCGGATCTGCGGGGCGCCGCGAGGGTCGTGGCGGGCGGGCGGGGGCTGGGATCCGAGGAGGGGTTCGCGCTCGTCGGCCGGCTCGCCGATGCGCTCGGCGCGGCAGTGGGCGCATCCCGTGCGGCGGTCGACGCGGGGTACGTCCCCGCCGCGCACCAGGTCGGGCAGACGGGCGTCTCGGTCTCGCCCCAGCTGTATGTCGCCCTCGGCATCAGCGGCGCCGTCCAGCACCGCGTCGGCATGCAGACCGCGAAGACGATCGTCGCGATCAACAAGGACGCCGCCGCGCCGATCTTCGAGATCGCCGACTTCGGGGTCGTGGGCGACGTGTTCACCGTCGTGCCGCAGCTGATCGCCGCCCTCGAGGCACGGAGGCCCTGAGTGGCGACCTACGGCACGACGATCCGCCGCGGCCTGCCGCGCGTCCCGGGCGGCGAGCCGTGGCCGCCCGGTCCGGAGGGGGCGGCGCCGGCGCTCGCCGCGGAGCCCGAGCCGACCGCCGGGGAGCCGGAACGCGGGGAGCGCGGTCGGGTCGAGGCTCAGCCGGAACCGGCACCCGTCGAGGTCGGGCGGGCCGGCGAGGACCCCGGCCCGGCGATCACGGCGTCCGGACCCGTGCGACGCGGCCTGCCGCGCGTGCCGGGCGGCGAGCCGTGGCCGTCCGCGGCGTTCGCCGCGCGCGTGGCCGAGCGCCTCGCGGGGGCGGGTGCCGACCGGGCGAGCGGCCGGGAGGCGCCCGCGCCGCGATCGTCCACGGTCCCCGTGCGGCCGGTGCCCGATGCGGCATCGAGCCCGGGGCGCGCGGTCGCGCCGACGCGGCGCCCCAGCGCGGCGCCCGAGCCCGAGCGGATCGGGCCGTACACGCGGGGGCAGTGGGTGGGCGCCGCGCTCCTCACCGCCGGCGCCCTGCTGTACGCCGCCGCGATGGTCGTGCTCCTGACCCGCTGGATCGTGTCGCTCGACGGAGTGCGCGCGTTCATCGCCGCGTATCCGGGGGCCTATCCGCTCCCGGCGGGCGCCCCGGTGGGCATCCCCGCCTGGCTCGGCTGGCAGCACTTCTTCAACGTGTTCCTGCTCGTGCTCATCATCCGCAGCGGGTGGCAGGTGCGCACCGAGCGGCGCCCGCCGGCGTACTGGGCGCCGCGCGCCAAGCCGAGGGGCCGGATCAGCCTCTCGCTGTGGTTCCATCAGTCGCTCGACCTGCTGTGGCTCGTGAACGGCGCGATCTACGTCATCCTGCTGTTCGCGACGGGCCAGTGGATGAGGATCGTCCCGACCTCGTGGGACGTCTTCCCGCACGCGCTGAGCGCGCTGCTGCAGTACGCCGCGCTCGACTGGCCCACCGAGAACGGATGGGTGCACTACAACGCCCTGCAGCAGCTGTCGTACTTCGGCGTCGTGTTCGTCGCGGCGCCGCTCGCGGCGATCACGGGGTTCCGCATGTCGAACCTCTGGCCCGCACGGGCGAAGACGTTGAACCGGATCCTCCCCGTGGAATGGGCGCGCGCGGTGCACTTCCCCGTGATGATCGTGTTCGTGCTGTTCATCGCCGTGCACGTGACGCTCGTCCTCGCCACGGGAGCGCTGAGGAACCTGAACCACATGTACGCCGCGAAGGACGTCGTCGACTGGACGGGCTTCTGGATCTTCGGCGCGTCGATGCTCGCGATCGTCGCGGCGTGGGTCGCGGCGCGTCCGCTCGTTCTCGCGCCCGTCGCCCGGCTGTTCGGCACGGTGTCGGGACGATAGACCGCGAGACGTCGGGTACGGATACGAGACACGGAGGAGAGCGAATGCACATCGAGGGAGCCAGCGCGCTGGTCACGGGGGCCGCGTCGGGCCTGGGGGAGGCGACCGCACGGGCGCTCGCACGCCACGGCGTCGACGTGATCGGGGTCGACCTGCCGTCCGCCGTCGAGCGTGCCGGGTCCGCGCCGGACCGCGAGGCCGGCGTGCGGCTCGTCGCGGCAGACGTGGCGGACGAGGAGCAGGTCCGGGCCGCCGTGGGGGTCGCAGCGCCGGGATCGCTCCGCGTCGTCGTCAACTGCGCCGGCATCGCGCCCGCGCGGCGGATCGTCTCCTCGCGGGGAGCGCACGACCTCGAGACCTTCCGGCGCGCGATCGAGGTCAACCTGGTCGGCACCTTCAACGTGATGCGGCTCGCGGCCGAGGCCATGGCGCAGAACGAGCCGGACGAGCAGGGGCAGCGCGGGCTCATCGTCAACACCGCGTCGGTGGCGGCGTTCGAGGGCCAGATCGGCCAGATCGCCTACGCGGCCTCGAAGGGCGGCGTCGCGGCCATGACCATCGCCGCCGCGCGAGACCTCGCGCAGCACGGCATCCGCGTGAACACGATCGCCCCCGGCATCGTCGACACCCCGATGCTCGCGTCGCTCGGCGAGGAGGTGAACGCCTCGCTCGCCGCCACCGTGCCGTTCCCGCACCGCCTCGGCCGCCCGGAGGAGTTCGCGCGGCTGGTCCTGTCGATCGCCGAGCTTGACTACCTCAACGGCGAGACCATCCGCCTCGACGGCGCCCTCCGCATGGCCCCGCGCTGAGTGGAGGCGCGCCAGCGCCGCCCCCACCCTCCGGTCGTTGAGCGGAGGCGCGCCAGCGCCGGAGTCGAAACGTGTCCAAACCGTCCCTGCAGACCGGCCCACAGCTCGTCCACAGGATGCCCTCAAGACGAGTTCTCCACAGATCTCGTTTGAACCCCTGATCTGCCCTTTCCAACCCGTCGAATGTCGGTGGCCCCGGGAAGAATCAGGGGCATGACGACGGAGCCGCACTCGACCGGGTGGACCACCACCCTCGGCGAACTGGCGCGCACGTCCGAGCTGGTGGACGACTTCCTCGCGCAGGAGCGGGCGATCGCGCAGGCGAAGGCGCGGCAGGCGCGGATCCTCGCCGAAGCCCGCGCGATCGCCGAGTCGCAGATGCGCCGCGCCGGCACGGGTTCGGAGTTCGAGCACCCGGTGCGATCGATCGCGGCCGAGTTGGGCGTCGCGGCGCGGATCTCGGACCGGTCCATCCGGCTCCGCATGGAGTGGGCGGTGGACCTCGTGGACGGGTTCCCGGCCACGTTCGCCCTGTTCGAGGAGGGGCGCATCTCGGAGGGTCACGTCCGAGCGACCCTGGACGCCGGCAGCCGTCTCGAGGATGACGACTCCCGCGCCGAGTTCGAGCAGATCATCCTGCCCCGCGCGGTGAAGCTCACCGCCGGGCAGCTCGGGTCCGTCGCACGGAAGCTCGCCGATGACATCGAGCCGCTGCCACTGGAGGAGCGGCACGAGGAGGCCATGGCCGACCGCTCCGTCCGCGTGGCTCCGCTCCCGGACGGGATGGGGGAGTTGACCTACGTCGGTCCCGCGGTCACTGTGTACGCGATGCACGACCGGGTGACGCAGATGGCGCGCACGATCCACCGCACCAAGACGGAGGGCGACGACCGGACGTTGGATCAGATCCGGGCGGACGTGTTCGCCGAGATCGCCCTCGCCGGGTTGCCCACCGCGGAGCTGATCGACCAGCACGGTGGCGACGCCCTGACGCAGATCAAGGCGACCGTGCAGGTCACCGTGCCGTGGCAGTCACTGACCGGCGTCGGCGACGAGTCGGCGTTCCTCGCCGGTTACGGGCCCATCCCCGCGGAGGCCGCGCGCCGCCTGGCCGGGGAGGCCGCCAAGTGGACGCGCCTGTTCACCGACCCCGACACCGGGTGCTTGAAGACCGTCGACACCTACACGCCCACGAAGGCGCAGCGAAGGTTCCTGATCGCCCGGGACGAGCACTGCCGCTTCCCCGGCTGCCGGCAGCCGGCGGTCCGCTGCGAGGACGACCACACCATCCCGTACTCCCACGGTGGCCCCACCACCGTCGGGAACCTCGCCAACCTGTGCCGGGCCCACCACGTCCTGAAACACAACTCGAATTGGGACTTCCGACACGGACCCGGCGGGGTGATGGAGGTCATCAGCCCGACCGGCCGGATAGTCAAGCACAAACCCACCCCGGTCGTGAGGTTCGAGGCATCCGCCGAGATCGCCCGCGCCGACTTCGGCGCCGACCCGCCCCCGTTCTGACGCTTCCCGCTCACCGGCGTATACCGCGTGGACCGCGCGAGCGCAATGCCCTGTCCGCCGTGCGAAGCGGTGCGTTCACTGGGATCACCGCAGGGTGAATCCCGAAAGGAGCATCGTCATGAGCACTCCCACCGATCCGGACCGGACGACCCCGGAGGACCCGCGCCGCGCGCCCGAGCACGGCCGTCACGTTCCCGGCGACGGCGACGCAGGCTACGGCAGCGACGAGCCGACGCGCTCGTACGACGTGGCCCCGGGCGACGACCGGACCCGCGCGCACGACGTCGACGACTCGCGTGACCGCCGCGTCGACGACAGGCGGGACGACGGCGTCGTCCACCATGACGCGGCTCCCGCGACCGGCGTGGCCGGGATGCCGGGCCGCGAGGTGCGCGAGGAGGTCGTGGCACGCGAGAAGGAGGAGTTCGGCGGCATGAAGTTCGGCTCGGCCTTCTTCGGCTGGCTGTGCGCCATGGGCATGACGGTCCTGCTCACGGCGCTCGTCGCCGGGACCGGGGCCGCGCTGGGCCTCGGCGCACAGGTCGACCCCGAGCAGGCCGCGGAGGAGAACGCCGGCACGATCGGGATCGTCGGCGCGATCATCGTGCTGGTCATCCTGTTCATCGCGTACTACTGCGGCGGCTACGTGGCCGGCCGGATGTCGCGCTTCAGCGGAGCCAAGCAGGGCGTCGCCGTCTGGCTCTGGGCGATCATCATCGCCGTCGTGGTCGCGATCATCACGGCGATCGCGGGCGCGCAGTGGAACATCCTCGCCGAGGTCAACACCTTCCCGCGTCTGCCCTTCAACGAGGGCGAGCTGACCACGCTCGGCGTCATCACCGCCGTGGGCGCGCTGCTGGTGAGCCTGGGAGGCGCCGTTCTCGGCGGCGTCGCGGGCATGCGGTTCCACCGCAAGGTCGACAAGGTCGGCTTCGGGCGCTGACCCGGCACTCCGGCCCAGACGCGAAGGCCCGCCGATCCGGCGGGCCTTCGTCGTGCCCGGGGGCGTCGCGCCGTCAGACGTGCACGTCGGTCCGGGCGCGTGCGAGCCGCTCGGCGACGATGCGGCTGGCGGCCTCGACCGTCGTGACGCCCTCGCGCTCGGCGACGTCGAACACCGACCGCAGCGTGTCGGCGATCCCGTCGAGGCGCGCGTCGAGCTGGGCCCGCGGCAGATCGACCGGGGCGTCGAGGAAGATCACGCCGCCCGCGTTCACCAGGAAGTCGGGGGCGTAGACGATCCCGCGCGCGGCGAGCTGCTCGGCGCCGTCCGGGCGCAGCAGCTGGTTGTTCGCGGGTCCGACCACGGCCCGGGCGGCCAGTTCCTCGATGACGGTCGGGGACAGCATGCCGCCGACGCCGGCGGGGATGAACACGTCGGCGTCGACGCGGTGGGCCTCGGCCGGCTCGACCCACGCGGCGCCCAGGCGCTCGGCGAGGTCGCGGCGCTCGGGGTTGACGTCGCACACGGTGAGGACCGCGCCCTCGGCGGCGAGCTGCTCGGCGAGGCTCGAGCCGACATGGCCCAGCCCGGCGATCGTCATCCGGCGTCCGGCGACGGCGCCGCTGCCGTCCATGCGCCGCAGCGTCTCGCGGATCGCCGCGTACACGCCGTGCGCGGTGTGCCGCGCGGGGTCGCCGTGGCCACCGGTCTCGGGCGGCAGGCCCACGACGTGGGCGGTCTGCTCGGCGACGACGGCCATGTCGGCCGACGTGACGCCCACGTCCTCGGCCGTCCGGTAGCGGCCGCCCAACTGCTCGACCAGGTCGCCCAGGTCGAGGAAGGCGGCGCGCCGGCGCTCGTCCTCGAGGCGCTCGCCGATCGGCAGATGGATGACGGCCTTGCCGCCGCCGGCGTCCAGCCCGGCGAGCGCGTTCTTGAAGGTCATGCCCTGCGACAGACGCAGGGCGTCGTCGACCGCGTCCTGCCACGACGGGTAGTTCCAGACTCGGCAGCCGCCCAGGGCGGGGCCGAGCACGGTGCTGTGCACCGCGACCGCGATGACCAGGCCGGATCGGCGGCCGGTGACCACGCTCAGGTGCTCGTGCTCGAAGGGGGTGGTGATCTCAGACACGATGGTTCCGTTCTCTCGGGTGCGGCTTGTGGCCGCTATGGAGATTCCACGCCCATCGCGCAGGGGCATCAAGGCCCCGCGCGGATTCTGATCATCCTGCTCGTCCACGGGCCGATCCCGGTGGCGCGGACGCGCAGGATGCGCCGCCATCCGGCGCTCGTCAAGGCGGGTGCCTCGAGCGTCCCTCGCCGGTAGACCGGAACGCACGAGGACAGACGTACAGGACGAGGGAGGTGCGGCGTGACCGTCAAGCTGAACGAGAGCGCGCTGCGTCACGCGAAGAAGCTCGTGCGAGACGGGCGCGTGGTGCACGACGAGCGCGACGACTGGAGCGAGCACGCGCTGCCCGCGAAGAAGGAGACGGCGTGGCGCGAGGAGCACGGCTGGGGCGAGTACGCCCGGTGGCACCTCGGCATCGACACGGATGAGAACGAGGAGACCAAGGCGCACTACTCGTTCCCGTTCGGGGATTACGAGAAGGTGCACCGCTGCGCCGTGATCTCGCTCGAGTCCCGGGCCGCGCAGTACGACCACGACGAGATCGCGGCCGCGGCGAAGGAGCTGCTGGAGCTGATCGACGCCGAGTGACGCAGACCGGTCAGCGCGGCGCCACGGCGTCGCGCAGCCACGCGACCGCGCGTTCGGTGAACCGGGCGGCGACCTCGGCGTCCACCCCGAGGGTGTCGAAGCCGTGCGGCGCCCCGGGCACGACGTCGAGCACGACGGGCACACCGGCCGCCTTCAGCCGCCGCGCGTAGGCGACGTCCTCGTCGTGGAAGAGGTCGATGTCGCCGACGCCGATCCACGTGGGAGGCAGTCCGCGGAGATCCTCGCGCCGCGCGGGAGCGGCCGCCGCCGGCACGGTGTCCTCGCCGGGGCGCGCGGTCCCGAGCAGCAGCGCGGTCCAGCCGACCCGGTTCGCGGCGTTGTTCCACACCGGGTGGTCGAGTGCGTCGAGGTCGGTGCGGGTCGCCGTGCGGTCATCCAGCATCGGGTAGATCAGGAGCTGCGCGACCGGCTCGGTCCCTCGGGAGCGACCGCGGGCGGCGTCGTGCACCGCGTTGACCACCGAGGCCGCCAGGCCGCCGCCGGCGCTGGCCCCGCCGACCGCGACGCGCGCGGGGTCGACGCCGAGCTCCGCGGCGTGCGCCTGCAGCCAGGTCCATGCGGCCAGGCAGTCCTCCTGCGGCGCGGGGAACGGATGCTCCGGCGCCAGCCGGTACTGCGGCGCCACGACCGTGATCCCGAGCTGCGCCGCCATCCGCGCGCACAGCCGGGCGTCCTGCCGCGGTGCGCCGATCACCATGCCGCCGCCGTGGATCCACAGCAGGGCGCCGCCGGTGTGCGTGCCGGGGGAGTGGACGCGCAGCCGCAGGGAACCGGCGCGCAGGTCGCGCGTGGTGACGCCGGGCGCGCGCGCCGCCGGCACGAGGTGCCGCGCCCCGAACCGCGCCAGCACGCGCATCGCGGCGTTGCCGACGTCGACGCGCGGCGCCCGTCGCGCCATGTCGCGCAGGTCGGGATGCACGTCGTCGAGCCTCATGCGGACAGCCTGGCACGCAGGCCCGGCGTGCTCAGCAGGCGCGTCGCGGAAGGCGTTCACACCGTCGGATGCCCGCGCTAACGTACAACCAAATGGTTGTACAAATGGGAGCCCAGCTCAGCGACGCGGAGGTCGACGCGATCTTCCACGCGCTCGCCGATGCGACGCGACGCGACATCGTGACGCGCGTCATCGAGCGCGAGCGGTCGGTCTCGGCGCTCGCGGAGCTGTACGACATGAGCTTCGCCGCGGTGCAGAAGCACGTCGCCGTGCTCGAGCGCGCGTCGCTCGTGACCAAGCAGCGCCGCGGGAGGGAGCAGATCGTGCACGCCGAGCCATCGGCGATACGGGACGCCCGCCGTCTCCTCGACCGGTTCGAGGACCTCTGGCGGCAGCGCATCGACCGGATGCAGAGCATCCTCGACGAAGGAGAAGAGCGATGACGTTCATCGAAGCGGTGAAGGACCCCGACGCCCTCACCATGACCATGGTCGCCGAGTTCGACCGCCCCGCCGAGCGGGTCTGGAAGTTGTGGGAGGACCCGCGGCAGCTCGAGCGCTGGTGGGGCCCTCCGGGGTGGCCGGCGACCTTCACGCGCCATGACTTCGCTGTGCCGGGGCGCTCGACGTACTACATGAGCGGCCCGGAGGGCGAGAAGGCCCACGGGTGGTGGAGCCGGCTCGAGATCGCGGAGCCGACGACCCTGCGGGTCGAGGACGGCTTCGCCGACGAGAACGGCGATCCCACCGGCGACCTGGGCTCCACCGTGTTCACCGTGACCCTCGAGCCGACCGACGGCGGCGGCACGCGCATGTCGATCGCCTCGCAGTTCGAGTCGGCGGAGCAGCTCCAGGCCATGGTGGACATGGGCATGGAGGAGGGCATGAAGGGGTCGCTCGGGCAGATCGACGCGATCCTGGCCGAGGACTGACAAGGCACGCGAGGCGGCCCGGGCGCGTGCGCCGCCCGGGCCGCCTCGCATCGCGCGGAGCCGATGCCCAGGCGGCCCGGCTAGACTGGGGGAGCGCGACCGCCTGACCGGCGATTCCGACGCCCGTTCTCACCGGGCGCCCCGGTCTGCGGATATCGCGCCATCCGACCGCTCACCCGGTCCACCCCCTTCGCACACGCCGAATCGCGCGTGCGCCCGCACCTTCCGCGATGCGCCGACGACGGCGCCGTCGCCTCCACGAAACGATCACCCATGCACTCCGCACTTCCCCCTGTCCACCTCGACCACGTCGGTCCCGCGGCTCTCCGCTGGAAGCAGGCCGACCACGACGTCTACGTCGCGACCCTCCACGACGAGTTCGCCGGCTTCATCGCCGTCACCGGCGACGACCGCTTCGCGCTGCACGGCCCGCAGGGTCAGCCCATGGGCGCCTTCCGCACTCAGCACGAGGCGCGCGCGGCGCTGCGAGCCGAGCTGCAGGAGGCCGCCGCGCCTGCTCCCGAGACCCGGAAGCGCGCCACCCCGCCCCGCCGCACGCGCCGGCCGCGCGCCCGAGTGCGCGGCTGAGCCCGCCTGGTGGGACGGCCCCTATCGGTGCGCTGGGTGTCGCCCGGGCAACCGCCTGGTATACGCGACGCCGCATGCCTCGGCCTGTAACGTAAGCCTCAGCGATCGGCATCCGCCTTTGGCTTCGAAGGCCGTCCGGCGGCCGACCGATCGACAGGGGCACGCCATCTCCTCCACCGACACCCTCGTCCGCGCGGACGCCGTCGCCAGCCGTCTCGGGCCCGTGCGTCAGACGTATGCCGGGACCGACACATATCCGCCCATCGCCCGCGCCTACACGCAGGTGTCGCAGGTCGTGCGAGAGACCGGCCTGCTGCGCCGCGCGGTCTGGTTCTACGCCCTCGTCGGCGTCGCGCTCGCCCTGGCATTCGGCGGCGTGGTCACCGGGTTCATCCTGCTCGGCGACAGCTGGTTCCAGCTGCTCATGGCGGCGGCGCTGGGCATCCTGTTCACGCAGGTCGCCTTCCTCGCCCACGAGGCCGCCCACAAGCAGATCCTCACCACCGGTCCGGCGAACGACCGGCTGGCGCGCATCCTCGCGGCAGGCGTCGTCGGCATCAGCCTCTCCTGGTGGGACGCCAAGCACACCCGCCACCACGCGAACCCCAACCGGGTGGGCAAGGACCCCGACATCGAGGTCGACACGATCTCGTTCCTCGACGCCGACGCGGCCGACGCCCGCGGGCTGCGACGCTGGATCACGCGCCGCCAGGGCTGGCTGTTCTTCCCCCTGCTCACGCTCGAGGGGCTCAACCTGCACTTCCTCGGCCTCAAGCACCTGTTCTCGCGTGAGCCCGTCAAGGGCCGCTGGCTCGAGCTGAGCCTGATCGCGCTGCGCCTCGCCGTCGTGCTGGTGCCCGTGTTCCTGCTGCTGCCTCTCGGCATGGCGTTCGCGTTCGTCGGCGTGCAGCTGGCCGTGTTCGGCGTCTACATGGGCGCCTCGTTCGCGCCCAACCACAAGGGCATGCCGATCATCGCCCACGACGCCAAGCTCGACTTCTTCTCGAAGCAGGTGCGCACTTCGCGCAACATCTCGGGCGGCTGGTGGGCGACCACCCTCATGGGCGGCCTGAACTACCAGGTGGAGCACCACCTGTTCCCGAACATGCCCCGGCCGCACCTGGCCAAGGCGCGCGAGATCGTCCGCGACTACTGCGCCTCGTTCGACGTGCCCTACACCGAGACCACGCTCTGGCGCTCGTACGGCATCGTGATCGAGTACCTCAACCGCGTCGGCATCGCCGCGCGCGACCCGTTCGACTGCCCGGCGGCCGCGCAGCTGCGCCGCGCCTGAGGGGATCGCGTGCAGCGCACGCGACATCGCCGAGGACCCCGCAACCCGACAGTCGTCGGAGAGCGGGGTCTTCTGGCGCAGGTCGGCAGGATCCATGCCACGGGTGTCCGATCGGCCACGTCCCGGCGCGTCCGCGGGCGGTGAGAATGAGGGGATGACCCCGCCGTCTCCCGCGCCGACCCGGCCGCGCCTGCATCCCGCCTGGATCGTCGCGATCGTGGCGTTCCTGGCCCTGGTGGGCGCCGCCGGCTTCCGTGCGGCGCCGAGCGTGTTCATGGTGCCGATCGAGGCCGAGCTCGGTTTCAGCCGCACCGACCTGTCGATCGCGATCGGCATCAACATCGTGCTGTTCGGTCTGACGGCGCCCTTCGCCGCGGCGCTCATGGACCGGTTCGGGCTGAAGCGCGTCACGATCGCGGCGCTCGCGCTCGTGGCCTCCGGCGCCGTGCTCGGCACGCTCGCGACGGCGCCGTTCGTGCTGTGGCTGACGTGGGGCGGGCTGATCGGGATCGGCACGGGATCCATGGCGATGGTCTTCGCCGCCACCGTGACGCAGCGCTGGTTCATCCGGCATCGCGGCGTGGTCTCCGGCGTGCTGAGCGCGGGAAGCGCGACGGGCCAGCTGGTGTTCCTGCCGCCCACCGCGTGGCTGGCGACGGAGGTGGGGTGGCGCGAGGCGAGCCTGGTGGTCGCGGGCGGCGCGCTGATCGTCGTGCCGCTCGTCGCGTGGTTCCTGCATGACTCGCCGCACCGCATCGGGCTGCTGCCGTACGGCGCGGATCCCGCGGATCCCCCCGCGCCGCCGTACCGGTCCCTCGTCAACCCGGCCGTGCTCGCGCTGCGCGCGCTGCGCGACGCCGCGCGGCAGCGGACCTTCTGGGCGCTCGTGATCGGCTTCGCGGTGTGCGGCGCCTCGACCAACGGCCTGATCGGCGCGCACTTCATCCCCGCCGCGCACGACCACGGCATGACCCAGCCGGTCGCGGCGGGACTGCTCGCGACCGTCGGCATCTTCGACATCGTCGGCACGGTGTTCTCCGGCTGGCTCACGGACCGGGTGAACCCGCGCATCCTGCTGGGGGTGTACTACGCCGGTCGCGGCATCAGCCTGCTGTTCCTGCCGTTGCTGCTCTCGAGCGAGGTCCACCCACCCATGTGGTTCTTCATCGTGTTCTACGGACTGGACTGGGTCGCCACCGTGCCGCCGACCATCGCCCTGTGCCGCGAGGTGTTCGGCGACCGCGGGCCGCTCGTGTTCGGCTGGGTGTTCGCGAGCCACCAGCTCGGCGCCGGCATCGCGACGATCCTCGCCGGCATCGTCCGCGACGCCACGGGCCAGTACACGATCGCCTGGTTCGCCGCGGCAGGGCTTTGCATCGTGGCGGCGCTGGTGTCGCTGCGCATCCGGCGGGTGCCGGTCGCGCCGCCCGAGCCGGACCCGCTCGTCGAGGAGCGGGTCGGCTGAGCCTCACCAGCCGATGTGCTGGGACGGGTACACGTCTCGGATGCGCTCGCTGAAGAACCGGCCCGCGCTCGCGGCGTTGCGCAGGCCGCGGTACACGGACGGCGGCACGGCGAAGTACCGGTAGACGTCGCCGGTCGTGAACTCGATCTCGAGCACCGCCGTCCCCGGGTCGTACCCCGCAGCGGCGATCACGCTGGAATCGAGCGACACGCGCCTCATCCCGTTCCCCCGTCCGCACCCTGCTTCGACGGTAGACGCCCGCGACGCCTCGGCGACCCGGGATTGACGGCCGGCGAAGCGTGCGGTACACCGGCACCCGCGCTCCGGGAGCGGGGATGTCGGCGCCCCCCGCCTACCATGGCGCCATGACAGCCGAGGAGCGCCAAAGCGGCGCGGAGCTCGTCGTGGCGGATGCCGCGGCCTGGCGTGCCTGGCTCGACCGGCACGAGGACACGACCGACGGCGTCTGGCTGATCCTCGCGAAGAAGGGCACCACGTCGCCCACCTCGCTGACCTACGCCCAGGCGCTCGAGGAGGCGCTGTGCAGCGGCTGGATCGACGGGCGCCGCCAGAGCGTCGACCGCGCGGTCTTCCGGCAGCACTTCACGCCCCGGCGCCGCGCGTCGATCTGGTCGCAGCGCAACGTGGGCATCGTGTCGGAGCTGATCGCGCAGGGCCGGATGCGCCCGCGCGGGCAGGCGGAGATCGACCGGGCGAAGGCCGACGGACGGTGGGAGCGGGCGTACGCGGGACCCGCGACGGTGCAGGTCCCCGAGGATCTCGCGGCGGCGCTGACGGCGTCCGCCGGCGCGGCGGAGTCCTTCGCGCGGCTCAACGGGCAGAACCGCTACGCCGTCCTGCACCGGGTGCTGACGGCGCCCAGCGCCACCAGCCGCGCCGACCGGATCGCCAAGCTGGTCGCCATGCTCGAGAGGGGCGAGACGCCGTACCCGCAGTGAGCCCCGTCCCGGGCTCGGCCCGCGCCGCCGCTACGCTGGGTGCCCACACACCGTCGCGCATACGTGAGGAGGGACGCATGCCCGCATCCCGGCCGCCGTCCATGGCGGACGTCGCCGCGCGCGCCGGCGTCTCGCACCAGACGGTCTCCCGGGTGCTGAACGGGCACGCCTACGTCCGCCCCGAGACGCGCGACCGAGTGCTCGCGGCGATCGAGGACCTCGGGTACCGGCCGAACCAGGCGGCGCGCGCCCTCGTGACCGCGCGCACCGCGACGGTGGGCATCCTGACCGCGGCCACCACGCACTTCGGCCCGGCCAGCACCGTGCTCGCCATCGAGGCCGCCGCGCGGTCGGAGGGCTACTTCGTGTCGGTGGCGGCGCTCGCCGGAGACGACTCCGCCTCGGCGCGCGAGGTGCTCGACCAGCTCATGAACCAGGGCGTCGACGGCGTGGTCGTGGTCGCCCCGCTGGAGGACGTCGCCCGCCTGATCGACGACCTGGCCCCGGCCGTTCCCGTCGTCGTCGTCGCGGCGCGCCCCGACATCCCGGCCGAGACCAGCGTCCGCTACGTGTGCGTCGACCAGCACCGGGGCTCCTCGCTGGCGACCCGCCACCTGATCGAGCTGGGGCACAGCAGGATCGTGCACGTCGCGGGCCCGGACGGCTGGTACGACGCGGCGCGCCGCGTCACCGGCTACACCGAGGCGATGGCCGAGGCGGGGCATCCCGCGCGCACGGTGGCGGCCGAGGGATGGTCGGCCGACCGCGGATACGAGATCGGCCGCGCGCTCGCCGCCGAGATCGGCGGCGCCGACGGGCCGACGGCGATCGTCGCCGCCAACGACTACCTCTCGCTGGGGCTGCTGAAGGCGTTCTGGGAGAGCGGAGTGCGCGTTCCCCAGGACGTCGCGGTCGTAGGCTTCGACGACATCGACGGCAGCGGGTTCCTCGTCCCGGCGCTCACGACCGTGCGGCAGCCCTTCGCCGAGCTGGGGGAGGCCGCGCTCCGGGCCCTCCTCGACCACTGGTCCGCCGGCGCGGCCGCGTCGACCGGCGGCATGGTGGCGGTCATCCCGCCCGTGCTCGTCGTGCGCGACAGCACGGCTCCGCCCGCCTGAGCCCGCGGCTCCTTCACCCGCGGCGCGGGCCTGACGCGTGTTGCGCATATGTGAGCGCTAACATATGCTGACGTCCGGGCCGAACCGGCCCGACCTGGACGGATGACCCGGGCGAGGACGCCCGGCGGAACGGAGCAGTGCGATGTCGCATCCCGAGACGGCGGCCCCCGCGGCCGAGGCCCGAGCGGCGATCCTCGACGGCCGCACCGCGCTGGGGATCGAGCTGGGATCGACCCGGATCAAGGCCTGCCTCATCGGGACGGACGGCGGCGTGCTCGCCGTCGGCGGGCACGAGTGGGAGAACGAGCTCGTCGACGGGCTGTGGACCTACTCGCTCGACGCCGTGCGCGACGGGCTCCGCGCCGCGTATGCGGAGCTGGCGTCCGACGCCGAGCGCCGCCACGGCGCCCGCCCCGAGACGATCGGCGCGATCGGGGTGTCGGCCATGATGCACGGCTACCTGGCGTTCGATGCCGCGGGGGAGCTGCTCGTGCCGTTCCGCACGTGGCGCAACGTCAACACCGAGCGCGCCGCCGCGGAGCTGTCCGAGGCGCTGGCCTGCAACATCCCGCTGCGCTGGTCGGTCGCGCACCTGCACCAGGCGGTCCTGGACGACGAGGAGCACGTCGCGCGCATCGCGCACCTGAACACGCTGGCCGGCCACGTGCACGAGCTGCTCACCGGCGAGCGCGTGCTCGGCGTCGGCGACGCCTCGGGCATGTTCCCGATCGACCCCGCGACCGGCGACTACGACGAGGCCCTCATCCGGATCGCGGACGAGCGCCTCGCCGCGGCGGGCGCCCCGCACCTGCGGCTGCGGGAGCTGCTGCCGACGGTGCTGCCGGCGGGCGCGCCGGCCGGCGCGCTGACCGACCAGGGCGCCGCGCTGCTCGACCCGACCGGCTCGCTGCGCGCGGGCGCGCCGCTGTGCCCGCCCGAGGGCGACGCCGGCACGGGCATGGTGGCGACGAACGCCGTCACGCCGCGCACCGGCAACGTGAGCGCGGGCACGAGCATCTTCGCCATGGTCGTGCTCGAGCGAGCCCTGTCGCGCCCGTACCCCGAGATCGACGTCGTCACGACGCCCGCCGGCGACCCCGTGGCGATGGTGCACTGCAACAACGGCGCCAGCGAGCTCGGCGCCTGGGCCGGCGTGTTCGGCGAGTTCGCGGCCGCGATCGGATCCCCGGCGACGGGCGACGACGTGTTCGCCGCGCTGCTGCGGGGAGCGCTCGAGGCGGGCGCCGACGACGGGCTCCTGGCCTACAACCACCTGGCCGGCGAGCCGATCGCCGAGCTGCTCGAGGGGCGCCCGCTCTTCGTCCGCACGCCGGGCTCGCGCCTGACGCTCGGCGGGTTCTTCCGCGCCCAGCTGCGGGGCGTGTTCGCCACCCTGAGCCTCGGCATGCGCACCCTCGCCGACGAGGGCGTGGCGATCGACGCGATGTGCGCCCACGGCGGGGTCTTCCGCACCGCCGGGGTCGCGCAGCGGCTGCTGGCGGCCGCGGTCGAGGCGCCCGTGGTCGTCGGAGAGACCGCGGGAGAGGGCGGCGCGTGGGGCATGGCGGTCCTGGCCGCCTACGCCCGTGCCGTCGCCGACGGCGCGGCCGCGGGCCGCACCCTGGCCGCGTGGCTCGCCGACGCCGTGTTCGCGGGGGCGGCGACATCCGTGGCGGAGCCCACGGCCGAAGAGATCGCCGACCACCGCGCGTACCTCGATCGCTGGGCCGCCGGACTGGCCGCCGAGCGCGCCGCCGTCGCCGCCATCCGCTGACCGTTCCCGTTCCGATCCCACCTGGAGCCTCCGATGACCGCATCAGTCCCCGCCGCCATGCGCGCGGCCGTCGACGACGCCAAGGCCCGTGTCGCCGCCCTCCACGCCGAGCTGCCCCGCTGGGAGCTCGTGGTCTGGACCGCCGGCAACGTCTCGGAGCGCGTCCCCGGCGTGGACGGGCATCCCGATCTGCTCGTGATCAAACCCTCGGGGGTCTCGTACGACGAGCTCGACGCCGATGCGATCGTGGTCTGCGACCTCGACGGCGAACTCGTGGAGGGCACGCGGAACCCGTCGTCCGACACCGCCGCCCACGCGTACGTCTACCGGCACATGCCGCACGTCGGGGGAGTGGTCCACACGCACTCGACCTATGCCGCCGCATGGGCCGCGCGGGGCGAGGAGATCCCCTGCGTGCTGACCATGATGGCCGACGAGTTCGGCGGGCCGATCCCGGTCGGTCCGTTCGCGATCATCGGCGACGACTCGATCGGACGCGGCATCGTCGAGACGCTGCGCGACCACCGCAGCCCGGCCGTGCTGATGCAGAACCACGGCCCGTTCACGATCGGCCGCGACGCGAAGTCGGCCGTCAAGGCCGCGGTCCTCCTCGAGGAGGTCGCCCGCACCGTGCACATCTCGCGCCAGCTGGGCGAGCCGCTGGCCATCCCGCAGCAGGCGATCGACAGCCTCTACGACCGCTACCAGAACGTCTACGGCCAGCGCTGACGCGGCCGCCGAGCAACTCAGGAAGGACATCCATGAGCAAGCCCTATGCCGACCGCGAGGTCTGGTTCCTCACCGGCAGCCAGGACCTCTACGGCGAGGAGACGCTGCGTCAGGTGGCGGAGCAGTCGCAGGAGGTGGCGCGGGCGCTGGACGCGTCGGCCGACGTGCCCGCCACGATCGTGTGGAAGCCGGTCCTGAAGGACGCCGCCTCCATCCGCCGCGCGATGCTCGACGCGAACGCCGACGACCGCGTGCTGGGCGTGATCACGTGGATGCACACGTTCAGCCCCGCCAAGATGTGGATCGCCGGCCTGGATGCGCTCCGCAAGCCGCTGCTGCACCTCCACACGCAGGCGAACGTCGAGCTGCCGTGGGACAGCATCGACTTCGACTTCATGAACCTCAACCAGGCCGCGCACGGCGACCGCGAGTACGCGTACCTCGCCACCCGCCTGGGCGTCGCCCGTACGACCGTCGTGGGTCACGTGTCGAACCCCGCCGTCACCCGTCGCGTGGGCACCTGGGTGCGCGGCGCCGCCGGATGGGCCGCGACCCACGAGCTGCGCCTCGCCCGCTTCGGCGACAACATGCGCAACGTCGCCGTGACCGAGGGAGACAAGACCGAGGCGGAGCTCCGCTTCGGCGTCTCGGTGAACACATGGGGCGTGAACGACCTGGTCGCGGCGGTCGAGCGCGTGGCCGATGCGGACGTCGACCGGCTGGTGGCCGAGTACGAGGACCTCTACGACGTGGTCCCCGAGCTGCGCCGCGGCGGCGAGCGCCACGAGTCGCTGCGGTACGCCGCGAGCCAGGAGCTCGCGCTCGAGGAGTTCCTCGGCGGGATCGGCGCCAAGGCGTTCACCACCAACTTCGAGGACCTCGGGGCGCTGCGCCAGCTGCCCGGCATCGCGGTGCAGCGGCTGATGTCGAAGGGCTACGGCTTCGGCGCCGAGGGCGACTGGAAGACCGCCGTGCTCGTGCGGGCCGCGAAGGTCATGGGCGAGGGCCTGCCCGGCGGCGCGTCGCTCATGGAGGACTACACGTACGATCTCACGCCCGGCGCGGAGCTCATCCTGGGCGCGCACATGCTCGAGATCTGCCCGTCCCTCACCACGGCGAAGCCGAAGGTCGAGATCCACCCGCTCGGCATCGGCGGCAAGGAGGACCCGGTCCGCATGGTGTTCGACGCCGATGCGACCGAGGGCGCGGTCGTCGTGTCGCTGGCCGACATGCGCGACCGCTTCCGCCTCACCGCGAACGTGGTCGACGTCGTGGCGCCTCCCGCGCCGCTGCCGCACCTGCCCGTGGCGCGGGCCGTGTGGCGCCCGCGCCCGTCGTTCGACGTCTCGGCCGAGGCCTGGCTCACGGCCGGCGGCGCGCACCACACGGTGCTGTCGACCGCCGCGGGCGTCGAGGCGTTCGAGGTGTTCGCGGACATCGCCCGCTGCGAGCTCCTCGTGATCGACGAGTCCACGACGCGCCGCGGCTTCGCCGACCAGGTGCGCTGGAACGCCGCGTACCACCGCCTGGCCCAGGGGATCTGACGCCCTCGGCGACGGCTCGGGGTCTTCCGCACACGGATGCGCCCCGAGCCGGCGGATCCGCTGCGCCTGCATAGAATGCCGATGTCGGGCGAGAGGCCGCGGCGGAAGGCGAGGACGCATGTCGGTGACGATGCGCGACGTCGCCGACCGCGCCGGCGTCTCGGTCAAGACGGTGTCGAACGTCGTGAACGGGTTCGTCCACGTGCGGCCCGGGACACGGGCGCGCGTCGAGTCGGCGATCTCGGACCTGGGGTATCGGGTCAACGTCTCCGGGCGCAACCTGCGGCGCGGGCGCACTGGGATGATCGGGCTGGCGATCCCCGAGCTGCGCAATCCGTACTTCGCCGAGCTCGCCGACTCGTTCATGCGAGCGGCGGAGGCGCGTGATCTCGTGCTGCTGATCGAGCACACCGGGCCGATGGGAGAGCACGAGCTGGACGTGCTGCGCAGCGAGCGCCGCCAGCTCACCGACGGCCTGCTGTTCTCGCCCATGACCATGGATCCGGCCGACCTGTCGCCGTTCGAGGACCTCGACTACCCGCTGGTCATGCTGGGGGAGCGGGTGTTCGGTGCGCCCGTCGACCACGTCACGATGAACAACCGGGAGGCGGCGCGCGCCGCCACCCTGCACCTGGCGGAGCGCGGCTGCCGCCGCATCGCCGTGATCGGCGCGCACGTCGGCGAGCAGATGGGATCGGCGATCCTGCGCTTCGAGGGCTACCTGGCGGGTCTGGCCGAGGCGGGGCTCGAACACGACCCCCGCCTGGTCGGCGAGGCCGGCAGGTGGCGTCGTTCGACGGGGGCGGCCGCCATGGCGCGGATCCTCGACTCGGGAGCGCCCGTCGACGGCGTGTTCGCGATGAACGACGCGCTCGCGCTCGGGGCGCTCCACGAGCTGCACGAGCGCGGCATCGCGGTGCCGCGCGACGTCGCGGTCGTCGGATTCGACGACATCGAGGAGGGCAGCTACTCGGCCCCGACCCTGAGCTCGATCGCGCCGGGCCGGGAGCAGATCGCGCGCGTCGCCGTGGACCTGCTCATCGAGCGCATGGCGGGGGAGTCCCGCCCGCCGCGCCTCGTGGTCGCCGACTTCCAGCTCGTGCCCCGCGACTCGACCGCGCGCTGACCGCGTCCCCTTCGACGGGATGTCGGAACCCCTCTTGCGTCACCGATTTACATCGATGTAAAAAGAACCAGGTGACATGGTCGTCACCCTCACCGAGGAAGGCGCGATGAAGCGACTGCTGTACTCGAAGAAGGCCGCACCGTACCTGTTCGTGCTGCCGTTCGTGATCACGCTGCTGGTCTTCTGGGCCGTGCCGATCGTCCGCTCGTTCATGATGAGCTTCCAGGAGCTCCTGTACGGGCAGGCGACGTTCATCGGCTTCCGCAACTACGAGCGGATGGTCGGCGACCGCGTGTTCTGGCAGGCGGTGGGCAACAGCTTCCGCTACATGGTGCTCACCCTCGTGCTGCTGATCCCGATCCCGATGGTGCTCGCGGCGATCCTCAACTCCAAGATCGGCAGCCCGCGGATCAAGAACCTCTTCAAGGCGTCGCTGTTCGTCCCGGCCCTCACGTCCATCGTCGTCGCGGGCCTCGTCTTCCGCCTCATGTTCTCCGAGAGCGACTCGGCCATGGTGAACCAGGTGCTCGACTTCATCGGGTTCGGGCCCGTGCGGTGGCTGCGCGAGGACATCCCCGGCCTGATCGTCCTGCTCGTGCTGGCGCTGTGGCGGTGGACCGGCGTCAACACGATGTACTTCCTCGCGGGGATGCAGTCCATCCCGCGCGAGTACTACGAGGCGGCGGCCCTGGACGGCGCCGGGCGGATCAAGCAGTTCCTCCACATCACGGTGCCGAACCTGCGCCCGACCATCGTGTACGTCATCACGATCAGCATCTACGGCGGCCTCGCGATGTTCACCGAGAGCTTCATGCTCTACGCCGGCAACCAGTCTCCGAACAATCAGGGCCTGACCATCGTCGGATACCTGTACCGGCAGGGGATCCAGCAGAACGACATGGGCTTCGCCTCCGCCGTGGGCGTGGTCCTGCTCCTGGTGGTCCTCGTCATCAACGTCACCCAGCTCACGCTGACGGGCACGTTCCGGAAGGAGGCGACGCGATGACCGAGACGCGCGCGAACATCACCGTGATCGAGGGCGTGCGGCCGCCGCTGCCGTGGCCTCAGCGGTTCGCGGGCCTGATCCAGTCCGCGTTCCTGATCGTCATCGCGGTCATCGCCCTGATCCCGATCATCGCGATCCTCCTGGGCACGTTCCAGGACGGCGGATCCCTCATCCGCAGCGGCATCAGCTTCGCGATCGACTTCGGGTCCTTCGACCTGGACAGCTACCGCGTGCTGTTCACGGATTCCGGCGACTACTTCCTGTGGTTCTGGAACAGCCTGTGGCTCACCGCCGTGCAGGTCGTGCTGACCCTCCTGGTCAGCTCCTTCGTCTCCTACGGCCTCGCGATGTACGAGTTCCGCGGCAAGCAGGTCGTGTTCGTCGCCGTCCTGATCGTGATGACGGTCCCGTTCGAGATGCTGATGCTCCCGCTCTACATGCAGGTCAACGACTTCGACCTCGCCGACACGTTCACGGTGATCTGGCTGCCGTTCCTCGCCCACGCCATGACGATCTTCTTCTTCCGGCAGTACTTCCTCGGCGTGCCGTACGAGCTCGTCGAGGCGGGACGCGTCGACGGCGTGAGCGAGTTCGGCATCTTCTTCCGCCTGGTGCTCCCCATCGCGAAGCCGGCCATCGCCGCCATGGCGATCCTCAACGGGATGATGTGCTGGAACAACTTCCTCTGGCCGCTGCTGGTGCTGCGCAGCTCCGAGAAGTTCGTCCTGCCGATCGGCCTGAACGCGCTGCTGACGCCCCACGGCAACAACTACGACCTGCTCATCGTCGGCGCGTTCTTCTCGCTCGTCCCCATCCTCCTGCTCTTCCTCGCGTTCCAGCGCTACTTCATCGAAGGCATGACCGCCGGCGCGGTCAAGGGCTGACGACGCAAGACCCCACCCCCCCCGCACACAGCAACGATCGAAGGAGATCACCATGAACGCACGAAGGATCATCCCGATGGGGGCGGTTCTCGCCCTCACGGCCGGCGCCCTGGCCGGCTGCAGCGGCGGCGGCCAGGCGCCCACCGTGAATGAGGACGGCTCCACCGTCGTCGACATGTGGGTGTTCGCCGAGGTCCACGCCGCCTTCTACGAGGCGATGGCCGAGGCCTGGAACGAGGAGAACCCCGACAGCGCGATCGATCTCCAGATCACGGTGTACCCGTACGAGGAGATGCACAACAAGCTGCAGCTGGCGCTCAACGCCGGCGAGGGCCTCCCGGACGTCGTCGACATCGAGGTCAACAAGTTCGCGAACTTCGTGCGGGGCGAGAACCCGCCGCTGGTCGACCTCACGGAGGTCGCCGAGCCCTACGTGGACGACATCGTCCAGGCGCGCCTCGACCTCTACTCGAAGGACGGCTCGATCTACGCGTTCCCCACACACGTCGGGGCGTTCGTCGCGTTCTACAACACCGAGCTCCTCGAGGGCGCCGGCATCGACTACACCACGATCCAGACCTGGGACGACTTCAGCGCCGCGGGCCAGCAGTACAACGAGGCCACGGGCAAGGCGTTCGGCATCGCCGAGACCGGCGTGACGTTCGTCGAGCCGCTCATCACCGCGCAGCTGGGCGGCGAGTGGATGGACGCCGACGGCAACCCGCAGGTGGACAGCCCGGAGGCGGTCGAGACCATCTCGATGCTGCAGGAGATGCAGGAGGCCGGCGCGATCTCGACGATCCCCGGCGGCAGCCCGGACGACGAGCAGGCCTACGGCGCCATCAACAGCGGCGACTTCGCCGCGGTCGTGTACCCGGCGTGGTACACCTCGCGGTTCGTGGACTACATGCCCGACCTCGCCGGCAAGATCGCCATCGCGCCGGCTCCCGTCCCCGACGGCGCCGCGGTCAAGACGATCGGCGGCGGCGGCACCGGCACCGCGGTCATCGGCTCGTCGCCCGTCGCGGAGTTCGCGGCCGACTGGCTGGCGTTCGCGAAGCTCTCGCCTGAGGCCAACGTGGCCGTGTGGGAGGAGCTCGGCTTCGACCCCGTGAACATGTCGGTCTGGGAGGACGAGGCCGTCACCCACAACCCCGACAACAAGTTCAACCAGTACTTCCAGACGAACCTGTTCGACGTCCTGAACCAGGTGAAGGACGGCATCGGCCACTGGGAGTCCTTCTCGTCGCCGAACTGGCCCTCGGTCGACAACCTGTTCCGCACCGTGACGCTGAACGAGGCGTTCGAGAACAAGGTGCCGGCTCAGCAGGTCCTCGAGCAGGCGCAGACCGACCTCGAGAACGAACTCGGCTGATCCCGCCGGCCGGCGGCGCGTGCCTCCGCGCCGCCGGCCGGTCATCCCGACCACCTCACCGGCCGTCCGCGGCCGTCCCCTGCCGTGCATCCACCACCGAAAGGAAATCCCTCCATGCTGACCGCCTCCGTCACGGTCGACCCGGCCTTCACCGTCGGCCCCGTGCGTCCGCGCACCTTCGGCTCGTTCGTCGAGCACCTCGGGCGCTGCGTGTACACGGGCATCCACGAGCCCGGCCACCCCACGGCCGACGCCGACGGCTTCCGGGGCGACGTGCTCGAGCTCACCCGCGAGCTCGGGGTCACGACGGTGCGCTATCCGGGAGGCAACTTCGTCTCCGGGTACCGCTGGGAGGACGGCATCGGCCCGGTCGCCGACCGACCGCGGCGGCTCGAGCTCGCCTGGCACTCCACCGAGCCGAACCTCGTGGGCGTCGACGAGTTCGTGCGCTGGTGCCGGGCCGCGGGGGTCGAGCCCATGATGGCGGTCAACCTCGGCACGCGCGGCGTGCAGGAGGCGCTCGATCTGCTCGAGTACTGCAACGGCACGGGCGACACGGCCCTGGCGAACCTGCGTCGCGCCAACGGCTCCGAGGAGCCGCACGACATCCGGATGTGGTGCCTCGGCAACGAGATGGACGGCCCGTGGCAGATCGGCCACAAGACGGCCGCCGAGTACGGCCGGCTGGCGGCCGAGACGGCCCGCGCCATGCGGATGATCGACCCCGATCTCGTGCTCGTCGCGTGCGGATCGTCCGGATCGGGCATGCCCACCTTCGGCGAGTGGGAGCGCGTCGTGCTGACGGAGTCGTACGACCACGTCGACATGGTCTCCGCGCACGCCTACTACTACGAGGAGGACGGCGATCTCGCGTCGTTCCTGGCCTCCGCGGTGGACATGGATCACTTCATCGAGTCGGTGGTCGCGACCTCCGACGCCGTCCGCGCGGCAGGCAAGCACCGCAAGCGGATCGCGATCTCGTTCGACGAGTGGAACGTGTGGTACCAGAAGCGGGCCGAGTCCCACGTGCCCGAGGGCGACGACTGGCCCGTCGCGCCCGTGCTGCTCGAGGACAGGTACAACGTGGCGGACGCCGTCGTGGTGGGCGGGCTGCTGATCTCGCTGCTTCGCCACAGCGACCGGGTGCACGCCGCGTCGCTCGCGCAGCTGGTGAACGTCATCGCGCCGATCATGACCGAGCCGGGCGGGCGCAGCTGGCGGCAGACCATCTTCCACCCGTTCGCCCTCACGGCCCGGCACGCCGCGGGCGACGTGCTGCGGCTCGCGGTCGACACGCCCACGCACGAGACGGCGAAGTTCGGCGAGGTCGCGGCGCTCGACGCGGTCGCGACCCACGACCCGGCGACCGGCGACGTCGTGGTCTTCGCGGTCAACCGCTCGGTCGCGGACGAGCTCGAGCTCGCCGTGGACGTGCGGGGGCTCGGAGATCTGCGCATCGTCGAGGCGGTCACGCTGTCGAATCCGGATCACACCTGGCAGGCCACGGCCGACGATGCGGACTCGGTGGTGCCGGTTCCGAACGCGGGAGCGACCGCGGACGGCGCCCGCGTGAAGGCGGTGCTGCCGGCCGTGTCCTGGACGATGCTGCGACTCGCCACCAGCTGACGGTCGGGGGCGCCGCCGCGCCCGGGGGATAAAGTGCCTCGTGTGAACGTGCACACAGCCATGTGTGAGCGCTAACATGGTCCCACGCCGGGACGTCCCGGATCTCGAAGAAGAGAAGAGGCACAGCAATGAAGCGGACTGCGAAGCGGTTCACCCTCGCGACGGCGGCCACGGCCGGACTGGCCCTGGCGCTCGCCGGATGCGCCGGAGGCGGAGCGGGCGCGCCCGCGGGCGGCGGCGACACCGAGGCGCCCGAGGACATCACGGTCGGCGTCGCGATGCCGACCGAGACGTCGGAGCGCTGGATCGCCGACGGCGACGCCGTCAAGGCGGGCCTGGAGGAGGCCGGTTACACGGTCGATCTGCAGTACGCGGCCGACGACATCCCGACCCAGCAGCAGCAGATCGACCAGATGATCACGAAGGGCGCCGACATCCTGATCGTCGCCTCGATCGACGGCACCGCGCTGGCCAACCAGCTGCAGGCCGCCGCCGACCAGGGCGTGCCGATCATCGCCTACGACCGTCTGATCAACGGCACCGAGAACGTCGACTTCTACGTCACGTTCGACAACTACAACGTGGGTGTGCAGCAGGCGACGTCGCTGCTCACCGGCCTGGGCATCCTCGACGAGAGCGGCGCCGAGACGGGTGAGACGGGGCCGTTCAACATCGAGCTCTTCGCGGGTTCGCTGGACGACAACAACGCGCACTTCTTCTGGCAGGGCGCCATGGACACGCTCCAGCCCTACCTCGACAACGGCACGCTCGTCGTCCCCTCCGGCCAGACGGACATCGAGCAGGCCGCGACGCTGCGCTGGCTGCAGGAGACCGCGCAGAAGCGCATGGAGGACCTTCTCACGTCGACGTACGACGGCGGCGCGAAGGAGCTGCACGGCGTGCTGTCGCCCTACGACGGCCTCTCGCGCGGCATCATCACGGCCCTGCAGAACGCCGGGTACGGCCCGGACCAGGCCTCGGGCCTGCCGATCGTCACGGGCCAGGACGCCGAGATCGCCTCGGTGAAGCTGATCGCGGACGGCGTGCAGTACTCGACCATCTTCAAGGACACGCGCAAGCTCGCCGAGCAGGCGGTCGAGGCCGCCAAGGCGTACGCCGCGGGCGAGGAGCCGGAGGCCAACGACACCGAGACCTACGACAACCAGGTCAAGGTCGTGCCGTCGTACCTGCTCGAGTCGGACATCGTGGTGGCCGAGAACATCGAGTCGCTGCTCGTGGACTCGGGCTACTGGACCGCCGAGGAGATCGAGAAGGGCCAGTCGGACTGAGTCCGTCCCACCTCCCGACGATGCCCGCCGGACCCCGCTTCGGCGGGCATCGTCATCCCGGATCCGACGAGACGAAGGACACCACGATGTCGGACGCCATCCTCGAGATGCGCAACATCACCAAGAACTTCCCCGGCGTGAAGGTGCTCAAGAACGTCAACCTGAGCGTGCGCCGCGGGGAGATCCACGCCATCTGCGGCGAGAACGGCGCGGGCAAGTCGACCCTCATGAAGGTCCTCTCCGGCGTGTACCCGCACGGCACGTACGACGGCCAGATCCTGCTGGACGGCGAGGAGGTGCGGTTCTCCTCGATCAAGGACTCCGAGGAGCACGGCGTCGTCATCATCCACCAGGAGCTCGCGCTCGTCCCGTTCCTGTCGGCGGCCGAGAACATCTTCCTCGGCAACGAGCGCGTGCGCGGCGGGCTGGTCGACTGGAACCAGACCAACGCCGAGGCCGCCGAGCTCATGGAGCGCGTCGGCCTGCACGAGAACCCGGTCACGCACGTCGGCCAGCTCGGCGTGGGCAAGCAGCAGCTCATCGAGATCGCCAAGGCGATGACGAAGGACGTGCGCCTGCTGATCCTGGACGAGCCGACGGCCGCGCTGAACGACACGGACTCCGAGCACCTGCTCGGCCTGCTGCGTCAGCTGCGCGACCAGGGCATCACGTGCATCATCATCAGCCACAAGCTCGGCGAGATCGAGGCCATCGCGGACTCGACCACGATCATCCGCGACGGCGAGACCGTCGAGACGATCGACATGCACGGTCCCGACGCCACACAGGAGCGGATCATCCGCGGCATGGTCGGCCGCGACCTGGAGCACCGCTTCCCGGAGCGCACGCCGCACATCGGGGAGGAGGTCTTCCGCGTCGAGGACTGGACCGTGCATCACCCCACGCAGCCCGGCCGGGTCGTCGTGGAGGGCGCCTCGTTCGACGTGCGGGCCGGCGAGATCGTCGGCATCGCGGGCCTGATGGGCGCAGGGCGCACCGAGCTGGCGATGAGCCTGTTCGGGCGCTCTTACGGCCGCGACATCTCGGGCCGGGTGTACCTGCACGGCCGCGAGATCCAGACCCGCACCGTCGGGGAGGCCATCGACAACGGCATCGCCTACGTGTCGGAGGACCGCAAGCACTACGGCCTCAACCTGATCAGCGACATCCGCACGAACATCTCGGCGGCGTCGCTCGAGAAGGTCTCCTCGAACGGCTGGATCAACGAGAACGAGGAGATCCAGGTCGCGCAGGAGTTCCGCCAGAGCATGAACATCAAGGCGCCCACCGTGATGGCCACGGTCGGCACCCTGTCCGGCGGCAACCAGCAGAAGGTCGTGCTGTCGAAGTGGCTCCAGAGCGCTCCCGAGGTCCTGATCCTCGACGAGCCCACGCGCGGCATCGATGTCGGCGCGAAGTACGAGATCTACACGATCATCAACCGCCTCGCCGAGGCCGGGAAGGCGGTCGTGATGATCTCGTCCGAGCTGCCCGAGCTGCTCGGCATGTGCGACCGCATCTACACCCTCGCCTACGGGCGGATCACGGGACAGCTCCCGGTCGCCGAGGCCACCCAGGAGAGCCTGATGGCCCTCATGACCATCGAGAAGAACACGCCGAAGGAGGAGGCGCGATGAGCAGCGCCCTCACGGATCTCAAGGATCTGTTCACCCGCAACCTGCGCACGTCCGGCATCTACATCGCGTTCGTCATCATCGTCGCGTTCTTCGCGATCGTCACCGACGGCGTGCTGCTGAGCCCCAACAACCTCACCAATCTGGTGCTGCAGTACTCGCACATCCTGATCCTCGCCCTGGGCATGATCATGGTGATCATCGCGGGCCACATCGACCTGTCGGTCGGATCGGTGGTGGCCCTCGCGGGCGCCGTCTCGGCCGTGCTCGTGATCAAGCAGGGCGCGCCCTGGTGGGTGGGCATCGTCGCGGCGATCGCGGTCGGCCTGGTGGTCGGCGCGTGGCACGGCTTCTGGGTGGCGATCGTCGGCATCCCGGCCTTCATCGTGACGCTCGCCGGCATGCTGCTGTTCCGCGGCGTGACCTACCTGGTGCTCGAGAACATCTCGCTCTCGCCCTTCCCGCGCGAGTACACGACCATCGCGACGGGCTTCCTGAACGGCCTGATCGGCGGCGACGGCTACGACGCGTTCACGGTCCTGATCGGCGCGGTCGCGGTGGCCGGCTTCGCGTGGTCGCAGTGGCGCACGCGCCGGGGCCGCATCAAGTACAAGCAGACCGTCGAGGCGATGTATCTGTTCGTGCTGAAGATCGTGCTGGTGGCGGCCGTCGTGATGGCCTTCGCGTGGCAGATCGCCCACAGCCGCGGTCTGCCGATCGTGCTGATCATCCTCGCGGTGCTGATCATGGTGTACCAGCTGATCACCACGCGCAGCGTGTTCGGGCGCCACGTGTACGCGATCGGCGGCAACCTGTCGGCCGCGCAGCTGTCGGGCGTGAACGTCAAGAAGGTCAACTTCTGGATCTTCGTGAACATGGGCCTGCTGTCGGGCATCGCCGGCGCGATCTTCTCGGCGCGCTCGAACGGCGCCCAGCCGGGGGCGGGCAACATGTTCGAGCTCGACGTGATCGCGGCGTGCTTCATCGGCGGCGCCTCGACCACGGGCGGTGTCGGCCGCGTCACGGGCGCGATGGTCGGCGGCCTCGTGATGGCCGTCATGTCGAACGGCATGCAGCTGCTCGGCATCGACCAGGCGACGCAGCAGATCGTGAAGGGCATCGTCCTGCTGATCGCCGTCGCGTTCGACATCTACAACAAGCGCCGCGCGGGCGCCGCGCGCTGAGGGATCCCGCTCCCGCCGGCTCGCGGAGCTGACGGACGGGACCCGCACGGTGGTGATCCAGGGCCCCGAGCGCGTCGCGCTCGTCGGGCCGAACGGCGCGGGCAAGACCGTCGATGCCGACGCGGCGCAGGAACGCATGGTCGTGACTGACGATCAGTACGGCGCCGCGGTAGGCCTCCAGCGCCTCGGCGAGCTGCTCGACGCTGGAGATGTCGAGATTGTTGGTGGGCTCGTCGAGGATGAGCAGCTGCGCCGGGGGATCCGCGAGCAGCAGCCGCCCGAGCGCCACTCGGAACCGCTCGCCCCCGGACAGCGTGCGGACCGGGCGATCGAGCGCGCTGCCGCGCAGCAGCAGTCTCGCCAGCTGGTTGCGCAGCTCGCCAGGGGCAGTGCCGGGTGCCGTGTCCCGCACGTTGTCGACCGCGGAGCGCGCGTCGTCGAGGTCGTCCAGACGCTGGCGCAGGTACCCGACCCGCGACGTGAGCAGCGTTCCGCGCACGGCGCCCGGGGGCGCTGCCGCGCCCGAGACCAGCTGCTCCAGCAGCGTGGTCTTGCCCGCGCCGTTCGGCCCGACGAGCGCGACGCGCTCGGGGCCCTGGATCACCACCGTGCGGGTCCCGTCCGTCAGCTCCGCGAGCCGGCGGTGAGGTGGATGTGCTCCTCGTCGCGCACCAGCGCGTCGGCGGCGTCCATCGCCTCCTGAGCGGCCTCGACCCGGCTGTCGAGCGTGCCGCGCAGCGATCCCGCGGTCGCCTGCGCCTTGCGGGCGAGGGCGTTCGCGAGGATCTTCGGCATGTTCTCGGAGGCCTTCTTCCCGGCCCGGGCGCGGGCCGCGATCTTGGCCTCGGCCTCTGCGCGCTGCCGCTTCTCGACCTTCAGCGCCTGCTTGGCGGTGCGCGCGGCCTGCGCAGCCGCGGCCTGATCCTGCTCGACGGACTCGCGGAACGCGCTGTAGGGGCCGCCGAACACCTCCAGGCGCGCGCCCCGGCCCCGGGCCTCCTGGCCGAGGCCGGTGGCGCGCAGCTCGGCGGTGTGCTCCATCCGCTCGAGCAGCTCGAGGTCGTGGCTGACGACGATAAGCGTCCCGGGCCAGGCGTCGACCAGGTCGCCGAGCAGCCCGCGGGTCGGCCGGTCGAGGTTGTTCGTCGGCTCGTCGAGCAGCGTGATGGGCGTGCGCCTCAGGCGCAGCCCGGTGAGCGCGATCAGCATCGCCTCGCCGCCCGACAGGCGGGCGACCGGGCGGTCGAGGTCGGCGGCCGAGAAGCCGATCTCGTGCAGGGCCTCGTCCGCGCGGGACTCGACGTCCCAGTCGTCGCCGACGGCGTCGAAGTGGCGCTCGTCGACGTCGCCCGACTCGATCGCGCGGAGCCCCGCGATCACGGGGGCGATGCCGAGCAGGTCGGCGACCGTGGCGTCGTGGTCGAGGGTGAGCGTCTGCGGCAGGTAGCCGACGTCGCCCGCGGTCTCGATCCGGCCGCGGGTCGGGGCGAGCAGGCCGGCGATGAGCCGGAGCAGCGTCGACTTGCCGACGCCGTTGCGGCCGACCAGACCGGTGCGGCCCATGGGCAGCGTGCCGTTCAGGCCGTCGAGGGCGGGCGAGCCGTCGGGCCACTCGAACGCGAGGTCGCGGAGGGTGACGGAGGTGGGGGCTGGCATGAGTGTGGGACCTTTCGGCGGTGCGGATGCGCACGGGCCGGTCGAGGTCGACGCGCGTCCGCGGGCGCCGGAGGGCGTGCGGACGGGGATCCGATCGGGTGAGGAATCGCTGCGCGTCACCGTCGGCCGGAACGGCGCGAGAACGGTGGGGCGCGAACGCGGGGCCCTGAGCCATCTGTGCGATGGGGGCGGCGTTCGGCTAGATCCTGTCGACCTCGATCTCCATGCGCTCACCGTAGCATCCGCGCACGTGCGGCGTCCCGGAGGATGCTGACACGGAGGCGCTCGCACGGTCGGTGTGGGAGTCTCGGATCAGCGGTCGACGACGGCGTCTCGCTCAGCACGAAGTGGCACCTGATGGGCATCGCGGGGGAACAGCCGGCCTCCGATTCGCTCAACACCCGTGACCTGCGCCGCGTGCTCGGCTCGTCGTTCATCGGCAGCGTGATCGAGTACTACGACTTCATCCTGTACGCGACCGCGGTCGCCCTGATCTTCGACAAGGTGTTCTTCGGCGACCAGCCCGACGGGATCGGCCTGCTGGCCTCGTTCGCGACGCTCGCGGTGGGCTACCTCGCGCGGCCCCTCGGCGGCATCCTGTTCGGCCACTTCGGCGACATCCTCGGCCGCAAGCAGATGCTCGTGCTGTCCATGCTGATGATGGGCGTCGCGACCGTCGCGATCGGCCTGCTGCCCACGCCCGCGATGATCGGCGTCGCGGCCCCGATCATCCTGGTGCTGCTGCGCATCGTGCAGGGCATCTCGGTCGGCGGCGAGTGGGGTGGCGCGACGCTCATGGCTCTCGAGCACGCGCCCGAGCGCAAGCGCGGCTTCGCGGCCGCGTTCGCCAACGCCGGCGGTCCCGCGGGCGGGCTGCTGGCGACCTTCGTGGTGTCCGGGGTCTCGGCGCTCACAGGTGACCAGTTCCTGGTGTGGGGCTGGCGCATCCCCTTCCTCTTCTCGGCTCTGCTGATCGTCGTCGGTCTCGTCATCCGGCTGAAGGTGGCCGAGTCGCCCGTGTTCGAGCGGCTGGAGGCGGAGGCGGCGGAGCGCACGCAGCGTCGCCGCATCCCGCTGACGCGCGTGCTCACCGGGCACCCGCGCGTCGTGATCCTGACCCTCGTCGCCTCGCTCGGGTTCTACGCGTGCCAGGGCATCCTGACGTCGTGGGGTGCGTCCGAGGCGACCGGCGCGGGCGTCGCGCGCGAGGCCGTGCTCAACATCAAGGGCCTCGCGGCGGTCGTCACGATCGTCGTGTCGTTCGCCGCGGCACGCCTCTCCGACCGGATCGGGCGGCGCACGGTGCTGACGATCGGCGGCGTGCTGGGGGTGCTGTGGGCCTTCCCGGCGCTCGTGCTGCTGCACGACGGCACGGCATGGGGCTTCGCGATCGCGGTGGTGGTCGGCAACGGTCTGATCCAGGGCATCCTCGCCGGCCCGATCGGCGCGTACATCTCGGAGCAGTTCCCGCCGGACGTGCGCTACACGGGCGCCTCGCTCGCGTACCAGGGTGCGTCGACGCTCGGCGCCGGCTTCACACCCATGATCGCGACCGCCCTCATGGTCGTCGGCGGCATCGGGGCGGTCGCCGGGTTCTGGATCGTCGTCCTGGTGCTCGGACTGATCGCCGTGCGGCTCTCGCGTGAGGGCGCCGTGCTGACGCCGCGGGCCGGAAAGCGCCGAGCGGCGCGCGCCTGAGCGATTCCGCAACATCTCGTCACGGGGCTGGGTGATGCGGGCATCCGGACGTACCGTGGGGTCATCGCGGCGATCCGGGTGGTCCCGGGCCCCGGCTCATACCCGGCGGCGTTGCGGGTTCGACTCCCGTCGCCGCGTCTGATCGGGCGGCGCATCGCCCTTCTGACGTGCCGTCCTTCCGGCCGTCAGACCGCCACGTCCTCCTCGGCCCAGCCCTCGTCGAGGTAGCGCACGAGGCCCGCGACGGCTTCGCGGCCGGCCCGGTTGGCGCCCACGGTCGACTGAGACGGACCGAAGCCGATCAGGTGGACGCGCGGCTCGCCGCGCACCTGCGTGCCGCGCATCGTGATGCCGCCCAGCTCGTTGCGCAGGTACAGCGGGTCGAGGTGGCGCAGGTCGGCCTTGAAACCCGTGGCCCACAGGATCGCGTCGAGCGGCGTGAACGAGCCGTCGGCCTCCCGCACGCCCTCGGGCTCGATCCGCGTGAACATCGGGCGGCGCACGAGGGCGCCGCGCGCCTGGGCCGCGCGCGCGTACCGCGACCAGCCGAGCCCGGTGTAGCCGACGACGCTCCCGGTGGGCCGGCCCGCCTCCACATCGGCGATGACCTTGTCGATCGTGCTCCGACCCGTGGTCTCGGGGTCGAACTCGCCCTCGATGAAGACCGGCTCGCGGCGCGTGTACCAGAAGGTGTCGGCGACGCGGGAGATCTCCTCGAGCTGCTGGATGGCCGAGATCCCGCCGCCCACGATCGCGACCCGCTTTCCCGCGAAGTGCTCCAGCGCGCCGTAGTCACGCGTGTGGAGCTGTCGGCCGCGGAACGTCTCCTTGCCGGGGTAGGAGGGCAGCACAGGGTTGTTCCACGTGCCGGTCGCGTTGACGAGCGCGCGGGCGGTCCACGTGCCGTGGTCGGTGCGCACGATCAGGTCGCCGGTCTCGTCGTCGTCCGCGTAGTCCACGCTGTCGACCCGCACGGGGCGGAGGATCGGGAACGCGTAGCGGTCCTCGAACTCCGCGAAGTAGCGCGGCACGGCCGTGCGGCTGGGCTCGTCGGCGTCCATGGCCGGCTGCGGCAGACCCGGCAGGTCGAAGATCCGGTTCAGGTTCGCCACGTGCAGCGACTCCCAGCGGTGCTGCCAGGCCCCGCCGGGCGCTGGGTTCGCGTCCAGCACGACGTATGTGCGCTCGCCGCCCGGGCGCTCGAGCGCGCTCTGGAAGCCCTGGCGGCGCAGGTGGTACGCGGCCGACAGCCCCGCCTGGCCCGCGCCGATCACGACGACGGTCGCCCGGCGGTCGGCGGGCATGCGGAGGGCGTCGGTCACGTCCCCATTCAACCGAATGGACCGGGCGCGCATTCCCCTCAGCCGGCCGGCACCGCCGCGAGCCGGGCCTCGAGCGCGACGGCGTCGTGCGGCGCGAACCCGCGGCCGTCGTTGTCGAAGTACACGTAGACGTCGCGCGGAACGCCGTCGGGACACCCTGTGCCGTCCGCCCATGCGCGCACGCGCGCAGCCCATTCGTCGAGCTCCTCCGCGGTGTACCCGCTCATGTAGAGCTCCTGCGAGCCGTGCAGCCGGACGTACACGTGATCGGACGTGACGGCGTCGAACATCGGGAACTTCTGCGCGCTGTCGGCGACCACGAGGGCCACGTCGCGCTCCCGGAGCATCTCGGTGAACGCCGGATCCGCGAAGCTCTCCGAACGGGGCTCGATGGCGTGCCGCAGCGGGCGGTCCTCGTCGATCTCCAGCCACGTGCGCCCCGTGAGCCGGCTGTCGTGCCCGCGCGCGATCTCGAGCGCGGCGGCTGTCGTGCGCGGCAGCGAGGCCAGGAACGCGTCGAGCGTGTCGGGTTCGAACGGATGGCGCGCCGGCAGCTGCCAGAGGATGGGCCCCAGCTTCGGTCCGAGCGCGAGCGGCCCCGAAGCGAAGAAGTTCGACAGGGCGGTGCCGGCGCTGCGCAGGCGGAGCATGTGCGTGATGTAGCGCGGTCCCTTGACCGCGAACACGAAACCGCCCGGCACGCTGTCGCGCCACCGGACGTAGCTCTCGGGGCGCTGCAGCGAGTAGAAGGAGCCGTTGATCTCGGCGCTCGACATGCGCTCGCCGATGTACTCGAGCTCGCGCCGCTGCACCAGGCCGCGCGGGTAGAAGTCTCCGCGCCAGCTGGGGTAGCGCCAGCCGGAGACCCCCACCCGCACGAGACCCGGTGCGGTGGTCATCCGCCGTCCGCCCACCTCAGCGACGCGAGCGGCTCGGCCGGCGGGCGCCCGTCCCGGGGCTCGCCATCGGGCAGGTCGTCCTCGATCACGAGCACGCGCGCGCCGCTCAGCACGGCCGCGCGGGCCAGCGCCTCGGCGGCCTGCACGGGGCCGAGCGAGCCGGCCGCGAGCTCGTCGCCGCGCTGTCGCGCGATCCACGGCTGCGTGTCGAGTGCGACCAGGGTCTCGTCGGAGTCGGCGAGACGCGCATCCAGCAGCAGCGTGTCCACGCGCGCCTGCTGCAGCGCCGCGACGACGTCGCCGAAGCCGCGCGCTCCCGACGCGCCGTGACCGGCGGCCGCGCGGTCGCGGGCCTCGGCGATCTCGGCGTCGATGCCCGCCTGCACGGCGCGCGAGACGGCGTCGTCGAGCGCGCCGTCGTCGGAGCCCTCCGCCTTGGTGTGCGCGTCGACCTCGAGGACGAGCCCCCGCGACGCGAGCGCGAGGCGCTCGAGCAGCAGCTGTCGCGCTCGCACGTCGCCTGCGACGACCACGAACCGCGGCCGCCGCTCGCGCACCAGCCGGTCGACCGCCTCGGCCACCTCGGCCTGGTTGTGCTCCCAGATGTCCTCGGAGTGGTTCTGGTATCTGCGGTGCGACCATCCGCCGGCCTGCACCTTGTTGAGGCTGTCGGTGCGGCCCTCGATCTCGGTCGTCTCGGTGTCGCGCGCGCCGCGCTGCGCCTGGCACAGGCTGAGCCGGGCGCCCTCGCGCGCGGTCTCGACGACCAGATACGGGACGACGCCCGCGCGATGCCGCAGGAGCGGCAGGATGCGGGGGAGCGGCCCGTGCTCCAGCACCTCGCCCCCGCGCCGGGCGCCGACGAAGGACTCGTCCAGGACCGCGCGGCCGCCGCGGACGAGCAGCACGCGCGTGGACGGGCTCGGCAGGCCGTCGCCCTCGTCGAGCGCCTCTGCGACGGCGCGGACGTCGTCGCCCGGCGCTCCGAGGTCGCCCAGCGTGTCGGTCACCGCGCGGCGCCGAGCCAGCTCCTCGGCCTGGGGACGCCCGCCGCGGCCGTCGACGACCACGGTCGTCCACGGCCCGGGCTCGGCGAGCAGGTCGGCCAGATCGGCGGTCTTCACGCCGGTGTCACTCATCCGCGCCGCCCTCCTCGACCCCGCGGTCGTCGAGAAGATCCTCGGGCGCGTCCTCCTCCGAGGCGCCGCGCCGCGGCGGCTCGACGTCGTCGGCGACCGGTGCGTCCCCCACCGGCGCCTGCTCGAGCGCGCCGTCCTCGGTCTCCGCGCCGGGCGCGGTCTCGTGCCGGAACGCCCGACCGACGTCCGGCGCATCCGTGTCATCGGTCAGCGGCTCGGTCTCGCGGAACGGCTCGGCGTGCGGGGCGCCGTGTCCCTGCACCATGCCGCGCGATTCCTGCGCCAGCTGCTCGTCCGTTCGGGGACCGTGCGTGGTGTTGCCTCGCTCGGAATCGGTCATGATCGTGCTCCCTTCCGGATCGGTGTGCTCCCGACCGTAGGTCGCCGGCGCATCCTGCCGAACGGGGTTGACGATGCCCCACTGCGGCGGTACGGCCGGCGATCCGCGGCCGTGCCGGTGAACCGGACACTCGTCCCCGACGTGGAACGATGGACGGATGACCTCCGCCAACGCCGCCGCCAACCTCTCCCGCGACGAGACGGCCGCGCGCTCCGCGTCGATCTCGCTCCGCGACGTGCGCGTCGAGCTCGACCTGACGGGTGCGCCCGACGCCGGGCGCACGGGATTCCCGACCGTCGTGACGCTGGAGTTCGACGCGACCGTGGAGGCGACCTGGGTCGACTTCATCGGCGAGTCGGTCGAGCGGGTGGTCGTGAACGGCGTCGACCGGGACGTCGCGTGGGACGGCGCACGCATCCTGCTCGCGGGGCTCGAGGGTGAGAACGTCGTGCGCATCGAGGCCGTCGGCGCCTACAGCCGCTCGGGCGAGGGCCTGCACCGGTTCCGGGACCCGGTGGACGGCGAGACCTACCTGTACACGCAGTACGAGCCCGCCGACGCGCGCCGCGTCATGCCGTGCTTCGAGCAGCCCGACATGAAGGCGCGCTTCACGTTCGTCGTGTCGGCGCCCGCCGGCTGGCACGTGCTCTCGAACCAGGCCGCCGTCCGCACCGAGGTGCACGGCGACGCCCAGACGGTCGAGTTCGCGCCGACCCTGCCGCTGTCGAGCTACATCACGGCGGTCGCGGCAGGGCCGTACCACGGCGCGAGCGGGGAATGGTCGCGCGACGGGCTCACGGTGCCCCTGGGCGCATACTGCCGCGCCTCGCTCGCGCGGCACTTCGATGCCGATGAGATCCTCGAGATCACGCGTCAGGGCCTCGACTTCTTCCACGAGGCGTTCGGCTTCCCCTACCCGTGGTCGACGTACGATCAGGTGTTCGTGCCCGAGTACAACCTCGGGGCGATGGAGAACCCCGGCCTGGTGACCTTCACGGAGGCGTACGTCTTCCGCGGCGCGTCGACCGACGCGCAGCACGAGGCGCGCGCCAACACGATCCTGCACGAGATGGCGCACATGTGGTTCGGCGATCTCGTGACCATGCGCTGGTGGGACGACCTGTGGCTCAAGGAGTCGTTCGCCGACTACATGGGATCGCACGCCTCGGCGGCCGCGACCCGGTTCGCGGACACGTGGGTGTCGTTCGCCGCGCGCCGCAAAGCGTGGGCCTATCAGCAGGACCAGCTGCCCACCACCCACCCGATCGTCGCCGACATCCCCGATCTCGAGGCGGCCAAGCTCAACTTCGACGGCATCACCTACGCGAAGGGCGCGTCGGTGCTCAAGCAGCTCGTCGCGTACGCGGGCGAGGACGCGTTCTTCGAGGGGGCCCGCCGCTACTTCCGGGCCCACGCATACGGCAACACCACGCTCGACGACCTGCTCGCCCACCTCGAGGCGGCGTCGGGCCGCGACCTGCGCGCCTGGTCGGCCGCCTGGCTCGAGACCACCGGCATGTCGACCCTGACGTACGACCGCGAGGCCGGCGAGCTGATCCAGACGGATCCGCGCCCGCACCGGCTCGCGATCGGCTGCTACGCGCTCCGCGACGGACGGCTCGAGCGGAACGCCCTGGTGGAGGCCGACCTCCGCGACGAGCGGACGCGCGTCGAGCTGCCCGACGCCGACCTCGTGCTCATCAACGACGGGGACCTGACCTACGCCAAGGCGCGGCTCGACGCGCGCTCGCTCGACGCCGTGGAGGAGGCGCTGTCCACGCTGGAGGACGCGCTCGCCCGGGGCCTGGTGTGGTCGGCGCTGTGGAACGCCACCCGCGACGGCGAGCTGCCCGCGCGCCGCTATCTCGAGATCGTCCGCCGCCACGCGCCCGGCGAGGCGCACGTCGGCCTGCTCGGCGGCGTCACCGGCAACGCGGCGTTCGCGATCGGCCACTACGTGCCGATCGAGGCCAGGGCCGAGGAGCGCCGCGCGTGGCTCGACCTGACGTGGGCGCAGACCCAGGCGGCCGCGCCGGGAGGCGACGCGCAGCTCGCGTGGGCGCGCGCCCTCTCGGGCGCCGCGGCGTTCGACGACGCCCGGGCGGGCGAGCTGCGCGCCATGCTCGACGGCGCGGCGCCCGTGCCGGCTGGGCTGCCGCTCGACGCCGACCTGCGCTGGTCGTGGCTGACCGCGCTCGCCGCCACGGGTCACGCGGGCGAGGCCGACGCGGACGCCGAGCTCGCGCGCGACGACACCGCCACCGGACGCACCGCCCGCATCCGGGTGCTCGCGGCGCGCCGCGACGCCGACGTGCGTGCGGCCGCATGGCACGCGGCGTGGGACGACCGCTCCCTCACGAACGACCACCTCGACGCCACGATCGCCGGGGCGCGGACGGGGGAGAGCCGCTCGATGCTCGCGCGGTTCGACGACGAGTACTTCGCCCGGATCCGCGACACGTGGTCCGAGCGCTCGATCGAGATCGCGCGGCGCCTCGTCACGGGGCTGTTCCCGGCATCCGACTCGCTCGAACCCGTCGACGCGTGGCTCGCGGCGAACGCCGACGCGCCCGGCGCGCTGCGGCGGCTCGTGATCGAGCAGCGCGACCACCTCGCCCGCGATCTGCGCGTGCGGGAAGCCTCCCTCCGCGGTCGCTGAGCGGAGACGAAACGGAGGCGAAACGACGGAAGCCGCCACCGCCATCCGTTCTGTAAGCGCTTGCACTCCCGTCGCTCACCGATGCTCCCGCTGTGCGGGCCATCGCTGTAACGCGCGATCAGTCCGGATGTAACGCGTGCAAGCGCTTGCAGATCCAGCGTGCGCGTTGCTACGGTCGCGGGGACGCCCCGCGTCGCCGTTCCCGTGCATCGATGGAGATGACTTGTCGAAGACGACCCGCGCGCACCGCCGCGCCCTCGCCCTGCTGACCATCCCGGCCCTCGCGCTGTCGGGCGCCGCGGTCACGTCGCTCCCGGCCGCGGCCGCCGAGCGATCCGTCGCGCTCGTGGGCAGCCTGCAGTCCGAGCTCGGCTGCACCGAGGACTGGCAGCCCGCCTGCGCCGACACCGAGCTGCTGCCCACGGGGACCGAGGGGGTGTACGCCGCCGAGTTCGCCGTGCCGGCCGGATCGTACGAGTACAAGGTCGCCCTGAACGACACGTGGGACGAGTCCTACGGCCTCGACGGCGGCGGCGACAACATCCCGCTCACCGTGGCGGGCCCGGCGAGCCTGAGGTTCGTGTTCGACGACAACCGCAAGCGGGTGGGCGTCGAGGTGACGGGCCTTCCCGGCGAGTACACGGACGCCGACGCCGCGCTCGCGGCCGCCCCCGTGCGTCAGCCGGGCGGAGACGAGCGCTTCTACTTCGTCATGACCGACCGGTTCGCGAACGGCGACACCGCGAACGACACGGGCGGGATCGAGGGCGACCGCTTCGCGCACGGCTTCGACCCGACCGACAAGGGCTTCTACCAGGGCGGCGACATCGCGGGCCTGCGGTCGAAGCTCGACTACATCGAGGGTCTCGGCACGACCGCGATCTGGCTCACGCCGAGCTTCGCCAACCGCCCCGTGCAGGGGACCGGCGCGAACGCGAGCGCCGGCTACCACGGCTACTGGATCACCGACTTCACGCGGATCGACCCGCACCTCGGCACGAACGAGGAGCTCGCCACGCTGATCGACGAGGCGCACGCGCGCGGCATCAAGGTGTACTTCGACATCATCACCAACCACACCGCCGACGTGATCGACTACGCCGAGGCGCAGTACTCGTACGTCGACCAGGCGACGAGCCCGTACACCGACGCCGACGGCAACGTGTTCGACCCCGCCGACTACGCGGGCGGCGACACGTTCCCCGCGATGGACGCGGCCACCTCCTTCCCGTACACGCCGGTCGTGACGGACGCCGAGGCCAAGACCCCGGCGTGGCTCAACGACCCGACGCTGTACCACAACCGCGGCAACTCGACCTGGAGCGGCGAGTCCGTCACCTACGGCGACTTCGACGGCCTCGACGACCTGATGACCGAGCACCCCACCGTCGTGAACGGCTTCGTCAACGTCTACCAGGACTGGATCGACCTCGGCATCGACGGCTTCCGGATCGACACCGTCAAGCACGTGAACTTCGAGTTCTGGGAGCGCTGGACCACCGAGGTCCTGGACTACGCGCATGCGCAGGGCAAGAGCGACTTCTTCATGTTCGGCGAGGTGTACGACGCCGACCCGGTCAAGCTGTCGCCCTACGTGCGCGACACCGACATGAACTCGGTCCTGGACTTCGCGTTCCAGTCGTCGGCCGTCGGATTCGCCGGCGGCAACTCCGCCAAGGGGCTGCAGGGTCTCTTCGCCGGGGATGACCGCTACACGACGCCGGACTCGTCGGCCCACGCGCTGCCGACGTTCCTCGGCAACCACGACATGGGCCGCGTCGGCCACTTCCTGCTGAACACGGGCGAAGCGCTCGAGCGCGACGAGCTCGCTCACGAGCTGATGTTCCTCACGCGTGGTCAGCCCGTCGTCTACTACGGCGACGAGCAGGGCTTCGCGGGCCTGGGCGGTGACAAATCCGCCCGCCAGACGCTGTTCGCGAGCCAGGTCGCCGAGTACGCGGACCAGCCCCTCGTCACGGGCGAGAACGCCGGGTCGGTCGACCGCTACGACACCGCCGCACCGCTCTACGGTCACATCTCGGCGCTCGCGGCGCTGCGCGACGAGCACAGGGCGCTCGCCACCGGCGCGCAGATCGAGCGTCACGCCGACAGCGGCGCGGGCGTCTACGCGTTCTCGCGCGTGGACCGCGACGAGAAGGTCGAGTACCTGGTGGCGGTGAACAACGCCGAGGAGGCGCGCGAGGTCACGCTGACGACGCTCACGGCCGACGCCGCATACGCCCCGGTGTACGGCGCGGAGGCGGGCATCGCGAGCGACGCCGCGGCATCCGCGACCGTCACGGTGCCGGCCCTGAGCGCGGTCGTGTACCGCGCCGACCGCGCCGTCACGGCCGACGCTGCGGCCCCCGCGGTCGCCGTCGCGGTGCCGGCGGCCGGTGCCGGCCTCGAGGGCCAGGCCGCGGTGTCGGCGGACGTCGAGGGCGACCGCTGGATCGAGACGAGCTTCGCGTGGCGGGTCGCGGGGGAGAGCGAGTGGCGTCCGCTCGGCACCGCCGAGGACACCACGCCGCGCGTGTTCCACGACGTCGCCGGCCTGGCCCGCGGCACCCTGGTCGAGTACCGCGCCGTCGTGACCGACGCCGCGGGGAACCGCTCGGCCGCGTCGACGTACGCGTCGGTCGGCAACGCGGTCACGCTGGCCGAGACCGAGGAGCCCGAGAACCCGATCGAGATGGTGACGGTCCCCGGCAGCCACAACTCCGAGCTCGGCTGCGCCGGCGACTGGGACCCGGCGTGCGAGGCGGCGAAGCTCTCGCTGCGCGCCGACGGCGTGTACGAGGCGACCTTCGACCTGCCCGCGGGCGACTACGAGTACAAGATCGCGATCGACGGCAGCTGGGCCGTGAACTACGGCGTCGGCGGCGTGCGCGACGGGGCGAACTACGCGTTCACGCACGGCGGCGGCCCGATCACCTTCGTGTTCGACCCGCGCTCGAACGCCGCGCAGTCCACGGCCGAGGGCCCCATGGTCACCGTGCCGGGAAGCTTCCAGAGCGAGATCGGCTGCGCGGGCGACTGGGCGCCGGACTGCCTGGCCTCGCTGCTGCTCGACGGCGACCGCGACGGCGTGTACGAGCTCACCACGGATGCGATCCCCGCGGGCTCGTACGAGGCCAAGGTCGCGCACGGTCGCAGCTGGGCCGAGAACTACGGCGCTGACGGCGCGCGCGACGGCGCGAACATCGCATTCAGCGTGGACGACGGCACCCCGGTCGCCTTCCGATACACGATCGCCGACCACCGGCTCGAGATCACGGCCGCGGCCCCGCCGCTGGCCGGCACGGGCGAGGAGCGCGCGCACTGGATCGACGCGGAGACCATCGCATGGCCGGCCGACCTCGGCTCGGCCGAGAGCGCGTCGTACGCGCTGCACGCGTCCGACGAGGCGGGCCTCGAGGTCGTCGACGGGCAGGTCGCGGGCGGCGAGGGCATCGCGCTTGCGGTGGTCGACGGCGGCCTCACCGAGGCGCAGCGCGAGCGCTTCCCGGCGCTCGCCGACCACCTCGCGCTGCGGATCGAGGGGCAGGACGCCGCGGCGCTCGTGCGAGGGCAGCTCGCGGTCTCGCAGACCGCGCCCGACGGCACGCTCACGGCGTTCACGGGCGTCCAGATCCCGGGCGTGCTCGACGACCTCTATGCGGAGGCGCTCGAGGACGTGGACCTCGGCGTGACGTTCCGCGGCAAGACCCCCACGTTCCGGCTGTGGGCGCCCACGGCGCAGACCGCGACCCTGCTCACGTGGGAGGCGGGCGCCGACGGCGACCCGGTGCGACACGAGGCGGACTTCGACGCGGCCTCGGGCGCCTGGGAGGTGCGCGGCACGCGCGCCCTCAAGGGCGACGAGTACGCGTGGGAGGTGCGCGTCTACGCGCCGACCACCGGCGCGATCGAGACCAACGTGGTGACCGACCCCTACTCGGTCGCCCTCACGGAGAACTCGGAGCGCTCGGTCGCGATCGACCTGCGGGACGGCGAGTGGCGCCCGCGCGCGTGGCGCGACGCCCCGGATCCGGATGTCGAGCAGGACGTGGACCGCGCGATCTACGAGCTGCACATCCGCGACTTCTCGATCACCGACGAGACGGTTCCCGAGGAGTTGCGCGGCACCTACGGGGCGTTCACGCGCGACAGCGACGGCACGGATCAGCTGCGCCAGCTCGCGGACGCCGGCATCACGACCGTGCACCTGCTGCCCTCGTTCGACATCGCGACGATCCAGGAGGATCGCGACGCGCAGGCGACGCCCGACTGCGACCTCGCGGCGCTGCCGCCGGCATCCGACCAGCAGCAGGCCTGCGTCGGCGCGGTCGCGGGTCAGGACGGCTTCAACTGGGGCTACGACCCGTACCACTTCACGGTGCCCGAGGGCTCGTACGCGGTCGACCCCGACGGCGGCGCGCGCGTCGCCGAGTTCCGCTCCATGGTGGGCGCGCTGCACGGTATGGGCCTCGAGGTCGTGCTGGACCAGGTGTTCAACCACACGGCGCAGTCCGGTCAGGGGGAGCGGTCGGTGCTCGACAGGGTCGTGCCGGGCTACTACCACCGCCTCAACGCGGCCGGCGCGGTCGAGAAGTCGACGTGCTGCGAGAACGTCGCCACCGAGCACGCGGCCGCCCAGAAGCTCATGGTCGACTCGGTCGTCACGTGGGCGCGCGACTACAAGGTCGACGGGTTCCGCTTCGACCTGATGGGACACCACTCGACCGCGAACATGGCGGCCGTGCGCGAGGCGCTCGACGCCCTGACCCTCGAGGACGACGGCGTCGACGGGACGACCGTGTACCTGTACGGAGAGGGCTGGGACTTCGGGGAGGTCGCGGGCGACCGGCTGTTCGAGCAGGCCAAGCAGGGCAACCTCGGCGGCACGGGCATCGGCACGTTCAACGACCGGCTGCGCGACGCGGTCCACGGCGGCAGCCCCGTCGACTCCTCGTCGACCTTCCGGCAGGGCTTCGGCACGGGCCTGGGGGTCGACCCGAACGGCGATGCGATCAACGGCTCGACCGAGCAGGCGCTCGCCGACCTCGGGCACGAGACCGACCTGGTCAAGCTGGGCCTCGCGGGCAACCTGCGCGACTACGAGCTGCGCGCGTCGAACGGCGAGGTGCTGCGCGGCGATCAGCTCGACTACCGCGGGTCGCCCGCAGGCTACGCCGACGAGCCGGCCGAGGTCGTCAACTACGTCGACGCGCACGACAACGAGACGCTGTACGACCTGTCGGTGCTCAAGCTGCCGCGCGACACGGCCATGTCCGACCGCATCCGGATGAACACGCTGTCGCTCGCGACCGCGACGCTGTCGCAGTCCGTGTCGTTCTGGCACGCGGGCACCGAGCTGCTGCGCTCGAAGTCGCTCGACCGCAACAGCTACGACTCGGGCGACTGGTTCAACCGCATCGACTGGTCGGGGCAGGAGTCCACGTTCGGATCGGGCCTGCCGCCCAAGGCCGACAACGGCGGCAAGTGGGGCATCATGGCGCCGCTCCTGGGCGACCCCGCGCTCAAGCCGACCGCGGACGACATCGCGACGGCCGAGGCCGCGGCCCTTGACCTGCTGCGGGTGCGCTCGTCGGTCGACCTGCTCACGCTGGGATCGGCGGACCTCATCCACGAGAAGGTGTCGTTCCCGCAGACGGATGCCGCGGGCTCGATCGTCATGCTCGTCGACGACACGGTCGGCGCCGACGTCGACGCGGCCCTGGAGGGCGCCCTGGTGGTCTTCAACGCCTCGCCCGAGCCGCTGACCCAGGTCGTCGACGGCCTGGAGGGCCGTGGCTTCACCCTCGCGGACGCCCTCGCGGACGGCTCCGACCCGATCGTCAAGGGCACCACGTGGGATGCCGCCACGGCGACCGTCACGGTCCCGCCGCGCACGGTCGCCGTGCTGGTCGAGCGCGGCTGGTCTGATGACACGTGTTCTCACCGGCGGCACGTCATCCGGGTGCCTGTGATGTCTCAGGACATCACAGGTCATCCGGGTGCCCGGATCGCGTGTCCCCGGTGAGAACACGTGTTGTGAGGAGCAGGGGTGGTCAGCCCGCGCCGTCGGGCGCCGCCGGTGGCGGCGGGGCGGCCGGGCGGCCGCGCTCGCGCACGCGCTCGACGAGGATGCGCCAGGGGCCGCGCAGCTGGCGCTCCGCGAGCACGACCTCGTGCTTCTCGCAGCGGATCCGGTAGATGTAGCGGTCGGGCTCGGGCGGGGCGGGCGGCACGTCGTCCCACGGCATCGACTCCACGAGCTCGCGCCACGCGGCGCGGTCGGGCTGCGCCTCGACGTGCACCTCCCACGTCGCGCGGATGCCGGCGAACCCGCCGGTCCTCGAGACGGTCACCCTCATGCGGGCAAGGCTAGTCCCGCGACATCGCCTGCCGCAGGCGTCCGGGCGCGACGCCGACCGCGTCCCACGCGGCGGCCACGGCGTCGGCCTCCGCCGATCCTTCGCCGTAGAGCTCGCGGCCGACCGCGATCGTCGTGGCGGCGAACTGCGCGAACGTGGCGGTCGCGGTGAGCCGGTCGCCCGTGAGCGCCTCGTACCAGATGCGGCCGGCCCGCTCCCACGCGTGGCCGCCCAGCGTCTCGGCGAGCACCACGAAGGCCCGGTTCGGGATGCCCGAGTTGATGTGCACGCCGCCGTTGTCGTCGGTCGTCTCGACGAAGTCGCGCATGTGCGCCGGCTGCGGGTCCTTGCCGAGCACCGGGTCGTCGTACGCCGTGCCGGGCGCGCGCATCGAGCGGATCGCCACGCCGCGCACCCGCTCCGTGAAGATGCCCGCGCCCACCAGCCAGGTCGCCTGATCGGCCGTGTGGCTCTGCAGTCGCTGCTCGACCAGCGCGCCGAACACGTCGGACACGTGCTCGTTGAGCGCGCCCGACTGCCCCTGGTACACGAGGTTGGCGGTGCGCTCGGTGACCCCGTGCGCGAGCTCGTGGCCGATGATGCTGAGCGAGCCGGTGAAGCCGCGGAAGATCTCCCCGTCCCCGTCGCCGAAGACCATGCGGGCGCCGTCCCAGAACGCGTTGTCGTAGCGGTCGCCGAAGTGCACGGTCGCGTCGAGCCGCATCCCGGCCCCGTCGATGGAGTCGCGCCCGAAGGCCTCCCAGAACAGCGCGTAGGTGTCGCCGAGCCCGTCGTAGGCCTGGGCCACCGCGAGGTCGCCCGTGTCGGGTTCGCCCTCGGCGCGCACCTGCTCGCCCGGCAGGTCCTCGGTGCCCTTGGCGTCGAAGATCAGCCGATCGGGCTGCCCCGGGGGCGTCGAGCCGGTGACCGGCTGCTGCAGCCCCGGCCGCGTCGACGGCCGGACCAGGCCCGGCAGTCCCGGCTCGCCGTTGCGGCGCTCGGCCCGGAACGGTCCGTCGATCCCGAGCGTGCGGCGGGCGGCCTCGGGGGCGTGCTCGAGCTCGACGCCCTCGCCGTCATCCAACCGGGCGATCCGCCGCAGCAGGAACGGCGGCACGATGCCGCGATGGACCGGCCCGTGCGCGACGGGCGGGCGGGCGCCGGCCGGGGCCTGGGGGTTCTCGGGTGCCGGGGGAGTCATACCCCGATGCTGTCAGCACCCGCGGACATCCGCACGGCCCGCGCGGGCGCGCCGCGGATCAGCCGCGCGCGCCGAGCTCCTCGAGCGCCGCGGCCTGATGGCGGTGCCCGAAGCCCGTACCGCTCCGCGATGTGGTGCGGGTGCCAGGGCGTGCCACGGCCGCGCTCGGCGAGCACCGGCACGAGCATCTCCAGCGCCGCGAACACCGCGAACAGGGCGAGCGCGACGGGCAGCGGCGGGTCGACGAAGATCTGGACGATCCATCCGATCTGCAGCGCCCCGACCATCCCGGCGTAGCGGAGGGCGGTCGCGCGGTGCTCGGCGCTGTGCCGCGCCGCGCGCAGCCAGAGCCAGATGCCGCTCGCGCGCATCACGACGTACCCGGCCACCACGACGGCGTTGTCCAGGTGGTGGCCCTCGTCGATCGAGTGGAACAGATCCGGCAGGCCCAGGGCGAGGATGATCACGCCCACCATCTGGACCATGGTCGCGACCCGGAACACCACGTCGTCGTTGTCGGACGCCGACGCGAGCCACGTGTAGTTGATCCACGCCCACGTCACCGCGAACACCGCCAGGACGAATCCGACGGCGGCGGCGGCGATGTGCCCGAGCTCCAGGAGATGGGCGGCCTGCGTTCCCGCCTGGCTGAACGCCACGACGAACGTCAGGTCGTACAGCAGCTCGAGCGGTGTGGCCGAGCGGTGCGTCTCGCGGGGGTCGCGGCCCACATGCGGCGGCGCCGGTGGTGGAGCGGACCGGGCGCGTGAGGCGACGTCATGCCCACATCGTGTCACGGCCGCGGGCGGGCATCACCGGTCGAGCAGGTAGGCGCGGGTGCGGGCGCGCTCGCGGAGGATCATGGCGATCCCGAGCAGCCAGAGCGGGATCTGCGTCGCGAACGCCCAGCGGAACGCGTCGGCCGAGTAGAGCTCGGGCGAGCCGGCGCCCTGCACGTCCATCGCGATGCCGATGAACAGGATGGCCAGGAGCCCCGCCAGGAAGCCGCCGACGTTCGTGACGCCGGTCGCCGTGCTCAGCCGGTGCGCCGGATTGTGCGCGCGGGCGAAGTCGAACGCGACCATGGACGCCGGTCCGCCCGCCGCGAGCGCGACCACGAGCACGACGAGGAGCCACACGGGCGCGGGCGAGGGCCGCAGCAGGACGACGCTCCACACCAGCAGCTGCACCCACACGGCCGGGAGCACCAGGAGCCGGGAGCGCCGGTGCGGGTGCCGCGCCGAGAGCGCCCCGACCACGGGACCGAGCACGATGCCCGCGACGACGTAGATGCTGGTCACGGTCGCGGCCTGCGCGGTGCTGAGGCCCTCGCCCGCCGTGAGGAAGGGCACGCCCCACAGCATCACGAACGCCGACCCGGCGAACGGCGTGGTGAAGTGCGTCCAGAAGGCGAGCCGCGTGCCGGGGTGGGACCACGCCGCCCGGATGCCCTGCCGCGTGTCGATCGACGACGTCACGACCGTGATCGCGCCGGTGTCGGTGTCGACCGAGAGGTCGGCGGGCAGCTGCGGCGGATGGTTCCGGACGATGAGCGCGATCAGCACCGCGAACACGAGCGCGGAGCCCGCGAGCGCCCCGAACGCGACCTGCCAGCTCGTCGCGTGCAGCAGCAGGGGGAGCGGCACGAGGGCCACGACCTGGCCGAGCTGGCCCAGGATGCCCGTGAGCTGCATCATGAGCGAGCCGCGCTGGGCCGGGAACCACGTGGCGATCAGGCGCAGCACGCCCGGGAAGATGGCGGCGTCGCCGGCGCCGAGCAGCATGCGCGCCGCGATGGCCACGCCCACGTCCGGGGACAGGGCCATGACGACCTGGCCGGCCGCCATGAGCACCATCCCGAGCGCCATGATGGGGCGCGCGCCCCACCGGTCGAGCCACACGCCCACCGGCAGCTGCATGAACCCGTAGACGGCGAGCTGGAGCACCGCGAACATCGACAGGGTCGAGGCGTCGGCCTCGAACCGGTGCGCGGCGTCGACGCCGACGCCCGACAGCGAGGTGCGGTTGGTGATGGCGAGCACGTACCCGAGCACGCCGATGCCCCACATCAGCCACATGCGCCAGGACGGCGCGGGCGCGTACGCGGTGCTCATGCGCCGCGCGTCACGATCTCGGCGGCCTCGTCGACCGTCTCGACCAGGTGGACGTGCGGCTCCATGGGCCGCCCCTTCGCGAGCGCCCGCAGCAGCGCCCACGCCGGCAGGGTCTCGGTCCAGTGCTCCCGGCCCACGAGCACCATGGGCGCGATCGCGTCCTCGCTCGCGTAGTAGTTCTCGCACGCGTCCTGGAAGATCTCCTGCACCGTGCCGCCCGCGCCCGGCAGGAACACGATCCCGCTCGCGCACACCTGCAGCAGGATCGCCTCGCGCTGCGCGTTGCGGAAGTACTTCGCGATCGCGGTCGCGAACAGGTTGGGAGGCTCGTGCCCGTAATGCCAGGTCGGCACGCCCAGCGTGTCCGTCGCCGGCACGTCCGCCGCCTGCGTCAGCACCACGCGCGCCGCCGCGAGCCACGCGTCGACCGACGGGTGGTAGGAGGGTGCGGTCGCGAGCGTGACGAGCGCCTCGTCGAGGACCATCTCGTCGGCGGCGCTCAGGCGCGCGCCGAGATTGGCCGCCTCCATCGCCCCCGGCCCGCCGCCGGTCGCCACCGTGAAGCCGGCCCGGCCGAGCAGGCGACCGAGGCGCGCCGCGCCGGCGTAGTCGCGCTCGCCGCGGCGCATGGCGTGCCCGCCCATGACGCCGACGAGGCGCCGTCCGGCGACCCATCCGGCCAGGGCGCGGTCGATTCCGTCGTCGTGGAGCACGCGCCCGAGCAGCGCGTCGGGCGCATCGTGCCCCTGCGACCACGCGTACGCGCGCCCGTCGAGGCTGCCGCGATAGTCCGGGGTGTCGTAGAGCTCGTCGGCCGTGTACAGCGTCGCGCGGTGCGGATCGGCCGGCGCGGCGCTCACGTCCGGCAGGATGAGCGCGCCGCGTGCGGCGTGCAGCAGCTCGTCGCCGGGGGCGAACGTGCAGCCCGCGAACGTCGTGCGGGACGTGTCCCGGTCCGCGAGCTCCCGCGAGCGGTCCCGCAGATCCAGCCCGATCAGGCGCCAGCCCGTGAGGTGCCGCGCGCCTTCCGCCAGACGCCGGTCGAGCTCCGCCAGCGACTCGACCGTGACGATCCGTCCCGCGCGGTGCTTCATCCTGCCTCCTCGGATCCAGTCTGCCCCACGGTGCGCGGGCGGTCGTCCGATGTCGGCGGGGCCTGCGAGGCTGGACGCATGTTCCACGATCCCTCGCCCGCCGACGTGCCCTCCGATGCGCTCCGGGATGAGGCGCTCGCCGCGCTGCGCCGCCTCGTGGGGCGGGACGAGGCGGTGTTCCACGAGGGGCAGTACGAGGCGATCGAGGCGCTGGTCGGGCGCCGGCGCCGCGCGCTCGTGGTGCAGCGCACCGGATGGGGCAAGTCCGCCGTGTACTTCGTGGCCACGCGGCTGCTGCGGGATCGCGGGGCCGGGCCGACCGTGCTCGTGTCGCCCCTGATCGCCCTCATGCGGGATCAGATCGAGGCGGCCGCGCGGGCAGGCGTGCGCGCGGTCGCGATCAACTCGACGAACGCGCACGAGTGGGCCGAGGTGCTCGCGCGGCTGGACGCCGACGAGGTCGACGTGCTGCTGGTGTCGCCCGAGCGCCTGAACAACCCGTCGTTCCGCGACGAGCAGCTGCCCGCGCTGGTGCGCCGCATCGGCATGCTCGTGGTCGACGAGGCGCACTGCATCAGCGACTGGGGCCACGACTTCCGGCCCGACTACCGCCGGCTCCGCGATCTCATCGCGCAGATGCCCGCGGGCGTGCCCGTGCTGGCGACGACCGCGACCGCGAACAGCCGCGTCGTCGCGGACGTCGTCGAGCAGCTCGGATCGCAGGACGTGACCACGATCCGCGGTCCGCTGGCGCGGTCGTCGCTGCGCCTGGGCGTGCTGCGCCTGCCCGACGCCACAGCCCGGCTCGCATGGCTGCTGAGCCACCTCGACGAGCTCCCCGGCTCCGGGATCATCTACACGCTCACGGTGGCCGCCGCGGTCGACACCGCGCGGCTGCTGCGCGAGCACGGGCACGCGGTGCGGGCCTACACGGGCCAGACCGACGCCGACGAGCGCGCGGAGTCCGAGGCCATGCTCAAGCGCAACGAGGTCAAGGCGCTCGTGGCGACGAGCGCGCTCGGGATGGGCTTCGACAAGCCCGACCTCGGCTTCGTGCTGCACCTCGGGGCGCCGTCGTCGCCCGTGGCGTACTACCAGCAGGTCGGCCGCGCGGGCCGCGCGACGGACTCGGCCGACGTCGTGCTGCTGCCGGGCCCCGAGGACCGGGACATCTGGCACTACTTCGCGACCGCCTCCATGCCGGATCAGGAGCGCGCCGAGCGCGTGCTCGCCGCGCTCGGCGCGGCGGCCGCTCCGCTGTCGACGCCCGCGCTGGAGGCGATCGTGGACATCCGGCGCACCCCGCTCGAGCTGCTGCTCAAGGTGCTCGATGTCGACGGCGCGGTCCGGCGGGAGCGCGGCGGGTGGGTCGCGACCGGGGCGCCGTGGGACTACGACGCCGAGCGGTATCAGCGGATCGCCGCCGCGCGCCGCGCCGAGCAGGACGACATGCTCGCGTACGAGAGCACCACCGGGTGCCGCATGGAGTTCCTGCAGTGCCGCCTCGACGACGACACGGCCGTCCCGTGCGGACGGTGCGACAACTGCGCGGGTCCGTGGCTCTCCGCCCGCATCGAACGCGACGTGACGGCACAGGCCGCCTCCGCGCTCGACCGCGTCGGGGTGCCGATCGAGGTGCGCCGGCAGTGGCCGTCCGGCCTCGACCGCCTCGGGGTGCCGCTGACCGGGCGGATCGCCCCGGGCGAGCAGGCGCTCGAGGGACGCGCGCTCGCGCGCCTCACCGACCTCGGCTGGGGCGGCGCCCTGCGGGAGCTGTTCGCGGCCGGCGCCCCCGACCAGGACGTACCGCCCCGGCTCCTCGACGCGTGCGTGCGGGTGCTGGCGGAGTGGGGCTGGGAGCGGCGCCCCGCGGCGGTCGTCTCCGTGCCGTCGCGCACGCGACCGCGGCTGGTGACGTCGCTCGCGCACGGGCTCGCGCAGATCGGCCGGCTGCCGTACCTCGGCGACCTGGCCGCCGATCCGGCGGCGCCGGCCGGCCGACCCGACGGCAACAGCGCCTTCCGGGTGGCCGACGTGCACGGGCGGTTCGACGCCTCCGGGCTCGCGCTGCCCGACGGCCCCGTCCTGCTGGTGGACGACCTGGCCGACAGCCGCTGGACGCTCACCCTGGCGGCGCGCGAGCTGCGCCGCGCCGGAGCGGAGTCGGTGCTGCCCTTCGCGCTCGCGCTGCGCGCCTGAGAGGCTCCCGGGCCGGCGGGCCGTGACCGGCACGTACGCTCGAATGCATGACCGTGACGGCATATAGACGCGTGAACGCCCGTGTGACCGGCATCGCCCTCGCGGCGGCGCTCGGCGGATTCCTCTTCGGCTTCGACACGGCCGTGATCAACGGCGCGGTCGACGCGCTGGCCGGGGAGTTCGCCCTGGACGCCGCCCTCAAGGGCTTCGCGGTGTCGAGCGCGCTGCTCGGATGCGCGGTCGGCGCGTGGTTCGCCGGGTCGATGGCCAACCGCTGGGGTCGCGTGCCCGTCATGCTCGCCGCCGCGGTCCTGTTCCTGGTCTCGGCGGTCGGGTCCGGCCTCGCGACCGGCGTGGCCGACCTCATCCTGTGGCGGGTGATCGGCGGCCTCGGCGTGGGAGCCGCCTCCGTGATCGCGCCGGCATACATCGCCGAGGTGTCACCGGCGCACATCCGGGGCCGGCTTGGATCGCTGCAGCAGCTCGCGATCGTGAGCGGCATCTTCGTGGCGCTGCTGTCCAACGCCGTGCTCGCCGCCGTGTCGGGCGGCGCGGCCGAGGTGCTCTGGATGGGCCTGCCCGCGTGGCGCTGGATGTTCATGGTCGAGGCGGTGCCGGCCGTGGTCTACGGCCTCATGTCGCTGCGCCTGCCGGAGTCGCCCCGGTATCTCGTGCTCCGCGGCGACAACGACCGCGCGTCGCAGGTCCTGCTGGACTTCACGGGCGAGCCGGACGTCAACCTCAAGATCCAGCAGATCCGCGCTTCGCTGGACACGGAGCGGCGCGAGTCGCTGCGCGACCTCGTGGGCCCCGTGCTCGGGCTCAAGCCGATCGTGTGGGTGGGCGTCCTGCTGTCGGTCTTCCAGCAGTTCGTGGGCATCAACGTGATCTTCTACTACTCGACGACGCTGTGGCGCTCGGTCGGGTTCGACGAGTCGAGCGCCCTCGCGACCTCGGTGATCACCTCGGTCACGAACATCGCGGTCACGATCGTCGCGGTGCTGCTGGTGGACCGCGTGGGGCGCCGTCGTCTGCTGCTGGCGGGGTCCGCGCTGATGGCCGTGTCGCTCGGGGCGATGGCGGCGGCGTTCTCGTTCGCGCGCCTGGTCACGGTCGACGGCGTCACGACGGCGCAGCTCGACGCGCCGTGGTCGATCATCGCGCTGATCGCAGCCAACGCGTTCGTGGTCGGCTTCGGCGCGACGTGGGGCCCGATCGTGTGGGTGCTCCTCGGTGAGATGTTCCCGAACCGGCTTCGCGCCAGCGCGCTTGCCGTGGCCGCGGCCGCCCAGTGGGTCGCGAACTTCGCGATCTCGACGACCTTCCCCGTGCTCAGCGAGATGGGGCTGTCGCTCGCCTACGGGTTCTACGCGGTGTGCGCCGCCGCGTCGTACTTCTTCGTGCGCGCCAAGGTGCCCGAGACCAAGGGCATGGAGCTGGAGGACATGCGCTGACCCGGCGCCGCCCCCGCCGACCCGGCCCGGCGGGGGTGTCGCTCGGGGCCGCTCGCGGACCGGCGCTTAGGCTCGGTACGCCATGATCCGGTTCGAACACGTCACCAAGCGATACCGGGGGACCGCCAGGCCGGCCCTCGACGATGTCGACTTCGAGGTCCAGCGCGGGGAGTTCGTCTTCCTGGTGGGCGCCTCGGGATCCGGCAAATCCTCCTGCCTGCGGCTCATCCTGCGTGAGGACCTCCCGAGCGAGGGCCGCGTGGTGGTGCTGGGGCGGGACACCAAGACCCTGTCCAACCGGCGCACGCCGTACTTCCGGCGCCACATCGGCTCGGTGTTCCAGGACTTCCGGCTGCTGCCGTCCAAGACCGTCTTCCAGAACGTGGCGTTCACGCTCCAGGTGATCGGATCGTCGCGCGCGTTCATCAAGCAGGCGGTGCCGGAGGCTCTCGAGCTGGTCGGCCTCGCCGACAAGGCGAAGCGCTTCCCGCACGAGCTCTCGGGTGGCGAGCAGCAGCGCGTCGCGATCGCGCGCGCCCTGGTGAACCGCCCGCAGGTCCTGCTCGCCGACGAGCCCACGGGAAACCTCGACCCAGGGACGTCGGTCGACATCATGATGCTGCTCGAGCGGATCAATGCGTCGGGCACGACCATCCTGTGCGCCACGCACGAGGCCACCTTCGTCGACCAGATGCAGCGCCGCGTGATCGAGCTGAAGGACGGCGCCCTGGTCCGCGACGAGCGTCACGGCGGCTACGGCGACCGGTCCGGCATCAAGAAGCTCGAGCCTCAGGTCGAGCGCGGCGCGGCCGCGGTCGCGGCGCTGACCGCGGTGCTCGAGCTCCAGCGCGAGGTCGCGGGCGACCCGACGGGCGCCGTCCCGGTCGCGCCGGCGGAGCCCGAGGCGCCCATGACCGATGCCGTCGCCGAGGCGCGCGAGGAGATGTTCGCCGACCTGCTCACGGAGGAGCCGCCCGCGGACGAGGCCCCGGCCGCGCCGCCGGTCGCCGCACCCGCCGAGGCGGCAGAGGAGCCGGCCGAGACGCCGCAGGAGCCGGAGGCGCCGGCGCCGCGCACGGGCATCGTCCCGATCCCGGACATCGACGTGGAGGAGCTCGGCATGGCCGACCGCCTCGGCCTGCGGCCGAGCGACGACGACGAGGTGGGACCGACGACATGAGGCTGGGACTGATCCTCTCCGAGGTGCTCACCGGCCTGCGGCGCAACGCGTCGATGGTCGTGTCGGTCGTCCTCGTGACCTTCGTGTCGCTCACGTTCGTGGGCGCGGCGATCCTGATGCAGGCGCAGATCGGCACGATGCGCGACTACTTCCAGGATCGGGCGCAGGTCGACGTGTACATGTGCTCGGCGATCTCGACCACCGAGACCTGCACCGGCGGCGTCGCGAGCGAGGAGCAGATCGCGGCCGTCCAGGCCGAGCTGGAGGGACAGACGCTGTCGCCGCTCATCCAGGAGTTCACGTACCAGAACCCCGAGGAGGCGTACCAGTCCCTGCTCGAGAACCTGGGCGAGGACTACGCCAACCTGCTGACGCCCGAGCAGACCAGCGCCGTGTTCCACATCAACCTGCTGGATCCGACGCGCTCCGATGTCATCGTCGAGGCGTTCACGGGCGTGGAGGGCGTCGAGCAGATCTCGGATCAGCTCGAGTACCTCGAGCCGCTCTTCGCCGCCCTCACCATCGCCACCTACATCGCGGTCGGCATCGCGGCCCTGATGCTGATCTCGGCCGTGCTGCTGATCGCCACGACAATCCGTCTGTCGGCCTACGCCCGCCGCCGCGAGGTGGGCATCATGCGCCTCGTCGGGGCCTCCAACCGGTTCATCCAGACGCCGTTCGTGCTCGAGGGCGTCGTCGCCGCGCTGATCGGCTCGCTGCTCGCGAGCGGCGCCGTGCTGGCGGGAGTGAAGTTCGGCGTCGAGGGATACCTGACCTCGCGCATGGGCACGATCCCGTGGGTCGGCATGGGCGACGCGATGCTGGTGGTGCCGGTGGTCATCCTGATCGGCGTGGTGCTGGCCGCCCTCTCGGCGGGCTTCGCGATCCGCCGCTGGCTGCGCGCCTAGGAGCCGACGGAGATCGGCGCGGCCGATCCTCGGACGGTGATCCCGCCCGAAGTCGGGATGTCGACCGTCAGCACACTCGGCCGTCCGACGTGGGCGCCCTGGTCGATCGTGACTGTGGCGGGCGGCTCCACGCCGCCGGTCGCGCGCAGGTAGGCGCCGGTCGAGGCCGCCGCGGATCCGGTGGCTGGGTCCTCCCGGATGTCGCCGACCGGGAAGAGGTTCCGCGCGGTCAGGCGCTCCGCGCTCTGGCGCCACAGCACGGTGACGGTCCCGGCCCAGCCCTCGCGGTCCATGAGACTCCGGACCGCCGCAGGATCGAACCGGAACCCGTCGAATCGGGCGCGGTCGGCGAGCACGAGGACCGGATGCCGGTTGCCCGCGAACGCGACGCGCGGCGGCAGCGCCGGGTCGAGGTCGCGGGTCTCGAGCCCCAGCAGACCGAGCAGCTCGGCGAGCACATCCGGCTCGAGCGGCTCGACCGTCGGCTCGACGCTCGTGAAGGCCGCTTCGACAGCGCCGGCGGTCGCGCTCGTCGCGATCTCCACCGGCCCGACCGGCGTGTCGAACAGCAGCGGCCCTTCGCCCCACCGGCCCGCGAGTGACACCGCGGTCGCGATCGTCGCATGGCCGCAGAACGGCACCTCGGCGCCGGGGGAGAAGTACCGGATCCGCGCGCGGCGCCCCGCGGCGTCGGCGTGCGTCACGAACGCGGTCTCGGAGTATCCCACCTCCGCCGCGATGCGCAGCATCCCGGCGTCGTCCAGGCCCGCCGCGTCCAGCACGACGCCCGCCGGGTTGCCGCCGCCCTCGACCGCCGCGAACGCGGCCCAGCGCTGGACATCGACATCCGCGTCGTGGTGCTCGAAGCCGGTCACGCCCCGAGCCTACGACGCCCCGGTCCAGGCGGGGGATAGGATGTAAGGCTGTGCCCGGATCGGCCGGGCAGGCGGCACCGGGGAGGTGAGCACATGGCGAAGGAACAGGGCGAGAAGATCGTCGCGACCAACCGTCGCGCGCGCCACGAGTACACGATCGAGAAGACGTACGAGGCGGGACTCGTGCTCACCGGCACCGAGGTGAAGTCGCTCCGCCAGGGGCGCGCGAACCTCAGCGACGGCTACGCATACATCAACGGCGGCGAGGCCTTCCTCGATGCGGTGCACATCCCCGAGTACTCGCAAGGCAGCTGGACGAACCACTCGTCCAAGCGCATCCGCAAGCTGCTGCTGAACAAGGACGAGATCATCAAGCTCAGCCACGCCGTGTCGGCGGGCGGGTACACGCTTGTGCCCTTGAAGCTCTACTTCCTGAACGGCCGCGCGAAGGTCGAGATCGGCGTCGCGAAGGGCAAGAAGGAGTACGACAAGCGCCAGACGCTGCGCGAGCGCCAGGACAAGCGCGAGGCGGAGCGCGCGATGCGCACCCGCAACCGCATGGGCGAGTAGCGGTTATCCACAGGGCGCGCCCGTCGCGCCCGCGCGGTCCCTAGCCTCGTCTCAAGGAGGGACCGGATGGCCGCAGCCGATGCGTCGCAGGCGCTGACCGCCTCCGCGCACGTCGCGTTCCTGGCCGTGAGCCTGATGCTCATCCGGATCGACGTGTTCGAGCATCGGCTGCCGGATGTCATCGTGCTTCCCACGACCGCGGGACTGGCCGCGCTGCTGGCGCTCGCTGCAGCGCTCGACGGCGACCTCGCGCCCGCGGGGCGCGCGGCGGCGGGCGGCCTGGTGCTGCTCGGGCTGTACGTCGCGCTGCGGGCCGCGGCGCCGGGCGGGCTCGGCGGCGGCGACGTCAAGCTCGCCGCGGCCGTGGGCGTGTTCCTCGGCTGGCACGGCTGGCTGCCGCTCGCGGTCGGCGCAGCGGCGGGATTCGTGCTCGGCGCGGTCGCCGCGCTGGCCCTCCTCGCCACCGGGCGCGCGAGCCGCGACACGCACATCGCGTTCGGGCCGTGGATGCTGATCGGGGCATGGACCGGCCCGCTGGTCGCCTGACGCGGCGGTGTCAACCGCCTGCGGGGCGCCCGGGGCGTCGGTAGGGTCGACGGCATGGCGGGGATCATGGAACGGCTGAAGCTGCTGATCGCATGGGCGCTCGCCCGCAAGCCGGTCCGGGCGTTCCTGCTCTATTCCGAGGGGAAGGGCGCGCTGCTCGCGTCGGCGGTCACATACCGCGCGCTGTTCTCGATCTTCGCGGGGGTCCTGCTGGGCTTCTCGATCGCGGCCATCTGGCTCGCGGGTCGCCCCGACCTGTGGCAGGCGCTGATCTCCGCCGTCGACAACGTCATCCCGGGCCTGATCGGCGAGGAGGGGCTGATCGACCCCGACGACCTTCTCGAGCCCGCGAGCTTCACCCTGACGGGCATCATCGCGCTGGTCGGCCTCCTCGTGGCCGCGATCGGCGCCGTCGGCGCGCTGCGCGAGGCGATCCGGATGCTGGCCGGGACCAGCCGCAGCGAGGTTCCCGGCGTCATCCTGATGCTGCGGGACCTGCTGTTCGCGGTCGTGTTCGGCGCGCTGCTGGTGGCTGCGGCACTCACGACGTTCCTCGGCTCCGCTTTCGTGTCGCTCGTGCTCGACTGGCTGGGCCTCGGGCAGTCCGGGCTCGCCGAAGGGATGACCCGCGCGGTCGCGGCGCTGGTGACGCTCGCGCTGGACACGGTGCTCGTCGCGCTGATGTTCTGGATGCTCTCGGGCGTGCGGGCGTCGCCGCGCGCCGTGTGGAGCGGCGCCCTGATCGGCGGTGTGGGCCTGCTGGTTCTCCAACAGCTGTCCGGCCTCTTCGTCGGCGGCGCGACGTCCAATCCGCTGCTCGGAGCGTTCGCGTCGCTCATCGCGCTGCTGCTGTGGGTCAACCTGTCCGCGCAGGTGCTGCTGATCGCGTCGGCGTACATCCTTGTCGGCGTCGATGAGCAGCGCGACCGCGTGGGGGAGCGGTTCGCCGCGACCACGTTCGCGCAGCGGCGGGTGCGGCGCGCCGAGCGCTCGGTGCAGGCCGCGGTCGGCGAGCTGGAGGCGGCGCGCGCGGCGGAGCGCACGGAGCAAGAGCAGGATCTCCGACGTCTGCGGGAGCACCGGGACTAGGGTGAGGGCATGGCCATCGCACGACTGCACGGCGGACCCCTCGACGGTCAGGTCCTGCCCCTCGAATCGCCCGAGCTCAACCAGCTGATCCTGCCGTACTCGGAGGGGCAGGTGGTCTACAAGCGCGCCGGCGAGCCGGCGCACACGGGAAACGGCGACGGCCCCACCGAGATCCCGTTCCGCTTCGGCGAGGAGGAGCAGGAGATCACCCCCGGCGACGACCACCACCCGGGCGCGTGAGCGTCGACCGCTCCGAGGAGTCCGGGCCGTCGCGCTCGGTCGAGGTCGAGCGCAAGTTCGACGTCGACGCCGGCACGCCCGTGCCGGACTGGACCGCGGTGCCCGGCGTCGCGTCCGTGACCGAGGGCGAGCCGCGCCACCTCGACGCCCTCTACCTCGACACCGACGACCTCGCCCTCGCGCGTGCCGGCGTCGCGCTGCGTCGCCGGACGGGCGGCCCCGACGAGGGGTGGCACCTGAAGGGACCCCTCGTGGACGGCGGGCGCACGGAGCTGCAGTGGCCCCTCGGCGATGGCGACACGCTGCCCGCAGCGGTCGCGACCGAGGTGGCCGAGTACACCCCCTCGCCGCTGTATCCGCTCGCGCGCATCGTGAACGACCGCACCGCGTACCAGCTCCTGGACGCGGACGGCGGCGTGCTGGCGGAGTTCGTGGACGACGCGGTGCGCACGATCGACCTGCGCACGGGCGAGAACCGCGCCTGGCACGAGTGGGAGGTCGAGCTCGGCCCCGCCGCGCCCGCCGAGCGGGCCGCGCGCGAGGCGTTCTTCGCGGCCGTGACCGAGGTCGCCTTCGCCGCGGGGGCGCGCACGGCCACCTCGGCGTCCAAGCTCGCCCGCGCCCTCGGCCACTGACGCAGCGCCCGCACCACACGAAGACGGCCCCCGGATGATCCGGGGGCCGTCGGTCGTGAACGGGCTGGTGAGGTTTCGGCTCGCTTCGCTCGCTCAACCTGAGTCGCCGCGCATCAACGCGCTTCGCGCATTGATCCGCGTCGACTCACATGTTGATGAAGTGACCCAGGAGGCCGTGGAAGCCCTCCTGCAGCGTCTCCGACAGGGTCGGGTGCGTGTGGACGTTGCGGGCCGCCTCCAGCGCCGTGAGGTCCCACTTCTGCGCGAGCGTGAGCTCGGGCAGCAGCTCCGACACATCCGGGCCGATGAGGTGGGCGCCGATGAGCTCGAGGTGCTCGGCGTCGGCGATCAGCTTCACGAAGCCGACCGGCTCGCCCAGGCCGTTGGCCTTGCCGTTGGCGCTGAACGGGAACTTGGCGACCTTGATCTCGCGACCCTCGGCGCGCGCCTGCTCCTCGGTGAGGCCGAAGCTCGCGACCTGCGGCGAGCAGAACGTCGCGCGCGGCATCATCCGGTAGTCGCCCAGCGGCATGGTCTCGGCCTTGCCGATCGTCTCGGCGGCGACCACGGCCTGCGCCTCGGCCACGTGGGCGAGCTGCAGCTTGGCGGTGACGTCGCCGATCGCGTAGATGCCCTCGACGTTGGTGCGCATGAAGTCGTCGATCTCGATCGCGCCGCGATCGGTGAGCTTCACACCCGTGTTCTCGAGGCCGAAGCCCTCGATGTTCGGCGCGAAGCCGACCGACATGAGGACCTTGCCCGCGGTGATCTCGCCGGGCTGGCCGTCGCGGGTCTCGTACGCGACGTGCACCGACGAGCCGTTGTCGGTGATGGTCTTGACGGCGGTCGACGTGAGGATGTCGATGCCGTACTTCTTGTACTGCTTCTGGATCTCCTTCGAGACCTCGGCGTCCTCGTTGGGGAGCGCGCGATCGAGGAACTCGATGATGGTGACCTTGACGCCGTAGTTCGACAGCACGTAGGCGAACTCCATGCCGATGGCGCCGGCGCCGACGATGACGATCGACTCGGGCAGCTCGCGCGTGAGGATCTGCTCCTCGTAGGTCACGACGTTGTCGCTCAGCTGCACGCCCGGCAGCAGGCGCACCTTCGAGCCGGTCGCGATGATCACGTTGTCGAACGTGATCTCCTCGGTCGTCCCGTCCGACTTGGCGACCGAGATGGCCTTCGGGCCCGTGAACGTGCCGCGGCCCTCGTACTCGGTGACCTTGTTCTTCTTCATCAGGAAGTGGATGCCCTTGACGTGCGTCTCCGCGACCTTGCGGCTGCGGTCGAACGCCGCGCCGAAGTCGAAGTGCACGTCACCCGAGATGCCGAACAGGTCGGCCTTGTGGGTGAAGGTGTGGGCGATCTCCGCGTTCTTCAGCAGTGCCTTCGACGGGATGCACCCGACGTTGAGGCAGACGCCGCCCCAGTACTTCTCTTCGATGATCGCGACATTGAGTCCGAGCTGCGCGCTGCGCACGGCCGCGACGTAACCGCCGGGACCCGCGCCGAGGATGACGACGTCGTAATGAGCCATGGCTTCAGCCTATCGCCCGGAGGGGGTGCCCGAGCCGCCGTCGCCGGCCGTGGGACTACCGGGATCGCGCCGCGTGCGGGACACGAGCAGAGCGATCAGCGCGCCGCCGATCGCGGCCGCGCTCGCGCCGAGCAGGATCCACGGCAGGATGTCGCCGAAGCCGCGGTCCTCGTCGGCGGGGACGGGCGTCTCCTCCTGCTCGAGGTCGGTCGGAGCGGGGGTCGTGACGGGCTTCTTGGAGGGCTGGGCCGTCTCGCCCTCGCCGTCCGCCGGCGGCACGGCGGCCGGGTCGCTCGGCTCGGTCGCCGATGCGCTCTCGACCGTGAACGTGAAGGTGCCGTCCGGTACGTGTCCGTCGACGCCTGCCGCTCGCCAGTTCACCGTGTACAGGCCGGGCTCGGCGGGCTCGGACACCTCCTGCCGGATGATCGCCCCCTCGACCACCGCGTCACCTTCGGAGAGGATCGTGCCGGAAGGAGCGACGACATCGATCTGGGCCGTGCCCTCCTGCATGGCCTCCGAGAACTCGAGGCTCACCACGTCGGGCAGCTCCGCGATCGTCGACCCATCGGCAGGATTCGTGGCGATGAGCCCACCGTGCGCGGCCGCGGGGGACGCGAAGGAGAGGGAGCTGAGAAGAGCGACCGCGATCGCAGTCGCGGTGCAGGAGAGACGACGGACGTGATGCGATGCGGAGGGCATGCCGTCACGGTACCCGCGTCATCCTGAGCGCCGGCTCGCGAGAGACATCCGGGAGACTTGGGAGATCTGGTCATTCGAACGGGCCCTGTCGATCCGTTAGGCTGATCCGAAAGGAGGGGATGACGTGTCATTCAACGAGGACGCCGGCTCGCCGATCCATCGCGACAGCGACAGCTCGCGGTACGGCTACGACGGCTCGGGCGACTCCACGCAGACGTTCGGGCACGACTCCGACCTGTCCTTCGTGCCTTTCCACGGGGAGCTGAACGCCACGGAGCGCGACGCGATCGCGGCGCTGCCCTCGGGCTCGGCCCTGCTGCTGGTGCGCTCGGGCCCCACGGCGGGCGCGCGCTACCTGCTCGACACGGACGTCACGACGGCGGGCCGCCACCCCGAGGCCGACATCTTCCTCGACGACGTCACGGTGTCGCGCCGTCACGCCGAGATCACGCGCCACCGCACGTCGTTCGAGATCGTCGACCAGCGTTCGCTGAACGGCACCTACGTCAACGGCGAGCGCGTCGACCGTGCGGAGCTGCGCAACGGCGCCGAGGTGCGCATCGGCAAGTTCCGCCTCAACTTCTTCGCCTCGCCCCTGGACCTCGTCGGCGAGGACGGAACGGGGCAGGGCGCCTGATGGCGGCTGCCGCCGCCCGCGAGCCGGCTTCCGCACGGAAGGCGCCCGCGGGCCTTCTGAGCATCGGCCAGGTGCTGGCCAAGCTGACGCCCGAGTTCCCCGCCCTCACCTCCAGCAAGCTGCGCTTCCTCGAGGTGCAGGGCATCGTCACGCCGCAGCGCACCGCCTCGGGCTACCGCAAGTTCTCGCCCGCGGACCTCGACCGGCTGCGGCTCGCGCTCACCCTGCAGCGCGACCACTACCTGCCGCTGATGGTGATCCGCGAGTACCTGGACGACGTGGACGCGGGGCGCTCGCCGGCCACGCCGCAGGTGCCGCCGCCGTCGATCCACCCCGCGGTGCGCCGGCACACCCGCCAGGAGCTGCTCTCGGCGGCGGGGGCGTCGCCGCAGCTGCTCAACGACGCGGTCAGCACCGGGCTGCTGAAGGCCGCCGACAGCTACGACGACCAGGCGCTCGCGCTGCTGCGCGCGCTGGTGGCGCTCGACCGCCACGGCATCGAGCCGCGGCACGTGCGCGGCATGCGCCAGAGCGCGGAGCGCGAGGTGGCGCTGGTCGAGTCGGCCCTGTCGGCGCTGCTGCGGCGCACCGACGCGGCCTCGCGCGCCAAGGCCAGCGAGCTCGCGCCGGAGCTCGCCGCGCGCCTCGATGAGGTGCGCTCGCTGCTCGTCAAGGGCGCGCTGGCCCGCCTGCTGGGCTAGCGGCGAGCGGTTGAAGCTCAGGTTGAAGGTCACCCTTGTGTAACGGCCGCGCGACACGCCCCCGGCATCGCACGGATGTCATTGCCGGTGCCCCGGGCCTCCCATACCGTGGAACTGTCATCGAAACGAGGAGGACCTGATGAGCGCTGACGATCACCCGGATCGCGGCATGACCGATCTCCTCTTCACGGACGGTCTTCCCGACCTCGACCCCGAGCAGGGCTACCGCGGCGCGGTCGCCGCCCGCGCCGCCGGCATCACCTACCGCCAGCTCGACTACTGGGCGCGCACGGAGCTCGTCGAGCCCACGGTGCGCAACGCCACCGGCTCGGGCTCGCAGCGCCTCTACGGCTTCCGCGACATCCTGGTCCTCAAGCTCGTCAAGCGCCTGCTCGACACGGGCATCTCCCTCCAGCAGATCCGCACCGCGGTCGAGCAGCTCCGCGCCGCCGGCATCCGCGACCTCGCGGGAACCACGCTGATGAGCGACGGCGCCTCGGTCTACCTGTGCACGTCGAACGACGAGGTCATCGACCTCGTCAGCCGCGGCCAGGGCGTGTTCGGCATCGCGGTCGGCAAGGTGCTGCATGAGGTCGAGGCCACGCTCGTCGACTTCGAGGCCACGACCCCCGACCCGGTCGACGAGCTCGCCGCGCGCCGCGCGAAGCGAACGGCTTGATTTCCAGGAGCGTCCCGTACGCTCGCGCCGACGCTCCGCGCCGGACACTCGCGAGCGAGAACGTCGCTGACGCTCCGTTCGGCAGCGCTTCGCGCTGCGATTGGCCGCTCCGCGGCACGCTCGCTTCGCTCGCACGCCTTTAGATGTCCGGGGTTGCTGTCGGTCGTTGAGCGGAGCGAAGCGAGTCGAGGTCGGCGCCACCCCTGTGGTCGTTGAGCGACGAGCGCTAGCGAGGAGTCGAAACGGGTCGAAGCGACCCGGCCGGCCGGGTTGGTCCGGCCACGTTCTGACTCCGGCTCGTTCCTCGCCTCGGCTCGACGACCACGCGATCAGCGAGCATCGTGCGAGCGAAGCGAGCGTGGAGCGGAGCGACGTCCATCCCTCGAGGAGCGGCATCCGCGAAGCGGGGGCCCGACGAGTGGGAGCTTCCTCTGGTTTAAGAAGCGCTGTCCTGGGGGTCCTCGATGCGGCCCGCGCGCATGATGCGGTCGAGGAGCGCGTCGAAGTCGGCGGCCAGCTCCTGGGCGGACTCGCCGGGCCACACGTGCAGCGGCTTCGCGGCGCCCTGCGCCTGCTGCAGCGACGTGCGTTCCGGCAGCTGCGGCTCGAGCACGAGCGGGCCGAACATGTCGCGCAGCTCCTTGATGCGGAACTGGTGCTCGACCGACTGCGGGCGGACCCGGTTCACGACGATGCCGAGCGGCTGCAGGCGGGGGGAGAGGCCGCGGCGGATCTCCTCGATCGCGCGCAGGGCGCGGTCCGCGGCGGCGACCGAGAACAGGCCGGGCTCCGTGACGACCATGACGCGGTCGCTGGCCGCCCACGCCGTGCGCGTGAGGGCGTTGAGGGACGGCGGGCAGTCGATCAGGACGAGGTCGTACTCCGACTCGATCGAGGCGAGGGCCTCCTCGAGCTTCCAGACGTCCGCCACCGTGGGGTGCGGGCCGTCGAAGTTGATGGCCGACGGGCTGCCGAGCATGACGTCGATCGTGCCGTCGTGCACGCGCGTCCAGCCGCTCGACGTGATCGCCTGACGGACGATCTTCTCCTTCGGGCTGGTGAGCACGTCCGAGACGTTCAGGCGTCCCGCGATCTGCACATCCAGGCCGGTCGAGACGTCCGCCTGGGGGTCGAGATCGACCACCAGCGTGCGCAGCGAGCGTGCGAAGGCGGCGGACGCGAGACCGAGAGTCACGGTCGTCTTGCCCACGCCTCCCTTGAGGGAACTGACGCTGAGTACGTGCACAATCCCCAACGTTACAACGCCCTATGCTGAGAACCACGTCTGCGACCCAGGGTCGCGGACCGCGCGGGGACGGCGGACGGCCCTCCCCGTCAGATGACTCTTGTCCGCCCCGGCGCATCCCCACCCGCCGGGACAGCAGAAGGGCCCGCATGTTCAGCAAGATCCTCGTGGCGAACCGTGGTGAGATCGCGATCCGGGCTTTCCGGGCCGCCTATGAGCTGGGAGCGCGGACCGTCGCGGTCTACCCGTACGAAGACCGCAACTCCCTGCACCGCCTGAAGGCCGACGAGGCGTACCGGATCGGCGAGGAGGGCCACCCGGTCCGCGCCTACCTGGATGTCGACGAGATCGTGCGCGTCGCCGTCGAGTCGGGTGCCGACGCCATCTACCCCGGATACGGCTTCCTCTCGGAGAACCCCGACCTCGCCGCCAAGGCCGCCGCGGCCGGCATCACGTTCATCGGCCCGTCCTCGACGGTGCTCGAGATGGCCGGCAACAAGGTCACGGCCAAGGAGCACGCCATCAAGGCCGGCGTTCCCGTGCTGCGCTCCACCGAGGCGTCGGACGACGTCGACACGCTCGTGGCGCAGTCGGACGAGATCGGCTTCCCGCTGTTCGCGAAGGCGGTCGCCGGCGGCGGCGGCCGCGGCATGCGCCGCGTCGAGACCAAGGCCGAGCTGGCGCCCGCGCTGGCCGAGGCCATGCGCGAGGCGAACAGCGCGTTCGGCGACCCGCGGATGTTCCTGGAGCAGGCCGTCGTGCGCCCGCGCCACATCGAGGTGCAGATCCTCGCCGACAAGTCGGGCGCCACGGTGCACCTGTTCGAGCGCGACTGCTCGCTGCAGCGCCGCCACCAGAAGGTCATCGAGATCGCCCCGGCGCCGAACCTGGACGACTCCATCCGCGCCGACCTGCACCGCTACGCCGTGGCCTTCGCGAAGTCGATCGGCTACGAGAACGCCGGCACCGTCGAGTTCCTCCTCGAGACCGCGGGCGAGCGCGCCGGCCAGGTCGTCTTCATCGAGATGAACCCGCGCATCCAGGTCGAGCACACCGTGACCGAGGAGGTCACGGACGTCGACCTCGTGCAGTCGCAGATGCGGATCGCCGCGGGCGAGACGCTCGCCGACCTCGGGCTCGAGCAGGAGTCGATCCACCTGCGCGGCGCGGCCCTGCAGTGCCGCATCACGACCGAGGACCCGGCGCAGGGCTTCCGCCCTGACACGGGCAAGATCACGACCTACCGCTCGCCGGGCGGCGCGGGCATCCGCCTCGACGGCGGCACCACGGCCGCCGGCGCGCAGGTGAGCCCGCACTTCGACTCGATGCTCGCCAAGCTCACGTGCCGCGGCCGCGACTTCGGCGCTGCCGTCGCGCGCGCCCGTCGCGCCCTGGCCGAGTTCCGCATCCGCGGCGTCGCGACCAACATCCCGTTCCTGCAGGCCGTCCTCGACGACCCGCAGTTCGTGAAGGGCGACGTCTCGACGTCGTTCATCGACGAGCGTCCCGAGCTGCTCGCGGGCCGCGTGTCGAAGGACCGCGGATCGAAGGTCCTGAACTGGCTCGTCGACGTCACCGTCAACAAGCCCAACGGCGAGAACCCGCTCGGCATCGCGCCCGCGGTCAAGCTGCCCGCGATCGACCTGGCGACCCCGGCGCCCGCCGGATCGCGCCAGCGCCTGCAGGAGTTCGGCCCCGAGGGCTTCGCCCGCGCGCTGCGCGAGCAGACCGCCCTGGCCGTCACCGAGACGACGTTCCGCGACGCGCACCAGTCGCTCCTCGCGACCCGCGTGCGCACCAGGGACCTCGTGGCGGTCGCGCCCCACGTCGCCCGCCTCACGCCGCAGCTGCTGTCGGTCGAGGCCTGGGGTGGCGCCACGTACGACGTCGCGCTGCGCTTCCTCGCCGAGGACCCGTGGGAGCGCCTCGACAAGCTGCGCGAGGCCCTGCCGAACGTCGCGATCCAGATGCTCCTGCGCGGCCGCAACACGGTCGGCTACACGCCGTACCCGACGGAGGTGACGGACGCGTTCGTGCGCGAGGCGGCGGCGAGCGGCATCGACATCTTCCGCATCTTCGACGCGCTCAACGACGTCTCGCAGATGCGCCCGGCGATCGACGCGGTGCGCGCGACCGGCACCTCGGTCGCGGAGGTCGCGGTCTGCTACACCGGCGACCTGCTGAACCCCGGCGAGACCCTGTACACGCTCGACTACTACCTGCGCCTCGCGGAGCAGATCGTCGACGCCGGCGCGCACATCCTGGCCATCAAGGACATGGCGGGCCTGCTGCGCCCGGCCGCGGCCGCCAAGCTCGTCTCGGCGTTCCGCGAGCGCTTCGACCTGCCCGTCCACGTGCACACGCACGACACCCCGGGCGGCCAGCTCGCCACCCTGCTCGCGGCCAGCGCCGCGGGCGCCGACGCGGTCGACGCGGCCGCCGCCCCGATGGCCGGCACCACGAGCCAGCCGTCGCTGTCGGCGCTGGTCGCCGCGCTCGCGCACACCGAGCGCGACACGGGCATCGACCTGCAGGCGGTCTCCGACCTCGAGCCGTACTGGGAGGCCGTGCGCCACCTGTACAAGCCGTTCGAGTCGGGCCTGGCCGGGCCCACGGGCCGCGTGTACAAGCACGAGATCCCGGGCGGCCAGCTCTCGAACCTGCGCCAGCAGGCGATCGCGCTGGGCCTGGCCGACGACTTCGAGCTGATCGAGGACATGTACGCGGCCGCCAACGACATCCTCGGGCGCGTACCCAAGGTCACGCCCTCTTCGAAGGTCGTGGGCGACCTCGCGCTGCACCTCGCCGCCGTCAAGGCCGACCCCGCCGACTTCGAGCAGAACCCGCACAAGTACGACGTGCCGGACTCCGTCGTGGCGTTCATGGCGGGCGAGCTGGGCGACCTGCCCGGCGGATGGCCCGAGCCCTTCCGCTCGAAGGTGCTTGCGGGCCGCGACATCAAGCCGAGCATCACGCCGCTGGAGCCGGCCGACGCCGAGGCCCTCGAGGGCGAGTCGGCGCAGCGCCGCTCGACGCTGAACCGTCTGCTGTTCCCGCAGCCGACCAAGGCGTTCGAGACCGCGCGCGAGACGTACGGCGACCTCTCGGTGCTCGACACCGCTGACTACCTGTACGGGCTCGAGCAGGGCGGCGAGCACGTCGTCGAGATCGAGCGCGGCGTGCAGCTGTTCGTCGGCCTCGAGGCGATCGGCGAGCCGGACGACAAGGGCTACCGCTCGGTCATGACGACGCTCAACGGCCAGCTGCGACCCGTCGCCGCGCGCGACCGAAGCATCGAGGTCGAGACGCACGCCGCCGAGAAGGCGGACACGTCCAAGCCCGGCCAGGTCGCCGCGCCGTTCTCCGGCGTGGTCACCCTCAAGGTGGCGGTCGGCGACCGCGTCGAGGCCGGCCAGGCGGTCGCGTCGATCGAGGCCATGAAGATGGAGGCGGCGATCACCACCACGCACGGCGGAATCGTCGAGCGGCTCGCGGTCGGCCCCACCCAGCAGGTGGACGGCGGCGACCTTTTGGTCGTCATCGCCACCGGACAGTAATCTGGGGGGCGCCCGGCCTCGCCCGGGCGCCGGGGCGGGAGGGGCTCGCCCGTGTGGGGACAGCACCCCGTTGGAGTGAAGCCGCAGTGGTGAAGAAGATCACGACCGATCCCGATGACTTCGAGGCGGGCGGCGAGGACCACGGCGTCCTCGCCGCCGCCGGCCTCGACACCACGGCGATCGGCATCCTGAGCCCGCAGACGGCCCAGGTGCGCGTCGTGCTGCCGCAGGTGCTCGAGGAGCCCGACGACGAGGTCGTCGACGACGAGATCGAGCCCGGCGATCTGCGCAGCGGGGGCATCGTGATCGAGCTGCCCGCCGACGAGGTCGACGAGATCGAGGCCGCTGCCGAGGCCGCGGAGACCGCGGGGGACGAGACGACCCTCACGGGCGAGATCATCGAGGAGCCCGGCGACGCCGAGGAGCACGACGCCGCGGAGGACCTCGGTCCGGACGTCGAGCACGAGGTGATCGACGTGGTCGTCGTGTCGGATGCCGCGGATGCCGCAGATGAGCCCGAGGACGGCGTCGATCGGACCGAGGACGCCGAGCCCGGCGCGTCCGGATCCGAGCAGTCCGAGTCGGAGGAGTCCGAGTCCGAGGAGTCCGACGCCGAGGAGCTCGAGGCCGAGGCCTCGGGCTTCGACGAGCCGGAGTCCGAAGAGCCCGAGAACGGGTCCCAGGACGAGCTCGAGGAGAGCGAGCCCGAAGACGCCGAGGGGATCGAGGCGGCCGCAGACGCCGACGAGATCCCGGAGGAGCCGGACGCCGTCGCGGCGCAGGTCGACGCCTGGCGTGCCGCCGCGGCCGCGCTCGCGGCCGAGCACGCCGCCGCGCACGCGGTGCCCGATCCCGCCGAGGCCGAGGGCTCCGACGACGACGAATCCCCGGAAGAGGGAGAGGACGCGTTCGCGCACCTGTTCGACGACGAGGACGAGCCCGACGACGCGGACGAGGCGGAGGACTCGGACCACGCGGAGGACGCGCACGGCGCGGAGGACGCGGACGACGTGACCCCCGAGGCGCCGCTCGCCGAGGATCCCGCGCCGGCGACGCCCGCGCAGCGCCCCCAGACGTTCGCCCGGCTGTGGGCGGAGGAGACGGCCGCAGCGCGCGCCGCGTCCACGAGCCTCGAGCCGGCGCCCCTCACGAAGACGCAGACGACAGGAGCACTCGAGATGACCGCGCGACGCCTGGAGGATCTCGGCAGGAACGCGGATCGCGAGTCCAGCGATCTGCTCACGCCCGACCGCGTGCTCAACCCGCAGCGCGCGCCGAAGGCGGCGCCGGAGGGCGTGTGGAGCGAGCTCGTGTACGGCCTCACCGGCGGCCGCGTGAACCTCGGCGACAGCCGCAAGGCGCGTGCGCGCAAGGCGCTGGAGGCGCGTGTCGCGGCCCCGCTGGCCGGGGAGACGCGGTTCGTGCCGGTGCTCAGCCGCAAGGGCGGAGTCGGCAAGACCACCGTCACGACGCTGCTCGGGATGGCGCTCGCCGACGGCCGCGATGACCGCGTGATCGCGATCGACGCGAACCCCGACCGCGGCACGCTCGCCGACCGCATCGGCAAGCGCGTCGACAAGACCGTGCGCGACCTGGTCCACACGGCCGGCGACATCCGCGGCTTCAGCGACATGTCCCGGTTCGTCGCGCGCGACGAGACGCGCCTGGACGTGCTCGCGTCGGACACCGACCCGCGCATCTCGCAGGCCTTCGGCGAGGAGGACTACCGCACGGTCGCGGACGTGGCCGAGCACTTCTACTCGCTCGTGCTGACCGACACCGGGACCGGCATCATCCACTCGGTGATGAGCGCGACGCTGAAGCACGCCGACCAGCTGGTGATCGTGACCGGCCTGAGCCTCGACGAGGTGCGCCTGGCGTCCGAGACCCTGACGTGGCTCGAGTCGAACGGCTACGAGGACCTCGCGCGCAACAGCATCGTGGTGCTCAACCAGCAGTCCGCCGGTGCGCCGATGGTGCGCCTGAGCGAGCTCGAGGTGCACTTCGGCAGCCGGGTGCGCACGGTCGTCCACCTGCCCTACGACCCGGCCCTCGCCACGGGCAGCGCGATCGTGTACCGCGAGCTGCAGCCGCAGACCCGTCAGGCCGCGCGCGAGCTCGCCGCCCGCGTGATCGACGGCCTGCGCGCCGAGGGCCGCACGGCGTGACCGCGCGCGAGATCCGCCTGTACGGCGACCCCGTGCTGCGCACGCCGTGCGCCGAGATCGAGACGATCGACGAGGGCGTGCGCGCGCTCGTGCAGGACCTGCTGGACTCGGTGGCGCTGCCCGGCCGCGCCGGCGTCGCGGCACCCCAGATCGGCGTCGCCCTGCGCGCCTTCAGCTACAACATCGACGGCGACATCGGATACATCCTCAACCCGCGCCTGGTCGAGGTCCGCGGCGAGCCGGAGCCCACGGGGGAGGGGTGCCTGTCGGTGCCCGGCCTGTGGCACGACGCGCTGCGCCATCCCTACGCGCGCGCCGAGGGCATCGACCTGGACGGCCGCCCCGTCGTGCTCGAGGGCGAGGGGCTGATGGCCCAGATGCTCCAGCACGAGACCGACCACCTCGACGGCGTCGTCTACCTGCAGCGCCTCACCAAGGAGGAGCGCGCCAAGGCCATGAAAGCCGTCCGCGAGTCCGACTGGTTTTGATTTTCTCTGCTCGGTGATCCCCCGCTCAGTTCGGGAGGGGGATCACCTGTTCCCCTGTGCGAGCGAAGCGAGCGTGGAGCGAAGTGACTGCCGACCACCTCGAGAACGCGATCTTCCCGCCCGGGATGGAGCGCCAGCGACAGCCCGCGATCGAGAGTCCCGGCGCGCCAGCGCCGGGCGAGCGATCGCGCACGCACCATGCACTACCCCGCGAAGCGGGAAATAAAGAATCTCAGCCGAGCGAGACGTTGCTGGTCGAGGTCGGCGTGGAGTAGAGCTCATCGATCTCGCGCGCGAAGTCCTTGACGATCTCGGCGCGCTTGATCGACATCTTGGGCGTCAGGTGGCCGGTGGCCTCGGTCCACTCGGTCCCGAGGATGGCGAACTTGCGGATCGACTCGGCGCGCGACACCTTCGTGTTGGCCTCGTCGATCGCCCGCTGCACCTCGGCCCGGACGGTCGGGTTCTGCGCGGCCTGCTCCAGCGTCAGGTCGGAGCTCTCGCCGTGCGTGGCCAGCCAGGCCGGAAGCATCTCGGGGTCGAGCGTCACGAGCGCCGAGATGAAGGGCTTCTGGTCGCCGACCACGACCACCTGGGCGACGATCGGGTTCGCGCGGATGGGGTCCTCGAGCGCGGCGGGGGCGACGTTCTTGCCGCCGGCCGTGACGATGATCTCCTTCTTGCGGCCCGTGATCGTGAGGTACCCGTCGGCGTCGAACGACCCGATGTCGCCCGTGCGGAACCACTCGCCGTCGAACGCCTCGGCGGTGGCCTCGGGGTTCTTCCAGTACTCCTTGAACACGTTGACGCCCTTGACCTGGATCTCGCCGTCCTCGGCCGCGCGCACCGCCACGCCGGGAAGCGCGGGGCCGACCGTGCCGACCTTGCTGAGGCCCGGCAGGTTGACCGTCGCGGGAGCCGTGGTCTCGGTGAGGCCGTAGCCCTCCAGGATCGTGATCCCGAGGCTGTGGTAGAAGTGGCCCAGGCGCGGGCCCAGGGGAGCGGAGCCCGAGACGGCGTACGTGACCCGGCCGCCCATGAGCGCGCGCAGCTTGGAGTAGACGAGCTTGTCGAACAGCGCGAACTTGACCTTCAGGCCCAGGCCGATCCGCTCGCCGTCCTGCAGGCGACGCGAGTGCTCCACGGCGGTCGCGGCAGCCGCACGGAAGATCTTCCCCTTGCCGCCGGCCTCGGACTTCTGCTCGGCCGAGTTGTAGACCTTCTCGAACACGCGGGGGACCGCGAGCAGGAGCGTCGGCTGGAAGGATCCGAGCGTCTTGACGAGGTTCTTGGTGTTGGGCTCGTGGCCGGTCTTGACGCCGGCGTGGATGTAGAGGACCGACATGAACCGGGCGAACACGTGCGCGGTCGTGATGAACAGGACGGTGGAGGCGCCCGGCTGGTGGACGACCTCGCTCAGCGCCTCGGCCGCGTTGCGGGCCGTCTCGACGAAGTTGCTGTGCGTGAGCACGCACCCCTTCGGGCGGCCGGTCGAACCGGACGTGTAGATCAGCGTCGCGATGTCGGAGCCCTTCGCCAGGCTGCGGCGGCGCTCGATCTCCGCGTCGGGCACGTCGGCACCGCGCGCGCTCAGGTCGGCGATCATGCCCTCGTCCATGCGCCATACCGACCCGACGAGCGGCAGCTCCGCCTTGACCTGCTGGAACGTGTCGTGGTGCGCGGCCGTCTCGACGATCAGGCCCACCGCGCCCGAGTCGGACAGGATCCACTGCACCTGCGCGGGCGAGCTGGTCTCGTAGACCGGGACCATGACGGCGCCCGCGTAGAACAGCGCGAAGTCGACGAGCGTCCAGTCGTACGTGGTCTTGGCGAGGAAGCCGATCTTGTCTCCCGGCTGCACGCCGGCCGCGACGAAGCCCTTCGCGAGAGCGATGACCTGCCGCTCGAACTCGGCCGCGGTGACGTCGCGCCAGCCGTCGCCCTCGGGGATCCCGAAGATCACCTTGTCGGGCGTGGTGCGGGCTCGCTCGACGAGCAGGTCGGCGACGTTCGCCTCGGGGTCGGCGGGGACGATCGCGGGGGTCGAGAACTCGCTCACGGCAGCTCCTTCGGTACCGGATGGGCAGGCTGGCTCGAGTCTAGTCACGCGGGAGCATCGCGCCCATGCGCGACGCGATCCGAAGGGGCCGCGCGCCCGCCCGCTAGACTTCAGTGCGCGCCGCCGCGAGGGCGGCCGCGGCGGCTCGAAGGGATGTGCTCGCGGTGTTCTACTGGCTGATGAAGTACATCGTCGTCGGGCCGATCGTGAAGGCGATCTTCCGGCCGTGGATCGTCGGCGCCGAGCACATCCCGCCGACCGGCGCGGCGATCCTCGCCAGCAACCACCTGTCGGTGTCGGACTCGATCTTCCTGCCGCTCATGATCGAGCGGCCCATGACGTTCCTCGCGAAGGCCGAGTACTTCACGGGCCGCGGCCTCAAGGGCTGGGCGACGAAGTGGTTCATGAAGGGAACGGGCCAGATCCCGATCGACCGCTCGGGCGGATCCGCGTCGGAGGCCGCGCTCAACACGGCGCTGCAGGTGCTCGGCCGCGGTGACCTGCTCGGCATCTACCCGGAGGGCACCCGCAGCCCCGACGGCATCCTGTACCGCGGCCGGACGGGCATCGCCCGCATGGCCCTGGAGGCGAAGGTGCCGGTCATCCCCGTCGTCATGGTCGACACCGACACGATGATGCCGATCGGCACGACCATTCCGCGCGTCGTGCGGGTGGGCGTCGTGATCGGCGAGCCGCTCGACTTCAGCCGCTACGAGGGCATGGAGAACGACCGCTACATCCTCCGCTCGGTGACCGACGAGATCATGGTGGCGATCCAGCGGCTGGGGCAGCAGAGGTACCGCGACGTCTACGCGTCGTCGGTCAAGAACCAGCTCGCCGCGCAGGCCCGGTCGGCCGCGCCTGCAGACGAGGCGCTGGCCGAGGCGCCGACAGCCGGAGCCGCGTCGCCCGCCGACTGACACGCGGTGCTCGGAGGCCCCGAGACGCCGGTAGCATCGTGGGGTGCGAAACACCGACCCTCTGGACATCTGGCGATCCCTTCCGATCAAGCAGCAGCCGGAGTGGCCGGACTATTCGGAGGTCGAGCGCGTCTCGGCCGAGCTCGCCCAGCAGCCGCCGCTCGTCTTCGCGGGCGAGGTCGACAGCCTGAAGCACCGCCTCGGCGAGGCCGCGGCGGGCCGGTCGTTCCTGCTGCAGGGCGGCGACTGCGCCGAGACCTTCGCGGGCGCGACGGCCGACAAGATCCGCAACCGCGTCAAGACGCTGCTGCAGATGGCCGTGGTGCTGACGTACGGCGCATCCATGCCGGTCATCAAGATGGGCCGCATGGCGGGCCAGTTCGCCAAGCCGCGCTCGAGCGACCTCGAGACGCGCGGCGACGTGACCCTGCCGGCCTACCGCGGCGACATCGCGAACGGGTATGACTTCACGGCCGTCTCGCGCACGCCTGACCCCCAGCGGCTGCTGAAGGCGTACCACACCTCGGCCTCGACGCTGAACCTCATCCGTGCGTTCACGCAGGGCGGCTTCGCCGACCTGCGCGAGGTGCACTCGTGGAACAAGGGCTTCGCCGAGAACCCGGCGAACCAGCGTTACGAGGGCCTGGCGCGCGAGATCGACCGCGCCGTCAAGTTCATGGAGGCCGCCGGGGCGGACTTCGACGAGCTGCGCCGCGTCGAGTTCTACACGGGCCACGAGGGCCTGCTGATGGACTACGAGCGCCCGCTGACGCGTATCGACTCGCGCACCGGCACGCCGTACAACACGTCGGCGCACTTCCTGTGGATCGGCGAGCGCACGCGCGACCTCGACGGCGCGCACGTCGACTACTTCTCGCGCATCCGCAACCCCATCGGAGTCAAGCTCGGCCCGACCACCACGCCGGAGACGGCGCTGGCGCTGATCGACAAGCTCGACCCCGAGCGCGAGCCGGGGCGCCTGACGTTCATCACGCGCATGGGCGCCGGGAAGATCCGCGACGCGCTGCCGCCGCTGCTCGAGGCCGTCAAGGACTCGGGCGCCCTGCCGCTGTGGGTCACCGACCCCATGCACGGCAACGGCATCACGACGCCGACCGGCTACAAGACGCGCCGCTTCGACGACGTCGTGGACGAGGTCCGCGGCTTCTTCGAGGCGCACCGCGCCGTCGGGACGTACCCGGGCGGCATCCACGTCGAGCTCACGGGCGACGACGTCACGGAGTGCCTGGGCGGATCCGAGCAGATCGACGAGGCAACGCTCGCGACCCGCTACGAGTCGCTGTGCGACCCGCGCCTGAACCACATGCAGTCGCTCGAGCTGGCCTTCCTCGTGGCGGAGGAGCTCGAGAAGCGCTGAGCGCGTACGCGGAACGCCCCGGATCTCCTCGCGAGATCCGGGGCGTTCGGCTTTCCGGTCGTCAGTCGCGCAGGTCGATCGAGATCTCGACGGTCGTGCCCGCGCGGTGCCAGCTGCCCGCCTCCACCGACTGGGACTTGACCTCGGTGTGTTCGTTCATCGCGATGTTCCAGGGGAAGACCACACCGGCGACTTCGAAGTTCGCGGAGAGCGCGTTCACGGCCTCGTCACGGGTCAGGCCCACGACGTTGGGCACCTCGAACAGCTGCGGCCCGAGCGAGTTGACGATCGTGATCGCATCCCCGGGGCGCCAGTTGCCCTCCTCCGCGCGCGGCTCGACGCGGATGACGGTGTCGGCGGCGACGGTCTCGCTGTACTCCTCGGCCACGGTCACGGTGAGCCCGGCGTCCTCGAGGGTCTTCTGCGCCTCGCCGATCGGGCGTCCGGTCACGTCGGGCAGCGGCCCGAGCGACACGACGAAGTCGGCGGCGTCGCCCTGGTGCGCCGCGCAGCCCTCGAAGCACGGCACGCGCTCCTCCGTGCCGGCCGGGATGATCTCCAGGCCGATGACCTGGTCGTCCGGGGCGTCGGAGTAGAGCTCGAGGTTCTCGGCGTCGTCGTACGAGATGTGCTGCTCGCCGAGCACCCGCTGCGCGTCCGCCAGCGACAGGCCCTCGAACGAGCCGAGCTCGACGGGCGCGGGGCCGGAGGAGGTCACGACCGTGATCGTCTCGCCCTTGTCCACCCGCTCGCCCGCACCGGGCTCGGTGTACATCGCCTCGCCGACCGGCACGTCGAGTGCGGGCTCGGCCCGCTCGACGCCCTCCAGCTCGAGCTCCTCGAGGGCGGCGACCGCCTCGGCGAACGAGAGACCGGCGACCGATGGCACCGCGACCTGGGAACCGGGGCCCGAGCCGAACCACCAGCCGGCGCCGCCCGCGGCGGCCGCGAGCAGCAGCACGAGCGCGACCAGCAGACCCCCGCGGCGGCGGCGCTTCTCCATGCGGTGGCGCAGGCGTGCGGCGTTGTCGCGGTCGTCGACCGCGCCCGTGCCGGGCAGCTCTCCCGTGACCTCGCCCGTGCCGGACAGGCCGCCGGGCAGAATCCGGGTGGCCCCGGAGGTCAGGCCCTCGGCGGGGAGCACACGCGTCTCGAACGCGGCGGGGGAGGAGCTGCGGGTCGTCAGCGGGGCGATGCCGAGCTCGCGCTCGATCTCGCGGAGCCGCTCGAGCATCTCCTGCGCGTCGGACGGGCGCTCATCCGGGTCCTTCTCGGTCGCCCACAGCACCAGCTCGTCGAGCTGCTCCGGCACGCCGGGGTTCTTGACGCTGGGGCGCGGAACGGAGTCGGTCGCGTGCTGGAAGGCGATCTGCATGGGCTGCTCGCCCTTGTACGGCTGCTCGCCCGCGAGCATCTCGTAGAGCAGGATGCCGAGCGCGTAGATGTCGCTGCGGGCGTCGGCCGTGCCGCGCGTGACGAGCTCCGGAGCCAGGTACGCGATCGTGCCGAGCAGCTGCTGGCCTGTCGCGGTGTTGGCGGATGTCGCGCGCGCGAGGCCGAAGTCGCCGATCTTGATGCGGCCGTCCTCGGCCAGCAGCACGTTCTCGGGCTTCACGTCGCGGTGGATCAGACCCGCGTGGTGCGCGGCCGCCAGGCCCGACAGCACGGCGTCCATGATCGTGATGGTCTGCGTCACGGTGAGCCGGCGCTGCTCCTTGAGCAGCTCGCGCAGCGTGATGCCCGGGAGGTACTCCATGACCAGGTAGGCGAGCTCGCCGTCCTGGCCCTGGTCGTACACGTTCACGACGTGCGGGTCCGACAGCCTCGCGGCCGAGCGCGCCTCCTGGATGAAGCGGCTCTGGAAGACGCTGTCGTCGCTCAGGTGCCCGTGCATCACCTTGAGCGCGACACGACGCTCGAGGCGCAGGTCGGTCGCGACGTACACGGTGGCCATCCCGCCGCGCGCGATGCGCGCCCGGACCCGGTACCGGCCGTCGACAAGTCGCCCGATGAGGGGATCGACCTGCTGACTCGTGCTCACGGTTGGATTCTACGTTCGAGGCCCGTGGGGAGCCGGGAACGGCGCACCCCACGGGCCTCTCGAGAGCGGATCAGCCGAGCTGGGCGAGCCAGCCGTACGCGGCGGTCTCCCACTGGCCGTAGCGGTTCGGGAACGCCGAGATCTGCACGGCCTGCGCCGCGTCCGTGAACTCCATGCTCTGCCAGCCGCGGATGTCGAGCAGACCGCGCGTGTTCCCCTTGTTCGGGTTGCTCGGGCCGCCGTAGAAGACGCGCGTCGAGCGCTCGCGGTCGAGGATCTGCGCGGGCGTGCCCCATCCGGCGCTCGGGCGCTGCTGGAACAGGCCCAGCGAGTCGCGGTCGCCGTAGTCGAGGTTGCGGATGTTCGACTCGACCATCGCGGTCGCCAGGGCGATCGCGATGCCGCGGTCCGGCACGCCGAGCTGACGGCCGACCGCGATGATGAGGCGGGCGTTCTCGGCCTGCTCGGCGTCGAGGACGGCCGAGCGCTGGATGCGCGGGTCCTCCTGCGCCGCCGCGGTCGCCGCGGCGGGCTTCGGCGTGGGCGCCGAGAGCTTGAGCTTCTGGCCGGGGTAGATGATCGCGCCCTCGGACAGGCCGTTGGCCTTGAGGATCGTCGCGACGCTCGCGCCGTGCTTGGCGGCGATCGCCCAGAGCGTGTCGCCGGCCTTGACCTCGTGCGTCTTGGCGCCCGCGGGCGCGGCGGCGGGGGCGGGGGAGGTCGCGGCCGCGGGGACGGCCGCGGGGGCCGCGGACGAGCCCGAGACCTTGAGCTTCTGGCCGGGGAAGATCGTCGCCGAGGAGCCCAGGCCGTTCAGCTTGATGAGGGCGGCGACCGTGGTGCCGTGGTTGTGGGCGATGCCCCACACCGTGTCGCCGGCCTTGACCGTGTAGGTGGCGCCCGAGGCGGCCACCGGCTTCGAGGTCGCCACCCCGCGCGAGGCGGAGGCGGGGGCGGCGGGCTTCGCCGCGGCGGGCGCGGAACCCGAAACCTTCAGCTTCTGGCCCGGGTAGATCACGGCCGACTCGCTCAGGCCGTTCGCCCGCAGGATCGCCGCGACCGTGGTCTTGTGGTTGTACGCGATGCCCCAGACGGTGTCGCCGGCCTTCACCGTGTACGTCGCGCCGGACGAGGCGGGGGCGGCGGCGGGCTTCGCCGCGGCGGGCTTGGCGGCCGGAGCGGCGGAGCCGCCCGGCGTGAGGCGCAGGACCTGGCCGGGGTAGATCGTGCTGGACCAGCTCAGGCCGTTCCAGGTGAGCACGTCGATCGTGCGGAGGCCGGCGCGGATGGCGATGCGCGTGACCGTGTCCCCGGGCTGCACGACGTGGGTGGCCGGGCGGGCCGCCGTGCGCACGGACGTCTCGATGCGGGGAGCCGGGGCCGCGGCGATCGCATTCGCGCCGGAGATCTGGCCGAAGGCGCCCGTCGGGGACTGGCCCTCGCGCACGCCGTCGCGCATCTTGATCTCGACCGCGGATGCGGGCGTTGCGCCCAGCGAGAGCGCGATGGAGCCCGCAATGGCCACCGGGACGGTGGTGAAGAGCGAGCGCATGGGCTGGCTGGCGCGAGCGTGGCTGGCGCGCGCGGGCAGACGACGGTGCACGATGGGTCCCCCTCGGATCGACTCCGAACACCGTGACACGGAAGTGATGGCGTGTCAACCTGTGATAACTGCCGTGGTCTGTGTTATGTACGGGGTCCGAGTGACGGATGTGACTGATGTGACTAGCTCGTCGGCGACCCGCGCCCGCTGGTGCGGAGGGGTGAGATAGTTGCTCCGTGACCGCGGACAACACCTCCCACGATCAGAACGGCCCCACGCCCGACCCGGACGGGCGGGTCGCCACCGAGTGGCTGACGCTGCCCGACGTCGCCGAGCTCCTGGGCGAGACGCCGGGGCGCGTGCGCCGCCTGCTCGACGAGAAGGCCATCGTCGGCTCCCGACGCGAGGGCCCGCTCAAGGTCCCGGCCGTGTTCTTCCTCGACGGCGCGCTCCTGTCGTCCCTGCGCGGCACGCTGATCGTGCTGCACGACGTGGGCTTCAGCGACGACGAGTCGATCGACTGGCTGCTGACCCCCGAGGACTCCATCGGCGTCGCGCCGATCGAGGCGCTGCGCGCCGGCCGCAAGGCCGAGGTGCGCCGCGTCGCCCAGACCCTGGCCTGAGCGAGCGCCGCGCGTCAGGCGCGGCGGTGCGTCGCCGCGCGGGCCAGTCGGCGGAGCTCACCGGCCGCCTCGGGATCCAGCGGCGCCGCCGCGAGGGCCGCGTCGGCCTCGGCGGCGAAGTCGACGATCAGCTGCTCGACCCGGTCCAGCGCGCCCGAGCTCTGGATCGCGCCGCGCAGGGCCGCGACGTCGTCGTCAGACAGCGCCGGGTCCCCCAGGAGCGCGTCGATCCGGGCCCGGTCCGCCGCCGAAGCGGCGGCGCGCGCGAAGGCGACGAGCGCCGTGCGCTTCCCCTCGCGGAGGTCGTCGCCGGCGGGCTTGCCGGTCTCGGCCGGCTCGCCGAAGACGCCCAGCACGTCGTCCCGCAGCTGGAACGCCATGCCCAGGGGATGGCCGAACGCGCGCAGCGCCTCGCGCTGCACGGCATCGGCACCCGCCAGGGCGGCGCCGATCACGAGCGGCTGCTGCACGCTGTAGCGCGCCGACTTGTAGGACGCCACGCGCAGCGCGCGCTCCGCGTGCGCGTCATCCGGGGCCGTGCTCCACGCGGACTCCTCCGCGATGTCGAGGAACTGCCCGACGGTGACATCCCGCCGCATGCGCGCGTACTCGCCGCGCGCCACTGCCGCCGCGGCCGGATCCGACAGCCGCGCGAGAGACTCCTCGAGCAGGTCGTCGCTCCACGCGACCAGCAGGTCCCCCAGCAGCACCGAACCCGCGCGACCGTACGCGGCCGCGTCGCCGCTCCAGCCCGCGTCGCGATGACCCGACTCCAGCGCGCGGTGCGCCGACGGGCGGCCTCGGCGGGTGTCGGAGTTGTCGATCAGGTCGTCGTGCACGAGTGCGGCCGCCTGGAACACCTCGAGCGCCGCGCACACGCCCACGACGGCGTCGCCGTCGACGCCGGACCCCGCGTCCGAACCCGCCACGCCGCGCCAGCCCCACCAGCAGAACCGCCCGCGAAGGCGCTTCCCGCCGTCCAGCGCGGCGATCGCGTGCTCGGTGAAATCGACCGCTTCCGGGCCCAGTTCGCGGGCCTCGTCGCGGCGTCCGGACGCGAAGCTATCGAGCCGCTGGGAGATCGCTTCGACAAGGGGGAGAGGGGCGGCCACGGGTCTAGCCTAGTTCTCCGCCCGGCGACTAGAATGATGGTCAGCCACACCCACCCGAGGGGGACCCGATGCCACTCTCCGAGCAGGAGCAGCGTCTGCTGGATGAGATGGAGCGCCATCTCATGCAGAACGATGCAGATGTCGTCAGCGCGCCCGTGGGCGCGCCGGTCCTGAGCTACCGCAACCTGGTCGTCGGCGCGATCCTCGTGCTCGTCGGCCTCGGCGCGATCGTCGCCGGTATCGCCCTGTGGGGCACGAGCCTCGCCGCGGGACTCGTGCTCGGCGTCGCGGGATTCGCCGCCATGCTCGGCGGCGTGATCTTCGGCGTCACCCCGGTCCGCGGCAGCACCCCGACCACGCGCGCCGGCCGCACCACCGCCGCGCGCGGCAACCGCGGCGGATCGTTCATGGACCGCATGAACGAGCGGTGGGACCGCCGTCACAACGGCGACGGCTGACCCTCCCTCTCGCTCCACCTGAGCGCCGACCTCCGGGTCGGCGCTTTCTTTTTGAGAAGCGGTCGCACGCGTGCGGGCGCCCCTTCGGGGGCCCTTCGCGAGCGAGAACGTCGCTGACGCTCCGTTCGGCAGCGCTTCGCGCTGCGGGGGCCGCATCCGCGGCACGCTCGCTTCGCTCGCACGACGGTAGATCTCGGACTTCAGGTTCGGTCGTTGTTGAGGCGCGCCGGCGCCGCAGTCGAAACGGGCATTCCCCCCCGGTCGTTGAGCGGAGGCGCGCCGGCGCCGGAGACGAGACGGGCATCCCCCCGGTCGTTGAGCGGAGGCGCGCCGGCGCCGGAGACGAAACGGGCATCCCCTCGGTCGTTGAGCGGAGGCGCGCCAGCGCCGGAGTCGAAACGGGCTGAGCGAGCGAAGCGAGTCGAAGCCGGCATCCGCCCACGCTGGTCGAGCGACTGGACCCGCCGAAATCCCTCCACCGCGCTCCACCGGCGCTCCACTGCGGAATTCCAAGGAAGCCGCGGCGGCGCGCCGGGAAGAATATCGCCGTCCTCTCTAGACAGTGGGGGGAAGTGGAGTAAAGTGGGGGCATCCTCGGGACCGGCCGGACGAAGGGGGGTGAAGGCCGATGCTGTTGGGTACCCACACCCCCAAGCTCGACGACAAAGGCCGCGTCATCCTCCCCGCGAAGTTCCGCGAGGAGCTGGCCGGAGGCGTCGTCGTGACGCGCGGACAGGAACGCTGCCTGTACGTGTTCAGCACGGCCGAGTTCGAGCAGGTCCACGAGCGCGTGCGTCAGGCCCCCCTGAGCAACAAGCAGGCGCGCGACTTCCTGCGCATGTTCCTGTCCGGAGCGAGCGCCGAGACCCCCGACGGCCAGAACCGGATCACGATCCCGCAGCACCTGCGCACGTACGCCGGGCTCGAGAAGGAGCTCGTCGTGACGGGCGTCGGCGCGCACGCGGAGATCTGGGACGCGGCCGCGTGGAACGCGTACCTCGAGAGCAACGAAGAGAGCTATTCGGAGATGGAGCAGGAGGTGATCCCGGGACTGTTCTGAGACGCACCCCCGGTTGTGACTCCCACCCGCAGCCCTGACGCACTTCCCCGGCGCCAGGTCGAGCGGATGGGGATCAGAGCCGGGGGAGCCCCTCGGATCGACACCAGCCCCGACGCATCATGAACCTCCGCGACATCCACATCCCCGTCATGCTCGAGCGCTGCGTCGAGCTGCTCGGCCCCGCGCTCCAGCGCGACGGCGCGGTCTACGTCGACGGCACGCTCGGCATGGGCGGGCACTCCGAGGCGTTCCTGGAGCGCTTCCCGCACATCCGGCAGGTCGGCCTCGACCGCGACCCGGCCGCGCTGCGCATCGCGGGCGAGCGGCTCGCGCCCTTCGCCGACCGGATCACGCTCGTCCACACCGTCTACGACGGCATCGCCGATGCTCTCGCGTCGGCCGGGTACGACCACGCCGACGGCATCCTGTACGACCTGGGCGTGTCCTCCCTGCAGCTGGACGAGGCGGACCGCGGCTTCGCGTACGCGCAGGACGCCCCGCTCGACATGCGGATGGACCCGACCCAGGGCATCACCGCCGCCGATGTGCTCGCGACGTACGGCGAGGGCGACCTGCGGCGGATCTTCGAGCGCTACGGCGAGGAGAAGCTCGCCGGGCGCTACGCGCGCGCGATCATCTCCGCGCGGCAGGAGGCGCCCATCGTGCGCTCGGGCCGGCTGGTGGACATCCTGCAGGCCGCCACTCCGGCGGCTCTGAAGAACGCCGGGCACCCGGCCAAGCGCGTGTTCCAGGCGCTGCGCATCGAGGTGAACGGCGAGCTCGCCGCGCTCGAGCGCGCCATCCCGGCGGCGCTGCGGACGCTGTCGGTCGGCGGGCGTCTCGTGGTGCTGTCGTACCAGTCGCTCGAGGACCGCTTCGTGAAGCGGCTGTTCGCGGAGGCGACCGCGTCGACCGCGCCGAAGGGCCTGCCCATGGAGCTGCCGGAGCACGCGCCGCAGTTCCGGCTGATCGTCAAGGGCGCCGAGCTCGCCGGCGACGAGGAGGCGGCCCGCAACCCCCGCGCCAAGCCCGTGCGGCTGCGCGCCATCGAACGAGTGAGGGAGGCGGCATGAGCGCCGCGAACACGGCCGCCGTGCTGCGCGCGGCGGCACCGCAGCCCCGTCCGGCCCCCGAGCGCGCGCCCGGCCGCCGGCTCCACGCCGTTCCGGCGCCCGCGCCGCGCCGCCGCCCCAAGCTGGGGTACGCGGTCGTCGCGTTCGGCGGCGCCGTGGCGATCGCGGTCGCCCAGATGGGACTGTCCGTGCTCACGACCCAGTCGACGTACGAGCTCGCGGCGCTGAACCAGGAGCGCCGCACGGCGACGCTGCAGGCCCAGGAGCTGCGCGACGAGGTCGCGGGCCTGAGCTCGCCGCAGCACCTCGCGTCCAAGGCCGCGTCGCTCGGCATGGTGATCGACGCCTCGCCCAGCTACCTGCGGCTGAGCGACGGCGCGATCGTGGGCGAGGGCGAGGCCGCGGGCACCGTCTCGACCGTGGATGCCGGCAAGCGCGCCGCGGTCGGCAACGCCCTGCTCGAGCGCAAGCCGGTCGCGACGCCCGTCGCCGGGGGTTCGGCGGAGGCCGGGAAGAAGGCGGCGGCCGCCGACCAGGGCGCTCAGAAGGCCGAGACCGAGAAGGCCGCAGCCGAGAAGGCCGCAGCCGAGAAGGCCGCAGCGGAGCTTCCGCCTCCCCTCACGGAGGGTCTCCCGAGCCCGACCACCCGCTGACCATACGATCCACCCAGACCCACCGCGCCGCACAGCAGGGGAGCCCGATGAATCCGATCGCCAAGCGCTCGGCCCGCCGTCGCACGATGGTCGCCGCGGCTCTGGTCCTGATCGTGCTGGCGGGCTTCGTCGTGCGGCTGATCGACATCCAGGTCGTGCACGCCGACGACCACATCGCGGACTCGCAGCGCACCGGCAACATGACCGGCAGCGAGAAGCTGTGGGGCACCCGCGGCACGATCGTCGACGCGGACGGCGTCGTGCTGGCCAGCAGCACCATGCGGTACGACCTCGCGATCGACCCCGCCCTCGTGGGCGACATCGAGCGCACGCGCGAGGACGGCACGGAGTACACGCAGACGTGGGACGAGCAGGCGGACCTCATCGCGCAGGTCTCCGGCACGTCGGCCGACGAGATCAAGCGGATCGTCGCCGACACGCTCGAGGCAGATCCGGACGCACGCTGGGCGCAGCTCGCGAAGAACCTGTCGACCGCGCAGTACCAGGCGCTCCGCGAGCTCGAGCTGCCGTACCTGGTGTACGACCCCAAGCCATCGCGGACCTACCCCAACGGCGCAGTGGCGGGGAACCTCATCGGCTTCGAGTCCAACGACGGCGACCCGCTCGCCGGCATCGAGCTCGCGCAGGACTCGTGCCTCGAGGCCAAGGACGGCGAGGTCACGTTCGCGAAGGGCGGGGCCGACGGCATCCGCATCCCGGGCTCCGAGCAGGTGACGCCCGCGGTCGACGGCGGGCAGGTGCAGCTCACGCTCGACTCGGATCTGCAGTGGTACATGGAGCAGATGATCGCCGAGGAGACGCAGAACCAGCGCGCCGTCGCGGGCACCGTGACGGTCGTCGACGTGCAGACCGGCCAGATCCGCGCGGCCGCGCAGTACCCCTCCATGGACCCCAACGATGTGCTGGCGTCCGACCCCACGTACCGCGGCTCGCTGATCTTCGGCACCGTCTTCGAGCCGGGATCGACCTTCAAGCCGATCACTGCCGCGATGCTGCTCGAGGAGGGCGTCGCGACGCCCCTGAGCACCACCACGGCCGCCGGCTGGGAGCAGTTCCCCAACGGCGCGCGCGTCGGGGACTCGTTCCAGCACCCGACCTACACCTACACGCTCGCCGGCGCGCTGATCGACTCGTCGAACGTCGCCCTGTCGAAGTTCGGCGAGCTGCTTCCCGACGAGAAGCGCTACGAGTGGCTCAAGCGGTTCGGCATCGGCGGGGGCGCTGTCGTGGGCTTCCCCGGCGAGGAGAACGGCTGGATCCGCCCGGCGTCCGAGTGGGACAACCAGACGCACTACGCCACGACGTTCGGACAGGCCTTCACGGCGACCATCCCGCAGGTCGTCAGCGCGTACCAGACCATCGCGAACGGCGGCGTCCGCGTGCCGCTCAGCCTCATCGAGTCGTGCACCTCGCCCGACGGCGAGTTGACCACGATGGACCCCGGCGAGCCGGAGCGCATCCTGAGCGAGGACACGGCCGAGGACGTGCGCCTGATGCTCGAGAACGTCGGCTTCCAGGGCCCCGTGGCCGAGCAGATCAAGGTGCCGGGCTACAGCATCGCCGCCAAGACCGGAACGGCCCAGAAGACCGACGGCAACGGGCGCTACAAGTCGGGCATCTACTTCACGAGCATCGTGGGCTTCGCGCCCGCCGACGACCCCCAGTACGTGGTCATGATTACGCTCGACGAACCGAAGCGGGTAACCTCTTCTGCGGCCACGGCGCCCGCCCTGCAGAAGGCCATGGAGTACGTCCTGAAGGACCAGCGCGTCCTGCCGGGGGCCTCCGAGCCCGAGACCAAGCTCCCCAAGTTCAAGTGATGCGCGCCCCGCTCCCCGCCGCAGGGCATGAGCGCCTCACGGAGGTAGTGACCGCATGATCGCCCTGTCCCTGTCGGAGATCGCCGCCGCGGTCGACGGAGAGCTGCGCCTGCACGGCGCCGACACCGCCGAGACGGTCGTCTCCGGCGCGGTCGACACCGACTCGCGCGCCATGGCGCCCGGGGGCGTCTTCGTCGCCAAGCCCGGCGAGACGACCGACGGCCACCTGTTCGTCGGCGCGGCCGTCGAGAAGGGCGCCGTGCTGGCGCTCGTGGAGCGCGTCGTCGACGAGCCCGTGACCCAGATCGTCGTGCCCGACGTGGTCGCGGCCATCGCCGCGCTCGCGCGCGAGGTCGTCGGGCGCGTGCGCGCCCGCGGGGACCTGCGGATCGTCGGCATCACCGGATCCAACGGCAAGACGACCACCAAGAACATGCTCGCGACCGTGCTGCGCCCCGAGGGCGAGACCGTCGCGCCGGTCGGGTCGTACAACAACGCGGTGGGCGCGCCGCTCACGATGCTCCGCGTCACCGAGGACACCCGCTACCTGGTGTGCGAGTTCGGCGCGGACGACAAGGGCCAGATCGCGCGGCTCGCGGGCCTCGTCACGCCCGACGTGGGCGTCGTGCTCATGGTCGGCATGGCGCATGCCGGCGGCTTCGGCGGCATCGAGGCGACCGTGCGCGCGAAGTCCGAGCTCGTCTCGGCCGTCCGCGACGGCGGCACCGCCGTCCTGAACGCCGACGACCCCCGCGTGGCCGGCATGTCCTCCATCGCCGAGGAGCGCGGGCTCGGGATCCGGTGGTTCGGCGAGGCCGAGACCGCCGACGTGCGCGCGTCCGACCTGAAGGTGACGGCCGACGGCACGCACGCGACGATCACGGTCGACGGCCGCTCGTTCCCGCTCCACCTCCGCGTGCTCGGCGCGCACCACGTCAAGAACGCGCTCGCTGCCATCACGGCGGCCGTCGCGATGGGCGTGGCGCCCGAGGCGGCCGTCGAGCGGATCGGCACGGTCGAGCTCGCGGAGCGCTGGCGCATGCAGGTCATGGGCGGCGACCGCGTGCGCATCATCAACGACGCCTACAACGCCAGCCCGGACTCCATGGCCGCGGCCCTGCGCACGCTCGCGCAGATCACCGGCCCGGACGAGCGGATGGTCGCCGTCCTGGGCGCCATGAGCGAGCTCGGCGAGTACGCCCACGAGGAGCACGCCAAGATCGGCCTGCTCGCCGTGCGCCTGCGCATCCCCCGGATCGTCGTGGTCGGGCAGGAGGCGCGCAGCCTCTACCTCGCGGCCGTCGCCGAGGGCTCCTGGAACGACGAGGCGGTGTTCTTCGAGGACGCGGACGCCGCCTACGAATACCTCCGCGGCGAGCTGCGCGACGGCGACCGCGTGCTCGTGAAGTCGTCCAACTCCGCGGGGCTCCGGCTCCTCGGCGATCGTCTGGGAGAATCGTTCTCGTGAGATCACTCCTGACGGCGGCGGCGATCTCCCTGGCGTTCTCGCTCTTCCTCACCCCGGTCTTCCTGCGGCTGTTCCGCCAGTGGGGCTGGGCCCAGCCGATCCGCGTCGCGAGCGCGAAGATGCTCGCCCCCGACCACGAGGTCAAGCGCGGCACGCCCACCATGGGCGGCACGATCTTCATCGTCGGCACCGTGCTCGGCTATCTGATCGGATGCTTCGCGGGCGGCAACCCGCCGACGCCCTCCGGCTGGCTCGTGATCTGGCTCATGGTGTCGTTCGGCGCCGTCGGGTTCATCGACGACTACCTGAAGGTCAAGCAGAACCACTACGACGGGCTCAGTGGCTGGCGCAAGATCGCCGGCCAGGTCCTCGCGATCGTCCCGTTCGCGATCGCCGCGCTCAACTTCCCGAACTCGTTCGGCCAGACGCCCGGCTCCGGGTTCATCTCCTTCTTCCGCGATATCCCCGTCCTGTCGTTCATGGCGCTCGGACCCATCCTGGGCTGGCTGCTGTACCTGGCGTGGCTGTCGCTGCTCGGCACGGGCTTCTCCAACAGCGTCAACCTGACCGACGGCCTGGACGGCCTCGCGGCGGGCGCCGGCGTCTTCGTGGTCGGCGCGTACAGCCTCATCGCCTTCTGGCAGTTCAACCAGGCCTGCACGCGCCTGATCCTCGAGCCGGACCTGATGCCCGCCTGCTACAGCACGCGCGATCCGCTGGACCTCGCGATCGTGTCCGCCGCGCTCGTGGGCGGCCTGGTCGGCTTCCTGTGGTGGAACGCGCCCAAGGCGCAGGTGTTCATGGGCGACGTGGGCTCGATGGCGATCGGCGGCGTCGTGACCGCGATGGCGGTCCTGACCCGCACCGAGCTGCTGGGCCTGCTGATCGCCGGCCTGTTCGTGATCTCGTCGGGCTCGGTCATCCTGCAGCGCCTGTACTTCAAGGCCACGCGCGGCAAGCGCCTGTTCCTGATGAGCCCGATCCACCACCACTTCGAGATGCGCGGCTGGCCAGAGGTCACGATCGTCGCCCGGTTCTGGATCATCGCGGGCCTGCTCGCCGTGAGCGGCATCGGCCTGTTCTACGTCGAATGGCTCTCTCGCACATGACCTCCTCGGATCGCCTCGCGTCGCTCACCAGCTGGAACGCGGACTGGAAGGGCCTGCGCGTCGCCGTGCTCGGCCTCGCGTCGACGGGCTTCTCGGTCGCGGACACGCTCACCGAGCTCGGCGCGGACGTGCTCGTCGTGACGGAGACCGCCGCGGAGGAGTACGCGCGACTGGTCCCCGTGGTCGGCGCGCGGCTGTGGCAGGGGGACCTGTCCGAGGTGCCCGCGGAGCTGGTCGACTTCGCCCCCGAGGTCGTCGTCGCCTCGCCCGGCTTCCCGCCGTCGCACCCGGTCGTGGCGTGGGCGCGCGAGACCGGGGTGCCGCTCTGGGGCGACATCGAGCTCGCGTGGCGCGTGCGCGACAAGGTCGTGCGCGCCGACGGCACGCCCGCCGACTGGGTGTTCATCACCGGAACGAACGGCAAGACCACCACGACGCGTCTGACCGCCACGATGCTGGTCGAGGGCGGGCTGCGCGCCGCGCCCTGCGGCAACATCGGCGTCCCGATCCTCGACGCCGTGCGCGACCCGGCCGGTTTCGACGTGCTCGTCGTCGAGCTCTCCAGCCACCAGCTCTGGTACCTCGGGCTGAACGACGACGCCGGTTCGCCGTCGCCGCACGCGGCCGTGTGCCTGAACCTGGCCGACGACCACCTGCTCTGGCACGGCTCGTTCGACGCCTACCGCGACGCCAAGGCCGTCGTCTACCGGCACGCGCAGATCGCGGCCGTGTACAACAAGGCCGACGACGCCACGCTGCGGATGGTGGAGGACGCCGACGTCGTCGAGGGCGCTCGAGCGATCGGCTTCGACCTCGGCGTGCCCGGCCCGAGCGAGCTCGGCGTGATCGAGGGCATCCTGGTCGACCGCGCGTTCCTCGAGGAGCGGCGCACGTCGGCCCTCGAGCTCACCACGGTCGAGGCGCTCGCCGAGCGGGGCCTGTCGGCGCCGCACATCGTGGCGAACATCCTGGCCGCGTCGGCGCTCGCGCGCTCGCTCGACGTCGAGCCCGCGGCCATCCGGTCGGCGCTCGAGGGCTTCCGCCTGGATCCGCACCGCATCGAGGTGGTCGGACGCGACGGCGGCGTGACCTGGGTCGACGACTCCAAGGCCACCAACCCGCACGCGGCCGCCTCGTCGCTCGCCGCGTATCCCGGCGCCGTGTGGATCGTCGGCGGGCAGCTCAAGGGCGTCGACATCGGCGAGCTCGTGGCCCAGCGGGGAGCCGGAGCCCGGGCCGCGATCGTGATCGGCGTCGAGCGCTCGGAGGTGCTCGCGGCGTTCGCGCGACACGCGCCCGCGGTGCCCGTGTTCGAGGTCGACCACACCGAGACTGAGAACGTCATGGCGCGGGCCGTCGAGCTGGCGGCGCGGGTGGCGGGCGAGGGCGACGTGGTGCTGCTGGCACCGGCCGCCGCGTCGTTCGACCAGTTCACCGGCTACGACGACCGCGGGGCCCGTTTCGCGGCCGCGGTGAGGGATTGGATCGAAGGGGGAGCGCAGCGTGAGCAGCACGACGACGACGCGACCCCCGGCGACGCCTGACCCCGACCGCTCGGGCGCGCTGACCGCGCGCGTCACGCTGGGCCGCGTCTTCGCGCCGGTGCCGCTGGAGTTCCTGCTGGTGGTGTCGACCGCGCTGCTGCTGACCGGCTTCGGAGTCGTGATGGTCACGTCGGCCACGACGGCAACGTCCCTGAGTGCGGGCCAGAGCCCCTACAACGACGGCCTGCAGCAGGGGGCATTCGCGATGCTCGGGATCGCGGCGATGTTCGTGGTCAGCCGGCTGCCCGTGCTGTTCTTCCGCCGGATCGCGTGGATCGCGCTCGGCGTGGCGATCGCGGTGCAGCTGCTGGTCTTCACGCCGCTCGGCGTCGAGGTCTACGGCAACCGCAACTGGCTCGACATCGCGGGGTTCTCGGTCCAGCCGTCCGAGCTCCTCAAGCTCGCGCTGGCGCTGTGGGCCGCCATGATCCTCTACCGCAAGCGGACGCTGCTCACGAAGTGGCAGCACGTCTTCATCCCGCTCGTGCCGGTCGCACTGCTGGCGATCGGGACGGTGCTCGCGGGGCGCGACCTCGGCACGTCGATGGTGCTCGTCCTGATCGTGCTGGCGTGCCTGTTCTTCTCCGGCGTGCGGCTGCGCATCTTCGCGCTCCCCGTGCTGCTCGGCGTGGTCGCGGTGACGGCGCTCGCCGTGACGAGCCCCAACCGCATGGCCCGGATCATGAGCTTCCTCGACCCGAACTGCGACTACCTCGACGACTGCTACCAGCCGCTGCACGGCATCTGGGGCCTCGCGAGCGGCGGCGTCTTCGGCGTCGGCCTCGGCAACTCGGTCGAGAAGTACAGCTGGCTGCCGGCGATCGGCGACGACTACATCTTCGCGATCGTGGGCGAGGAGCTCGGCCTGATCGGCTGCGTGGTGGTGCTGGCCCTGTTCGCGACCTTCGCGGTCGGCGCCTTCCGGATCATCCGCAACAGCGACGACCCGTTCGTCAAGATCGCGGCGGGCGGCATCACGGTGTGGATCCTGGGGCAGGCGCTCATCAACATCGGCGTCGTGCTGCGCGTGTTCCCGGTGCTCGGCGTCCCGCTGCCGTTCATGTCGGCGGGCGGCAGCTCGCTCGTCGCGGTGCTCGCGGCGTGCGGCGTGCTCCTCGCGTTCGCGCGCACCCTTCCGGCGCCGCACGTCGCCGCGCCGGGCGGCGCCGCGCGCGCCGCGGCGCGGGGCGCGGGCACGGGCCGGGGAGCGGGCTCCGAGCGGGTGGCCGGAACGGGGCGCTCCGCGCGGCCTGCAAGACTGAAGAGGTGACGACCTACCTGCTCGCCGGCGGCGGCACCGCCGGCCACGTGAACCCCCTGCTCGCCGTCGCGGACGGTCTGCGCCGCCGCGATCCCGAGGCGGAGGTGCTCGTGCTCGGCACGCGCGAGGGGCTCGAGGCGCGCCTGGTGCCCGAGCGCGGATACGAGCTGCTGATCGTCGAGAAGGTGCCGTTCCCGCGCCGCCCGAACTCGGACGCGGCGGCCTTCCCGGTGCGCTTCCAGCGGGCCGTCGGTCGGGTGCGCGGGTACATCCGGGATCGGGGCGTCGACGTGGTTGTCGGCTTCGGAGGCTACGCGGCGGCACCCGCCTACGTCGCCGCGCGCCGCGAGCGCGTGCCCTTCGTGGTGCATGAGGCGAACGCCCGCCCCGGCCTGGCCAACGTGCTCGGCGCGCGCCGCGCCGCCGGCGTGGGCGTGGCGTTCGCCGGCACGCCCCTGCGCCGCGCCGAGGTCGTCGGGATGCCGCTGCGCCCGGAGATCGTCGGGCTCGACCGCGCGGCGCTCCGCGCGGAGGCCGCGGAGCACTTCGGGCTCGACCCCGACAAGAAGACCCTCCTGGCGTTCGGCGGCTCACTCGGGGCGCTGCGGATCAACACGGCCCTCGCCGAGTCGTGGCGCGACATCCTCAACACCGGATGGCAGCTGCTGCACATCACGGGGGAGCGGTCGGACCTGCCCGACCCGCAGGCCGAGGGCTACGCGCTGCGCCGCTACGTGGACCGGATGGACCTGGCGTTCGCCCTGGCGGACCTCGTTGTGTCGCGCTCCGGCGCGTCGACCGTGAGCGAGATCGCCGCGCTCGGCATCCCCGCGGTGTACGTGCCGTACGCGGTCGGCAACGGCGAGCAGCGGCTCAACGCGAGCGCATCGCTCGCGGCCGGGGCCGCCATCCTGATCGAGGACGCCCAGTTCACCGCCGACCGGGTGCGCTCCGAGATCGTGCCGCTCCTCGGCGACGAGGAGCGGCTGGCCGCCATGGCCGCCGCGGCCGAGACCGCCGGCACGCGTCACGGCACCGAGAACGTCATCGCGATGATCGACAGAGTTCTTTAGCGTCGCACGCGTCGGGCCCTGGCGGGCCACTCCGCGGGCGACACCGCTTCCGCTTCGCTCCAGCGGTCCGGCGCTTCGCGCCTGGTGGCCCCATCCGGGGCACGCTCGCTTCGCTCGCACATCGGTTGATCCGATCCCGCGCCCAGGCTGCAAGCTGCACCCTTGGAGAGACGGAGCGCCGCGCGCCGGGACCGGGGCAGGGCCGCGCCGACTTAGACTCGAGGGGCCATGATCAGACCCGACCTCAGCACCCCGATCCCCGAGCACGTCGGCGCCGCCCACTTCATCGGGATCGGCGGTTCCGGCATGTCGGGCCTGGCCCGCATGTTCCTCGCGCGCGGCGTGAAGGTCTCCGGCTCCGACCGCTCCGACAGCCAGAACCTGCGCGACCTCGAGGCGCTGGGCGCCACCGTGCACGTCGGCCACGACGCGGCGAACCTCGGCGACGCCGACACGGTGATCTTCACGGGCGCGATCTGGCCCGAGAACCCCGAGTACCTGCTCGCCAAGGAGCGCGGGCTGCCGATCATCCACCGCTCGCAGGCCCTGCACTGGCTGATCGGCGGGCGCCGCCTGGTCGCCGTCGCGGGCGCTCACGGCAAGACCACGTCGACCGGCATGATCGTGACGGGCCTGCGCGGCCTCGGCGCCGATCCGAGCTTCGTCAACGGCGGCGTGATCGCGGGGCTCGGCGTCTCGAGCGACTCCGGATCGGATGAGCTGTTCGTGATCGAGGCCGACGAGTCCGACGGCTCGTTCCTGCTGTACGACACGTCGATCGTGCTGATCACGAACGTCGACGCCGACCACCTCGACCACTACGGCTCGCACGACGCGTTCGATGCGGCGTTCGTGCGCTTCGCCGACGCGGCGCGCGAGGCCGTCGTGATCTCGTCGGACGACGCGGGCGCCCAGCGCGTGCGCTCGGGGCTGAGCCACCGCAACGTCATCACGTTCGGGCAGGCCCAGGACGCCGACGTCCGGATCACCGACATCGTCACCGAGGGGCCCGTCGCGTTCACCCTCACGCACGGCGGACGCAGCGCCACGGGGCGCCTCGCGGTGCCCGGCGCACACAACGCGATCAACGCCGCCGGAGCCGTCGCCGTGCTGATCGCGCTCGGCCACGAGCTCGACGCCGCCCTCGAGGCGGTCACCGCCGGGTTCGCCGGCACGGTCCGCCGCTTCGAGCTGCACGGCGCCGAGCGCGGCGTGCGCGTCTACGACGACTACGCGCACCATCCGACCGAGGTCGCCGCCGCCCTGAGCGCCGCGCGGACCGTGGTCGGCGACGGGCGCATCATCGCGGTGCACCAGCCGCACACCTACTCGCGCACCCAGCTCATGGCGGGTGAGTTCGCGCATGTGCTCGAGGAGCTGGCCGACCACACGGTCGTGCTCGACGTGTACGGCGCGCGCGAGGATCCCATCCCGGGCGTCACCGGCGAGCTCGTCAGCTCGAAGTTCGAGGACCCCGAGCGCGTGCACTTCATCGCCGACTGGCAGGAGGCCGCCGACTACACCGCGTCGGTCGCGCGCGAGGGCGACTACGTGATCACGCTCGGCTGCGGCAACGTCTACCAGATCATCCCGCAGGTGCTGGAGTCGCTGCGCGGAAGCGAGAACGCGGGAGCATGAGGCGCCCCGGCCCGCTGCCCCCGCCCGAGCGGCGGGACGCGCGGGATCCGCACGCCGATCCCGAGGGCCTCGTCGCCCTCGACGACGAGCCGCGTCGTCGCGCGCCCGTGCTGCCGTTCCGCCGCGGTCGCGCCGACACGACCGACGCCGCGCCGGGCGGCGGCGAGCCGTCCGAGACCGGGGCGTCGCACGAGGACGCCGGGGCGCAGCCGACCGGATGGCGCGACGTCTGGCGCGCGACCCGCGCGCGCCGCCGTGCGCTGCGCTCCGAGATCCGGCGCTTCACGGCGCGCTCGCGCCGCCGCCGGATGATCTGGATCGCGTCGCTGTCGGCGCTGCTGCTGCTCGTGATCGGGAGCGTCGGCGCCGCCTACAGCCCACTGTTCGCGGTGCAGCGGATCACGATCGAGGGTACCGTCGCGATCGACCAGGCCGCTCTGCAGGAGGCGCTGGCCGATCAGGTCGGCCGGCCGCTCCCGCTCGTGGACCACGCCGAGGTCAAGGCGGCGCTCGTGACGTTCCCCCTGATCGAGACCTACACGCTCGAGGCCCGACCGCCGCACGATCTGATCGTGCGGATCCGGGAGCGCACGCCGATCGGCGTAGTGCGCTCGGACGCCGGCTTCACGACCGTCGACGCGGCCGGGGTGGTGCTCGCCTCGGGCGGCGCGCGGCCCGAGGATCAGCCGCTGATCGACGCCCGCGACGGGCTCGCGTCGCCCGCGTTCGAGGCGATCGGCCAGGTGCTGCGCACGCTCCCCGACGACGTGCACGGGCTCGTCGCCGAAGCCCGCGCCACGACGCCCGACGACGTCACGCTCGTGCTTCACGACGGCACCGAGGTGCTGTGGGGGAGCGCGGACGACTCCGTCAAGAAGGCCATCGCGCTCCTCGCCGCGCCCGACGGCTACTCCTACTACGACGTCTCGTCGCCCGGCTCGATCAGCGTCGGCTGACCTCTCGCGAACCGCGCAGACGGCTCGTCACGCCATTTCGCGACACGACTCGCGACACGCCCACGGCCAATCCGGATTCGAGCGCGCGGCGCGCATACCTTCATGGAAGGAATTGCATACCGGGCAATACTTTAACTCTCATGTAGAGGGTGAAGGTTCCGGGATGAGACCAGGGTTCGACAGCAATCGGAGGCCGGCATGAGCCAGAACCAGAACTACCTCGCCGTGATCAAGGTCGTCGGCGTCGGCGGCGGTGGCGTCAACGCCGTCAACCGCATGATCGAGCTCGGTCTCCGTGGAGTCGAGTTCATCGCGGTCAACACCGACGCGCAGGCGCTGCTGATGAGCGACGCCGACGTCAAGCTCGACGTGGGCCGCGAGCTCACGCGCGGCCTCGGTGCCGGCGCCGACCCCGAGGTGGGTCGCCGCGCGGCCGAGGACCACGCCGAGGAGATCGAGCAGGCGCTCGCGGGCGCCGACATGGTCTTCGTCACGGCGGGCGAGGGCGGCGGCACCGGCACCGGCGGCGCGCCGGTGGTCGCGCGCATCGCGAAGTCGATCGGCGCCCTGACCATCGGCGTCGTGACCAAGCCCTTCTCGTTCGAGGGCCGCCGCCGCCAGAGCCAGGCGGAGGCGGGCGTCGCCACGCTGAAGGAAGAGGTCGACACGCTCATCGTCGTGCCGAACGACCGCCTGCTCGAGATCAGCGACCGCGGCATCTCGATGGTCGAGGCGTTCGCGACCGCCGACCAGGTTCTCCTCGCCGGTGTGCAGGGCATCACCGACCTGATCACCACGCCGGGCCTCATCAACCTCGACTTCGCCGACGTCAAGTCCGTCATGCAGGGCGCCGGATCGGCCCTCATGGGCATCGGATCGGCGCGGGGCGCCGACCGCGCCATCAAGGCGGCCGAGCTCGCGGTCGAATCGCCGCTGCTCGAGGCGTCGATCGAGGGCGCGCACGGCGTGCTGCTGTCGATCCAGGGCGGCTCGAACCTCGGCATCTTCGAGATCAACGACGCGGCGCAGCTCGTCAAGGAGGCCGCGCACCCTGAGGCCAACATCATCTTCGGCACCGTGATCGACGACACGCTCGGCGATGAGGTGCGCGTCACGGTGATCGCGGCGGGCTTCGACGGCGGSGAGCCGCAGGCGCGGCTCGAGGTGCCTTCGATGGCGGGGCGCGCCCCCATGCCGACCCTGCCGGGCGCCACGTTCGGCTCGTCGGCGCCCGCGCCGGCTCCGGTCGAGAAGAAGGAGGAGCCGGCGCGCGAGACCGTCTCGGTCGCCGCCGCGGCTCCCGTGCTGCCCGACGCGGGCTTCGACTCGGCGTTCGGCGACGACGACCTCGACATCCCGGACTTCCTGAAGTAACTCATGACCGACGTCGCGTCGCGCCTCGCCGATGTGGATCTCCGCATCGGCGAGGCCGCGCGCGCGGCGGGCCGCGACCCGGGCGAGCTGACCCGGATCGTGGTGACGAAGTTCCATCCGGCGTCGCTGGTGCGCGAGCTCCACGCCCTCGGCGCGCGGGACGTCGGCGAGAACCGGCAGCAGGAGCTCAGCTCCAAGTCCGCGGAGACGGCGGACCTCGCCGGGCTGACCTGGCACTTCATCGGCCAGGCGCAGACCAACAAGGCGCGGCAGATCCGCCGCGCCGCCCGCGTCGTGCACTCCGTGGATCGCGAGCGCCTCGTCACGGCGCTCGATGCGGCGGCCGAGCCGGGGGAGGGTGCGCTCGACGTGCTCGTCCAGATCAACCTCACGGACGATCCGGGGCGCGGCGGCGTCGCGCCCGACGACCTCGAGGCGCTCGCCGAGCGGGTCGCCGCCGCCGAGACGCTGCGACTGCGGGGCGTCATGGCCGTGGCTCCGCTGGACGAAGCCCCCGCGGCCGCCTTCGAGCGCCTCGCGGGATACGCCGAGCGCGTGCGCGCGGTGGTCCCCGAGGCCACCTGGATCTCGGCGGGCATGACCGCCGACTTCGCCGAGGCGATCGCCTGCGGCGCGACACACCTGCGGATCGGGTCCGCAATCACCGGCCCTCGCCCCGCCCGGGCGTAGCCTCGAAAAAGCAGAGCAGACTACGGAGGACGCCATGGCGAACCCGCTCAAGAAGACGATGGTCTACCTCGGACTTGCCGACGAGGAAGGATACGAGGACGTTGCCGAGCAGCCCCAGCGCACGCACGAGCAGCCGCAGCACGACGAGGCCAAGCCGGCCCCTGTCACGCCGCTGCGCCGCCCCGCTGTCGTCCGTCAGCCCGCGGCGGCTGCCGTGAACGAGATCGTGACGGTGCACCCCAAGCAGTACCGCGACGCGCAGATGATCGCCGAGCACTTCCGCGACGGCATCCCGGTCATCATCAACCTCTCGCAGATGAGCGACGCCGACGCGCGCCGACTCATCGACTTCGCGAGCGGCCTGTCGCTCGGCCTGTACGGCCGCATCGAGCGCGTCACCAGCAAGGTGTTCCTGCTCTCGCCCGAGAACATCGCGGTCTCGGGCGACGGCGGCATCGCGCACGCTGACCCCGAGTCCGCGCCCTTCGCGCAGGCCTGATCCGCGGCCCCGCCGCGTCTGCTCGTCGTCTCGTCTGCGATGGTGACCGTCATCGGGCTGATCGCCTCGATCGTCAACTTCCTGCTGCTCATCTACATCCTCGTGCTGTTCGCGAGACTGATCTTCGAGTACATCCCGATGTTCAATCGCGAGTGGCGCCCCAAGGGGGCGCTGCTCGTGGTCGCCGAGGTGGTGTACACCCTCACGGATCCGCCCATCCGCTTCTTCCGGCGGTTCATCCCGCCCCTGCGGATCGGCGGCATCGCGATCGACTTCGCGTTCGCGCTGACCATGCTGCTCTGCTTCGTGCTGCTGTCGGTCACGCGGTCGCTCACCATGCTCTGAGCCGCGCACGATCGTCCCTCGGCGGCATCCGGTGCGGCGGCTATGCTTGCTCACGGAGAAGTGCCCGGGCTCGGCCCACGGCCACAGACACCCCACGGAAGAGGAGCCACCCATGGCATTGACGCCGGATGACGTCGTCACCAAGCAGTTCCAGCACGTCCGGTTCAAGGAGGGCTTCGACCCGGACGAGGTCGACGACTTCCTGGACGAGATCGTCGTCGAGTGGCGCAAGACGATCGAGGAGAACAACGAGCTGAAGGCCAAGCTCGCCAAGTACGAGTCGGGCGAGCTCGCTCCCTCCGCCGCTCCGGTCGCCGCCGCCGCTCCCATCGAGGAGCAGCCGGCCGAGGAGCCCGCCGCCGAGGAGCCGGCCGCCGAGGCCGCTCCCTCCGCCGAGCCCGTGTCGACCACGGCGTCGAGCGCCGCGAGCATCATCGAGCGCGCGCAGCGCCTCCACGACGAGCACGTCGCGGAGGGCAAGCAGACCGCCGAGCAGCTCATCGCCGACGCCAAGGCGGAGGCCGAGCGCCTCGTCAGCGAGGCCGAGAGCCGCCAGCGCGAGCTCAACGAGAAGTACGAGAAGGACCGCACGACCCTCGAGGGCCGCATCAGCGAGCTGCGTCAGTTCGAGCGCGACTACCGCCAGCAGCTGCGCAGCTACTTCGAGGCGAAGCTGAAGGACCTCGACGCCTCGGGCTCGGCCTCGGGCGAGACGCCGGTCTCGGCGATCGGCCTCTGAGCCGGTCTTGACGGACCGCGCACCCCTGCGTACGGCGGCGGCCAGCATCACGATCGCGATCCTCGCGGTCCTGGTGCTGGCCGCCGACCAGTTCGCCAAGCATCTCGCCCTGACGTCGCTCGAGTGGCAGACGCCCGTGCCCGTCCTGGGCGAGGTGCTCCAGTGGTACCTCGTGCTCAATCCCGGAGCCGCCTTCTCCATCGGGGAGGGCGTCACGTGGATCTTCACGATCGCGCTCGCGGTCGTCGCGTGCGGCATCGTGTGGCTCGCGTTCACGCGCGTGCACTCGCGCGTCTGGGCCGTCGTCCTGGGCCTGCTGCTCGGCGGCGTGCTCGGCAACCTCACCGACCGCCTGTTCCGCGATCCCGGGTTCGCCGTGGGTCACGTGGTCGACTTCATCTCGACGCCGTGGATGATGCCCGCGATCTACAACGTGGCCGACGTGTTCATCGTGGGCAGCATGATCGCGGTGGCCGCGCTCACCCTGTTCGGCGTCGGGCTCGACGGTCGCCGCGCACCCAAGGCCGACGCCGCGGCGGCCGATCCGTCGCCCGGCGCCGCGGCCGCCGACGCGCCCCGGGAGGACTGATGGAGTCGCGTCGCCTTCCCGTCCCCGACGGGCTCGACGGCTCGCGCGTCGACGCGGCCCTGGCCAAGATGCTCGGCTTCTCGCGCACGTTCGCGGCCGAGGTGGCCGAGGCCGGCGGCGTGCAGCTGGACGGCGTCGCGGTCGGCAAGTCCGACCGCGTGCACGGCGGGGCCTGGCTCGACGTCGAGTGGCGCCCCAAGGAGGAGCCCCGCGTCGTGCCCGTGGCGGTGCCGGACCTCGGCATCGCGTACCAGGACGACCACATGGTCGTGGTCGACAAGCCGGCCGGCGTCGCCGCCCACCCCTCGATCGGGTGGGAGGGGCCGACCGTGCTCGGGGCCCTCGCTGCGGCAGGCGTGCGCGTCGCGACGAGCGGCGCGTCCGAGCGGCAGGGCGTGGTGCACCGCCTCGACGTCGGCACGAGCGGCCTCATGGTCGTGGCCAAGACCGAGCACGCCTACACCGTGCTGAAGCGCGCGTTCAAGGAGCGCACGGTCGACAAGATCTACCACGCGGTGGTGCAGGGGCATCCGGATCCGCTGGTCGGCACGATCGACGCGCCCATCGGGAGGCACCCCAGCCACTCGTGGAAGTTCGCCGTCACGCCCGACGGCAAGGACTCGATCACGCACTACGAGACGATCGAGGCGTTCCCCGGCGCGTCGCTGCTCGAGATCCACCTCGAGACCGGGCGCACGCACCAGATCCGCGTGCACATGGCCGCCCACCGCCACCCGTGCGTCGGCGATCCGCTCTACGGCGCCGACCCGACGCTGTCGGCGCGCCTCGGCCTGACGCGCCAGTGGCTGCACGCGCACGAGCTGTCGTTCGCGCATCCGGCCACGGGCGACTGGGTGACGTTCACGTCGGACTATCCCGCCGACCTGGCGCACGCGCTGGCGGTGCTGCGCGGGGAGTAGGTCTCGCGGATGTCGCAGGCCGGTGCCACGCTGGCCGCATGGCGATCGAGGTGCGTCCGGCGACCGCTTCGAGGGCGTGCGCGCGCTCGTGGGGCCCAAGAACCCCGATGCGAACGTGTGCTGGTGCCTGAGCCATCGGATCCCGTCGAAGCTCAACTCGTCGCTGCGCGGGCCCGAGCGGGCCGAGTACGTGCGCCGGATGTGCGAGTCCGACCTGCCGCCGGGCGTGCTCGCGTACGACGACGGCGAACCGGTCGGATGGGCGGGCGTCGCGCCGCGCTCCGAGACCCAGTTCGCGCGCAGCACCAAGATCCCGCACGCGACGACCTGCCGGTGTGGAGCGTGTGGTGCCTGCGGGTGCGGCCCGGGCACAGGGGCAGGGGCGTCCTGCCGCGGCTGCTCCACGGCGCGGTCGAGTTCGCGCGAGAGCGCGGCGCGCCCGCCGTCGAGGGATATCCGGTGGACAACCGGGGCGAGAAGGTCGACCAGACGATGGCGTTCGTCGGCTTCCGCTCACTGTTCGAGCGCGAGGGGTTCACGAAGGTCGCGGACACCGACTCGGTCTCGGGCGGCTTTCCGCGGGTGCTGATGCGCCTCGACCTCCGGGGCTGAGGCCCGAGGATCCGTGCTCCTTAGCGGCCTCAGCATCGTTCGGCAAGCCCGTGGCGAGGATCCGGCCGGGCGAGGACGATGGCGTGATGACGATGGATCTCCGTGCGAAGCCCGGCACCGCGACGGATCGGACGTACGCCCCGAGCGGCCGGCGTCCGGCGCGCGAGACCACGATCGGCGAGTGGATCGACCGGCTGTCGCAGCGCGGCGGGGACCCCGGGGGAGGCGCCGCCGCGGGCGTGATGCTGGCGTCGGCCGCCGCGCTCGTCGCGATGGTGGCCTCGTACGCGGAGGAGTCCGGCGTGGAGCGGCGGGCCCGCGCGCTCGCGCAGGCCGCGCTGGACCGCGCGGACGCCGACGCGGCGGCGTTCGGAGCGGCGCTCCGGGCGGGCGACGACCGGGCACGGGACGAGGCGGCGCTGGCCGCCGCGCGCTCGTCCGCGGCCCTGGCCGCGCTCGCGCGCGACGCGATCGGCGACCTGGAGCGCATCGCCCGCCGCGTCGAGCCGACCCTGCTCGCCGACGTCGTGTCGGCCGCCGCGGCCCTGCGCGCGGCACTGTCCTGCGCGCGGGCGAACCTCCGCAGCGACCTCGGCGCGCTGTCGCGCCACGGCGGGTCCGGCGCGCTGCGGCGGACGCACCCGGATCTCTCGACGGCCGCGAGCGCGTGCGACGACGTGATCGCCCGCCTCGACGACCTCACCCGCCGCATCGACACGCGCGCCTCCGGCGCGGACTGAGGGGTCGTCGGCCGGGTCCGCCCCGCCCGGCGTCCTGACACCCGGGGCCGTCGGGCGGTCGTGTCGGGGGTCCGACCTAGACTCGATCCATGGCCTCCGACTCCTTCGTCCACCTGCATGTGCACAGCGAGTACTCGATGCTGGACGGGGCAGCCAAGATCGGGGCGATGACCCAGGCCGCGGCCGAGTACGGCATGCCGGCGATCGCGGTCACGGACCACGGCAACACGTTCGCGGCGTTCGAGTTCTACAAGGCCGCGCAGGCCTCCGGCGTCAAGCCGATCATCGGTCTCGAGGCCTATGTCACGCCCGGCACGCATCGCAGCGACAAGTCGCGCGTCGCGTGGGGGTCACCGGACCAGAAGAGCGACGACGTGTCCGGGGGCGGCGCGTACACCCACATGACGATGTGGAGCCAGACCACGGAGGGCATGCACAATCTCTTCCGGCTGAGCTCCCTGTCGAGCATGGAGGGGTATTACTTCAAACCGCGCATGGACCGCGAGCTGCTGCAGACCTACAGCAAGGGCCTCATCGCCACGACGGGATGCCCGTCGGGCGAGATCCAGACCAGGCTGCGCCTCGGGCAGTACGAGGCCGCGCGCGCGGCAGCCGCGGAGTTCCAGGACATCTTCGGCAAGGAGAACTACTTCGCCGAGATCATGGACCACGGCCTCTCGATCGAGCGCCGCGTCATGACCGACCTGCTCCGGATCTCGAAGGACCTCGGGATCCCGCTGGTCGCCACCAACGACTCGCACTACACGCACCAGCACGAGGCCGATGCGCACGCGGCCCTCCTGTGCGTGCAGTCCGGATCGACGCTGGACGACCCGAACCGCTTCAAGTTCGACGGCGACGGGTACTACGTCAAGACCGCGCAGGAGATGCGCCACCTGTTCCGCGACCACCCGGAGGCGTGCGACAACACGCTGCTGATCGCCGAGCGCTGCGAGGTCGAGTTCAACACCTCGGCCAACTACATGCCCCGCTTCCCGGTGCCGGACGGCGAGACCGAGGACAGCTGGCTCATCAAGGAGGTCGAGAAGGGCCTCCACTACCGGTACCCCGAGGGCATCCCCGACAAGGTCCGCAAGCAGGCCGAGTACGAGACCGGGATCATCCTGCAGATGGGCTTCCCGGGTTACTTCCTGGTCGTCGCCGACTTCATCAACTGGGCCAAGGACAACGGGATCCGCGTGGGCCCCGGCCGCGGCTCGGGAGCAGGCTCCATGGTCGCCTACGCCATGCGCATCACCGACCTCGACCCGCTCGAGCACGGCCTCATCTTCGAGCGCTTCCTCAACCCCGACCGCGTCTCGATGCCCGACTTCGACGTCGACTTCGACGACCGCCGTCGCGGCGAGGTCATCGAGTACGTCACGCAGAAGTACGGCTCGGAGCGCGTCGCGCAGATCGTCACGTACGGCACCATCAAGTCGAAGCAGGCGCTCAAGGACGCCGGCCGCGTGCTCGGCTTCCCGTTCAGCATGGGCGAGAAGCTCACCAAGGCCATGCCGCCCGCGGTCATGGGCAAGGACATGCCGCTCGACGGCATGTTCGACCCCGAGCACCCGCGTTACAAGGAGGCCGGCGAGTTCCGCTCGCTGATCGACACCGACCCCGAGGCCAAGACCGTCTACGACCGCGCGGTGGGCCTCGAGGGCCTGAAGCGCCAGTGGGGCGTGCACGCGGCCGGCGTCATCATGTCGAGCGAGCCGCTGCTCGACATCATCCCGATCATGCGCCGCGAGCAGGACGGCCAGATCGTCACGCAGTTCGACTATCCGGCGTGCGAGTCCCTCGGCCTCATCAAGATGGACTTCCTGGGCCTGCGCAACCTCACGATCATCTCGGACGCGCTGGACAACATCCGGATGAACCGGGGCGAGGAGCTCGACCTCGAGCACCTCCAGCTCGACGACCGCGCGGCGTACGACCTGCTGTCCCGCGGCGACACGCTGGGCGTGTTCCAGCTCGACGGCGGGCCCATGCGGTCGCTGCTGCGACTGATGAAGCCCGACAACTTCGAGGACATCTCGGCCGTCATCGCGCTGTACCGCCCGGGTCCCATGGGCGCGAACTCGCACACCAACTACGCGCTGCGCAAGAACGGGCTGCAGCCCATCACCCCGATCCATCCGGAGCTCGAGGAGCCGCTGCGCGACATCCTCGACACGACCTACGGCCTGATCATCTATCAGGAGCAGGTCATGGCGATCGCGCAGAAGGTGGCCGGCTTCAGCCTCGGCCAGGCCGACATCCTGCGCCGCGCGATGGGCAAGAAGAAGAAGTCCGAGCTGGACAAGCAGTACGAGGGCTTCGAGGCCGGCATGAAGGAGCGCGGCTTCGGCGACGGCGCCATCAAGGCGCTGTGGGACATCCTGCTGCCCTTCTCGGACTACGCGTTCAACAAGGCCCACTCGGCCGCCTACGGCCTCGTGTCGTACTGGACCGCGTACCTGAAGGCGCACTATCCGGCCGAGTACATGGCCGCGCTGCTGACCAGCGTCGGCGACGCGAAGGACAAGCTGGCGCTGTACCTCAACGAGTGCCGCCGGATGGGCATCCGGGTGCTCCCGCCGGACGTCTCGGAGTCGATCGGCTTCTTCGCTGCCGTCGGCGAGGACATCCGCTTCGGCCTCGGCGCGATCCGCAACGTCGGCTCGAACGTCGTCGACGGCATCATCGCCGCGCGCGAGGACGGGCCGTACACGTCGTTCCACGACTTCCTGGCCCGCGTGCCGCTCCACGTGGCCAACAAGCGCACGGTCGAGTCGCTGATCAAGGCGGGCGCGTTCGACTCCATGGGGGCGACGCGACGCGCCCTCGTGGAGATCCACGAGAGCGCGGTCGAGGTCGCCGTGACCGACAAGCGCAACGCCGCCGGCGGCGCGATCGGCTTCGACTTCGACAGCCTGTGGGACGAGCCCCAGTCGGTGCAGAAGGTGCCGGACCGCCCCGAGTGGACCAAGAAGGACAAGCTCGGCTTCGAGCGCGAGATGCTCGGCCTCTACGTGTCGGATCATCCGCTGGCGGGCCTGGAGGTGCCGCTCGCGAAGCACCGCACGATCACGATCAGCGCGCTGCTGGCGTCGGAGGATCTGCAGGACGGCGACCAGGTCACGGTGGCGGGGCTGGTGACGAGCGCCCAGCACCGCGTGGCCAAGTCGAGCGGAAACCCCTACGGCATGATCACGGTCGAGGACTTCGAGGGCGAGGTCACGGTCATGTTCATGGGCAAGACCTACACCGAGTTCCAGCCGATCCTGCAGCAGGACGCCATCCTGGTCGTGCGCGGCCGCGTCTCGCGCCGCGACGACGGGATGAACCTCCACGCCCAGTCGGCGTTCACCCCGGATGTCGGCTCGTTCGACGAGGCGGGCCCGCTCACCCTGGTGCTGCCGGAGCAGCGCGCCACCGAGCAGGTGGTGCAGGACCTCGCTGACGTGCTGCGACGCCACGCGGGCGACACCGAGGTGCGCCTCCGGATGCACCGCGGCCGCACCGCGAAGGTGTTCGAGGTGCCGATGCCGGTCCGGATCACCGCCGACCTGTTCGGCGACCTCAAGTCGCTGCTCGGGCCCCAGTGCCTGGGGTGACCGGCCCGCGATGACGCGCCCGGCGTGACGGCCGCGGGGGGAGAGGTGCCCCGCGAGAGGCCGCAGGTCCCGCCGGTAGGATCGACCGCAACCGCGCCCGGGTGACCGGGTGGATCGAGGGCCGTGACGACGACGGCACCGGAGAGGATCAGCGTGACCGACCAGAACCCCGGTTCTCCCGCCCCCGAGCAGCCCGACGGCCAGGCCGCCGCGGCACCGCAGGCGGCGCAGCCGCCGTCCGGAGCCCCGGAGCCGGCCGCGCCGCAGCCGGAGCCGGCGGCGTCCGAGCCGGCCGCGCCGCAGGACCCCGACGCGCTACCGGGCGTCGGTCCGTTCACGCGCCGTGAGGCGATCCTGGTCGGCCTGTCGGGCCTCGTCCTGCTGCTGTCGTTCTTCTCGATCTACGACTTCGGCTACACGCCCATCTGGGGCGCGTCGCTCGACTGGGTGCTCGCCGTGGGCCTCCCGGTGGCCGCGGGCGTGCTCCTGGTGCTGCGTCGCACCCAGCCCGGCCGGATCGCGCGCGTCGGCTCCCTGTCCGTGGACCAGTTCGCGTCGGTGTCCTTCTCCGTCGCCGCCGTGATGTGGCTCAGCACCCTCGGGTACGGCCTCGCGGTGGACGGCCCCGGAGTGATCACCACGTGGGTCGTGTGGCTCCAGCTGCTCGCGACGCTCGGCGGCGTGTTCCTCACGGTCGTCGCGCCGCACGTCGCTCCGTTCAAGGAGGACTTCGAGCGCCGTGCCGAGACGCCGGCGCATCCGACCGCCCGCGACCCCCGCGGCGTGGTCGTGCGACCCAAGCCCCAGCCGGTCGCCCCGCAGCAGTGGGCGCAGCCCGCGCCGCCGTACGGCGCGCCCCAGCAGGGCCAGCCGTACGGTGCGCCCGGCTACGGACAGCCGGCCTACGGTGCGCCGCAGCCCGGTCAGCCCCCGTATGCCCCGCAGCCGTACGGCCAGGCTCCGTACGGTCAGCCCTACGGCCAGCAGCCCTACGGTCAGCCCAGCCAGCCGTACGGGCAGCCGGCCTACGCTCCGTCGGCGGGCCGGTTCCCGGTCGGCGCGCCCGCGTACGGCCAGCAGTATCCGCTGCAGGCGCCCGCCCCGGCCGCCGCGGCAGACGCCGACGCGACGCACCAGCGTCCCGCCTCGCCGGAGCCCGCCGAGGCGCCTCAGGCTCAGCCGGAGCCGGTGGGCGCGCCCGCGACGGATGACGACGCGACGTCGGTGCTTCCTGCCCAGGACGAGCCCACCGGCCCGACCGAGGCCTACCCGGCCGCCGAGCCCGCCCCCGAGCCGGAGTCCGCGCCCGAGCCGGAGCCCGAGCCCGCGGCGGCGCAGCAGGCGCCCGTGCAGCAGGCGTTCTGGGCGCTCGTGCCGGAGGAGCGCGACGTCGTGGACGCCTACGGTGCTCCGCTGTTCCGCATCGGGCCCACCGCATGGGCGCTCGTGGTCGAGGACCGCGGCGACACGTACGTCGTGCGCCACGACGACGGCCGGATCGGCTACCTGCACGACACCTCGGGCATCACGCGCGGCTGACGACGGCGGATCCCCCCCCCTCTCGGCGGCTGACAGAATAGGGGGATGCGCACCATCGATCTCCGCGGCCGCACGCTGACCACCGCGGAACTGCTCGCGATCGTCCCTCGGGCCGCAGAGGCCAGGGCGACCGCGCTGCATGTCGCGGCCGAGATCGTCGAGGACGTCCGCGTGCGCGGCGAGGTCGCGCTCCGCGAGCAGGCCGAGCGGTTCGACGGCGTGACCGGGCACTCGGTGCGCGTTCCCGCACAGCACATCGCGGAGGCCGTCGACGCCCTCGACCCGCAGGTGCGCGCCGCGCTCGAGGAGGCCATCCGGCGTGTCCGCGAGGCGTCGGCCGCTCAGGTCCCCGCACCGCGCACGACCGATCTCGGCGCCGGCGCGCGCGTCACGCAGCGCTGGCAGCCGGTCTCGCGCGTCGGCGTCTACGTGCCGGGCGGCAAGGCCGTGTACCCGTCGAGCGTCGTCATGAACGTCGTGCCCGCGCAGGTCGCCGGCGTGCAGAGCGTCGCGCTCGCCTCGCCCGCGCAGCGCGACCAGGACGGCCGCGTGCACCCCACGATCCTCGCCGCCGCCGGCCTGCTCGGCGTCGACGAGGTCTACGCGATGGGCGGCGCGGGCGCGATCGGAGCGCTCGCCCACGGCGTGGACGCCATCGGGCTGGAGCCCGTCGACGTCGTCACCGGCCCCGGCAACAACTTCGTCGCGGCCGCGAAGCGCGCGGTCGCCGGCGTGGTGGGGACGGACTCGGAGGCGGGCGCCACGGAGATCCTGATCGTCGCGGACGACACGGCCGACGCGCGCCTGATCGCCTACGACCTCGTGAGCCAGGCCGAGCACGACGAGCAGGCGTCGGCCGTGCTCGTCACGCCGTCCGCCGCGCTGGCGGAGGCCGTCGCCGCCGAGGTCGAGAGCGTCGCGGCCGCCACGCGCCACAGCGAGCGCGTGGCGACGGCACTGGCGGGGGAGCAGTCCGCCATCGTGCTCGTCGACGACGCCGCCGCGGCCGAGGCGTTCAGCAACGCCTACGCGCCCGAGCACCTCGAGCTGCACATCGCGGATGCGGCGGGCGCCGCGCCGCGCTATACCAGCGCGGGGGCCGTGTTCGTCGGGTCGTACACGCCCGTGAGCCTCGGGGACTACCTCGCCGGATCGAACCACGTGCTGCCCACGGGCGGCCAGGCGCGCTACGCGGCGGGTCTGGGATCGCACACGTTCCTGCGTCCGCAGCAGGTGATCGAGTACGACCGCGACGCGCTGGCCGACGTCCGCGACGCGATCCTGGCGCTCGCCGAGGCCGAGGCGCTGCCCGCGCACGGCGAGGCGGTCGCGGCGCGCTTCGGCGACGTGCGCGGCTGAGCGGCGCCCGACTCCCAGGCGTCACGCGTAGGCTTTCGGGTCATGCACTGCCCCTTCTGCCGCCACGGCGACTCCCGAGTGATCGACTCCCGCACGAGCGACGACGGGCTGTCCATCCGGCGGCGCCGGCAGTGCCCCAAGTGCGGCGGCCGCTTCTCGACGATCGAGACCGCGAGCCTCAACGTCATCAAGCGCTCCGGCGCGGTCGAGCCGTTCAGCCGCGACAAGGTGATCTCGGGCGTGCGCAAGGCGTGCCAGGGGCGCCCGGTGACGGACGCGGACCTCGCGATCCTCGCCCAGCGGGTCGAGGAGGCCGTGCGCCAGACCGGCCTCAGCCAGATCGACGCGAACGAGATCGGGCTGGCCATCCTGGGCCCGCTGCGCGAGCTCGACGAGGTCGCGTACCTGCGCTTCGCGAGCGTCTACCAGGCGTTCGAGTCGCTCGAGGACTTCGAGGCGTCGATCGCGGAGCTCCGCGCCGACCACGCGCGCGCCTCGCGGGCCGACGCCCCGGCCGACGTGGACGACGAGTCCGACTGACGCACGGCCGCGCGATAGCCTGACAGGGATGTATCCCCTCGTCTTCCGCCATGTCCTCGCGCGCTTCGACCCCGAGTTCGCGCACCACCTCGGCATGGCCGTGATCCGCGTGGCGGGCACCTGGCCGGTCCGGCCGCTGGTCCACCGCTTCACGCGTCCGGCGCCTGAGCTCGCCGTCGAGGCGCTCGGCCAGGTCTTCCCGTCGCCGTTCGGCGTCGCGGCCGGCTTCGACAAGAACGCGGTCGGCGTCCGCGGGCTCGAGGCGCTCGGCTTCGGGCACGTCGAGATCGGCACGGTCACGGCCGTCCCGCAGGACGGCAACCCCAAGCCGCGCCTGTTCCGCCTGATCCAGGACCGCGCGGTCGTCAACCGCATGGGGTTCAACAACCGCGGCGCCGAGGCCGCCGCCCGGCGGCTCGCGCGGCTGCGCCGCACCGGTGCGGTCGTGGGGGCGAACATCGGCAAGAGCCGCGTGGTCGACGTCGCCGACGCGACGGCCGACTACGTCAAGAGCGCCCGGATGCTCGCCCCGCTCGCCGACTACCTCGCGGTCAACGTGTCGTCGCCGAACACCCCGGGACTGCGCGGCCTGCAGGCGGTCGAGACCCTCGCCCCGCTGCTGCGCGCGGTGCGCGAGGCGGCGGGCGCCACGCCGCTGCTGGTGAAGATCGCGCCGGATCTGCCGGACGACGAGATCCAGGCGATCGCGCGCCTCGCCGTCGACGAGGGCCTCGCCGGCATCATCGCCACCAACACCACGATCTCCCGCGAGGGCCTCGCCACCGACGCCGCGACGGTCGAGGCGGCCGGAGCGGGCGGCCTGTCGGGCGCGCCCCTCAAGGCCCGTTCGCTCGAGGTTCTGCGCACGGTGCGTGCCGCCGTGCCCGACGACTTCTGCGTCGTCTCCGTGGGCGGGGTCGAGACCGCCGAGGAGGTCCAGGAGCGCCTGGACGCCGGCGCGACCCTCGTGCAGGGCTACACGGCGTTCCTCTACCGCGGCCCGCTGTGGGCCTGCGAGATCAACGCGGGCCTGTCCGCGATCCGCGCGGCACGCTGACCGACCGAGAACGACGCCCCCGGCCGTGACGGCCGGGGGCGTCGTCGTGTCGCGTGGGGATCAGACGGGGAACTCGCCGCGCTTGACCTGCGGCTTCGGCAGACGCATGAAGCGCATCTGGACCGAGCGCATGGCCGAGTACCAGCCGAGGCCCTTCTCGAGCTTCTCCTTGCCGAACTTCGCGGCCGCCTTCTTCTTGACCGTGGCGGACAGGATGATCATGTCGCCGATCACGAAGAAGATGAAGATCCACAGCGCCACGAAGGACCAGTACTGGAAGAAGTCGAGCGGGATGAACGTCGCGATGATCACGACGATCATGGCGGGCATCAGCAGCTCGCCCAGGTGCCAGCCGGCGTCGGTGTAGTCGCGGGCGAAGCGCTTCTGCGGGCCCTTGTCGCGCAGCGGGAGGTAGCGCTCCTCGCCGTTCGCCATGCCGATCCGCGCCCGGTCCTGGCGCTCGCGCAGCTCGGCGCGGGCGCGGGCCTTGGCCTCCTTGGTGTTCGCGACGAGCGGGCGCTTGCGGGCGGCCTCGCGCTCGGCGCGCGTGGGGGTGGGGCGGCCCTTGCCGGCCGCGGCGTCGTCGCCGACCGGCTGGCCGTTCAGGGTCGTGCCGTTCGAAGCGCCGTCGTTCACGGCGGGGGTCTTGCTCACGGGTGTGCACCTCGGATCGGTGGAGAGGGGATCGACCTAAGATTACCCGCATGACTTCGGAGCCTTCTGTGGAAGCTGGAACGATCGACGCAGCGCTGCTCGAGACCGCAGAGGGAGGGATCTCCGCCGCTCTGGGCGATCTGGGCCGGCTGGTGCGCATCCCGGGCATCGCGTGGCCTGCGTTCGATCAGGAGCAGCTGCAGCGCAGCGCCGCGACCATCGCCGAGCTCGCGCGCGACACCGGGGTCTTCGACGAGGTGCGCGTGCTCACCGCCGAGATCCCCGGCATGTCCGAGCACGGTCAGCCCGCGGTGCTCGCCACCCGGGCCGCGCGGAACGGCCGCCCCACGGTCATGCTCTACGCGCACCACGACGTGCAGCCGCCGGGCGACGAGGCCCTGTGGGAGACGCCGCCGTTCGAGCCGACGGTCCGCGACGGCCGCCTGTACGGCCGCGGAGCCGCCGACGACAAGGCCGGCGTGATGGCGCACATCGCCTCGCTGCGCGCGCTGCGCGAGGTGGTGGGCGACGACCTCGATCTCGGCATCGTGCTGTTCATCGAGGGCGAGGAGGAGTACGGCTCCCGCTCGTTCGCGCGGTTCCTGTCGGACAACGCCGACGCGATGCGCAGCGATGTGATCGTGGTCGCGGACTCGGGTAACTGGGATTCCGAGACGCCCGCCGTCACGGTCTCCCTGCGCGGCAACGCGAAGTTCCACCTCACCGTGCGCACGCTCGAGCACGCCTCGCACTCCGGCATGTTCGGGGGAGCGGTGCCCGACGCGATGCTCGCCACCATCAAGCTGCTGTCGACCCTGTGGGACGACCGCGGGTCGGTCGCGGTCGAGGGGCTCCGCGCGCGGGACGCCGAGACGCCCGACTACAGCGAGGAGACGCTGCGCGACGAGGCCGGACTGCCCGACAGCGTGCAGCCGATCGGCGACGGCACCATCCTGTCGCGCATCTGGAACAAGCCGTCGATCACCGTCACGGGCATCGACTTCACGAGCGTCGCCGCCGCGTCGAACACGCTCTCGCCCGAGGTCACTGTCGTGGTCAGCGCCCGCGTGGCGCCGGGCCAGGACGCCCGCGAGGCGTACGCGGCGATCGAGGCCCATCTGCGCGCGCACGCGCCGTTCGGCGCGGAGCTGACGTTCAGCGACGTCGACCTCGGCGACGGGTTCCTCGTCGACACGACCGGATGGGCGGTGGCCGAGGCGCGCGACGCGATGCGCGACGGCTACGGCAAGGACCCCGTAGACCTCGGCGTCGGCGGCTCCATCCCGTTCATCGCCGACCTGGTGCGCGAGTTCCCGGGCGCGCAGATCCTCGTCACCGGCGTGGAGGACCCGCACTCGCGCGCGCACAGCCCCAACGAGTCGCTGCACCTGCAGACGTTCCGCAACGCCGTGCGGGCCGAGACGCTGCTCCTGGGGCGGATGAACTCCCGCTCCCTGTGAGCCCCGGATCCGCACGCCGCGCGCGGCGGTAGAATCGAACGAGTCGCCGCGCATGCGGCCCACCCCGTAAGGAGCGTCATGACCGACACGACCCTCGCCGGCACCCCCGCCGACACGCGCGCGCACGGCGTGAGCCTCACGGACGCCGCCGCCGCCAAGGTGAAGAGCCTCCTCGAGCAGGAGGGCCGCGACGACCTGCGTCTGCGCGTGGCCGTCCAGCCCGGCGGCTGCTCGGGCCTGATCTACCAGCTCTACTTCGACGAGCGCTACCTCGAGGGCGACGAGACCGTCGACTTCGACGGCGTCGAGGTCATCGTCGACAACATGTCCGTCCCGTACCTGGACGGCGCGACGATCGACTTCAAGGACACCATCTCGGAGCAGGGGTTCACGATCGACAACCCCAACGCCTCGGGCAGCTGCGCCTGCGGCGACAGCTTCCACTGATCCGCCTCGTCCGAAGAGCCTCGCACCCCGTCGGTGCGGGGCTCTTCGGCGTGTCCGGACGGGCCGGATGGACACGCCCCAGGCTGGGCGGTTGTCCTGAACCGGGTGAGAGGTTGCCCTAGACTGACAGGAGCCCCATCCACGTTCGAAAGGTGAATTCGTGCCATCGAAACGCCGTCTCCGCTGGGCCGCGATTCCCGTCGCAGCTGCCGCAGCCGTGGCCCTTGCCGGATGCACTCCCACGGAGCTGCACGGATACCTCCCCGGTTTCCAGGAGGACGGCACGGCGACGACCAACCAGGCCGAGCGCGTCGCCACGCTGTGGACCAGCTCGTGGATCGTGCTGCTGGCCGTCGGCGTGATCACGTGGGGCCTCATGCTCTGGGCGATGGTCGTGTACCGCCGCCGCAAGGGCCAGACCGGCCTTCCGGTCCAGCTGCGCTACAACATGCCGATCGAGATCTTCTTCACGACGGTGCCGCTCATCCTGGTGCTGGGCCTGTTCGCCTTCACGGCGCGCGACCAGTCGGCGATCGAGACGCAGTGGACCGAGGACGAGGTCGACGTCGAGATCACCGCGATCGCCAAGCAGTGGGCGTGGGACTTCCAGTACGACGGCGAGGCCGAGGACAACTCGGACGCCGTGTGGACCATGGGCATCCAGGCGCAGCCGGACGCCGAGGGGAACATCGACCAGTCGCAGCTGCCGACGCTGGTGCTGCCGGTCGACCAGAAGGTGACCATCCACCTTGAGTCGCGCGACGTGATCCACTCGTTCTGGATCATCGACTTCCTCTACAAGAAGGACATGTACATCGGCCGCGACAACTCGTGGTCGTTCATCCCGACGCGTGAGGGCACGTACGCCGGCAAGTGCGCCGAGCTGTGCGGCGAGTACCACTCGATGATGCTCTTCAACGTCGAGGTCGTGAGCCAGGCCGAGTACGAGGACTACCTCGCCGAGCTCGAGGCCCAGGGCAACACCGGCGACATCAACGACGCGTACGACCGTCTGGGGAACTTCCCCGGCACGACCGGCAACGCCGAAGCCACCGAGGAAGAGGGGCACTGATCATGGCGACGACCCTGCAGGAGCACCGCACCACGCTCCCGCCCCGCCAGGCAGCCCTGCTCAGCGCATCGCGCACGGAGCAGAAGGGCAACATCGTGGTCAAGTGGATGACCTCCACCGACCACAAGACCATCGGCTACATGTACCTGATCGCCTCGGTCATGTTCTTCGCGATCGGCGGCGTCATGGCGCTGATCATCCGCGCCGAGCTGTTCGCTCCCGGCATGCAGATCCTGCCCACCAAGGAGCAGTACAACCAGCTGTTCACGATGCACGGCACGATCATGCTGCTGATGTTCGCGACGCCGCTGTTCGCGGGCTTCGCGAACGCGATCCTGCCGCTGCAGCTGGGCGCGCCGGATGTGGCCTTCCCGCGTCTGAACGCATTCGCCTTCTGGCTGTTTTTGTTCGGCTCGACCATCGCGGTCGCCGGCTTCCTGACCCCGTCGGGTGCGGCGTCGTTCGGCTGGTTCGCGTATCAGCCGCTCGCCAACGCGACGTTCTCGCCGGGCGTCGGCGGAAACCTCTGGATGCTGGGCCTCGGCCTCTCGGGCTTCGGCACCATCCTCGGCGCGGTGAACTTCATCACCACGATCATCACGATGCGCGCCCCCGGCCTGACCATGTGGCGCATGCCGATCTTCACCTGGAACACGCTCATCACGAGCCTCCTCGTGCTGATCGCCTTCCCGGTGCTCGCCGCCGCGATCTTCGCCGCCGGTGCCGACCGCGTGCTCGGCGCGCACATCTACGACCCTGCCAACGGCGGCGTCCTGCTGTGGCAGCACCTGTTCTGGTTCTTCGGCCACCCCGAGGTGTACATCATCGCGCTGCCGTTCTTCGGCATCGTGTCGGAGATCTTCCCGGTCTTCAGCCGCAAGCCGATCTTCGGCTACAAGACGCTCGTGTACGCGACCATCGCGATCGCCGCCCTGTCGGTGGCCGTGTGGGCCCACCACATGTACGTCACGGGCGCCGTGCTGCTGCCGTTCTTCGCCCTGATGACGATGCTCATCGCGGTTCCCACCGGCGTGAAGATCTTCAACTGGATCGGCACCATGTGGCGCGGCTCGATCACGTACGAGACCCCGATGGTGTTCGCCCTCGGCTTCCTCGTGTCGTTCGTGTTCGGCGGTCTGACGGGCGTCATCCTGTCGTCGCCCCCGCTCGACTTCCACCTGTCGGACTCGTACTTCGTCGTCGCGCACTTCCACTACGTGGTGTTCGGAACGGTCGTGTTCGCCATGTTCGCCGGCTTCTACTTCTGGTGGCCGAAGTGGACGGGCCGCATGCTCAACGAGCGCCTCGGCTACGTGCACTTCTGGATGCTGTTCATCGGCTTCCACATGACCTTCCTCATCCAGCACTGGCTGGGCGTGGACGGCATGGTGCGCCGCTACGCCGACTACTCGGCGGCGGACGGCTGGACGTGGGAGAACCAGCTCTCGACGGTGGGCGCCATCATCCTCGGCGCCTCGCTGCTGCCCTTCTTCCTGAACGTGTGGGTGACCGCGCGCACCGCGCCGAAGATCACGGTCAACGACCCGTGGGGCTACGGCGGCTCGCTCGAGTGGGCGACGTCGTGCCCGCCGCCGCGCCACAACTTCACGTCGATCCCGCGCATCCGCAGCGAGCGTCCGGCGTTCGACCTGAACCACCCCGAGGCCGGCATCCCCGTCGGCATCGGTCCGGCCAAGGACGCCCCTGACGCGCCGGTGATCGACGCGGCGGACGGAAAGGTCAAGTAATGCGGTCCAACATCGGCCTCTGGTGGCTGCTCGCCGGCTTCTTCGGCCTCATGGCGGTCGTCTACACCGCGTGGAGCATCATCGCCCAGCCCGACCTGCCCTGGTACCAGGCGGTCGAGTGGGCGGGCTCGACGGCCTTCGCGTTCGCCGTCTTCATGTCGGCGATGGTGGCGTTCTACATCCAGCTGGTGCACAAGGGCCAGCACGGCGTGGCGCTCCCCGAGGACCGTGACGACGCGGACATCGACGACGGCGACGCCGAGCTCGGCGAGTTCAGCCCGTGGTCCTGGTGGCCGCTCGTGCTCGCGGGCTCCGCGGCGATCGCGATCATCTCGCTCGCGGTGGCGCAGTTCCTGCTGCCGCTGGCCCTCGGCCTCTTCGCGGTCGCGATCGTCGGCTGGGTGTACGAGTACTACCGCGGCTACTTCGCCCGCTGATCCAGCTCTGAGGCGGCCCCGGCGGACTTCGGTCCGACCGGGGCCGTTTCGCGTTGGGTCGGGGCGTGGGGCCGCCGGCGGTGCCGAAAACCGGACGGACGGTGTTTCTGAGGCGAGCGTGACCCCATCCATCCCACTCGCCACATCGGTCCGGTTTCCGGAACCGGCTGGCCCGCGGAGGCTCGTCCACAGCGAACGGGAGCCGCTGGCCGCCCCCATCTGGGTGGATCGGGCCGCCGGAGACCCGGTGCGGGGGCCCACGCTGGCCGGATGGGAGACGTGCATGTCCGGGACGATGAGGGTGGGGATCATCGCGTGTGGCGGACGCGGGATCTGCGCGCATCGGGGATGTCGACGCGGGAGATCAGGTCCGCGGTCGACGGGGGCCTGATCCAGAAGGCCTGCCAGGGTGCTTATCTGGCGCGCGGTGCGCCGGATGAGAACGTGCGAGCGGTCGCGCGCGGGGGACGCCTGACCTGCGTCTCGCTGCTGCGGCTGAAGGGCGTCTTCGTCGCCCGTGCGGGCGGACTGCACACCCATCTCGCGCGGACCGCGACGCAGCCCGCCGTCGATCCGGAGGACGCCGTGCATCGCCAGCGGCTGCTTCGGCCGGTCCACCCGCGGGCGAGCGAGGTCAGCATCCTCGATGCGCTGCACCACGCGATGCTGTGCCAGGACCTGCCCGATGCGGTCGCCTCGCTGGATTCGGCGCTGCAGGGGCGCCTCGTGAGCCACACGGACGTCGACGAGTTGTTCCGCGTGCTGCCGGCCCGACTCAAGCGTGCACGGCGCCTGGTCGACGCGAGGGCGGAGGCGGGGCCGGAGACACTCGTGCGGCTGATGGCAGTGGCACTCGGGTTCTGCGTCGAGTCGCAGGTCCTCATCCCCGGGGTAGGGCGGGTGGATCTGCTGCTCGACGGCTGGATCATCGTGGAGTGCGACAGCAAGGCGTTCCATGAGGACTGGGAGGCGCAGCGCCGCGACCACCGCCGGGACCAGGTCGCGGCCGCGCGGGGTTACGTGCGCTACCGACCGATCGCGGAGGACATCCTGTTCCATCCCGAGACGGTCGAAGATGCGCTGCGCGGCCTGCGCGAGCTTACGCCGCGCGTGCCGAAGACCGGACGGATGGTGCGCGCGTGACGGATGCGATCACTCCGGTCACGCACGTCCCATCGATCCGGTTTTCGGAACGGCAGAGGAGCGGCAACGGCCGGCGGCCCGGCGCCGACACGACGAAGCCCCCGGTCCAGAAGGACCGGGGGCTTCGGTGGAGCGGGGCTCAGTGCTGGTCGTGACCGGCCTCGAGCTCGCGCGGGCTGGGGCCGTACTCGTGCAGCGCGTGTTTCTGGTGCGCGACCGCGGCATCAAGCTCGCTCTGCGTGAGCGGGGCGAGACGGTCCTCGAAGAACCAGCGCGACAGACCGGCGCGCAGCTTCTCGCTGAAGGGGATCCGGCCCTGGTCGTTCGGGCGCAGCACGAGGGGAGCGTACGTCTCGACGTCCACGAGCTTCCAGCGCTCGTACTCGTCGACCGGGCGGTGCACCTCGCGGTACTCGCCGCCGGGCATCCGGACGATGCGGCCCGACTCGTAGCCGTGCAGCGCGATCTCGCGGTCCTTCTTCTGCAGCGCCAGGCAGACGCGCTTGGTGATGAAGTACACGACGATCGGGGCCAGGATCAGCGAGATCTGCAGGAAGCGGATCACGCCCTCCATGGTGAGCCAGAAGTGCGTCGCGATGATGTCCGACGACGCGGCGGCCCAGAGGATCGCGTAGAAGACCACGCCGGCGGCGCCGATCGCGGTGCGCGTCGCGGCGTTGCGCGGACGCTGCGCGATGTGGTGCTCGCGCTTGTCGCCCGTGATCCACGCCTCGAGGAAGGGGTAGATCGCGACGAGCACGATGAAGATGCCGAGCACCGCGACGGGCACCAGGATGCCGAGCGACAGCGTGAAGTTGCCGATGACGATGTCCCAGTTCGACGGGGCGAGACGCAGGGCGCCGTCCGCGAAGCCGATGTACCAGTCGGGCTGCGTGCCGGCCGACACGGGGGACGGGTCGTACGGGCCGTAGTTCCAGATGGGGTTGATCTGCACCAGTGACGCGATCAGCACGATGGCGCCGAAGACGATGAAGAAGAACCCGCCCATCTTGGCCATGTAGACCGGCATCATCGGGTAGCCGACGACGTTGCCGTTCGTGCGACCCGGGGCCGCGAACTGCGTGTGCTTGTTCACGATCATGAGCAGCAGGTGGAGCGCGACGAGCGCGATCACCAGCAGCGGCAGGATCAGGATGTGCAGCGTGTAGAGGCGGCCGACGATGTCGGTGCCGGGGAACTCGCCGCCGAACAGCAGGAACGACGTCCAGGTGCCGATGATCGGCAGACCCTTGATCATGCCGTCGATGATGCGGAGACCGTTGCCCGAGAGCAGGTCGTCGGGGAGCGAGTAGCCGGTGAAGCCCTCGGCCATCACCAGGATGAACAGCACGAAGCCGATCACCCAGTTCAGCTCGCGCGGCTTGCGGAACGCGCCCGTGAAGAACACGCGCAGCATGTGCACGCCGATGCCGGCCACGAAGACCAGCGCGGCCCAGTGGTGGATCTGGCGGACCAGCAGGCCGCCGCGCAGGTCGAACGAGATCCGCAGGGTCGACTCGAGCGCCGACGACATCGCGATGCCGCGCATGGGCTCGTACGCGCCGGTGTAGTGCGTCTCGACCATGGAGGCCTGGAAGAAGAACGTCAGGAACGTGCCCGACAGCAGCACGACGACGAACGACCACAGCGCGATCTCGCCGAGCATGAACGACCAGTGGTCGGGGAAGACCTTGCGGCCGAGGGCCTTGACGAGGCCCGACATGCTGGTGCGCTCGTCGATGTAGTTCGCGGCCGCGCCGACGAACCTGCCGCCGAGCGGCGCCTGGGGCTTCTCAGGTGCGGTGGTGGTGCTCATCAGTGACGCTCCCAGAAGCTCGGGCCGACGGGCTCGGTGAAGTCGCTCTGCGCGATGAGGTAGCCCTCATCGTCGACGGCGATGGGCAGCTGCGGCAGCGGGCGCGCGGCCGGGCCGAAGATGACCTTGGCGTGCTCGGTGACGTCGAACTGCGACTGGTGGCAGGGGCACAGCAGGTGGTGGGTCTGCTGCTCGTACAGCGCCACGGGGCAGCCGACGTGGGTGCAGACCTTCGAGTAGGCCACGATGCCGTCGTACGACCAGGACTTGCGGTCCTCGTCCTCCTTGAGCTGCTCGGGGAGCAGACGCATGAGCAGGACGATGGCCTTCGCCTTCTCCTCGAGGTAGCCGTCGTGGTGGCTGAGGCTCTTGAGCGACTCGGGGATGACGTGGAACGCCGAGCCGAGCGTGACCGACGACGCCTTGATCGGGGTGCCCTCGGGGTCGAGCGCCAGGCGCTCGCCCTCCTTCCACATGGTGTGGTTGAGCAGCGCGACCGGGTCGCCCGCGGTGGGGTTCTCGGCCGTCGAGTGCGGGGCCAGGCCGCGGAACAGCGCGAGACCCGGGAGGATCGAGGCGGCGACGGCGGCGATCAGCGAGTTGCGGATCATCTTGCGACGACCGAAGCCCGACTCCTCGTTGGCGATCGCGAACGCCTCGACGGCCGCGGCGCGGGTGGCCTCGCTGCCGCGGGTCGAGTGGCGCTCCTCGACGTATTCCTTGTCGCTCATGAGCGCCTTGGACCAGTGGATGGCGCCCACGCCGATCGCGAGCAGCGCGAACGCGATGCCCAGGCCGATCCAGAGGTTGTTGTTGCGGATCGAGAGCATCGACCCGTCCTCGATCGGGAACAGCATGTAGGCGGCGACCGCCCAGATGCTGGCCGCGACCGACACGTAGAACAGCGTGTAGACCGTGCGGTCAGCCGCGCGCTCCGCCTTCGGGTCCTTGTCGGTCATGCGCGCACGGTGCGGCGGCAGGCCGGGGTTCTGCACGGGGTCGGCAATCGAAACGGCGAGGCCGGGGGAGGGCCGGTAGACCTCCACCGCCTGCGGTTCGCTGTCGTGCGCCATGGTGCTCCTCGTCACGTCTTCTTCGTTCGCCATGCTCAGTTGGACTTCGCGGTGATCCACACGGTGATCGCGATGAGCCCACCGATGCCGAAGATCCACACGAACAGACCCTCGGACACGGGGCCGAGCGAGCCGATCGTGAAGCCGCCGGGAGCGGGCTGCTCCTGCTGGTAGAGGAGCGCGGAGATGATGTCGCGCTTGTCCTCCGGCGTGAGGTTCATGTCGTTGAACACGGGCATGTTCTGGGGGCCGGTCACCATCGCGGCGTAGATGTGCTGCGCGCTGGTGTCCATGATGTCCGGGGCGTACTTGCCCTCCGTCAGCGCACCGCCGGCGGCGGCCACGTTGTGGCACATCGCGCAGTTGATGCGGAACAGCTCGGCGCCGCGCGCGACGTCGCCCTCGCCGTCGAGGTAGTGCTCGTCCGGGAAGTCGGGGCCCGGGGCGACCGACTGCACGAACTCGGCCATCGCGAGGATCTGCTCCTCGGTGAACTGGGCCTCCTTCTGCGGGGCCTGGACGTCCTGGCGCTGCATCGGCATGCGGCCGGTGGACACCTGGAACTCGACGGCGAGCGCGCCGACGCCGTACAGCGACGGGCCGTTGTCGGTGCCCTGCAGGTCGAGGCCGTGGCAGGTGGCGCAGTTGGCCTGGAACAGCTTCTCGCCGTCCTCGACCGTGAGCGTCGTGCTGGCGGCGGTGGTCTCGGTCGATGCGGCGACCGCGGCGGACGCGCCGGCGTAGGCGCCTCCCGTGATGAGCAGGCCGATGCCGATGAGGGCGGCGGCGGCCAGCGGGCTGCGACGGCCGTTCGAGCGGCGCTTCTTCTCTCGTGCCATAAGTCTGATGTAGCTCCGCTCTTACTTGAGGAAGTAGATGACCAGGAAGAGCGCGATCCACACGACGTCGACGAAGTGCCAGTAGTAGGACACGACGATCGCGGTGACGGCCTCCTTGTGACGGGGGCGCTTGACCGCGTAGAAGCGGCCGATGGTGAGCAGGAACGCGACGAGGCCGCCGGTCACGTGCAGGGCGTGGAAGCCCGTCGTGAGGTAGAAGGCCGACGCGTAGGAGTCGGCGCTGATCGGCATGCCCTCGAGCACGAGCGTGGCGTACTCCCACACCTGGCCCGAGACGAAGACCGCGCCCAGCGCGAACGACACCCAGAACCACGGGACGACGCCCCAGCCCACGAGCCGCTGCAGGAGCGGGTTCTTGAACGTCAGGCCCTCGGCCGAGAACACGCCGAGCTGGCAGGTCACACTGGAGAGCACCAGGATGATCGTGTTCACGAGCGCGAACGGCACGTTGAGAAGCTCGGTGCGCTCAGCCCACAGCTCCGGCGAGGTGCTGCGGAGGGTGAAGTAGATCGCAAAGAGGCCGGCGAAGAACATGACTTCGCTGCCGAGCCAGACAATCGTGCCGACGGCGACGGGATCGGGTCGCTTCACGGTTCTCGGTGCCGGGGCATACGTCGCTGAGGTCGTCACGGAACCATTATTGCCGATCCTCCGGCCTGGTTTGGGCAACTTCGACATCGCGTCGAAGTATGTGGGACCCGAATGCCGTCTGGGAGTCCGGCGCGAGATCCCTGTCTATACGCCCTGGCTAGGATCGGAGCATGGCGGAACCCACCTGGCCCGACGTCCTGACCACCGTGCTCTCGCGCACCGACCTCAGCGTGTCGGAGGCCACTTGGGCCATGCGGCAGGTGATGCAGGGCGCGGCGACGCCCGCCCAGCTCGCCGGATTCCTGCTCGCGCTGCGGGCGAAGGGCGAGACGGTCGAGGAGATCATCGGCTTCCGCGACGCGATCCTCGAGGCCGCCGTCCCGCTGGATGTCGACCCCAACGTGCTCGACATCGTCGGCACGGGCGGTGACCGCTTCGGCACCGTCAACATCTCGTCGACGGCCTCGATCGTGATCGCCGCGACGGGCGTCCCGGTGGTCAAGCACGGGAACAAGGCGGCGAGCTCGAAGTCGGGCTCCTCGGATGTGCTCAGCGCGCTCGGCATCGACCTGCGCCTGCCCCCGGAGGCCGTGGCCGGGGTCCTCGACCGCGCCGGCATCACGTTCGCGTGGGCGGCGGCGTTCCACCCGGGCTTCCGCCACGCGGGTCAGGTGCGCGCGGAGCTCGGCGTGCCGACCGTGTTCAACTTCCTCGGCCCGCTCGTGAACCCCGCCCGCGCGGAGGCGAACGCCGTCGGCGTGGCCAACCTCGACGTGGTCCCGCTGATCACCGGCGTGTTCCGCACGCGCGGCGCCACCGCGCTCGTCTTCCGGGGCGAGGACGGCCTCGACGAGCTGACGACCACGGGGTACTCCCGCATCTGGGAGGTCTCGCGCGGCGACGTGCACGAGTTCGACATCCACCCGCGCGACGTGGGCCTGGCGACCGCGACCATCGACGACCTCCTCGGCGGCAGCCCCGAGCACAACGCCGAGGTGCTGCGGCGCACGCTCGCGGGCGAGAAGGGCGCGGTGCGCGACATCGTGCTGCTCAACGCGGCGGCGGGCATCGTGGCGTTCCGGCTCTCCCAGGACCCCGCCCAGATGCAGCGGGGCATGGTCGAGCGTCTCGTCGAGGCGCTCGAGGAGGCGGCCGCGGCGATCGACGACGGTCGCGCCACGGCGAAGCTCGAGCAGTGGATCTCGGCCTCGCAGGAGCTGGGCGGGTCGGCGCCGGCGTGAGCCCGCCGCAGGCCGAGGGAGGCGACGGATGGATCCGATCGAGGCGCTGAACGAGATCGCGTACCTCCTGGAGCGCGAGCGCGCGTCGAAGTTCAAGGCGAAGGCGTTCCGTACGGCCGCCGCGGCGGTCGCCGGCCTGGACGAGGCGGCGCGCCGGGACCCCGAGCGGCTGCGCCGGACCAAGGGCATCGGCGCGTCGACCTTCGCGGTGATCGAGCAGGCGCTCGTCGGACGTGTGCCGGACTACCTGACCGACCTGCGCGAGCGGCTGGGGGACGTGAAGCCGTCCGAGCTGCGGGGTCTGCTCCGCGGCGACCTGCACTCGCACAGCGACTGGTCGGACGGCACGACGCCGATCGAGGACATGGTCGCCGCCGCGCGCGGGCTGGGGCATGAGTACCTCGCGCTCACCGACCACTCGCCGCGGCTCAAGGTCGCGCGCGGACTGTCGCCCGAGCGGCTGCGACGCCAGCTCGAGGTGGTCGCCGGGTTCCAGTACGACGACTTCACGCTGCTGAGCGGCATCGAGGTGGACATCCTGAGCGACGGCGCGCTGGACCAGGAGCCCGAGCTGCTCGACGAGCTGGACGTCGTCGTCGCGTCGGCGCATTCCGAGCTGCGCAAGGAGTCCACGGCCATGACCCGACGGCTGGTCGCGGCCGTGTCCAACCCGCGCGTCACGGTCCTCGGCCACGTCACCGGCCGGCTCGTGACCGGATCGCGCGGAACGCGCCCGCCGTCCACGTTCGATCCGCGAGCGGTGTTCGAGGCGTGCGCCGAGCACGGCGTGGCCGTCGAGATCAACTCGCGGCCCGAGCGGGAGGACCCGCCGGACGACCTGATCTCCCTCGCGCTCGAGATCGGCTGCCTGTTCTCGATCGACTCCGACGCGCACGCCCCGGGGCAGCTGTCGCTGCTCGACCACGGCGCGGAGCGCGCCGAGCGACTCGGCGTGCCGGCGGAGCGCATCATCACGACCTGGCCGCTCGGCAGGCTGCGGGCCTGGGCCTGGGGCGCGTGAGCCGGGCGGGCGGGGCGCAGGCCGCGCGGCGGGCGTTCCCGTGGCTCGTGATCGCGGGGGTGCTCGTCGCCGCGTTCAGCCTGCGCGGGCCCATCCTGTCGGTCACGCCCGTGCTGCGGGACATCGAGCACGACTACGCGCTCGATGCCGCGACGGCGTCTCTGCTGACCACGTTCCCGGTGCTGATGTTCGCCGCGCTGACGCCCGTCGCCGCGGTCGTGATCCGGCGCGCGGGAGCCGACCTGGCGCTGCTCGCCTGCCTGGCCGCGGTCGCGGTGGGCACGCTCATCCGGACCCTCCCCGGATTCGGATGGATGCTCGTCGGCATGGTCGTGATCGGTGCGGGGATCACGGTGGGCAACATCGTGATCCCGGTGATCATCCGCCGCGAGGTGCCGCCCGAGCGAGTCGCGACGGTGACCGCCGCCTACACGGCCGCTCTGAACGCGGGGTCGCTGCTGACGACGCTCACCACCGCGTCGATCGCGGAGCTCACCGGATGGCCGCTCGCGCTGCTGCTGTGGATCGTGCTCACCGCCCTGGGGCTCGTGCTGTGGGGCCTGCACCTGTGGCGTGACCGGATGCCGGGCGTGCCGTGGGACGAGCGCTCCGGAGGAGGAGGGACGCCGGCGGACGCGGTGTCGATGACCGGACCGGTCCCGGTGCCCGGGCGCGGCGACGTCCTGCGGAACCCGGTCGTCTGGCTGCTGGTCGCAGCTCTCGGCTGCCAGTCCTCCGCCTACTACGGCCTGTCGACCTGGCTGCCGGCGATGCTCTCCGACATGACGGGCACGGGAGCCGCCGTCGCGGGGGCGCTCGCGTCCCTGTTCCAGGGCGTCGCGATCGCGGGGGCGTTCGTCGTGCCGACGCTCGCGCGCTACCTGCCGCTCGCGGTGCCGGCCGCCCTCGTCGCGGCGTGCTGGGTCGCCATGGTGGGAGGGCTGCTGGTCGTCCCTGAGCTCTACCCGCTCTGGGTGTCCCTCGGCGGGGTCGCGCACGCGGGCGGCTTCGTGGTGGTGTTCACGGTGCTCGTCGGCATCGCCCGCAGCAGCCGCGAGGCGGCGGCGATGTCGGCGCTCGTGCAGGGGCTCGCGTACGTGGCAGGCGCGGCGGGCGGACCCCTCCTCGGCGGTGTGCACGACCTGACGAGCGGCTGGACGCTGCCGCTTCTTCTCACGCTGGCGCTCGTGAGCGGCTTCTCGGTCTGCATCCTGACCGCGGTCGCCCGCGTGCGGCGCTCCTGAGGCTCACCGGCCCCGCACTGGTCAGGCCAGGGCCGTGAGCACCCGGTCCATCGAGGAGCCGAGGTTCCAGCGGCCCGCGAACTCGCGCGCCCGCTGTGCCGCGGCCTCATCCGGCACGGGGAGGATCGCCGGCACGTCGCCGAGGTCGAGGTCGGTCGCGACCGCCACCACGCGAGGCGCGACGTCGAGGTAGTCGGCCGCGGCGGCGAACTTGGCGCGCATTCCGGCCGACATCCCCTCGCCCGCGGCGGCCGCGGCGCGGATGCCCGCGAGGTCGCCGTGGGCGGCCAGGAGGGTCGCGGCGGTCTTCTCGCCGACGCCCTTGACGCCGGGCAGGCCGTCCGACGCGTCGCCGCGCATGGTCGCGTAGTCCGCGTACTGGGCGGCGTGCACCCCGTACTTGGCGACCACGACCGCGTCGGTCACGATCTCGAGGTTGCTCATGCCGCGCGCCGTGTAGATCACGCGCACGTCGCGGGCGTCGTCCACCAGCTGGAACAGGTCGCGGTCGCCGGTCACGATGTCGACCGGCACCGCCGACCGCGTGGCGAGCGTGCCGATCACGTCGTCGGCCTCGTGCTGCGCGGCGCCGACGACCGTGATGCCGAGCGTCGCGAGCGCCTCGCGGATCACCGGGACCTGCACCTCGAGCGGATCCGGCACCTCCTCGACATCCGGACCGGACGCCACCACCTCGACCACGCGGTGAGCCTTGTACGACGGGATCAGGTCGACCCGCCACTGCGGGCGCCAGTCGTCGTCCCAGCATGCGACGAGGTGGGTGGGGCGGTAGGTCGTGACGAGCTTCGCGATCATGTCGAGCAGCCCGCGCACGGCGTTGACCGGCGTGCCGTCGGGCGAGCGCACCGTGTCGGGCACGCCGTAGAAGGCGCGGAAGTAGAGCGAGGCGGTGTCGAGCAGCATCAGGCGCGAGGTCACGGGTTCAGTGTTCCAGACGACGGCGACGCGGGCGGCTCAGTGGAAGTCCCGGGAGGCGTGGCGGACGCCGACGCGCAGATCCTCGAACGCGTCGGCGAGCAGGTTCGTGACGCCCTCAGGTGAGCGCTCCAGGATGCCGCGCGCGATGAGCGCCGGACTGTCGCGCACGATGCGGCGATAGCGGTTCCAGACTCCGACCGAGCAGATCACGTTGACCAGGCCGTGCTCGTCCTCGAGGTTGAGGAACGTCACGCCCGACGCGGTGGCCGGGCGCTGGCGGTGGGTGACCAGGCCAGCGACCTCGATGCGGCGGCCCGTCTCGTGCGTGCGCAGGCGGGCGGACGGCACCACGCCGCGCGCGTCCAGCGCCTCGCGGTAGTGGGCGAGCGGATGATCCGTCGTCGAGACGCCGGTCGCCCACAGGTCGGCCGCGAGCTGCTCGTAGCTGGTCGGATCGGCGAACAGCGGCGGCTGAACGGCCGTCACGGTGTGCGGCAGGTACTCGGGGCGATCCTGCGCGGCGGAGCCCGCGAGCCAGATCGCCTCGCGGCGCGACAGGCCCAGGCACTCGAACGCGCCGGCGGTGGCGAGGGCCTCGAGGTGGGTCTGCGTGATGCCGGTGCGGCGCACCAGCTCGGGCAGCTCGCGGTACGGGCCGCCGCGCTCGCGCTCCGCGACGATCCGCTTCGCGGTGTCGAGCCCGATGCCGGTCACGCCCGCGAGCCCGAGCCGCACCGCGAACGCGCCGTCCCGGCGATGGGCTGCCGACTCGTCCGGCGCGTCCCGGTCGAAGGCGCCCGGCGCGGGATGCACGCGGGTCAGGCACGACTCGAGGCCGGTCGTCCCGCCGGATCCCTCGCGCAGCGGCTCGAGCACCTCGGTCGCCCCCGAGCGGTTCAGGTCGGGGCGGCGCACCTCGACGCCGTGGCGGCGGGCGTCGCCCGTGAGCGATGCGGGGGAGTAGAAGCCCATGGGCTGCGACCGCAGCAGCCCCGCGAGGAACGCGGCGGGGTAGTGGAGCTTGATCCACGACGACGCGTAGACCAGCAGGGCGAACGACAGCGAGTGCGACTCCGCGAAGCCGAAGTTCGCGAAGGCCTGGATGCGCGCGTAGATGCCGTCGGCCAGTTCCCCGGTGATCCCGTTCGACGCCATCCCGGCGTACAGCTTGTCGCGCAGCTTCTCGATCTTCTCCTTGCCGCGCTTGGATCCCATCGCCCGCCGCAGCAGGTCCGCGTCCTCGCCCGAGCACTCGCCGACGGCCATCGCCATCTGCATGAGCTGCTCCTGGAACACCGGGATGCCCAGCGTGCGCTTCAGCACCAGCTCGAGCTTCGGATGGTCGTACGTCACCTTCTCGATGCCCATCTTGCGGCGCACGAACGGATGCACGGCGCCGCCCTGGATGGGGCCGGGGCGGATGAGCGCGATCTGGATCACCAGGTCGTAGAAGCGGCGCGGCTGCAGGCGCGGCAGCAGCCCCATCTGCACGCGCGACTCGACCTGGAACACCCCGATGGAGTCGGCCCGGCACAGCATGTCGTAGACCGCGGCCTCCTCCTTCGGCAGCGTCGCGAGCGTCCACTCCTCGCCCGTGGACTCGCGGATCAGGTCGAAGCAGTGCTGCAGCGCGGCGAGCATGCCCAGGCCCAGCAGGTCGAACTTGACCAGGCCCATCCAAGCGGCGTCGTCCTTGTCCCACTGGATCACGGTGCGCCCGGGCATGCGGGCGTGCTCGATCGGCACGACCTCGCCCACGGGGCGCTCGGTGAGCACCATGCCGCCCGAGTGGATGCCCAGGTGGCGCGGCGCCTTCAGCAGCTCGGTCGCGTACTCGATCACCTGATCCGGGATGTCGTGATCGGGCCCGGTCTCGAGCCCCGCGCCCCAGCCCTCGACCTGCTTCGACCAGGCGTCCTGCTGGCCGGGCGAGAAGCCCAGGGCGCGGGCCATGTCGCGCACGGCGTTCTTGGGGCGGTACTGGATGACGTTCGCCACCTGGGCCGCGCGCTCTCGGCCGTAGCGCTCGTAGACCCACTGGATGATCTCCTCGCGGCGATCGGAGTCGAAGTCGACGTCGATGTCGGGCTCCTCGTCGCGCAGGGTGGAAAGGAATCGCTCGAACGGCAGGTCGTAGGCGATCGCGTCGACCGCCGTGATCCCGAGCAGGTAGCAGACCGCGCTGTTGGCCGCGGATCCTCGCCCCTGGCACAGGATGCCCCGGCGCCGCGCCTCGGCCACGATGTCGTGCACGATCAGGAAGTAGCCCGGGAAGTCCTTCTGCTCGATGACCGCGAGCTCGCGCTCGATGCGGTCGCGGTCCTTGGAAGACAGGTCGGGGTAGAGGCGGGGCACGGCGTCCCACACCAGCTGCCGCAGGTACGACATGGGGGTGTGGCCCTCGGGCACCTCCTGCTTCGGCAGCGCGGGGCGCATCCGCCGCAGCGGGAAGGCCAGTTCGTCGGCCAGCGTCACGGTGCGGGCGACGGCGCCCGGGTAGCGCGCGAAGCGCGCGGCCATCTCGGCGCCCGAGCGCAGGTGGGCGGCGGCGTGCGACGGGAGCCAGCCGTCGAGGTCGGCCATGCTGCGGTTGGCGCGCACGGCGGCGACCGCGGCGGCCAGGCGCGCGTTCTCGGGCGACGCGTAGTGCGCGTTGTTGGTGGCGACCACAGGCAGGCCGCGCTCGGCGGCCAGCGCCGCCAGGACGTCGTTGCGGCGCGTGTCGAGCGGATCGCCGTGATCGGTCAGCTCGACCTGCACGCTGCCGGGCCCGAACAGGTCGACGAGCCGGTCGAGGGCCGCGGCGGCGGCCACGGGCGCGCTCGCCGCCTCCGCCCCTGCGGCCTCGGCCAGGGCGCGGCGCACGAGCCCCTTGCGGCACCCGGTCAGGATCACCCAGTGCCCGTCGGCCTGCTGGGCCAGCTCGTCGAGCACGTAGAAGGGGCGGCCCTTCTCGGCGCCGCGCAGTTGGCCGTGCGTGATCGCGCCGGCGAGGCGGTGGTAGCCCTCCTCGCCGCGGGCCAGCACGAGCAGGTGGTCGCCCGCGGGGTCGGGGACGCCGTTCTGCGGGGTGGGCAGGCCCAGCGACAGCTCGGCGCCGAACACGGTCTTCACCGCGGTCTCCTCGGCCGCCTCGGCGAAGCGCACCAGGCCGTAGAAGCCGTCGTGGTCGGTGAGGGCGAGGGCGTGCAGGCCGAGCCGCTCGGCCTCCTCGACCATCTCCTCGGGCGAGGACGCGCCGTCGAGGAACGAGAAGGAGGAGTGCGCGTGCAGCTCGGCGTACGGCACGGTGTCCTCGGGGCGCCGGATGGGCGGCGCCTCGTATGCGCCGCGCTTGCGGCTCCACGCGGGGCTGTCGCCGCCGTCGGCGCCGGCCGGGCGCGCGTCGGGGCGGCGGCCGCTCAGGGCCCGCTCCAGCTCCGACCACGAGATCGGCGGGTTCTGCCAGCCCATCAGCGGCCCCCGGCGCTCATGTGTACCGCCCCTCGGCCCACCAGCGGCCGTCCTCGAGCACCAGGAGCCATGCGATCTGATCCGCGTCGACCACCTGGAAGCGGTGGGCCCGCCGGGCGCGGTCGGCATCCCACTGCCGTTCGATCACCGGCCACGGCCCCGCCCACGCCGCGATGCGGCGCCCGTCGAGCAGCGCCGGAGGAGCCGACACCGCGCCCCGCTCGTCGACCGCGACGGGGGCGCCGTCGGCCGCGGCGACCGCGACCGGGCGCCGGCTGCGGTACACTTCGCTGGGCAGCGGCGCGGGAAGGCTTCCCGGCCACGGCAGGTCGCGCGGATGCGCGGGGCGCTCGGCGTCGCCCCATGGCACGCGCCGCTCCCGCTCGCTGAGCCAGCGCCCGCCCGCCAGCATCGGCGTGACGACGCCGCGGTGGCCGAGCAGGGCCTGCACGCGCGACATCGCATGGTGCAGGCGCTCGTCGGGACCCTGGCCGAGCAGCGCCGGCTGGTGGTGCGAGGCGTCGTCGACCGCCTCGGGCTCGATGCGCACGAGCGTGACGCCGCCGTTCTCGCCGCCCAGGGTCGGCGCCCCGTTCTCGCCGCCGAGGCTCGTCTGCAGCTGCCAGCGCACCCGGTCCACGAGGGCGGGGGCATCGAAGCACGTGGGGTGCAGCCACACGCGCTCGCTGCGCCCTCCCCGGTCGTCGAGCAGCGTGATGCGCACCTCGGTGCAGACCAGGTTCGCCTCGTCGAGCCCGGTGACGACCGCGTCGGCCGTGGTGCGCACGGCGAACGCGACCTGGTCGGCCAGCGCGAGCGGCGGCTCGAACTCGACCTCGCGCGCCAGCTCGGGCGGGGGGACGCGCGGCGCGACGGGGCGCGAGTCGGACCCGCCGGCCAGGGCGTGCAGGCGGGCGCCGTGCTCGCCGAGCCGGTCGCGCACGGGCGAGATGTCGAGTGCGGCGAAGTCGCCGAGGGTCTGCACGCCCAGGCGGGCGAGCAGCGCCACGAGCTCGTCCTCGCCGCCCGCGGGGGAGAGGGCGGCGATCGTGAGCGGGGAGAGGAACGCGGCGGACGCCCCGCGCGGCACGACGTGGATGGAGGCCGGGCTCATCAGGCGCGCGGCCTGCTCCGCCGTGAACAGGCCGTCGGCGACGCCCGCGCGGGCGTCGGGGATGCCGCACGCCGCGAGCTCGTCGAGCAGCGCGCTCGCCGCCTGCTCCTCGCCGCCGTAGAACCGGGCGGGCCCGCGGGCCCGCACGGCGCACAGCCCGGGGCGCAGGGGCTGCACACCGGGGGTCAGCTCCTCGATGCGCGACAGGACGGGCAGGAACGCCCGCTCGTCGCGCGCGGGATCGGCGGGCACGAGGCGCAGCCGCGGGCACGCGCCCTGCGCGTCGCGACGGCGCTGACCCCGTCGCACGCCGTGGCGGCGAGCGGCGGCCGAGCACGCCACGACCCGGTTGGCGTGCATGATCGCGATCGGCTCGTCCTCGGTCGGGGGCGCCGTGTCGCCGCCCGCACGGGCGGCCGCCCGCGCCTCGCTGCGCAGCAGGGCCGTGACCGGCCAGTCGGGCAGCCACAGGACGATGACCCGGGTCGGCGCGGGCGCGCGGGTCGGAGCCGGACCGGCGGAGCCCATCACCCCACCGCCTCGAGGCGGGCGGACCCGGCGTCGCTCCCGTGGCCCGCCTCGATCCGGTGGACCGTGCGCCAGGACGGGCGCCGCGCGGTGCCCGCCGCGGCCGCCGGCGCCCCGAGCGGGCCGGGCAGCTGCACGCGCACCGAGCGCGGCACGGGGAAGCGACGGCCCGTCGCGCTGATCGTGACCTCGCGCGCGGCGAGGAGGCCGTGTCCCTGCCCGAGCCCCGTCCATTCGGGGTCGTGCAGCCGGAGCGCCGCCTCCGCCTGCGGCCAGGGGCCCTGCACGAGCAGCACGCCGCCGCGGTCGCGCAGCTTCGCCCCGATGCGGGCGGTGTCGCCGTCGCGCGCGGCACGCGGCGGACGCACCGTGACCACGGGGAAGACCTCGGCGACGGCCGATGTGACGGCGAGCCAGCGGTCACCGGGGTCGGGGACGAGGGCGAACCGCTCGAGGTCCACGCCGTATCCCTCGGCCGCCTCGGCGGCGAGTTCCGGCATGCCGATGGCGGCGCACCAGGATCCGGCGCGCGAGGGCGCCGACATCAGGGCGAGCAGCAGGCTCGTGGCCGCGTCGAGGCTGTAGACCGCGCCGGGGCGCAGGCCGCCCTCGGGGAAGAGCGGGGCGAGCTCGGGATGCACCGGGATGGCGTCGACCTGGGCGCTGCGGCGCTGCATCCGGGTGATCTGCGCGCGCAGGCGCTGGATCTCGGCCGCGGTCTGCGGTGCCGCGGCGCCGACCGGGCTCGTCGGCCCGGGAGTCGTCGCCTCCCAGCGGGAGGCGGTCTCGTAGCGTGCCATCCCCATCCCTCAAGACTAGAACCGATGTTCGAAGAAGTCGAGCTTCGTCATCGAACACTAGTTCGCACCTCCGACATCACCGTCGGGAGCGCCGGAGGGTGGGAGAAGGGCGGCGCGCGGTCAGCTCTGGACGAGCGCGACGATCCCCGCGACCGCCGAGGCCGCCGCCAGCAGCAGCGCGATCCCGATCAGCACGACGTGCACCTTGAGGAAGCGCGTCGGGCGGCCCGCGGTGTCGCGAGCGCGCGGATCGCGTGCGACGCGGCGCAGGAACGTGGGCCAGACCAGCACGTTGAAGACGGCGTTCGCGAGCAGCAGGGTCGCCAGGAGCACGGTCATCCGTCGAGCCTAATCCCGGTCAGTGGGCAGATCTCCCCACGCCGTCATCTGGGATATCGCGCACCATGAAGCGCATGGACGAACCGATCCCCGCGGCGCGTCTCGTCGATCCCCATTCCGCCGTCGCCGCGAAGGTGGGAGAGCGCATCGGCGAACTCCGGCGCCGCGCACAGCTGAGCCGCCCCACGCTGGCCGACTGCGCCGACCTCGATGTGCGGCACCTGCAGCGCATCGAGCGCGGACACGGCAATCCCACGCTGCTGAGCCTCATGCAGATCGCGGTCGCGCTCGAGGTGCCGCTGTCGCATCTCGTCGAGGGCGTGGAGCCGGAGGACCTCCCCGAGACCCGCCGTCCCTACGGGCACAGCACACGCGACACCCAGACCCGCCGCCGCTACTACGCCGGCAACGGCGCGCTGGAGTACTGACGCGTCAGGTCGCCGGATCCGCGAGCTCGGACCGCACGGTCTCGTGCACGAGCTCGCCGATGGCCTTGAGCAGCTTGGGGCGCTGATCCGCGCGTGAGAAGAACACCTCGACCATCCGGTTGTGGCTCGACTGCATGCCCAGCATCGCGTCGACGAGCGCGGCGTCCAGATCGGGGGATTCGACGAACTGGGAGCGCGAGTTCGCGATGGCCTGCGTGCGCAGCTTCTGGTCGGCGACCATCACCGTCACCAACCCCTCGACCCAGGACTGCTCCTCGGGCACGGTGAAGTCCTCGCCCTCGAACATCTCGTTGATGCGCTGCAGCACCTCGGTCAGCAGCACCATGCGAGGGTCCCGCGCGGCGCCGCTTCCTCCCGCACCGAGCGGCCTCAGCTCGGCCCGCTCGCCGAGGACGAGGTGATGATCACCCGAGCGCGCGTGTTTGATGTGCGTGAGCTCGACGGCGGAGAAGTCGATCGTCTCGGTGGTCGCGCGTCCGGTGAGCCGGGGCAGCAGCAGGCGCAGATAGAGCGAGCGCTTCTCGAGGTCGGTGTCGCCGTAGTCGATGATCTGCGACAGGAAGTCGTAGAGCCGGATGAAGGTGCCCACGTCCTTGCGGAACAGATCGAGCTCCTCGATCTCAGTGCGGTCGTCGCCCGACAGCGCCGCGGTGTACCGGCCGTTGAACCGGTCGGCGGCCGACTTCAGGGGCGCCGTGTGTGCACTGTGCTTGGCGCCCGTGCCGAGCGAGCCCGCCAGGTACGCAGAGGTGAACGCCTCGACCTCGGCGTCGGTGTAGATGCCGGCGGCGTCGAGCTTGGACTGCAGGTCGTGCACGACATCGGGATCCGTCGTGTCAGTCAGCTGCGCGTCGCGGTAGTACGGCTTGAAAGAGTCGAGGATCTCCTCCGGGTCGTTCACGAAGTCGAGCACGTAGGTGACGTCCTTGCCCGCCGACGGGTAGGTGCGGTTGAGGCGCGACAGCGTCTGCACGGCGGTGACGCCGGACAGCCGCTTGTCGACGTACATCGCGCACAGCAGCGGCTGGTCGAAGCCCGTCTGGTACTTGTTGGCGACGATCAGGACCTGGAAGTCGTCGGTCGCGAACGCGTTCGGCAGCGTGCGCCCGCGCAGCCCCTTGTTGAGGTTCGCCTCGCTGTAGGGAGGTTCGACGCCGGCGAATCCGACGCCGGGCACCTGCTCATCCGTGAGGGTTCCCGAGAACGCGACGAGTGTGGCGAGGCCGTAGCCCTTCTTCGCGATGTACGCGTCGATGGCCTCCTTGTACCGCACGGCGTGCTCGCGCGACGCGGTAACGACCATGGCCTTCGCGTGTCCGTCGAGCAGATGCCGCACGTTGGTGCGGTAATGCTCGACGATGATCTGCACCTTCTGGGCGATGTTCGTCGGGTGCAGCGACACCCAGCGCATCAGGCCTTTGGTGGCCTCGGCCTCGTCCACCTGCTCGACCGCCTTGAGGTGCCGTTGCGACTTCTTGGCGATCTGGAACGCGGTCTTGTACGTCGTGTAGTTCTTCAGGACGTCGAGGATGTAGCCCTCCTCGATCGCCTGCTGCATCGTGTACACGTGGAACGGCCGCGGCTTGCCGTCGCCGTCCGTGCGGCCGAACAGCTCGAGCGTCTTCGCCTTGGGCGTCGCCGTGAACGCGAAGAACGACAGGTTCGGGGAGTCCGCGCGGGCAGCCATCTCGGCCGCGAGGATGGCCTCGGTGTCGATCTCGCCCCCGTCCTCGAGTTCGCTCTGCTCCTCGGCCGTGAGCACCTCGCGCAGCTTCTGCGACACGCGCCCGGTCTGCGACGAGTGGGCCTCGTCGGCGATGATCGCGAAGCGGCGCTCGGCCAGGCCCTTGTTCTCGCGGATCGCCTGCAGGGCGAACGGGAACGTCTGCATGGTCACGATCACGATCAGGCGGCCCGCGAGCAGCTCCTTCGCGAGCAGGCTCGACTTCGACGTGACGTCGTCGGATCCGGACCTGCGCACCTCGTCGGCGTTGATCATCGCGACCGTGCCGTCGACGCCCTCGATCTGCTTGATGGCCTTCTGCAGCTGGTCGTCGAGCACCGTGCGGTCGGTGACGACGATGACCGTGTCGAAGATCTTGCGGTCCTCGGTGTCGTGCAGGTTGGAGAGCCCGTGTGCGAGCCACGCGATCGAGTTGGTCTTACCCGATCCGGCGGAGTGCTGCACCAGGTAGCGCTTGCCGGTGCCCTCGGTGCGGACCGTGTCGAGCAGGGACGTGACGAGCTGCCACTGGTGGAGGCGCGGGAAGAGCAGGGTGGTCGACGTGGTGACCTCGCCGGTGATCGGATCGGTGGACGTGCGCTTCTCGAGGTGCAGCAGGCGACCCAGGATGTGCAGCCACGCGTCACGCTGCAGGACCTGCTCCCACAGGTACGAGGACGCCGCTCCCTCCGGGTTCACCGGGTTGCCGGCCGCTCCGGCGTCGCCCAGGTTGAACGGCAGGAAGTGCGTCTTCGGCCCGGCGAGGCGGGTCGTCATGGCGACCTCGTCGTTCGACACGGCGAAGTGGACGAGGCAGCGATTGGCGAACCCGAGCAGCGGCTCGCCCTTCGGATCGCGGTGGGCGCGATACTGCTGCTTCGCGTCCTCGATCGACTGGGTGTTGTCGGTCTTGAGTTCGATCGTCGCGACCGGCAGTCCGTTCACGAACAGCACGAGGTCGATCGACTGCGTGTTCTTCGACGAGTAGTACACCTGACGCATCACCCGCAGGCGCACGGCCTCGTAGCGCGCGCTCGCCGCGGCGTTGAGCGAGGTGGCGGGCTTGAATTCGCACATCTTGAACGAGGCCGGGGTCTTCTTGAACCCCTTGCGGAGCACGTTGAGCGTGCCGCCGCCCGCGTCGAGAGGGAGGTCGAGCGCCTTCACGAGGCGATCGAGCAGCTGCTGCTTCGCCTTGGCCTGCTCGGCCTCGGTCATCGACGGCTTGACGACCTTCGCCCACTCGTCAGGCTGGGTCAGCTCGAGCCACGCGAACACGTCATCTGGGATGAGCGCTCGGTCGCGGTCGTAGTGCGGGCCATTCTTCTCGTCGTACCGCCACCCGTTCGCCTCGAGGTGCGCGCAGATCTCGTCCTCGAAAGCCCGCTCGTGCTCGATGCCCATGATCCCGGGACGTTCTAGCGCTTGCGCATCTCGCGCACGAAGATCCAGATCAGCCAGAAGCCTGCGGTGAGGCAGGTCAGTACGACATCGAGGATGAAGCTTCCGAGCCCGTACTTCTTCGTCTTGCCCATTTGGTGTGTCCTTTCGAGAGGGGAGGGTTATGCAGCGCGAGTCTTGCCCGTGGTCACGTCGATCCGACCCGTCACAGCGGCGGTGATGAGCGCCGCCCGCCGCTCCTTCGCGAGCGCGATGAACTGCTGTGCCTTGGCGATCAGAGCGTCGATCTTCGCGGTCTGCCGCTCGATCTCCGCGACGATCGTCTTCTGCTCGTCAACCGGCGGGAGCGGGATGCGTATTGCCGCGGCGATCGGCTGATAGATCGTCTTGTGAGTCGACCCGATCATCAGCGACAGCAGGTGCGGCCGCATCGCACGGAAGACATACATCAGGTACTCCGGCAACAGGCGAGGGCCGCAGACCCAGTTCCAAAAGTCCTGGCTCGTGGCCATCGGCTGCGGCATCACTCCTGTGAAGCCGACAGAAGCTGTGCGAGACAGGACGACCGTGCCGGCCGGCAGCAGCTCGGCCGCGGAGTTCGCGAGCCCGAGTTCGCTGATCGTGTTCGCTGTGTCGCCGAGATAGGTCTGAGACTCATCGCGGAGCTGCCAGACGTCCGCCAGGGTGAACCACGGGATGATCGTGTTCTCCCAGTACTCGGGGTTCGACCTGCTCGGTGTGTGCCCGGTCTTCATCGCGGCCACACGGCGGATGTTGAGCGCATGCCAGTGCGCGGGGATCGCGTCGGCCCAGGGGAGGGGGTTCGCCCGGAACTCGGCTGAGGGATCGAGACCCCGCGTGACCAGGCTCCGGATTCCCTCACGACGCCGATCGCGCAGTGCACTGACCAAATGCGTCTGCTTCGCGATGAGCGTGTCGATCTGCGCGGTTTCGCGGTCGAGGTAGTCGGCGATCAGGCGCTGGTTTTGAGCATCCGGCAAGTACGCGTCGATGGTGCGGAGCACCTTGAAGGGGACCTCGGTGGTACGGACTGAAGCGGTGCTGTCGCCAGCCCCAATTCCCCGCTCCCGAGCGATCAACTCGCCGATGAACCAATCCGATTTCATGAGGTAAACGAGGAAGCGGCCGTCGGCTTGCCTCGGATCGCGTATCCGCATCACTTCGTAGTGGTACGTCACCAGTCCGTCTTCAGGTGCGAGGCCGAGGGCGCCGGCACGCACACTCATCTTGTTGAAGACGATGTCGCCATGACGACACACCTTGTATGCGTCCAAGGACTCCGCACGCGGCGGCTTATCAGTGAGCTCCGAGCGCCGCACCACGCCGCGGGTCTGGGAGACGGACATCAGCGGTATATCGATCCCGGGAATCCGCACGTCGGTTCGTTCCAAGACGGAGCCCATCCGCGTCACGACCGCTCCACCTCGCGGAGCAGGTCCATGATCTCGGCCACCAGCTGCTCGAGGTCGCGGTCGATCTCCTCGAGCGGGCGGGGTGGCTCGTAGACGTAGAAGTGGCGCGTGAAGGGGATCTCGTAGCCGACCTTCGTCTTCGCCTTGTCGACCCAGGCATCCGGGACGTGCGGCTTGACCTCGGCCTCGAAGTAGGCCTCGATCACCGCGTCGCGGGCCTCGGCGCCGCGGTCGTTGCCGCCGTACGTGAAGGGTACGTTCTCGGTGTCGCGCAGCTTGCTGTCGGGCTTCGGGTGGCCCTTGCGGTCGGTGACGATCTCGCCGTTCTCATCGCGCAGCGGGCGCTCGACCGTGACGGTCCAGTAGCCGAACTCGGCCGTCGGGAGCACCTTCGAGTGCGCATTGGTCTCATGCGCGCCGTAGAGCTCGAGGATCCGGTCGCGATCGGCGGCCGAGAGCTCCCGGCTCTTCTGCCCGAGGTTCTTGCGCATCTTCGTGAAGAAGCCCGACCCGTCGATCAGCTGCACGGTGCCGATCCGGTCGGCGGGCTTGGCGTTGTCGAGCAGCCACACATAGGTCGCGATGCCCGTGTTGTAGAACATGTTCGTCGGCAGCGCGACGATCGCGTCGACGAGATCTTTCTCGAGCAGCCAGCGGCGGATGTTCGACGGCCCCGACTCGGCGGCGCCGGTGAACAGGGGCGAGCCGTTGAGGACGATCGCGGCGCGGCCGCCCGTCGCATCCTTGCCTTCGGAACGCATCTTCGTCGCCACGTGCTGCAGGAACAGCATCTGGCCGTCGCTGATCGGCGGCAGGCCGCCGGGGAACCGGCTGCGCTCGCCGGCGTCCTGGACGTGGCGCTTGATCGCCTCCTGCGACGCCTTCCAGTCGACGCCGTACGGCGGGTTCGACAGCACGTAGTCGAACGTGCGCCCCGCGAAGCGGTCGTCGGCGAGGGTGTCTCCGAGCTGGATGTTGGTGGCGTCCTGCGCCTTGGCGATCATGTCGGACTTGCAGATCGCGTAGGACTGATCGTTGATCTCCTGACCGAACAGCACCAGGCGGGCGTCGGGGTTGCGGGTCTTCAGATGCTCCTCGGCGACCGAGAGCATGCCGCCGGTGCCCGCCGTGGGGTCGTAGACCGTGCGCACGACGCCGGGCTCGCTGAGCGCCTCGCCGTCGGTCGCGAACAGCAGATCGACCATGAGGCGGATGGCATCGCGCGGCGTGAAGTGCTCACCGGCGGTCTCGTTGGAGGCCTCCGCGAACTTGCGGATGAGTTCCTCGAACAGGTCGCCCATCGCCGCGTTGTCGAGCGTGTCGGGGTGCAGGTCGATCGCCGCGAACTGCTGCACGACGAGCAGCAGTCTGTTCTTCTCGGCCATCGCGTGGATCTCGTTCTCGAACCGGAACCGGTCGAACACGTCGATGTTCTTGGAGAAGCCCGCGATGAAGTCGATCAGGTTGGACTCGAGCCCTTCGGGGTCTCCGACCAGGCGCGCGAAGGTCCAGGGGCTGGCGTTGTAGAAGCTCAGCCCCGCGCGCTTGCGGATCAGCGCCTCGCGCAGCTCGTCGCTGTCGGTGCTCTCGACGATCTCGCGCACGACGTCGCGGGTCTCGTCGAGCAGGCAGTCGAGCCGCCGCAGGATCGTCATCGGCAGGATGACGTCGCCGTACTGATGCGGCTTGTAGACGCCGCGGAGCTGATCCGCGATGCCCCAGACGAATGTTCCGAGGCTGCTCATGCGCGCGACGAAGTGGAGGCGCAATTGAGCATGGCATGAATGCTAATGCACGAATGCATACCTCACGAACGCGTCGGCATTGAAGCCTTGGGGAATGACTTCGAACCCGGCCGCCGAGGAGATCGGGCGCCGGATCTCGGCGCTGCGGCACAAGACCGGGCAGTCCAAGAAGGCGATGGCCGAAGCCGCCGACATGGACATCTCGCACTACTCGCGCATCGAGAACGGCACGGGCAATCCCACGGCCCAGATGCTGATCCAGCTCGCGATCGCGTTCGAGGTCGACCCGGGCGAGCTCATCAAGGGACTCGGGCCTGAGAGCCTGCCGGACACGCGCCGGCCGTACCCGTATTCGCAGCACCATCTCTATCGCCGACGCCAGCCGCGGCGCGGCACCGGCGACGCCGACTAGAACGGCGCCGGGTCGTCCGGATCGGACGGTGGGGGATCGAGGTCGGCGGCCTCGAGCGCCGCGACGAACCGGACCGTCGGGGCGGGAGTGTCGGTGATGCGGCGGCCGGTGGGGCTGATCCAGGTCATCGTGCCGTCCGGCCCGTGCTCCACGCCCCAGGGGGAGTTGTGTTTGAGGACGTGGTGCGTCCGACAGAGCGCCGCGAGGTTGCAGACCGCGGTCTGGCCGCCCTCGCTGTGCGCGACCGTGTGGTCGAGGTCGCAGCGGTGGACGGGCTGGCGGCAGCCGGGGAACCGGCAGTGCTCGTCGCGCGCGGCGAGGAACCGCTTCTGATCCGCCGTGGGCGTGTACGCGTCGACCGTGCGCAGGCATCCGGTTCCCGGGTCGACGAACAGCCGCGTCCAGGTGTGCACCCCGCCCGCGAGGCGGCGTGCGGTGTCCGGGTCGACCGGGCCGTGCCCGGCGAGGAACGCCGGCTCATCGCCCAGGCCCGCCAGGGTCTCGGCGGGGATCGTGATCTGCACGCGCGCCCGGATCGCCGCTGCGGTGTCGCCGTCGGCGTTCGCCGTCAGCACTGTGGGGTGGCCGGTGAGGACCAGGTCGGCGAATACGTCCGCCCGGACCTGCGCCATCGTGCGCTCGTCGGTGGGCAGCGGATCGGTCGGGTCGAGCTCGTCGATCATCGCGCCGAACACGGCGCGACCCTCCCGGCGGGCCGAATCCCGCACCGACATCGCCATCTGCGTGAGCCGATCCTGCGCCGCGTGCGCCACCACGGTCTCGACCACGGCGTGGAACGCGCTCATCCCGTCGCCCAGGTCATCCACCCAGGTGCGCCGCGCCTCGCGCGCCGTCGCATGCCGCTCCGCGAACGTCGTCGGCTCGAGCCGCTCCGCGACCGCCTGCGCGATCGGCCGCAGCCGGCCCGCGGTCGTCTCCATCGCCCGCTTCAGCACCACCCGCTCGTACCGGGACCGGGTCTCCTCGTCCTCCAGGCGCGCGCCCTCCGCCGCGATCACCGACGCGTGTGCGCGTGACAGCCGCCCCTCGCACAGCGCCGCGTACGTCGCGGGGAACTTCTCGATCAGCCGGACCGCGTCATCCATCCGCGCCCGGATCGTGCCGTCCGCGACGTTCGTCGCCGCGGCGATGTCGGCCGCGATCGCCCGCACCGGCAGCTGGTAGGTCGACGGCGCGTCGAGCTCCGCCATCACCTCCACCGCGATGCCCTGGGCCGCCGCCAGCAGCCCCGCCTTCACCGCCTCGATCTCCGCGATCATCCGGTCCGCGGTCGCGACCGCCTCGATGAGGGTCGCCACCGCGTCACGGCGTGCGGGATCCAGATCCCACCGGGTGCCGAACGACTGCCTGACCATGCCCCCATTCTACTGCGACCTTCGGACATTCGTTCGAATCAGGTCGCGATGTGGAGAGGTCTTCAGCCGGCCGCCGGCACCCGGTGCGGCGTGGCGCGCGCGGCCATGACGGCCACCGCGGCGCACGCTCCGAGCGTCGCGCCGACGCCGTTGAGGATCACGTCGTCGATGTCGACGACGCGGCCGATGAAGTACTGCGCCACCTCGATCGCGATCGACAGCCCGACGCCCGCGAGGGTCGCGGTCGCCACCGGATGGCGGTCGGCGAGCAGCGCCACGAGCCACCCGATCGGCAGGAAGACCGCGATGTTGCCCACGACGTTCACGAGGCCGAGGGGCTCGTAGGGATCCGTGAGCTGATCCAGGATCGTGAATCCCGGAATCAGCTGCGGCACGCCCGATCCCGGGGAGCCGCTCATCAGCGTCAGGAGCAGCACGACGCCGATGGTCGCCGCGAGGGTCACGCGCGTCGCGCGCCTCGCCGCGGCCGAGTCGACGAGGGCGAGGACGATGAGCACGACGAGCAGCGCTCCGGCGATCATGGCGAGAAGGAGCAGGGCGGGGGTGCGCATGGGCGCATCCTGCAGACCCGAGCCGCGCTCGGGCTGACGGCGTGCTATGGCTGGGCCGAGGCGTCTCCCAGAGTCGGCTGAGCCCATCGCACCGGGGCGTCACAGCACGAACGCCCACGCCCACTCCAGTTCCCCGTCCGCGCGGAACCAGGTGATCGTGACCGTGGTGTCGTCGAGGTCGCATCCGCACAGGCACAGCTCGCGGGACTCGCCGGGCCCCATCCGCCCCCAGCTCTCGCGATCCGGGGCGTGGTCGCCGTCGGCGACGTGGATGCGCACGTACGTGAGGGCATCCGGGCTCTCGTTGACGATCAGCGGGTGCGCGGGATCGTCGCGGTCGACGTGCCAGGGCACGCGATAGGCGTCGGAGGCGGGGGACTCGGCGGGATCGAGGGCTCGCAGCATGCCCGTGACGCTACGAGCGGGCGGCGACCCGCGAGGGTCTCAGGAGGCCCCGTGATCCGTCTCTGTGGACGACTCGATCGATCCGGCCCCTGTGGACGACCGCCGCGGCACCGCACGCCCCGCGATCTCGCCGGCCCTGCGTCCCACGGCGCCCGCTCCCGACGCCACGGCCGAGCCGAGGCGCTTGACCCCGCGCATCGCGCTGCGCTCGAGGCGCTCGGCGCCCGGCTGGGGCTCGAGCTCGGCGGGAAGCACCGCGGGCGCGATTCCGAACGCCTTGCGGGACGCCTTGACGACCTTGCGCCCGAGGATGTGGTTGCCCGCGCCGCCGATCGCCGCGCCGACGCCGAACGGCAGGGCCTTGCCGAGCAGCGATGCGCCGCCGCGAGTGGCGAAGTGGTGGATGAACGACGTCTTGAGCCGGTCGAGCAGCGGACCCACGGCGGCGCGGGGGAGCGTCTTGGTGACGACCTCGCCCCAGTACCCCGAACGGGTGCTCTTGCCCGCGGCCTGGGCGGCGAGCTGGCGCACGAGGTTGATGCCCTCGTCGCCGAGCATGAGCGTCAGGACGAGCGCGCGGGCGCGGTCCGGCGACTCGATCGCGATGCCGTGCACCTCGGCGAGCGACTGCGCGAACAGCGCGGTCGCCTCCAGGAAGCCGACCGTCTCGGCGCCCGAGAGGCCGAGCGTGACCGCGGTGCCGAACCCGGGCACCACGGCGGTGGCGCCGACGGCCGCGCCGCCGGTCGTGACGGCCGCGAGGTAGCGGTTCTCGAGGATCCGCACGAGCTCCTCGGGAGTCGCGTCGGGATGGCGCAGCCGGATAGAACGGAGGTGCGCGACCACGACGGGGCGCTGCACGCGGATGACCCGGTCGAGCACGCGCACGAGGAACGGATGCTCCTCGTGGCCGGCGGGCGGGAGGCCGCCCTGCCACGGCGCGTCGGGCGGCAGCGAGTGGATGCGGTGGACCTTGGCGGACACGCGCGTGATCCTAGGTCGTCGACGCGACGAGAGCCTGAGGGCTCCCGGTCAGACGTACTCGTTCGCGTGCTCGAGGTCCGACGCCGTGTCGATCTCGACCGCGTACAGGTCGGAGATGTCCATCGGCACGAGCTTCACCCCGTCGTGCTGGATGGCCAGCTCGAGACCGCGCTCGAAGTAGTCCTGGTCGTCCACGCGCGCGAGGTGGCGCATGAACGCGGGCTTGTCGGCGCGCGAGATGTAGTTGATGCCCACGGCCTCGCCGATGCCGCCCACGACGGTCTTCGACAGCTCGGCGATGTGCCCGTTCGCGTCGAGGGTGTACTTGACCTCCTCGTCGCTGACCTTGGCGGTGTTGACCGTGACGAACGACTGATCGGCCTCGATCAGCGAGATGGCGCGGCCGAGCACGCGCGGGTCGAAGACGACGTCGCCGTTCATCCAGAGCACGCCCTTCTTGCCGGTCGCCTGGAGGGCGCGCAGCAGGCTCTTGGACGTGTTGGTCTGGTCGTAGCGCTCGTTGTAGACGTACTTCGAGTCGGGGAACGCGTCGACGATGGTCTCGGCGCGGTAGCCGACCACCGTCGTGATGCGTGCGTCGGGGCCGAACGCGGCGTGGATGTTGTCACGCTGCTGCTGCATGATCGAGCGGCCGTCGTTGAGCTCGGTGAGCGGCTTGGGCAGCGCGCGGCCGAGACGCGAGCCCATGCCCGCGGCGAGGATGACGATCCGGAAAGACATGTTGCCCCCTTGAGCCTTGTTCCCGCGCCGTTCACGGAACGGACACAGGATGTGCACCCCCATGTTACCGGGGCGCCCCTGGGAACCGGCAGAGATGCCACCTGACCGGCATTTCTGTGCGGGAGAGTCACGGATCCGGAACAAGGCGCGACGGACCCAGGCTCACGTCGGAAGCGGTTGCTACGGTGAAGCGGTGACCTCCTCGCCTCTGGAAGAAGACCCCGGGACCCCCGCCTCGCAGGGGAGCCCGGCGGCCCAGGGGGCCGAAAGCCCGAAGCGTCCCGCGGCGAAGCGTCCGGCGGCCAAGCGGCCCGCCGCGAAGCGTCCGGCGCCCCGTGCGACGAGCTCCGCCGACGCGATCGACGCCGGCGCGTCGCAGGATGACGCGGGCCCCGCGCGCCCGGCGCCGCGGAAGCCCGCGGCCCCGCGCAAGCCCGCCGCTCCGCGCAAGCCCGCGGCGAAGCGACCCGCGCAGGGGGCGCCGCGCGCGGGCACCAAGACCTCCGCCGCGCGGAACGCGGCCGGGCGCACGGCGGTTCCCGAGCCGGTGACAGCCGAGTCGGCGCCGGTCGAGGTCGTGGAGCCGGTACCGGTCGCCGAGCCCGAGGCGGCCCTCGAGCCGGCGCCCGTCGATCCTGTGTCGGTTGAGTCTGGGCCCGCCGAATCCGAGCCGGCGGACGAGCCCGAGGCCCCGGTCGAGCCCGCGCCCGCCGAGCCCGAGGCCGCGGTAGAGTCCCAGGTCGCGGAGCCTGCGGAGCCCGACACCGAGCCCGCCGCCGAGCCCGCCGCGGACGAGGCGACCGAGGTCCTGGCCGCCGCGGAGCCCCGAGACGGCAGGCCGCCGCTGCCCGAGCCGGTCATGCCTCCGAACCTCGTGATCCCGCCGCGCCCCGCCCCGCCGGCGGCGCTGAAGCTGCGCGGGGTGTCGCGCTCGTATGGCGGCACGACCGCCGTCGCGGGCATCGACCTGACGGTCCCCGCGGGGTCGTTCTACGGGCTCGTCGGCCCGAACGGCGCCGGCAAGACCACGACCCTGTCGATGATCGCGGGCCTGCTGCGCCCGGACCGGGGCCACATCGAGGTCGCGGGCATCGACCTGGCGAAGAACCCCCGCGCCGCCAAGGCGCTCATGGGCGTGCTGCCGGACCGCCTGCGCACGTTCGATCGGCTCACGGGGCGTCAGCTGCTCTACTACTTCGGCGTGCTGCGGGGCCTCAAGCCCGACGTCGTCGCCAAGCGCACGGCCGACCTGGCACGCGCGTTCGACCTCACCGACGCGCTCGGACGCGTCGTGTCGGACTACTCGGCGGGCATGACCAAGAAGGTGATGCTCGCGGGTGCGATGATCCACTCGCCGCGCCTGCTCGTCCTGGACGAGCCGTTCGAGGCGGTCGACCCGGTGTCGTCGGCGAGCATCCTCGACATCCTCACGACGTACGTGTCGCACGGCGGCACCGTCCTGCTGTCGAGCCACGGCATGGACCTCATCGAGCGCGTGTGCACGCGGGTCGCGGTGATCGTCGCCGGCCAGCTGCTCGCCGAGGGCACGGTCGACGAGGTCAAGGGCGAGCTCACGCTCGAGCAGCGCTTCGTGGAGCTCTCCGGCGAGGTCAGCAGCATGGAGGGCCTGGAGTGGCTGCACACGTTCTCCGACTGAGGCTCGCCCTGATGGCCGGCGCGCTGCGCGGGCCCGCGACGCGCACGGTGTGGCGCCTGATCGGACTCGCGATCCTCGCGGTGGTCGTCGTCCTCGTCTGCCAGGGCACGCTGTCGCTCGTCGACGCGCCGGCGCCGGTCGCGTTCGCGCTGCTCGTGCTGGCCGGGTCCGCCATCGCGCTGTCGTTCGCCGTCGGGCCGATCGTGGCCGGCGCGGTCGACCCGCTCGACCCCCGCCGGTTCGCGGTGCTCGGCCTCGCGCCGCGTCCGCTCGCCGGCGTGCTCGCCGCCGTCGGCTTCGTGAGCGTGCCGATCCTCGCTGTGCTCGCGTTCGACGTCTGCGCCGCGATCGTCTGGACCGCGCAGGGCGTGCCCGGTCTCGTCAGCGCGCTCACCGCGATCCTGCATGTCGCGACCTGCGTCCTCCTGGCGCGGCTGAGCATGGCCTTCGGATCGGCCGTGCTGCGTCCGCGGCGCACGCGCGAGCTCTCGGGCCTGTTCGTGCTCGGGATCGTCGTGGTGCTGGTGCCTGTGATCGTGTTCCTCTCGTCGCTGGAATGGCGCGGCCGGGTGCCCAGCGCCCTCGCGACCGCGGCCGAGATCCTCGGCGCCACCCCGATCGGCGCGGCCTCGGCGCTGCCGGGAGCCCTCGCGCTCGACGACGGCCGCGGCGCGTGGCTCGCGGCCGCCGTCGCCGTGGCGACGCTCGCGCTCACGGCGGCGGCCTGGCTGTTCGCGGTCGAGCGCATCCTGACCACGATCGACAACCCGGTCGAGGCGCGCGGCCGCGGGGGACTGGGCTGGTTCGCGCTGGTGCCCGGCACCCCGGCCGGAGTCATCGCCGCGCGCGGGCTCGTGTACTGGCTGCGCGACAGCCGCTACCTGGTGAACGTCGTGATCATCCCGGTCGCCGGCCTGCTGCCGTGCGTGCCGCTCCTGATCGCCGGCGTGCCCCCCGAGATCGTCGCCCTCGTGCCCGTCCCGATCATGGCGCTCTTCTTCGGCTGGCTTCCGCACAACGACGTCGCGTACGACTCCAGCGCGGTCTGGATGCACATCACGAGCGCGGTGCGCGGCATCTCGGACCGCGTCGGCCGGCTCGTCCCGGTGCTGCTCATCGCCGTGCCGGTGCTCGCGATCGCCATCCCGATCGCGACGGCGACCTACGGGCGGTGGGCCGTCCTGCCCGCGATCACCGGCGTCGCCGCGAGCCTGCTACTGACCGGGCTCGGCCTGTCGAGCATCTCGTCGGTGGTCGGCCCGTATGCGGTGTCCCGGCCCGGCGACAGCCCGTTCCAGCAGCCGCAGCGCTCCGACTCGAGCGGCGTCACGGCGCAGGCCGTCGTGATGATGGGGGCGATCGTCCTCAGCGCTCCCACCCTCTGGCTCGGCTGGCTCACGATCACCCAGGACGTCGAGAACGCCGTGCCCGCCATGTGGACCGGGCTGGGCATCGGGTTCGCGGTGCTGGTGCTCGGGCTCGGCCTCGGCTCGTGGCTCTTCGAGCGCCGCGGGGCGCGGATCATGGAGTTCGCGGGCACGACCTGAGGCGCCCCTCGGACGGCCCGTCGGGGCGCCCGGACCGGAGCGCTCCGGCACGCCCGCGACTACACTGGGCCGCTATGAGCACCCCCCTCGATACGCCGGGCGACGGCGGCACGGCCCTCCTCGATCGCGAGCTCGAGAAGCTCCTCGAAGAGGAGAACATCGAGCCGGGCGACCACGAGCGCTTCTCGCACTACGTCAAGAAGGAGAAGATCCTCGAGTCGGCGCTCACGGGCAAGCCCGTGCGCGCGCTGTGCGGCAAGAAGTGGACCCCGGGCCGCGACCCCGAGAAGTTCCCGGTGTGCCCCACCTGCAAGGAGATCTACGAGTCGCTGAACTCGTGACCGCTCAGGCGTCGCCCGCGTCGAGGTAGACGGTCGGGATCGCCGGATCCGAGCGGCTGAGCGCGAGCGCGCGGATCGGCAGCTCCTCGCGCACCCGGAGGTGGTGCTCGCGCGCGGCCTCCACGCCGGCGGGACCCTCGAACTCCGCGACGGGCTCGCCGTCGATCACGAGGTCGACCTGCAGCGGACGCGCATCCGGGTGCTCCGACGCCTCGGCCAGGCGCTCGAATCCGTCGGCGACCTCGACCAGCTCCTGCGTCGCCACGCCGTTCTCCAGCACCCGGAACGCGGTCTTGCGGCCGCCCTGCGAGCCCTTGCCCTCGGCGGTCTTGGCCACCGACACCCAGCTGCCGTCCGTCGCCTGTCGCGCGACCAGCTTGTAGACCATGCCCGCGGTCGGGTGGCCGGAACCCGTCACGACCGACGTGCCCACGCCGTACGCGTCGACGGGCGAGGCGGCCAGCGCGGCGATCGCGTACTCGTCGAGGTCGCTCGTGACGGTGATCCGCGTGCCGGTCGCGCCGAGCGCGTCGAGCTGCGCGCGCACCGTGGCCGCGACGGTGGGCAGGTCGCCCGAGTCGAGGCGCACGCCGCCCAGCCCGGTGCCCGCGACGCGGATGGCGGTCTCGACGCCCTTCTCGATGTCGTACGTGTCGACGAGCAGCGTCGTCCCGGTGCCGAGCGCCTCGACCTGGGCGCGGAAGGCGTCCTCCTCGCTGTCGTGCAGCAGCGTCCAGGAGTGCGCGGCCGTGCCCATGGTGGGGATGCCCCAGCGCCGCCCGGCCTCCAGATTGCTCGTCGAGCCGAAGCCGGCGATGTACGCGGCGCGCGCGGCGGCGATCGCGGACGCCTCGCCGGCGCGACGGGATCCCATCTCGGCGAGGGGACGGTCGCCCGCGGCGACGCTCATGCGGGAGGCGGCGGTCGCGACGGCCGAGTCGTGGTTCAGGACGCTGAGCGCGATCGTCTCGAGGATCACGGCGTCGGCGAAGCTGCCCTCGACCGTCAGGATGGGGGAGCCGGGGAAGTACAGCTCGCCCTCGCGGTAGCCCGTGATGGATCCCGAGAACCGGTAGCTCTCGAGGTAGGCGACGGCCTCCGGGCTGACCACGTGCTCGTCGCGCAGGAAGCGCAGCTCGTCGTCGCCGAAGCGGAAGTCGCGCAGCAGCGCGAGCAGGCGCCCGGTGCCGCCCACGACGCCGAAGCGGCGGCCGCCCGAGAGGCGGCGGGCGAACAGCTCGAACACGCAGCGTCGCTGTGCGGTGCCGTCCCGCAGGGCGGCGTCGAGCATCGTGAGCTCGTAGCGGTCGGTCATCAGGGCCGTGGAGGCGCTCATGTCAGCAACCTTAGCGGCGCCCGATCCGGCCGTCCGGGTGCCCCGGGTACGCTGGGACATCATGAACGACGCGCCCATCGGCATCTTCGACTCCGGCGTCGGCGGGCTCACGGTGGCGCGGGCGATCGGCGACCAGCTGCCGCGCGAGTCCATGCTCTACATCGGCGACACGGCGCACTCGCCGTACGGTCCGAAGCCCATCGCGGACGTGCGCCGGTACGCGCTCGAGGTGCTGGACACGCTGGTCGATCAGGGCGTGAAGATGCTCGTGATCGCGTGCAACACCGCGTCGGCCGCCATGCTGCGCGATGCGCGAGAGCGCTACGCGGTGCCGGTCGTCGAGGTGATCGGGCCCGCCGTGCGGACCGCGCTGTCCACCACGCGCAACGGCCGGATCGGCGTGATCGGCACCGTGGGCACGATCGGGTCGGGCGCGTACCAGGACATGCTCGAGGTCAATCCCGGCGTCCAGGTGTCGACCGCCGCGTGCCCCCGGTTCGTGGAGTTCGTGGAGGCGGGCGACACCGACTCGCCCGAGGTGCTCGCGGCCGCCGAGGAGTACCTGGCGCCGCTGCGCGAGGCCGGGGTCGACACGGTCGTGCTCGGCTGCACGCACTACCCCTTCCTGAAGGGCGCGATCAGCTACGTCATGGGCGCGGACGTCTCGCTCGTCTCGAGCGACACCGAGACCGCGAAGGACGTGTACCGGCAGCTCGTCAGCCGCGACCTGCTCGCCGGCCCCGACGCGACGCCCCGCCACGAGTACGAGGCGACGGGAGCCGCGACCCAGGACTTCATCGCGCTCGCCAACCGCCTGCTCGGGCGCGAGGTGCGCGATGTGCGCCTCGTCCGCACGGGCGCGATCGATCTCTCCGCGCTCTGATCCGCGCGACATCCGACACCGAACGAGGAGCCCCATGACCACGCGTGCCGACGGTCGCACCCCCGACCAGCTGCGACCCATCACGATCGAGCGCGGCTGGAGCGGCCACGCCGAGGGCTCGGCCCTCATCAGCTTCGGCGGCACGAAGGTGCTGTGCACGGCGTCCTTCACCAACGGCGTGCCGCGCTGGCTGACCGGCAAGGGCAAGGGCTGGGTCACGGCGGAGTACGCCATGCTGCCCCGCGCCACGCACGACCGCAGCGACCGCGAGAGCGTCAAGGGCCGCATCGGCGGGCGCACGCACGAGATCTCGCGCCTGATCGGCCGCGCGCTGCGCGCGGTGGTCGACACCAAGGCGCTCGGCGAGAACACGATCGTGATCGACTGCGACGTGCTGCAGGCCGACGGCGGCACGCGCACGGCCGCGATCACGGGCGCGTACGTCGCGCTCGCCGACGCGATCGAGTGGGGCCGCGAGCGCAAGTTCATCGCGCAGAAGGCGCAGGTGCTGAGCGACTCGGTCGCGGCCGTCTCGGTCGGGATCATCGACGGCGAGCCCATGCTGGACCTCGCCTACGTCGAGGACGTGCGCGCCGAGACCGACATGAACGTCGTGGTCACGGGCAGGGGCCTGTTCGTCGAGGTGCAGGGCACGGCCGAGGGCGCGCCGTTCGACAAGGCCGAGCTCGACCTCCTGCTCGAGCTGGGCGTGAACGGCTGCGCCGAGCTGCGCACCCACCAGCTCGCCGCGCTGGGCCGGGAGTCCTGAACGTGCCGCAGATCGTGCTGGCCACCCACAACGCGCACAAGGTCGCGGAATTCCAGTCGATCGTGGCGCGCGTGCGACCCGATCTCGAGGTCATCGCGTACGACGGCCCCGAGCCCGTCGAGGACGGCACGACGTTCGCCGAGAACGCGCTGATCAAGGCCCGCACCGCGGCCGCGCACACGGGGCTGCCCGCGCTCGCCGACGACTCCGGCATCTGCGTCGACGTGCTGGGGGGATCGCCGGGCGTGTTCTCCGCGTACTGGGCCGGGCACGCGAAGGACGACGGGGCGAACCTGCGCCTGCTGCTCGATCAGCTCTCCGACATCCGGGATCCGCACCGCGGCGCGCACTACAACTCCACGATCGCGCTGGTGACGCCGGCGGGCGAGGAGCACACGGTCGAGGGGATCTGGCCCGGCCGCCTCGCGGACGTCCCGCGCGGACAGGGCGGCTTCGGCTACGACCCCGTGTTCCTCCCGGACGACCAGGACGGGCGCACCGCCGCCGAGCTCACGGCCGAGGAGAAGAACGCAGCCTCCCACCGCGCGCGCGCCTTCGTTGCGCTGCAGCCGCTGCTGAGTTCTCTCTAGAAGCGTCTCGCACGCTCTCGGGCGCCCCTTCGGGGGCCCTCGGCGAGCGAGGATGGTCGCTGACGCTCCCATCGGCAGCGCTTCGCGCTGGATGAGTCGCTTCGCTCCACGCTCGCCGCGCTCGCACGGGGTCGGACCTACTCGTGTCCGGGGTCGGTCGTCTCCGGTTCCACTGCGGCGGCGTCGGCCTCGAGCTGGGCGAGGATCGCCGGGACGAGCGCCGCGGCCGTGCGCCGGTAGCCCAGCGCGCTCGGGTGGAACCGGTCGAGGCTGAACAGCCCTGCGGGTCCGCGAGGAACTCGGCGCCGACCGCGCGCCGCAGCGACACCGGGCGCGCGCCCGCCGCCGCGGCGGCCGCGGCCTGTGCGCGCGCGAGCCGGCGCGAGATCCGCGAGCTCAGGCTCCGCAGCGGCTGCGGGACGGGGCGCAGCGCGCCGAGGTCGGGGCACGTCCCCACGACGACCGCCGTCCCGCGGGCCCGCAGGCGGCGGATCGCGTCGGTGAGGTGCGCGACCGCGACCTGATGCGGCACGCGGTGCGTCACGTCGTTGCCGCCGACGACGATCACGGCGACGTCGGCGCGGTAGTCCGGATCCAGCCCGTCGAGCTGCCGCGCGAGCGCCGACGACTCCGATCCGACGACCGCCGCCGTGCGCAGCCGCACGGGGCGCTCCAGGCGGGACGCGAGCCCCTTCGCGACGCGCGCGCCGAGCGTGTCCTTGCGCCGGTGGGCGCCGAGCCCCGCGGCGATCGAGTCGCCGAGCATCAGCAGGTCCAGCGGCGGCGCGTCGAATCGCCGGCGCCAGACCCGGTCGGCGTCGGGCGCGATCTCGCCGAGCGGCTTGCCGATCCGCCGGCGCGCGATCGCCGCCTGGCGGCGCAGCAGCGCCCCGGTGCCGAACACGGCGCCGGCGCCGACGGCCGTCGCGCCGATGATCGCCGCCCTCACACGTGTCACAGGACCGCATCCGACCGCATGCGGGTGAACATCCGCTGTCGCGCGCGTGAAGGGAGCCGGAGTCGTCCGTGCCCGGTCAGTGCACGACGGCGAGCAGCACCCCCACGCCGATGAACAGCACGCCGAAGATGCGGTTCAGCAGGCGCTGCCCCGAGGGGCGCGCCGTGAGACGGGCGAGACCGCGCGCGGCGGTCGCGAAGAAGCCCCACATCACGACGATGTCGATGGCGACCACCGTGGCGGTGAGCACCGCGTACTGCGGCAGCAGCGGCTGCTCGGGACGGATGAACGAGGGCACGAACGCCACGAAGAACACGATCGCCTTCGGGTTCGTGAGGTTCACCAGCAGCCCGCGGCGGAACATGGACCACGCGCCCTCGCGCATCGGCACCGCGACCACGCCGTCCACCTCGACCACCGTGGGCCGCGCGAGGATCTGCCGCACGCCGAGGTAGATGAGATAGGCCGCTCCCGTGTAGCGGATCACCTCGAACACCACCGGGGACGCGGCGACGATCGCCCCCAGGCCCGCGGCGACGATCGCGACGTGGATGACCAGTGCCGCCTGCTGCCCGAGGATGCCCCAGATGGCCCGGCGCCATCCCGACGCGATCGCATTGGCCATGGTGTTCACCGCGCCCGCGCCGGGGGTGAGCGAGATGATCACGCCCGCGCCGAGCAGCGTGAACCAGAGCGAGAGCGACACGACTCCCGATCCTAGGACGCCACAGGCCCGCCGTGCGCAGGCCGTCGAGCATGAGAATCGGCATCATTCCCGAGTAGGGCCCGCGCCGCCGTGACGCGGACCCGCCGCCGTAGCCTGGAGTCGTGCACGACCACGACCACGGCATCCGCGGCGGCGACAGCCGGCGGCTGCTCGCCGTGTCGCTGGGGATCACCGCGAGCGTCTTCGTCGTGCAGGTGGCCGGCGCGTGGATCAGCGGGTCGCTCGCGCTGTTCGCGGACGCCGCGCACATGCTCGCCGACGCGGGCGCGCTGCTGATCGCGCTGCTCGCGAGCGTCGTCGCCGCGCGCCCCGCGGACGATCGGCGCACCTACGGCTACCAGCGCGCCGAGGTGCTCGGCGCGCTGCTCAACGGAGTCGTGCTGATCGCCCTGTGCGTGTGGATCGCCGTGGAGGCGGTGCAGCGGCTGCTCGCGCCCGAGGAGCCCGTCGTGGCCGGCGGATGGATGCTCGCGGTCGCCCTCGTGGGCCTCGCGGCCAACGCGGCGGCCGCGTGGCTGCTGCACCGCGCGCAGCGGCGCAGCATCAACGTGCGCGGCGCGTACCTCGAGGTGCTGGGGGACATGGCGGGCTCGGTCGCGGTGATCGCGGCGGCCCTGGTCGTCCTCCTCACCGGATGGACGCGCGCCGACGCGATCGCGTCTCTGCTGATCGCGGCGTTCATCGTGCCGCGCGCGATCGGGCTGCTGCGCGAGGTGTTCTCGGTGCTGGCGGAATCGGCGCCCAAGGGCACGAAGGTCGCCGAGATCCGCGCGCACCTGCTGCGCGCGCCGGGAGTCCGCGACGTGCACGACGTCCACGTGTGGCAGCTCACGCGCGGCGCTCCCGTGTTCACGGCTCATGTCGTCGTCGAGCAGGAGGTGCTCGAGCGCGGCGGATCCGCGGCGCTGCTGACCTCGCTGCAGGGGTGCCTCGCGGACCACTTCGACGTCGCGCACTCGACCTTCCAGCTCGAGGCCGTCGGCCACGAGGACCGCGACGGCGCCCACCACTGAGCCCGCCGGGCCGCCGCGGGGATGCGGTCTCAGGACTCGAGGACGACGTCCGACGGGGCCTTGTCGGCGCGCAGGCCGCGCCAGCGCGGGTGGCGCATGCTGCCGCCGGGGGTCCACTCGCCGAACTCGACCTCGCCGACCAGCTCCGGCCGCACCCACAGCGCGTCCCGGGCGTCGGGGGCGGGGACGCCGTGCAGCGGGTTCTCGTCGGTGCGCAGCGGCTCGAGCGCGGCGCCGAGCTGGCGGAGGGCGCGCTCGCTGAAGCCCGTGCCGACCTTCCCGACGTAGCGCAGGCCGTCGCCATCCGGCACGCCCAGCAGCAGCGAGCCGATCCCGCCCGCGCGGCCGCCCTTCCCGGGGCGGATGCCGGCGATCACGACCTCCTGGGTGCGGGTCAGCTTGAGCTTGACCCAGCGCTCGGACCGGCCGGGCCGGTACGGCGAGCGCGGGTCCTTCGCGACGACGCCCTCGAGGTCGTGCTCGCGGGCGATCGCGAGGGCCTCGTCGAGGTCGTCGAAGACGGGCGGCACGTCGATCGCCGCGCCCGATCCGGCCGCGATGCGCTCGAGCACCGGACGGCGCTCGCGCAGCGGGCGCGGCGTGACGTCCTCGCCGTCGGCGGCGAGCACGTCGAACAGGTAGAGGCGCGCGGGCGTCCGCCGCATCTCGGCCTGGATGTCCGCGGCCTTCGTGAGATGCATCCGGTTCTGCAGCAGGGAGAAGCTCGGGCGGCCACCCGCGTCCAGGGCCACGATCTCGCCGTCGACCACGGCGCTCGCCGCGTGGAGGGAGGCGGCGCCCGGTGCGGTCAGCTCGGGGTAGCGGTCGGTGATGTCGGCGCCGCTGCGCGCGAACAGGCGCAGCCGGCCGCCGTCCCACACGCCCAGCGCGCGGACGCCGTCCCACTTCATCTCGGCCCATCCGCCCGCGCCCATGTCGTGCGCGAGCGCCGCCGTGCCGTTGACGGCGAGCATCGGCTTGGGGGGAGAGGTCGTGGGGGGTGGCGCCACGGGAGGCTTGGAGGGTTTCGACTCGCCTTCGGCTCGCTCAACCAGCACGGGGTGATGCTGGTCCTTCATCCGGTGCAGCAGCCACTGGGACTTCTCGCCCTGGCCGCTCGTGCGGATCAGCGCCAGGCGCACGGACTCGCGGCGGCCGTGGAGCGTGAAGATCACCTCGTCGTCGCGCCACTTCTCGAGCTCGTACGTCCCGGTGTCCCAGATGTCCATGTGCCCGGCGCCGTACTCGCCCTTCGGGATGTCGCCCTCGAAGGTCGCGTACGCGAGCGGGTGGTCCTCGGTCTGCACCGCGAGGTGGTTGCCCTGGGTGCTCTCGGGGACGCCCTTCGGCACGGCCCAGCTCGCCAGCACGCCGTCGCGCTCGAGCCGCAGGTCGAAGTGGAGGCGGCGCGCCTCGTGCCGCTGGATCACGAACCGCGGCAGGCCCGCCGTCGTCGGCGCGACGTCATCCGGCATGGGCTCGGGAGTGCGCGACGCGTCTCGCTTGGCGACGTAGCGCGCGAGCGCACCCTGCGGATCCGGCGCATCGAGCGGCGCGAGCGGGTCGCCCATCCGCTCGACCCGCTCGAGGACCTCGTCGAAGAGCAGATGGCGCAGGCCCGGGTCGTCGAGCTCCTCCCACGTGCGGGGTGCCGCCACCCAGGGGCGGGCGCGCCCGCGCAGCGAGTACGGGGCGATCGTCGTCTTCTTGCCGTTGTTCTGGCTCCAGTCGACCAGCACGCGTCCGGGGCGCACCGCCTTGCTCATCGAGCTGACGACGAGATCCGGATGATCCGCCTCCAGCGCCTGCGCGAGCGACTTCGCGACCGCCGAGACCTGGGCGCTCGTCTGCGTCCCCGGAAGTCGCGCGTACAGGTGGATGCCCTTGCTGCCGCTCGTGACGGGCAGCGGATCCAGGCCCATGCCGGTCAGGATGGCGCGCGCGAGCCGCGCGACCTCGGCGCACTCGGCCAGCCCGACGCCGGGCCCGGGGTCCAGGTCGAGCACGAGCCGGTCGGGCAGGCCGGGCGAGCCGTCGGCCGCGAAGCGCCACTGCGGCACGTGCAGCTCCAGGCTCGCGACCTGCGCGAGGTACACGAGCGTGGCGACCTCATCGATCAGCGGGTAGTGCTTCGCGCCCGTGGAGTGCTCGATCGCCTGACGTGGGACCCAGTCCGGCGCGCCGCGCTCGAGGTCCTTCGCGAAGAACGACGGCAGCGGGTCCTCTGCCGTGCCCACGCCCTCCACCCAGCGCTTGCGCGTGACGGGACGCCCCGCGACGTGGGGGAGGAGCACGGGCGCGATGCGCGTGACGTACTCGATCACCTCGCCCTTCGTGGTGCCGGTCTCGGGGTACAGCACCTTGTCCAGGTTGGTGACGCGCAGGCGGCGGCCGCCGATCCGGACCGTCTGCTCGCCTGCCATGGACTCAGCGTAGGTGCGCGATCCGGGCGGATATCAAGCCCCTGGCCGTGACGCGTGTGACGGGTGTTCACTGGTGTCATGCGATCGATCTGGAAGGGCGCGCTCACGTTCGGGCTCGTCAACGTGCCGGTCAAGGTGTACGCCGCGACCGAGGACCATGACGTGAGCCTGCACCAGGTGCACAACGCCGACGGCGGGCGCATCCGGTATCAGCGCAAGTGCGAGGTGTGCGGCCAGGTGGTGGCGTACGCCGACATCGACCGGGCGTACGACGACGGCGACCGCACCGTGGTGCTGACCGAGGAGGACCTCAAGTCGCTGCCGGCCGAGCGCAGCCGCGAGATCGACGTGGTGGAGTTCGTGCCGAGCGAGCAGGTCGACCCGATCACGTACGACAAGTCGTACTACCTCGAGCCCGACTCCGCGTCGCCCAAGGCGTACGTGCTGCTGCGGCGCACGCTCGAGCAGACCGACCGCACCGCGATCGTGCGGTTCTCGCTGCGCCAGAAGACGCGCCTCGCGGCGCTGCGGGTGCGCGGAGACGTGCTCATGCTGCAGACGCTGCTGTGGTCCGACGAGGTGCGCGAGGTGTCGTTCCCGTCGCTCGAGGAGTCGGTGCGGATCTCCGACAAGGAGCTCGAGCTGTCGTCGAGCCTCGTCGAGAGCTTCTCGAGCGACTTCGATCCGGACGAGTACGTCGACGAGTACCAGAAGGAGCTGCGCACCCTCATCCAGGCCAAGCTCGAGAAGGGCGACGCGATCGACACCGACGCGACCTTCGGCGAGTCCGAGGAGGAGGGCGGCGAGGTCATCGACCTGATGGAGGCTCTGCGCGCGAGCGTCGAGCGCTCCCGGGCGTCGCGCGGAGGAAAGGGCGACGAGAAGAAGCCCGCGGCGAAGGACGAGGCCGACGAGCCCGCCGAGGAGAAGCCCAAGCGCAAGCGCGCGAAGAAGGCGTCGTAGCGGGCGGGCCGCCTACAGCTTGATGTCCGGCGTGCCGTCGCCGTCGATGTCGGCGCCGCGCTGGAACACCTCGGGCTCGAGCACGAGCTCCTCGACCGGCGGCGCCGACTCGACCAGACGGGCCTTGCGGCGCTCGGCGAAGTAGTGCCAGGCCGTGACGATCACGGTGCCGAGCACGGCGACGATCAGGATCAGGTCGATGTACTCGGTCACGAACTCGCCCACGAACGGGATGAACGCGATCAGGTAGCCGAGCATCGTGAGGCCGAAGCCCCACAGCACCGCGCCGATCAGGTTGTAGAGCGAGTACCGCTTCCACGGCATGTGCCCGACGCCGGCGGCCACCGGCGCGAACGTGCGCACGATGGGGACGAAGCGGGCGAGGATGATCGTGATGCCGCCGAACCGCTCGAAGAACGCGTTCGTGCGCTCGACGTTCTTGACGCTGAACAGGCCCGACTGCTTGCGCTCGAACACCGCCGGGCCGCCCTTGTGGCCGATGAGGTAGCCGACCTCTCCGCCCGCGAAGGCGGCGAGAGCGATCAGGCCGCTCGTGATCCAGATGTTCACGCCGAACACGTCGACCGTGTGCGTAAGCAGGCCCGAGATGATCAGGAGCGTGTCTCCGGGCAGCAGGAAGCCCACGAGCAGGCCCGTCTCGGAGAACACGATGAGGCACACGACCAGCAGGGCCCAGGGGCCGGCCGCGTCGATGATCGTCTGCGGATCCAGCCAGGGGATGAGAGCGAGAGGATGCACCGTTGTCCTGTCTCGAAGAGCGTGCTGTGAACGACGTTCGTGCGGAAGGTGGGACTTGAACCCACACGCCCGGAGGCACAGGAACCTAAATCCTGCGTGTCTGCCAGTTTCACCACTCCCGCGAGCCCGTCCAGTCTACTGACGGCCCCGTCCGGTCCGGTGGGGGACAGCCCTCGGGTTCGCTGTGGATAACTTCCCGGCCGATCCGCGTCACGCGGCCATCATGGCCGTGTGACCCCCAGCACGTCAGCCCTCGTGGAGAGGGTGCGCGACCGGCTCCGGGCCGAGCAGGCGGATCCGGCGCGCTCCCCTGAGCTGGTGGCGCGGATCGCGCAGGCCGAGGTGCGTCGGCACAACGACGTCGCGCTCGCGCGCGGCACCGCGCCGATCGACGACGAGGCCGCGCGGGTGCGAGAGGTGCTGGCCGCCGTCACCGGCTACGGGCCGCTGCAGCCGTACCTCGACGACCCGGGCGTGGAGAATCTGTGAACGATACGCCAAGCTCCCAATCTGCTGATCCGAGTGGGTCGGTTTACTAGCACCGGACCGCCTCAGGGCGCGTGTGGTGGGACGTTCGAGCCGCAAGCGCTATCGCCCTCTGAGCGGACCGCGGTTATGGCGTGCTGGGATGGTCGGCCCGAGGAGTCGAGTGGGGCACCGCCTGCGTGAGGCACACGCAGTGGTGTATCGGCGTGCGGTGGCGCGGGTCGTCTTCGGGGCATCCGCGCAGCCGTGATACGCCTGTCGCGCTCAACGCGAGAACGGTACGTTGAGACCGAACAGTCCACCTGTGACTCGTCGAAGGGTTTGATCCAGGAGGTCGACGAAGGTTGCGTCGTCGGGCGCACGGCCGGGAAGGGAGTCCAGGGCGTAGGTGATACCAAGCTCTCGAACTGTCGCCACGACGAAAGAGAACAGATAGGCCCGTGCCGGAGTCAGTGCCCGGTCCATCCACTCGGCGCCGTGTGAGAACTCGATCTCGTCGCCGCGCAGCCGCGCTGCCGCAAGCGTGCGAGCGATCTCCAGCTGCGGTTCTGCGAGCTGGTCAATCGCGGACCGGATGCGGTCATCCTTTACCCGTCCGATCAACATCTTGAGGTCATCTTCGCTCACGCTATAGCGAAGATCGTGCGCCAGCCGGTTCCGTAGGCGGTTCAGGTCCCGAACTGCGGCGCTGAGATCGGGAGTGATCCCGTCGACAGCTTCTGCAATCGACAACTTGTGCTCGAAGCGAGCCCGCGACCAATCGATCGCGTCTGGGCGAGCCAGCCTTGTGCGTGCCACCTGCTCCAGAAGCACTTCGATCCAGAGGTGGCCGCGAAGGAGCACAGCCAATGCGTCTGCCTCGGCGAGTCCCTCGACGACATCATGAAACTCGTCGTCGTGGAAGCTGCTCCGGGAATAGGACATGTCTCCCAAACTAGTCCGCTCCTCGGTCGCGACGTGTCGTTTGCGAATGTAGATCGCGACCGCAGCGCGACTGGACCGCGGCGAGATCGATCACCGCTGCAGGTCCGTGTCGCACCGTTAGCCTGCGAGGGTTCACTACGCTCACTTGAAGGGTCGTTCCGACCAGCCCTGTGGGGCGGCGCCACAAGGCCGCGGATCGACTTTCGATGACTCCTGGGAGATGGACTTGGCAAGAGCGGCAGATGTACGCGAACTCGTTGCAGGGCTGGTAGACACCCCGCCGTTCCCTGACCGCCTGCGGGCACTCGTAGACAGCTTTCGCGAGAGCGCGCGGAGCTATCGGTCGGCCGACTACAAGGAGATGGCCCTTCGTTCCGAGTTCCTCAATCCCCTACTGGAGGAGCTTGGTTGGGACCCCGTCAACAGTCTCAGATCATCGTTTATCGATCGCGAGGTGATTCAGGAGGCAAGCGTCACCGTCGACGGCCGAACGAAGGCACCCGACTACGGGTTCTACACCGATGGTCGTCCGCGGTTCTTCATGGAAGCCAAGCGACCGTCCGTCAATATCGAGACTGACCGCGCCCCCGCCTACCAGCTCCGCCGGTACTGCTGGACAGCGGATCTGCCCTATGGGCTCGTGACGGACTTTGAAGAGTACGCCATCTATGACTGTCGGAGGCCGCCCGAGCCGGCGGACAGTGCACTGGTAGGGCGGATCGCCTACTTCACAATCGATGAGCTTGAAGACAACTGGCCGCTACTGCACGGCATGTTTGGTCGCACAAACGTGGGCGATGGTGTCCTGGAGCTGCTGGCAGCGGAAGCACCGGCCCCCAAGGGAACTCGGACGATCGATTCGGCGTTCCTTGACGAAATTCGAGGCTGGCGCCGAACGCTCGCGACTGACATTGCGACACGAAATCCAGCCCTGACAAACCTCGAGGTTAGCTCCGCGACGCAAACGCTCATTGACCGCATCGTTTTCCTCAGAGTCGCGGAGGCCCGCGGCTTGGAGGTCGAAGGCACTCTTCAGCGCGCGCTGGAAGAACCAAACGTGTATGGCCGCCTACTCACGATCTTCAAGCGCGCTGACGACCGTTACAATTCCGGGCTATTTCACCTGAACGGCGGCGAGGATGACCCGCGACGAGACGCAATAGGCCTCAGTATCGAAGTCGCGGACACTGTTCTGCGCACGATCATAGGAAGGCTCTACTTCCCGGAACCGTATGAGTTCTCCGTCATGCCCGCCGACATCCTCGGACGAATCTATGAGCAGTTTCTTGGCGAGCGGATCGTCGTCGGCGATGATCGGTCCGTCCGAGTCGAACTAAAGCCAGAGTATCGAAAATCATCCGGCGTCTATTACACGCCGTCACCAGTCGTAGAGTTTATAGTCAAGGAGACACTTGGGCGGTTGCTAGAGGGCAAGACGCCGGCGAGCCTACGAAAGACAGGATTCGCCGTGGTGGATCCCGCGTCCGGGAGCGGGTCGTTCCTGATCGCCGCGTACCGGTTCCTCCTCGACTGGCACCGCGACCACTGGGCCGCGCAGACCGCTAACAGCAAGAAGTTTCTTGAAGTAGGGCTGGACGGTAAGCCTCGGGTGAACTCCCGAGAGCGGAAGCGAATCCTTCTCGACTACATCTTCGGTGTCGACATTGACCCGCAGGCGGTTGAGGTTACGAAGCTATCCTTGCTACTAATGGTGATTGAGGGGCAAGCGCAACTGGAGTTCGAAATTGGCCGAATCCTCCCGGACCTCGACCGCAACATTCTGTGCGGAAATAGTCTCGTCGACCACGACTTCCCGGTGCCTCTCGGGGCGAGCGCCGAGGAGGTGCTGGCGTACAACCCGTTCTCATGGCGCGATAGCTTTCCGGCGGTGTTTAAACGTGGCGGATTCGATGCGGTGATCGGCAACCCGCCCTATCTCAACGTCGATTCGACCTGGGGGCGCCACGACCCGAGGCTCGCATACTTGCGCACTGCGTACTCCGAGGTATACACGGATAAGACCGACCTTCTCTTTTACTTCTTGAAGAAGGCTGCTGACATTTGCCGCGGCGAGTCGGCTTTTATCGTCTCAAGATCGTTCCTTGAGGGCGACAAAGCTCGCAAGCTGAGAGGCTGGGTCGCCAAGAATTCGAAAGTTCGGTCAGTGACGGACTTCAGGCATGCCTTGGTATTCCCCAAGGTTGGCATTAATACCGCGATCATTCAGTTGACGAAGAGCGCTGCGGTAAAGAACACGCGGTTCGCGCGATTCCGCCACACCGGTCTGCGCCCTGGGTACACGGACGCATACCTTCGGGACGCAAAGAACTTCTCCACGGTGGAAGTGCCTACTAAAGCGCTCGGCTCGGAGGCCTGGAACTTTGGCGACGCAGAGGTCCAAAGAATCCTCGCAAAAATGGACGCTGCCGGGACGAAGGTTGGCGAGGTGCTGCATATCGGGCAGGGAATGCAAACGGCAGCGAACAGTGCCTTCGAGTTTGAGGCGAGCCACGGGCGGATGGAAGCGTTGCGGGCGGAGGGGCTCCTGTATGAGCGTGCTCGAAACTCGGACATCCATGCCTATTATATCGGGCACTCTCGTGTGCACATGCTTTATCTGGAGGGTGCGAAGTCTTTCGGAACCCTGCCAGCGGATGTGCGAGCGCATCTAGAGGATCGGAAAGCGGTCCTTACTCAGAGGGCTGCGTTCGTTCGTGGAAACTGTGAGTGGTGGCGGTATTCTTGGCCGCTCCACAAGGAGTACTTTGGTCGTGCGAGGATTCTTAGCCCCTATCGATCGGCGACGAATCGATTTGCGCTCGACGAAGAGGCCTCGTTTATCGGAATTACGGATACCACCGTGCTATATGACAATGGTCAGCCAGAAGATCTTCGGTACATTCTTGGACTCCTGAATACACGCATTCTTACCGCCAGGTTCAGATTCATCGGGAAGTTGCTGGGTGGCGGAGTCCTGGAGTACTACGAGAACACCGTCTCCCGTCTGCCGATCGTTCGCTCCGAGCCTGGCGAAGAGGTCCATGACCGCATTGTGAATCTGGTTCGGCGAGCAGAGGAGGCCGAGGCGGTTCTTCGGACGTCGCTGGTCGGAAGTGAACTTGAGGCAGCGCGCGCTGAGAGACAATCGTGCACGGATGAGATTGAGCATCTCGTCGCTGGGCTTTTCGGCCTGACTGAGGGGGAAAGACGCGTGCTTGAGGAGTACGCGGACGCGCGTGTGGCGTAGCAACGATGTGAGCTCGGCGATTCGAGAACCCCAGACTTGCGCGCGTACGGAATTGCTATGCCGCTCCGGGACAGAGGGCGTAGGGGGAGGGGAGGGGTCCCCCGGGCCTCCGTCCGTTGGCGCCGGGCGTCTAGGGTGCGCGTCGCGCGCTGGTGCTGCAAGGCCTGGAAGTCCTGGCAATCGCACGCGCAGTCGCCATGCGCATAGTCGCCGCGCAGCTGTTCGCCGTGCTGAGGCTGGGAAGCTCGGTCAGGTTCCGTCGTCCTCGTAGATGCTGAGTTCGTCGGCGTCGAGCAGGGGCAACAGGTCGCCGATGGTGGCTTCGCCCGCGCCGGTCTCGGTGCCGACGTAGAGCGTTGAACGTATGTCGCTGATCGTGCGTCCGCCGACGTAGATGCCGGGCTTGCGCGCCTGATGCTGTGTCATAGCTACTTTGGAGGATTGGGCCGGGGCTCCTTCACGGTGCTGAGAGGGAGCCCCGGCCTTGCGGTTAGGGGTTGGTATCGGCTCGCGACCTGACGTGGCGGACGGCGATCTGAGTTACGCCTTCCGCCTGCGCGGGAGGCTGCTGCGCCCCGCGCATCCGTCGCACGTGATGTAGCGCGCGGGCTTGGGCCCTCGGGGCGCGGGTGTGAACGCTGCGCAGTGCCAGCAAGCGATCGAGTAGCGCGGGTTGCGGCGGCGGGCGGAATCGACGGGTCTGCGTGCTTCGCTGAGGGCGCCGGCGACGAAGCGCGCTGCCGCGCGTTCGTTCTGGTGCCATGCGCCGAGGTACCGCGCGATGATGAAGGCTGCCTGCTCGGCCGCCGTCAGGGCGTGCCATGTGGCGACCGGGGTGGATCCGAGCAGGGTGGGACCGGGAATGCAGCTGTGATCGATGAAGGTGGCGAGGAGCGGGCGCCAGCGTCTTGCGACCTCGTTGGCGCGGTCCTTGCCCACGAGGGCACGCAGTTCGGCGCGCGTGGTGGGCGGCTGTGTCGTTCGCTTCATCGAGTCCGCCTGCCTCGGGCGGCTCGTGCGGCAGTGACGGCCCGTTCGATGATGTCTCGGTCCTCGGCGGCCTTCTTCTTCTGCGCGATGAGGGAGCGCCGAAGGTCTGCGAGCATCTGGGCGGGGGTGATCCCTTGGGCTCGGGCTTGCGTCTCGATTTGCGCGCGCGTGCGCGGGTCGAGAGCGTCGAGCTGCTCGGGCGGGAGCTGGGTGTCCTCGACGATCTTGCGAGTGATCTGGTGGATGCGTTCGTAGTTGAGGGCCATCAGCGGATCACCAGTCCTCGTGCCATGCGGCGCTTCAGCGCGTCGGGGATCTCTCGCTCGCCGGTTTTCGGGTCAACGATCTCGCCGTTCTCGCTGGTGTGCTTTGCCGTGAGGTCTTCGGGGAACTCGTTGACGACGGTGCCGAGCTGATCGAGCAGCTCGCGAAGCGCGGAGTCTGGCGAGACGGCGAATGCGAAGGGCTGGCGGGAGCGCCAGGTGCCGGAGGCCTTCGGGTCCCATCCGGCGAGCTTGAACGCCGTCTCTCGTTCCGGGAGCGCCGCGGTCAGCTCGGCATAGGCCTTCGTTGCCCTGGCCTGAGCGTCCGCGGCCGTGGCCTGTGCGGTGCTCAGCAGCTCGGACCGGTCGCCGCGGCGGTAGGCCTGAACCGCCTCGTCGAACGCGATCAGCGCGGCGCGGCTGGCGGCGGTCTGCTTGGCGAGCGCCGCGTTGGCCTTCGCGACCTGGCGGCGCGCCTTGGCGACGTCGTTGGCGGTGGCATCGCCGACCGCCTCGGCTTCCGTGGTTTCCTTCAGGGCGCGGTTGGCCTCGCGCACGACCGCCTGCGCGGCACGGCCCTTCTCATTCTCAGCGAGCCACTTGGCCCTCAGGGCCTCAGCGTTGGCAAGTCGGACGAGGGTGTCGTCGGGCATGTCGTTGCCGAAGGAGTAGTTAGCGATGCCTTCCCAGGCGTTGTAACGACGGGGATCGCTCATCGGTTACCTTTCGGGGTCACCCGCTCCCGCGGGGTGCTGGCAGGGCACCAGCAGGTCGAGGAAAGTCAGGGGCGCACCCGCCGAGGGCCAGAGGCGACGGGTGCGCGTGGCGCGCGCCATTGCGCGCCGTACCGGCCGCCCCAGGAGGCGGGCGGTCGGCAGCGGGGAGGCCCGAGATCTCCGCCGCGTGCAGTGGAGCGCCTACGGCGTGCCGCCGCGGCGGCGGGGCGCGAGCGACTCAGCCAACTGCTCGGCGCGCCGCTCCACTGACTGAAGCGCCGCGTGGGGATCGGACGCGGTGCGGGCTGCGTGCGCGATGCGTGCCAGGTCGAGCGCGGCGGCCACAGCGGCGGCCGCCTTGCGCTCCTTGTGACGCCGCTGGCGGCACGCGGCCGAGCAAGTCAGGGCGGTTGAACGAGTGGCGGTGAAGCGCTGTCCGCAGGCGTCGCATTCGACGGTGTACATGAAGCGGTGCCCTCCGCAGATCCGTGACTGACACATGGAGGCAAAAAGAGAGGGCCCGGCATCATCGCCGGGCCGGAGGGAGGCGCCCGGCCGCGTCGGCGGCACGGCCACGGGCGTTCGACCCCTCACAGATATAGAGGGCCAGAGTGCTCAGATCTGCTCGCGTGCGGGCGCCGGAGCGGCGGCGCGCCGTGTGAACGCCGAGAGGGGGCAAAGGGGGCACGAAAACGTGCCCCCTCCCTATTACCGCCTATAGGAAAGTCCGTCCTATACACCTAATAGGGAGGGGGCACCATATTGTGCCCCTCGTGCCCCCTCCCGGCGCCTGGCGCGCGAAACGCTAGCCGAAGAGGCGCAAGAGGTCGGCGAGCATCGACAGCAGCTCTGCGGGGTCCACCCCGCCTACTGCTCGCGCTGGGTTGATGCCCAGCACCCACGTGTGCACGCGCGGCCATAGGACCACACAGCGTTGCCAAAGGCTGCGCAGCGCGCGGAGAAGGGAAGGACCGTTAGCGGGGAAGCGGTATCTGCTCAGACCACCCCACCCCTGCGGCGGGTGCCAGGCGAGCCGCGGGTTTTCGGCGCGACGACGACCTAGAGGGAGTGACGGGCTATCGTCGCCGCATGGACGACGGACTAGACGCGCCCCGTTGCGCTGCTTGTCGCACGGTGCTCCACCCGGTCTCGGGTGGCGCCGGTTGGCGGTGTCGTGGCTGCGGGATCACCTACACGGAGACAGCAATCGTGCGCATGCACGACGAAGCCCCGCCTCAGATGTGAGACGGGGCCCGGCGACCTATGCGGGCGCGTTCTCGTAGGGGTCGGGCTCGCCAACCCAGATCAGTTTCATGCGCTCCTTCGGGTCGAAGCGGGCGCCGTGGTAGGGCGCGGGCTTCACGACGACGCGCTTAATCGCGAGGCGGAGAAGAGCGCGGGCTTCGAGCACGTCGGCTCCCTCGATTGCCGGAAGCGACAACTCCGGGTCCAGTAGTGCGCCCAGGTCCGCCTCCGGCTTCGGCAGCTCAGCGATCCGCGCCTGAGTCGACGCGATGCGCTCGGCAATGGCCGACGTGATGCGGGCGTGGCGCTCGCCGTCGAGTGTGCCACGCACGTAGTAGTCGTCGTCGGCGGAGGCCATGCGGGCGCGGAGGTCGGCAAGCTGGGCCGTCAGCTCTTCGCGCTCGCGGATCGGAGCGGGGTCGTTCTTCGCCAGCCAGCGGTCCGCGACAGCGGCGAGGATCGGCGAGTCGGGGTCGAAGGTCGCCAGCCCGTAAGCCCATTCACGCTTCACGTATCGATCCAGCGTGCGGATTGCAACGTTCAGCGGCCCCTCACACGGATCACGGTCGACAAAGCGCTTGCGGCAGCGATAAGCGTTGCCGAAGCTACTGGCGGAGCGGCCACAAGTCGCGCACCTGACCATCCCGCCGCCGAGCAGCGACTCAGGGAGTCGACGCGGCACCCCCTGGCCGCGCCCCCAGCGGGTGTAGCGCGATGCGAGTTCTTCGAGCAACCGCTGGCGCTCGCCCTCCGATACGATCGGCGCGAAACCCTCAGCCATAAGGGAGACCGTCTCTCCCGTGTCCGGGTGACGGAACGGCGCGGTAACGCGGGGCTCGTGGTAGCCCTTGTTTCCGCGGGTCAACGTCTCGGGCTGGAGCCCGGCCAGGACGGGGGAGCGGATGGCGAGGCTCATAGTCGAGGTGCGCCACACCTCGCCGCCCTTGCGTGTTGGCACGCCGCGACGGTTCCAATCCCGGGCAATGTCGGCCAGCGTCTCGCCGCTCAGCACGCGGTCGCAAAGTTCGCGCACCAGCGGCGCCTCGGTCGGGTGCGGGCGCAAGTGCCGGTCGTCGTCCAGCTCGTAGCCCCAGGGCCGAGGTCCGCCGAGCCACTTCCCTTCGAGCCGCTGCATATCCTTCTTCGCGCTCACCCGAAGGGAAGTGTTCGCGCTCTCTGCGCGTGCCTGTTCAGACACAACGACGATGACCATGCGATGACCGGGCACCGTCGAGTCGAGCGAGTCTTTCAGGAAGAAAAGACGGCCGCCCGCGGCGTCGATCTCGTCGAGTGCGGTGCCCACCTGCCCCGCGCCCTGACGGCTGAGACGGTCGAGCTTCCAGACGGCAAGCGTGCCAACCTCGCCAGCGGTCAGCGCTTCGAGCGCGGAGTCGAAGCCGGGGCGGCGGACGCTTCGGATGTAGCCCGACTTCCCGGCGTCGGTCCACACGCGCCGCACGGTCAGCCCCTCGCGAGCAGCCCACGCCCGAAGGTCGTGTTCCTGTCGCTCGATCGAGTCCTTGCCCTCGCGGTCGATGGAGAGGCGAAGATACAGGTCGACCAGTGTTCGCGGGTCGGCCCCAATGCTCTGAACCAACGTACTCACGGCACTACAGTCTAGAGTGGCGTACCGTTCAGGGAGTCGAGGAGCTCTGGATCAACGCCCCGGACAAGGTGTTCGTCGCGCGCGGCGGGGTGTCCGAGCGGGTGCCGGTGCAGCTCACCGATGCGTCGGTGCGGGACCTGGTGGAGCGCATGCTCCACGCCACCGGGCGGCGCGTGGACCTGAGCCAGCCGTTCGTCGACGCGTCGCTGCCGGACGGATCCCGCCTGCACGTCGTGATCGGCGGGATCGCCCGGAAGCACTGGGCCGTCAACATCCGGAAGTTCCTCGCGGGGCACCGATCGCTCGACCGCCTCGCCGCGCTCGGATCGCTCACACCGGATGCGGCGCAGCTGCTCCGCGAGGCGATGCGCGACGGCCGCAGCGTGCTGGTCTCGGGCGCGACGCACGCGGGCAAGACGACGCTGCTGGGCGCCCTCGTCGGCGCGAGCCCGGAGGGGCACCGCATCATCACGGTGGAGGAGACGTTCGAGCTCGGCGTCGACGCCCCCGACCTCGTGGCCCTGCAGGGGCGTCAGCCGAGCCTCGAGGGCACGGGCGAGATCACGCTGCGGCGGCTCGTGAAGGAGGCGCTCCGCATGCGGCCCGACCGGCTGGTGGTCGGCGAGGTGCGCGACGCCGAGGCGCTCGATCTGCTGCTCGCGCTCAACACCGGCGTGCCCGGCGCGGCGACCATCCACGCGAACTCGGCGGTGGACGCTCTGGGGCGGCTCGCCGCGCTGCCGCTCCTCGCCGGCCGCAACATCGACCGCGGGTTCGTGCTCCACGCCGTGGCGACGAGCGTCGACCTGGTCGTGCACTGCGAGCGGCTCCCCGACGGCTCGCGCAGGGTGGCGGAGATCGTCGAGCCGACCGGCCGCATCCTGGGCGAGGTCCCGGAGGTGCGGGCGGTGCACCGGGCTCCGGCGGAGGTGCGGGGATGACCGTGCTGTGGGGCGTCCTGCTGGGAGGCGGGCTGCTGCTGACGGTCTCGCCGTGGCTCTGGCCCGTCCGGGAGCGTGCGGAGGGGCGATCGCCGAGGACCGGCGCGATCGGGCGGCTGCTCGCCGGCGCGGGCCTCTCGCATGTGCCCGAGAAGGTCGTGGTGCTGGCGTGCGCCGGATGCGCCCTGCTGTCCGCGGCGGTGGCCTGGCTGGCCACGGCCGTCCCCGCGCTCGCCCTGCTCGCGCTCGCCGCGGGCGCCGCCGCGCCGATCGCGTGGCTGCGGGCCCGGCGCTCGCGGCTCATCCGGGCCCGGCGGGCGCTGTGGCCGGACGTGTGCGATCTCCTCATCGCGTCGGTGCGGGCGGGGATGTCGCTGCCCGATGCGATCTCGAGCCTGGCGGTCTCCGCGCCGCCGACGCTGCGGGCGGCGTTCGGGCGCTTCGAGCGCGACATGACCGCCTCCGGGCACTTCGACTCCAGTGCGGACCGCCTGAAGGCGGCGCTCGCCGACCCGATGGCCGACCGGATCGTGGAGACGGTCCGGATGGCGCGGCAGGTGGGAGGCACCGAGCTGGTGCCTGTGCTCCGGGCGCTGTCGGCCTCCGTCCGGGCCGATGCCGCGCTGCGGGCCGAGGTGGAGTCCCGCCAGTCGTGGACCAAGGGCGCCGCCGTGCTCGGCGTCGTCGCGCCGTGGGTGATCCTGGCGCTGCTCGCGCTGCGTCCCGAGGGCGCCGAGGCGTACTCGAGCCCGGCCGGCGTCGTGCTGATCGTCGGCGGGGCCGTGGTGTCCTTCGTCGCGTACCGCGTGATGATCCGCATCGGCCGCCTCCCCGAGCCGAGGCGGTGGTTCGCGTGACGTGGGCGACGGATGCCGCGCTCGCGGTGCTGCTCGGCGGCGCTCTGGGAGCGGGCATCTGCCTGCTGCTCGTGCTGATCCCGCGCATCGGCGCGCCCTCGCTCTCTCGCCGGATCGCGCCGTACATCCGCGACGTGACGGATCCGGCGGGAACGACGGCCTGGAACCTGCTCGGGCCCGGCACGACCGCGTTCGACTGGCGGGCGGTGGCGGATCGCGTCGCACGGTGGGCCGTGCGGCTCCTGGGCACATCGGACACGCTCATGATCCGGCTGGCGCAGGCGGGGCGTCCCGTCGATCCGGCCGCGTTCCGCGCCCGCCAGCTCGCCTGGGGAGTCGCCGGGCTCGCCGTCGGCGCCGTGGCCGTCGTCGGGCTCGCGCTCGCCGGGTCGTTCAGCGGTCCGAGCCTCCTGCTGCCGCTCGTGGGCGGCGCGGCGGGCGTGCTGCTGTGCGACCTGCTGCTCACGAGCCAGGCGAGGGCGCGCACCGCCCGCATCGCCGACGAGCTTCCGACCGTGCTCGAGTTCCTGGCGCTGTGCCTCGCCGCGGGCGAGGGCATCCTCGACAGCCTGCGCCGCGTCGGAGCCGTCGGCTCCGGGGAGCTCACCGCCGAGCTGCGCGCCGTCGTGCTCGACGTCGGAACGGGATCGAGCCTTCCCGACGCGCTCGCCGCGATGTCGCGCCGCCTCCAGGTGCCGGCGCTCTCTCGCGCGGTGGAGCACATCGTGGCCGCGCTCGACCGCGGCGCGCCGCTCGCGCAGGCGCTGCAGGCGCAGGCGTCGGACGCCCGCGAGGACGCCAAGCGCTCGCTGATCGAGACCGCGGGGCGCAAGGAGATCCTCATGCTCCTGCCTCTGGTGTTCGGCCTGCTGCCGCTGAGCGTCGTGTTCGCGGTGTTCCCCGGCGTGTTCATGCTGCGGCTCGGGATCGGATGACCCGGGCCGCCGTTCGAGATGAAGGAGACGGACATGGAGAGACTGATGGAGCGGGCGCTCGTGCGTGCCCGGACGGCGTGGGGAGACCTCTGCGACGACGAGCGCGGCGACGTCCCGGGCTGGGTGCTCATCACCCTCATGACGGCCGGCTTGGTCGTGGTGATCTGGGCGCTTGCGGGTCCCGCGCTGTCGGGGCTGTTCGAGCAGGCGATCTCGCGCGTGTCCGGACTGTGATCGCGCGGCCCGCCACCCGGCACGCGCGGGGCCTCGGCTTCGCGCCGGCGGGGGAGGCCGAGCGCGGCTCGGGCCCCGCCGAGTTCGTGCTGGTCGGGGGGCTGCTGACGCTGCTCACGCTCGCGGTGATGCAGCTGGGCCTCGCGGTCTACGTGCGCAACGTCGTCCACGACGCTGCGGTGGAGGGCGCTCACCATGCGGCGCTCGCCGATGCCGCGCCGGGCGACGGCGCCGAACGCGCCAGGCTCGTGATCTCGCGGGCGGTCGGCGCGCAGTATGCGGAGGACATCGCGGCCTCGCGGACCACGACCGGGGGTGTGCCGTCGCTCGCGATCACGGTGCGCACGACGCTGCCGCTGATCGGACTCCTCGGAGTGCCCGCCGGGCTGGAGGTGACGGCCAGTGCGCCGCTCGAATCGCTGCCGTGACGCCGCACGGCGGCTGCGCAGGCTGATCGCGGACGATGCGGGCTCGGCGGCGCTGGAGTTCCTGACGGTCGGCGTGCTGATGCTCGTGCCGCTGACCTACCTCGTGCTCGCGCTGGGGCAGATCCAGTCCCAGACGCTGGGAGTGGAGTCGGCCGCGCGATTCACCGCCCGCGTGATCGCGTCCGGTCCCGCGGCGGGCGACCCGGATGCCGTGCTCGCATCCGTCACGCGCGAGTACGGCATCCAGAGCTTCGACGCCGACGTGAGCTGCCGCCCTGCCGGGCCGTGTCCGGCCCCGGGCGGCACCGTGCTCGTCACGGTGACCGCGTCCGTCAAGCTGCCGCTGGTTCCGCCGCTGCTGGGCCTGGACCGCCTGGCCGTCGTCCCGGTCGAAGCCACCGCGGTGCAGAAGGTGTCGCGCTTCTGGGAGGCCGGATGACGGCGGCGCGCTTCGACGTCCGCGGCGACGAGAGCGGCAGCATCCTGCCCCTCACGCTCGGGTACGCCGTGCTCGCGATCGCGCTGATCCTGGTGTGCGTGAACGCCACGTCCCTGTATCTCCCGCAGAAGCGGCTCGACGCGCTCGCCGATGCGGCCGCGCTCGCCGCGGCGGACGGGTTCTCGCTCACGCTCGAAGGCGGCGTGCCGCGCGCCGAGCTGGACGCCGACCGGATGCGCACCCAGGCGCAGTCCGTGATCGACGTCGCGCCGGGCGACGCGGTGCTGGTCGGCGCGTGGACCGCGGACGGCGCCTCGGCACGCGTCACGGTCGCCGGCGCGTGGCATCCGCCGGTGTTCTCGCCGTTCGTTCCGGGCGGCGTGCCGCTGGAGGCGACCGCGACCAGCCGCAACGCGCTCGACTGAGGCGGGTCAGCGGCGCCGTCGCGGGTGATCGTGGCCCGGAGGAAGCCCCGCGTTCCCCGCCCGTTCAGCGGGCGGCCACGCCGATCGGCGAAGGTCGCAAGGCCGCCCCCCCCGGCCGGCGCCTTCCGCCCGTCACCCTCCCGGAGAGTTCCCCCATGCCCGACCCCATCCTGCCCACCCACCTTCCTCGCTGGGCCGACCCGGCGATCCCCGAGGCGTCCCTCGACGCGCAGGGCGCCTCCCGCCGCTCGTTCCTCCGCGGAGTCGGCATGGCCGCCGGCCTCGCGCTCGCGAGCAGCGTCCTGCCTCTCGCCGCGCCCGCGGCCGCCGCGAGCGCCCGCCGCGGCGACCCCGAGCTCGCCTGGCTCGTGGGAGATCACCACGTGCACTCGCGGTACAGCCACGACGCCAAGTACGACTTCGACCAGCTCGCCCGGAAGGGCGCCGAGTACGGCCTCGACTGGATGGCGTTCACCGAGCACAGCAACCACGGCAACGCCGCCAAGGGCGCCGCCGCCGAGCACGCCGAGATCATGGCGGCCCGCGCCCGCAACCCGCGGCAGCTCATCTTCCAGGGCCTGGAGTGGTACATCCCGGCCGCCGAGCACGGCACGGTCCTGGTGGCTCCGGGCCGCAACGAGGTCGAGCTGCTGCGCGAGTTCCAGCGCCGCTGGGACGGCAAGCTCAACGGCTGGGCCGCCGACCTCCCCGAGAACGAGGCGCGCGCCGTGGCGGCGCTGGAGTGGCTCGGCGAGCAGCGGGCCGCGTCGTTCGTCGACGACGTGCTGGTCCTCGCCAACCACCCCTCCCGCCTCGGCATCGACTCGCCGCACGAGATCCGCGCCTGGCGCGACGCCGCCGACGGCATCTGCGTCGGAATGGAGGGCGCGCCCGGCGCCTCTCGATCACCTCCAACTCCGACAATCACCGCACGATCTGGGACACGTGGCGCGACGGCGACATGCCCGCCGGCGAGAGCTTCGACTCCCTCGGCTGGAAGCCGAGCCCGACCGACACCGGCGTTCCGCAGCCCGGCAGCGACTTCTGGCCGGGCGAGTTCAGCCGGACGCACGTCGGCGTCGCGCGCCACGGGTACCTCGAGGTCATGGACGCACTGCGTCGCGGGCGCGTCTGGGACGATCACGGCCACCTCGTGGACGCGCTCGACGTCCGCGTCGTCGCCGAGGGCGACCGCGGACCCGGGGTCACGCTGGGCGGGCGCCTCGCCGCCGCGCGGGGCGAGCGGATCGAGCTCCGCATCACCGTCCGCACCGCCAGCCGGCCGAACCCAAAGGGCGTCCTGCCGCAGCTCGGGCACCTCGACGTGATCCGCGGCGCGGTGACGGGCGCGGTCGCCGACCGCGACTCCTGGCGCGCGCCGGACACCAAGGTCGTCGAGCGGATCGACACCAGCGGACGCCGCGGCACCTTCGAGCTCCGCCTTCCGCTCGGACGCGCCGCCGAGCCGTTCTACATCCGGCTGCGCGGCAGCGACGGCCGGCGACAGGGGACCGGCTACCTCGGCGCGGCGATCGACCCCCGCCGGTCCGATCACGCACCCGGACAACGAGGGCGACCCCTGGGCCGACACCTGGCTCTACACGAACCCCGTCTTCGTCGACGTCCGCTGAGCCGGTGTCCTCCGCCCTCGCACCGCCGGCGGCGGAGGGGCGGCTGCGGACCGTCAGTCGCGCCCGGGCGTGGGCACGAAGCGCGGCACCCAGCGGATGAACGCGAGGGCGCCCAGCAGGCCGATCGCGCCGATGCCGCCGGCGGCCACCGAGATCGAGGCGACGGCGGTCAGGCCCGACACCAGCAGCGGGCTCAGCGCGCCGCCCGCGTCGGTGATCGTGCGCCACGCGCCGAGGAACGGCGCCGGATCGGTCTTCGGGGCGATGTCGGAGCCGAGCGTCAGCAGAATGCCGCTCGACAGGCCGTTGCCGACGCCGATCACCGTCGCGAAGACGCCGAACCACATCGTCGCGGCGTCGAGCTCGTGCGTGAACGACAGCGCGAACAGGGCCCCGCCCATCAGGATCAGCGCGGGCACGGCCGCCCAGAGCCGGCCGAAGCGGTCCATCACCTGGCCGCTGGCGTAGAACAGCGCGAAGTCGAGCGCGCCCGAGATGCCGACGACCAGCGCGATGGTCGACGAGTCCAGGCCGATCGACACGCCCCACAGCGGCAGCACGGCGGGACGGGAGGCCCGCACGGCCGACAGCGACGCGGCCGCGAGGCCCAGGCGCGAGAGGACCCGCCGGTGGCGCGCCATCGTGCGGAACACGCCGATCCGCTCGGCCGTCGGGATGGAGCCGGTCACGGCCTCGCCGGTGTCCTCGGCCTCCAGCGCCTCGGGGTCCTCCTCCTCGGTCGGCCGCGTCTCGGCGGCGCGCGCCGCGCGATCCGCCGCCTGCTCCGGATCCGGCCCGAACGTCACCAGCAGACCCACCACGACCAGGCAGGCGCCGAAGAACCAGATGCTCGCCTCCTCGTTCTCGAAGATGCCGAGCAGGCCGGCCGCCACGAACGGCCCGGTGAACGCGCCCAGGCGGAACGAGCCGCCGAGCAGCGACAGGGAGCGGGCGCGGTAGGCGAGCGGCACGCGCGTGGTCATGAACGTGTGCCGCGCGAGCGCGAACGCCGAGGCGCAGACGCCGATCAGCAGCACCGACAGCATCAGCACGCCGAGGTGACCAGACAGCAGCATGCCGGCGATCCCGATCAGCGACACCGCCGCAGCCAGGGTCATGGTGTGCCGCTCGCCGATGCGCGACACGAGCCAGCCCGCGGGAAGGTTCCCGACCAGCTGCCCGACCACGAGCATCGCGATCACGAGCGCCGCGGTCGCCAGGTCGGCGCCCAGCTCCCTCGCGATGATCGGGAGCAGGGGCAGGATGGCGCCCTGGCCGACCGAGTACAGCGCCGTGGGCCCGTAGATCATCGGGGCGTAGCGGCGGATGGCCTCCGCGGCCGCGCCGCGCCGGGGATCGGGTGCGCTGGTCATCTCCTGCCACGCTACTCCCGTCTCGCACGGGGCCGGCCGGCGCCCCGGTCCCGCGCGGCACACGGCCGCGCCGCGATAGGCTGGGGCGTCATGCTTGATTACGATCCTTCCGCCGAGATCCAGGCGCTGCGCACCACGTTCGCGAACATCCGAGAGGTGGTCGACGTCGACGGGCTGCGCGCCCAGATCGCGCGGCTCGAGGAGGAGGCGGCGGCCCCCGGCCTGTGGGACGACACCGCCAACGCCCAGAAGGTGACGAGCGCCCTCAGCCACGCCCAGTCCGCCCTCGCGCGCGTCGAGAGCGTCGAACGCCGCCTCGACGACCTCGAGGTGCTCGTCGAGCTCGCGAACGAGATGGGGGACGAGGACTCGGTCGCCGAGGCGAAGAAGGAGATCACGGATCTCGAGAAGGTCATCGGCGACCTCGAGGTCCAGACGCTGCTCGACGGCGAGTACGACGACCGCGGCGCGGTCGTGACGATCCGGTCCGGCGCGGGCGGCGACGACGCGACCGACTTCGCCGAGATGCTCATGCGCATGTACCTGCGCTGGGCCGAGCGCCACAAGTACCCCGTGAAGGTGCTCGACACCTCCTACGCCGAGGGCGCCGGCATCAAGTCGACCACGTTCGAGGTCGACGCCCCGTACGCCTACGGCATCCTGTCGGTCGAGGCGGGCACGCACCGCCTCGCGCGCATCAGCCCGTTCGGCTCGGCCGACAAGCGCCAGACCAGCTTCGCCGCGGTCGAGGTCATCCCCGTGATGGAGGAGGCGCAGGAGGTCGAGATCCCCGAGAGCGACCTGCGCGTCGACGTCTTCCGCTCGTCCGGCCCGGGCGGCCAGTCGGTCAACACCACCGACTCGGCCGTGCGACTGACGCACCTCCCGACCGGCATCGTCGTGTCGATGCAGAACGAGAAGTCGCAGATCCAGAACCGCGCGGCCGCCATGCGCGTCCTGCAGACGCGACTCCTGCTGCTGCAGAAGGAGGAGGAGGCCGCGAAGAAGAAGGAGCTCGCGGGCACCATCACGGCGAGCTGGGGCGACCAGATGCGCTCGTACTTCCTCTACGGCCAGCAGCTCGTCAAGGACCTGCGCACCGGCTTCGAGGTCGGCAACCCGGCGGCCGTCTTCGACGGCGACCTGGACGGCCTCATCAACGCGGGCATCCGCTGGCGCAAGCGCAAGGTCGAGGACTGATCCGTCCTCATCCGGACTTTTCGAGGCCGCCCGTCCCCGAGGCCTTCTCCGCACGTCGCATTCGCGACGCGCGGAGCCTCTGGCCCGTGGGCCCAGGCTGATCCAGCCGCGGGCGGCCTCATCCGTCTCAGGGGGTGACGTCCGTCACATCCGGCCTGTGAGCGGCGGCGTCCGTTCCGGAGACCGGATGGATGGGGCCTGCGTGCCGGATGTGATCACTCGCGCCCCAGCAGTCACACCCGTCCGGTTTTCGGAACGAACGTCGACCCGTACGACCGAGGGGCCGGCGCCATGCGGCGGCCGGCCCCTCGGGGTGCGTCGGATCAGCGGCCCGCGAGCACCGGCACCTCGTAGCGGCGCGGGTTGCCGAAGCGGTGCGCCGAGATCGAGACCGCCTGCTCGTGCAGGAACGGCAGCAGCTCCACGCGACCGGCCGACACGACCGGGCCGTCGTAGACCGCCACGCCAGGCGCGCCGTTCGTGGCCTCGATCACCGCGGCGGTCGAGCCGCCGATCAGGCGGATGCGTCCGCCGGTGACGGCGAGCTCGGCGGCGCGCGCCGGCCAGGACGCGGCGGCCTCCACCGACACGTCGACGCCCTCGGCCGCGAGCCACGACGACACCGCGCGGGGGAGCGGCTCAGACGTGCTCACCGTGATCGCGGCGCCCGTGCGGATGCCGCCCGCGACGACGCGCACGAGCTCGGCCGCGCGGCCGCCCTCGACGCGCACGGTCACCGGGACAGGGGCGTAACGCAGCACGTTCTGCTCGAACTGCAGGCCCTGCACGTCGACCGCCGCGCCGAACTCCTCGCGCCACGCGGCGGCGTCCGTGCGCAGGGCGTCGGTCAGCCAGGCCCGCTCGTCCTCGGCGAGGGCGCCGCCCACCGCGGCGATCACACCGCGGCCGTCGGCGTCCAGCTCGCCGCCCGCGCGCACCGGCGCGTCCGAGAACGTGCCGAGGCCGAACAGGTAGCTCGGGCCGCCGGCCTTGGTGCCCGCGCCGATCGCCGAGCGCTTCCACCCGCCGAACGGCTGACGCTCGACGATGGCGCCGGTCGTGGCGCGGTTGACGTACACGTTGCCGGCCTGGATGCGCTCGAGCCAGCGCCCGACCTCCTCGGCGTCGAGCGAGTGCAGGCCCGACGTGAGCCCGTAGTCGACCGCGTTCACGATGTCGATCGCCTCGTCCAGCGTCTCGGCGGTCATGATCCCGAGCACGGGGCCGAAGTACTCGGTCATGTGGAACTCGCTGCCGGGCTTCACGCCCTCGCGGATGCCCGGGCGCCACAGTCGGCCCTCGTCGTCCAGCTGCTCGGGCTCGACGACCCAGCGCTGGCCCGGCTCGAGGCGGGTCAGGGCGCGGTGCAGCTTGCCCTCGGCGGGCGAGATGAGCGGGCCGATGCGCGACGGCGCCTGCCACGGCAGGCCCACGTCGTAGCCGTCGACCGCGTCCAGCAGCTGACGGCGGAAGCGCTCGGACTTCGCGACCGAGCCGACCAGCACGACCAGCGACGCGGCCGAGCACTTCTGACCGGCGTGTCCGAACGCCGAGTACGCGACGTCCTTGGCGGCGAGGTCCAGATCGGCGCTGGGCGTCACGATGATCGCGTTCTTGCCGCTCGTCTCGGCGAGCAGCGGCAGGTCGGGGCGGAACGAGCGGAACAGCTCGGCCGTCTCGTACGCGCCGGTCAGGATGACCCGGTCGACCCGCGGGTGGGCCACGAGGCGGCGGCCCAGCGAGCCCTCCTCGACCTGCGCCAGGCGCAGCACGTCGCGCGGGACGCCGGCCTCCCACAGGATGTCCGCCAGGACGGCGCCCGAGCGGGCGGCCTGCGGCGCCGGCTTCAGGATGACCGCCGACCCGGCCGCCAGGGCGGCGAGCGTCGAGCCGGCGGGGATCGCTACCGGGAAGTTCCACGGCGGCGTCACGACGGTCAGGCGCACCGGCTCGAAGCGGGCGCCGTCGACCTCGTCGAGGGCGAGTGCCTGCTCGGCGTAGTAGCGCGCGAAGTCGATCGCCTCCGAGACCTCCGGGTCGCCCTGCTCGATGACCTTGCCGGCCTCCGAGCCCATGACCTCGAGCAGCTCGGCGCGATGGGCCTCGAGCGCGTCGCCCACGCGGTAGAGGATCTCGGCGCGGGCCCGGGCGCCCAGGGCGCTCCAGCCCTCGGCCGCAGACGCCGCGCCCGCGACGGTCGCCTCGAGCTCGTCCTCGGTCGCGAGGGTGTGGGCCTTCAGCGTGTCGACGCCCAGCGCCGAGCCCGCCATGCGCGAGCGGATGCCGTCCGCCCACGCGCGGTTGGCCGCGATCGCGGGGTCGCTGTCCGGCGCGTTGACGAAGCCCTGGCCCGGGCCTTCGGCCGGGACGACCGGGGCCGTGCGGTCCTGCACGCGGTTCGGTCCCGGCACCTCGTCGGGCATCATCGCGATCGAGAGCAGGAAGCGGTTGCGCTCGCGCTCGAACAGCGCGGGGTCGCTGTCGAGGTCGAACACGGCCGACATGAAGTTGTCGGAGCTCGCGCCCTCCTCGAGCCGGCGGATCAGGTACGCGATCGCGACGTCGAACTCGTCGGGGTGCACGACCGGCGTGTAGAGCAGCAGCGAGCCCACATCGCGGCGCACGACCGCCGCCTGGGCGGTGGCCATGCCGAGCAGCATCTCGATCTCGATCGACCCGTCGCGCAGGTCGATGCCCCGCTGCTCGGCGAGCAGCTTGGCGAGCGCCACGTCGAACAGGTTGTGGCCCGCGATGCCGAGGCGCACGTTGCGCGTGCGCTCGGGCGTCAGCGCGTAGTCCAGCACGGCCTTGTACGACGCGTCGGAGTGGGCCTTGCTCTGCCACGTGGCGAGCGGCCATCCGTGGGTCTCGGCGTCGACCTGCTCCATGGGCAGGTTGGCGCCCTTCACGACGCGCACCTTGATCGGCGCGCCGCCGGCGGACACGCGCGCGGCGGCCCACTCCTGCAGGTCGATCATGGCGGCGAGGGCGTCGGGCAGGTAGGCCTGCAGCACGATGCCGGCCTCGACGCCGCGGAACCGCTCGCGCTCGAGGATCGTCTTGAAGACCGCGATCGTGAGGTCGAGGTCCTTGTACTCCTCCATGTCGAGGTTGATGAACGTGCCGTTGCGCTGGGCCGTCTCGTACAGCGGCAGGAGCGCGTCGACGGCATGGGCGACGGCGTCGTCGAAGGCCCACGGGCTGTGCGGCGCGACCGTCGAGGAGACCTTGATCGACACGTAGTCGACGTCGTCGCGCTCGATCAGGCGACGCGTGCCGGCGAGGCGCTTCTCGGCCTCGCGCGCGCCCAGGATGGCCTCGCCGAGCAGGTTCACGTTGAGCCGCACGCCCTCGGTGCGGATGGCCCTGAGCGCCGACCCGAGGCGCTCGTCGCGCGCGTCCACGATCAGGTGGCGCACCATCCGGCGCAGCACGGTGCGGGCGATCGGCACCACGATGCCGGGCGCGATGGGCGCCGCGAACCCGCCGAGCGCGATCAGGCCCCGCAGCGGAGCGGGAAGGAAGGTCGGGATGACGGGCGTCAGGCGCTGCAGGTTGCGCGCCGCGACCTTGAGGTCCTCGGGGCGGACGACGCCGTCGACGAAGCCGACGGCGAACTCGAGGCCGTGCGGGTCGCGCAGGACGCCGGCCAGGTTGCGGGCGGCCGCGTCGACCTTCTCGTCGCGGGCGGCGGCGAGCCAGGTGCGGACCTGCGCGACGGCCTGCTCGGCGAGTGCGCCGTCGATGTCGCCGCCGCTGTAGACGGGCGGCGAGGCGAGGGAGGAGCTCATCTGAACTGCCTTTCGGGGGTATGGATCCCTTCAGTGTGCGGCGCGAGGACCGTTCGGGAAAAGCGGATGGATGCGACGGATTCCGTTCGATAGCATTGAACGATGATCGGGACCTGGAGCAGCCACCGCCTGCGACTGCTGCGAGAGCTGCAGCTGCGCGGCACGATCGCCGCCGTCGCCTCGGCGCTGAACTACAGCGCGTCGACCGTCTCGCAGCAGCTGGCGAAGCTCGAGAGCGAGATCGGGACGCCGCTTCTGCGCGCCGACGGCCGGCGCGTCCGCCTCACACCGGCGGGGGAGACCGTGGCCGCGCACGCCGCCCGGGTGCTGGCCCTGGAGGAGGAGGCCCGGGGTGCGCTCGAGCTCACGGCACCGGGGCCGAGCACGGTCAGGGTCGCGGCGATGCAGACCGCGGCGATGGCGCTCGTGCCGCCCGCGCTCGCGCGGATCGAGGCCGAGCATCCGCACGTGCGCGTCGAGATGGTCCTGCTGCCGCCCGAGCAGGGGCTGTTCGAGCTCGAGGCCGGCTCGCTCGACGTGGTCGTGGCCGAGCAGTACGTCGGCCGCACGCGCCCGCACCGCCCGGGGATGGAGCGCACGCTGCTGGGGCGCGACCCGATCGACCTCGTCGTCGCGCAGGACAGCGCCATCCGCTCGCTCGCGGACGCGCGCGAGTCCGCGTGGGTGGTCGAGCCCGAGGGCACGCAGGCGCGGGCCTGGGTGCTGGAGCAGTGCCGCGCCGCGGGCTTCGAGCCGGACGTGCGGTTCGAGGCCGCCGACCTCGTGGCGCACGTGCGGCTCATCGCTTCGGGACGCGCCGTCGGGTTCGTGCCCGGGCTCGCGTTCGACGGGGACGACGCCCCCGTGCGGCGGATCTCCCTGCCCTCCGCGGCGCACCGCGAGGTGTTCCTGGCGTTCCGCTCTTCTTCGCGAGAGGTGCCGGCCGTGACCGCGGTGCGCGGCGCGCTCGCGGCCGCGTTCGCGGACGCCCGTCATCGCGATGACGAGGCCGCCGACGGCGCTCGATAGTCTGGCGGCATGACGTCCGGCGACGACGATGCGCTCTCCTGGGAGGGCGACGACGACCCCACGCTCGACGCGCGTGCGGACCGCGCCGCCCGTCCTGCACCGGATGCGCCGCGGGCGACCGCCCGGCCGGCGACCGCCGCGCCGAAGGCCACCCCGTCGGACGAAGCGCCGTCCCTCGGCAGCGCCGCGCTCGTGGCATACGGCGTGCTGGGCGGCGTCTTCGCGCTCTACATGGTCGGCTGGGCCCTCGGCGGCTTCCGGCTGCGCGACCGCGTGCAGGCCGACACCGGCGCGGTGGCCGACGTGATGCTGCAGGGCGCCATGTGGCTCGGCATGCTCGCCCCGGCCATCTGGTTCGTCGCGGCCGTGGTCCTCACCCGAGGAGGCCCGCAGTGGCGCCGGTTCGCGGCGCTCGCGGTCGGCGTGCTGGTGCTCGTGCCGTGGCCGTTCGTGATGATGGGAGCGATGGGACGATGAGCCGCACGACCGCCGCCCGCACGGCTCCCACGTGGGCCGTCGCCGCGATCGCCGGGGCGTTCGCGCTCCTGTTCGCGTATGCCGTGTGGAGCGCCGTCAGCTACCTGGTCGGCTGGATCCAGGCCGCCGAGGTCGCCGGTCTCTCGCTCACGCCGATGGGCTGGACCGTGTGGATCCTGGCGATCGTCCTGCCGATCCTGCTGTTCGGCCTCGCCCTCGGCCTGGGCCGGCGCCGCGGCCTCACCGTGCTCGCGCTCCTGCTGCTCGCGGGGCTCGCGCTGGTGGCGGTGTTCTGGCTCGACGTGATCGCGTACACGACGGTCGTCCTGCCGGTCGGCTGACCGCGGGCGGGCCCGGCGCCGTCCTGGGCCCGCGCGCCGCTCCGATAGAGTTGTGGGGCACGATCGCGCCCCCGGCGGGCCCGCAGGCCGGCCGCGGCGTGGTGTGAACGGACCGACCCGAACCGCCCATCCCCACTCGCGCGGCCCCACGCGCACGCACCGAAGGATCCAGACCCCGTGCCGAAGCCCGTCGTCCTCATCGCCGAAGAACTCTCTCCCGCAACGATCGAGGCGCTCGGTCCCGACTTCGACATCCGCACGGTGGACGGCACCGACCGGCCGGCGCTGTTCGAGGCGCTCGCCGACGCGAACGCGGTGCTGATCCGCTCGGCCACGAAGATGGACGAGGAGGCGATCGGCCGCGCCCCGCAGCTCAAGGTGATCGCCCGCGCGGGCGTGGGCCTCGACAACGTCGACATCAAGGCCGCGACGACGGCGGGCGTGATGGTCGTCAACGCGCCGACCTCCAACATCATCTCGGCCGCCGAGCTGACGTGCGGCCACATCCTGAGCCTCGCGCGTCACATCCCGCCGGCGGCGACGGCGCTCGCGGGCGGCGAGTGGAAGCGCAGCAAGTACACAGGCACCGAGCTGTACGAGAAGACCCTCGGCGTGGTGGGCCTCGGCCGCATCGGCGCGCTCGTCGCGGCGCGGATGCAGGCGTTCGGGATGCGCGTCATGGCCTACGACCCCTACGTCACGCCGCAGCGCGCGCAGCAGCTGGGCGTCGAGCTCGGCTCGCTCGACGAGGTGCTCGAGCAGTCGGACTTCCTCACGATTCACATGCCGAAGACGCCCGAGACGACGGGCATGATCTCCACGGCGCAGCTGAAGAAGATGAAGCCGACCGCGTACGTGATCAACGTCGCGCGCGGCGGCCTGATCGACGAGGCCGCGCTCGAGCAGGCGCTGAAGGACGGCGAGATCGCCGGTGCCGGCCTCGACGTGTTCTCGAGCGAGCCGCCCGCGGACACCCGCCTCACCGGCCTGCCGAACGTCGTCGCGACGCCGCACCTGGGCGCCTCGACCGACGAGGCGCAGGAGAAGGCCGGCGTCTCGGTCGCCAAGTCGGTCAAGCTCGCGCTCGAGGGCGACCTCGTGCCCGACGCGGTCAACGTCGCGGGCGGCGTGATCGACCCCTTCGTGCGCCCCGGCATCGCGCTCGTCGAGAAGCTCGGACAGGTGTTCGCGGGCCTCGCCAAGTCGGCCCTCACGAGCCTCGACATCGAGGTGCGCGGCGAGCTCGCCGCCTACGACGTGAGCGTCTACCGCCTGGCGGCGCTCAAGGGCATCCTGACCAACGTCGTCAGCGAGACCGTCTCGTACGTCAACGCACCCCTGTTCGCCGAGCAGCGCGGGATCGAGACCCGCATGATCGTCGAGGAGGAGAGCCCCGAGTACCGCAACGTCACGATCCTGCGCGGCACGCTCTCGGACGGCACGCTCCTCAGCGTCGCGGGCACGCTCGCCGGCACCCGCATGGTGCAGAAGATCGTCGCGATCAACAACTACGAGATCGAGGTGCCGATCGAGAAGCACCACGTGGTGCTGATCTATCGCGACCGCCCGGGCATCGTCGCGATCTACGGCGAGAAGTTCGGCGCCGCCGGCATCAACATCGAGGGCATGCAAGTCGCCCGCGAGCAGGCCGGCCTCGCGCTCAGCATCGTGACGGTCGACCAGCGCGTGCCCGACGAGGTGCTCGACGAGATCGGCCGCGACATCGAGGCGACGCTGATCACGCAGATCGAGATCACGGAGGACTGACCTCCGCGGGCCGCCGCGCGCGTCAGTCGCGCGCGGCGGTCTCGACGAGCCGGATGAGCGCCGCGAGCGCCTCGCCGCGCGGCACGGGGCCCGGCAGGTCGTTCATGAGGGCCGAGTTGACGTAGATCCCGTCGCTGACGAGCATCACGAGGTCGAGCGCGGCGTCGTCGCGCACGTGCGGGCGCAGCGCCTCGCCCCAGCTCGCGCGCACGGCCGCCAGCTCGGCGGCCGCGGCGGCGTTGCCGCCGTGCGCGAGGCGGCCGACCGCCGTGATCGCGCGGTCGAGGGGCAGCCCCACGTCGCCCGACGTCGACAGGAAGTACGAGATCGGTCCCTCGGGCGCCGTGCGCACCGCCTCGACGTCCTCGGCCGCGAGCATGCGGAGCCGCGCGTACATGCCCTCCTCGAGCGCCTCGCGCGACCCGAAGTGGTAGAGCAGGCCGCCCTTCGAGACCCCGGCCTCGCGCGCCACGCTCTCGAGCGTCGCCGCGCGCTCGCCCTCGGTGATCAGCAGGCGCTCGAAGGCGTCGAGCACCTTCTCGCGGGCGTGCGGGGGACGGCTCATGCGGTCCACCCTCTCATGCCCAGTCGGTGCTCAGCGTGCGCCATTACTGTACCATCTGGACGGTATAGAAAGCGCGAGGAGCGGATCGGCATGACCATCACGGCGACGACGTCGACAGGCACGGCTCAGCGAACGGACTGGCGCGGGTGGGTCGCGCTGGCGGTGCTCATGCTCCCCGTGCTGCTGGTGTCGGTCGACAACACGATCCTGAACTTCGCGCTGCCCGCGATCGCGCGCGATCTCGAGCCGTCCAGCGCCGAGCAGCTCTGGATCATCGACGCCTACTCGCTGGTGCTCGCGGGCCTCCTGGTCACGATGGGATCGCTCGGCGACCGGCTCGGGCGGCGGCGCATGCTGCTGTTCGGCGCGGTGGGCTTCACGGTCGTGTCGGTCCTCGCCGTGTTCGCGCCGACCGCCGGATGGCTGATCGCCGCGCGCGCCGCCATGGGCCTGTTCGGCGCGTCGCTCATGCCGTCGACCATGTCGCTGCTGCGCGACATCTTCCCCGACCGCGACCAGCGCCGGATCGCCGTCGCGATCTGGGCGGGCATGTTCTCGGCCGGGGCCGCGCTCGGCCCGATCGTCGGCGGCTTCCTGATCGAGCACCTGCCGTGGCAGAGCGTGTTCCTGCTCGCCGTCCCCGTGCTCGTCCTGCTCCTGGTGCTCGCGCCGGTGTTCGTGCGCGAGAGCCGCGATCCGCATCCGGGCCCCGTCGACGGCGCGAGCATCGTGCTGTCGATGCTCGCGCTCGCGCCCATCGCGTACGGCATCAAGGAGGTCGCGGTCCACGGCGCGATCGGCGCCGCGCCCATCGCGGTCGGCGCGCTGTTCGCGTGGCTGTTCGTGCGGCGCCAGCGGGCGATGGACGCGCCCATGCTCGACCTGACCCTGTTCCACCGCCCGGCGTTCTCGGGCTCGCTGCTGGTCAACCTGTGCAGCGTGATCGCGCTGGTCGGCTTCCTGTACTTCGCGTCGCAGCACCTGCAGCTGAGCGTGGGCCTGAGTCCCATGGCCGCCGGCTTCGCGCTCGTGCCGGGCATGGCGCTGTCGATCCTGGGCGGTCTCGCGGTGACGCCGATCGCGCGCCGGCATCCGGCGTCGATCGTCGTGCCCGCGAGCCTGATGCTCGCACTGGCCGGGTACCTGATCGTCGCGCTCGCGGGCGCGCACGACCTGTGGCTCATCGTGGTCGCGTTCGCGCTGCTCGGCGCGGGCATCGGCGCCACCGAGACCGTGTCGGGCGAGCTCATCCTCGCCAACGCGCCCGCCGCGAAGGCCGGGGCGGCCAGCGCCGTGTCCGAAACGGCGTATGAGCTGGGTGCGGTGCTGGGCACCTCGATCCTGGGCGGCATCCTGACCGCCGGGTACCGGTCGAGCCTCGTCGTGCCCGCCGGGGTCCCGGATGGGCTCGCCGCGCACGCGCGCGAGACGCTCGCGGGCGCCATGAACGCCGCCGACGAGCTCGGGGGAGAGGTCGGGGGCGCGCTGCGCGCGGCCGCGGCGGACGCGTTCGACGGCGGCGTCGCGGTGACGTCGCTGATCGGCGCGGCCCTGGTCGTGCTGAGCGGGGTCATCGCCGCCATTACGCTGGGAGGACGCCGAGGAGCCGCGCGACCCTGACCGCGCCGGCCGCGGCGGATCCAGAAGGAGAGCAATGTCGCGTGTCGTGAAGCTGGCCGTCATCCCCGGCGACGGGATCGGTCCGGAGGTCGTCGCCGAGGCCGAGAAGGCGCTCGACGCCGTCACCGCCGGATCCGGCGTCTCGTTCGAGAAGACCCGGTTCTCGCTCGGCGCCGGTCGGTACCTCGAGACCGGCGACACCCTGACCGACGAGGACCTCGACGCGATCAAGGCCCACGACGCCATCCTGCTCGGCGCGGTGGGCGGCGTCCCCGGCGACCCGCGCCTGAAGGACGCGAACATCGAGCGGGGGCTGCTGCTGAAGCTGCGCTTCGAGCTCGACCACTACGTGAACCTGCGCCCCTCGAAGCTCTACCCCGGTCAGCCGGGGCCCCTCGCCGACCCCGGCGACATCGACTTCGTCGTGGTGCGCGAGGGCACGGAGGGACCCTACGTCGGCAACGGCGGGTCGATCCGCAAGGGCACCCCGCACGAGGTCGCGAACGAGACCAGCGTCAACACGGCGTACGGCGTCGAGCGCGTGGTGCGCTACGCGTTCGAGCTCGCGGAGCGCCGCTCCAAGAGGCTGACGCTCGTGCACAAGACGAACGTGCTCGTGAACGCCGGCTCGCTGTGGCAGCGCACGGTCCAGGAGGTGGCGATTGGCCATCCCGAGGTCGCCGTAGACTATCTGCACGTCGACGCGGCCACCATCTTCCTGGTCACGAACCCCGGGCGCTTCGACGTCATCGTCACCGACAACCTCTTCGGCGACATCCTCACCGACCTGGCCGGCGCCGTCACCGGCGGAATCGGCCTCGCCGCGTCGGGGAACATCAACCCGAGCGGCGCGTTCCCGTCGATGTTCGAGCCCGTCCACGGCTCGGCGCCGGACATCGCCGGCACGGGCAAGGCGGACCCCACGGCCGCCATCGGATCCATCGCCCTGCTGCTCGACCACCTCGGGCTTCGCGAAGAGGCGGATCGCGTCACGCGCGCGATCGAAGACGACATCAGCGAGCGAGACGGCTCGCCACGCACGACGACGCAGATCGGCGACGCCATCGCCGCCCGGCTGCGGGCGTAACCTGGGGCCGAGCCCCGGAGACAGGACCAGTGATGACCGACACCACCACGACCACCGCTCAGACCGACGCCGGCGTCGCGCCGCTCGAGTTCGCGGTCACGAAGAACCTGGCCGCGAAGTCCTCGGCCCAGCGCGAGGAGATCCTGAAGGATCCCGGCTTCGGCACGCACTTCACGGATCACATGGTCGACATCTGCTGGTCGGCCAAGGGCGGATGGCACCGCCCGCGCGTGCAGCCGTACGGACCCATCAGCCTGGACCCGGCCGCGGCCGTCCTGCACTACGGCCAGGAGATCTTCGAGGGCATCAAGGCGTACCGCCACGCCGACGGCGCCGTCTATACGTTCCGGCCCGACCAGAACGCGCTCCGGCTGCAGCGCAGCGCGCGCCGCCTGGCGCTGCCCGAGCTGCCGGTCGAGCACTTCCTGCAGTCGCTTCGCGAGCTGATCGCGGTCGACGGCGCGTGGGTGCCGTCGGGCGAGGACCAGAGCCTGTACCTGCGGCCCTTCATGTTCGCGAAGGAGGCGTTCCTGGGCGTGCGCCCGGCGCACAAGGTCGCGTACTACGTGATCGCCAGCCCGGCGGGCTCGTACTTCCCGGGTGGCGTGAAGCCCGTGAAGATCTGGCTCTCGGAGAAGTACCAGCGCGCCGCCAAGGGCGGCACCGGCGCGGCCAAGACGGGCGGCAACTACGCCGCCAGCCTGCTGCCGCAGGCCGAGGCCTACGGTCAGGGCTGCGACCAGGTGGTGTTCCTCGACTCCGACGGCAACATCGAGGAGCTCGGCGGCATGAACATCCTGTTCGTGAAGAAGGACGGCACGCTCGTGACGCCCGCCTCGGACAGCATTCTCGACGGCATCACGCGCAACTCGATCCTCGAGCTGGCGCGCGACCGCGGCCTGACGGTCGAGCAGCGCCCCGTGTCGCTCGCCGAGTGGCGCGACGGCGTCGCGTCGGGCGACATCACCGAGGTGTTCGCGTGCGGCACGGCGGCCGTCATCACCCCGATCGGCCTGCTGAAGGGCGAGGGCTTCGAGGACGAGCAGCCGGTCGGCGAGCTCGCGCTGTCGCTGCGCCAGGAGCTCACGGACATCCAGTACGGCCGCCGCGAGGACACGAAGGGCTGGCTCTACCGCCTCGACGCCTGAGACCCGTGGCTAGGCTGAAGCGGTGAAGATCGCGCGGTTCAGCCACAACGACACCATCCGCTTCGGCATCCTGGACGGCACCGAGCTCGTCGTCCTGGCGGGCGATCCGATGTTCGCGGGGTACGAGACGACCGGCGAGCGGGTGCCGCTCGGCGACGCCGCGCTGCTCGCGCCCGTGATCCCGCGCTCGAAGGTCGTGTGCGTCGGCCGCAACTACCGCGACCACGCCGCAGAGCTCGGCAACGAGGTGCCGAAGCAGCCGATGCTGTTCTTCAAGCCGAACACCTCGGTGATCGGCCCGGGCGACGCGATCGTGCGCCCGGTGCAGACGCAGGACACGCAGTGGGAGGGCGAGCTCGCCGTCGTGATCGGCCGGATCGCCAAGAACGTCAAGGCCGCGGACGCGCTCGATTACGTGTTCGGGTACACGATTGCGAACGACGTCACGGCCCGCGACCTGCAGAAGCCGGATGGCCAGTGGGCGCGCGCCAAGGGCTTCGACACGTTCTGCCCGCTCGGGCCGGCGATCGAGACCGACTTCGACTACACGCAGGGCGAGGTCATCACGCGGCTCAACGGCGAGGAGAGGCAGCGCGCGCCGTTCACCGACATGATCTTCGACATCCCGTTCCTGATCGAGTACGCGTCGGCGGCGTTCACGCTGCTGCCCGGCGACGTGCTGCTGACCGGCACGCCGGCGGGCGTCGGGCCGTTCCAGGCGGGCGACACGATCGAGGTCGAGATCCCCGGCCTCGGCGTGCTCCGCAACACCGCCCGCGACGCCCTGGCCGCCTGACGGTGGTCGAGCGCGCCGACACCGAGGAGCTGACGACCGACGAGGTCGCCGGGATCCAGGCGCGCACCGTGCGCGTCCTCGCCGCCGGGCAGGTGCTCGGCGGCGTCGCGTTCGGCGCCACGATCTCGCTGGGAGCGCTGCTCGCGGCCGATCTCTCCGGCGACGAGTCGCTCTCGGGCTTCGCGACCGCGTCGGTCACGCTCGGGGCGGCGCTGTGCGCCATCCCGCTCGCCCGGCTTGCGGGGGCGCGCGGGCGCCGCTTCGCCTTGACGCTCGGAACGTGTTCGCCCTGATCGGCATCGCGACCGTGATCACGGCCGCGGCGATGCGGATCTTCCCGCTGCTGCTGGTCGGCGTCGTCCTGATCGGCGCCGGCAACGCCGGCAACCTCCAGTCGCGGTTCGCCGCCACCGACCTCGCCGCGCCGGCCCGCCGCGGCCGGGACCTCGGCACGGTGGTGAGGGCAACGACGGTAGGCGGCGTCCTCGGGCCCTTGATGCTGACGCCGGGGGAGATGCTCGGCGGGGTGATCGGCATGCCGCGCCTCACCGGGGCCTATCTGTTCTCGATCGTCGCGCAGCTCGCGGCGCTCATCCTGTACCTGGTCGCCCTGCGGCCCGATCCGCTGCGCGTCGCGCAGCGGATCGCGCGGGCCGCCGTCTCGGCCGGGCCGGTGGCGGCCGAGGTCGACCGCCCGATCGCGGCGCGGTACGCGGTGTTCGCGACCGCGGCCTCGCACGTCGTCATGGCCTCGGTCATGGCCATGACCCCCGTGCACCTGTCGCACCTCGCGCACATCGGCCACGGCGCGGCGACCACGGACGTCACGTTGCTCGTCGGCACGACGATCGCGCTGCACGTGCTCGGGATGTACGGGGCCTCGCCGCTGTTCGGCGCGCTCGCCGACCGACTCGGCCGCGTACAGACCGTGCTGATCGGGCAGGGGCTGTTCGCCGCGTCGCTGCTCACCGCCGCCGTGTGGTCCGACGTGCAGGCGGCGGTCGTCGTGGCGCTCGTCCTGCTCGGGCTCGGATGGAGCGCCTCGACCGTCGCCGGAGCGTCCCTCCTCACCGAGAGCACGCCCGTCGCCCTGCGCCCGAAGCGGCAGGGGGTCAGCGACACCGCGATGACCGCATCGGCCGCCGTGGGCGCCGTGCTCGCGGGGCTCGTGCTCGACTGGCTCGGCTACGGCGCGCTGGCGCTGTTCGCGCTCGGGGTGGTCGCCGCGACCACGCTGCTGTCGCCGCTCGGGCGGCGCTGACCCGGGTCCGCGGCCGCGCGGGCGGGGCGGCGCGCCGGAACTAGACTGGTGGGCGATGTCTTCTGCACCCGATCCCCGCACCACGACGGCCACCGGCGCCGACGTCCGCGTGCGCTTCTGCCCCTCGCCCACGGGACTGCCGCACGTCGGCCTGATCCGCACCGCCCTGTTCAACTGGGCCTACGCGCGCCACCACGGCGGCAAGCTCGTGTTCCGCATCGAGGACACGGATGCCGCGCGCGACAGCGAGGAGAGCTACCAGCAGCTGCTCGACGCGCTCCGCTGGCTGCACATCGACTGGGACGAGGGCGTCGAGGTCGGCGGCCCGCACGCGCCGTACCGCCAGTCGCAGCGGCACGACATCTACCGCGAGGTGCTCGACAAGCTGATCGCGAGCGGCGCCGTGTACGAGAGCTTCTCGACCGCCGAGGAGATCGACGCGCGCAACGAGGCCAACGGCCGCGCGAAGCAGCTCGGCTACGACAACTTCGACCGCGACCTCACCGAGGAGCAGAAGGCCGCCTTCCGCGCGGAGGGCCGCCAGCCCGCGCTGCGCCTGCGCGTGCCGGACGACGAGGACCTCACGTTCGTCGACCTGATCCGCGGCGAGATCACGTTCCCGGCCGGGTCGTTCCCGGACTTCGTCATCGTCCGTCCCAACGGCGTGCCGCTGTACACGTTCGTGAACCCCGTGGACGACGCGCTCATGGGCATCACGCACGTGCTGCGCGGCGAGGACCTGATGCCCTCGACCGCCCGCCAGCTCGTGCTCTACCGCGCGCTGATCGACGCGGGCGTGACCAGCTTCATCCCGCGCTTCGGGCACATGCCGCTCGTGCTCGGCGACGGCACCAAGAAGCTGTCGAAGCGCGACCCGCGCGCCGACCTGTTCCTGCAGCGCGAGAAGGGCTTCATCCACGAGGGCCTGCTGAACTACCTGGCGCTGCTGGGCTGGTCGATCGGCCCGGACCGCGACGTGTTCTCGCTCGACGAGTTCATCGCGGCGTTCGACATCGCCGACGTCAACCCGAACCCGGCCCGCTTCGACCAGAAGAAGGCCGAGTCGATCAACGGCGACCACATCCGGATGCTCGAGCCGGCGGACTTCGCCGAGCGCATCACGCCCTACCTCGTGAAGGCGGGCGTGGTGGGGGAGACGCCCACCGACGCGGAGCGCGAGCTGATCTCCAAGGCGGCCCCGCTGATCCAGGAGCGCCTGCCGCTCCTCGGCGACGCCCCGGGTCTGCTCGGGTTCCTGTTCGCCGAGTACGTCACCTATGACGAGGACGCGCGCGCCGGGCTGCCCGAGAACGCCGTCGAGGTGCTGAAGGCCTGTGCGTCGGCGCTCGAGGAGGTGCCCGAGGAGGGCTTCCAGACCGAGGCGATCCAGGCGGCCCTGTCCGCCGCCCTGATCGACGGCCTGGGCCTCAAGCCGCGCGTCGCGTACGGTCCGCCGCGCGTCGCGATCTCCGGCCGCCGCGTCTCGCCGCCCCTGTTCGAGTCGATGGAGCTGCTCGGCAAGGCCGAGTCCATCCGCCGCCTCGTGGCGCTCGTGGAGGAGCTCTCCTGACGCGACACGCCATGGTGCGGCGTCCGGTTTGGCCGCTCCCGAGCTGTCGGGTAAGCTAGACCCTCGGTACGGCTTCGGCCGGACGCCCTTGGGGTATGGTGTAATTGGCAACACGGCTGATTCTGGTTCAGTTGTTCTTGGTTCGAGTCCAGGTACCCCAGCACTGTTTTTCGCAGGATTCCGCATCAGAAGCCACCCTCGTTTAGAGGCTTCTCGACCTGTCTGACAGGGGTCGGGACCAGAAACGGGACCAAAAACCGTCCCGCGCATCCGTGCGCCGGGTGGGTGTCCCGATCTCGACGGGCTCGTGGCGTCCCGTACGGGTGTCCACGGAGGATGCCGGCGCACCTGATGTGCATGGACATCGGCACTTCCGGCATCGCACCGCCGGACTTCAAGACGCAGGCGGAGATCGCCGACATCATCAAGGTGCCCGAGCGAACGCTCGAGGACTGGCGCCTCAACCACGTCGGCCCACCGTACATGAAGCTCGGCCGGCACGTCCGCTACGACCTCTCCGAGGTCTTCGCCTGGGCGCGGGAGCAGCGGCATGCCTAGGCCGCGGATCCAAGCGGGCGAGATCGGTGCCGTTCAGATCACGAGACTCGCTGGGGGCCGCGTTCGCGCTCGTGCTCGCATGCGCGACGATGCCGGTGAGCTCCGGCAGCTGAAGGCCACGGGCGACACCGAAGAGGACGCGCGCGCCGAGCTTCGACGGCTGGCGGCTTCGCTGACGTCGCGCGGTGCCGGAGCGCTCACCGGTGCCAGCACGATCGCCGAGGCCGCCGACGCGTGGCTCGTGCAGGCGAACGCGCGCGCGGATGCCGGAAGCCTCGCGCACTCGACGCTCGAGTCCTACCAGTCCGCGGTGCGACTGGTGCTGAAGCCGGTGTGCGGCGCCGTCACGCTCGACCAGCTCACGGTCGGGCGGTGCGACCGGATCATTCAGAGCATCATGCGCGAGGGTTCGCTTTCGAAGGCCCGCAAGGCTCGTGCCGTGCTGGGGTTGATCTGCGGCTATGCGGTGCGGGATGACGCGATCCCGCGCAATCCCGTCCGTGACGTGCAGCGGCTGCCGATGCCAGAGAAGAAGACCTCCGTGCTGTCGCCGGAGCAGGTCGCCGCGATCCGGGATCTCATGCACCGGTGGCGGGCGACCGGTGGACCAGGACCGCGCCCGAACTACCGGGCACTTATCGACGGCATGGACATCATGCTCGGCACCTCGGCACGCGTGGGGGAGTGCATCGGTCTGCGCCGCAAGGACGTCGATATGACCACCTCACCGCCCACAGTGCTCGTCGACGGAACGATCGTGAGCACCAAGAAGCAAGGGCTGTACCGCAAGAATGCTCCCAAGCGTGCGCGGCAGCGTCGACGTATCGCGTTGCCGGCTCTGGCTGCCGCCGCCGTACGCAGTCGGCTCGTGCTCGCAGGGCCGGGGGAGGACGCGTTCCTCTTCCCGACGAAGACGGGCCGACCGATGAGCGTGAGCAACTACGAGCGACTGCTGCGCACCTTCGTCGAAGACAACACGGCGGAGCTGAGGGCACTGGGGGTCGACGTCGACGAGTTCACGACGCACCTCTATCGACGGACGACGGCGACTCTCGTCGAGCGGGCGGCGGGCATCACGCGCGCCTCACGTCTGCTCGGGCACGCGAACGAGCAGATTACGCGCGCGAGCTACGTCGTCTCCGCCGTCGAAGTCGACCCCATCACGATCGACATCCTCGACGAAGTCCTCGGATCCTGACAGACAAGGAAGGTGCATCATGCGCACAGGACGACCGCCCCTCGAATGGGGCACTCACGGCGAGATCACCACCCGCACCGTCGCAAGCGGTCACGTCCGTGCCAGTGCACGGGTGCGGCTGTGGGATGGAGAACTCCAATGGATGACCGCCACCGCAAGTACAGCGTCAGACGCGCGCGCATCCCTGCAACACCGAATCGCCGAGCGACTTCGGTTCTCGGAGCTCGACGCGTGGCGATATCTCACGCCGGACGACCCCTTCGACGAACTCGCGTACATGTGGCTCGGCGACCTGCAGTGGGACTCGGATGTGAGCTGGTCCACGCATGCACGATGTGAGCGCGTCGTTCGAACGCAGCTCCAGCCGACCTTCGGAAAGTTCAAGATCCGCGAGCTCACCGCGGAGCGGATTGAACAGCGCCTTTCCAGTCAGAGCGTTTAGTCGGAGAAGGTCGTCGCCTCCTCGCGCGGGGTGATCGAGATGCTCCTGGACTTCGCGGTCGGCGAGGGCGTCATCAACTCGAACCCGATGGTGGTCTCGGAAGCCGACGCGGCGCTGTCGCATCTTGGCGATCTCGACACGCACCGGGAGATCGTTCGTGGACGGATCGAACTCCTCAGTGGAGATCAGCGACGCGAAATGCGCGGTGCCGACGACTGAGGCGGCTACGTTACGAGGCGGTGCGCCGCACCACGGCAGACCCGCGCGCAGGTTTCGAACCGGCGGCAAGGGGTCGCAGGTTCAAATCCTCGGCGCATCGTGGGCGAGCCGCGGAAAGTCAACCGACGCCGAGGGTGGCGCAGCCACTCCGATTTGAACCCGTCATCGAGAAGTCACCGAATTGACTTGACTGCCAGATCAAGCCCCGGCAGGCGCGGAAACCCGGCTCGACCAGTCCGTCACTGATGAGTTCGCGCTCGTGCATCTAGACCCTGCATGGTCTAGACTTTGGACGTGTGGAGCGTCGACATCGAGCTGATCGCTGGCTGGCTCGCATCGTTGGATCAGGGCTCTCGGGAGCAAGTCGTCGCGGCGATCGAACTCCTGGAGGAACGTGGTCCTCAACTGGGGCGACCGATCGTTGACACGGTCGTGGCATCCCGTCACAAGAATATGAAAGAGCTTCGTCCGGGCTCTACGGGTCGTTCAGAACTGCGCGTGCTCTTCGCCTTCGACTCGAAGCGATCGGCGATCATGCTCATCGCGGGCGACAAAGCTGGGAACTGGACCCGCTGGTACAAGAAGAACATTCCGTTGGCCGACGACCTTTTCGACCAGCACATCCGCAGATTGAGAGAGGAGTGACCGAGATGGCAATGTCTTTGAAGGAGTTCGTCGCCGACCATCCCGTGGATCGGGGGCGCGTCGACGCACACAAGGAGCGGATGCTCGCCGAGGTTCGCGCCTATCGTCTGCGTGAACTGCGCGAGCAGGCGGGCCTGACGCAGGCCCAACTTGCGGAGCGGATCGGCGTCGGACAGCGCCAGGTGTCCAAGATCGAACACGGCGACCTCGAGAGCGCGAAGATCGGGACCATTCGCAGCTACCTTGAAGCCGTCGGCGGCGGCCTCGCCATTGAGTATGTCGTCGGAGATGAGCGAGTTCAGGTCGCCTGACGGGATGATCGCGGAAGCCGACGTGACGCGCGTCGCGATGCCGGCCCGCACGCGAACTGCATGCAGGGGGTCAGGGGTTCGAGTCCCCTCAGGTCCACCAAAACTCCAGTTAAAATACCGAAACTTCACTCCCTGAACAGGGATTTGGGTCTGCTGAACGAATAGGTGACACCTGATCTGTGGTGCCTGAGGGTGCCGCTGGGAGGATGTCATCATGCCCAAGCCCTATCCGCGCGAGTTCCGTGAGGACG
>NZ_LMFR01000022.1 GCF_001426925.1 Microbacterium sp. Root53
TGGCTGCACTTCTACAATCACCACAGGCCCCACACCGCGATCGGGAAGCTCCCGCCCATCAGCCGGATCTCAAACAACCTGGCTGGGCAGTACAGCTAGGCGGCCAGGTGCAGGCTGCCGCGGCGATCGGTCGCGGCGTGGCCGCCCGCCGGGATGGACTCGTCGTCGCCGATCTTGGCGTTCTTGGCGACGCGCGCACCGGCACCGACGCGCGTCCGCACGCCGATGTGCGCCCGCGCGCCGATGGTCGCCTTCGGGCCCACGTGCGCGTTGGCGTCGATGTAGGCGTCGGGTCCGATCAGCGCGTCCGACTCGACCCACGCGCCGCGAGCGACCGTGGCGCCGGCGGCGACCTGCGCGCCCGGCTCGATGTAGGCCCCGGCTTCCACGCGCGCGTCAGGATGCACCTTCGCGCCGTGCGCCACCAGGCCGCGTCCGTTGACGTGCTTCCGGTAACGCAGAGTCTCGCCGTGCTCGTTCTCGATGTCGACGTAGTTCTTGCCCACGATGCCTTCCCTCGGCCCCGGTCGAGGCCGGACATCGGGATCAACGGAGTGCGGTGACGGCTTATTCCCGGATCGGGGCGGGATTCCCGCTGTCCGGGCGTGTCGGATGAAACGGTTCGATGCGCCCCGTTTCCGTCCACCGGAGCGCCCCGGATTTGAGCAATCTGCACGCCGGATGAGGGGTCGCGTTCTCGTATCGTTGAGGCATGGCGAACGATGCGGCCGACCGCACCCCGGTCTTCGACTGGGAGCAGGCCCGGCACACGGTGGCGGACGACGTGCAGGGCATAGTGGTCGGCACGTTCGTCGCCGCGCTCGGGCTCTACCTGCTCAAGGCCAGCGGCGCCGTGACGGGCGGCACGGCCGGGCTCGCGCTGCTGCTCGACCAGGCGACGGACTGGCCGTTCTGGCTCATCTTCATCCTGGTGAACCTGCCGTTCGCCGTCCTCGCGTTCTGGAAGAAGGGCGCGCGGTTCACGATCCTCACCGCCGTCTGCATCGGCGGCGTCGCTGGCCTCTCCGTGCTCGACGGCGTGCTGCTGCCCGTGCACGACCTGAACCCGGTCTACGGCGTCTTCGCGGGCAACCTCCTCGCCGGCGTGGGGCTGCTCATCCTGTTCCGGCACGGCGCGAGCGTCGGCGGGGTCAACATCATCGCCCTGCTGCTGCAGGAGCGGACCGGTTTCCGGGCGGGCTGGACCCAGATGACGCTGGACGTCGTCGTGATCGTGTGCGCCCTGCTCGTGCTGCCCTGGTACATCGTGCTGCTGAGCGCGGCTGGCGCCGTGGTGATGAGCCTGGTGCTCGCCATGAACCACCGCGAGGGCCGCTACATCGGCCGCTGAGCCTCACCCCGCGGGCTGGCAGCGCGGGCACCAGTAGACCACGCGCTCGCGCGTCGGGTCGGCGCCCAGCGCGCCGCGCAGGATCGGCGTGCCGCAGCGGCGGCACGGCCGGTTCTCGCGCCCGTACACCCAGCGCTCGAAGCCCCGGCGGCTGTCGCCCGTGAAGACGCGCACCGGCAGCTCGACGTTGCGGCGGATCGTCCGCACACCGAGCTCCAGCAGCGCGGGCACGTCGGCGTCGGCCGCCGGACGCTCCGGATGCACTCCGCGCAGGAACAGCAGCTCGCTCGCGTACTCGTTGCCGAAGCCCGCGACGTTCCGCTGATCCTGCAACGCGACGTGGATGGCCCGGGTGTCGGCCGCCACGCGCCGGCTCGCCTCGGCGAGATCCCAGTCGGCGCCCAGGGGATCGGGGCCCAGGTGGCCCACGACCCGCGACTCGTCGCGCGTGGGCAGCACCTCGACCATCGCGAGGTCGAACCCGACGGTCTCCCACCCGCGGGCGCCGACGATCGCGCGGGCCTTGAACGCCGGCTTCCGCCAGCGCTCGCCGGTGCGGTACGCATGCCACTCGCCCTCCATCTTCAGGTGGGAGTGCAGGGTGCGGTCGCCGATCCGGTGCAGCAGGTGCTTGCCGCGCGCCGCGACCTCGTGGACGACCTCGCCGCGCAGGTCGGCGGTCGCGCTGCCCGGCACGCGGATCTCGAACCGCGTCACCACCTGCCCCGCGAGCGCCGCGGTGAGGCGCCGGGCGGTGCGGTGGACGGTGTCGCCCTCAGGCACGTGCCGCCCCCGCGACGGCCTTGCGCAGCGTGAGCCCCTTGGGCGACTCGACGAATCCCGCCTCGCGCAGCGCGCGCCCGACAGCCGTGCCGTAGACGAACTCGCCGTTGACCTGCTCGACCGTGAGCGTCTCCAGGCGGCGGGCCCGCGCGGTGCCGGCGAGGTCGGCGGCGGCGGCCCCGAGCACCTGCTCGTCGTCCGTGAACGCGAGCGCCGTGCGCCCGCCGCGCTCGAGGTACAGCGCGAGGGCGCCGTCGACCAGCACGACCACCCCGCCGGCCTTGCGGCCGGGGCGGTGCCGCACGGCGTCGAGGGCGGGCCAGGGCAGCGCCGCGCCGTAGGGGTTCGCGGGGTCGGTCGCGGCGAGCGTCACGGCCCGCAGCGGCGCAGGATCCGGCAGGCCCGAGAAACGGCGCAGTCGGTCGATCGTCGGCGACGTCGCGAACTGCGCCGCGCCGAGCTTCTCGATCAGGTACCCGCGGCGGCAGTGGCCCGCCTGCTCGAGGCCCGCCAGCACGCGATAGGCCTGCGCGAAGCCGCCGGGCACGCCCTCGTTCTGCACCGCACCGCGCGTGACCACGCCGTAGCGGTCGAGCAGCAGCGACGCGGTCGCCGTGTGCCGGACCGCGGCGTCCGGCTCCGCCGCGGGCAGCAGCGACCAGCGCCCGCCCGACGCCTGCGGGCGCGGTGCGTTCGCCGCGAAGCTCGGTCGCGCGAGCGAGGCGCCCCGGTACATCCGCGCCCGGGGCGCGCGCCGGGCGGACCGGTGGGCCTGCGACCCGGCGCCGAGCAGCGACCGGACGGGGGCGAACGTGTCGTTCGTGACGCGGCCGGCCCACACCAGGTTCCACAGCGCCTCGACGGTCGACGCCTCGTTCTCGGCCTGGGCCAGCTCGCGCAGCTGCGACGAGAAGTACGCGCCGCCGCCGGCGAGCGCCGCGAGGATCCGCGCCTCGAGCGAGTCGGGGGCGATCTCGACCTCCGGCTCGGGGATGGTCAGCGGCGCCGCGTCCGAGGGGTGGAGGGCGACCCAGCCGTCGCGCCCGGGCAGCGAGCCGTGCCCCGACCACACCACCTCTCCGGTCGACGTGAGCTCGTCGAGCATGGCGGGTGCGTAGTCGCCGACGCGCGACGGCAGGATGAGCGACTCCCACGCGCTCGCGGGGATCGGCACGCCCGCGAGCTGGTCGACCACCGCGAGCACGCCGTCGACGCCCTCGAGCGGCCGGGTGACGTGCTGCCAGTCGGGCAGGAACCGCGCGTATGCGTCGGGGGAGACGGGTTCGACGCTGCCGCGCAGGGCCGCGAGCGAGCGCATCCGGATGCGGCGCAGAGCCTCGGCGTCGCACCACTCCGGCTCGTCGCTCACCCCCGCGTCGGCCAGGTAGAAGCCGCTGACCAGCCGGCCCTGACCCTCGAGCCGCTGCAGCGCGTGGCGCGCGACGGCGGGGCCGATGCCGAGCCGCTCGGCCACGGCGGCGGTCGTGAAGGGGCCGTGCGTGCGGGCGTACCGGGAGACCACGTCGCCGAGAGGATCGGGCAGCGGCTCGAGGAACGCCACGGGCACGCCCACGGGCAGCGCGACGCCGAGCGCGTCCCGCAGGCGCCCCGCGTCCTCGATCGCGGCGTACCGGTCGGCGCCCGCGATCGACACCCGGATGGCGCGGCGCGCGTCCACCAGTGCGTCGAGGTGCGCCTGCGCGCCGGCGGCCTCGGGGCCGGGCTCGAGCCGCTCGGCCACCTCCTCTGCCGACAGCGGGCCGAGCACGCGGAGCAGATCGGCCACGCCCTCCACGCCGCGCGCGCGCCGGTCGGGCGCGAGGCGCTGGGCCTCGGCCTCGAACTGCGCGATCACCTCGGGGTCGAGCAGCTCGCGCATCTCGACCTTGCCCAGCAGCTCGCTCAGCAGCGCCGGATCCACCGAGAGGGCGGCCGCGCGGCGTTCGGCCAGCGGCGAGTCGCCCTCGTACATGAACGCGCCGACATATCCGAACAGCAGGTCGCGCGCGTAGGGCGAGGGCTGCGCGGGCTCGGTCTCGATCAGCCGGATGCGGCGCTCGCCGATGCTCCGCGCGATCCGCAGCAGCGCGGGGAGGTCGTAGACGTCCTGGAGCACCTCGCGCAGGGTCTCGAGGATGATCGGGAACGTCGGATGCCGCCGGGCGACCTCGAGCAGTTGCGCCGACCGCTGGCGCTGCTGCCACAGCGGGCTGCGCTTGCCGGGGTTCTGGCGCGGCATCAGCAGCGCGCGTGCGGCGCACTCGCGGAAGCGCGAGGCGAACAGCGCCGACCCGCCGACCTCGTCGGTCACGATGCGCTCGAGCTCATCCGGATCGAACACGAACAGCTCGGCGCCCGGAGGCTCCGATTCGGCGTCGGGGATGCGCGCGATGATGCCGTCGTCGCTCGCGACCGCCGACCCCTCGACGCCCAGGCGCTCCCGGATGCGCGCGTTGACCGCCAGGGCCCAGGGCGCGTGCACGTGCATGCCGTACGGGGAATGCAGGATGATCCGCCAGTCGCCCACCTCGTCGCGGCCGCGCTCGACGGTCAGCGTGCGGTCGGTGGGCAGCGTGCCGGTGGTCTCGCGCTGCTCGGCGAGGTAGCCGAGCAGGTTGCCGCGGGCGTTGTCGTCGAGCCCGGCCTCGCGCAGGCGCTGCTCGGCCTTCTCGGGGGCGGCCGACGTGAGCTCGCGCGCGAACCGGCCGAGGGCCTCGCCCAGCTCGGCGGGACGTCCGAGCCCGTCGCCGTGCCAGAACGGCACCTTGCCCGGCTGCCCGAACGCCGGCACGACGTTGACGCGGTCGTGCGTGATCTCGACGATCTTCCAGCTCGTGGTCCCCAGCGTGAACACGTCGTTCACGCGCGACTCGTAGACCATCTCCTCGTCCAGCTCGCCCACGCGCGCGTTCCGCGTCTCGCCCGCGATGAACACGCCGAACAGGCCCCGGTCGGGGATGGTGCCGCCGCTCGTCACGGCGAGCCGCTGCGCGCCCGGACGGCCGGCGATCGTGCCGGCGTCGCGATCCCACACCAGGCGCGGCCGCAGCTCGGCGAACTCGTCGGACGGGTAACGTCCCGCGAGCAGGTCGAGCGTGGCCTCGAACGCGCTGCGGGGGAGCGAGCGGAACGGCGCGCTGCGGCGCACGGTTTCGAACCAGTGCTCCACCTCGACCGCGCCGAGCGCCGTGGCGGCCACGGTCTGCTGCGCCAGGATGTCGAGCGGGTTCTGCGGCACCGCGATCGACTCGATCTGCCCGGCGAGCATCCGCTCGGTCACGATCGCCGTGTGCAGCACGTCGCTGCGGTGCTTGGGGAACAGCGCGGCCTTCGAGATCTCGCCCACCTGGTGACCGGCGCGGCCGACCCGCTGCAGGCCGCTGGCGGCGCTCGGCGGCGCCTCGACCTGGATCACCAGGTCGACCGCGCCCATGTCGATGCCGAGCTCGAGGCTGCTGGTGGCGACCACGCAGCGCAGGGCGCCCGACTTGAGCTCCTCCTCGACGATCGCCCGCTGCTCCTTGGACACCGACCCGTGGTGGGCCTTCGCGAGCACGGGCGCGGCTCCGGCCGTCGAACCGGCCTGCGCCTCCCTGGCTGCTTCTCCAGACGGCGCATGCGCGCCGCCTGGAGCCTCGGCAGCAGGGGCCCCCATGGCCGCGGGGACCGCCGGCTCCGGGAGGGCGAGCCCCAGCCGCTCGCTGTAGATCTCGTTCAGCCGCGCCGTGAGCCGCTCGGCCAGGCGCCGGGAGTTGGCGAACACGATCGTGGACCGGTGCGCCAGGATCCGGTCGACGATCGCCTCCTCCACGTGAGACCAGATCGATCCGGTCATCTCCGTCTGCTCGGGTTGAAACCACTCGCCGTCGTCGCCCGTCTCGGCCGCCGGGGTCGCGCCCGCCGCGGGCGGCGGGTTCTGCATGTCGGGGATCGGCACGGTGACGCTCAGCTCGAACGTCTTCGACGCGCGGGGCGCCACGATGTCGACGGGCGCGGTGCCGCCCAGGAACCGCGCGACCTCGTCGATCGGGCGGACCGTGGCCGAGAGCCCGATGCGCTGCGCGGGCTTCTCGAGCAGGTCGTCGAGCCGCTCGAGGCTCACCGCGAGGTGGGCGCCGCGCTTGCTCGCCGCGACCGCGTGCACCTCGTCGACGATCACGGTGTGCACCTCGCGCAGCGTCTCGCGCGCCTGGCTCGTGAGCATCAGGTACAGCGACTCGGGGGTCGTGATCAGGATGTCCGGCGGGTGGCGCACCAGGCGCTGGCGGTCGGACGACGGGGTGTCGCCCGAGCGCACGCCGACCGAGACATCCGGAGCGTCCACGCCCAGGCGGCGTGCGGCCTGCGAGATCCCGACGAGCGGCGACCGCAGGTTCCGCTCGACGTCGACGCCGAGGGCCTTCAGCGGCGAGACGTAAAGGATGCGCGTGCGCTCCGAGCCCGGCTCCTTCTCGCGGAAGATCCGGTCGATGGCCCACAGGAACGCCGACAGCGTCTTGCCCGATCCGGTCGGCGCCACGACGAGCGCGTGCCGGCCCTGCGAGATCGCGCCCCACGCGCCCTCCTGGGCGCTGGTCGGCGCCCGGAAGGCGCCGCGGAACCACTCCCGCGTCGCGGGCGCGAACCGATCCAGCACGTCCATCGCTCTATCCTCCCGCGCGCCGCCGACATCCCGGCCACCCCTTGACGACACATGCCGCCCGCCCCGTGCTCGTTGAGCGAGCGAAGCGAGTCGAAACGTTCTGAAGCCTGCCCACCCGTCCGATCCCCCACCATGGATCCATGGACTCCGCCACGCGCGACGCGCTCGCCCGCATCCTCGCCGACGAGCGCGCCCGCGCGGAGGCCGCCCTGCGCGCGCACGACGCGGCGCTCGAGGGCCTCGGTGCCGCGCGCAGCGATTCGACCGCGGACGACGAGCACGATCCCGAGGGCGCCACGCTGGCCGACGAGTGGTCGCGGCTCACCGGGCTCCGCGCCGCGGCCCTCCGGGAGCTCGAGGCGCTGCGCGCGGCCGACGCGCGACTGGCGCAGGGCACGTACGGCGTGTGCGAGGGCTGCGGCCGGCCCATCCCACCCGGACGGCTCGAGGTCCGCCCCACGGCCACCCGGTGCGTCGCCTGCGCGTCCTGACTACCGCGCGCCGTCCTCCGCGCGCTCCAGCTGCTTGTCGAGGAACATCAGGATGTCCGCCAGCTCCTGCTCCGAGACCGCGTGGCGCAGCATCGGATAGATCCGCCCCACGAGCTCGCTGTGCCCGGGCAGCCAGTCGGTCGTGTGCGCTACGAGCCACTCGGGGATGACGTCGTCGAGCGCCCCGCGGCCCCAGAACACCGGCGGCCGCAGCTCGGCCAGCTCGGCGTCGCGCGGCAGATCCCCGGGAGTGGCGTAGCCCGACAGGTTCACGACGAACGAGAACCGCTCGGGGTCCAGGCGCAGCGCCTGCAGCGCGACCGCGCCACCCTGCGAGAAGCCCAGCAGAGCGACGCTCGACGCCTCGCCCGCAACCGCGTCGAGCCACTCGATCAGCCGCTCGGCGGCACGCGTCACATGTGCGGCATCGCGGCTCTCGAGCCCCTCGATCGGGTACCAGGAGCGACCCGGCGTGGGGAACGGCGGCTCGAGCGGCGCGCGGACCGCGGCGACCGCGAACGCCTCGGGCAGGTGCGGCGCGAGTGCGAACAGGTCGCGCTCGTCGGCGCCGTAGCCGTGCAGCAGCACGAGCAGCGGCCTTCCGGCGGGCTCGCCCGACCAGAGCACAGCGGATTCGTCGAGGACGGGGATCTCAGGCACGGGTCCATCTTGCCGCGGCGCGGATCAATGCGCGCAGCGCGTTGATGCGCGTCGGGGCAAGGTTGAGCGAGGGAGCGAAGCGAGCGAGCCGAAACCTGCCCCGATCCGGGGACATCCGTCGTCCGGTGCCGGTGGGTGCGGGTATACAGGAGACATGGCCGTTCGCACCCCCGACCCCGACCCGAACGAGAGCTCGGACGACGACGACTTCGCCGCCGTGGGCGCGGCGGGCTTCGGCGGCGTGCCCGGCGGGTCGTCCAACCCGGCGTGGCTGACCGACATCGAGCTGGCCGAGATCCGGCGCCGGCTGCCGATGCTCTACGTCGAGGCGGTGCCGGTCCGTACCGACGGCACGGGCGCCGTGACCCAGGTCGGCATCCTGCTGCGCGCGACCCCGATGGGCGAGATCACGCGCACGATCGTGTCGGGCCGCGTGCGCTACGGCGAGACCGTGCGCGACGCGCTGTTCCGCCACCTCGAGAACGATCTCGGGCCCATGGCGTTCCCCCTGCTGCCGCCGTCGCCCGTGCCGTTCACGGTCGCCGAGTACTTCCCGATCCCCGGCGTGAGCGCGTACCACGACGACCGCCAGCACGCGGTGTCGCTCGCGTTCGTCGTGCCGGTCACGGGCACGTGCGAGCCGCGCCAGGACGCGCTCGAGGTGACCTGGATGTCGCCGGAGGAGGCGTGCTCCGACTCGCTCGCGGCCGAGATGGAGGGCGGCCGCTCGACGCTCGTCCGCACCGCGCTGGCCAGCGTCGGCGCGCTGCGCTGATCAGCCGCGCGTGGTCTCGGCCGCGATCGCGGCGACGAACGCGTCGACGTCGGCCTCGGTCGTGTCCCAGCTCGTGAGCCAGCGGACCTCGCCCGTGGCCTCGTCCCAGTCGTAGAAGCGGAAGCGCTCGCGCAGCCGGTCGGCGACGCCGGGCGGCAGCGTCGCGAAGACGCCGTTGGCCTGCGTCGGCTGCGTGAATGCGACGCCCCGGATGGAGCCCGCGGCCAGTCCGGCCTCGACACCCGCGCGCAGGCGGGCCGCCATCGCGTTGGCGTGCGCGCCGCTGCGCAGCCACAGGTCGTCCTCGAGCAGCGCGACGAGCTGCGCCGACACGAACCGCATCTTGGACGCGAGCTGCATGGCGCTCTTGCGCAGGTACGGGATGCCGTCCACGGCATGCGGGTCCAGGACGACGACCGCCTCGGCGCCGATCGCGCCGTTCTTGGTGCCGCCGAAGCTCAGCACGTCGACGCCCACGTCGCGCGTGAATGCCCGCAGCGGCATGTCGAGCGCGGCGGCCGCGTTCGCGATCCGGGCGCCGTCCATGTGCACGGTCAGGCCGAGCGCGTGGGCGCGATCCGCGATCGCGGCGATCTCGTCGACCGAGTACAGCGTGCCGAGCTCGGTCGACTGCGTGATCGAGACGACCTGCGGCACGGCCTGGTGCACCCCGCGGGATCCCGCCACCGCCTCGACCAGGTCGGGCGTGAGCTTGGCGTCCGGCGTCGCGACCGGGACGATCTTGAAGCCGCCCACCTTCTCCGGCGCCCCGCCCTCGTCGGTGTTGACGTGCGCGACGGCCGGCGCGATCACCGCGCCCCACCGGGTGACCATCGACTGCAGCGCCACCACGTTGGCGCCCGTGCCGTTGAACACCGGGAACGCCTCGACGCCGTCGCCGAGCAGCTCCGAGAACAGCTCCTGCAGGCGCGCGGTCCAGGCGTCGTCCCCGTACGAGACCTCGTGCCCGCCGTTGGCCGCGGCGATCGCCGCGATCACCTCGGGATGGGCGCCGGCGTAGTTGTCCGAGGCGAAGCCGCGGCGGTCCGGATCGTGCAGGGCATCCACCCGATCAGCCTACGGGTGGCGTCAGGGGCCACACGGATACATCCCGCGACGGATGTGACCGTCGCCCCGGGACCGTACGGTGAGACGGATGGATGCGCGCGCGACGACCGAGGGGCTCCGGATGCCCCGGGGCTGGATCCGGGACGTCTCGCCCGGGCAGTGGCTCATCGACTCCGTGCTCGGCGCGGTCTTCGCGCTCGCGTCCCTCGCATGGCGCGGGCTGTACGGCGACATGTCGCCCGCGTGGTTCTTCCTCGTGGTCGCGTCGATGGTCGCCGCGCTCATGCTGAGCCGGGTGTCGCCACCGCTCGCCCTCGCGGTCGCGTGGGGCGGCGCGATCCTGCAGATGCTCGCGGGCCTGCAGCCGACGTTCGCGAACACGGCGATCTTCGTGGTGCTGTTCGCGACCGCGGCCTACGGCACGAGGGCCGTGTACTGGGCCGGCTTCGCCTCGGCGTTCGTCGGCGCCTTCACGATCGTCGCCTACCTGTACGGGGTCGCGTGGACGTCCCCGGACGTGCCGGGCCTGCTGTGGGACCGCCTGACCGCGGGCGTGCTGATGTTCGTGGCCGCGCTGTTCGCGCTGCTGCTGTCGTGGACGCTCGGCGCCCTCTACCGCTCGGTCGTGCGGGCGCGCGAGGGGCGCCTCGCCCAGCGCCATGCCGAGGAGCGCGCCGCCGCCGAGGAGGAGCGCGGCCGGATCGCCCGCGACATGCACGACGTGGTGGCGCACTCGCTCGCGGTCGTGATCGCGCAGGCCGACGGCGCGCGGTACGCGGCCGCGTCCGATCCGGATGCGGCGACGGCCGCGCTCGGCACCATCAGCCAGACGGCGCGGGCTGCGCTGTCGGACGTGCGGCTGCTGCTGACCCAGCTGCGCCACGGTCAGTTCGGGTCGGGCGGCGAGGCGGAGGGGCCGCAGCCGACGCTCGCCGACCTCGAGGACCTGTACGCGCAGGTGCGCGCGGCCGGCGTGGACCTGCGCGTCGACGTCGATCCGGCGCCGCCCGGCACGCCGCCCGCGTCGGCGCAGCTCGCGGTGTACCGCATCCTGCAGGAGGCGCTCACGAACGCGCTGCGCCACGGCGACGGCGGGCCGGTCGACGTCGCGCTCGCGTGGCTCCCGGACCGCGTCGAGCTGACGGTCCGCAACGGCGTCCGCGCGGATGCGCGCCCGTCCGAGCCCGGCGGGCACGGCCTGATCGGCATGCGCGAGCGCGCGCAGCTGGTCGGCGGACGTCTCGACGCCGGCGCCGACGCCGGGGTCTTCACCGTGCGGGCCGTGCTTCCCGTGGAGAGGAGAGCGGCATGATCCGCGTCGTGCTCGTGGACGACCAGGCGCTGTTCCGCGCCGGCATCCGGATGCTGGTCGCGTCGCAGCCCGACCTCGAGGTCGTGGGCGAGGCGGGGGACGGGCGCGAGGCGCTCGCCGTCGTCCGCGCGTCGCGTCCCGACGTGATCCTCATGGACATCCGGATGCCCGTCATGGACGGCCTCGCCGCGACCGCGGAGCTGCTGAAGGACCCGGATCCGGCGAAGGTCGTGATGCTCACGACGTTCGACCTGGACGAGGCGGCCGCCCGCGCCATCCGGCAGGGCGCATCCGGGTTCCTGCTCAAGGACGCCGAGCCGGAGTTCCTGCTCGCGGCGATCCGCACGGTCCACGCCGGCTCGAGCGTGATCGCCGCCGCCGCGACCCGCGACCTGTTCGCCCACTTCGCGGAGGCGCCGCGCCCCGTGCCTCCGGCCTACGGCGACCTGACCGAGCGCGAGCGGGAGATCTTCGCGCTCGCCGCGCGCGGCCTCAGCAACGCCGAGATCGCGGCACGCGAGTTCCTCAGCGAGGCCACGGTCAAGACCCACATCAGCCGCATCCTCACCAAGCTCGCCCTCCGCGACCGCGTGCAGCTCGTCGTCTTCGCCTTCGAGCACGGGCTCGCCTGAAAACGACGAAGCCGCCCCCTCGGATGAGGGAGCGGCTCCGTGTGAGGAGGGTTACTTCTTGAGGTCGAAGCGGTCGTTCTCCATGACCTTGACCCAGGCGGCGACGAAGTCCTGGACGAACTTCTCCTTCGCGTCGTCCGAGGCGTAGACCTCGGCGAGCGCGCGCAGCTCCGAGCTGGCGCCGAACACCAGGTCGACGCGCGAGCCGGTCAGGCCCGTGTTCGACGTGAAGGTCTGGGCGTCCTCCGACGGGGTCCACTCGATGCCGAGCTCGAGCAGGTTGACGAAGAAGTCGTTCGTCAACGCGCCCGGGCGGTCGGTGAAGACGCCGAGGTCCGAACCGTCCCAGTTGTTGCCGAGCACGCGCAGGCCGCCGACCAGCACGGTCATCTGCGGGGCCGAGACGCCCAGGTGGTTGGCGCGGTCGAGCAGCAGGTACTCGCTCGGCAGCTTCAGGAAGCCGCTGTCGTAGTTGCGGAAGCCGTCGGCCACCGGCTCGAGCCACGCGAACTGCTCGGGGTCGGTCTGCTCCTGCGTCGCGTCGACGCGGCCGGGGGTGAAGGGCACCTCGACCTCGACGCCGCCGGCCTGCGCGGCCTGCTCGACTCCCACGTTGCCCGCGAGCACGACCACGTCGGCGAACGACAGGCCGGACTCCGCCGCGACGCCCTCGAGGACGGTCAGCACGGGCTTCAGCTGCTCGGGGCGGTTGACCTTCCAGTTCACCTGCGGCTCGAGGCGAATGCGGCCGCCGTTCGCGCCGCCGCGCTTGTCGGAGCTGCGGAACGTCGCAGCCGCCTTCCACGCGGTCGAGACGAGCTCCTGCACGCTGAGGCCCGACTCCAGGATGAGCTGCTTCGCCTTGGCGATGTCGGCCGGCAGGGTCGAGCCGCCGTTCGCGGGCAGCGGGTCCTGCCAGATGAGGTCCTCGGCGGGCACCTCGGGGCCGAGGTAGCGCGCCTTGGGGCCCATGTCGCGGTGGGTCAGCTTGAACCACGCGCGGGCGAACGCGTCGGTGAACGCGGCCTGGTCGTCCTTGAAGCGGCGCGAGATCTTCTCGTACTCAGGGTCGAAGCGCAGGGCCAGGTCGCTCGTGAGCATGCGCGGCTCGCGCTTGCCGTCCGAGTGCGCCATCGGCACCATGTCGGCGCCCGCGCCGTCCTTCGGCCTCCACTGCTTGGCGCCGGCGGGCGACTCCATGAGCTCCCACTCGTACGCGAACAGGATGTGGAAGAACTCGTTGTCCCAGCGCGTCGGGTGGTAGGTCCACGTCACCTCGAGGCCCGACGTGACCGTGTCGTCGCCCTTGCCGGTGCCGTAGCCGTTCTTCCAGCCGAGGCCCTGGTTCTCGAGCGGGGCGGCTTCGGGGTCCGGGCCGAGCTTGTCGTCCGGGTGGGCGCCGTGCGTCTTGCCGAACGTGTGGCCGCCGGCGATCAGCGCGACGGTCTCCTCGTCGTTCATGCCCATGCGGCGGAACGTCTCGCGGATGTCGCGGGCCGACAGCAGCGGGTCCGGGTTGCCGTTCGGGCCCTCCGGGTTCACGTAGATGAGGCCCATCTGCACGGCAGCGAGCGGCGCCTCGAGCTCACGGTCGCCCGTGTAGCGCTCGTCGTCCAGCCAGACCTTCTCGGGGCCCCAGTACACGTCGTCGTCGGCCTCCCAGACGTCCGGGCGTCCGCCGGCGAAGCCGAAGGTGGGGAAGCCCATGGTCTCGAGCGCGACGTTGCCGGCCAGGATGAACAGGTCGGCCCACGAGATCTTCTGGCCGTACTTCTTCTTGACGGGCCACAGCAGGCGGCGCGCCTTGTCGAGGTTGCCGTTGTCGGGCCACGAGTTCAGCGGGGCGAAGCGCTGCTGGCCGGCGCCGGCGCCGCCGCGTCCGTCGTGCGAGCGGTAGGTGCCCGCCGCGTGCCAGGCCATGCGGATCATGAACGGGCCGTAGTGGCCGAAGTCCGCGGGCCACCAGTCCTTCGACTCGGTCATGACCGTCGCGAGGTCGGCCTTCACGGCCGCCAGGTCGAGGCTGTTGAACGCCTCGGCGTAGTCGAAGTCCTCGCCGAGCGGGTTCGCCACGGCGGGGTTCTTCGCGAGGATCTTGAGGTTCAGCTTCTCGGGCCACCACTCGGCGTTGGCGGAGCCCATGGTCGGGTGGACGCGCTTGCCGGGGACGTCGGTCGCGCTGGGGCCGGTGCCCGGGAGGGCGGGTTCGCTGTCGACGGCCGCGGGCTGGACGGTGCCGGCGGGAGCCGATCCGGAGGATCCGCTGTCGTAGCCGAAGGGGCAGGAGCCGGTGCTCTCGGTCATTGTCGCCTTTCGTGGTGGATGGGATGGGAACGGGGGTCAGGGGAGATCTGCGGACTCCGGGGCCGCGGCCTGGCATGACGCGCACAGCCCCCAGAAGATGAACTCGGCCTCGTCGATCGCGAAGCCGTGGTCGTCGGCCGGCACGGCGCACGGCGCGGAGCCGACCGCGCAGTCGACGTCGACGATGAGGCCGCACGAGCGGCACACGAGGTGGTGGTGGTTGTCGCCCACGCGGGACTCGTAGCGCGCGACCATGCCGTGCGGCTGGATGCGGCGCACCAGGCCCGCGCGGGTGAGCGCGTGCAGCGAGTCGTAGACGGCCTGGTGCGACACGGCGGGGAGCTTCTCGCGCACGACCCGGATGACCGTGTCGGTGTCGGCGTGCGCCGCCGTCTGCACGGCCTCGAGCGTCGCGAGCCGCGGCGCCGTGACGCGCAGGGAGGCCGCGCGGAGGGCCTCCTCCGGGGTGGCGTGCGCATGCATCACGGGATCACCGCCCTTCAAATCTTGAATGGTTCAAAACTAGCTGCCGGCGCGTGGGTTGTAAACCGCGCGGCGTGTCCCGGCGTGTCGCCGCTCGCGCCCGCCATCCGGACACAACGCAGGACCTGTCGCGCTTCCCGGGCGTGTCGACCGCGGAAATCCGCGCCCGGCCCACCGGACGCCGCGATCCGCTCCTGCGTTGTGTCGACGGAGGGGGCCCCGAGGATCATCCCCGCGATGTACGCGGATGCCCCCGCCGGCCGATCCGCCGCCCCCGTCCCGCTCCGTAGCGTCGCCGGTATGGAGATCACGACCACGGACCTCGGCCTCGCCGCCCGCGTCCAGAACCTCAGCAAGACCTACGGCGCGGGCGACGGCGTGGTGCGCGCCCTCGACGACGTCAGCGTCGGCATCCGGCGCGGTCAGTTCACCGCGATCATGGGCCCCAGCGGCTCGGGCAAGTCGACCCTGATGCACATCATGGCGGGCCTGGATGCGCCCAGCGCCGGCCGCGCCTGGATCGGCGACACCGAGATCACGGTCCTGCGCGACACCGAGCTGACGCTGCTGCGCCGCCGCCGCGTCGGCTTCGTGTTCCAGTCGTTCAACCTCGTTCCGACGCTCGACGTGCGCGGCAACATCCTGCTTCCGTTCGACCTCGACGGGCGGCGGCCTTCGCCCGCGGAGCGGGCCCGGATCGACGGGCTGATCGAGTCGCTGGGCCTCGGCCCGCGCCTCGGCCACCGGCCGCACGAGCTCAGCGGCGGCCAGCAGCAGCGCGTGGCGATCGCCCGCGCCCTCGCCACGGCGCCCGACCTGGTGTTCGCGGACGAGCCCACGGGCAACCTCGACTCCCGCACCGGCCGCGAGGTGCTCGCGCTGCTGGCGACCGCGAGCCGCGAGCACGGGCAGAGCATCGCGATGGTCACGCACGACCCGATCGCCGCGAGCCACGCCGACCGCGTGCTGTTCCTCGCGGACGGCCGCATCGCGGCCGACAAGCCCCGCCAGACCGCCGAGCAGATCTCGGCGCACATGCTGTCGGCCGAGGCGGCCCCCGTCGCGGCGGCGGTGCCGGCGGTTGCGTCGGCGGTGGCGCGATGAGCGCCGCGATCGCCACCGTCGTCCCGGACACCTCGGCCACGGCTCCGCGCGCCGCCGGCCTGGCGTTCCTGCGCGAGCGGGGCATGGGGGCGAGCATCCTGGTCGCGGCGCTGTCGACCGCGTTCGGAGTGCTGCTCCTCAGCGCGACCGGATTCCTCGGCGTCCTGCTCGCGACCGACCCGTACATCGGCGATTCCGAGACGCTGCTCATCGTGATCGCGATCCTCAGCGGGATCCTGCTTCTGCTGGCGCTGTACGTGGCCGCGATCGTGACGGCCAACACGTTCTCGACGATCGTCGCGGGCCGCACGCGGCGGATCGCCCTGATGCGGTTGATCGGCGCGACCGCGCGCTCGCAGCGCGTGGAGGTCGCCCGCCAGGGCCTGGTCGTGGGCGCGATCGGCGCGGCGCTCGGCCTCGCCGTCGGCGTCGCGCTCGCCGCGGGCGGCGTCGCGGTGGCGACCGCGGTCATCCGAGACACCGGATACGAGGTCGCGCAGGCGTGGCTGCTTGTGCCGGCCGCGATCGTGACGCTCACGACGTGGGCCGCCGCGTGGGTGGGCTCGCGCCGCGTGCTCACGGTCACGCCGCTGCAGGCGCTCGGCGGATCGGTCGAGCGCGCGCACGACGAGTTCTCGCGGCCCGCGCGCAACGTCCCGGCGGCGGTGCTGGTCGGCGCCGGCACGCTGCTGCTCGTCGGCGGCGTCTTGCTGGGGGCCGTGACGCCCCTCGGCGTGCTGCCGGCGTTCCTCGGAGGCCTGCTGTCGTTCACGGGCCTGGTGGTCGGATCCACCGTCGTGATGCCGCCCGTGCTGCGGCTCGTGGGGCGGGCGTTCGGCGACTCGGCCGTCGCCCGGCTCGCGGCCGACAACGCGCTGCGGTACCCCGAGCGCACCAGCCGGATGGGCATCGGCGTCACGGTCGGCGTGACCCTCGTGACGATGTTCGCCGTGGCGGCGGAGAGCGCGCAGGCCGTGCTGGCCGCCAACTCGCAGGGCCTGGACCTCGGCCGCATCCCGGTGCTCGATCAGTTCGCCGCGGTCATGATGGCGCTGGTCGGCGTCTCGGCCGTGATCGCCGCCGTGGGTCTGGTGAACCTGCTCACGATCGGCGTCGTCCAGCGCCGCCGCGAGCTGGGCCTGCTGCGCGCTCTCGGCCTGTCCAACGCGCAGATCCGACGGATGGTGCTGCTCGAGGCCACGCACATCACGCTCGCGTCGGTCGCGCTCGGGCTCGTGCTCGGGGTGTTCTACGGCTGGGTGGGCGCGCAGTCCGTGCTCGGCTCCGTGTCGCTGGTCGTGGGCGCGCCGGGCGGCGCGATCGTGATGCCCGCCGTGCCGTGGCTGTTCGTGGCGGCGGTGGTCGTCGCGGCGGCCGCGCTCACACTCGTGGCGGCGGTCGTCCCGACGCGCCTCGCGACCCGCGTGGTCCCGGTCGAGGCGCTGCACGCCGAGTGAGGCTCCGCGCGCCGGATGCGTCGGGCATCCGGCGCGCGGCCGTCACTGTCTCCGACACAACGCAGGACTTCTCGCGCATCCCGGGCGTGTTCGGCCTGTTCTCCGGCCCGACACGCCGTCACCCCCGCCCAGGTCCTGCGTTGTGTCGCACGGACGGGCGCGTGACCGCTCAGATGCCGCGGACCATCCGGAGCTCGTGCAGCGTGACGCCGCCGACCTCGTCGTCCTTGCGGGCGCCGTCCAGCGCGAAGCCGATCTTCTCGTAGAACCGGATGGCGCGGGCGTTGCCCTCGAGCGCCCACAGGAACGCGGGCAGCTCGCCGAGGGCCGCGTCGGCCAGCAGTGCACCGGCGCCTGAGCCGTGCCGCTTCGGGTGCACGTACAGGGCCCACAGCTCGAGCGGCCAGGGCGGGTCGTCGCCCCGCGCCGGTCCCGACGAGCTGAAGCCGATCACCTCGTCGCCCTCGATGGCAACCCACGTCCGCCCCTGCTGGTCGAGGCCCTCCAGGATGGCGCGCCAGCGCGTGGTGCGGGCCGCGATGTCGAGCGAGTCCAGCACCGCCTGCGGCACGAGCCCCGCGTACGCGATCTGCCAGGTGCGGACGTGCACCCTCGCCAGGCCCTCGGCGTCGTCCGGCAGCGCCCGCCGGACGGCGATCTCACTCATCCGCGGCGTCCGGCTCGACCGGCTCCCCGTCGTACGCCCAGGTCGGGGCGAGGCGCTTCAGGCGCGCGCCGCGCCACTGCCACACGGCCCACAGGGCCGGCCACAGGAGCGGCGCGACCGCCCCGCGGATCACGAGGCGCTCGCGCCACAGCGTGCGCGACGGGTCGCCGGGCAGCGGCGCGACGGCCATCTGGTGGTCCCACGCGTCGAGGCCGGCGAGCGGGCCCGTCAGTGGGATGCCGGCGTCGCGCAGGATCCGCACGGGGCCGTTCGCGTCGGTCTTCGTCCGGTCGCGCATCGAGATCAGGTGCGCGCCGAGCCCGAGGCCCGCGGTCGAGTAGCGCACCGGGGCGTCCGAGCCGTGCTCCCACCGGACCGGCAGGCCGTCGGCCGCCATCGCCTCCACCCGCAGCAGGGGGCCGTAGAGCTCGGCGAGCGCGGCCGGCGAGTGCAGCGCGCGCCACGCCGCATCCGCATCGATGTCGAGCACCAGCTTCTGCAGGATCCGCATGCCGCCACTCTGGCATCCGCCCCCGCGTCGGGTCATCCCCGAATCCATGTCTCACTTCAACGCGGAATCCGGCCCCGATTCCGCGCCGAAGTGAGACACGGGTGCGGATGACGCCCCGCGACACACGGGATCGGCCGGCTTCGGATGCGCCCTACGCTGGGATCCGTGAGCTCGCCGTTCGATCAGTCCAGCTACCAGGTCCGCCTCGACTGGGGCCTCGAGGGGCTCCGTCGCCTCGCGCCCGCCGACGTGTACGTCGTCGTGGACGTCATCCGGTTCGCCTCCAACGCGGCCGCGACCGTCGCCGAGGGCGGCGAGGTCGTCGTCGCCGAGTCGCGGTGCCCCAACGGCGGCGCGATCTCGCGGGAGCTGGCCGAGCTGCCGCCGCGCGAGGACGGCGAGCGCCCGCTCGTCCTGGCGGCCGCGCTGCGCAACGCCTCGGCCGTCGCGCGCGCGATCAAGGCCGAGCAGGAGCGCCGCAGCGCCCGCACCAGCATCGCGGTCATCGCCGCCGGCGAGCGCACGCCCGAGGGCGACCTGCGCTTCGCGGTCGAGGACCACCTCGGCGCGGGCGCCGTGATCGACGCGCTCACCCCGCTCGGGATCGACCATTCGTCGCCCGAGGCCGTGGCCGCCGCGGAGTCGTTCGCCGCGCTGCGCCGCGCCGTCAAGCACCTGCTCACGGCGAGCGGCTCCGGCCGCGAGCTCGAGGGCGACCCGCGGCACGAGCAGGTCCGCGCCGCAGCCAAGGTCGACGACCTCGACGCGGTCCCGGTCCTGCGCGACGGGGTGTATCGGGCGCTCTGAGGCCCCCGCCGTGCTCGTTGAGCGACGAGCGCCAGCGAGGAGTCGAAACGCGGCCGAGCTTCCCGACCGGTCGGGAGCCGCGGCGCCGTTTCGACTCGCTTCGCTCCACGCTCGCTGCGCTCGCACGACGGTCGACCTCCTCATACATGCCGATGGCGGCGGTCCCCCCGGACCGCCGCCATCGCCCGCTCGGGTCGGGTCAGCGCCGCGCCCCCGTGGGGATGGGCGCCGAGATGGGCGACGGGCCCTGGCCGTCCTCCGGCAGCTCCAGCAGCGAGTCCTCGATCCGGCCCTCGGGCACCTCGCCGTGGCCGTCGCCGACCATGGTGCGCTCGTCGAACGGCAGGTCGCCGCGCAGCACCTCGAGCGCGCGGTCGCGGTCGAACTCCTTGGTCCATGCGCCGATCACCACGGCGGCCACGGCGTTGCCGGTGAAGTTGGTCAGCGCGCGGGCCTCCGACATGAAGCGGTCGATGCCCGTGATCATGCCGACGCCGTCGACCAGGTCGGGGCGGTAGGTCTGCAGGCCGCCTGCCAGCGTCGCCAGGCCCGCGCCGGTCACGCCCGCGGCGCCCTTCGACGCGATGATCATGAAGACCAGCAGGCCGATCTGCTCGGGCACCGTGAGCGGCGTGCCCATCGCGGTCGCGATGAACAGCGACGCCATGGTCAGGTAGATCGCCGTGCCGTCGAGGTTGAACGAGTAGCCGGTCGGCACCGTGATGCCGGCCACGGGCTTCGAGACGCCGACGTGCTCCATCTTGGCGATCAGGCGCGGCAGCGCCGACTCGCTCGACGAGGTGCTCACGATCAGCAGGTACTCGCGGCCGAGGTACTTCATGAGCGAGAAGATGTTGATCCGCGCCGCGAACCACAGCACCGCCGCCAGCACGACGCCGATGAACAGGATGCACGTCACGTAGAAGCCGACCATCAGGGTCGCGAGCGAGACGACCGCGCCCCATCCGGTCGCGCCGACGACGCCGGCGATCGCTCCGAACGCGCCGATCGGGGCCACCCACAGCACCATCGTCAGCACGCGGAAGACCACGGTCTGGAACGACCGGATGGCGTCGAGCACCGGCTCGCCGCGCGAGCCCAGCTGCTGCAGCGCGAAGCCGACCAGGAGCGACACGAACAGCACCTGCAGCACCGACTCGCCCACGAGCGGCGACACCAGCGTGGTCGGGATGATGCCCAGGATGAAGTCGGTCGTCGACTGCGCCTCGCCCTCGACCTCGTATCCCGTGTTGCCGAGCTGCAGGCCCTCGCCCGGGTGCAGGATGTTGCCGACCACCAGGCCGATCAGCAGGGCGAAGGTCGACATCACCAGGAAGTAGGCCAGCGCGAGCCCGCCGACCTTGCCGACCGTGGCGGCCTTGGCGATCGAGCCGATGCCGAGCACGATCGTGCAGAAGATCACCGGCGCGATCATCATCTTGATCAGCGCGACGAAGCCCTTGCCGATCCAGGCCAGCGAGGCGCCGAACTCGGGCCAGATCAGGCCCACCGCGATGCCGGCCACGACGGCGACGATCACCGCGATGTAGAGCCAGTGCTGCTTGTCGATGCCGCGTGTGCTCTTCGCGGCCGTTGGCGTCATTGCCATGGGGTCTCCTCGGGTCGGGGCGCCCGCTCCGCCCGGATGGGGCGGATGCACAGCGCCGTCGGCGTGCGCCCCGATCCTCTCGGGACGGCCGCCGCCGTGGATATTTGCGTGCATAGTGTTCTCGGCCGGCACCGGCGCCGACCGGGCGGGGCGGCCGGCGGGCGGTCACAATGGGGAGCATGTCCCGACGCGGCGATCCGGCGGAGGCGGCGCGGCCCATCCGGGAGCGCCGCCGCAGCATCGCGCGCCGGTTCCTGATCGAGTTCGCGCTCGTGCTGCTCGCGGGGGCGGCCGTGGTGTTCGCGGGGCTCGCGTACGACGCCCACACATCGGCCCACGAGCGCGCGGCCGAGACGAGCGCGGATCTCGCCACGACGCTCGCGATCGACCCCACCGTGATCGAGGCGGTCGCCGCGGCGCACGAGCGCGCGGCGAGCGACCGCGACGGCTCGGTCGCCGCGGCGTCGTCCGTGCTGCAGCCGTACGTCGAGGGCATCCTGCGCGCGACCGACGTCGACTACGTCACGATCATGGACACCGACCGCACGCGCTACACGCACGCGAACCCGGAACGGATCGGCGGGCGGTTCCTCGGCACCATCGAGCCCGCTCTGGCGGGCGAGACGTTCACCGAGGTCTACGAGGGCACGCTCGGTCCCTCCGTGCGCGCGGTCACGCCGGTGCGCTCGGGCGGCGACATCGTCGGACTCGTGTCGGCCGGCGTCACGCTGCAGAACGTGACCGACGCGATCCTCGTGCGGCTGCAGCTGGTCGGGCTGTTCACGGTCGTGGTGGTCGGGCTCGGCGCGCTCGCCGCGTGGGGCCTGTTCCGGCGGCTCGACCGCGTGACCGACGGCCGCGACGCCGACGAGCTCGCCCGGCTGTTCGCGGCGCACGAGGCCGTGCTGCACTCGCTCGAGGAGGGGCTGCTCCTGATCGAGCGCCGCCCGGGGGAGCCGCCGCGCGTCGTGCTCGCCAACGACCAGGCGACCCGGATGCTCGACCTCGCGCGCACGCCGCCCTTCGCGGTCGACGACCCCGGGCTGCCGGATGGCGTCCGCGACCTGCTGACGGGCGCCGACCGCGAGGAGGTCGTGCGGCTCGCCGGCCGCGACCTGCTCGTCGCGCGCGACGGGACCGAGCTCGCGGGCCGCGACGCCGACATCCTGACCCTGCGCGACCGCACCGAGCTGCGGCGCGTGACGGGCGAGCTGTCGAGCGTGCGGACGATCTCGGATGCGCTGCGCGCTCAGGCGCACGAGTTCGACAACCGCCTCCACACGATCGCGTCGCTCATCGAGCTCGGCCGGCCCGACGAGGCGCTGCGGTTCGCCGCGTCCGAGCGCGACCTCGGCCAGCGGCTGGCCGACCGGGTGCTGCACGCCGTCGACGAGCCGGTCATCGCGGCGCTCATGCTCGGCAAGGCCGCGCAGGCGCACGAGCGCGCGGTCGAGATGCACTTCGAGACCCACCTCGCCCCGGGCACGCAGGGCCTGCAGCCGGCCGACGTCGTGACCATCCTGGGCAACCTGATCGACAACGCGATCGACGCCGCCGCGCGCCGCGCCGCCCGCACCGGGCAGACCGATGCGTGGGTCGAGGTGTACCTCGCGAGCGCGGACGACGGGTCGCTGGTGTTCCAGGTGACCGACAGCGGCGACGGCGTGCCCGAGGAGGAGCGCGAGCGGATCTTCCGTCGCGGGTACTCGACGAAGGACGCCGAGTCGCAGGCCCACGGCTACGGGCTCACGCTCGTGCGCCAGGTGGTCGAGGGCCTCGGCGGCACGATCGAGGTGACCTCGGCGCCGGGCGGCGGCGCCGTGTTCACGGCGATCCTGCCGGCGCCCGGGGCGCCCGCGATCGGGCCCGTCGCGCAGCCCACGGGGGTCGCGCGATGATCCGCGTGCTGGTGGTCGAGGACGATCCGCGCACCGCCGCCGCGCACGGCGAGTACGTCGGCCGGATCGAGGGCTTCGAGCTGGCGGGCATCGCCCACACCGCGAGCGCCGCCCGCCGAGAGCTGCGCGACGCGGTGGCCCGTGGCGAGCGCATCCACCTTCTGCTGCTCGACCTCAACCTGCCCGACGGGCACGGGCTGACGCTGTGCCGCGAGCTGCGGGCATCCGGCCTGGTGGTCGATGTGATCGCGGTCACCGCCGTGCGCGAGCTCGACGCGGTGCGGCAGGCGGTCGCGGTCGGCGTCGTGCAGTACCTGATCAAGCCGTTCGTGTTCGAGGTGTTCGCCCAGAAGCTCGCGGCGTACCGCGCGTTCTCCGACCGGATGACCGCCCCCGTGTCGACGCTGAGCCAGCGCGAGGTCGATGGCGCGTTCGCGGCGCTGCGCACCTCGAACGCCCCGGGACTGCCCAAGGGACTGTCGGAGGAGACGCTCGACGCCGTGTCGGAGCTGCTCGCCGCGAGCGAGCAGGCCCGCTCGGCCAGCGAGGTCGCCGAGGCGCTCGGCCTCTCCAGGGTCACGGCCCGCCGTTACCTCGAGCACCTCGCCGACCGCGGCGTGGCCGTCCGCGCCCCGCGCCACGGCTCCCGCGGCCGCCCCGAGCTCGAGTACTCCCGGCCCCGGTCATAGCCCCGGCGGTTGCTTCGCCGACACAACGCAGGACCTCCCACGCATCCCGGGCGCGCCATCCGCGTGTTTCCGCGGGTGGCGGCCCGCCGGCGTCCGTCCGCTCCTGCGTTGTGTCGCCCGCCGGGGGTCCCACCCTGTGGTGGTTGAGCGAGGGAGCGAAGCGACCGAGTCGAAACCCTCGAAGCCGCCGCCGGCTCAGAACCGCGTCGGTCCGACCGTCTCGTAGCGGATCCACGCGTCGAGTGGGCTCCGTCCCGACACCTCCCAGGAGCCGATCGTGCGGGCCTTGAACACCGCCGGGTTGTGGCTCGCGACCACGCGCGCGTTGCGCCAGTGGCGGTCCAGGGCCCTGGTGCGCTCGGTCGCCGACGCGCCGCCGATCTCGAACAGGCGGGTCGCCGCGGCGGGCACCTCGTCGGTCGCCAGCACCTGCGCGCGGTACACGGCGACCTCGGCCCGCTCCAGGAGGCCGCGATCCACGGGCTCTCCCGGCGGGGTCGCCGCGACGGCGGCATCCAGCCCCCGCGCGGCCTCGAGCGTCGCGGCCCGCACGGCGAACGCCGCGGTCGACAGCCGCCCGACCACCTCGAGCACCTGCGGGTCGTCCGCCGGGCGCGCGGTGTTCGCGTGGACGTAGCTGCGCGTGCGCGGGCGGACGAACGCGGCGGCGTCCCGCACGACCTCGTCCGCGATGCCCGCCAGCACGGCCACGAGGTGCAGCTGGTAGAAGGCCTGGATGTGCGTCAGCGGCCCCTCGCCGTACACCGCGAAGTCGGCTTCGTCGACGCGCACGCCGTCGAACACGGTCGTCCCGCTCGCCGTCTGGCGCTGGCCGAAGCCGTCCCAGTCGTCGAGCACGCGGACGCCGGTGGCGTCGGTCGGGACCGCGAACGTGACCCGCCGCCCGTCGCGCGCGGCGGCGAGGTACACCCAGTCGGAGTACGCCGTGCCCGTGGAGTAGAACTTGCGCCCGTCGAGCCGCCAGCCCTCGTCGTCCTCCGTCACGGCGGTGCTGATGTCGGCCAGCGTCGTGCCGCTGAGCTCGCTCGTGGCGTTGCCGACCAGCGCGCCCCCGGCGATCCGCCGGATCCACTCGTCGCGGTCGGAGCCCGGCGCCCGCCGCAGCACGAGCTCCACGAAGCCGAAGTGACTGCGCAGCAGGTGCCCCACGTTGGAGTCCGCGGCCGAGAGCGCGATCACCAGCTCGATCGTGTCGGCGATCGACGCGCCGCCCGCCTCGGGCAGCCGGACCGCCCCGATCCCCGCGTCCGCCAGCGACCGCACGACGTCGTGCGGAGCGGCATCCGCGAGCTCCCGCTCGACCGCTCCCTCGCGGACCTCGTCGATCAGCGGCGCGAAGCGCTCTACGAGGCTCACGAGAACGCCCCCCGCCAGCGGCGCGCGGGATGGCGATCCGGCAGCTGGTCGTGGCCGAAGAGCTTGCGCCGCAGCGTGCCCTCCGCGTACTCGCGCTGCACGAGGCCGCGATCCTGCAGCGTGGGCACGACGTGGTCCACGAACTCCTCGTAGCTGCCCGGCAGCCACCAGTTCATGACGTTGATCCCGTCGACGCCGATGTCCTGCCACTGCTCGAGCTCGTCGGCGATCTGCTCGGGGGTGCCGACGACCCGCGCCCGCAGCTTCGCCGACAGTCCCGCGAGATCCCGGATCGTCGGCTCGCGGTCCGGGGACGCCTCGCGCAGCCACTGCAGGTGCGACTGGCCCAACTGCGTCTTGACCTGCGACAGGGGAGTGTCGGGATCCAGCGCGGCGCCCGTCTCCGGGTCGTAGCCGAGGTTCGAGTGCAGCAGGAACCCGTCGGGCGACAGCAGCTCGTCGATCTCGGCGGAGCGGCGCCTGGCCTCCTCCTCGGTCGACCCGATCACGAACGTGAGGCCCAGGAAGAACAGCAGGTCCTCGGGCAGGCGCCCGGCCGCCGCGACGTCGGCGCGCGTCGACGCGATCAGCTCGGCGGTCTTCTCGCGCGTGGATGTCAAGATGAACTGCGCCTCCGCGTTGCGCGCCGCGAACGCCCGTCCGGCCGGCGACGAGCCCGCCTGGAACAGCACGGGCGTGCGCTGGGGCGAGGGCTTCGACAGGTGCGGCCCGGCGACCCGGTAGCGCTGCCCGACGTGGTCGATCCGGTGGATGCCGGACGCGTCCGACACGACGCCCGCCGCCTTGTCGGCGCGGAACGCGTCGTCGTCCCACGAGCCCTCCCAGAGTTTGGCGACGACGTCGACGTACTCCTGCGCCCACGCGTAGCGCTCGTCGTGCTCCTCGAGCCGGTCGTGGCCGAAGTTGCGCGCGGCGCCGTCGAGCGCGCTCGTGACGATGTTCCATCCGATCCGGCCGCGCGACAGGTGGTCCAGCGTCGACACGCGCCGCGCGAACTCGAACGGATGCGCCTGAAGCACCGAGCTCGTGAACGCCAGCCCGAGGTGCTCGGTGTGGGTCGCCAGCGCCGCGGCCAGGATCGACGGATCGGCGTTGGGCACCTGCAGGCCCTCGCGCGCGTTCACGGTGTAGTCGCCGTCGGCCGGGCCGTACAGGCCCACCACATCCGCGAAGAACAGGGTGTCGAACCGGCCGCGCTCGAGCGTCTTCGCCAGGTCGATCCACATCCGCACGTCGTCGAACTCGTGCTGGCGCGCCTCGGGGTGACGCCACAGCCCGTGCTGGATGTGCGAGACCGTGTCCATCACGAACGCGGCGAGACGGAGCGGCGGGCGAACGGGCATGAGTCTCCCTCGGACGGCGGCAGCGGTGCCTCCATCCTGACCCGGCCCAGTGACCGGAGAGGGCTCTCCGTGACGCTGCGTTACGTCGCACGACGCCGTGTTGCGCGCGCCCTTGCCGACGGATCCGGGCGGCCAGCACGCTCGGGAGGACCCCCGGAAAGGAGACGCCATGACCAGCGCAGTCCGAACCGACGCCCCGAGCGCGCCGGCCGCCACTACGCCGAGCCCCGCGGCGACCCGCCGCGTCCTCGCCGCGAGCTTCGTCGGCACGACCATCGAGTGGTACGACTTCTACATCTACGCGCAGGCCTCCGCGCTGGTGTTCGGCGCGACGTTCTTCCCGTCCACCGACCCCACGGTCGGCCTGATCGCCGCATTCGCCACGTACGGCGTCGGATTCGCCGCCCGGCCGCTGGGCGGCATCATCGCGGGCCACCTCGGCGACCGGATCGGCCGCAAGCGTCTGCTCGTGTACTCGCTGCTCCTCATGGGCGTGGCGACGTTCCTGATCGGCCTCCTTCCGGGCTACGAGGTGTGGGGCATCGGAGCGGTCATCGGCCTGGTCGTGCTGCGTCTGGCGCAGGGCCTGTCCGTGGGCGCCGAGTGGGGCGGATCCGCGCTCCTGTCGACCGAGCACGCGTCCCACCGGCGCCGCGGGTTCTTCGGCTCCTTCACGCAGGTCGGCTCGGCCGCGGGCCTGCTGCTCGCCACGGGCGCACTCGCGGTGGCTCAGGCGGCGTTCGGTCCCGAGGCGTTCGCGGCGTGGGGCTGGCGCGTGCCGTTCCTCGCGAGCGCCGTGCTCGTCGTGATCGGCCTGGTGATCCGGCTCGGCGTCGAGGACGCCCCCGAGTTCCAGCGCCTGCGTGAGGCCGGCGAGGTCCGCCGGCTGCCGGTCGTGGCCGTGCTGCGCGAGGCGCCGCGCGGAGTGCTCGTGACGATCGGCCTGCGCCTCGTGCAGCCCGCGTGGTTCTCGATCCTGACCGTGTACTCGCTGAACTACCTGAAGGAGCAGCGCGGCGACGCGCAGATCGGCGTGACCATCCTGATCGCGGTCGCGGCCCTGAGCGTCTTCACCACCCCGCTGTGGGGATGGCTGAGCGACCGGTACGGGCGCCGCACGATCGCGATCGCGGCGGCGGCCGGCATCGGCATCCTGGTGTGGCCCTTCTTCGGGATCCTCGAGTCCGGCTCCCCGATCTGGGTGTGGGCGGTGTTCGTGCTCGGGATGAACGTGCTCCATGACGCGATCTACGGACCGCAGGCCGCCTGGTTCGCGGAGCAGTTCCCGACCGACCTGCGCTACTCGGGCGTCTCGCTCGGCTACCAGGTGGGCAGCATCTTCTCGAACGGCCTGACGCCGCTGCTCGCCGTGGTGTTCGTGCAGTGGGCCGGGGGTGACACCTGGCTGCTGTCGGCCTTCATCGCGTTCTACGCCGTGCTCAGCATCCTGGCCGCGGCGAAGGCCGTCGACCGCTCGGCCCGCACGGCTCGCGAGGCGCGCCCGGCGACGGTGGCCGAGCCGATCGAGGAGCTGTCCCCGGCCTGATGACCCCGGGGCGGGGATGTCGCGGCGCGAACGGGTGGCGGCGCGACATCCCGCCTCGGCCTATCGCGGGGTGGCGGCCGCGAGCCGCGTCGCCGCGGTGATCTCGCGGCGCATCCAGCGGAACTGGTGCCGCGGGTCGAACCGCGGCGCGCACAGCACGCACGACATGGCGCGCGTGGGGCGGCGATGGCGGTAGGCGGTGTGGCCGGCCGGGCAGACCCCGACCCAGGGGGCGAGCTCGTTCGCGGTCTCGCCGTGATGCGTCGTGCCGCCCACGTAGCCCAGCTCGCGCGCGACGCGCTTCCACTCGGGGCCGTGGCCCGCGGCGGGACCGGCGAGGGCGTGCGCGACCTCGTGCAGCAGGGTCTGGTGGTTGGTCTCGTCGTCGTAGCGCGCGGCCAGGTAGCGCGACACCGAGATGCGCTTGCGCGTGTAGTCGCACAGTCCGGCGCGGCGCTTGGCGTTGTCGAAGCCGAACGTCCACGCCGGATCGAGGTGATGGGCGATCAGGGCGTTGGCCCAGACCCGCACGCGCTCCAGATCCGACACATCCGAAACGCTATCCGGGGCGTCGGACATCCGGCGCACCGGCCGCCGCGCGTCAGGCGATGGCGCTCTGGTGGCGGCGCCGGTCGGCCGCCTCGATGCACTGCATGACGGGCTCGAGCTCCTCATCGCTGGCGCCGGACTCCTGGCGCAGGAACAGCGTCTGCTTGAAGTCGGCGCGTGCGCCGTGGATGTCGCCCGCGTCGTAGCGGTTCTTGCCGCGGTGCGAGAGCGCGAACGCGGCGATGCTGTTCCAGCTCTGGCCGAGGGCCTCGTCGATGCAGGTCGACAGCTCCGCCTCGGCCGCGGCGTGCTTGCCGAGCCAGTGGTTGACGCTCGCGTGCAGGATGCGGGCGCGCAGCAGGTCCTTCCGCGTGCCCGACATGCGCGCCAGGCGCACCGCCTGCTCCGACAGCGGCAGCGACTCGTCGAGGCGGCCGAGCACCTTCAGCAGCCACACCTGCTCGAGCATCGCCGGAAGGCTGCGGAGGTGGCCGATCTCGTCCAGGCGGCGGGCGCACTCGACGGGGTCGACGATCTCACGCAGCGACTCGGTGTCGTACCCGTGGATGTAGTTCACTCGCCTGGCTCCCTTCCCGCACTCGCGATCTCTCCCGATCCCTCGCGATCCGCCTGTCCAGTGTCCCCGAGACATCCGCGAGCCGCAGCAGGGCACGCCCAGGACATCCGGATCGATCAGCGCTCGAAGAGCACCTGGCTCGGCTTCGGGGAGTCGGTGGCGTCGCCGTCGACGGCCGGGCGCGCGCCCTGGACGAACGCGTCCACCTCGGCGCCCTGCGCCACCTTCGCGGGGTGCGGGCCGGCCGCCATGAGCCGCGGCAGCCAGTCGGTCGGCAGGGGAGCGGCCGACGCAGCGATGACCAGATTGCCGAACCGCCGGCCCTTGAGCACCTGCACCTCGGCGAGCACGACGACCTCGGGCAGCACCTCGCGGATGGTCGCCACCTGGCGGCGCGCGAACGCCAGCCCCGATCCGTCGGCGACGTTCACCAGCAGGACGCCGGCCGGCGCGAGCAGGCGCGCGGCCGCGCGGTAGAACTCCACGGTCGTGAGGTGCGCGGGGGTCTGCGCGCCCGAGTACACGTCCGAGACCAGCAGATCGACCGACCCCGCCATCGCCGCAGGCAGGCGCGACAGCCCGTCGCGCGCGTCGCCGATCCGGATCCGGATGCTCGCGCCTCGGGGCAGGGGCAGGTTCTCGCGCACCAGGTCGACGAGCGCCTGCTCGATCTCGATCACCTGCTGCCGCGAGCCCGGCCGCGTCGCCTCGATGTACCGCGGGATCGTCAGCCCGCCCGCGCCGAGGTGCACCGCGGTGAGCGGCCCCTCGGGCAGCTGGTCGATCACGACGCCCATCCGCGCGACGTACTCGAAGTGCAGGTGGCGCGGGTCCGACGGATCCACGTGGGACTGCGGCGTCCCGTCGACGTCGACCTCATACCCCGCGACGTACGGGCTCGGGATGATCCGCGCGATCCGCCCGTCGGACAGCCGCGCCGACGGCGTCTCCGCCTCGCGCCGCCGCTGCCGCCCCATGCGTCTCAGGGTACGGCTCCCCCTCACCCTCGGTCGTTGAGCGAGCGAGCCCTCACTCTCGGTCGTTGAGCGAGCGAAGCGAGTCGAAACGTCATGAAACATCCCGACCGATCGAACCCCATAGCCTGGCCGGATGGAACGGGGACGGATCGCGCTCGCCGGCGTGACGACCGCGCTCGTCGGGTTCGCGAGCTCTTCCGCTGTGGTGCTGACCGGGCTCGAGGCGGTCGGCGCGACGCGCGCGCAGGCCGCCTCCGGGCTCGTCGCGCTGTGCCTCACCCAGGCGCTCGGCATGCTGTGGCTCGCGCAGCGCACCCGGATGCCCGTCGTCCTCGCCTGGTCGACGCCCGGCGCGGCGCTCCTCGCCACGGCCGCGGTGCCCGAGGGCGGATGGCCCGCCGCGGTGGGCGCCTTCCTCGTCGCGGGCGTGCTCATCGTGCTCACGGCCCTGTGGCCGGGGCTGTCGCGGCTCGTCGCCGCCATCCCCGCGCCGATCGCCCAGGCCATGCTCGCGGGAGTTCTCGTCGGCCTGTGCCTCGCGCCGGTGCGCGGCGTCGTCGAGGATCCCTTCGCCGTCGCGCCGGTCATCCTGGTCTGGCTCGTCCTGATGCGGCTCGCCCCCACCTGGGCGGCGCCCGCGGCCTTCGCGGTCGGCCTGGTGATCCTGGCCATCGAGGCGGTCGTGCGCGGGGGTGCGGATGGGCCCGTCCTCCCGGTTCTCGAGCCGATGGCACCCGCCTTCACCTGGTCAGCGGTGCTGGGTCTGGCGCTGCCCCTGTACATCGTGACCATGGCGTCGCAGAACGTCCCCGGCGCGGCGGTGCTCGGCTCGTACGGATACCGCGCCCCGTGGCGCGAGAGCATGGCGGTCACGGGCGTCGGCACCGTCTTCGGTGCGCCCTTCGGCGGCCACGCGATCAACCTCGCCGCGATCACCGCGGCGCTCGCCGCCTCCCCCGACGCCCATCCGGACAAGGCGGAGCGCTGGCGCGCCGTGCGCGTCGCGGCGGTCCTCTACCTGGCGCTCGCGGCCCTGGCCACCGCGATCACCACGCTGGTGGGGGTGGCCCCGGTCGTCCTGGCCGCGGTCGCCGGCGTCGCGCTCATCCCGACCCTCGCCTCGTCCCTGCGCGCCGCCATGGCCGAGGACGGAGGCCGCATCGCGCCCGCGATCGCGTTCGTCGTCGCCGCGAGCGGCATCTCGATCCTCGGCATCGGCGCCGCCTTCTGGGCGCTCGCCGCGGGCCTCCTCGCCCACGCCGTCCTCCGCCGTCGCTGACGCGAGGTCGATCGACGCGCGGCCGCCGCGATCGCGAGACTGCATCCCTCCGCCGAGACAGCAGCGGACCACTGCGGTCTCGCGCCGGGGATGCAGTCTCGCGCGGGCGTTGCAGTCTCGCCCCCGCCGTCCGGCGCCGCCGCTGGACGACCGTCGCTCAACGAGCGGCCCGCGACCCGGAATCGCGCGGGTTTATACCGGAGGGGGGAACCTTCGTCAAGGATCCGCTGGACAACGCGTGTCGGGCGTCCTATAGTGGGTATTTGCGCTCCTTGGATTCCCCCATGCCTTCATATGGTGGTCGGCTGGTGCTCATGATCCCCGCAGATAGCGGCGTGTGGTCTGGGTGTACGGGATGTACGGAGTCGCACCTCACCTGTCGACAAGGAACTCAGCGGCCCCGCCACGGTCGCTCATGGAGGTAATCCCCTTGGCTGCTGCGCGCAACGCAACCACCACCACTCCCAAGAACGGCCGCGGGGCATCCCGCCTCTCGTTCGCCAAGATCTCCGACACGCTCACGGTCCCCGACCTGCTGGCGCTGCAGACCGAGTCGTTCGACTGGCTGGTCGGCAACGAGGCCTGGAAGGCCCGCGTCGCCGAGGCCAAGGCCGCCGGCCGCAACGACGTCCCCGAGCGGAGCGGACTCGAGGAGATCTTCGAGGAGATCTCGCCGATCGAGGACCTGAGCGAGACCATGCAGCTCTCGTTCACGAACCCGTACCTCGAGCCCGAGAAGTACTCGATCGAGGAGTGCAAGGACCGCGGCAAGACCTACGCGGCCCCGCTCTACGTCGAGGCCGAGTTCATGAACCACCAGACCGGTGAGATCAAGACCCAGACGGTCTTCATGGGCGACTTCCCGCTGCAGACCGACAAGGGCACGTTCATCATCAACGGCACCGAGCGTGTCGTGGTCTCGCAGCTCGTGCGCTCGCCCGGCGTCTACTTCGACAAGACCCCCGACAAGACGTCCGACAAGGACATCGTGTCGGCGCGCGTCATCCCGAGCCGCGGCGCGTGGCTCGAGTTCGAGATCGACAAGCGCGACCAGGTCGGCGTCCGCATCGACCGCAAGCGCAAGCAGTCGGTCACGGTCTTCCTCAAGGCCCTCGGCATGACCAGCGAGGAGATCCTCGCCGAGTTCGCCGGCATCGCGTCGATCGAGGAGACCCTCGCGAAGGACACGATCCTCACCAAGGAGGACGCGCTCCGCGACATCTACCGCAAGCTGCGTCCGGGCGAGCAGGTGGCCGCCGAGGCCGCCCGCGCGCTGCTCGACAACTTCTACTTCAACCCGAAGCGCTACGACCTGGCCAAGGTGGGTCGCTACAAGATCAACCAGAAGCTCGGGATCGACCGTCCGCTGAGCGACTCGGTGCTGACCGTCGAGGACATCGTCGCGACGATCAAGTACCTCGTCCGCCTGCACCGCGGCGACGAGACCTTCGAGGGTGTGCGGGGCGGCAAGCCCGCCGAGCTGCGCCTGTCGGTCGACGACATCGACAACTTCGGCAACCGCCGCATCCGCGCGGTCGGCGAGCTCATCCAGAACCAGGTCCGCACCGGTCTGTCGCGCATGGAGCGCGTCGTCCGCGAGCGCATGACCACGCAGGACATCGAGGCGATCACGCCGCAGACCCTGATCAACGTGCGCCCCGTCGTGGCCGCGATCAAGGAGTTCTTCGGCACGTCGCAGCTGTCGCAGTTCATGGACCAGAACAACCCGCTCGCGGGCCTGACCCACAAGCGCCGCCTGTCGGCGCTGGGTCCCGGCGGTCTGTCGCGTGAGCGCGCCGGCGTCGAGGTCCGCGACGTCCACCCGTCGCACTACGGCCGCATGTGCCCGATCGAGACGCCGGAAGGCCCGAACATCGGTCTGATCGGCTCGCTCGCCTCGTTCGCGCGGATCAACTCGTTCGGCTTCATCGAGACGCCCTACCGTCGCGTGGTCGACGGCAAGGTCACGAACGAGATCGACTACCTCACGGCTGCCGAGGAGGAGGCGTACATCGTCGCCCAGGCCAACGCGCCGCTGAAGGCCGACGGCTCGTTCGCCGAGGACCGCGTGCTCGCGCGTCAGGTCGGCGGCGAGGTCGACCTGGTCCCCGCCGAGGAGATCGGCTACATGGACGTCTCGCCGCGCCAGATGGTGTCGGTCGGCACGTCGCTGATCCCGTTCCTCGAGCACGACGACGCGAACCGCGCCCTCATGGGTGCCAACATGCAGCGCCAGGCCGTGCCGCTGCTCCGCGCGGAGGCGCCGCTGGTCGGCACGGGCATGGAGAACTACGCCGCGATCGACGCCGGTGACACGCTCATCGCCGACAAGGCCGGCGTGGTCGTCGAGGTCTCGGCCGACTACGTCCGCCTGCAGCTCGACGAGGGCGGCACGCGCGACTACTTCCTGCGCAAGTTCGACCGCTCGAACCAGGGCAACAACTACAACCAGCGTGTGATCGTCGACGCGGGCGACCGCGTCGAGGTCGGCGAGGTCATCGCGGATGGCCCCGCCACCGAGAACGGCGAGCTCGCGCTGGGCAAGAACCTCCTGGTCGCGTTCATGAACTGGGAGGGCTACAACTACGAGGACGCCATCATCCTCAGCCAGAACCTGGTGAAGGACGACACCCTCACCTCGATCCACATCGAGGAGTACGAGGTCGACGCCCGCGACACCAAGCTCGGCAAGGAGGAGATCACGCGTGACCTCCCCAACGTCAGCCCGGAGCTGCTGAAGGACCTCGACGAGCGCGGCATCATCCGCATCGGCGCCGAGGTGCGTCCCGGCGACATCCTCGTCGGCAAGGTCACGCCCAAGGGCGAGACCGAGCTCTCGGCCGAGGAGCGCCTGCTCCGCGCGATCTTCAACGAGAAGAGCCGCGAGGTCCGCGACACGTCGCTGAAGGTGCCCCACGGTGAGCAGGGGACCGTCATCGCGGTCAAGGAGTTCAACGCCGAGGAGGGCGACGACGAGCTCGGCTCGGGCGTCAACCGCCGCGTCGTGGTCTACATCGCCCAGAAGCGCAAGATCACCGAGGGCGACAAGCTCGCCGGCCGCCACGGCAACAAGGGCGTCATCTCGAAGATCCTGCCGGTCGAGGACATGCCGTTCCTCGCCGACGGCACGCCGGTCGACATCATCCTGAACCCGCTCGGCGTCCCCGGCCGCATGAACTTCGGCCAGGTGCTCGAGCTGCACCTCGGCTGGATCGCGGCGCAGGGCTGGAAGATCGAGGGCATGCCGGAGTGGGCGAAGCACCTGCCCGAGGAGGCCCTCGAGGCCGCCCCGCGCACCAAGGTCGCGACCCCGGTGTTCGACGGCGCGCACGAGGCGGAGCTGGCGGGTCTGCTCGACTCGACCCTGCCGAACCGCGACGGCGACCGCCTCATCGACAGCTCGGGCAAGACCCAGCTGTTCGACGGCCGCTCGGGTGAGCCGTACCCGTTCCCGATCTCGGTCGGCTACATGTACATCCTGAAGCTGCACCACCTCGTGGACGACAAGATCCACGCGCGCTCGACGGGTCCCTACTCGATGATCACGCAGCAGCCGCTGGGTGGTAAGGCGCAGTTCGGCGGCCAGCGCTTCGGTGAGATGGAGGTGTGGGCCCTCGAGGCCTACGGTGCGGCGTACGCGCTGCAGGAGCTCCTGACCGTCAAGTCCGACGACATCCTCGGCCGCGTCAAGGTGTACGAGGCGATCGTCAAGGGCGAGAACATCCCGGAGCCCGGCATCCCCGAGTCGTTCAAGGTGCTCATGAAGGAGATGCAGTCGCTCTGCCTGAACGTCGAGGTGCTCTCGGCCGACGGCACGGCGGTCAACCTCCGCGACACCGACGACGAGGCCTTCCGCGCGGCGGAGGAGCTCGGCATCAACATCTCGAGCCGCTTCGAGTCCGCCTCGATCGACGAGATCTAAGCCCGGCCGATACAGAGATTTCCAAACAGGAGACATCAATTGCTCGACGCAACCACTTTCGATGAGCTTCGCATCGGCCTGGCCACCGCCGACGACATCCGTCGTTGGTCCTTCGGTGAGGTCAAGAAGCCCGAGACCATCAACTACCGCACCCTGAAGCCCGAGAAGGACGGTCTGTTCGGTGAGCAGATCTTCGGCCCCTCGCGCGACTGGGAGTGCGCCTGCGGCAAGTACAAGCGCGTGCGCTTCAAGGGCATCGTCTGCGAGCGCTGCGGTGTCGAGGTCACCAAGAGCTCGGTCCGCCGTGAGCGCATGGGCCACATCGAGCTCGCCGCGCCCGTCACGCACATCTGGTACTTCAAGGGCGTGCCCTCGCGCCTGGGCTACCTGCTCGACATGGCGCCGAAGGACCTCGAGAAGGTCATCTACTTCGCCGCCTACATGGTGATCTCCGTGGACGAGGATGCGCGTCACCGCGACATGCCGACCCACGAGAACAACCTGCGTCTCGAGATCAAGAACATCGGCGACCGCCGCGATGCCCGCATCGCCGCCCGCCTCCAGAAGCTGGAGGAGGAGCTCGCCGCTCTCGAGGCCGAGGACGCCAAGGCCGACCAGAAGAAGAAGGTCAAGGACGCCGCCGAGAAGGAGATGGCGACGATCCGCAAGCGCGCGGACGAGCAGGTCGCCAAGCTCGAGCGCATGTGGGACGAGTTCCGCAACCTCGAGGTCGGCCAGCTCAAGGCGGAGGACGACGTCTTCCAGGAGCTGCAGGACCGCTTCGGCCAGTACTTCGAGGCCCACATGGGCGCCGAGGCGATCCAGCGTCGCCTGGCCGAGTTCGACCTGGCCGCCGAGGCCGAGTCGCTGCGCCTGCAGATCACCGAGGGCAAGGGTCAGCGCAAGATCCGCGCGATCAAGCGCCTGAAGGTCGTCTCGTCGTTCCTCTCGACCGGCATGTCGCCGGCCGCGATGGTCCTCGACGTGGTCCCGGTGATCCCGCCGGAGCTGCGCCCGATGGTCCAGCTGGACGGCGGCCGCTTCGCGACCTCCGACCTGAACGACCTGTACCGCCGCGTGATCAACCGCAACAACCGTCTGCGTCGCCTCATCGACCTCGGTGCCCCCGAGATCATCGTGAACAACGAGAAGCGCATGCTGCAGGAGGCCGTCGACGCGCTGTTCGACAACGGCCGCCGCGGTCGTCCCGTCACCGGCACCGGCAACCGCGCCCTGAAGTCGCTGAGCGACATGCTCAAGGGCAAGCAGGGTCGCTTCCGTCAGAACCTGCTCGGAAAGCGCGTCGACTACTCGGGCCGTTCGGTCATCGTCGTCGGCCCGCAGCTCAAGCTGCACCAGTGCGGTCTGCCCAAGCAGATGGCGCTCGAGCTATTCAAGCCGTTCGTGATCAAGCGCCTGATCGACCTCGGTCACTCGCAGAACATCAAGGCCGCCAAGCGCTCCGTCGAGCGCACGCGCCCTGAGGTCTGGGACGTGCTCGAGGAGATCATCCGCGAGCGTCCGGTGCTGCTGAACCGCGCCCCCACGCTGCACCGTCTGGGCATCCAGGCGTTCGAGCCGCAGCTCGTCGAGGGCAAGGCCATCCAGCTCCACCCGCTCGTCTGCGCGGCCTTCAACGCCGACTTCGACGGCGACCAGATGGCCGTCCACCTCCCCCTCTCGGTGGAGGCGCAGGCCGAGGCGCGCATCCTGATGCTCGCGTCGAACAACATCCTGAAGCCGTCGGACGGCCGCCCGGTGACCCTGCCCGCGCAGGACATGATCATCGGTCTGCACCACCTCACCACGCTGAAGGACGGCGCCAAGGGCGAGGGCCGCGTGTTCGGCTCGGTGGCCGAGGCGATGCTCGCGAAGGACGAGGGCACCCTCGACCTGCAGGCGAAGATCCGGATCCGCATCCCGGGCCTGACCTTCCTCGAGGGCCAGGCGCCCGAGGACTACGAGACCAAGGGCCTCGTGGACACCTCGCTCGGCCAGGCGATCTTCAACGACCAGCTGCCGAAGGGCTACCCCTTCGTGCGCGAGCAGGCCGACAAGGGCAAGCTCTCGCAGATCGTCAACAAGCTGGCGGAGGAGTACCCGAAGACCGAGGTCGCGGCCACGCTGGACCGCGTCAAGGACGCCGGCTACTACTGGGCCACGCGCTCGGGTGTCACGGTGTCGCTGAGCGACGTCATCACGCCCGCGAACAAGGCCGAGATCATCGCCAAGTACGAGCAGCAGGCGGCCAAGGTCACCTCGCAGTACGAGAAGGGCCTCACGACCGACGCCGAACGTCGTCAGGAGCTCATCAAGATCTGGACCGAGGCGACCGACGAGGTCCAGAAGGAGATGCGCGCCGCGTTCCCCGAGGACAACACCATCAACCGCATGGTGTCGTCGGGTGCCCGTGGTAACTGGCTGCAGATCCGCAACATCGCGGGTATGCGAGGCCTGGTGAACAACCCGAAGGGTGAGATCATCCCCCGCCCGATCATCTCCTCGTACCGCGAGGGTCTGTCGGTGGCGGAGTACTTCATCGCGACGCACGGTGCCCGCAAGGGTCTGGCCGACACGGCCCTCCGTACGGCCGACTCGGGTTACCTCACGCGTCGTCTCGTGGACGTCTCGCAGGATGTCATCATCCGCGAGGACGACTGCGGCACCTCGAAGGGCCTCGAGTACCCGATCGCCGCGTTCGACTCGACCGGCACGCTGGTCAAGGACGCGAACGTCGAGAACGCCGTGTTCGCCCGCACCCTCGCGGTCGACGTGGTGGCCGAGGACGGCACCGTTCTCGCCGCCGCCGGCTCGGACGTGGGCGACGTGCTCATCGACCGCCTGGTCGAGGCGGGCGTCGAGTCCATCAAGGTGCGCTCGGTGCTCACCTGCGACTCGGCCGTCGGCGTCTGCGCGCAGTGCTACGGCCGCTCGCTCGCGACCGGCAAGCTCGTCGACATCGGCGAGGCCGTCGGCATCATCGCGGCCCAGTCGATCGGTGAGCCCGGTACGCAGCTGACGATGCGCACCTTCCACACCGGTGGTTCGGCTTCGGCGGACGACATCACGCAGGGTCTGCCCCGCGTGCAGGAGCTGTTCGAGGCCCGCACCCCCAAGGGCGCGTCGCCGATCGCCGAGGCCGCCGGCCGCGTCACGATCGACGAGACCGAGAAGGCCAAGAAGGTCATCATCACGCCCGACAACGGCGACGAGCCCGTCGTCTACCCGGTGCTGAAGCGTGCGACGCTCCTCGTCGAGGACGGCCAGCACGTCGAGGTCGGTCAGCCCCTCCAGGTCGGCACGCTCGACCCGAAGGAGATCATGCGCGTGCAGGGTGCCCGCGAGGTGCAGAAGTACCTCGTCGGCGGCGTGCAGGGCGTGTACCGCTCGCAGGGTGTGCCGATCCACGACAAGCACATCGAGGTCATCGTCCGCCAGATGCTCCGGAAGGTCACCGTGGTCGACCACGGCGAGACCGACCTGCTCCCCGGCGAGATGGTCGACCTGCGTCGCTACCAGGACATCAACCGTGCGGCCGTGGCCGAGGGCAAGCGCCCCGCGTCGGGTCGTCCGGAGCTGATGGGTATCACGAAGGCGTCGCTCGCGACGGAGTCGTGGCTGTCGGCCGCCTCGTTCCAGGAGACGACGCGCGTCCTCACCGAGGCCGCCATGCAGGGCAAGCGCGACCCGCTCGTCGGCCTCAAGGAGAACGTGATCATCGGAAAGCTGATCCCCGCCGGCACGGGCCTTGCGAAGTACCGCAACGTCACGGTCGAGGCGACGGAGGAGGCGAAGAGCGAGCGGTACCCCAACCGCATCTTCGCGTCGGACGGCGCCTTCGCGGACGGCGACTACAGCTACGTCGACTTCGACGCGTTCTCGACGGACGACTTCACGCCCGGCACCTACAACTGAGCGTGAACGGATGAGAAGGGCCCCGGCTTCGGCCGGGGCCCTTACTCGTGGGCGGGTTACTGGGTTTCGACTCGCTTCGCTCGCTCAACCACCACGCGTGCTGGTTGAGCGAGGGAGCGAAGCGACCGAGTCGAAACCCCCGAAGCCGCTGCCGGCGCTTGCCTCGCTCAGCTGGCGTGCCGTTGCAGCGCGGCGCCGAGCCGGGGCAGCGCGGCCCGGACGTGCGCGGCCGCCGAACCGCGGAATGCGCGGTACGTGCGCTGCACCACGTCGCGCGACGTCGTGCCCACCTTCGCGTCGGTCGCGGCGAGAAGCGCCGCCGAGGCCTCATCCCCGCGCCCCGCGAGGTACGCGCCGAAGTCGTGGCCGCCCGACGTCCGGAAGTCGGCCCAGAACGGATCCAGCGCACGGGCGACGTCCGGCAGCAGGCGCTTCGCCGCCTTCGGCACGGCGTCGGGGACGACCTTCGTCACACCCGAGTACGCGGCCTTGACGGCGGCGCCCGAGAGGCCTTTCTTGTCGGCGAGCTCCGCATCGACGACCCGGACGAGGTCGGCGATCACGGCCGGCCGGGTGGAGTCGGCGAGCAGGGTTCCGGACAGAGTCATGGTCATCCTTCCGATCGGGAGCGGGGACACCCACGTTACGGGCCTCCTCGGATCGACCGCGGCGAGGCTCCCCGGCCCTGTCCGCTCCGACCGGTACCCTCGGGCAAGGCAGGGGACCGTCCCCGACATCGTGAGGAGTGCTTCGAATGAGTGACGCCCAGGGTCGTGACCGCGAGCCCATCACCGGCGAGCCCATCGAGGGATCGGCCGAGCCGGCGCCCACGGCGGATGACGCCGCCCGAGCCGAGCACGCCGACACCGACGCCTCCGGCGCGGACGTCGCGCACACCGAGGCCGCCACGGGCGACCCGGGTGCCGAGGGCGAGCCCCCCGCGCCGACGTCCGACACCGGCGACATCCCCGCGTCGCGCCGGGAGTTCCGCAACACGGGCGCGATCGACACGGTGGCGTCGCCCCAGGACGATGCGGCCGTGACGCGGCCCGCGGCTGACGAGACGCCCGCCGCCGAGGAGCCCGACTACGCGGCGCTCGCGGCCGACCTCGACGCCCTCGAGAACCGGGGCGCGACGACCACGCTGCCCACGCGCTCCGCCGACGCGGGCGAGCCCGCGAAGAGGCCCGACCCCTGGTTCGAGCCCGCCGACACCACGCAGACCTTCACGGCCAGCGACGCGTACGACGCGCCGCCCGCCGAGCCCGCGATCACCGCGAGCGAGCCGGTCGCTCCCGAGCACGCCGCCCCCGCGGCGCCGCCGGCGCAGCTGCCGATCTTCGTGCAGGCCCCCGAGCCGCCGCGCGCCAAGGGCAACCGCGGTGCGTCCGGCGCGATCGGCATCCTCGCCGCGCTGGTGTTCGCGGTGCTGTACTTCGGCGCGACGCTGGGCTACCGCGCGCTGCTCGGCCAGGTGTCGACGGACAACGTCGCCGACGCGTCGCTCGAGCTGCTCACCTCGTTCGAGCTCTGGGTGCCGGTCGTCGTCTTCTTCCTGGGCTTCTGGCTGCTGGGCGCCCTCGTCAACCGCGCGCGCTGGGCCGCGTGGGTGCTCCTCGGGGTCTTCGTCGGCGCGATCGCGTACCTCGGTCACATCGCCGGACAGCTGGTGCAGGCGCCGTTCTGGAACATCACGCCCAGCGAGGGCTTCCAGCTCGTCGAGGAGCAGCTGCTGTCGCCGCTGGCGATCGCCGCGTTCGTGTTCGGCCGCGAGATCACCATCTGGTTCGGCGCCTGGGCCGCCCGCCGCGGCGCCCGTGTGACCGAGCGCAACGCCGAGGCGCAGGCCGAGTACGAGCGCACGCTCGAGGCCGGTCCCAAGCTGAGCAGGTGAGGTCGCCGCGAACAGCATGACGTCGCCGGGAGCGCCCGGGAGGTTCCCTCCCGCGGCGCTCCTCGCGTTCGCGGTCGCGGGATACGTGGCGCTGGTCGTGTTCGCCTCGGGCCTGCTCAGCCTCGCGACCGACCGGGACGTGATCGCGACGCCCGGGCTGAGCCCCGTCCCCGGCCCGCTCGCCGCCGGCGTCGCCGCGCTGGCGTTCGCCGCATCCCTGTGGCCCGCGCTGCGGCAGGAGCACCCGAAGTACACCGCCGTGATCGGCGTCGCGCTGTCCACGGCGCTCGCGCACCTGGCCGCCCTCTGGATCCTGGCGCTCGTGTTCGGCGCGGACGTGGCGACCGCGACGGGCGCGGTCGGGGGAGCGGCCACGAGCTGGACCTCGGCGGTCTTCGCCGGGGCCGCGGTGGTCGCCGGATGGGCCGCCCTCGCCGTCCGCCGCACCCACGCCCACCGCCCCCAGTGGCCCTGGGAGCAGGACGAGGACGGGGAGTAGCGGCGGCGGGGCGGTGCGTTTCGTCTCCGCTTCGCTCCGCTTCGCTCCGCTCAACGACCGCCACTCAACGACCGCAGTAACAGAGATGCCGGTCGTTGAGCGGAGTGAGCGCCAGCGAACGGAGACGAAACGGTCCAGGCGTCCTGCGGCGCTGAGCGCCCTCCCGCGCCTACGCTTATGGCGTGGAGCGCTCACTCGAGACGCAGGTGAGCCAGGCGGTCGACGCCTGGCTGCGCTGGGTGCCGCGCTGGGAGCCGGCCACGCACCGCGGCCGGGTCGCGCCGTGCCGGCGCTGCCTCGGGTCGCCCATCCTGTCGTCCGCGGGCCTGGGGTCGGATGTGCCGCACGGCGTGCAGCACGGGCTCTCGACCAGGATCAAGACCATCGTCGACCAGGCGGTCGCCGAGTACACGTCGCGCAATCTTCCGATGCTCCAGGCCGAGCTGGATCAGCAGGCCGCCCGCAACCGCGCGCGCAGCTACCGGCCGACCGAGGGCCTGGACCCCGAGTTCGAGGGGCTGCCGCTCGACCCGGATCCCGTGCCGGGCGCCCCGTTCCTGTTCACCCTGTCGGGCCTGGCGAGCGAGGAGGAGGCGCAGGTGCCGAGCCTGCCGCCGCTCTCCGAGGAGGCCAAGGCGGCGCTGCGCCGCGAGGTCGCGCTCGCGGACGAGTACGCCAACCTCATCGGACGCGAGGTGTGCGGCATCCTGCTGCACCACCGGCTGCGCATCCACGCGGCGGTCGTCGAGTTCGTCGAGCCGCAGATCGAGGCCATGCTCGCCGAGCTCACCCAGAGCCTGGACGCGCCGTTCGACCCGCACGATCCGGGCGACGGCCTGACCCTCTGAGCGCTTGCACCGACGGTGTCCAGGAGGGTGGAGCGACACGCCGTGAGCCGTGCGATGCGCTATCATGATTCGGTGTGCGTGTAGGCGCGCCCGCTTGCGTGCGCGTGAACCACACATAGGGAACGACCTGCGAACAGGTCACCCCCACGGCATACCCACCACCTCAAACGCTCGACACATCCTGTCGCGCGGGTGGGTCTACGTGAAACCGCGTCGCAACACCGAGCAACACGTCGCGATGCGGGGAACAACCCGCTGTCACCGTGCAGCCCAACTAGGAGAGAACGTGCCAACCATTCAGCAGTTGGTTCGCAAGGGCCGTTCGCCGAAGGTCTCGAAGACCAAGGCGCCCGCCCTGAAGGCGAACCCGCAGCAGGCGGGTGTCTGCACCCGCGTCTACACGACCACGCCCAAGAAGCCGAACTCGGCCATGCGCAAGGTCGCCCGTGTGAAGCTCCGCAACGGCACCGAGGTCACCGCCTACATCCCGGGCGAGGGCCACAACCTGCAGGAGCACTCGCTCGTGCTGGTCCGCGGTGGTCGTGTGAAGGACCTCCCCGGTGTCCGCTACAAGATCGTCCGCGGTGCGCTCGACACCCAGGCTGTCAAGAACCGTAAGCAGGCTCGCAGCCGCTACGGCGCGAAGAAGGGCTGAGTCAGATGCCTCGTAAGGGACCCGCCCCGAAGCGCCCCGTCGTCAACGACCCGGTCTACGGCGCTCCGATCGTCACGCAGCTCGTGAACAAGATCCTCGTCGACGGCAAGAAGTCGATCGCCGAGAACATCGTCTACACCGCCCTCCAGGGCGTCGAGGCGAAGAACGGCCAGGACGCCGTCGCGACGCTCAAGAAGGCGCTCGACAACGTCCGCCCGACCCTCGAGGTCCGCAGCCGCCGCGTCGGCGGCTCGACCTACCAGGTGCCGGTCGAGGTCAAGCCGCACCGCGCGAACACGCTCGCGCTGCGCTGGCTCGTCAGCTACGCCAAGGGCCGTCGTGAGAAGACGATGACCGAGCGTCTGATGAACGAGATCCTCGACGCCTCGAACGGCCTCGGCGCCGCCGTGAAGCGTCGCGAGGACACGCACAAGATGGCCGAGTCGAACAAGGCCTTCGCGCACTACCGCTGGTAAACAGCACCCCGCATCCACGGATGCGGATCCGCCGGCCCCGGATGACGGGACCCGCCGTCCGGGGCCGGCACCCACGCTCTACTCCACACCACACGTAAGGAACCGCAAGTGGCACAAGAGGTGCTCACCGACCTCAAGAAGGTCCGCAACATCGGCATCATGGCGCACATCGATGCCGGTAAGACCACGACGACCGAGCGCATCCTGTTCTACACGGGCGTCAACCACAAGATCGGTGAGACGCACGACGGTGGCGCCACGACCGACTGGATGGAGCAGGAGCAGGAGCGTGGCATCACGATCACGTCCGCTGCTGTGACGTGCTTCTGGAACAACAACCAGATCAACATCATCGACACCCCCGGCCACGTGGACTTCACGGTCGAGGTGGAGCGCTCGCTCCGCGTGCTCGACGGCGCCGTTGCCGTGTTCGACGGCAAGGAGGGCGTGGAGCCCCAGTCGGAGACGGTGTGGCGTCAGGCTGACAAGTACAACGTGCCCCGCATCTGCTTCGTCAACAAGATGGACAAGCTGGGCGCCGACTTCTACTTCACGGTCGACACGATCGTCAACCGCCTGAAGGCCAAGCCGCTCGTGCTGCAGCTGCCGATCGGCGCCGAGAACGACTTCGTCGGCGTCATCGACCTGGTCGAGATGCGTGCGCTGGTGTGGCCGGGCGACGCCAAGGGCGACGTGACCATGGGCGCCAAGTACGACGTCACCGAGATCCCCGCCGAGCTCGCCGACAAGGCGGCCGAGTACCGCGAGAAGCTGCTCGAGACGGTCGCCGAGACCGACGAGGCGCTGCTCGAGAAGTACTTCGGCGGCGAGGAGCTCTCGGTCGAGGAGATCAAGGGCGCCATCCGCAAGCTCACCATCGCCAGCGAGGTCTACCCGGTCCTCTGCGGCTCGGCGTTCAAGAACCGCGGCGTGCAGCCGATGCTCGACGCGGTCGTCGACTACCTCCCGTCGCCCCTCGACGTGCCGGCCATCGAGGCCCACGACCCGAAGGACGAGGAGAAGATCATCGAGCGTCACGCCGACGCCTCGGAGCCCTTCGCCGCGCTGGCCTTCAAGGTCGTCTCGCACCCCTTCTTCGGTCGTCTGACCTACATCCGCGTGTACTCGGGCTCGCTCGAGTCGGGCGCCCAGGTCGTCAACTCGACCAAGGGCAAGAAGGAGCGCATCGGAAAGATCTTCCAGATGCACGCCAACAAGGAGAACCCGGTCGACTCGGTCACCGCGGGTCACATCTACGCGGTCATCGGCCTCAAGGACACGACCACGGGCGACACGCTCTCGGACGCCGCCAACCAGGTCGTCCTCGAGTCGATGACGTTCCCGGAGCCGGTCATCGAGGTCGCGATCGAGCCCAAGACGAAGGCCGACCAGGAGAAGCTGGGTCTCGCGATCCAGAAGCTCGCGGAGGAGGACCCGACGTTCCGCGTCGAGAACAACGCCGAGACCGGTCAGACCGTCGTCAAGGGCATGGGCGAGCTGCACCTCGACATCCTCGTGGACCGCATGAAGCGCGAGTTCAAGGTCGAGGCCAACGTCGGCAAGCCGCAGGTGGCGTACCGCGAGACGATCCGCAAGGTCGTCGAGCGTCACGACTACACGCACAAGAAGCAGACCGGTGGTTCGGGTCAGTTCGCGAAGATCCAGTTCAAGCTGGAGCCGCTCGAGGTGACCGCCGACAAGACCTACGAGTTCGTCAACGAGGTCACCGGTGGCCGCATCCCGCGCGAGTACATCGAGCCCACCAACCAGGGCTTCCAGGACGCGATGAACACGGGTGTCCTCGCGGGCTACCCGATGGTCGGCGTCAAGGCGACCCTGGTCGACGGCGCCTCGCACGACGTCGACTCCTCGGAGATGGCGTTCAAGATCGCCGGCTCGATGGGCTTCAAGGAGGCCGTCCGCAAGGCGAACCCCGTGCTGCTCGAGCCGCTCATGGCGGTCGAGGTCCGTACTCCCGAGGAGTACATGGGCGACGTCATCGGCGACCTGAACTCGCGTCGCGGTCAGATGCAGTCGATGGAGGACGCGCAGGGCGTGAAGGTCATCAAGGCCCTCGTCCCGCTGTCCAGCATGTTCGGCTACATCGGCGACCTGCGTTCGAAGACGTCGGGCCGCGCTGTCTACTCGATGGAGTTCGACAGCTACGCCGAGGTCCCGAAGGCCGTCGCCGACGAGATCATCCAGAAGGGCAAGGGCGAGTAATCGCCTCAGCCTGATGGGCTCGGCGGGGAGCACACGCGTCTCGAACGCGGCGGGGGAGGAGCTGCGGGTCGTCAGCGGGGCGATGCCGAGCTCGCGCTCGATCCGGCCATGATCCATGAACCGTCCTGAGGAGGACCCAGTGGCTAAGGCCAAGTTCGAGCGCACCAAGCCGCACGTGAACATCGGAACGATCGGTCACGTCGACCACGGCAAGACGACGCTCACCGCGGCGATCTCGAAGGTGCTCGCCGACAAGTACCCGTCGGACGTCAACGTCGTGCGCGACTTCTCGTCGATCGACTCGGCTCCCGAGGAGCGCCAGCGCGGCATCACGATCAACATCTCGCACGTCGAGTACGAGACGCCGAAGCGCCACTACGCTCACGTCGACGCCCCGGGTCACGCCGACTACATCAAGAACATGATCACCGGTGCCGCCCAGATGGACGGCGCGATCCTGGTGGTCGCCGCGACCGACGGCCCGATGGCCCAGACGCGTGAGCACGTCCTGCTCGCCAAGCAGGTCGGCGTTCCCTACCTGCTCGTCGCGCTGAACAAGGCCGACATGGTCGACGACGAGGAGATCCTGGAGCTCGTCGAGCTCGAGGTCCGCGAGCTGCTCTCGTCGCAGGGCTTCCCCGGCGACGACGCTCCGGTCGTCCGCGTCTCGGGCCTCAAGGCTCTCGAGGGCGACGAGAAGTGGGTGCAGTCGATCGTCGAGCTCATGGAGGCCGTCGACGAGTCGATCCCGGACCCGGTGCGCGACCGCGACAAGCCGTTCCTGATGCCGATCGAGGACGTCTTCACGATCACCGGCCGTGGCACGGTCGTCACGGGCCGCGCCGAGCGTGGCACGCTGGCCATCAACTCCGAGGTCGAGATCGTCGGCATCCGCCCGACGCAGAAGACCACGGTCACGGGTATCGAGATGTTCCACAAGCAGCTCGACGAGGCCTGGGCCGGCGAGAACTGCGGTCTCCTGCTCCGTGGTCTGAAGCGCGAGGAGGTCGAGCGCGGCCAGGTCGTCGTGAAGCCGGGTTCGGTCACGCCGCACACGAACTTCGAGGGCACCGCGTACATCCTGTCGAAGGACGAGGGTGGCCGCCACAACCCCTTCTACACGAACTACCGCCCGCAGTTCTACTTCCGCACCACGGACGTGACCGGCGTCATCTCGCTGCCCGAGGGCACCGAGATGGTCATGCCCGGTGACACCACGGACATGACGGTGGAGCTCATCCAGCCCATCGCCATGGAGGAGGGCCTCGGCTTCGCGATCCGTGAGGGTGGCCGCACCGTCGGCGCCGGCACGGTGACCAAGATCATCAAGTAAGTACCTCCAGTACTGGCTTCGGGAGCGGGGTCGGATCTTCGGATCCGGCCCCGCTTTCGTGTTCTCTGGGGGTCGTGGAGCGGAGCGACGCAGGGCCCCCGGTCGTTGAGCGGAGCGAAGCGGAGTCGAGACGTCTCCGAACTCACCCTGCGCGCTCCGCTCCTCCACAGCCCCACCCGGTACCGTGCCCCACATGACCGACGTCCTCGGCCCGAAGCCCCCGCGCAGCCACGCCCGCATGTGGGTCACCACCCTGCTGCTGCTCGTCTACGCGGGCTTCGTCTCCCTCGTGACGCTGTGGCCGGATCCGTCCGACCTGGAGTTCGGCAGCATCGCCGAGCGCGTGCTGCGGGTGCTCCACCGCTTCGGCGTGCCCGAGTGGTTCGGCTTCAACGAGCTCGAGTTCGCGGCGAACGTCGCGATGTTCGTGCCGCTGGGCTTCCTGCTCGGGCTTGCGCTGCCGCGACGCGCGTGGTGGCTGGCGCTCTTCTTGCTGCCCGGGTACTCCGGCTTCATCGAGTTCACGCAGGCGACGGTGCTCGAGTCCCGCGTCTCGACCCTGCTGGATGTCTTCGCCAACACGAGCGGCGGGTACATCGGCCTGCTCCTGGCGATGATCCTGCGGGCCATGATCCACGCGCGCGACCGCCGGATGATCGCCCGCGCGATCTGGGAGCGCGACGCCGAGCTGATCGCCGCGCGGCGGCGGCCGGTGCCGCCTGGCCTCGCCGAGCCGTGGGACGACCCCGCCGATCGCATCTTCGGCGCGCCCAGGGCGCGTACGGCGGACGACGTCCCCACGATGCAGCTGCCCATCGAGCGCTGACCGTCACCGGGCCGCGCGACGCGGGCCGGTTCGGAGTCCGAACCCTCACGCGGTAACGTCGAGGAGACCCGAGGCCCATCCGACCCGCCGCTGCGCGCAGACCCCGGAGTGAGATGTCGATCAAGACCTGGTTCGCCGAGCACCTCAATCCGAAGCATTGGACCGTGAAGACGCGCGTCGTCGTCGCGAGCGTCACGGCCCTCGCCCTCGCCGGAGGCGGCGTGGGCGCGGCGTTCGCGCTTCGCTCCCCGGCGCCGCCCATGGCGTCTCCGTCGGCGACGCCCACCGCCACGGCCTCGCCCACGCCGACTCCCACTCCGACGCCGGAGCCGGGCGAGCTTCCCCGAGCGGCGGCCGCGCGCGCGACAGTGGCGGGCTGGTCGTTTCCTTCGGCTGCCGCCCTCCCCGGCGTGCTTCCTGAAGTCGGCAGTGCCTCCGATGGAACGGTCGCGCTAGTGATGGATGCCCCGGCAGTCACGGAGACGCTCGTCGCCGCCGCGGTGACGATCCCGATCGAGCCCCACACGGACTACAGGCTGTCATTGGATGTCCGTCGGCTCGGACCGGAGGTCGCGGACATGCCCGTCGAGCTCTCCCTGGGGGGAGAGCCGATCGAGTTGCCGGCGCTCGGCAGCACCTGGTGGTCGATCGAGCACACGTTCACCAGCTCCGGGGGCCAGTCGTCGGTGGACTTCCAGATCGCTCTGACCGGGCCGATCAGGGGATTCGGCCTGGACGCGATCTCGCTCGTCGGGCCGGACGGTGTGGAGCACGTGCCGAACGGGTCCTTCGAGGAGGTGGAGGGCGAGTGGGGCATCCTCAACGACGCGCTGATCCTGAACGAGCGGATGGCCACCCTCGCTGTGAACATGGCCCCCGGGCCCGCAACGTGGGTGGCCACCCGCCGCGACGGGTCAGAGATCGCCAGGGGGGATGCCCAGCTCGGTGATGGAGTCTCGGCGCTTCCGCTTGACGGCCTGCCTCAGGGGTACTTCGAGATCCGGGTCACCGACTCGTCGGGTGCGTCGATCACGACCCCGGTCGGGCTCGTCTCCTCCCCTCACGCATATATTCCGCTCGACGGTCGCTTCGGCGCGCACGTCCACCCGACGCAGGAGACCTATTCCGATGCACCCGCCGCCGCAGCGGCGCTGGGGCTGGGAGCGGTTCGCCAGAACTTCACATGGTCCATCAGCGAGCAGCAGCGGGGCGTCTACGATTTCCGCGACGATGAGGTCGCCGGCGCCGTGAACGCACGCGCGAGAGGGCTCGGGGTCCTTGGCATCGCAGGGTGGGGGAACAAGCTCTACGATGCCGGACTCACCCCCCACTCGGCGGATGGGCTGGCCGGGTACGGCAACTTCGCCGCGGCGGTCGCGCAGAACTTCGACCTCATCGGGTTGGAGCTGTTCAACGAGTTCAACATCCCCGTCTTCAACCCCGGGCCGTGCGGCCTCACCGGTGACTGCTACTACCCCTTGGTCGAGGCGGCGTACGGTCGAGTGAAAGCCGTCGCACCTGACCTTCCGGTCATAGCCGGCGTGACGGGCAACTATGACGACACGTTCTTCGAGCAGCTCTGGTCCCGTGGCGGGCTGGCCCACTCCGATGCGACGAGCTTCCACCCTTACCAGGTGTACTTCGGTCCCGAAGGACTGGATGGCGTCGTCCGCCAGGCGCGGGACACCATGAACCGCCACGGCGGAGCCGAGCCGATCTGGGTGACGGAGCTCGGCTGGACGAGCAAGACCGGCGACGTATCGCTCGAGGAGCAGGGGGCGCGACTGGTTCGCGCTCAGTCGACCGCCCTGGCGGCCGGTGTCGAGCGGTTCTTCTGGTACGACCTGATCAACGACACCACCGAGCCGGCCGATCACGAAGGGAACTTCGGGCTGTTCTGGCAGAAGCGCGACGGCGTCGCGGCCCAGCCGCCCAAGCCGGCGGCGTTCGTGCAGGCGCTGTTCATCGCCGCCCTCGACGGCGCCCCGTTCCGGAACGTCGACCGCATCGATGGGGTGCGGTCCGTTTCGTTCGGTGAGCCGGGTCGGACCGTGAAGGTCGTGTACCCCACGGCAGGGTCGACCACGGTGGAGTTCCCGGCCTGGGATACGGTGACGGTCACGGGGCTGTCCGGTCAGGTGGCTGAGGTCGAGCCTGCCGAGGGCAGGGTTTCGATCGAGCTGGACGAGATCCTGCTCGTGTCCGGAGGCGTGGGGGAGGCGCCGTAGGTTCGCGGGCTGGTGCACCGGCCGCGCCGAGGGATCGTCCAGTGGTGCTCTCGTAGGCTGAGCAGGATGGCTGCTTCAACGGACAATCGCACCGCCCCCACGCGCGGGCATACCCGCGCGAAGGCGAGGACGTCACGGCGCGCCCGAGTGGTCGTGATCTCGACCGCGTGCGCCCTTCTGCTCATCCTGCTCGCCGTGGCGTGGCTCGGCTTCCGAGTCCTGAGCGTGAGGTCGGAGCTCACCGCAGCGAGGGGCGTCGTCGCCCAAGTGCAGGCCGGCGCCGACGTAGACGGATCCCTGGATGCGCTCGGCGGACACGGGGAGGCGGCCGCTGCGGCGGCGGCGGATCCCATCTGGCGGGCGGCCGAGGTCGTCCCGTTCGTGGGTCCCAACCTCCGCGCGGTGCGACTCGCCTCGGAGTCGCTTGACGTGCTCGCGAACGATCTCGGCCGACCGGCGATGGCGGCGGTCGGCGCCGATAGTGCTGATCCGGTGTTTGCGCGGGTGCTGCCCATACTCGCCGAGGCCGAACCGCGCCTCACGCAGCTCGCCGGTGACCTGGAGGCCGTCAGGGGAGATGAGTCGCTCGTCGGAGACGTCCGAGACGGCGTCGACACGGTCGCGCCCCTGCTTTCGGGCGCCGCCGAGGCGCTGCCCGTCGTGTCCGAACTGCTCGGGGCGAACGGCCCGAGGAATTACCTGCTGGTCTCTCAGAACAACGCCGAGGCGGTGGGTCTCGGGGGGTCGGCGGCATCGCAGACGCTGCTGCGCGCCGACGCCGGCCGGATCGAGATCGTCGGGCAGGCGAACAGCCGCCTGTACCGCAACAGCCAGAAGGTCCCAGTCGAGGTGCCTGATAGTGCTCTCGCCCTCTACAGCGACTACCTGGTGCATCACATCAACACGTCGTCCAGCCGTCCGGACTTTCCCACGATGGCGCAGATCGTGGCTGCGTGGTGGCAACGCGACATCGCGCCCGACCAGATCGACGGTGTGATCTCGATCGACCCGATCGCCCTCAGCTACGTCCTGCGCGCGACCGGTCCCGTCCAACTCGCCACCGGCGAGGAGTTGAACGAGGGTAACGCTGTACGACTCCTGCTCAACGAGATCTACGTGCGCTGGGGGTCGTATCAGGAAGCGCCCCTCGTGGACGCCTTCTTCGCGAGTGCCGCGACGTCGATCTTCGACGCTCTCACGCGCGGGGACTTCGACCCGATGGCGATGGTGAGCGCGCTGAACGACGGAATCGAGAACGGCTCGATCATGTTCTGGAGTGCGCACGAAGAGGTCCAGCAGACGATCGCCCCATTGCGGGTGGCGGGGATCCTCCCCGACGACAACGCGGACTCGACGACCATCGGCGTCTACTACCGCGACGAGTCGATGTCGAAGATCGACTACTACATGAAGTCCGCGGTCGGCGTGGAGGAGTCGTGCGTGGACGGGGTGAGATCCTTCGCCGTCAGCTCGACGCTTCACATGGACATCTCGCAGACGGAAGCGGACCTCCTCCCGCAGTACATCGCGAGCGGCCACTGGGGATCACAGCAGTTCCGCACACAGGTCTACATCTACGGTCCTCCGGGAACGACAGTCGAGAGCGTGACCGTGAACGGGCGTGATGTGCACGTGGCACGCACCGACGTCCAGGATCTCGGCAGGCCGGTGGCCTGGTTCACCACGAACCTGGTACCGACCGAACGCGCGAGCGTCACCGCCGTGTTCTCCGGCGAGGATGGTGATTACGGTCCCGTCGACATCCGATCCACCCCGATGATCAACAAGACCGGGACGGAGCTCGCGACCGAAGGCTGCGCCGCGCGCTGATTGTGCAGTCGTGGGGACAGGTCCCCGCGTCGCTCAGGACGGCCGGTGCTTCACCCGCGAATCGTCTGTGAGCGGGGTAGACTGCCACGGTCGCCGTTCGACGGCAACGGGAGGCTTAGGGCTTGACAACCGAGATCACGCGGGCCGAGCAGGGCAAGACGGGTGCGCCGGGGGGGCGTCTCGGTTCGCAGGACCCCGGCGTCGTTCCCGGCGGTCGTGAGGACCGCGAGCGGGGGCATCCCGGTCGTGAGCGGGGCAGCCGGATCGAGGTTCGACTGGCGCAAGCGCTACGCGCGGATGCTGCGCCTGACCGACCTTCTCGTCATCGCCGCCGTGGTCTTCGGCACGCAGTTCGGATGGCTCGGTCTGCACGCCAATATCTCGATGCCGATCCCGACCTGGCCGGGTCTGTCGTCGTACACCCTGCTCTCGGCATTGATCGTGTTCCTCTGGATGATCGTGCTGGCGCTGAACGACACCCGGTCAGAGCGGGTCGTCGGCGTCGGCGCGGAGGAGTACCGGCGCATCTTCGACAGCAGCTTCATGCTGTTCGGCGTCATCGCCATCGTCGCTTTCGCGCTGAACATCTCGATCGCCCGCGGTTACCTCTTCATCGCGCTTCCGCTCGGCGTCTTCCTGCTCATCACCGAGCGGTATCTCTGGCGCCACTGGCTGCGTATCCAACGCGCCAGAGGCGAGTACTCCGCCAACGTGCTGCTGGTGGGATCCGAGGCGAGCGTGGCCCACATGGCCCGGGAGCTCAAGCGCGCCAGCGGCGCCGGCTATCACGTGGTCGGGGCGTGCATCCCGACCGGTCGGGTGGCGGCCGAGCTGGCGGGCACCGACGTCCCGGTCATGGGCAGCGTGGACTCGATCGAGCGTGCGATCAGCGTGACAGGTGCGGACACCGTCGTGATCACGAGCACCGACGCGATCGGACCGCAGCGGGTCAAGGAGATCTCGTGGGCGCTCGAGTCGGGGCGCCAGCATCTGGTCCTCGCCCCGAGCATCACGGACATCGCGGGCCCGCGACTCCACATGCGGCCGGTCTCCGGGCTTCCGCTGATGCACGTCGAGACGCCGCGATTCTCCTCGGGGCAGCGGTTCGTCAAGCGGATGATGGACCTCTTCTGCGCATCTCTTCTGGTGGTGCTGCTCAGCCCCGTGTTCCTCGTGCTCGCGGTGCTCGTGTGGGGCACCTCGAAGGGGCCGATCATCTACCGCCAGAAGCGCGTCGGACGGCACGGGCGCGAATTCGAGATGCTCAAGTTCCGCTCGATGGTCGCCGACGCGGACAAGCAGCTCGCCTCCCTGCTCGACATGCAGGACATGGGCAACTCGGTGCTGTTCAAGATGCGCAACGACCCCCGCGTCACGCCGGTGGGCCGCATCATGCGGAAGTACAGCCTCGACGAGCTGCCGCAACTCTTCAACGTGATCGGCGGCTCCATGTCGCTCGTGGGGCCCCGCCCGCCGCTGCAGCGCGAGGTGGACCAGTACGCGGACCACGTGCACCGCCGGTTCCTCGTCAAGCCCGGCATCACCGGCCTCTGGCAGGTCTCAGGCCGGTCGAAGCTGTCGTGGGACGACAGCGTGCGCCTCGACCTCTCCTATGTCGAGAACTGGAGCGTGATGGGCGACATCGTGATCCTGTTCAAGACGGGCAAGGCCGCGCTCCTGCCCGGCGACACCGTCGCCTGACGCGCCGGCCGGTCATCACCGCGGGCAGTCCTGCCCATGACGCAGTGCGTCGCCACTCCCGCTGGATGGGTTCCCCGCCGCGCGTCCGCCTGACACAATGGCGGCGACGCGTCCGATCTGCGGACGCACCGAACCCTTTGGGAGGGGAAATCATGGGCTTCGACGATCTCGTGAACCAGGGCAAGGAACTCTTCGAGCAGAACAAGGACAAGCTCCAGGACGCGCTCCAGAGCGCCGAGGCCGAGGGCGTCAGCGACTCGGTCCTCGACAAGGTCACGGACTTCGCCAAGGGCGTTCTGCCGGACGACCTCGACGCGCAGATCGACCAGATCCGCGACAACGTCGACGGCGCCGTCGGCGACGAGTAAGCAGCAGCGGCTTCCGACGCCCCCGCCCTCACCGGGCGGGGGCGTCGTCGCGTTCGCGGGGCTCGGGCGGATCCAGGTAACGAACAGGTAACGCCCACGGGTCGTCCAGACCAGTCGGTAACGGTAGGGGGTCCCCATTCGCCGCGGCCGCCACCCGAAGGCCCTGCCGCGTGATGCGCCGCTGCGCGCGATGGCGAGTGCGGACGTACCCGATGAGAAACGCAAGGTATGTCGCACAACACACCCGAAACACCCCTGCTCACCCCGTTCCCGCGCCCGAACCACCTCTCGCTGCTGCGCCGTGAGCGCCGAGCCCGCCAGCGGCGCCGCCTGCTCGGCGTCGCGGTGGCCGCCGGCCTGATGCTGTCGGGCACCGCGGCCGTCGCGGCGACCGCGCCGCCTCCGGGGGCGCGCACCGTCGCCGAGCCGACCCGGGGCGCCGACGACGCCACGGCGGCCGCCGTCGCCGAGGCCGCGCTCGACCGGGCCGAGAAGGCGCTGTCCCAGGCGCACGCCGAGGCTGACACCAGCAAGCTCCGCGCGAAGCTCGACGAGCTCAGCGACTACGAGAAGCTGCCGGCCGTCGTGATCAGCGGCGAGGTCGTCGAGACCGAGCACGCCACGCAGGACCTCGTGGCCCAGACGGCCGCCCTCGTGCGCGAGGACGAGGAGGAGGCCCGCCGCGCCGCCGAGGAGGCCGCTCGCAAGGCCGAGGAGGAGGCCGCGCGCAAGGCCGAGGAGGAGCGCCAGGCGGCCGAGGCCCTCGCCGCCGCGAACACCCCCGCGGGCGCGCAGGCGACGGCCCAGCGCATGGCGGCCGAGGTGTACGGCTGGGGCGCCGGCGAGTTCAGCTGCCTGGTGTCGCTGTGGAACAAGGAGTCGGGCTGGAACTACCAGGCCATGAACCCCTCGAGCGGCGCCTACGGCATCCCGCAGTCGCTGCCCGGCGACAAGATGGCCACGGTCGCCTCGGACTGGGCGACCAACGCCACGACCCAGATCACCTGGGGCCTCGACTACATCTCGCGCGCCTACGGCAGCCCCTGCGCGGCGTGGGGCCACTCGCAGGCCGTCAACTGGTACTGACGCACCCGGCAGATCCGAAGGGATCCGCACATCCGAAGCCCGTTTCGTCCGATCCGCGCTTCGGGATGGCGGATCCCTTCGGCTGTGCGGGCGGCGTGCGCCGTCGTCACGCCGCCTTGTGCAGGCCCTGCGCGATCGCGCGCAGGATGAGGTCCTGCACCTCCTCCCAGTGCTCGTAGATCTGCTGCGACGTCACGCGGATCACGTGGTAGCCGTGCAGTCGCAGGATCGCGTCGTGCGCGTTGTCGGACGACCGCTGCGCGCCGACGTGGTGCGCGCCGTCGACCTGCACCACCAGGCGCTCGCCGATCAGGAAGTCCACGCGGTGCCCGTAGAGCCAGAATCTGCGATCGGATGAGCATCCGCAGCCAGCGGAGCCGGGTGAACACGAACGTCTCGAGGCCCGAATCCCGGAACGGCGACACCTCCGCCAGCAGCCGACGCGCGGCCGGAGAGAGCCGGTAGCGCCCGAACGAGTCGCGATCGACGAGGCCCTGCTGGAACGCCGAGTCCCACGCGGCGAGCGACTCCTCGTGCGGCTGGCAGTCGGCGATGAGCGCGAGGACGTTCTCGATCGGGTCCTCGAGTTGCCCGGGATGACGCGGTATCAGTGGCTGGGCCCAGTGGACGTGCGCCTTCTTCACCACGACGGACGCCGGCGCGAGAGCGCCGACGTGCACCAGGTCATCGGCCGCCCTCGTCCACAGCCCCAGCCGTTCAGCCTGGGTCACGCATGTAAGCACCACTCCCGAGACGGCTGCCCGGACGAGCATCTGATCCGCGCAGCCGGGAATGTAGACCCATCCCCGGCGCGGACGCCTGAGCGCGCCGCGTGCGACTGCTCCGTCGATTTCGTGCCGAGAGAAGCCGGCGTCGCGGAGCGCACGTGTGCGGGCGATCCCGCCCTGCGCGGCGAGGTGTGCGAGGAGATCCATGAGGCCACCGTGGCAGTCGCCAGGCTCGCTTGAGGCGGCCATCCGCTGCGGCGGAACAGGTGAGCCGCGGATGATCGCTGTGGACGAGAGTCGCCGATGCTTCCGGTGGGCGAGGCTGGGAGGGTGCCGAACGCCCTCCCGAGACCCGCGTGATTCCGCGGGATCTCGCGCGACACGCCCGGGTTGCTCTCGTGCCGCCCGGGGTGGCAGAATAGACAAGTTCCACATTCCTGCGTGCGCTCCCTCGGGAGGACTGCGCGGGATCACTGCCAGGGCAGTGCACAGACCTGAAGGTCTGGGCCGCGGGCAGGAGAACGAAATCACACACCCACCTCGCAGAGGCTGCTCTGCGCGCGTGGACTGACATGTGAACACGACCCACAGGGGTCAGCCCGAAGGGTATCCGGAGGGTACGTGCGTCCAATGCCCGTGAGGTACGACGCGTAAAGAGAGTGAGCAGACAAATGGCGGGACAGAAGATCCGCATTCGCCTGAAGTCGTATGACCACGAGGTCATCGACACGTCGGCGCGCAAGATCGTCGACACGGTCACCCGTGCGGGTGCTCAGGTCGTGGGCCCGGTGCCCCTTCCGACCGAGAAGAACGTGGTCGTCGTGATCCGTTCGCCCCACAAGTACAAGGACAGCCGCGAGCACTTCGAGATGCGCACCCACAAGCGCCTCATCGACATCGTGGACCCGACGCCGAAGGCCGTCGACTCGCTCATGCGTCTCGACCTTCCGGCCGACGTCAACATCGAGATCAAGCTCTGAGGCTGGGGATCGACATGGCTGACATCAACAACAAGATTTCGAAGGGCCTGCTGGGCACCAAGCTCGGCATGACCCAGGTGTGGAACGAGAACGGCAAGCTCATCCCCGTCACGGTGATCGAGCTCGCGCCGAACGTGGTCACGCAGATCCGCACGGCGGAGAAGGATGGCTACTCGGCCATCCAGATCGCCGCCGGCGCGATCGACCCGCGCAAGGTCAACAAGCCGCTCTCGGGCCACTTCGAGGCCGCGGGCGTCACGCCCCGCCGTCACCTCGCGGAGATCCGCACGGCCGACGCCGCCGAGTACTCGCTGGGCCAGGAGCTCACGGTCGACGGCACCTTCGAGGCCGGCCAGCTCGTCGACGTCGTCGGCACGAGCAAGGGCAAGGGCACCGCGGGTGTCATGAAGCGCCACAACTTCAAGGGCGTCTCGGCTTCGCACGGTGCGCACCGCAACCACCGCAAGCCCGGTTCGATCGGCGCCTCGTCGACCCCGAGCCGCGTCTTCAAGGGCATGCGCATGGCCGGCCGTATGGGCGCCGAGCGCGTGACCGTCCTCAACCTCACGGTTCACGCCGTCGACGCCGAGAAGGGTCTGCTGCTCGTCAAGGGCGCCGTCCCCGGCGCGCGCGGCCGCACCGTGTACGTCCGCAACGCTGTGAAGGGGGCCTGAGTTAGATGGCTGACTCGACTCTCGCTCTCGACGTTCTGGGCATCGACGGCAAGAAGGCCGGCTCGGTCGAGCTGCCCGCCTCGGTGTTCGACGTCAAGACGAACATCCCGCTGATCCACCAGGTCGTCGTCGCGCAGCTCGCCGCGGCTCGCCAGGGCACCCACTCGACCAAGCGTCGCGGTGAGGTCTCGGGCGCCGGCCGCAAGCCCTTCAAGCAGAAGGGCACGGGTAACGCCCGTCAGGGCTCGATCCGCGCGCCGCACATGACCGGCGGTGGCATCGTCCACGGCCCGAAGCCGCGCGACTACTCGCAGCGCACCCCCAAGAAGATGATCGCCGCCGCCCTCGCGGGCGCGCTCAGCGACCGTCTGCGGGGCGAGCGCATCCACGTCGTCGAGTCGTTCGGTGTGACCGAGCCTTCGACCAAGGCCGCCGCCTCCTTCCTCGCGAAGGTGTCGCCTGCCAAGAACGTGCTCGTCGTGCTCGACCGCGAGGACGACTTCGGCTACCTGAGCGTGCGCAACCTCGGTTACGTGCACGTGCTGATGGCCGACCAGCTGAACGCCTACGACGTGCTCGTCTCGGACGACATCGTCTTCACCAAGGCCGCCATCGACGCGTTCATCGCGCAGAAGGCCGGCGCCACTGAGGAGGTCTCGGCATGACCGCCGTCCAGAAGGACCCGCGCGACGTCATCCTGAAGCCGGTCGTCTCGGAGAAGAGCTACGGTCTCATCGACGAGGGCAAGTACACGTTCATCGTGGACCCCCGCTCGAACAAGACCGAGATCAAGCTCGCGATCGAGAAGATCTTCGGCGTCAAGGTGGCTTCGGTCAACACGATCAACCGCGTCGGCAAGGCCCGCCGCACCCGCTTCGGCATCGGCAAGCGCAAGGACACCAAGCGCGCCATCGTCACGCTCAAGTCGGGCACCATCGACATCTTCACGGCAGTCGGCTGACGGTCGGGGAGGAAGAGAGAACATGGCTATTCGCAACTACAAGCCCACGACCCCCGGTCGCCGCGGCTCGTCGGTGGCAGACTTCGCCGAGATCACCCGGTCGACGCCTGAGAAGTCGCTGCTCCGCCCGCTCGCCAAGACGGGTGGCCGCAACAACCAGGGCCGCATCACGACGCGCCACATCGGTGGTGGCCACAAGCGCCAGTACCGCGTGATCGACTTCCGTCGCAACGACAAGGACGGCATCGACGCGAAGGTCGCGCACATCGAGTACGACCCCAACCGCACGGCGCGCATCGCGCTCCTGCACTACGTGGACGGCACGAAGCGCTACATCCTCGCGCCGAACAAGCTGCAGCAGGGCGACGTCGTCGAGTCGGGTCCGAACGCGGACATCAAGCCCGGCAACAACCTGCCGCTGCGCAACATCCCGACCGGTACCGTCGTGCACGCCATCGAGCTGCGCCCCGGTGGCGGCGCGAAGATGGCGCGTTCGGCCGGTGCCGCGGTGCGTCTCGTCGCCAAGGACGGCCCCTACGCGCAGCTCCGTCTGCCGTCGGGCGAGGTCCGCAACGTCGACGCCCGCTGCCGCGCCACGATCGGCGAGGTCGGCAACGCCGAGCAGTCGAACATCAACTGGGGCAAGGCCGGCCGCAAGCGCTGGAAGGGCGTCCGCCCGACCGTCCGCGGTGTCGCCATGAACCCGGTCGACCACCCGCACGGTGGTGGTGAGGGCAAGACCTCCGGTGGCCGTCACCCGGTCACCCCGTGGGGTCAGCCTGAGGGCCGCACCCGTCACGCCAACAAGGAAAGCGACAAGCTCATCGTGCGTCGCCGTAACGCCGGCAAGAAGCGCAAGTAGGAGTAAAGAAGATGCCCCGCAGTCTGAAGAAGGGCCCCTTCGTCGACGAGCACCTGCTGCGCAAGGTGGTCTCGCAGAACGAAGCCGGCACCAAGAACGTGATCAAGACCTGGTCGCGTCGCTCGATGATCATCCCGGCCATGCTCGGCCACACGATCGCCGTGCACGACGGTCGCAAGCACATCCCGGTGTTCGTCACCGAGACGCTTGTCGGCCACAAGCTGGGCGAGTTCGCGCCCACCCGCACCTTCCGCGGCCACGAGAAGGACGACAAGAAGGGCCGTCGCCGCTGACCGCGGTGACGCAAGAGGAGAAGAAATGGTGGAGTCCATCGCACGCGTGCGACACATCCGCGTGACCCCTCAGAAGGCTCGTCGTGTCGTCGCGCTCATCAAGGGCAAGCAGGCCCAGGAGGCGCTCGCGATCCTGAAGTTCGCGCCGCAGGCGGCTTCCGAGCCGATCTATAAGCTCGTCGCGTCGGCCATGGCCAACGCGCAGGTCAAGGCCGACAAGGACGGCGAGTACCTGGACGAGCAGGACCTGTTCGTGGCGAACGCCTACGTGGACGAGGGCACGACGCTCAAGCGTTTCCAGCCCCGTGCCCAGGGCCGCGCGTTCCAGATCAAGAAGCGCACGAGCCACATCACGGTCGTGCTCTCGACGCCGGCGGTCGCGGAGACCGCTGACGCCGACAAGAAGAAGGCGAGCAAGTAATGGGACAGAAAGTCAGCCCCTACGGCTTCCGCCTCGGCATCACCACGGACCACGTCTCGCGCTGGTTCTCGGACTCGACGAAGCCGGGTCAGCGGTACGCCGACTACGTGGCCGAGGACATCAAGATCCGCAAGCTGCTGCAGACGAACCTCGACCGTGCCGGCGTGAGCCGCATCGAGATCGAGCGCACGCGTGACCGCGTCCGCGTCGACATCCACACGGCCCGCCCGGGCATCGTGATCGGTCGTCGTGGCGCGGAGGCCGAGCGCATCCGCGGCGAGCTCGAGAAGCTCACCGGCAAGCAGATCCAGCTGAACATCCTCGAGGTGAAGAACCCCGAGGCCGACGCTCAGCTCGTCGCCCAGGGCGTCGCCGAGCAGCTCAGCGCCCGCGTGGCCTTCCGCCGCGCGATGCGCAAGGGCCTGCAGGGCGCCCAGCGCGCCGGCGCCAAGGGCGTCCGGATCCAGGTCTCGGGCCGCCTCGGCGGCGCGGAGATGAGCCGTTCGGAGTTCTACCGCGAGGGTCGTGTGCCGCTGCACACGCTGCGCGCGAACATCGACTACGGCTTCTACGAGGCCAAGACCACCTTCGGCCGCATCGGCGTGAAGGTCTGGATCTACAAGGGCGACCTCACCAACAAGGAACTCGCGCGCGAGCAGGCCAACATGAAGCCGGCCCGCGACCGCGATCGTGGCGGCCGCCGTGGCCCGCGTCGTGACGACGCGCAGGCGCCGGTCGCGGAAGGAGCTTCGGCGTAATGCTCATCCCCCGCAAGGTCAAGTACCGCAAGCAGCACCACCCCAAGCGGGATGGCGCGGCGACGGGTGGCACCAAGGTCTCCTTCGGTGAGTTCGGCATCCAGGCCCTCACGCCCGCGTACGTGACGAACCGTCAGATCGAGTCCGCTCGTATCGCCATGACGCGTCACATCAAGCGCGGCGGCAAGGTGTGGATCAACATCTACCCCGACCGTCCGCTTACGAAGAAGCCCGCCGAGACCCGCATGGGTTCGGGTAAGGGCTCGCCGGAGTGGTGGGTCGCCAACGTCAAGCCGGGTCGCGTCCTCTTCGAGGTCGCCGGCGTCAACGAGCAGCTCGCTCGTGAGGCCCTGACCCGTGCCATTCACAAGCTGCCTCTCAAGGCACGCATCATCAAGCGCGAGGAGGGCGACGCGTAATGGCGATCGGCACCAAGGAGCTCGCCACGAGCGAGCTCGACACGTTCGAGGACCAGCGCCTCGTCGAGGAGCTGCGCAAGGCCAAGGAGGAGCTGTTCAACCTGCGCTTCCAGTCGGCCACCGGCCAGCTCGAGAGCCACGGTCGCATCCGCGCCGTCAAGCGCGACATCGCGCGGCTCTACACCGTCATCCGTGAGCGCGAGCTCGGCATCCGTGCCACGCCCGCTCCGGCCGAGGTGAAGGCCAAGAAGAACAAGGCGAAGAAGTCGGACGAGACTTCGGTCGCCGAGGGAGAGGCTGAGTGATGGCCACCGAGAAGAAGGTCGGCGAGCACGCCGAGCACGACGTCCGCGACGCGGACGCCCGTGGCTACCGCAAGTCGGTCCGCGGCTACGTCGTGAGCGACAAGATGGACAAGACGATCGTCGTCGAGGTCGAGGACCGCGTTAAGCACCCCCTCTACGGCAAGGTCATCCGTCGCACTAAGAAGCTCAAGGCGCACGACGAGCAGAACACCGCCGGCATCGGCGACCTCGTGCTCATCAACGAGACCCGTCCGCTGAGCGCGACCAAGCGCTGGCGCCTGGTTGAGATTCTGGAGAAGGCCAAGTGATTCAGACCGAGTCCCGCCTCAAGGTCGCCGACAACACCGGCGCGAAGGAGCTGCTCACGATCCGCGTCCTCGGTGGTTCGAACCGCCGTTACGCCGGCGTGGGCGACACCATCGTCGCGACGGTCAAGGACGCGATCCCCGGCGGCAACGTCAAGAAGGGCGACGTCGTCAAGGCGGTCGTCGTCCGCACCGTGAAGCAGACGCGCCGCGCTGACGGCTCGTACATCAAGTTCGACGAGAACGCCGCCGTGATCCTGAAGAACGACGGGGAGCCCCGCGGCACCCGCATCTTCGGCCCGGTCGGCCGCGAGCTTCGTGACCGCAAGTTCATGAAGATCGTCTCGCTCGCCCCGGAGGTGCTGTAAGCAATGGCGAAGATCAAGAAGGGCGACCTCGTCCAGGTCATCACCGGCGCCAAGCAGGACCGCGGCGGCGACCGCGGCAAGCAGGGCAAGGTGCTCGAGGTCGTGGACGGCGGCCAGCGCGTCGTCGTCGAGGGCGTCAACTACATCACGAAGCACAACCGGATCGGCCAGACGCAGCGCGGCACGAAGACCGGTGGAATCGAGACGTACGAGGCCCCCATCCACATTTCCAACGTCGCGCTCGTCGACCCCGAGACGAAGAAGCCGACCCGCGTCGGCTTCCGCGTCGAGGAGCAGGTCAAGGACGGCGTCAAGAAGACTGTTCGCGTTCGCTACGCGAAGAAGTCGGGTAAGGACATCTGACAGTGAGCACCATTGACGCGCAGGCTGGCAAAATCCAGCCGCGCCTGAAGCAGGTCTACCGCGACCAGATCCGCCAGAAGCTGCAGGACGAGTTCGGCTACGAGAACGTCATGCAGATCCCTGGCCTGGTCAAGGTCGTCGTCAACACGGGTGTCGGCGAGGCAGCTCGCGACTCCAAGGTCATCGAGGGTGCGGTCGCCGACCTCACCGCGATCACGGGTCAGAAGCCCGTCGTCACCAAGGCGAAGAAGTCGATCGCGCAGTTCAAGCTGCGCGAGGGCCAGCCCATCGGCGCCCACGTCACGCTCCGTGGCGACCGCGCCTGGGAGTTCCTGGACCGCCTGATCTCGCTCGCCCTGCCCCGCATCCGCGACTTCCGCGGTCTGTCGGGCAAGCAGTTCGACGGCAACGGCAACTACACCTTCGGTCTCCAGGAGCAGTCCGTGTTCCACGAGATCGACCAGGACAAGATCGACCGCGTGCGCGGCTTCGACATCACGGTGGTCACCACCGCGAAGTCGGACGACGAGGGCCGGGCGCTCCTGCGCCACCTGGGCTTCCCGTTCCGCGCCGACGACCAGCAGGCCTGAGACATCTCTCAGGTCGGTCTGCGGTAAGATCGAGCGTTTGTGTTCCGCCGCCGGCCGGGATCTTCTCGGCCGGCGGCGGAGCCGCGCGAAGCACAACTGAATACGGATCGATCATCGAAGGTCGTCTGTCGTGGACCGGCAGCCGAAACCTCATGAACAAAGGACACGTCATATGACGATGACAGACCCGGTCGCAGACATGCTGACCCGTCTGCGCAACGCGAACTCGGCGCACCACGACACCGTGTCGCTGCCGTCGAGCAAGCTGAAGACGCACATCGCGGAGATCCTCAAGCAGGAGGGTTACATCGCGGCGTGGGAGGAGACCGACGCGCGCGTCGGCAAGACCCTCACGATGACCCTCAAGTACGGCCCGAACCGCGAGCGGTCGATCGCCGGCATCAAGCGCGTCTCGAAGCCCGGCCTCCGCGTGTACGCGAAGTCGACCGAGCTGCCCCGCGTGCTCGGCGGACTCGGCGTCGCCATCCTGTCCACCTCCTCCGGTCTTCTCACCGACCGTCAGGCTGAGCAGAAGGGCGTGGGCGGAGAAGTTCTCGCCTACGTGTGGTGATCCCTCATGTCGCGTATCGGACGTCTTCCCATTGACATCCCCGCCGGCGTCACCGTGACGGTCGACGGGCAGCAGGTCGCCGTGAAGGGCCCCAAGGGCGAGCTCGCGCTCACCGTGGCCAAGCCCATCGAGGTCAAGGTCGAGGAGAACCAGGTTCTCGTCACCCGCCCCGACGACGAGCGCGCCTCGCGCTCGCTGCACGGTCTCACGCGCACCCTGATCAACAACAACATCATCGGCGTGACCCAGGGCTACACCAAGGGCCTCGAGGTCGTCGGCACCGGTTACCGCGTCGCGCAGAAGGGCTCGGCCGTCGAGTTCGCTCTGGGCTTCTCGCACCCCGTGACCGTCGAGCCGCCGGCCGGCATCACGTTCACCGTCGAGGGCAACAACAAGCTCACGGTGAGCGGCATCGACAAGCAGGCCGTCGGTGAGACCGCCGCCAACATCCGCAAGATCCGCAAGCCCGAGCCGTACAAGGGCAAGGGTGTGCGCTACGCCGGCGAGGTCGTGCGTCGCAAGGCCGGAAAGGCTGGTAAGTAATCATGGCTGTGAAGTCGAAGTCGGCCGCGCGTACGCGCCGTCACGTTCGCCTCCGCAAGAAGGTCGTCGGCACCGAGGCCCGTCCTCGTCTCGTCGTGACCCGTTCGGCGCGCCACGTCTTCGTGCAGCTCGTCGACGACAGCAAGGGCCACACCGTGGCCTCCGCCTCGACTCTCGAGACCGACCTGCGCGGCTTCGAGGGCGACAAGACCGCCAAGGCCCGCAAGGTCGGCGAGCTGCTCGCTGAGCGCGCCAAGGCCGCCGGGTTCACCGACGTGGTGTTCGACCGTGGTGGCAACCGCTACGCCGGTCGTGTCGCCGCGATCGCCGAGGGCGCCCGCGAAGGGGGGCTGAACCTGTGAGTGACAACAAGGAGACCGAAGTGACCACCGAGGCCCCCGAGGCCGGCGCCGAGCAGGCGCAGACCGAGCAGCGCACCGAGCGCGGCGACCGCCGCGGCGGACGCGGTGAGCGCGGCCAGGGCCGTGGCGGCCGTGACCGCAACGACCGTGGCGCCGACAGCCAGTTCCTGGAGCGCGTCGTCACGATCAACCGCGTGTCGAAGGTCGTGAAGGGCGGTCGTCGCTTCAGCTTCACCGCTCTCGTGGTCGTCGGCGACGGCAACGGCGTGGTCGGTGTCGGCTACGGCAAGGCCCGCGAGGTGCCCCTGGCGATCTCGAAGGGCGTCGAGGACGCGAAGCGCAACTTCTTCCGCGTGCCCCGCGCCGGCGCCACCATCCCGCACCCCGTGCAGGGTGAGGCCGCGGCCGGTGTCGTCATGCTCCGCCCGGCGTCCGCGGGTACCGGTGTCATCGCCGGTGGCCCCGTCCGCGCCGTGCTCGAGTGCGCCGGCATCCACGACGTGCTGTCGAAGTCGCTCGGCTCGTCGAACACGATCAACATCGTGCACGCGACGGTGGAGGCCCTGAAGCAGCTCGAGGAGCCCCGTGCGGTCGCCGCGCGTCGTGGCCTCGAGTTCGACCAGGTCGCCCCTGCGCGTCTCGTCCGTGCGGAGGCCGAGGCCGCCGCTGCTGCGAAGGCAGGTGTCTGATGGCTGCTCGTCTGAAGGTGACGCAGACCAAGTCCAAGGTGAGCGAGAAGCAGAACCAGCGCGACACGCTGCGTTCGCTCGGCCTCAAGCGGATCGGCGACTCGGTCGTCCGTCCCGACGACGCGCAGACGCGCGGTTACGTCAAGGCCGTCGCCCACCTCGTCAAGGTTGAGGAGATCGACTGATGGCTGAGAAGAAGGCCACGGCCGACAAGGCCGACAAGAAGACCGCAGCCGAGGCCAAGCGCCCCGGTGTGCTGAAGGTCCACCACCTCCGTCCCGTCCCGGGCGCCAACACCGCGAAGACCCGTGTCGGTCGCGGTGAGGGCTCGAAGGGCAAGACGGCCGGTCGAGGCACCAAGGGCACCAAGGCGCGCTACAGCGTCCGCCCCGGCTTCGAGGGTGGCCAGATGCCGCTGCACATGCGCACCCCGAAGCTGCGCGGGTTCAAGAACCCGTTCCGCGTCGAGTACCAGGTCGTGAACCTGGACAAGCTCGCGGAGCTCTACCCGCAGGGTGGCGACGTGACCGTCGCCGACCTGGTGGCCAAGGGCGCGGTCCGCAAGAACGAGAAGGTCAAGGTTCTCGGTGGCGGCGACATCGCCGTGGCCCTGAACGTGACCGTCGACAAGGTCTCCGGCTCGGCTGAGCAGAAGATCGTCGCGGCCGGCGGCAGCGTCAAGTAACCCACGTCAAGGGGCCGGAAGCGATCGCTTCCGGCCCCTTGCGTTAGCCTGGAGGCCGGTCCCGCCCTCGCGGGCCCGTCTCATCCCCGGGAGGCACGTCCTTGTTCAGCGCCATCGCGCGGATCTTCCGCACGCCGGATCTGCGGCGGAAGATCGGATTCACCCTCGCGATCATCGCGATCTACCGCTTCGGCGCGCACGTGCCGGCTCCGTTCGTGAACTTCCCGAACGTCCAGAGCTGCATCGACCAGACGTCGGGCACCGACGGACTGCTCTCGCTCGTCAACCTCTTCTCCGGCGGCGCGCTGCTGCAGCTGTCGATCTTCGCGCTCGGCGTCATGCCGTACATCACGGCAACGATCATCACGCAGCTGCTCCGCGTCGTGATCCCGCACTTCGAGACCCTCTACAAGGAGGGCCAGTCGGGCCAGGCGAAGCTGACGCAGTACACGCGCTACCTCACGATCGCGCTCGCGCTGCTGCAGTCGACCACCCTCGTGACCGTCGCCCGCACCGGCCAGCTGTTCGGCGTGACGGGCATCCCGGAGTGCACGCAGCTGCTCGTCAACGACGTGTGGTGGGCCCAGCTGCTCATGATCATCACGATGACCGCCGGCACCGGCCTCATCATGTGGTTCGCCGAGCTCGTCACCGAGCGCGGCATCGGCAACGGCATGTCGCTACTGATCTTCACGTCGATCGCCGCGACCTTCCCGGCCGCCATGGGCGCCATCTGGCAGGCCCGCGGCTTCGAGATCTTCCTGCTCGTGATGGCGGTCGGCGTGCTCGTCGTGGCGCTCGTCGTGTTCGTCGAGCAGTCGCAGCGCCGCATCCCGGTCCAGTACGCGAAGCGGATGGTGGGCCGCCGCACGTACGGCGGAACCAACACCTACATCCCGATCAAGGTCAACATGGCCGGCGTCGTGCCCGTCATCTTCGCCTCGTCGCTGCTGTACATCCCGGCGCTCATCGCGCAGTTCAACACCCCGGCCGACGGCACCCTGCCCCCGGAGTGGGTGACGTGGATCTCCACGTACCTGACCACGGGCGACCACCCGCTGTACATGGCCATCTACTTCCTGATGATCATCGGCTTCACGTACTTCTACGTGGCCATCACGTTCAACCCGGTCGACGTCGCCGACAACATGAAGAAGTACGGCGGCTTCATCCCCGGCATCCGCGCGGGACGTCCCACCGCGGAGTACCTCGACTACGTGCTCACGCGCATCACGCTGCCCGGCTCGATCTACCTCGGTCTCATCGCCCTGATCCCGCTGATCGCGCTCGCGACCGTGGGCGCCAACCAGAACTTCCCGTTCGGCGGCGCCTCGATCCTGATCATCGTCGGCGTGGGCCTCGAGACCGTCAAGCAGATCGACGCGCAGCTGCAGCAGCGCCACTACGAAGGGCTCCTCCGATGACCTCCACCCGTCTCCTGATCGTCGGCCCCCAGGGCTCGGGCAAGGGCACGCAGGGCGTGCGGATCGCCGAGGCGTACGGCATCCCCGAGATCTCGACCGGCGACATCTTCCGCGCCAACATCAAGGAGGGCACGGAGCTCGGCCTGAAGGTCAAGGCGATCACCGACGCCGGCGACCTCGTGTCGGACGAGCTGACCGGCGAGATCGTGCGCGACCGCCTGTCGCAGCCCGACGCGGCCGACGGCTTCCTGCTCGACGGCTACCCCCGCAACATCGCGCAGCTGCACCACCTCGACGAGTTCCTCGCCGAGCGGGGCGAGTCGCTCGACGCCGTGATCGAGCTCGCGGTCCCGCGCGAGGAGAGCCTCAAGCGGATCGCGCTGCGGGCCGCGGAGCAGGGCCGCTCGGACGACACCGAGGAGGCCATCGCGCACCGCCTCGACATCTACGAGCGCCAGACCGCGCCGCTCCTCGCGGTGTACGGCGAGCGCGGCATCGTCGAGACGATCGACGGCGTCGGCAGCCTCGACGAGATCACCGATCGGATCCTCGCGGCGCTCGAGGCGCGCGGCCTCGTGCGCACGGCCGCGGTCTGACCCGCGCCGTCCTCCCGCACGTGTTCCGCAAGTCGATCTACAAGACCCCCGCGCAGCTGCGCGCGATGGTCGAGCCCGGCCTCATCACGGCCGCCGCGCTCGAGGCCGTGCGCCCGCTGATCCGCCCCGGCGCGACCACGCTCGAGCTCGACGCGGTCGCGTACCGCGTGATCACCGAGCGCGGCGCGCGCTCCAACTTCCAGCTGGTGCGCGGCTACCGGCACACGATCTGCGCCTCGGTCAACCAGGCCGTCGTGCACGGCATCCCGACGGATGTGCCGCTGCAGCCGGGTGACATCGTGTCGATCGACTGCGGGGCCGAGACTTCGGACGGCTGGAACGGCGACTCGGCGATCACCGTCGTGATCCCGGACCCCGAGCGTCCCGACGTGGTTGCGCGGCGCGAGGAGCTGTCGCGCGTGACCGAGGGGTCGATGTGGGCCGGCATCGCCGCGCTCGCGTCGGCGAAGCGCCTCGGCGAGGTCGGCGCCGCGATCCAGGACTACATCGAGGCGAACCCGCTGTCGCACTCGGGGCGGCCCGCGGGCATCCTGCGCGAGTACGTCGGCCACGGCATCGGCCGGAAGATGCACGAGGCGCCCTCGATCTTCAACTACCGCACGTCGGACCCGGGGGCCGAGATCAAGCCCGGGCTGGCGGTGTGCATCGAGCCGATGATGACCTCCGGATCGGACGAGACGTTCGTGGAGGACGACGACTGGACCGTCTCGACGGTCGACGGCTCGGACGGCTCCCACTGGGAGCACAGCGTCGCCGTGCACGATGGAGGCATCTGGGTGCTCACGGCACCCGACGGCGGTGCGGCCGGCCTCGCGCCGTTCGGCGTCGTGCCGGTTCCCATCGGTCGTTGAGCGGAGCGAAGCGGAGTCGAAACGCTCCCAGCCTCGCCAGGACATGAAGGAGATCCGATGAACACGAAGCGGACCAACTGGCTCGCGATCTGGATCTCGGCGGCCGTGGTCGTGCTGCTCGTGGCCGTCGGCGGCATCGCGGTCTGGATGAACAACCAGGCGACGGCCCGCGCCGAGTCGCCTGGCTCCGCCGTGGTCGACACGCGGACGGGCGCGATCGCCATCGGCGAGGGCGACGACGTCCTGGACGAATACGTCGACTTCATGTGCCCGATCTGCGGCGACTTCAACGACATCTACGGCGAGACCGTGCGCGACCTCGTCGCGGCGGGGGAGCTCACGCTCAACCTGCATCCGATCTCGATCCTCGACCGCTATTCGCAGGGCACCGAGTACTCCACGCGCGCGGCGGCCGCGACGTACTGCGTCGCCGACGCGAACCCGGATGCCGTGTACCCGTTCTTCGAGTCGCTCTACGCGAACCAGCCCGCCGAGGGCTCGACCGGTCTCACGGACGAGCAGCTCATCGGCTACGCGGCCGATGCGGGAGCGGGCGATGCGGAGTCGTGCATCGCCGAGGGCGAGTACCGCGACTACGTGACGCAGATCACGGAGGAGACGCCGGTGCAGCCGGGCGCGCAGGGGATCGGCACGCCCACCGTGCTCCTGAACGGCGAGTTCGTCGCCCTCACGGGCGACCCGGAGGCCGACATCGCCTCCCGGGTGCGCTGAGCGCGGTGCGGCCTACCACCGCGCGACACGCCGAGGTTGCCGACACGCCCGGCGTCGCCTAACATAGATCTTTGGTGCCTTGCGCCTGTTTCGGCGTGTCGCCGCGACCGCATCTCCGGCACCGAATCCACCCACCGCAGACCGACCGGTCTGCACAAGCAAAGCGAGTCTATGGCGAAGAAAGACGGTGTCATCGAGATCGAGGGTGTGATCACCGAGGCTCTGCCCAACGCGATGTTCCGCGTCGAGCTGACCAACGGTCACAAGGTCCTCGCCACGATCTCCGGGAAGATGCGGCAGAACTACATCCGGATCATCCCCGAGGACCGCGTGGTCGTGGAGCTCAGCCCCTACGACCTCACGCGCGGCCGCATCGTCTATCGCTACCGCTAGGCCGGTCGAGAAGTAACGGCCGTGCCCGAGAGGGCGCGGTACGAAGACAGCGAAAGAAGAATCATGAAGGTCAACCCCAGCGTCAAGCCGATCTGCGACCACTGCAAGGTGATCCGTCGCCACGGCCGCGTCATGGTCATCTGCAAGAGCAACCCGCGCCACAAGCAGCGCCAGGGCTGATGCGGGCCCCTCGGGGCCCCGTCTCTCGCAGCACACAACTCAACATCTGAATCTCGGCAGGATCAGAACCCGCGTCACGCGGGGGACACCTCGGGGCGGAGGCCCGGGCACCGATCCTGCTCCACACCTCCAACAACACTCAGGAGAAAGTCGCATGGCACGTCTTGCCGGCGTCGACATCCCGCGCGACAAGCGCGTGGTGATCGCCCTCACGTACATCTACGGCGTTGGACGCACTCGCTCGAACGAGATCCTCGCCGCCACTGGCATCAGCCCCGAGATCCGCGTCAAGGACCTGAGCGACGACCAGCTCGTCGCGCTCCGTGACTACATCGAGGGCAACTACAAGGTCGAGGGTGATCTGCGCCGCGAGGTCGCCGCCGACATCCGTCGCAAGGTCGAGATCGGCTCGTACGAGGGTCTCCGCCACCGCCGCGGCCTCCCGGTCCGCGGTCAGCGCACCAAGACCAATGCGCGCACGCGCAAGGGTCCGAAGCGCACCGTCGCCGGCAAGAAGAAGGCCCGCTAAGCGCGGTTCGGTTTAGGAGAACAACATGGCTGCACCCAAGACCGCTGCGCGCAAGCCGCGCCGCAAGGAGAAGAAGAACATCGCCGTGGGCCAGGCCCACATCAAGTCGACGTTCAACAACACGATCGTCTCGATCACGGACCCGTCCGGCGCCGTCATCAGCTGGACCTCGGCCGGTGGCGTGGGCTTCAAGGGCTCGCGCAAGTCGACGCCGTACGCGGCCGGCATGGCGGCCGAGTCGGCCGCCCGCCAGGCCCAGGAGCACGGCGTCAAGAAGGTCGACGTCTTCGTGAAGGGCCCGGGCTCGGGCCGCGAGACCGCGATCCGCTCGCTGCAGGCCGCTGGCCTCGAGGTCGGTTCGATCCAGGACGTGACGCCTCAGGCGCACAACGGCTGCCGCCCGCCCAAGCGCCGCCGCGTCTGACGTGATCCCCGCCGGGGAGCCAGGCTCTCGCAGCCCTGGCCCCCCGGCGTCTCGTCGTCCCACGGCCGCGCGTCCCTGAGACACGGCGCGTCGTCCGAGAACAACTCAAGACCTCATCCACGCAAGTGTCATATAGCGGGCACTTGATCGAAAGGAACAACCAGTGCTCATTGCACAGCGTCCCACCCTCACCGAGGAGAAGATCTCGGAGTTCCGCAGCCGGTTCGTCGTCGAGCCCCTCGAGCCCGGCTTCGGCTACACCATCGGGAACGCGCTCCGTCGCAGCCTCCTCTCGTCGATCCCCGGCGCGGCGGTGACCAGCATCCGCATCGACGGCGTGCTGCACGAGTTCAGCACCATTCCGGGCGTCAAGGAGGATGTCACCGAGATCATCCTCAACATCAAGCAGCTCGTGGTGTCGAGCGAGCGCGACGAGCCGATCACGGCTTACCTGCGCAAGACCGGCGCCGGCGAGGTCACGGCCGCCGACATCTCGGCCCCGGCTGGTGTCGAGGTGCACAACCCCGAGCTGGTCATCGCGACGCTCAACGACACCGCCAAGTTCGAGCTCGAGCTCACGATCGAGCGCGGCCGTGGCTACGTGTCGGCCGTGCAGAACCGCAACGAGTACGCTGAGGCCGGCCAGATCCCGGTCGACTCGATCTACTCGCCGGTGCTCAAGGTCAGCTACCGCGTCGAGGCCACGCGTGCCGGTGAGCGCACCGACTTCGACAAGCTCGTCCTGGACGTCGAGACCAAGCCGTCGATCGCCCCGCGCGACGCCGTCGCCTCGGCCGGCCGCACGCTGGTCGAGCTGTTCGGCCTGGCCCGTGAGCTGAACGTCGAGGCCGAGGGCATCGAGATCGGCCCGGCGCCGGTCGAGACCGTCCTCTCGAACGAGCTGTCGATGCCGATCGAGGACCTCGACCTGTCGGTCCGCTCGTACAACTGCCTCAAGCGCGAGGGGATCAACACGGTCAGCGAGCTCGTCGCCCTCTCGGAGACGCAGCTCATGAACATCCGCAACTTCGGACAGAAGTCGGTGGACGAGGTGCGCGACAAGCTCACCTCGCTCGGCCTGTCGCTCAAGGACTCGGTGCCCGGCTTCGACGGCACCGGCTTCTACGGCGGCTACGACGACGAGTCGCTCTGATCCGTTTCGACTTCTTTCCGACAACTGGAGTAACAAGAAATGCCTAAGCCCACGAAGGGTCCCCGCCTCGGAGGCGGCCCCGCCCACGAGCGTCTGCTTCTCGCGAACCTCGCGGCGGCTCTGTTCACGCACAAGTCGATCAAGACGACCGAGACCAAGGCCAAGCGCCTGCGTCCGCTCGCCGAGCGCCTGATCACGTTCGCGAAGCGCGGCGACCTGCACGCGCGTCGTCGCGTGCTCTCGGTCATCGGCGACAAGGAGGTCGTGCACACGCTGTTCGCCGAGATCGCGCCGCTCGTCGCGGAGCGTGAGGGCGGCTACACCCGCATCACCAAGGTCGGCAACCGCAAGGGCGACAACGCCCCCATGGCCGTGATCGAGCTCGTCCTCGAGCCCGTCTCGCCGAAGGTCAAGAAGGCCGCGCCGGCCGCCGAGAAGGCGCCGGTCGCCGAGGAGGCCCCGGCCGAGGACACGACCGAGGTCGTGGAGGAGGCTCCGGCCGAGGAGACCACCGAGGCCGCTGCCGAGGAGACCGCCGAGGCTCCCGCGGAGGAGACCAAGTAAGTCCCGCCCGCATCGCACGAAGGGTCCTGCCGTCCGGCAGGGCCCTTCGTCGTTCCCGGGCGAGTGGGGAGGCGCGGCGCCGTTTCGACTCCTCGCTGGCGCTCGTCGCTCAACGACCACGAATCGGCGTCCCCCCGTGGTCGTTGAGCGAGCGAAGCGAGTCGAAACGTCGCCGAGCTTCCCGGCTGCGGCGGGGCGATTAGGCTCGAAGGGTGACCGAGCCCCGCATGAACGTCGAGTCCTTCAATCTGGACCACCGCGCCGTCGCCGCACCCTACCTGCGCGTTGCCGACCGCAAGGTGCTGCCGCACGGCGACGTGATCGTGAAGTACGACGTGCGCTTCGCGCAGCCGAACGTCGCGCACCTCGAGATGCCGGCCATCCACTCGCTCGAGCACCTGTTCGCGGAGAAGAGCCGCAACCACTCCGACCGCGTGATCGACTTCTCGCCCATGGGCTGCCAGACGGGCTTCTACCTGATCCTGCAGGGCGACCACACGTTCGAGCAGGTGGAGGAGCTCGTGGCCGCGACGCTGCAGGACATCCTCGACGCCGACGAGGTGCCCGCCGCCAACGAGGTGCAGTGCGGCTGGGGCGCGAACCACACGCTCGAGGGCGCGCAGCGGGCCGCGCGCGCGTTCCTGGCCGAGCGCGGCCAGTGGTCGCAGGTCTTCGCGGGCGAGAGCCGGTGAGCGCCGGATCCGTCGCGGTCGTGCTGGTCGCGATGGAGGAGGAGGCCGCGCCCTTCCTCGAGCGCGCCGGCGAGGTCAGCGAGCCCGTGGTCATCGGCCGCGCGGAGCACCGCGGCATCGTCGTCGACGGGCGGACGCACGTGCTCGTCCGCACCGGCATCGGCATGGTCAACGCGGCCGACGCCGCGGCGGGCGCCATCGCCCGCTACGGTCGCGAGGTGCACCTCGTGAGCGCCGGATCCGCCGGGGGGCTCGCGAGGGGCGTGCAGGTCGGCGACGTCGTGGTGAGCGATTCGCTCGTGAACGTCGGCGCCGACGCGCGCGCCTTCGGGTACGCGCTGGGGCAGGTCCCCGGCATGCCCGTCGCCTACGACGGCGACGCGGAGCTGCGGCAGGCCCTCCTGGGCGCAGCCGGCGACCTGACCGTGCGGGAGGGATCGATCGGCTCCGGTGAGCGGTTCGTGACCGCAGAGCTCGCCGAGGAGCTGCGCCGCGACTTCCCGCACCTGCTCGCGGTCGACATGGAGTCGGCCGCGATCGCGCAGGTGGCGCACAACCACGGCGTGCGCTTCGTCTCCGTGCGCGCGGTCTCCGACCTGTGCGCGCCCGACGGCACGGAGTTCCTGACCCACATCGACGGCGCCGCCGAGCGCTCGGCGCGCGTCGTGCTGGGCGCGCTCGCGGCGCTCTGACGCGAGCCGGTGCCGCATAGGCTGGAGCCGTGCCCCGCATCCGCCTCGACATCGCCTACGACGGCACGCACTTCCGGGGCTGGGCCCGCCAGCCGGGCCTGCGCACCGTGCAGGGAGTGCTCGAAGGGGCTCTCGAGCGCATCATCGGGTCGCCGGTCCCGCTGACCGTGGCGGGGCGCACCGACGCGGGAGTGCACGCCACCGGCCAGGTCGCCCACGCCGACCTGGACGAGGCGCAGTGGGCGCGCGCCACGCAGCGCCGGCGCGACAGCGTGCGCCACGAGGACCCGGTCGCTCCGCTCGCCCGCCGCCTGACCGGCGTGCTGGGCCAGTACGCCGACGTGGCCGTCCTCCGCACGTCGACGGCGCTCGAGGGCTTCGACGCGCGCTTCTCCGCGGTCTGGCGGAGGTACGAGTACCGGGTCGCGGACACCGTCACGGGCTACGACCCGCTCGAGCGGCACCGCACGACGACCGTGCGGGCCGAGCTGGACGTCGAGGCGATGGACGCCACCGCCCGCAGCCTGATCGGCCTCCACGACTTCGCCGCCTACTGCAAGCCGCGGCCCGAGTCGACCACGATCCGCACGCTGCTCGACTACGAATGGAGTCGAGACGACCTCGGTGTGCTGGTGGCCCACGTGCGGGCCGACGCGTTCTGCCACTCGATGGTGCGCGCCCTCGTGGGCGCATGCGTCGCGGCAGGCGAAGGCAAGCTGCTGCCCGAGCACCTCGTGGCGATCCGGGACGCGCGCCTGCGCACCAGCGAGTTCAAGGTGCTGGCGGCGCGGGGCCTCACACTGACCGAGGTCGGCTACCCGGCCGACGACCTGCTCGCCTCTCGCGCGGAGCAGACCCGGCGTCGGAGGGACGACGAATAACCTCGTCAACCCCAGGGGGCGCGGAGACCGCCGAGCGTAGGGTGGATCCGACATGAGGGTGATCTCGTACAACCTGCGCAAGCATGCCGCGGCCCACGAGCTCGAGGAGCTGGTGGACCGATGGGAGGCGGACGTCCTGTGCCTGCAGGAGGCCGACACCGCCCACCTGCCCTCGCACCTCGCGGGGCTGACTCTCGCCCGCGCGACGGCCAAGAACCGCCTGGGCCTGGCGCTCTACTACCGCGAGAACATGTTCCAGCTCCAGGATGTCGTGAGCCTGTCGCTCAAGAAGTCGCTCCACGACATCCTGCTCCGGCCCGCGCACGAGCGCGTGCTCGCCGCGCGGCTGCGCGACATCGATGCAGGACGCGACGTGGTGATCGCGTCCTTCCACGCCGCGCCGCTGACGGCGCTGAACTCGCTGCGCCGCCACCAGATCCGGACCGCGCTCACCGAGCTCAGCAAGCTGGGCGACGGGCTGCCGGTGCTCATGGTCGGCGACTACAACTACCCGGTGTTCAAGGAGCGCCTCGGTGAGCACATCCGGGGTCACGGGCACGACCTCACGCTGAGCGACGCGCGCACCTACACGCGCTACCGCTTCTTCAAGGGGCACTACGACTTCGCGACGTCGATCGGACTCGACATCGGCAAGGTGACCACGCTGCCGCAGGGCGCGTCGGATCACCTGCCGATCCTGGTCACGGCGACCTACCGGAACTGAGGCGCGCCGCTCAGCCGAACAGCGAGTCGACGATCGCGCCGATCACGCCACCGTCCGACTCGGGCTCGTCAGGCGAGTCGCTGGGCCGCGGGGTCGACGTCGGCGTGCGCGCGTCGTCGCCGCTCGCGGGGGCCTCCGCGGTCGAGCTGGGGCTCGGCGCTGGAGCCGGCGCGGTCGCCGACGGCGGGGCGGATCCGGTCGGCGACGGCTGGGCGACCGGCGGAGCGCTGGGGGCGGGCTGCGCGGGCTGGACGGGGGCGGCTTCCTCAAGGGGCGCCTCGGGAGCGGACGCCGCGTCGGCGGCCGGCGGGGCGGCCGGCTGTGACGGCGAGGCGACCGGGCTCGGGCTCGGTGTGGCGGTGGGGCGAGGCGTCACGCCGATCACGGTGGGCGACGCGAGCGGCTCGGGCGTGGAGACGGCGCGCGCGGCGGCCGGCGCCTCGGAGGCCCATGCCCACAGCGCCGTCGTGGCGCCGCCGCCGAGGAGGAGGAGCGCGAGCGCGCCGCCGAGGATCGGCCCGCGTGCTCGCCGCGGCTGAGGAGCCTGGACGGGCTCGGTGGGCTGCGGCAGGACGGAGTCCTCGTGCCGGCCGTACCGGGGCAGCGGAGCGGTCGGAGCGGAGTCCCCGGCAGGCTCCGGCGCGGGGCGCTGCTGCCCGCGGCGCATGGGGCCGGGGTTCGCGCGCGCGATGTCGCCGGGCGAGGTCGCGTCCGCGAACTGCATCGCGAACGACGCGTCCGTGGTCGGCCGCGCCTTCGGCGTCGCCGGGCCGATCGGCTGGTCATGATCGTCGTCGGCGAAGAGCTCGTCGAGTCCGCTCATCCTGTCATCACCTCTCCGTCTGCCCCCGCCGCGGAACCATACCGGGTCAGCCTGAAGGGGCGCGGATCGCACCGGCACATTCGTCTGCTAGGGAGGATGGACGAGAACGGCCGTGGCGGCGGGCTCAGCCCTGGGTGTCGGTTCCGCCCAGTCCGGGCGGCAGGATGACGCCGCCTCCGCCGCCTGGCTGCTCGTCGGTCGGCGGTTCGCTGGGCTCGGTGGTCGGCTCGGGCTCGGTCGTGGGTTCCGGCTCCGTCGTAGGCTCGGGCTCCGTGGTCGGCTCGGGCTCGGTCGTGGCCGGCGGAACGACCGGGTCCACCGGCGCCTCGTACGCGGGCGGCTCCTGGGCCAGTTCCTCCAGGCGCGCCTGTTCGTCGCGCAGGGCCCCGACGGCGGCGAGAAAGGCCGCGATCGCGTCGGGTCCATCCACGCCGGTGGCGGCGGCTGCGGTGTCCAGTGCGTCGTGGAGCGCCGCGCCGACGAGCGGTGCGGCGTCATGGGTCGAGGCGGCGACATCCGGGAACGTGTCGGTGAGGGCCTTGACGGACGCCAGGGCCGTCTCCGAGGCGCCGGTCAGTCGGCGGTCGATCTCCTCGATCGCCGTGAGGATCTCCTCCACGAGCGCGCTCTGGTGCGCCACGGTCTCGAGCCCGTCGGAGAGCTGCGCGGGCGTGGCGACGCCAGCGATCTCGAGCTCGAAGGGCTCCGGCAACGCGACCGCGTCGACGGCCGAGGCCTCGCGCTTCAGCGCGGTGGCCGCATCGCGTGCCGCCGCGACCAGCGCCGGATCGAGAACCTCCTCGGCGCCGCGGAGCGCCGTGCCGGCGCGATCGGCGAACTGGGAGGCGGCCGCGGAGGCGTCCAGCAGCGACTGATGCTTCTGGGACAGCAGGGTGGTGGCCGACGCGAGCTCGGCCTGCGCCTGCTCCAGGGCGTCGGCCTGGGCCTGGTTCGCCGCGGTGGCCGCGAGCTGCGACGCTGCGGACTCCTGCGCCTGAAGGGTCATCGCGGTCACCGCTGCGCCGGTGCCGACGAGCGCGACGACGAGCGCACCGCCGAGGAGGACGGCGCGCGGCGGAACGCGCCGGAGCACGGCGAGCGCCGCGGCCGATCGCCGTGCAGTGGGCCGGGAGTCGACGCCGGGCGGGGCCGGCGCCGCGGCTCCGCGATCCGATGCTCCGTCGGGCGAGACGAACAGGGAGTCGAGGCGCGTCGTCGCGGCGGCCGCGCTCGGTGCGTCGGCCGAAGCAGGCTGCCGGCGCGGCTGTCCGTCGAAGAGTGACTCGAGCGGGGCCCCCGACGGGGAGTGCTCCTGCTTCGCGGCCGGCCGGACCGCGCGCTTCTCCCCCTCGAAGAGGGAGTCCAACCCGCTCATGACGTCAGCCCCAGTTCGCGCCGCCGTCGGCCGAGCGGCCCACGACGTCACCGGCCCATGCGACGACCGTTCCGTCGCCGCCGGCGGCCAGGGCCACGTCGCCCGGGGCGTACTCGGCCGCCAGGCAGGCGCCGGCGGGTGCGACGGCGCCGTCGGCGAGCGCTGCGACCTGCACGCCCGCGCACTGCGCCGCGGTCCCGTCGAGCATCACGCGGAAGCCATCCGCCGCGGCGTGGACGGTCAGGGCCCCCGGTGCGGGGACAGGAGCAGACCACGTGGCGGCGTTGTCGGCCGTCGTGACGACCGTGGCGTCGTCGCACAGGGCGATCGCGGTCGTCTCGTATGCCGAGAGGGCAAGTGCGGTGCAGGGCAGCGGCACGTCGCCCGCAGGGGCGTGCACGGTCGTCGGAGCGCCCGGGTTGAAGTACCAGGAGCCGGCGACGAGATCGGCGGTCTGCTCCCACGCCGCGCCCTCGCTGAAGGACCACATGCCGCTCGGGGCGCAGGTCGCGTCGAGCGTGACCGCCTGGCCGATGTCGCCCGACAGCAGCCTCAGCACCTGCGAGGCGCCGGCCGTGCTGGTGTCGCCCGCAGCCCAGGTCGCGCCGGCGTCGGTGCTGAACTCGACGGTCGGGGCGTTGCCGCCGCATTCACCGGTCGTCGACCGGATGAGCGTGCCCGTGGTGAGCTGCGTGAGATGACGGGTCGGAGCGACGGCTGCCGGGGCCTCGGGCTCGGCGGACGGAGTCGCGGAGGCGGTCGGCTCCGGCGATTCGGTGGGCGTCCTCGTCTCCGAGGGGGATTCAGCCGCGGGCGGCGTGCCCCGATGCTGCGTGAGAGCGAGCGCAGACAGCACCAGCACGACGACGCCGAGCAGCCCGACTCCCACGAATGTCCACGTTCGGGGCAATGTGCCCAGACTCTGGCGGAGTCTCATGCCGATCCCGCATCCGCGGCGCGGCGCAGCAGGGCCACGGTCGTCGCAACCGCGGGTGAGAGGTGCTGTGCGGACTGCTCGAACACGTCATCCGATCGGCGGTACGGGTCGATCACATCGTCGCCGTCCTCGGTCGCGGCCGGCGGCACCGTGCCGCGCGAGAACCCGATCTCCTCGACGGCCAGCCGCATCCGCTCGGCCGCGTCCGGCTCGTCGCGGACGAGGTCGTCGATCGTCTCGGCGGGCACCGCCTCGGCGATGCGGGCGAACTCGCGGATCGTGAACGTGTAGCGCGAGGCGCGGGGGACGAGTTCGACGATCTGGCGGCGGTGCTCACGAGCCATCCCCAGCACCAGATCCGCCTCCCGGATCATGTCGGCGGTGATCTGCCGCGCCCGGTGCGTCTCGGGCGTCAGAACTCCGAGGCCGCGGGCGATGCGCAGCGACTGGGTGGGCATGCCCTCGTCGACCAGGGCTCCGGTGCCCGCGCTGGCGACGGCGACCGGCAGGCCCTGGAGGCCCAGGGCGAGCAGCTGCTCGCCGAGCGGCGAGCGGCACACATTGCCCGTGCACACCGTCAGGATCGTGAACGTCCCCATCGCCGTCTACCTCTTGCCGGCGGTGCTGCGCCGGGCGGCCTGCTCGCCCTCGCGTCGCGACTCCAGCACGCTGTCATCGATTGGGTTGTTCTGGCCGTAGCCGTACTCGCCGTAGCCGTAGCTGTCGGGGCCCTTGGTCGGCAGCTTCGTCACCACCACGCCGAGAAGCTCGGCGCCTGCGGTCTCCAGCGTGCGGACGGCAGCCTGCAGAGCGGCCTTCTTGGTCTGGCCCGAAGCGGCGGCGAGGATGACGCCCTTCGTCTTCTTGCTGACGACCGCGGCATCGGTGACGAGAAGCAGCGGCGGGGCGTCGATCAGCACGTAGTCGAAGTGCTCGCCCAGCATCTCCAGCAGGCGATCCATGGCCGTCGACCCGAGCAGCTCGCTCGGGTTCGGCGGCACCTTGCCTGCGGGCAGCACGTACAGCTGAGTGCGGCCCCAGCGCTGCAGCGCGTCGACCAGCTCGACCTTGCCGATGAGCACGTCGGTCATGCCCACGCCGCCCTCGATGCCCATGTACGTCGCGAGCTTGGGCAGGCGCAGATCGCCGTCGAGCAACGCGACGCGGGCGCCGGTCTCGGCCAGGGAGATCGCGAGGTTCGCCGTCGTGGTCGACTTGCCCTCGCTCGGCCCCGCGCTCGAGACGACGAAGGCACGAGAGCCGTCCCCGACCTGCAGGAACTGCAGGTTCGTGCGGAGCGTGCGGAACGACTCGGCGCGCGGGTTGCGCGGGTCGGCGTGCACGATGAGCGGGCGCGAGCTCGCCTCCGGGTCGTACGCGATGCCGCCGAGAAGGGGCTTCTGCGTGATCTGCTCGATGTCGTGCAGAGAGTGAATTCGGGTGTCGAGCATGCTTCGCAGGAAGGCATATCCCAGTCCGACCACCAGGCCGACGAGGAGGCCCGCCGCGAGATTGACCGGCACGCGCGGGCTCACGGGGGCCCCGGGAACCTGCGCAGGCTGCACGGTCTTCAACTGCACCGGGCTCGGCTCGCCCTCGCCTGCGGGCGCCTCGAGCTCAGTCGTCACGACCTGGATGAAGCTGTCACCCACGGCGTTCGCGATATCGGCCGCAAGCTGCGCCTCATTCGCGCTCGCGGTGATGTTGAGCAGGACCGAGTTCGTGGGCGAACTCGCCGTCACGCGCCCCGTGAGCTGACCGAGCGGGATGCCGAGCTGCTCGGATGCGGGCTCGAGCACGATCGCGGTCTTGACCACATCCACATAGCTCGTCACGATCTGCCGGGCGAAGGTGCTGCCCTGCACGAGATCTCCGGTCGCGGCGTCGTTCGAGCGCACGGACACGAAGAGCTGCGTGGACGACTGGTACACGGGTGTCGCGAGCAGGGAGGCGGTGGCGCCGAGGCCGAGACCCAGCAGCGTGGTCACGACGATGACGATCCAGCTCTTGTGAAGGATCCGGATGATGTCTTGTAGGGTCACGTGCTCTCCTGGTCGCGTGGGCATACCGATTCTTGCATGTCCCGTGCAACCCACCTGGTCTGATGCTGAATCGCAGGATGTGAGAGGTGCGGAGGGCTGTGCTGCCCGTCGCGGTGGCGCTGGCGCACCGGGCTCGGTTACCCGTCACTGTTAGCATTGCGCAGGTCCCGGCCGAGTCCGAACGTGGGTTCCCGCCCATGCAGCACCTTGGCCGAGCGGACCATCCGCCGCACGAGCCTCGTGCGGGAGACCAGCAGATCGACCAACCGGGAGGCGCTCCAGATGGGGAGTCGGTTCGACGTGCGGCGACTGGCGGGGATGCTCTTCGCGACGTGGTATCGCCTCCGCGGCGCGGGGCGTGTGAGCGGTACCTCGTTCATCGTCCGCAACCCGAGTCTGTTCCGGGTCGAAAAGGGTGGTTCCATCCGCATCGGCGAGGGCGTCATGATCGAACACGGCGCACGCATCGTCGCTCGCGACCGCCTCGTCATCGGGGACGACGTCTACATCGGGAAGAACTCCACGATCATCGCCTTCGCCCCGCTTCACATCGGGCCGAGGACGCTGTTCGGAGAGAACGTCTCGGTGCACACGGAGGACCACGGACCGGCCGGGCGGCGGGGAGACTTCTTGACGGACGAAGTGTGGATTGGGGAGGACAGCTGGATCGGCGCGGGGACCGTGGTGCTCCGCGGCTCGCGGATCGGGGACCGCTCCACCATCGGCGCCAATTCAGTGGTCCGCGGGCACATCCCCGACGACGTGCTCGCGGTCGGCGCTCCCGCCGTAGTCAAACGAGCTCTCGGATGAGGTCCGAGGCGGCGGCACGCCGGCAGCGTTCCAACATCTTCATGCGGCAGTTCGAGGCCCTGGCGATCATCGTGAGCGTCGGCATCGGGCTGTACTTCATCCTGTTCCGCGAGCAGCTCGTCCCCGCGCACTTCCAGTTCGATTCGAACAAGATCCAGGAAGGCGCGCAGGGGCGGGTCTACGACGACTACACGTTCGACACCGTCAGTTCGATCTATCGGTTCCTCGGACTCGCCGACAGCCCGGACCTCGCGGGGATCCTCGGGTACGGACTGTTCGTCATCACTCTTCTCGTCGCGATGAGGCGGACGAAGGGCACGCCCACGCTCTATCGCATCCTCGTCGTCTCGATCGCGGCCGTGCTGGCTGGCATCTACCTCGGTGGATTCTCCAAGGACGCGTTCGTGCTGCTGATCGTTCTGGCGGTCCTCATCGCTGGCGGGAGCCGGGCCTGGGACGTGCTGGTCATCGCGATCATGGTCTGGTACGGGGTGAACTTCCGCCAGTACTGGCTGCTCATCGCCGTCGGGTACGTCGCCTTCCGCATCGTGCAACGGCGGCCGCTTCGCGCGCGGTGGCTCTTGATATGGCTCGCGGTCGGGATCGTGATCATCAGTGTCGGCTTCTGGTTCGTGCTCGACATCGCACCCGACACCTACCGCACGCGCGTGAACGAGGTGCGACTCGATGTCGCTTCGTCGACCATGATCCAGCCGTTCGTCGACGGAGTGCAGCCCCTCGCGGGGATCGTCAACAATCTCCTCACTGCGCTGGTTCTGCTGTTCCCCCTGCCGCTCGTCTTCATCGGAGAGATCTACTACGTCGCCATCGCGGCGCTGCTGCTCGTGGTCTGGGGCGGCTTCCTGGTGTCCGCCAGCCGATTCGGGCGCAACCAGCGCTTGGTCGATGCAGGCAACGTGGTGACCGTGCGAGCGATCTCTTTGGTGCTGGCGTTCGTCATGGTGCAGTCGCTGTTCGAACCCGACTACGGCTCCGCCCTCCGCCACCTCATCCCCCTTCTTCCGCTGATGATCGCGGTCGGCACGGTCCGGTTCGCCAGCTCGGGCACGGCAGAATCGCAGGCGTCGCAGAGCCCCACCATCACGGGAGTGCGATCCTGATGAGGGTTCTGCACGTCACCGAGGCTATGGGTGGTGGGATCGTCGCCGTGATCCGCTCACATATCCGGAGGCAACGAGAGCTCGGCGCGGACGTTGTGGTCGTCCATACTCGACGCCCTGACACGCCTGCTCGCGACGACCTTCTGGAGCGCCTCCATGGAGCCGAGGTGATCGAACTGCGGACAGGTTCGCGACGCGCCGACCTGCTGAAGCTCGCAAGGTTTGTACGGACGGCAGCGCTGAGCGGCGATTATGACGCCATCCACCTCCACTCCTCGTTCGCTGGAGCGATCGGCCGAGTCGTCGTGGCGCGGCGTCGCACGCCGATGTTCTACTCGCCACACGGGTTTGCCTTCCTTCGTGAGAACACGTCGCGCATCTCGAGGTTCGGGACGCGGATGCTGGAGCGAGCGCTGGCCAAGCGAAGCGAACTGATCCTGACGAGCGCGACCGAGGTCGAACTCGCTCGAGACATGCTGAAGGCCCGCCGCGCGCACCTCGTTGACACCGGGATCGATCGCGAGGAAGCGGAGTCCTGGGGGCCCGCGGGCGCGGTCCATGACCGGCCGATCGTCGCTATGGTGGGCCGCGTCGTCTATCAGAAGGCGCCGTGGCGCTTCGCTTCCGTGGCCCGTCAGTTGAGCCACCTCGCGGAGTTCATCTGGTACGGCGTCGCGCCGCATGATCCGATCGACGAATGGATCGGGGACGCTCCCGTACGCCTCGTGGGGTGGCTCAGTCCCGAGGAGCTCGACGCCGAGCTCGCTAAGGTCGACGTGCTGCTGTTCCCCTCCTTGTGGGAGGGGATGCCATACGCGCTCATGATGGCGCAGGTGCGCGGCATACCCGCGGTCGTGTCGGACGTCGTCGGCAACCGCGATGCAGTCGTTCACGAGCGCACTGGGATCATCGCGTCGGACGATGCGGCGCTCCGCGCGGGCGTGGAGCGCCTGCTGCGAGACGACCAACTGCGGCGCCGGATGGCTGCCGAAGCGCGCGCGACGGGTCTTGAGCGGCTCACTGACGCACGCCTCGGCGAACAGACCCTGGCGATCTATCGAGGAGAGTATTGATGGCGCGTGCCTTGGTGGTCGGGGGCAATGGGTTCATCGGCGCGCATATCGTCGATCAGCTCGCCCGGGACGGGTGGGAAGTCGAGGCGTTCGACCGGTTCTCAAGTGGCCCTCGATACACCGCGGAAGGCGTACGGCAGGTGGTCGGCACGTTCTCGAGCGGCGACGAGATGCGCCAGGCGATCACGGGGCAGGACCTGGTCGTTCACTGCCTCTCGGCGACCACGCCGTCCAAGACCCTCGGCGGGCCCCAGGCTGACATCGAGGCCAACCTCCTGCCCACCCTTCACATGCTCGGGCAGTGTGTTGCGACGAGTGTGGGACGTGTGATCTTCGTCTCCTCAGGGGGCACTGTCTATGGATCGGTCGACCGCGCGGCGCATGAGGACGATGCACTTCTTCCCATCTCGCCGTATGGGATCGGGAAGGCGGCGATCGAACGGTATCTCGCGTATTACGGCATCGAGCACGATATGTCGTCGGTGGTCCTGCGTGTGGCGAATCCATACGGCCTTCGGACGGACCGCTCGCTACCGGGGTTCGGACTCGTCAGCGCCCTGCTGCGTGCAGCCCAGAGCGGCGGCACGATCACGCAGCTCGGTGACGGATCCATGGTGCGCGACTACATCCACATCGACGATCTGACCCACATGGTCGGCGCGATCGTCGCGGACCCGATGTTCTCAGGTGCAGTCAACCTCGGCAGCGGCTCCGGGACTTCGGTGGCGACCATCATCGACACCGTGCGGAGCGTGACGGGCGCGGAACTGCCTGTCGAGTCACGTCCGGTTCCTCCGTCGTTCGTCGAGCACATCGTTCTGGACACGGCACGCTTCGCGGAGCGCTTCGGCACGCCGCGGCTCACGACCCTCGAGGCGGGAATCGCGCAGACCTGGGAGGAATGGCGCCAGTGAGTGATCTGAAGGTGCTGGTGCTCCACTGGGGCGCGAACGGTGGAGGGCCTCGTTTCACCCAGCGCATGGCCTCGGGCCTTGCGCAGGTCTCAGGCATCGACGTGCATCTGGCCTACTCCGCATACGCAGACAACGCGGCGGACTGGGAGGCGCTAGCGCTTCCATCGCACGTCGTCCCGACCTATCGCTCCATGCGCGAACTCGTCCTCGGGGCCCCTCGTTGGCTGCGAGCCGTTCGGTCCCTCAGACGGTACATCCGTGACAACCGCATCGAGGTCGTTTACTCCGGAATGCTGAGTCTCTGGCAGTCGCTCGCCATGCCGTTCACAGTTCCGCGCGGCGTCAAGTACGTCTCGTCCATCCACGATGCTGTGGAGCACACGGGAGAACAGCGCAAGGTGGTCGCGCTCGCGCGCAAGCGCGACCTCTCAAGGGCGGACCTCGTGGTCGGGTACTCCGAGCACTCGGCGGCGCAGCTCCGGCGTCAGGTGCGCGGTCGCAGGGTGGTCGCGCTGCCGCACGGCGCGGACACGCTCGACTCCCCCGTGCGGTCTGCGCCGGCGGACCCGGTGGTACTCGGGTTCTTCGGCCGAATCGTCGCCTACAAGGGTGTCGACCTCTTCGCCGACACAGTACTCGAGCTCGATCGGCGCGGTCGTGCGGTTCGAGGAGTCGTCGCCGGAAACGGTGCCGTCGCGCCCGAGCTCGTGGCCCGCACGCAGCACCTCATCGAGTGGCGGGTGCGGTGGATCGACGAGTCCGAGATCCCGGGCATCTTCGCGGATCTCGACGTCCTGCTCCTCCCGTACCGGGAGGCCAGCCAGTCCGGCGTCGTCACCAATGCCGCGACGTTCGGCATGCCGGTCGTGGCCACGCCCGTCGGCGCCCTTCCGCAGCAGGTGGAGGAATTCGGCATCGGCCTCCTGTCCTCGGACGTGGATGCCGGTTCGCTCGCGGACGCGGTGGAGCGACTGCTCGACGAGGAGGGCATGTACGAGCGCTGCTCCCGCACGGCCCTTGACAAGGTCGAGAGCACCTACTCGTGGAAGGCCGTGAGCGAGCAACTCGCCGCCGAGCTCCGGACTCTCGCCACGGCGCGCAGGGCTCGCGCGTGAGAGCCGGCCACGGAGGGGCGCTGTGAATCGTTCGCTCGCTTCTGCCGGCGCGCGCGGGGGGATGCTCTCACTCGCGGGTCAGGGCGTCACTGTGCTGGTGAAGCTGACGACGATCGTCGTCCTCGCCCGGCTCATCACGCCGGACGAGTTCGGCGTCGCAGCGATCGCGACGACGATCGCCAGCTATGTGGTCAGCCTGATGCCGCTCGGCCTGACGCTCGCCGTGGTACAGGCGCCAGTGGTCTCGCGCGCGGCCGTCTCCAGCCTGTTCGTCCTCAATCTGGTGATCGGCACCTTGGCTGCCGGGGCGCTGTTCGGCCTGTCGTTCGTATTGCCGACGGTGTATGGCCTGCCGGAGCTCCAGCCTCTGCTCGGGTGGCTCGCCCTCGGTCCCCTGCTCGCTGCCTTGTCCTGCCAATCGCAGGCGCAGCTGCTTCGCCACTTCCGATTCTCTCGGCTGATCGGCGCCGAGGTCATCTCGCAGCTGACCGCTCTCGCGGTCACGATCGCCATCGCGGCGGCGGGCTACGGGATCGCCGCCCTCGCCGTCCAGGTTCTACTTCAGACCGGGCTGCTCAGTCTGCTGGTGATCGTCTTCGCGCGGTGGCGGCCCGGGCGTCCTGCACCGCTTCGTGGCGAGGTCTCCGACCTCTTGCGTGAGGGAATGCGGATCTTCGGCATGAACGCCGTCTCGGCGGGCTCGCATGCCGCCGTGGTGCCTGCGCTCGGCGTCGTGACGGAGCCGGGTCCGCTCGGTCAGTACGACCGCGCCCAGCAGATCATCTTCCTTCCAGTGATGCTCGCCGTAGAGCAGCTGCAGCGCATCGCGGTCCCCGTCCTGTCGAAGCTTCGAGCGATGCCGGACCGGTTCGAGGTGTTCCTCGTGAGGGCGCAGCTGCTACTCGCGTACCCGTCTGCTCTGGTCTTCCTCTGCGTTGCGGCGCTCGGCCCGCAGGTGGTCGAAGTGGCGCTCGGACCCGGATGGGATCTGGCTGGCCATCTCGTGCAGGTGCTTGCGATCGGCGGCGTTTTCCGCACGGCGTCGCAGTCGACGCGCTGGGGGCTGATCGCGGCTGGGCGGTCACGCGAAGGACTTGTCATGACCACGGCCGTGCAGGTCGGAGTGCTGCTGATCACCCTCTCCGCGCTTCCGGCCGGTGTGATGGGAGTCGCCATCGCCAACAGCATCGCGTGGGGGCTGGCGTGGCCGGTGAGCGTCATCGTGTCGGCGCGCACGATCGGAGTCTCGCCTTGGAAGCAGATCGGCGTCACCACCCGCGGGGTGCTCGTCTCGGGGGTTGCCGCGGTGTGCGCCTTCTGCACGACGTTCCTCCAGCTCGGCGACGTGGCGACGTTGGGGGTCGGGGCGGCGGCGGCGCTTGCCGCGCTCGCGGCCATGACTATCATCCCCGTGGTTCGGCACGATTACGCGGCGCTCGTCGACACTCTGCGCCGCGCACGCTGAGCGGCTCCTGCTGCTGAAGAGAAGGGAAACCATGAAGCGAAGAGCTCTGGCCGTGGCGGTGAGAGCCGCGCGAAGCGGCAAGCGGGCGATCCGCGGCGCCATGGACTCGATGACGCTGCCAAAGGCGTTGGAGCGGACGATATCGGAGCTCGCGGGAGTCGAGGTCACGCCCGACGCTTCACGGCATGTGCTCCTGACATCGAGCGGCGTCCACAACATCGGCGACCAGGCGATGCTGGAATCCTTCATCGCGAACGTGCCTGGACCGATCGACGTCATCAAGATCAGTAGTTCGACATACGTCATCCCCTCAGATGCGCGTGAGCGGGTGCGCGAGGTGACCCTCGACTCTCTCGTCTACGGGCGCGGCCGAGCGCAACAGATTGATCTGCAGGCGTTCCGCACGCTGCTCGCCCAGGCGAGGAGTTTCAGCGTGATCGGGGCGGATATCATGGACGGCGGGTACCTTCTGAGCGCCCCGGCACTGAGCTGGGCTCTCTCGGAGGGTGCTGCGCAAGCCGGTATCGACAGCCGAGTCGTCGGCTTCAGCTGGGGCACCGATGTTCCGCGCTTGCTTGTGGACGCGGCGCGGCGCGCAGCGGCCTCCGGCGTGCGACTGTTCGCGCGCGACCCGGACTCCGCTCAGCGTCTCCAGGCTGCAGGGATCCGTGCCGAAGAGGTCGTCGACACGGTGTTCGCACTCGAGGGCGAGGACCCGTCGACCCCCGAGCACGAAGAGATCTCGCGCATCCGAGCGGCCGGGCGGCGGGTGCTGATCATCAATGCAAGCGGTCTCATCGCGTCGCGCGTCGACCTGAATCCCGATTATCTGGAGATCGCGCGGTTCGCGCGCGATCGCGGGATGCACATCGTCTTGCTGCCGCACGTGGGCAAGGACTCCTCGGCGGTGAGCAGGCTGTCCGAGCTGCTGAACCAGGAGCAGATCCCCCACACGAGGATCGACCGGCTGCTCCGGCCGAAGCAGGTCCGCGCTATCGCTCGCCAGGCCGCGGCGGTATTCACCGGCCGGATGCATCTCAGCATCCTGTCGCTCTCGGCTGGAGTTCCTGCGGTCGTCCTCTCGACGCAGGGAAAGGTCTCGGGTCTGATGACGCGCATCGGCCGTCCGGAGTGGTGCATCGAACCCGAACCGGGGATGGCGAAGGCCGCGGTCGCCGCGTTTGAACGCGTCCTGAACGGTGAAGACCCTGGCCTGCGCCAGATGATCCCTGAGCTCACGGCCGCCGGGCGCCGCAGCTTCGACGGCCTCGCCTGATCCGTGAAGAGGGACGCCCAGGAACCGACGGTTCCTGGGCGTCCCTCTTCGTCAGACGGCGTCAGCGGCTGGTCGTCAGCTGAGCCAGGTCGCGGCGCCCGGATCGCGCGACACGGTGATTCTCGGAAGCCCAGCCGATCGCCACCATCATGATCGGAACCTCACCGGCGCTGACGCCCGCCTCAGCGCGAAGTGCGTCGGCGGCCCGGGTCTCGAGGCTGAGGTTGAGCATGCAAGACGACAGCCCGAGCGAGTGCAGCGCCCACACGAACGTCGACGAGAAGATGCCGCCCTCGATCCACGGCTGATTGCGCTCGCCCAGGCCCGTGAACATCCCGAGGTCCACCGTGATCAGCGCGAGCGCGGGCACATCCGACGTGAAGCCCCTGTTGCCGTTCTGGTGGGCCAGGAGTCGCTGCACGTCAGCGCCGTCGTAGATGCGGATGCGCCACGGCTCGCGGTTGCACACGGAGGGAGACTGCGCAGCCAGGATGATCGCCTCGTCGAGCAACGCCCGGTCGACAGGCTCCGCTGCGAAGTGGCGCACGCTGTGGCGGCTCTGGAAGAACTGCGGTGAGACCGACGGTTCGAGTGACTCGGTTCGGGCGACGGAGCGCGGCGGTGCGATCCGGTCGTCGATGACGCCGGACTCGTTCCACAGCTTGAGGGCCTCGAGGGCCTCGCGGCCGAACCGCACGTAAGGCGCGTTCGGGTCCTGAGCCTCAGCAAGGGGAAGCAGCCGCTCGAGACGCGCCTGCACCTCGCTGCCGAAGGGGCGCTTCGGCGCCGCGAGAGCGAGGCCCTTCTCCACGCGGTGGTAGTCCTTAGTGATCTCCGCTTCCAGGAATGATCCCGGGACGTTGCGCCCGGAGCGCACGGCGGGGTGTGCGTAGCGCTTGTACCGCACGCGGTCAGCGTGGAACTCCCAAGGGCCGCGCCACTGTGCGCGCGCGCGGCGCAGGCCGTCCGCAAACGAAGGGGGGAGGAGCTTGACGAGCTTCTGCTTCAAGATGGCCTTCAATCGATACTTCGGGGACGGCGTTGCGCGCGAACGACCATATCAATGAAAGTCGTCGGCACGGCGTCGCCTACGGAACCGCGGGGTTCCCGACCCCAGCGCGAGCCAGCGCTTCATCGAGAAGGTGATCGACCGTGGCGGAGCCGGGCGCGCTGAGATGCAGGCCGTCAGTGGTGACCACCGTGTCGTCCACGACCGACGGGCATCCGCGGTCCGCACAGAACCAATCGCGAGTCTGGACGTACACGGAGTTGGACGCAGTCTGTGTCGCCGCGCGTTCAGCGTCGGCCTTCGCGAGGTGCCACTCGTCGAGCTGGGTGATGCAGCCGTCGGGACTGTCGGTGCGGACGAGGCACTCCGGGAAGTCGCGGTCCCACGGATTCGATTCCAGGACGACGACACGCGAGATGCCGGAGAACTCACGCAACATGGTCTCGTACGCCGCCTGCCACTTCACGCTCGCCTCCGACAGGGGCAGATCCAGTCGCTGGAGGGCCGCGGGGTGGCCGATGAGCACGAGCGTGTCGGGCTCATGGGCGGCGATCTCCGCGATGAGCTCGCGCTGTACTGTTGCGCAGGTCCTGGGGAATTCGCTTCCGAACGCGGGGTGGCTGTACTCCAGTCCCATCGCCAGTTGGCAACCGGCGAAGCCGATACCTGCCACATCGGCGCCATCATCTGTGAGTGCGGCACGAACCGCAGACAGCCAGCTCATCGCGACCGAATCACCGACGACGATGACGTCGGCCTCCGCCGGGTCTCCGCACCACACGCCGGGTGCGCGACTCACGTCGTTCATGCAGTCGCCGCCGTCGACGGCGAGCGACTGCCTCCAGGCCGACGGGTTGCTCAGGGAGTCAGGCCAGACGTCGTTGGTCACCGCGTGAGTGAGATCGGCTTCGCGCTGCGCGACCGTCTCGGCCGCCACCTGGCGGGAATCCCCAGGGAAGCGGTTCGCGATCGAAGAGGAATCGTGCAACCCGCCCGGCCCTCGAACGGTGACGACTGTGAGAAGGGCGACCGCTACGACGGCCACGGCGCCCACGGCGAGGTCTCGCGGAACGATGGGTCGAGCATTGCGCAACTTGGAAGCCCTGCGAAGCAGAGGCCCACGCTGGAAAGGCTGCTCGATCCAACGGAACGAGCATGCCGCCAGGGCGAGCATTGCGGCCAGGGAGCCGAGTTGAACCCATACCGAGTTACCGAGGACCGAAGTCGCGAAGACAATCACGGGGAAGTGCCAGAGGTACAGGCTGTATGACACGTCGCCCAGCCATTGGGAGATGGGATTCCCGAGGATTCCCCGCGGAGATGCCGGTGCATCCGCCCAGATCACTAGCGCCACGCCGAGCACCGCCGGGATCACCCACGGGAAGGGGACGCCCCACGTCTCGTGGATGAGCAGAGCGGAGACAGCCACGAGTGCGAGGCCCGCGAGACTGATGGCTCTGCGTGCGCGCTCCCGGAGGCGCGATGTTCCGATCACGGCGATCGCCGCGCCGGCGAGCAGCTCCCAGGCACGCGCCACGGAGTCGAAGTACCCGCCGTCCAACCCGGAGCCCGCGCGCCAACCTGCCCAGGCCAGACTTGCCAGCGTAAGCAGGGCGACCGTGACGCCGATGGCGATGCGCAGTCGCTTGACACCGATTCGGTGCGCGACGAGTACGACCGCGAGAATCACCAGCGGCCACACCGCGTAGAACTGCTCCTCAACGGCGAGGGACCAGTAGTGCAGAAGGGGCGACCGAGCGTCGGTCGCGAAGTAGTCGCTGCCGGCCGCCTCGAAGTGCCAGTTCGACATGAAAACGAGGGACCAGAAGGCATCGATGACCGTCTGGAGGCTGCGAAGAGGGAACCAGAGGAGCGCAGCCACCATCACGGTGACGACGAGCACGATGACCGCTGCGGGCAAGATCCGTCGTATCCGCCGCGCATAGAAGCCACGGAACGAGATGGACCCGCTCTGCTCGACCTCCCGCAGGAGAAGTCCTGTGATCAGAAATCCCGAGATCACGTAGAAGACGTCGACGCCCAGGAACCCGCCGGATGGCCAGAGGAACACGTGATTCAGCACGACGAGCACGACGGCGATCGCACGGAGTCCCTGGATATCCGCGCGCCGGCGGCTGTGCGAAGTCGCGGCGGGCGGCTTGACCCGAGTGAGGTCCGTCGCAGCGTGGCTCATACGAAGGAGGTTACCTGCGCAGAATGGGAGGAAGGAGCCGTAGACCAGGCGGTGCGGCGGTTATGCCCGGACTGCGTGAGCGGGGCCGGTGCTCGGGTATGGTCGAAGGCGCACGCGATCGACTGCGTCTCGTCGCGGTCGACGTCGCCGCTCACCATCGGGCGCGGTCGGCTAACGCCCGAGGGGGGCGATGACAGTCGAGCAGAGCGAGGAAGAGGCGCAGCGGAGTCGCAACCTGACCCGCCGCGGTCTGATGCTGGGCGGCGTCACGGTTCTCGGTGCGGGTGCCTTGTATCCGCTCATCACCTCGCAGACCGACGGTTCATCGCCCGGGCCCAGCGACGCACCGAGATCCAAACCGCTGACCGAGCTCCGCGGCGAGGGCTTCTCGATCGATGTGGATCCGGACGGCTCCGGCGCCATACGACTACGCGACGTGGGCGGGCAGGTCATCCAGCGGTTCCTGGGATATTCGGTGGGCGACCTCGATGCGCGCACGGGTAGTGCGCGGTCGGCCGAAGCCGATGACGGGCTTCCCGCTTTGGTGGTCGACTATGACGTCTCTGCCCCAACCGCGCAGGTTCGGGGCGTCTTCACACCGCGCGGGCGTCGGCTCGACGTCGAGTACCAGGTGGTGGCCCCCGGCCTCGAGAGCGGGAGTACCGCGATGATGGGTCGGGAGCCCGGCCCAAGCGGAGGGATCGGGGAGACTGCGTTCGGAGTGGCGGACTGGAGGCGGGATCCGCGTGGAGGGGTGCCCTTCGAGGACGAGACGCATCTCGTCTATGTGCAGGAGGTGCATGGCCGGACCCTTGCTATTGTCGCCGCGGAAGGAAACGCCGACTGGCGAAACTCCTGGCAGCTCAGTCTTCCTTGCCGGCGCACCGCTGAGGACGAGTTCCGTGCGCGGGCGTCCGTGATCGTCGGCGAGGAGCCGCACCCGGCCGTGTACGACGCGATCGCGTTCGAGCGACCGCTGACGGCGGCGGTATGGACGGACCGTGCGTTCAACATCTGGGATCGATCCGACCTTCCGCTCATCGTCCACGGGATCGCCCACAATGGCGTAAGCGAGCGCGAGGTGCGGTTTCACTGGGTCGCCCGCGACTTCGACGGCCGGCTCGTCGCCGAGCGCACCCACTCGGTTGTCGCCGACGCGCATGCGGCGGTCCAAGACTCGGTCGAGGTGCGTTTACCGGGTCGTGGCATGGCGTTCGTAGAATTGACAGTCACGTCGGGAACGGACCGCGACTACGTCCGCACCAATGTGGCTGTGCTCCCCCCGCATCGTTTCGTCGAGGGGGCATCCTCCATGTTCGGCACTGCGGCCGGACACCTCTTCGACATCCCCGAAGAGAAGACACTCCTCAAGCGCATCGGCGTCCGCAAGGTGCGTCGCGCTGTGTACCCTCCCGCAGAAGCCGCTCGCCTGGGGTTCGCTCAGACGCACCTCACGATCCCTGATACGCCTGCGCAGTACGACGGTGACCCAGCAGCACTGCAGGCTTATGTGCAGCGAGTGCTCGACGAGGCTGAGGCTGCGGGCGTGACCCACTACGAGTGCGCGAACGAGTGGAACATGCTGGGCGAAGGGCTGATGAGCGGTGACGGGGCGCGCCGTTATGTGGAGAAGTGGCTGGTCGCCTTCCGGCAGGAGCTGGATCGACGCGGAAGTGCCGTCAAGCTGATCCCACAGGGACTGGCTGGAATGGACCTCGCGTACGCGCAGGGCATGTATGACGCCGGGCTTGCGCGATACGCGGATGCTTTCAACCTGCACCCCGGTCGCGCCAACGTGACCCCGGACTATGCGCCCGACCCAGCCGACTGGACGCGGGGCAAGGGGCTCTACTGGAACTACCTCGGAGCGCTGCGAGAGGCTCGACGGCTCATCGACGAGCGTTCAGGTGGCGGGCTCGAGCTGTGGCTGACCGAGGTCTACGCGCCCACGAAGCCCAATTCCTGGTGGGAGGACACGTACCGACATGCCGCGGAGAACGTCGTCCTCTCCGCCGCGCTCGCGTTGGCCTACGAGGTCACCGCTCTGCTGTGGTACCAGCTCTACGACGGTCTGCACGCGAGCCCGCACCGGGCCGATCCACGTAACCGCGAGTTCCACTTCGGGCTCCTTCACCGGGACAGGAGCCCCAAGCCGTCGCTGCTCGCATTTGCGAACATCGCCGAGCATCTCGACCAGGCGACCTACCGGCGCTGGCTCGACATGGGGGGACGAGCGCGCCGCGGCATGGCGTTCGACACGCCTCGAGGAGAGCTCGCGATCCTGTGGACGCGGGCGGATGGATTCGTTCTCAATTCCGAAGGCGATCGCGACGGCGACTTCTTTCCGGCGCCCGAGCCATGGGTGGACACCTGGCAGACACGTGAGGAGTTGATGGTGCCGGCCAAAGAGGTCGTCACCAAGATCGACGTGATCGGCAGACGGAGCGCGATCCCCGTAGAAGGCGGGATGGCCCGGATCGTGCTCGACGGGGCGCCCACGATGTACTACGGCCTCGACACTGCTGGCATGGAGATCCTGCTTGGCGGCGCGGCCGAGTGATGGACCGATTCGCGCCCGGGCGTGTCGTGCGGTAAGGTGGACCCTTGGTGCCCAACTGCGGGCACAGCGAACGTGAGCCCTCCACCGGCTGGTTTGCCCGACATCGTCGGGAGAACCGCCCCGGAGCGGGATTCACGAACGACTCCGTTCGAACAGAAAGCAGCACTACTGTGACGCGCACTTACACCCCGAAGGCCGGTGAGGCCCAGCGCGAGTGGCTCGTGATCGACGCCACCGACGTCGTCCTCGGCCGCCTCGCCTCGCACGCCGCCGCGCTCCTGCGTGGCAAGCACAAGGCCACCTTCGCCCCCCACATGGACATGGGCGACTTCGTCATCATCGTGAACGCCGAGAAGGTCGCGCTCACGGGCCAGAAGCTCCAGCAGAAGATGGCCTACCGTCACTCGGGCTACCCGGGTGGCCTCAAGGCCGTCTCGTACTCCGAGCTGCTCGAGAAGAACCCGGTCCGCGCTGTCGAGAAGGCCATCCGTGGCATGCTCCCCAAGAACAGCCTCGGCCGTCAGCAGCTCGCCAAGCTGAAGGTGTACGCCGGTGCCGAGCACCCGCACGCCGCGCAGCAGCCCAAGACGTACACCCTCGACCAGGTCGCCCAGTAAGCGCCGGCATCCAAGGATTCAACGTGACTGACAACGACATCCAGAACTACTCGACCGAGACGCCGGCCACCGAGGCCCCCGTCGCCGAGCGCCCCGTCCTCAACGTCTCCGGCGCCGCCGTGGGTCGCCGCAAGCAGGCCATCGCCCGCGTGCGCGTCGTCCCGGGCTCGGGCACGATCACGGTCAACGGCCGCACGCTCGAGGACTACTTCCCGAACAAGCTGCACCAGCAGCTGATCAACGACCCCTTCACGGTGCTCAGCCTCGCCGGTGCGTACGACGTGATCGCGCGCATCTCGGGTGGCGGCCCCTCGGGTCAGGCCGGCGCGCTGCGCCTCGCCATCGCCCGTGCGCTGAACGAGATCGACCGTGAGAACAACCGCCCGACCCTGAAGAAGGCCGGCTTCCTCACGCGCGACGCCCGCGTCATCGAGCGCAAGAAGGCTGGTCTCAAGAAGGCCCGCAAGGCTTCGCAGTTCTCGAAGCGCTAAGGCGCACGAGGCACATCCGAATGCCGCTTTTCGGCACGGACGGCGTGCGAGGACTCGCCAACGGCATCCTCACCGCCGACCTTGCTCTGTCCCTGGCCCAGGCGACCGCCGTCGTCCTGGGCCAGGGCCGTTCGGCCGAGGCACGCCGCGCCCAGGGGCGCCGCACCTCGGTCGTGATCGGGCGCGACCCGCGGATCTCCGGCGAGTTCCTGAGCGCCGCCGTGTCGGCCGGGCTCGCCGCGTCGGGCATCGACGTGTACGACGCGGGCGTCATCCCGACCCCCGGTCTGGCGTTCCTCGTCGCCGACCGCGACGCCGACTTCGGCGTCATGGTGTCGGCGTCTCACAACCCGGCCCCTGACAACGGGATCAAGATCTTCGCGCGCGGCGGCGTCAAGCTGCCCGACGTGGTCGAGCAGCGCATCGAGGAGGCCCTCCAGGGTCCCAAGCTCCTCCCCACGGGCGGCGACGTCGGCCGCATCAAGCGCTTCGCCGACGCCGAGGACCGCTACGTCGTGCACCTGCTGCAGTCCCTGCCGCACCGCCTCGACGGCATCCACGTCGTGCTCGACTGCGCCCACGGCGCGGCGGCGGGCGTCTCGCCCGAGACGTTCCGCGACGCCGGCGCCACCGTGACGGTGATCGGCGCCGACCCGGACGGCGTCAACATCAACGACGGCGTCGGATCCACGCACCTCGAGCAGCTGTCGGCGGCCGTCGTGCGCGTCGGCGCCGACGTCGGCATCGCCCACGACGGCGACGCCGACCGCTGCCTCGCGGTCGACGCGCAGGGGCGCGTCGTCGACGGCGACCAGATCATGGCCATCCTCGCCAGCTCCATGAAGGAGCGCGGCCGGCTCAAAGACGACACCCTCGTCGCCACCGTGATGAGCAACCTCGGCCTGCACGTCGCCATGCGCGAGCGCGGGATCACCGTGCTGCAGGCCGCCGTCGGCGACCGGTACGTGCTCGAGCTCATGGACGAGGGCGGCTACTCCCTCGGCGGCGAGCAGTCGGGCCACGTGATCATGAGCGACTACGCCACCACGGGCGACGGCCTCCTGACCGGTCTGCACCTCGTGGCCGAGATGGCGCGCACGGGCAAGACGCTCGCCGAGCTCGCGTCGATCATGACCGTGTACCCGCAGGTGCTGATCAACGTGAAGAACGTCGACCGCGAGCGCGTCTCGGACGAGGGCGTGCAGCAGGCGGTGCGCGAGGTCGAGGCCGAGCTCGGCGACACCGGCCGCGTGCTGCTGCGCGCGTCGGGCACCGAGCAGCTCGTGCGCGTCATGGTCGAGGCCGCCGACGAGGAGTCGGCGCAGCGCTACGCGGAGCAGCTGGCCGAGGTCGTGCGGGAGCGCATCGGGCTCTAAGCCCAGCCGAGCTCCTCGATGTAGCGGAGCATGACGCCCTCGCGCAGGGCCCAGGGGGGAGACCTCGAGCTCGGTCACGCCGAAGGCCTTCATGGTCTCGTGCAGCACGACCGCGCCCGCGGTGATCTGCACGGTCCGCTCGGGTGTGATGCCGGGCAGCTCCTTGCGCACGGCCGCCGGGATGCGCGCGAGGCGCGGGATCCACTGGCCGAGCGACTGACGGGGCAGCACCATGCGCGGCGAGCCCGACCATCCCGGCCGCGGGTAGCCGGCGAGCTTGGCGAGCGAGCGGATGGTCTTCGACGACCCGACGACGTGATCCGGGCGCGGCGATCCCTTCAGCGCGTCGGCGATCGGGGCCAGCGTGGCGGCGGCGTGCGCGCGCAGCTCGGCCACGGCGTGCTCGCCGGGCGGGTCCTCGGGCAGGTACGCCAGGGTCATCCGCCCCGCGCCGAGCGGGACCGACTCGGCGTAGTCGGGCAGCTCCTCGTCGCCCGCGGCGATCTCGAGCGATCCGCCGCCGATGTCGAACAGCAGGATGCGGCCGGCCGACCATCCGAACCAGCGCCGCACCGCCAGGAACGTGAAGCGGGCCTCGGTCTCGCCGCCGAGCACCTGCAGGCTCTGGCCGAGCGCCTCCTCGATGCGGGCGATCACCTCGGGGCCGTTGGCCGCCTCGCGCACCGCGGACGTCGCGGTCGGCAGCAGCTCGCGCACGTTCTCCGAGGCGGCGAGCTCCTTCGCGCGCGTGACGGCGTCGACCAGCGCGCGCACGCCCTCCTCCGAGATGGCGCCGTCCGGCGTCAGATACCGCATCAGGCGCAGCACCGTGCGGTGACTCGACGCGGCGAGCGGGCGTCCGCCCGGGTGCGCGTCGGCGACCAGCAGGTGCACGGTGTTGGACCCGATGTCGAGGACTCCCAGGCGCATGGGGCCAGGGTAGCGGGCGGGGTCGGACGCGTTTCGTCTCCGCTTCGCTCCGCTCAACGACCGGCGGATGCGCGGATACGATGGGCCGGATGAGCGCCGTCCCTCCCCCCGCCCCGCTCTCGCTCTACAGCGAGATCGCCCGTGGCGACTGGTCGCGCCTCGCGGCGGGCATGGATCAGCCGCTCACCGAAGCGGAGGTCGTGCAGCTGCGCGGCATCGGCGACCGGCTCGATCTCGCCGAGGTGCGGGAGGTGTACCTGCCGCTGAGTCGCCTGCTCTCGATCTACGCCAAGACCACCAAGCGCCTGGGCAGCGACGTCAGCGGCTTCCTCGGCCGCGACGACCAGACCACGCCGTTCGTCGTGGGTGTCGCCGGATCGGTGGCCGTGGGCAAGTCGACCATCGCGCGCCTGCTCCGCGAGCTCATGAGCCGCTGGGCCGACACCCCGCGCGTCGAGCTCGTGACCACCGACGGCTTCCTCTACAGCAACGCGGAGCTCGAGCGGCGCGGGCTCATGGACCGCAAGGGCTTCCCCGAGTCGTACGACCGGCGCGCGCTCGTCGAGTTCGTCACGAAGGTGAAGAGCGGGGCGGATGAGGTGCGCGCGCCGTTCTACTCGCACATGAAGTACGACATCATGCCCGACGCGCATGTGGTGGTGCGCCGCCCGGACGTCGTGATCGTCGAGGGTCTGAACGTGCTGCAGCCCCCGCCCGCGCCGAACGACGTCGCGATCAGCGACCTGTTCGACTTCTCCATCTACGTCGACGCCGACGCCCGCCACATCGAGCAGTGGTACATCGACCGCTTCCTCGCCCTGCGCGAGGGCGCCTTCTCGAACCCCGCCTCGCACTTCAACGTCTTCGCGCACCTCACCGACGAGGAGGCGACCGAGACCGCGCGGGGCTACTGGAACGACATCAACCTGCCGAACCTGCTCGAGAACGTGCTGCCGACCAAGCACCGCGCCTCGCTCGTGCTGCGGAAGGGCGCGGACCACTCGGTCGAGTCGGTGCTGCTGCGCAAGCTGTAGGCGCCCGGGACGGCCGGCTTCGGCTCGCTGCGCTCGCTCAGCCCGTTTCGACTCCGCTGCGCTCCGCTCAACGACCGAGGGGGCGCCCAGGCGGGTTCCAGTCGGCGGAACCGTAGGATGGGGCGCATGTGTGGAATCGTCGGATACGTCGGCCCTCGCGACAGCCAGGACATCCTGATCGCGGGTCTCGCCCGCCTGGAGTACCGCGGCTACGATTCGGCCGGCATCGCCGTGATCGACGGCGACGGCGCGCTGCACGCCGCCAAGAAGGCGGGCAAGCTGGCGATGCTGCGCGACGAGCTGGCGGCGCATCCGATCGCGGCCGGGACCACCGGCATCGGCCACACGCGCTGGGCCACGCACGGCGGCCCGACCGACGTCAACGCGCACCCGCACCTCGCCGACGATGACCGCCTCGCGGTCATCCACAACGGCATCATCGAGAACTTCTCGGAGCTGAAGGCCGAGCTGGTCGCCGACGGCTTCGCGTTCCGCAGCGAGACCGACACCGAGGTCGCCGCGGTGCTGCTCGGCCGCGAGTACCGCGCGAGCGGCGGCGACCTGGTCGCCGCGTTCCGCGCCGTCGCGCGCCGCCTCGAGGGCGCCTTCACGCTGCTCGCCATGCACCAGGACCACCCGGGGCTCGTCGTCGGCGCGCGCCGCAACTCGCCGCTCGTGATCGGCCTGGGTGAGGGCGAGAACTTCCTCGGCTCCGACGTCGCCGCGTTCGTGGAGCACACGCGCAAGGCGCTCGCGATCGGCCAGGACCAGATCGTCGCCATCACGCCCGACGGCGTCGAGGTCACAGACTTCGACGGCGCCCCGGTCGAGACCTCGCCGTTCGAGGTCATGTGGGACGCGTCCGCCGCCGAGAAGGGCGGCTGGTCGAGCTTCATGGCCAAGGAGGTCTCCGAGGAGCCCGAGGCCGTGGCCAACACCATCCGCGGCCGCGTTCAGGACGGCCGGGTGGTCATCCCCGAGCTCGACGGCATGGACGACCTCTTCGCGGGCATCTCGCGCATCGTCATCCTGGGCGCCGGCACCGCCGCCTACGCGGGGCTCGTCGGCAAGTACGCGATCGAGCAGTGGGCGCGCATCCCGGTCGAGGTGGAGCTCGCGCACGAGTTCCGCTACCGCGACCCCCTCGTCGGCCCGGACGTCCTGGTCATCTCGATCAGCCAGTCCGGCGAGACCATGGACACGCTGATGGCGGTCAAGGAGGCCGCGCGGCTCGGAGCCAAGACGCTGTCGATCTGCAACACGCAGGGGGCCACCATCCCGCGCGAGTCCGACGCCATCGTCTACACGCACGCCGGACCCGAGGTCGCGGTCGCGTCGACCAAGGCGTTCGTCGCGCAGATCACCGCGCTGTACCTCTTCGCGCTGCACGTCGCCCGCATCCGGGGCACGCTCGGCGCCGAGGAGCAGGCCGCGCAGATCCAGGAGCTCGCGGCGCTGCCCGAGAAGATCCAGTGGATCCTCGACACCGAGCAGGAGCGCATCGAGCAGCTCGCGCGCTGGATGGCGGACACCCGCGCCGTCCTGTTCCTCGGCCGCCACGTGGGCTACCCGATCGCGCTCGAGGGCGCGCTCAAGCTCAAGGAGCTGTCGTACATCCACGCCGAGGGCTTCGCCGCCGGCGAGCTCAAGCACGGGCCCATCGCCCTCATCGAGCCCGGCCAGCCGGTGTTCGTGGTCGTGCCGTCGCCGCGCGGCGCGTCGGTGCTCCACGCCAAGGTCGTCTCCAACATCCAAGAGATCCGCGCGCGCGGCGCCCGCGTGATCGCCATCGCGGAAGCGGGCGACGCCGCCGTGCTGCCGTTCGCGGACGAGGTGCTGCGCATCCCGCTCGCGTCGCCGCTGCACGAGCCGATCCTGGCGGTCGTGCCGCTGCACATCTTCGCCATGGGTCTCGCGAACGCGAAGGGCCTGGACGTCGACCAGCCGCGCAACCTCGCCAAGTCGGTCACGGTCGAGTGATGCCATGATCGTCGGCATCGGCGTCGACCTGGTCGACATCCCGCGCTTCGAGCGCACGATCGAGCGCACGCCGAAGCTGCTGGAGCGTCTCTTCACGCCGCATGAGCGCGAGCTGCCGCTGCACTCGCTCGCCGCGCGCTATGCCGCCAAGGAGGCGCTGATCAAGGCGCTCGGCGGCTCGGACGGCGTGCACTGGGACGAGATCGAGATCGCCCGCCTGGGCGACAGCCAGCCGCCGCTGTTCTCGCTGTCCGGCTCGACCGCCGCGGTGGTCGCCGCGCGCGGCATCACCACGCTGCACCTGTCACTCTCGCACGACGCGGGCCTCGCGATCGCGTACGTCACGGCGGAGGGCGACGGCGGTCCGGCGGTGGTCGACGCGGTCGGCGCCGAATACGTCCCGGCCGAGGACGAGGCCGCGCTGCTGGATGTGCCGGAGTCGATGGACCCGGAGGAACCCCGGTGACGGGGGCCGGCACCTGGATGCGCCAGGCGCTCATCGACCTCGACGCCATCACACACAACACCCGCACGCTGCGCGAGCTCACCGGGACCCGCGAGTTCATCGCGGTCGTGAAGGCCGACGCCTACGGGCACGGCGCGGTGCCCGCCGCGCGCGCCGCGCTCGCCGGGGGAGCGACGCGCCTCGGCGTCGCGGACGTCGAGGAGGCGCTCGCGCTCCGCACCGCCGGCGTCGATGCGCCGATCATGGCGTGGCTGCACGGGCCCGAGACGGAGTTCTCCGACGCCGTCGCGCAGGACGTGCAGCTCGGCATCTCGAGCCTGCGCCAGCTGCGCGACGCGGCCCGCGCCGCGACGCCCGGGCGTCCGGCCGTCGTGCACCTGAAGCTCGAGACCGGCCTCGCCCGCAACGGCCTCGCGCCGCAGGACTGGTCGGCCGTGTTCGGCGAGGCCGCCGCGCTGGAGCGCGAGGGCGTCCTGCGGGTGGACGGCCTGTTCAGCCACCTGTCGAACACGTCGCTCGAGGACGACCGCGTGCAGCTGCGCCGCTTCGAGGTCGGCGTCGCCGCCGCTCACGGGGCGGGCCTGACGCCCAGCGTGACGCACATCGCCGCGACCGCCGCCGCGATCGACCTGCCCGAGGCGAGGCTCGACGCCGTGCGCGTCGGGATCGGCCTGTACGGACTGTCGCCGTTCGAGGACCGCGACGCGGCCGACCTCGGCCTGCGCCCCGCCATGACGCTGCGCGCCCGCGTCGCGGCGGTGCGCCGCGTCCCGGACGGCCACGGCGTCTCGTACGGCTACACGCACCGCACCGACGGCGACAGCACCCTCGCGCTCGTGCCCCTCGGGTACGCCGACGGGGTGCCGCGCCAGGCGTCGGGCGCCGGGCCCGTCGTGATCCGCGGGGAGCGGTTCCGCGTGGGCGGGCGGATCGCGATGGACCAGTTCGTGGTCGACGTGGGGGATCACCCGGTCGAGGTGGGCGACGAGGTCGTGCTATTCGGCGACCCGGCCGCCGGCGTGCCCTCGGCGACCGAGTGGGCCGACGCCGCCGGCACCATCAACTACGAGATCGTCACGCGGATCGGCGCCCGCGTGCCGCGGGTGGCGCGGTGAACAGGACGGCTCGGTGATTGCGGGCGAGCTGCTCGGGCGGCACGACATCGCGACGTCCGAGGACATGGAGGCGCTGGGGCGCCGCCTCGGCGCCGGGCTGGTCGCGGGAGATCTGATCGTGCTGACCGGACCGCTGGGCGCGGGGAAGACCACGTTGACCCGCGGGATCGCCGAGGGGCTCGGCGTGCGCGGGCCGGTGCAGAGCCCGACGTTCGTGATCGCGCGCACGCATCCCTCGCTCGTGGGCGGAGCACCCCTCGTGCATGCGGACGCCTATCGCCTCGACTCGGCCATGGAGCTCGACGACCTCGACGTCGACGTGGACGGCTCGGTCACGATCGTCGAGTGGGGCCGCGGCAAGGTCGACGGACTGCGCGAGGAGTGGATCGACATCGAGATCGAACGCCCGGTGGGCGCCGCCGCGGACGCCGAGGACCTCGACGCCGACGCCCCCCGCGTGGTCACGATCGCCCGCGTGCGCGGCTGACGCGGCGGGGGCGGGGCGTCCCCGCCTGCGGTGGTTGAGCGACCGAGCGCGTGCGGCCGGTCGTTGAGCGGAGCGAAGCGGAGACGAAACGCCGGTAGGGGTTCGGTGCGTTTCGTCTCCGGCGCTGGCGCGCCTCCGCTCAACGACCGGCAGGGGTTCGGTGCGTTTCGTCTCCGGCGCTGGCGCGCCTCCGCTCAACGACCGGTAGGGGCTCGGTCGTTGAGCGGAGCGAAGCGGAGACGAAACGGCCCCAGCGAGCCGCTCGTCCACAGGCCGCGGGTCGTGTGCCCCGGCTTCGATGTGCTCGGCGGTCGGCGCTTGGATCGGTACGGTCCTCGCATGACGGCCTGGACCTACATCCTCCGGTGCGCGGACGGCACCTACTACGTGGGCAGCACGATCGATCTCCACAATCGCCTCGCGGCTCACAAGCAGGGGCTTGGCGCCGCCTATACGAAGCGGCGGCTGCCTGTGGAGCTGGTGTGGTCGTGTGACTTCGAACGGGTGGAAGACGCTTTCGCGCTCGAGAAGAGCATCCAGGGGTGGAGCCATGCGAAGAGGGAGGCTTTCATCGACGGCGGCGTCGCAGCGATCCGACGCTGGAGCGACGCGCACCCCTCTCGGAGCGATAGGCGAGTGACGCGTGGCAGGAGGCCTGCAGGCGACGCTTAGGCGTTTCGTCTCCGTTCGCTGGCGCTCACTCCGCTCAACGACCGGCGAGCGGCCGCACGGCGTCATGTCCCGGCGTCCCGTCAGGTGGCGTCGATACCCTGGTGGGGTGATCCTCGCCATCGACACGTCGATCGGCTCGACCGTCGCCGTCGTCGAGCCGTCGGGGGTCGTGCGCGCCGAGGCGGGCAGCGAGGGCACGCTCGGTCACGCCGAGCTGATCGGCACGCTGCTGGTCCGCGCGCTCGACGAGGCCGGCATCGCGCCCGCCGACGTCACGCACGTCGCGGCGGGCATGGGCCCCGGCGCTTTCACCGGCCTGCGCATCGGGATCGCCGCCGCACGCGCGTTCGCGCTCGGCCGGGGCATCCCCGTGGTGCCCGTCGCGAGCCACGACGCGGCGGCGCTGCGGCACCTCGACACGAACCCCGCCGGGCCGTTCGCGATCGTCACGGACGCCCGCCGCCGCGAGAACGCGATCACGGTCTACGACGGCGTCGACGACCGCGGTCTTCCCCGCCGCGTCGCGGGGCCCGAGCTGCGCCCCCGCGCCGCCGACCTCGCCGCCGACCCGCTGACCGCCGCCGCCGACATCGTCGACACCCCCGCCATCTCGGCCGCCGCGCTCGGCCGCGCCGCCGCGCTCGCGCTTGCCGCGGGCTGGGAGCCGACGGGCGAGCTCGCCGAGACCGAGCCGCTGTACCTGCGCTCCCCGGACGTCACGATCGGCCACGCACCGAAGAAGGTGAGCGCATGACCATCCGTCCCGCCACCCTCGACGACCTGGGCGCGATCATGGCTCTCGAGCGCGCCTCGTTCCCGACCGACGCCTGGTCGGAGGCCATGATGCGCGAGGAGCTCGCCGGCCCGCACGGCCACTACCTCGTGGACGAGCTGGCCGGCCGCGTGATCGGGTACGCGGGCCTGCGCGCGCTGCCCGGATCGCGCGACGCCGACGTGCAGACCATCGCGCTCGCCGAGTCGGCCCGCGGCCGCGGCCGTGGCCGCGCCCTGCTGCGCGCGCTGCTCGAGGAGGCCGAGCGCCGTCGCGTGCGCGAGGTGTTCCTGGAGGTGCGCGCCGACAACCCCGTGGCGCAGGCGCTGTACGCGTCCGAGGGCTTCGCCGAGCTGGGCCGCCGTCCCCGCTACTACCAGCCTGACGACGTCGACGCCGTCGTGATGCGCCTGGACCTCGAAGCCTGGGCCGCGGCTCGGGTGCCGGACGTGGCGGAGGCAGGTGCGTGCACGTGACCGGCCCCCTGATCCTCGGCATCGAGACCAGCTGCGACGAGACCGGCATCGGCATCGTCCGCGGACGGTCCCGCGCGGGCGAGCGGAACATCCTGCTCAGCAACACGATCGCCAGCAGCATGGACGAGCACGCCCGCTACGGCGGCGTCGTGCCCGAGGTCGCCGCTCGCGCCCACCTCGAGGCGCTGCAGCCGGCGATCGAGCGCGCGATCGACGAGGCCGGCGTCTCGCTGTCCGACATCGACGCCGTCGCGGTCACGAGCGGGCCCGGGCTGGCCGGTGCGCTCATGGTCGGCATCGGCGCCGCGAAGGCGCTGGCGGTCTCACTCGGCAGGCCGCTGTACGCCGTCAACCACCTCGTGGGCCACATCGCGGCCGACATCCTGGACGCGGACGCGCCGCCGCTCGAGTACCCGACCGTCGCCCTGCTGGTCTCGGGCGGCCACACGTCGCTCCTGCTCGTGCGCGACCTGACGAGCGACGTCGAGCTGCTCGGCGAGACCGTGGACGACGCGGCGGGCGAGGCGTTCGACAAGGTCGCGCGCATCCTCGGCCTGCCCTACCCGGGCGGCCCGGAGATCGACCGCGCGGCCGCCGAGGGCGACCCGAACGCGATCCGGTTCCCGCGCGGCCTGTCGCGGGCGAGCGACATGGCCAAGCACCGCTACGACTTCTCGTTCTCGGGCCTCAAGACGGCGGTCGCGCGCTGGATCGAGCAGCGCGAGGCGGCGGGCGAGCCCGTGCCGGTCGCGGATGTCGCCGCGAGCTTCCGCGAGGCGGTCGTCGACGTGCTCGTGACCAAGGCGCTGGACGCGTGCGCGCAGCACGGCGTGCCGCGCCTGCTGCTCGGCGGCGGCGTGATCGCCAACCGCCGGCTCCGCGACGTCGCGCTCGAGCGTGCGGCGGCCGCCGGTGTGACCGTGCGGATCCCGCCGCTGAGCCTGTGCACCGACAACGGCGCGATGATCGCGGCGCTCGCCGCCGAGCTGATCGCCGAGGGTCGCGCGCCGTCGACGCTCGAGTTCGGCGCCGACTCGACCCTTCCCGTCACGCAGATCCAGGTGGCGGTGGCCGACCCGGTGGCGGTGGAGTCGACGTGAACGAGCGCGCGGTCGTGCATGCTCCCGAGGCTCCCGCCCCGGCGGGCGACGTGCGGCCCGCCGCCCCGGCGCCCGACGGCTCAGCGGTCGTGCCCGCCGTCCCGGCGCCCGGAGCGGCGCCTCGGGCCGTCCGGAGCATGCGCCTGTCCCGCGGGCGGACGGCGACCTGGTCGATGACGCTGTCCACGTTCGCGCTCGTCGTGTCCTGGTTCGTGCCCTGGGCACTGCCGCTCGGCGTCATCGGCGTCGTGCTCGCGGCGATCGCGCTCGCCGGGCGCCGCGCGAAGCGCGAGCTCGCCTGGTGGGGCCTCGGCCTCGGGCTCGGCTCGATCCTGTGCAGCGCGTTCTGGATCCTGTGGGTCGTGCGCGCGGTGCAGGAGGCCGCCGGGGCCTGAGCGCTGGCGGCGGCTTCGGGCGTTTCGACTCCGGCGCCGGCGCGCCTCCGCTCGACGACCGAGGGTCAGGCGCGGGGGACGCGGTCCGCGAGGATCGCGGTGCGCCTGCCGTCGATGCGCGTCAGGATGAGCGTCGCCGATTCGTCGCCCTTGAGCGAGAGCCGCTTGCGCAGCGTGGCGGGGTCGACGTCGACCCCGCGCTTCTTGATCTCGAGCGTGCCGATCCCGCGGGCGCGCAGCGCCTTCGCGAGCGGCTTGGGGTCGGCGGGCAGCGTCTCGCGCACACGGAACGAGGAGACGAACGGGCTCGTCGCGGCGGCGTCGCCGGTGAGGTAGGCGATGCCCTGCGCGACCGGCCCGGCGTCGAGCGCGCGGGCGACGTCGCCGATCAGACGGGCCCGGATGACCGCGCCCTCCGGCTCGTGAAGGAACGCGCCGAGCGCCCGCACCGGCTCGTCGGCCGTGTCGGCGGCCGCGGTCAGCTCGTGGGCGTCGTCGCCGCGCAGCACGAGCGCGGATCGCCGCACGCCCTCGCGCGCGAGGGCGCCGGTCCAGACGACCAGCTCCACCGTGGATCCGTCCACGCTGATCCACTGCGTCTCGGCGTGCTCGGGAAGGGCGTCGCGGTCGTGGCCCGGACCGAGCTTGACGCCGGCGGGCACGCGCCCCGCGAGGTCGAACACCCAGTCCAGCGGCGGCGAATAGTCCGCGGCCGCCACGCGCGCGGTCTCGCCGTGTCTGGCCGTGCGGCGCGCCGGATCGAGCCAGACCGCGCCGACCTCGTCGAGCGGCACCTCCTCGGCCCGCGCCGCGCGCACCTCGACGCCCGCGCCCTCCGCGCCCTCCGCGCGGAACGGCGCGAGGTTGTACGCGGCCAGCGCCGCCGTGACGGGGTCGGCGTCCACCGCGAGCACGCCCATGCCGAGGGCCGCGAACGCGAGCGAGTCGCCGCCGATGCCGCAGCCGAGATCCGCGACCCGCTCGATGCCCGCCTGCCGTATGCGGCGCGCGTGGTGCACCGAGACGCTCATCCGGGTGGCCTGCTCGAGGCCCGCCCGCGTGAACAGCATCCGGTCGGCGAACTCGCCGAACTTCGCAGTCGCGCGCTGCCGCAGCCGCGCCTGGCCGACCACGGCGGACACGAGCTCGGGGGAGTGGCCCGCCGCCCGCAGCCGGGACACGGTGCGCGCCACGTCGTCGGCGCTGTCGACGTCGCCGAGCGCGTCGAGCAGGGCCAGGCCCTCGCGGGTGAGGAGGGCGTCGAGCTCGGCCGAATCCATCCGCCCAGCCTACGGGCGGCTCCTCCGACACAACGCAGGACCGGAGCGGGATCTCGGGCGTGTGCGGGTGATCTCGGACGGCGACACGCCATGCAGCCGGCACAGGTCCTGCATTGTGTCGGCGACGGGCGGAAGCCGTTGGCACTCGCGTTGCGGGAGTGCCAGCATCCCTCCTACACTTGCTGTTAGCACTCTCCCCGGGAGAGTGCGAAGAGTCTTCCCGTACGAAGCACACGAAAGAAGAGGTACACCGTGTCGGTTTCCATCAAGCCGCTCGAGGACCGCATCGTCATCAAGCAGGTCGAGGCCGAGCAGACCACCGCGAGCGGTCTGGTCATCCCCGACACCGCGAAGGAGAAGCCCCAGGAGGGCGAGGTCGTCGCGGTGGGCCCCGGCCGCATCGACGACAACGGCAACCGCGTTCCGCTCGATGTCGCCGTCGGCGACCGCGTGCTGTACAGCAAGTACGGCGGCACCGAGGTGAAGTTCGGCGCTGACGAGTTCCTCGTGCTCTCGGCGCGCGACGTCCTCGCGGTCGTCGTCCGCTGATCCCAGCGACACGCCCCGAGAGGGCCCGGATGCTCGGCATCCGGGCCCTTTCGCATGCCCAAGTGGGCGGCTTCGTGACGTTTCGACTCCGCTCGCTGGCGCTCGCTCCGCTCAACGACCGGTCGTCGAGCGGACGCACCTGGCAGGAATCGGACCGCGGATGGCAGGGCGCACCGGGCCCGGCGCGCTCGCCGCGAGCGTAGGCTGAATCGGTGACCGCACCCGCCCCCTCGATCGAACGGCCCGGCCGGATCGGGACGGAGGCCGCGGGTACCCTCTACGGCCTCGGCGCGTACGTGCTGTGGGGCGTGCTGCCGCTCTACTTCGTGGTGCTCGCGCCCACCGGTCCGTGGGAGGTCGTCGCCTGGCGGGTGCTGCTGTCGCTCGTGTTCTGCGCGCTGCTGCTCACCGTGATGCGCGGCTGGGGGCGCTTCTTCGCCGTGCTGCGCAACCCGCGCCTCGCGCTGCTGATGGGCCTTGCCGGCGTGCTGATCTACGGCAACTGGCAGATCTTCGTGATCGCGACCCAGAGCGACGCCGTGATCGAGGCGAGCCTCGGGTACTTCATCAACCCCATCACCACCGTGCTGCTCGCGGTGCTGGTGCTGCGGGAGAGGCTCCGGCCCCTGCAGTGGATCGCGATCGGCGTCGCGGCGGTCGCGGTGATCGTCATCGTGATCGGCTACGGCGCCGTGCCCTGGTACGCGCTGGGGCTCACGGCGACGTTCGGGGTGTACGGCCTCGTGAAGAAGCAGGTCGGCGGCTCGGTCGACGCGATCAGCGGCCTCGCGCTCGAGACGCTGTGGCTCGTGCCCGTCGCGGTCGTGCAGCTGGCGATCGTCGCGGTCACCACCGGCATCACGATGGGCACGGCGGGCGCCGGCCACACCGTGCTCCTCCTCTGCGCCGGCGTCGTCACTGCCGTTCCGCTGCTGCTGTTCGCCGCCGGCTCGAGCCGCATCCCGCTCGCCACCATGGGCATGCTCCAGTTCGCGGGGCCCATCCTGCAGTTCATCATCGGCGCCGCCGTGCTCCACGAGCCGATGCCTCCGGCCCGCTGGATCGGGTTCGGGATCGTGTGGCTCGCCTGCATCCTGCTGATGCTCGACCAGGTCCGCCACGCGCGCCGGGCGCGGCCCCTGCCGGCCGTCGCGATCGACGGCGGAGCGTAGAACGACGCCCGAGAAGGGTCGCACGCGACATACTGCACCGCCTGCCGGCGCGGCCGGTAACGATTTGATCCCAGGGTCCGGTCTGCGCAACACGCGAAAATCCGGATGAAACAAATCGCGGGTAGATTTCCGTCCATTACCCGCGGTGTGCTGATGCACCACCAGTCCCCGAAAACCGCGGGTCCTGATGAAAGGACGGAACCTCATGGTTCGATCCCGGAAGCTGATCGGCGCACTGGCCCTCACGGGCGCCGCAGCTCTCACCCTTGCGGGCTGTGCCGGCGGCGGTGGAACCGCCAGCGGCGAGCCCAGCGAGTCGGCCCCGGCCGCTCCGGCGGGCGACCTCGCGCTGAAGATCGGCACGGCCCTGCCCGTGACCGGTTCGCTCGCGTTCCTCGGCCCGCCCGAGATCGCGGGTGTCGACTACGCGCAGTCGCTGATCAACGAGTACGCCGAGACCACGGGCCTCGAGCTCGAGGTCGTGCACGGCGACTCGGGCGACCTGGACAACAAGGCCTACGAGACCGAGATCCCGCGCCTGCTCAGCGAGGACCCGGCCGCGATCATCGGCGCCGCGTCGTCGGGCGTCTCGCTGCAGTTCATCGACCAGGTGACCGGCGCGGGCGTCATCCAGTTCTCGCCGGCCAACACGTCGGACGCCTTCACGACGTACGACGACAACGGCCTGTACTTCCGCACGGCGCCGTCGGACGTGCTGCAGGGCGAGGTGCACGGCAACTTCGTCGCCGAGCTCGGCTACCAGACGCTCGGCATGATCGTGCTGAACGACGCCTACGGCACCGGCCTGGCCAAGTACATCACCGAGGCGTTCGAGGGCGCGGGCGGCGAGGTCGTCGCGGCCCCGACGTTCAACCCCGGCGACACGTCGTTCGACTCGCAGATCTCGGAGGTGCTCGCCGCCGACCCCGACGCGATCACCGTGATCTCGTTCGACGAGGCGAAGACCATCCTCCCGAGCCTGCTCGAGAAGGGCTTCGCGGCCGAGGACCTGTTCCTGGTCGACGGCAACATGGCCGCGTACCCGGACTTCCCGGAGGGCCTGCTCGAGGGCGCCAAGGGCACGTACCCCGGTCCGACGCCGGAGCAGGTGCAGGAGTTCATCGACGGTCTCGACGCCTTCGTGGAGGAGTCGGGCGCCGAGCCGCTGAGCGACTACACCTACGCGCCGGAGTCGTTCGACGCGACCAACCTGATCGCGCTGGCCGCGCTCGCCGCGGGCTCGACCGACTCGGCGGCGATCGCCGAGAAGCTGATCGAGGTCTCGGGCGGCTCGGGTGACGGCGAGAAGTGCACCACCTTCGCGGAGTGCGCGGACATCATCCTGGCCGGCGGCGTCGCGGACTACGACGGAGCCTCGAGCCCCGTCACGTTCGACGAGGTCGGCGACCCGACCGAGGGCATGATCAACATCTACGAGTACGGCCCCGACAACACCTACACCCCGTACGAGGGCTGAGCCCCTCGCCTCACCGCGGATCGCCCCGTCTCCCTCGAGGAGGCGGGGCGATTCCCGTTCGTGCGGGTCCTCGCCAGGAGATCCCGGCTTCTCAGGGGCGGATGGCGGGGTCGGCCCTGAGAAGCCGGGATGCCCGGATGTGCGTCATGCGCGATGCAGGCCCTGTGCAATCGCGCTGGTGATCAGGCCCTGCGCTCTGGGCCAGTCGTCGAAGATCTGCCCGTAGCCGATCCGGATGACGTGGTAGCCCATCAGCTTCAGCAGCGCGTCGTGCTCGTTGTCCTTGGCGCGTTGCACGCCGACGTGGTGCCCGCCGTCGATCTGGATGACGAGGCGCTCGCCGATCAGCAGGTCGACCGGGCGACCCGCGAGCACGACCTGGCGCTGCATCGGCAGGTCCAGCCACCGCAGGCGCGCCATGACGACCGACTCGGTGCCCTCGTCGGCGAACGGCCTCGCTTCGGCGAGCAGCCGGCGCGCATCCGGCCCGAGCGGCAGGCGTCGCATCACGTCGCTGTCGAGCATGCCGCGCCGCAGCGCCGATTCCCAGACCGCGAGGCCCTCTTCGTGCGGGCGGCACTCCGCGACCAGGGCGAGCACGTTCTCGATGCCGTCGGTCAGCGTGCCCGGCCGCCGGGGGACCAAGGGGGTGCGCCAGTGCACGTGCGCCGTCGTGGGGCGCGGGAGGCTCCCGTGGGGCGGCGCCGCGACGTGGATCTCGTGTGTCACCGTCCACAGCCCGAATCTCTCGGCCTGCGTGACGCAGGTGAGCACCACGCCCAGTCTCGCGGCGGTGACGAGCAGCGGGTCGGCATGGGGCAGGCAGACCCAGTCCCTGCGGATCCGGACCAGTTCGCCCGAGGCGACCGCCTTGCGGATCGCGTGGTCGCCGATCCCGAGTTCTAGAAGCGCCCGCACGCGGCCGACGCCGTCCGTGAGCGCAAGAGCGGTGGAGATGTCCATGCGCCCACGGTGCCGGGGCGGGCGGGCGGCCGGGGCGGCGCCCCGCTGACCCCGGATCGACCCGGGCGCAAGCCCCTGCGGCGTGCGGGCTGCGGCGGCTAGCGTCGGGAGTCATCCAGTGATCACGCGAGGACGGGAGCAGTCATGAAGGTCGCCATCGTCGGGGCGAGCGGCAACACCGGGACCGCGCTGCTGCACGCCCTGAGGGACGAGCCCGCGGTCGACGCGATCGTGGGGATCGCGCGGCGGACGCCGGAGGCCGCGCCGCCCTACGACGCGGCCCACTGGGAGCGCATCGACATCGCGGCGCCGGCCGTCGACCGGGCCGCGGACGAGCGGGTGATCGACCGGCTCGCCGCGGCGTTCCGGGGCGTGGACTGCGTCGTGCACCTGGCGTGGCTCATCCAGCCGAACCGGAAGCGGGAGCTGATCCGCCGCGCGAACGTGGACGGCACGCGCCGCGTGATCGAGGCGTGCCTGCGCGCCGGCGTGCGGCACCTGGTCTGCGCCTCATCCGTGGGCGCGTACACGGGCGTGGACGACGACGACCCGCGGGACGAGTCATGGCCGACGGAGGGGATCCCCACCTCGCACTACGCGGCCGACAAGGCCGCGCAGGAGCGTCTGCTCGACGACGCCGAGACCCGGGGCCTCGCCGTCGCGCGCCTCCGGCCCGCGCTCGTCTTCGACCGCGACGCCGGGGCGGAGATCACGCGGCTGTTCGTCGGGGCCCTCCTGCCGCCCGCGCTGCTGCGCCCCGGGCGCCTGCCCGTCGTGCCGCTGCCGGCGGGCGTGCGGATGCAGGTCGTGCACGGCGCCGACCTGGCCGACGCGTACCGCCGCGTCATCGTGGGCGGCGCCACGGGCGCGTTCAACATCGCCGCCGACCCCGTGCTGCGCGGCCGGGACATCGCCGCGGTGCTCGCGCACGGGCGCCAGCTCGCGGTGCCTGCGCGCGTGCTGCGCCCGCTCCTCCACGCGGCGTGGCGGCTGCACACCGTCGCCGCCGACCCCGGGTGGCTCGACATGGCGATGACCGTGCCGATCATGGACAGCTCGCGCGCGCGGCGCGAGCTGGGGTGGCAGCCCCGGCACGACGCGACCTCGGCCCTGCGCGAGCTGCTCACGGGGATGGCCGACGGCGCGGGCACCGCGAGCGCTCCGATGCGGCCGCGTCGCGACTGGCCGCAGGATCAGCTGCCGCCCGGCGACGTCCTCCCCGACGGGCCGGCCCAGCCGCCCGCGGACTCGCCCGGGCACCGGCTCCCCGCCACCCTGCAGCGGGACATCCTGGGGCTGTATCTCTCCGACCACCTCACGGGCGCGACCGCGGGCGTCGCCCGGTTCCGGCGGATGGCCAAGGCGTACGCGGACACCGACCTGGGCCCGGACCTGGCGCGGCTGGCCGAGGAGGTCGGCCGCGAGCGCGTCTTCCTGAAGGACCTGGTGGACACGCTCGAGGTGCCGCGGCGCCCGCATCGGCAGGCCCTCGCCTGGCTCGGCGAGAAGGCCGGCCGGCTCAAGACGAACGGGCGCCCGCTCGGGTCGCCCATGACGCCCGTGCTCGAGACCGAGCTGATGCGCGGCGCCGTCATGGGCAAGAAGGGCGTGTGGGAGACGCTGGCCGCGCTCGCGCCGGACCTCGGCCTGCCGGCGGAGACCTTCACGGCGCTGGCGGAGCGGGCCGAGGAGCAGGCGGCCGTGCTCGGGCGGCTGCACCGTCACATAGTCCGCGAGGCGTTCGTCGCGGGGCACGTCGACTGACGAGACGAAGGGAGGCCGGGGGCGGCCGGGGGCGAACCCCCGGCCTCCGCTGGCGATGCGCGGCGTCAGGCGCCGAGTGTGCCGAGGTAGAGCTGCGTGACCTTCGGGTCGTTGAGCAGCTCGCGGCCCGTGCCCGTGTAGGCGTCGCGGCCCTGGTCGAGCACGTAGCCGCGGTCGCAGATCTGCAGGCAGCGGCGGGCGTTCTGCTCGACCATGATGCAGGTCACGCCGGCCTTGTTGATCTCCGAGACGCGCAGGAACGCCTCGTCCTGACGCACGGGCGAGAGGCCCGCGGAGGGCTCGTCGAGCAGCAGCACCTTCGGGTCCATCATGAGCGCGCGGCCCATGGCGACCATCTGGCGCTCGCCGCCCGAGAGGCCCGACGCGCGCTTCTTGAGGCCGCCCCCCTTCGCGAGGTCGGGGAACAGGCTCATCACGAAGTCCACGCGCTCCGTGAACATCTTCGGCTTCTGGTACGCGCCCATCTGCAGGTTCTCCTCGATGGTGAGCGAGGGGAACACGTTGTTCGTCTGCGGGACGAAGCCGACGCCCTTCGCGACGAGCTTGTCAGCCTTGAGGCCCGTGATGTCCTCGCCGGCGAGCGAGATGCTGCCGCCGCGGATCTTCACCTGGCCGAAGATCGCCTTCAGCAGCGTCGACTTGCCGGCGCCGTTGGGGCCGATGATGCCGATCAGCTCGCCCTGATGGGCGGTGAGCGTCGCGCCGTTGAGGATGTTCACGCCCGGCAGGTAGCCGGCGTGCACGTCGTCGACGAGGACGACCGGGGTCTGGTCCGTGCTCACTTGTCGTCCTCCTTCTCGGCCTCGGCGGCCGCCTCGGCCTCGGCCGCCGCCTCGGCCTCGATGACCTCGGCGCCCACGGCCGCGGAGGCCTCGGCGTCGGTGGTCGGGTCGGCCTCGACGACCGGGATGCGGCCGGTCACGACGCCGAGGTCGAGCTCCTGGTGCGCGCCCAGGTACGCGTCGATCACGGCCGGGTTCTTCATGACCTCGTCGGGGGCGCCCTCGGCGACCACCTTGCCCTCGGCCATCACGACGACCCAGTCGGCGATGTGGCGGACCATGTGCATGTCGTGCTCGACGAACAGCACCGTCATGCCCTCGTCCTTCAGGTTGAGGATGTGGTCGAGCAGCGACTCGGTCAGGGCCGGGTTCACGCCCGCCATCGGCTCGTCGAGCATGACGAGCGTCGGCTGGGTCATGAGCGAACGGGCCATCTCGAGCAGCTTCTTCTGGCCGCCCGACAGCCCCGCCGCGAGGTCGTCGCGCTTGGCGTCCAGCTTGAACTTGACGAGCAGCTCCTCGGCGCGCGCCTCGGTGTCGGCGTCCTGCTTGCGCCACAGCGCCGGGATCAGACTGTGCCAGAAGCGCTCGCCCACGTGGTTCTGCTGGCCGAGCTTCATGTTGTCCATGACGCTCAGTCGGCCCAGCGCCTTGGTGAGCTGGAACGTGCGGACCAGGCCCATCCGCGCCACCTTGTGGGCCGGGACGTGCGCGAGGTCGTGACCGTCGTACGACCAGGTGCCCGCATTGGGCTTGTCGAAGCCCGTCAGCAGGTTGAACAGCGTGGTCTTTCCCGCGCCGTTGGGGCCGATCAGCGCCGTGATCGCGCCGCGCGGGATCTCGAGGTGCTCGACGTCCACGGCCGTGAGGCCGCCGAACGTGCGCTTGACGCCGTCCGCGACGATGATCGGGTCGACCTTCTTGACGCCGGGGGCCGCCTCGCCCACGTGCAGGCCCGTGGTCTTGGGCCGCGGCACGGATGCGGTCACCGGCTGCCGGGGAGTGTTCTCAACGGACAAAGGTCAGCTCCTTCTTGTCGCCGAGGATGCCCTGCGGCATGAAGACGACCAGCAGCATCAGCGCCACCCCGACGAGGATGAAGCGCAGCGTACCCGCCTGGACGTCGGTCATGAAGGGGATGATGTCGGCCTTGGTCAGCGCCGGCAGGAAGTTGGACAGGAACGTCTGGATCACCCAGAAGATGAGCGATCCGAGCAGCGGCCCGAACACGGTGGCCGCGCCGCCGAGCAGCAACGCCGTCCATACGAAGAACGTCAGCGACGTGACGTAGACGCCGGGGCTCACGGCCGACGGCAGCGCGTACACGACGCCGCCCGCGGCCATGATCACGCCGCCCAGCACGAGCGACTGCATCTTGTACGAGAAGACGTTCTTGCCGAGCGAGCGGATGGCGTCCTCGTCCTCGCGGATGCCCTTCATCACGCGGCCCCACGGGCTGCGCGTGAGCATCCACACCACGAGCGCGGCGAACGCGAGCGTCAGGATGCCCATGATGCGCACCCACCACTGCGTCTCGTTGTACGCCCACGGGCCGAAGCCGTACGTGCCGTCCGGGATCGGGTTCGACTCGCGGAAGCTGCCGTGGTAGCCCGCGAGGCCGTCGGCCGATCCGGTGACGGCGTCGAAGGTGGTGGTGAGGAACAGCAGGCGCAGCACCTCGGCCGCCGCGATGGTCGCGATGGCGAGGTAGTCGCCGCGCAGGCGCAGGGTCGGGATGCCGAGGATGAGCGCGAACACGGCCGCGGCCGCGAGGCCGACGAGCGCCGCGAGCCACCACGGGAAGCCGAACGTGAGGATCGAGATCGCGTAGCCGTACGCGCCGAGCGCCATGAAGCCCGCGACGCCCATGTTCAGCAGGCCGCCGTAGCCGAAGTGCATGGCGAGGCCGAGCGCCGCGAGGGCGTAGCCCATGGTGGCGGGGCTGAGGATCGATGACAGCGTGTTGTCGAAGATCTGGGACCAGTTCATGAGCGGCACCTATCCGATTCGCTCGCGGCGGCCGAGGATGCCCTGCGGCCGGACCAGAAGGATGATGATGAGGACCACGAGCGCGCCCGCGTAGCGCAGGTCGGCCGGGATCCAGAGGCTCGACGCCTCGACGAGGACGCCGATGATGATCGAGCCGACGAGCGCGCCGAACGCCGTGCCGAGGCCGCCGAGCGTGACCGCCGCGAACACGAGCAGCAGGATCTGCGCTCCCATGTCCCAGCGGATGCCGGGGCGGTAGTACGCGTACAGGATGCCCGCGAGGCCCGCCAGGGCGCCCGAGATGATCCAGACGACGCGCACGACGCGGTCGACGTCGATGCCGCTGGCGGCGGCGAGCGACGGGTTGTCCGAGATCGCGCGGGTCGCCTTGCCGAGGCGGCTGCGGGTGAGCCACAGCGCGAATGCGACGATCACGACGATCGAGATGCCCATCGAGACCAGGTCGTTGAGCGTGGTGCTCACGGCCCCGCCGAGGGGGATGGACACGGACGGCACCATCGCCGGGAGCTGCTGCGTGTCGCCGCCGATGAAGAACTGGAACACGTACCGCAGCGCGAGCGACAGACCGATCGACAGGATCATCAGCTGCACGACGCCGACGCCCTTGCGGCGCAGGGGCCGCCAGATGCCGATGTCGAGCACGAGGCCGAGCAGGGCGCTCAGGATGATCGCGACGGGGATGCCCAGCCAGACCGGGAGGGCGAGCGACGCCGGTCCCACCAGGAACAGGGCCGCCACCGCGCCGAACGTCACCATCTCCGCGTGCGCGAAGTTGGAGATGCCGGTCGTGCCGAACACGAGCGAGAGGCCGACGGCGGCGAGGCCGAGCATGAGGCCGAAGTTGAGGCCCAGCAGCAGACGCTGCAGCAGCTGGTCGAAGAAGCTCGTGACGTTGCGCTCGCCCTCGCCGATGAAGAAGTTCACGGTGAGGCGGCCGCCCTGGCCCATCTCGGCGGTCGTGACGTTCGGGGCGCCGTCGCCGTCCGTGTCCTCGACCACCGCGATGCCCTCGGGCAGGGTCTGCTCGTCGAGCGTGACCGTGTACTCGACGCCCTTCTCGGGCACCTTGACCGACCAGCGGCCCTCGTCGTTGGTCTCGACGTCTTGGACGCCGCCGGGTCCGTCGATGCTCAGCGCCACGCCCTCCAGGGGCTCGCCGTCGAGCTGGACGTTTCCGCTGATCGTGTACGGGTCCCCCTCGGCCGCATGGGCGGCGGTGGGCAGCAGCAGGGCCGCGAAGAGGGCGGCGAGGAAGGTCGCGAGGGCGACGATCGCACCAGATCGGGTACGCCTCGGGGAGGCGGTTCTGGGGTTCATGGATCCTCCGGTCCACGGACGGCGGTGGGGTGGGCCGCCCGGGGTGGTATGAACGGGTCGTTCAAACGTAAGAGCCTAATGTGTCCTGAACATTTCCTGATAGCGATCCGTGACCTTCGGGGGCGATCTGCTACCGGCTGGCCGATATCTCCCGAGCGTTCTGCTCCGCGGAATAGTTCCAGGGTCCGGAGCCTTAGAATCCGTATACGGGGGAGGATGTCATACCCGGGCTCCTCCCGCGATACGAGCGCACCCCAACTCGCATCGGCAGGAGAAGCGGCCCAATGACTGACCACGATCCGTTCGGCTTCGTCGGACTCACCTATGACGACGTCCTGCTCCTTCCGGGGCACACGGACGTGATCCCGAGCGAGGCCGACACGTCGTCCCGCCTGACGCGCAACATCCGCGTCGCCGCTCCGCTCCTCTCGAGCGCGATGGACACCGTGACCGAGGCCCGCATGGCGATCGCCATGGCCCGCCAGGGCGGCATCGGCATCCTGCACCGCAACCTGTCGATCCATGACCAGGCCGCCGCGGTCGACCGCGTCAAGCGCAGCGAGTCGGGCATGATCACCGACCCGATCACGACGCACCCCGACGCGACGATCGCCGAGGTCGACGCCCTCTGCCGCAAGTACCGCATCTCGGGCCTGCCGGTCGTGGACGCGGACGGCCGCCTGGTGGGCATCGTCACCAACCGCGACATGCGCTTCGTGTCGGAGTTCGAGCGCACCACGACGCTCGCGAAGGACGTCATGACGGCCGAGGGCCTCGTGACCGGCCACGTCGGCATCACGTCGGGCGAGGTCGTCGCGCTGTTCGCCAAGCACCGCGTCGAGAAGCTGCCGCTCATCGACGACGAGGGCAAGCTCGCCGGCCTCATCACCATCAAGGACTTCGACAAGAGCGAGAAGTACCCCAACGCCACGAAGGACCCGCAGGGCCGCCTGCGCGTCGGCGCCGCGATCGGCTTCTTCGGCGACGCGTGGGAGCGCGCCGAGGCGCTGCGCGACAAGGGCGTGGACGTGATCGTGGTCGACACGGCCAACGGCCAGTCGCAGGGTGTGATCGACATCGTCAAGCGCCTCAAGGCCGACCCGTCGTTCGCGCACATCGACATCGTCGGCGGCAACGTCGCCACCCGCGAGGGCGCCCAGGCGCTCATCGACGCGGGCGTCGACGCCGTCAAGGTCGGCGTGGGCCCGGGCTCCATCTGCACCACCCGCGTGGTCGCGGGCGTGGGCGTGCCGCAGATCACCGCGATCTACGAGGCGTCGCTCGCCGCGCGCCCGGCCGGCGTTCCGGTCATCGCGGACGGCGGCCTGCAGTACTCGGGCGACATCGCGAAGGCGCTCGTCGCCGGCGCCGACACCGTGATGCTCGGATCGCTGCTGGCCGGCACGGAGGAGTCGCCCGGCGACATCGTGTTCCAGGGCGGCAAGCAGTTCAAGATGTACCGCGGCATGGGCTCGCTCGGCGCGATGCAGACGCGTGGCAAGCAGACCTCGTACTCGAAGGACCGCTACTTCCAGGCCGACGTGCCGAGCGACGACAAGCTCATCCCCGAGGGCATCGAGGGTCAGGTCGCCTACCGCGGCCCGCTCTCGGCCGTGGTCTACCAGCTGGTCGGCGGCCTGCGTCAGTCGATGTTCTACGTCGGCGCGCGCTCGATCGAGGAGCTCAAGGCGCGCGGCAAGTTCGTGCGCATCACCTCGGCGGGCCTCAAGGAGTCGCACCCCCACGACGTCCAGATCGTGGTCGAGGCGCCGAACTACAAGCGGTAGTACTTTCTCTCTCACGCCCGTCGCACGCTCGGGGCCCGCAAGCGGGCGCCCTCGCGAGCGACGAACGTCGCTTCGCTCCGTTCGGGCGTGAGGGCGCGCTTCGCGCGCGGGCCGCATCCGCGGCACGCTCGCTTCGCTCGCACGACGGTCGATGCGGGGGTCACAGGGGAGGGGTTCCGGAGTCTGCGGGGCGGGACTAGCCTGACCGGCATGTGCCGGAGCATCCACACCCTCACAACTTCGAGCCGAAGGCGACCTCGGAGGAGGTGCACGCCGCGGCCCTGCAGTACGTGCGCAAGATCGCGGGCACGACCAAGCCGTCGAGGGCGAACAAGGACGCGTTCGACCACGCCGTGCACGAGATCGCGCACATCACGCAGCACCTGCTCGACGCGCTCGTGACCACCGCCCCGCCGAAGAACCGCGAGGTCGAGGCCGAGAAGGCGCGCGCCCGCGCCGCCGGCCGCTACGCGGCGTGATTCTCTTCTCACGCCCCCTCCCCGGAGGTCCGAGCCCGGTCGTTGAGCGGAGCGAGCGCCAGCGAGCGGAGTCGAAACGGGCCGATCCCCACGGCTACCCCACACGCCGCTTCGCGGCGCGCGGGGCCCCTCGCCGCGTGGGCCCAGAGCGGAGCGAGTCGAGGCCGCGGGCCCCGTTCCCGGGCGACGGTAGGCTGGGATCGTGACCACGGAGATCGAGCTGGGCCGCGGCAAGCGGGCACGACGGGCGTACGCGTTCGACGACATCGCGGTGGTGCCGTCGCGCCGCACGCGCAACCCCGAGGACGTGTCGACCGACTGGTCGATCGACGCCTTCCACTTCGGCATCCCCGTGCTGGGCGCGCCGATGGACTCGGTGGTCAGCCCGCGCACCGCGATCATGCTGGGCCAGCTCGGCGGCCTGGGCGTGCTCGACCTCGAGGGCCTCTGGACCCGCTACGAGGACCCGGAGCCCCTGCTCGCCGAGATCGCGTCGCTGCCCGACGAGGTCGCCACGAGCCGGATGCAGCAGCTGTACGCCGCGCCGATCAAGCCCGAGCTGGTGACCGAGCGGATCAACGAGATCCGCGCCGCCGGCGTCACGGTCGCGGGAGCGCTCAGCCCGCAGCGTACGCAGGAGCTGTACGAGACGGTCGTCGCGGCCGGCGTCGACCTGTTCGTGATCCGCGGCACCACGGTGTCGGCCGAGCACGTCTCGAGCGAGGCCGAGCCCCTGAACCTCAAGAAGTTCATCTACGACCTGGATGTGCCGGTGATCGTGGGCGGCGCGTCCACCTACACGGCCGCGCTGCACCTCATGCGCACCGGCGCCGCGGGCGTGCTGGTCGGCTTCGGCGGCGGAGCCGCCTCGACCACGCGCACGACGCTCGGCATCCACGCGCCGATGGCGAGCGCGGTGGCCGACGTCGCCGGCGCGCGCCGCGACTACCTCGACGAGTCCGGCGGCCGCTACGTGCACGTGATCGCCGACGGCGGCGTGGGCACGTCGGGCGACGTCGTCAAGGCGCTCGCGATGGGCGCAGACGCGGTCATGCTCGGCGTCGCGCTCGCGCGCGCTACCGACGCCCCCGGCAAGGGCTTCCACTGGGGCCCCGAGGCGCACCACCCGAAGCTGCCGCGCGGCCGTCGCGTGAAGGTGCCGCAGGTCGGCACCCTCGAGGAGGTCCTGTACGGCCCGGCCGCGCAGGCCGACGGCACCGCGAACCTGATCGGCGCGCTGCGCAAGTCGATGGCCACGACCGGCTACTCCGACCTGAAGGAGTTCCAGCGCGTCGAGGTCGTCGTGGCTCCGTACGAGCGCGCCTGACCCGCCGCCCCCGACGTGACCGACCCTGACGCCGCGGGCGAGGCCGACGCACTGGTCTTCCCGCCCACGCTGCGGGAGGTCATGCTCCGGCCGCGGTGGATCGCGATGCTCGCGCTCTGCCTGGCCGTCGCGGGCGTGTTCGCCTGGCTCGGGCAGTGGCAGCTGTCCAGCGCGGTCGACACCGACCCGATGCCGGCCGGCGCGACCGAGGAGGTGCGCCCGATCGCCGAGGTGGTCGAGCCCGGGCAGTACCTCGAGGAGCCGCTGGTCGGCCAGCGCGTCGAGGTCGAGGGCCGCTGGGTGCCGCGCGACTTCATCGTCGTGTCGTCGCGCTTCAACGACGACGTCGAGGGGTTCTGGGTCACGGGGCAGCTGCGCGTCGAGGGTGCGGCCGAGCCCACCTCGCTCGCGGTGGCGATCGGATGGACCGAGACGCGCGAGCGGGCGGACGCCGCCGTCGCGGCCCTGGACGCGGCCGCGCGCTCCGGGGATGGCGCCGTCACGCTGACCGGGCGGATCATCTCCGACGAGGGCCCTGCCCTGCCGCCCGCGGGCGCGGACCCCCTCGAGCAGACCCGGATGTCGCCCGCCGCGCTGCTGAGCCGCTGGCACGAGGCCGACGGGTCGCCCGTCGCGCCGATCGACGTGTACCGGCCCTACCTGACGGCATCCGACCCCACCGGCGGCCTGGCGGACGCCGGTCTCGACGAGATCTCGTCGCCCGCGCCCGAGCTCGGCAGCCCGGTCAACTGGCTCAACGTCTTCTACGCCGCCGAGTGGGCGATCTTCGCGGGCTTCGCGTTCTACCTCTGGTACCGCCTCGCCAAGGACGCCTGGGAGCGCGAGGTCGAGGGCGACGTCGACCTCGACGAGGAGTAGGCCCGGGGCGGATCGGACGCCCAGCCGCCGCCGATAGACTGGTGTCCATGCCGCAGCCCAAGCTCGCCACCTTCCCGCAGATCCGGGGCGCGCTGCGGTTCTACCAGATCTGCTCCGTCATCACCGGCGTCGGCCTGCTGCTGCTCGTGGCCGAGATGATCCTGAAGTACACGCCCCTGCACGTGGAGCTCTTCCTCGGCGGCTCGGGCGGCTTCCTCTGGTTCGCCGACGTGATCGCGCAGGACTGCGTGTGGTACTCGCAGTTCGTGCCCGGCTCGACCGCCTGCGAGATGATCTCGACCGGCGACGGGATCAACCTGTCGCTCGGCATCCTGATCATCCACGGCTGGTTCTACGTCGTGTACCTGTTCGCCTGCTTCCGCGTGTGGAGCCTGATGCGGTGGCCGTTCGGCCGCTTCATCCTGCTCGCCGGCGGCGGCGTCATCCCCTTCCTCTCCTTCTTCATGGAAGTCCGCGTCGCTCGCGACGTGAAGCGCTATCTGGCCGAGCGCGAAGCCGCGGCCGCCGAGAAGGCCGCTGCCAAGGCCGCATCCCCACAGGAGGTCGCTTCGTGACCGAAGCCCGCACCGCCCCGTCCGGGGGCGACGTCTCCGACGACACCGCCCAGCGCCCCGTGCTGGTCGTCGACTTCGGCGCCCAGTACGCGCAGCTCATCGCGCGCCGCGTGCGCGAGGCCGGCGTGTTCAGCGAGCTGATCCCGCACACCGCGACGGCCGAGGAGATCGCCGCGCACGACCCGGTGGCGATCATCCTGTCGGGCGGTCCCTCCTCGGTGTACGAGCCCGGCGCCCCGACGCTCGACCCCAAGGTGTTCGAGCTCGGCGTCCCGACGCTCGGCATCTGCTACGGCTTCCAGGTGATGGCCCAGGCCCTGGGCGGCGAGGTTGCCAACACCGGTCTGCGCGAGTACGGCGCCACGGATGCCGCGCTCGTCGGCGACGGCGGCGTGCTGCTGGGCGGCCAGCCGGAGCAGCAGAACGTCTGGATGAGCCACGGCGACCAGGTCGCCCAGGCCCCGGAGGGCTTCGAGGTGCTCGCCTCGACCGCCGCGACCCCGGTCGCCGCGTTCGGCAACGCCGAGAAGTGCTTCTACGGCGTGCAGTGGCACCCCGAGGTCAAGCACAGCGACTACGGTCAGAAGGTCATCGAGAACTTCCTGCACAAGGCGGCGGGCCTCCCCGCCGACTGGAACGCGGGCAACGTGATCGCCGAGCAGGTCGAGCGCATCCGCCGGCAGATCGGCTCCGCGCGCGTGATCTCGGCCCTGTCGGGCGGCGTGGACTCGGCCGTCTCCACCGCGCTCGTGCACCGCGCGGTCGGCGACCAGCTCACCGCCGTGTTCGTGGACCACGGGCTCCTCCGCAAGGGCGAGCGCGAGCAGGTCGAGAAGGACTACGTCGAGTCGACGGGCGTGCGCCTCATCACGGTCGACGCCGAGGACACGTTCCTCGGCCACCTCGCGGGCGTCACCGACCCCGAGGAGAAGCGCAAGATCATCGGCCGCGAGTTCATCCGCGCGTTCGAGAAGGTGCAGAAGGACCTCATCCGCGAGGCGGCCGCCGAGGGCGAGCCCATCAAGTTCCTCGTGCAGGGCACGCTGTACCCCGACGTCGTCGAGTCGGGCGGCGGCACCGGCACCGCGAACATCAAGAGCCACCACAACGTCGGCGGCCTGCCCGAGGACCTCGAGTTCGAGCTCGTCGAGCCGCTCCGGACGCTGTTCAAGGACGAGGTCCGCGCGATCGGCCGCGAGCTCGGCATCCCCGAGGCGATCGTCGGTCGCCAGCCCTTCCCGGGCCCGGGCCTCGGCATCCGGATCATCGGCGAGGTCACGCGCGAGCGCCTCGAGATCCTGCGCGAGGCCGACGCGATCGCCCGCGAGGAGCTCACCAAGGCCGGTCTGGACGGCGAGATCTGGCAGTGCCCGGTCGTGCTGCTGGCCGACGTCCGCTCCGTGGGCGTGCAGGGCGACGGCCGCACGTACGGCCACCCGATCGTGCTGCGCCCCGTCTCGAGCGAGGACGCCATGACCGCCGACTGGACGCGCCTGCCGTACGACGTGCTGTCGAAGATCTCGAACCGCATCACGAACGAGGTGCGCGAGGTCAACCGCGTCGTGCTCGACGTCACGTCGAAGCCCCCGGGGACGATCGAGTGGGAGTGATCCCGCCCCTTTCGTGAGAGCACGTGTCCTGAGCGAGGACACGTGCTCTCTGCGTCGAGAGGGCGTGTCGTCGCTGACAACACGTGTTGTGAGGGGCCGGGGGTGGGGCGCCCGCGGCTCAGGGGGCGCGCTCGCCCAGGAGGACCTCGCGCTGGGCGGCGGACTCCGCCACGATGGCCTCCATCACGGCCGCGACGGCGGGCCGCCGCCAGCTCTCGAGATGCACCACGGCGAAGTAGGGGAGGCGGTCGTGCACCTCATCCGGCAGCAGCCGCACGAGATCCGGGTGCCGCGATGCCATGAAGCAGGGCAGGAAGCCGATCCCCGCGCCCGCGCGGGTGGCCTCGAGATGCACGAACACGTTGGTCGAGGTCAGCGCGTCGCGGATCCCGGGCAGCAGCCGGCGGGGCGCATCGAGCGCGTCGACCTGCAGCATCGAGTCGACGAAGTAGACAGGCGGTGCCCGAGCGCCTCCTCGACCGACGCGGGCGCGCCGTGACGCGCCACGTAGTCGCGCGACGCGTACAGCCCGAGCGCGTACTCGCCGAGCTTCACCGCGCGGGCGCGGCTGACCTGCGGGGTGCCGACGACCACCTCGATGTCCACGCCGGAGCGGTGCTGCGCGGCCAGGCGCGTGACCGTGACGCTCTCGACCGAGAGATCCGGATGCCTCTCCCGCAGCCGGGCGATCGCCGGCGACGCGATGTAGGCGGCGAAGCCGTCGGTCGTCGACATCCGCACGACCCCCGTCACCATGTCCTGCTCGCTCTCGTCGCCGCCCAGCGCGGACATGGCCGCGGCGATCGTCTCGCCGGCGCGCACCGCGCGCTCGCCCAGCCGCGTGAGCTCCCAGCCGTCGGCGCCGCGCACCAGCACGCGCCCGCCCAGGGCGTGGTCGAGGGCCGCGATGTTGCGGGCCACCGTGGTGTGGGTGAGGCCCAGCGCCTGCGCCGCGGTCGTGTACCGGCCGGAGCGAGCGACCTCGAGCAGCACGAGCAGGTGCTCGGGGGAGGGCGCGGGCGACGGTGCGGGCATGGAGGCCACGGTACCCGCCGATGTGCAGAATCGTTCACCGCGTGTGCCGAGTTGGCCATTGTGTGCACATGCGGGGATCGCGAGGATCGTGACGTCACGCGACCCGTGACCCGCGCACCGGCAGAGCGGCCGGCGCGACGTCGATGAAGACGACCCAGGAGGATCCCATGGCTGCCGACAGCGCGCCGTCCGCATCCGCACCTGCCCGCGACCAGTCCCTGCTGCGCAGGGTGGTGGCCGCCTCGATGGCGGGCACCGTGGTCGAGTGGTACGACTTCTTCCTGTACTCGACCGCGTCGGCGCTGGTCTTCTCGAAGGTGCTGCTGCCGCAGATGGGCAACGTCTACGACGGCATCATCGCCGCCTTCGTGACGTACGCGGTCGGCTTCGCGGCCCGTCCGCTCGGCGGCATCGTGTTCGGCCACATCGGCGACCGCCTGGGACGGAAGCACACCCTGCAGCTGACGATCATGCTGATCGGCGTCGCCACGGTGCTGATGGGATGCCTGCCCACGTACCAGCAGATCGGCGTCGCCGCGCCGATCGCGCTCGTGCTGCTGCGCTTCGTGCAGGGCCTGGCGCTCGGCGGCGAGTGGGGCGGCGCGGTGCTGCTGGTCGGCGAGCACGCCCCGGACGACCGGCGCGCGACCTGGACGGCCTGGCCGCAGGCCGCCGTGCCCGTCGGCAACCTGCTCGCCACGCTCGTGATGGGCGTGATGTCGGGCGTGCTCAGCGAGGAGGCGTTCCTCGGCTGGGGCTGGCGCGTCGCGTTCTGGCTCTCGGCCCTCGTCGTGCTCGTCGGGTACTGGATCCGCACGACCGTGTCCGAGTCGCCCCTGTTCGAGGCCGCGCGCAGCGAGCAGTCCGCCGAGAAGTCGGCCGGCTACGGCGTCGTCGAGGTGCTGCGCCGCTACCCCCGCCAGGTGCTGATCGGGATGGGCCTGCGGTTCGCGGAGAACATCATGTACTACCTGGTCGTGGCCTTCTCGATCGTGTACCTGAAGGAGGGGCTCGGGATGGACACCACGTCGGTGCTGGGCCTGATCGCGATCGCGCACGTCAGCCACTTCGTCGTGATCCTCGCCGCGGGGCGGGCGATCGACGCGCTCGGCCGCAAGCCGGTGTACCTCGCCGGCGCCATCCTCGGCGGCACGTGGGGCTTCTGGGCATTCCCGCTGCTGGGCACCATGAGCACGCCGCTCATCCTCGGCGCGATCATCGTGGGCCTCGCGTTCCACGCCATGATGTACGCCGGCCAGCCCGCGATCATGGCCGAGATGTTCCCGACCCGCACCCGGTACTCCGGGGTGTCGATCTCGTACCAGGTGACGTCGATCTTCGCGGGCTCGCTCGCGCCGATCCTCGCGACCACGTGGCTGCGGGACACGGGCTCGTGGGTGCCGACCGCGGTCTACCTGCTGGTCGCGGGCGTCATCACCGCCGTCGCCGTGCTGATGCTGCGCGAGACCAAGGGCGCGTCGCTGTCCGAGCTCGACGCCGCCGATGCGGCGCGGCGCGAGCGGGTGCCGGCGTGACGGACCCCGCGGCGACGCTCGCCGGCCGGAAGGCGCTCGTCACGGGCGGCGCCTCCGGCATCGGCGAGGCCGTCGCCGCCGAGCTGGCGGCCCGCGGCGCGCATGTCACGGTCGCGGACGTCGCCGCCGACGCCGCCCAGCGCGTCGCGGAGCGGATCGGCGGCGCCGCCTGGGCCGTGGACCTGTCGGACACGACGGCGCTCGACGACCTGTCGCTCGACGTGGACATCCTGGTCAACAACGCGGGGATCCAGCACGTCCGCCCCATCCAGGAGTTCGAGCCCGACGCGTTCCGGCGCCTGCACGCGATCATGCTGGTGGCGCCGTTCCTGCTGATGCGGGCCGCACTGCCGGGGATGTACGCGCGCGGCTGGGGGCGGATCGTGAACATCTCGTCGGTGCACGGGCTGGTCGCCTCGCCGTACAAGAGCGCGTACGTGTCGGCCAAGCACGGCCTCGAGGGGCTCAGCAAGGTCGCCGCGCTCGAGGGCGGTCCGCACGGCGTCACGAGCGTGTGCGTCAACCCCGGCTACGTGCGCACGCCGCTCGTCGAGAAGCAGATCGCGGATCAGGCCGCCGTCCACGGCATCGGCGAGGACGAGGTGCTGGAGCGCGTGCTGCTGGCCGAGCAGGCCGTCAAGCGCCTGGTCGAGCCGCACGAGGTCGCGTCCCTCGTCGGCTGGCTGACGGGACCGGACAGCGCGATGGTCTCGGGCGGCTCCTGGACCATGGACGGGGGCTGGAGCGCCAAGTGATCTCACACCCCGCCGCCGCGGCGGGTGAGGGAATCTGTCGCTGCCTGTAACGTGCGGGCGCGCGTGGGCGTAACGACCGTGGGCGATCCTGGGGGGACGACCCAGCCCCCGAGGAGTCCCGCCATGTCGTACGTGAAGCCCGCCGAACTGATCACGCAGATGATCGACGCCGGCGAGTCAAAGGTCCTGATGTCGACGCGCGACACCCTGATCCGCGCCTTCATGGGCGGCGCGACGCTGACGATCGCGGCCGCGTTCGCGGTGACCGTGTCGACGAACACGGGGCAGCCGCTGATCGGCGCGCTGCTGTTCCCGGTCGGGTTCGTGCTGCTGTACCTGCTCGGCTACGACCTGCTCACGGGCGTGTTCACGCTGGCTCCGCTCGCGCTGTTCGACCGTCGCCCCGGCGTCACGCTCGGCGGCATCGGGCGCAACTGGGGCCTCGTGTTCCTCGGCAACTTCGGCGGCGCCTTCACGGTCGCGGTGCTGATGGCGATCTACTTCACGTACGGCTTCACGACCGAGCCGAGCGCCGTCGGGCAGGCGATCGGCGAGATCGGCCACGGCCGCACCGTCGGGTACGCGGAGCACGGCTTCGGCGGCATGCTGACCCTGTTCGTCCGCGCGATGCTGTGCAACTGGATGGTCTCGATGGGCGTGGTCGCGGCGATGATCTCGACCACCGTGACGGGCAAGGTCCTCGCGATGTGGCTGCCCATCATGCTGTTCTTCTACATGGGCTTCGAGCACTCGATCGTGAACATGTTCCTGTTCCCCGTCGGCCTGCTGATGGGCGCCGAGTTCACGCTGATGGACTACCTGATCTGGAACGAGATCCCGACCGTGCTCGGCAACCTTGTCGGCGGCCTGAGCTTCGTGGGCCTGATGATCTTCGCCACGCACGGCCGCACCGCGCCCAAGCGCGTCGTGCTGACCCGCCCGAACGGCAAGAGCTTCGCGGCGTCGCCGACCCGCGTCCCGGCCCACATGGCCGACCAGGCGCGCGACTGACTTTCGGGATAACCCGAACGGGAGCGGGGGCTCCCTCGGCGGTGCGGCGAACGCCTCCGGCCTAGCTTGGAGGCATGACCTCACAGCCCACCTCCGCTCCCGCCCGCCGGCTGCCCGCGCACGCGTCGCCGGCGCGGCTCGCCGGGGCCGCGGCCCACCTCGCGGCGCTCGGCGTCGTCGGTCCGATCGCCGCCACGATCCTCGCCACGCTGTTCGGCCTCGGGCTGGGCCTGCTGCCCGTGCTCGGCATCGGCCTCGTCTTCCTCCTCGCCTTCGTCTACGGCCTGTTCGCCGTCGCGGCGCTCGAGACCGCCCGCATCGACGGGCTGTACGGCGCCGGCCTGCCCCCGCTGCGCCCTCGCCGGGCGCCGCGCCCCGGCTTCGGCGGGTTCCTGCGGATGGTGTGGGCGCAGTTCACCGACCCGGCCATGTGGCGCGCGCTCGCGAACGCGGCCGTCGCCACCATCCTCGGCATGCTGCTCCTCCCCGTGGCGGCGCTGCTCGCATCCAGCGTCGCGCTCGCCTTCTCGCCGCTGTACGCGACCGAGGGCGTCGCGAGCCTGGCCGTGTTCGACCTGCTCGACCTCGACATCCCCACCGCGTGGGCGCCGCTCGTCGGCATCCTCGGCTTCCTCGCCGCCGCGGCGGCGGTCGTGGGGCTCGCGCTCCTGCACGGCGTGCTGGCGCGGGTCATCATCGTCCCGGCCCGCGAGGCGCAGCTGGCCGAGCAGGCCCGGGTGTCCGACGCGCAGCGCGCCGGCGCCATGCGCGCATCCGAGGTGGAGCGCACGCGCATCGAGCGCGATCTCCACGACGGCGTCCAGCCCCGGCTCGTCTCGGTCGGGATGACCCTGGGCCTGGCCCAGCAGAAGATCGCCAGCGACCCGGACGCCGCGCGGGCCCTCATCGAGGAGGCGCACACCTCCACGAAGGCCGCCATCACCGAGCTGCGGCAGCTGGCGCGCGGCATCCACGCATCCGTGCTCGACGACCGGGGGCTCGACGCGGCGCTGTCCGCGCTCGCCGGCCGCTCGCACATCCCCGTGCACCTCGACGTGCGCATCGACGGGCGCTGCAGCCGCGACGCCGAGGCAGCCGTGTACTTCGCGATCGCCGAGTCGCTCACGAACGCGGCCAAGCACTCGCGCGCCGGCGGATGCCGCGTCACGGTGCGCCGACGCGAGGACGGCACGCTGTGGGCCCGCGTCGAGGACGACGGCCTGGGCGGCGCCCGCATCCTGCCCGGCGGCGGCCTCGACGGCATCTCGAACCGCGTGCTCGCCGCCGGCGGCACGTTCCGCCTCGACAGCCCGCAGGGCGGGCCGACGGCTCTGGAGGTGAGCGTCCCGTGCGCATCCTGATCTGCGAGGACTCCGTCCTGCTGCGCGAGGGCCTCGTGCGCCTGCTCGAGGACGGCGGCCACACGGTCGTCGCCTCGCTCGCCGACACCGCCGGCCTCACCGAGGCGGTCGACGAGTACGACCCCGAGCTGTGCATCCTCGACGTGCGGCTCCCGCCGACGTTCACCGACGAGGGCATCCGCGCCGCGCTCGAGCTGCGCTCCCGCCGCCCGCACCTCCCCGTGCTCGTCCTGTCGCAGTACGTCGAGGAGCGCTACGCCAGCGAGCTCATCACGAGCCCGGGAGGCGCGCTCGGCTACCTGCTCAAGGACCGCGTGGCCGACGTGTCCGAGTTCCTCGAGTCGGTCGATCGCATCGGCCAGGGCGCCACGGTGCTCGACCCCGAGGTGGTCGCGCAGCTGCTCACGCGGAGGCGGCAGGACGACCGGATGGCGCACCTCACGGAGCGCGAGCGCCAGGTGCTCGCCTTGATCGCCGAGGGCAAGTCCAACCAGGCCATCGCGTCGCTGCTCTTCCTCTCCGAGGGGAGCATCGAGAAGCACATCACCTCGATCTTCCAGAAGCTGGGCCTCGAGCCCGACGAATCCGGCAACCGTCGCGTCCTCGCGGCGCTGGCCCACATCGAACGGAGCGGCGGATCGCCGCAGACAGGATCGGCACGATGAACGACATGCTCACCCCTCCCGCGGCCCCCGAGGCCCCCACGCCGCCGCCCCCGTCCGGGACGAGCCCCGGCGGCGCCGGCCGGGTGGTGTCGATCCTCGCGATCGTCCTGGGCGCGCTCATCCTGCTCGGCACCGTGACGGGCGCCGTGGTGGGCACGGTCCGCGACGCCCTGCGCCAGAGCGGCACGTGGACCGCGGACGCGAGCGGCGTCAGGTCGCTCGACGTGGAGGCGGCCGCCTCGCTCGTCACGATCGAGTTCGGCGACGTCGACGAGGCCGTGCTCGAGGTCACCGACGCGCGGCGCGGGGACTGGCGGCTCGAGCGCGAGGGCGACCGGCTCGTGCTGCGCAGCCCGGACCGGATGTTCGGCTGGGGCCCCGACTGGACGTGGGGTGGCTGGGGCGACGACGGCGAGACCGCCGTGCTGACGCTGCCCGAGAGCCTGCGCGACAGCGGGCTCGACGCCGACCTCGCGCTGTCGGCCGGCGAGCTGCGGGCCGACGGCGAGTTCGGTCGCCTGGCGCTCGAGCTCGGCGGCGGCGCGATGCACGTGACCGGCTCGGCCGAGACGCTGCACGCCGGCGTGAGCGCGGGGCAGACCCAGATCGACCTCGAGGGCGTGACCGAGGCCACCTTCACGGTGTCGGCCGGGCGCCTGTTCGGCAACCTGACGGGCGACGCACCGGACGCGGTCGCGATCGACGTCAGCGCCGGATCCCTCGAGCTCGAGCTGCCCGACGACGAGTACGACGTGCGCTCGGACGTGTCGGCCGGCTCGTTCGACAACGGCCTGGACGTCGCCGCCTCCGCGCCGCACGAGGTCACGGTCGAGGTCTCCGCCGGCCGCGTGCAGCTCACCGAGGGCGACTGACGCCGCACCGCGCGCATCCCGTTCTGCTGTCGGCGGAACGGGATGCGCGCGTCCGCGCCCGCGCCTACCGTGAGGCCATGGCCGAGCTGCTGCCCCTGCGGAAGTCCCCGACCGTCGCGCCCGCGGAGCCGGATCCGCTGTGGCGCCACCTGGCCGGCGACCGGCTGCGGCGCATGCGACGCGAGCGGGGTGAGACCCTCGCCGAGGTCGCGCGCCGGGCGGGCATCTCGGTGCAGTACCTCTCCGAGATCGAGCGGGGCCGCAAGGAGCCCTCGAGCGAGATGGTCGCGGCCGTGCTGGGGGCGCTGGGCGGCACGCTGCTCGACCTGACGGCCGGCATCGCCGAGGACCTGCGCGCCGCAGCCCCGGATCGCGCGGTCCACGGCGTCGCGCTGTCGGCCGGGGCGCTGGCGCTCGCCGCCTGAGCGGCGCCTCTGCCCACGGCTGATCGGCCCACGGCGGATCCGGCCCCGCGGCGGCCCGCCGCGGCGCACGCTGGGCGCATGGCTGACGAACCGAAGATCCCGCAGTTCACCTCCGAGGCCCGCCGCGAGCTCGCGCACCGCCGCGTGCTGATGCTCGAAGGGCCGCTCGACGACGACAACGGCACCCTGCTGGCGACGCAGCTGCTCGCGCTCGCCGCGGAGGATCCGGTCTCCGACATCGCGCTCTGGATCCACTCGCCAGGCGGGTCCGTCGCGTCGATGCTCGCGATCCGCGACATCATGCGGCTGGTGCCGTGCGACGTGTCGACCCTCGCGATCGGCATGGCGGCCAGCGCGGGCCAGTTCCTGCTCACCGCCGGCACTCCGGGAAAGCGCCGCGCGCTGCCGCACGCGCGCATCCTGCTGCACCAGGGCTCGGCCGGCATCGGCGGCACCGCGGTCGACGTGGAGCTCCAGGCCGAGGACCTGCGGCACATGCGCGACACGGTGCTCGGGATCACGGCCGCGGACACGGGCCAGCCGCTCGAGCGCGTGTTCGAGGACTCGCTCCACGACCACTGGTACACGGCCGGCGAGGCCCTGGAGTACGGGTTCATCGACGCGATCGTGGAGCGCTTCGACGAGATCATGCCGCGCCCGCGGTCCCGCATCGGGATCGGCGCCGACGTGCGGACGGAGGCCGCGTGATGTCCACCTACCCCATCCCCAACGTGATCGCGCGGGACCCGCGCGGCGAGCGCATCCTCGACGTGTACTCGCACCTGCTGTCGGAGCGCGTGGTGTACCTCGGCACGGCGATCGACGCCGGCGTCGCGAACGCGCTCATCGCGCAGCTGCTCCACCTGGAGGCCGACGCCCCCGACCGCGAGATCCAGCTCTATCTCAACTGCGAGGGCGGCGATCCCTCGGCCATGCTCGCGATCCACGACACGATGCGGTACATCCGGCCGGACGTCGCGACGACGTGCGTCGGCCAGGCGGTCGGCGCGGGCGCCGTGCTGCTGGCCGCCGGGGCCGCGGGGCGCCGGGCGATCCTGCCGCACGCGCGCGTCGTGCTGCACCAGCCCGGCGCGCAGAGCCGGGGAGCCATCCCGGACCTGATCCTGCACGCCGACGAGCTCGTGCGCGTGCGGGGCGACATGGAGGAGATCCTCGCCGCGCACACGGGACGCACGCGCGAGCAGCTGCGGCACGACACCGACCGGGACCGCGTGTTCACGGCCGCGGCGGCGGTGGAGTACGGGCTCGTCGACCGGGTGCTGGCGCGCCGCGAGTGACGTCACCCGGCGGCGGCGGGGCAGGATGGTCGCATGACGACCACCTCCTATCGGATGCGCGACCGGATCATCCGGGACCACACCGTGACCGTGCCGCTCGACTGGTCCGCGCCGGACGACGGCCGGACCATCGAGGTCTTCGCGCGGGAGGTGGCGGACGTCGAGCGCGTGGACGCGCCCGTGCTGGTGTTCCTGCAGGGCGGGCCGGGCGGCAAGGGCCCCCGGCCCATGCCCGGCGGCGACTGGATCGACGAGGTGCTGCACACGCACCGCGTGCTGCTGCTCGACCAGCGCGGCACGGGCCGCTCCACGCGGATCGAGACCTCGTCGGTCGCGGGGCTGACGCCGGAGGAGGGCGCGGAGCTCCTCATGAAGTTCCGCGCCGAGCAGATCGTCGGCGACCTCGAGCACATCCGCCGCGAGATCTACGGCGGCGTGCGCTGGGAGACACTCGGGCAGAGCTACGGCGGGTTCCTCACGCTCACGTACCTGTCGCTGCACCCGGAGGCGCTGTCGGCCGCGTACGTCACGGGCGGCCTGACCTCGTTCGAGCCCGACGCGACCGACGTCTACCGGCGCACGCTGCCCCGCGTGGCGGCCAAGACCGCCGAGTTCTACCGGCGCTATCCGCAGGACGCCGACACGGTCGCGCGCATCGTCGACGTCGTCGAGGGCTCGGACGTGCGCCTGCCCAGCGGCGACCGGCTCACGGCTCGGCGCCTGCAGACGCTGGGCATCGAGTTCGGGATGCAGCCCGGCTACGACCGCGTGCACTGGATGCTCGACGAGGCGTTCACCGCGCGGGGGCGGCTGAGCGAGAGCTTCCTCGCCGAGGTCGACGCGCACACGCAGTACTGGGGCGCGCCGCTCTACGCGCTGCTGCAGGAGGAGATCTACGCCGACGGCCCCGGGGCCACGGCGTGGGCCGCCGAGCGCGTGCGCGCCGAGCTCGGCGGATTCGAGGCGGCCGGCGCGCCCGTGCCGTTCACGGGGGAGATGTTCTTCCCGTGGCAGTACGACGAGATCGCGTCGCTGCGGCCGTTCCGCGACGCCGCTCACGCGCTCGCCGAGCGGGAGGACCATCCGCGCCTCTACGACCCGGACCGGCTGCGCCGAAACGAGGTGCCGCTCGCGGCGGCCATGTACTACGACGACATGTACGTCGACTTCGGCTATGCCGAGGACGCCGCGGCGGCGATGCCGAACACCTACCTGTGGGTGACCAACGAGTATGAGCACGACGGCCTGCGCCAGGACACCCGCGTCGTCCGCACGCTCATCGACCGCGTGATCGCCGAGGGCGGGCCGCTGCAGTAGCGCCTCAGCACCCGCGCGGCGGCCGCGAGGGCACCCACGGTCCCACGCCCTGGGCGCGCCCCCGCGGCACGAGGAAGGGCCGCCCCATCCGGGACGGCCCTTCTGTCGTGAAGCGGTGCGTTACTCGTTGCCGCGCAGGATCGCGAGGATGCGCAGGATCTCGACGTAGATCCAGACGACGGTCGAGACGATGCCGAACGAGGCCTTCCAGCCGAGCTTGCGCGGCGCGCCGTTGCGGGCGCCGGTCTGCACGAACTCGAAGTCCATGACGAGCGAGTACGCGCCCATCAGGACGGCCAGGGCGCCGATGATGACGCCGAGCGGGATGCCCATGATCTCGACGGAGCGCATGCCCCAGGCGAGGTCGCTGAACGGGCCGCCGAAGACCATGAAGCCCAGGTTCAGCAGGCTGAAGGCCAGGTAGCCGAGCATCGCGACCATGAAGATCTTGGTCATGCGGGGCGAGGTGCGCACCTTGCCGTTGGCGAACAGCGCCAGCGTGACGCCGACGACCGCGACGGTCGCGAGCGTGGCCTGCATCACGACGCCGGGGAACATGATCTCCATGAGCAGCGAGAACGCGCCGATGAAGAGGCCCTCGAACGCGGCGTAGCCGAGCACCAGCGCGGCGCCGGGCATGCGCTTGAACGCGTTGACGAGGCCGAGCGCGAGGCCGCCGAGCAGGCCGACGAGCGCGAGGCCCATGCCCATGCCGGGGTTGAAGGCGGTGGCGAACCAGCCGACGACGCCCGTGACGAGCAGCACGCCGAACGACGCGAGCGTCTTGTGGATGGTGTCCTCGACCGTCATGCGGCCGGTGTCGACCGAGCTCGCGGCCGGGGCCGCGTACATGCCCTCGAGGCGCTCGGCGGGCGGCGGCACGAGTCCGGTCTGGCCCGCGAGAGGGCCGCCGGGGTAGGTCTGCGCGGCGTACGACGGCGCCTGCGGCGGGCGCGTGTCAGTGTGGAACGCGGGGTCCGTGAATCCGAACTTGGCCATGATGGTCAGCTCCAAATGGTTGCGGGACAGCGGTGTGAAGGCTGTGGTTCCACAGTACCCACGACACGCTATGGCTGAGCTGTGATCTCTACGCCCCCGGCGAACGGGAGCCGGGCGCTCAGGGAGGGCCTCGGGCCCGTGAATACGCTGGGCTCATGCCTCGTCCCCGTCCGCTCGTGATCGGCCACCGCGGCGCCCCCGGGTACCGCCCGGAGCACTCGCGCTCGTCGTACGACCTCGCCCTCGAGCTCGGGGTGGACGCGGTCGAGCCCGACATCGTCGCGACGCGCGACGGCGTCCTGGTCGTCCGGCACGAGAACGAGATCTCGGGCACCACGAACGTGGCCGACCGCCCGGAGTTCGCCGACCGCCGCACCACCAAGACGGTCGACGGCGTGAAGCTCACGGGCTGGTTCACGGAGGACTTCACGTGGGAGGAGCTGTCGACCCTGACGACGCGCGAGCGGATCCCGCAGATCCGTCCGCGCAGCGCGACGTTCGACGACGCGCAGCCCGTCCTGCGGCTGACCGACGTGCTGGATCTCGTGCGGGAGACGTCGCTCGCGCAGGGGCGCGAGATCGGCGTGGTGCTGGAGATCAAGCACGCGACGTACTTCTCCTCCGTCGGCCTCGACCTGGTGCCGCTGATCGAGGCCGACCTGCGCGCCACGGGATGGGCGACCGGCGAGCTGCCGCTCACGATCGAGGCGTTCGAGTCGACCGTGCTGCATCGGCTGCGGGAGCGCGGCGTGCCGGCGACCTACATCTACCTGCTCGAGGCGAAGGGCAGGCCGTTCGACCTGATCGCGGCGCGCGGCGACGCGGCCCCCACGTACGCGGCGACCGCGCGGCCGCGGGGCCTGGACCAGCTGGTCGGCAGGGTCGACGGCATCAGCGTCGATAAGCGGATGATCCTCGCCCCGGATCGCCTGGGCCGCGCGACGGGCCCTTCGCCGGTGGTCGCCGACGCGCACGAGCGCGGCCTGCAGGTGTACACGTGGACCGCGCGCCCGGAGAACGCGTTCCTCACCCCGGAGTTCCGCACGAAGGGCGGCAAGGCGGCGTACGGCGACTACGAGGCCGAGTGGGACGTCATCCGCCGCTCCGGCGTCGACGGCGTGTTCGTGGACCACCCGGACCTCGGGATGGCCTTCTTCCGCGAGTAGGTGCCGGGTCAGTCGATGCAGGGCGGGAAGCCGCCCTCCGGCTGCCGGTGCGTCAGGAAGAGGTCGATCCGGCCGTCGGGCACCTCGTCGCCCGAGGCGTAGGCCCAGCTGATCGCGAGCGACGCGCCGTCCGCGTCGCGCTGCTCCCAGGTGACGCCGCCGCCCCCGCCGAACGAGGGGTGGGTGTACGGGCCGCGGATCGCCGCCACCTCGGCGTTCGCCGTGCCGAGCCGGATGCCGTCCGCGGTCCGCGGGCCGGAGGCCGGGGCGTCCCGTCCCTCGGTGAGCTGGAGGCCGATCGTCTGCGCGGTGCCGTCCGTGCCGGCCGCCGACAGCACGAAGTCGCCCACGCGGTAGGCGGTGATCCCGGAGCAGCCCTCCATGTACTCCGCGGCGGTGTAGGTCTCGACCCCGAGCAGCGCCGCGACGTCGTCGATGTCGTCGCCGAGCGCGATCGGGCCGATGCGGCTCGTGGTGATCCGCCAGGTGGCGGGGTCATCCGGGTCGTCGGCCGCGGGCTCCTCGGTCTGCGGCGGCTCGGGCGCGGACGTCGGTTCGGCCGCGGGCGCGTCCGGGGTCGGCTCCGGGGTCGGCTCCGTGGCGGTCGGCTCCGGGGTCGCGGACGGCGATCCGGATGGCGCGGCTCCGGCGCCGACGGGCGTCGCGCACGCCGGCAGCAGCAGGACGAGGGCGAACGCGGTCGCGAGACCGGCGCGTGTGCGGTTCATGGCGTTCCCTTGCGGTGCGGGGCCCCGGCGCGGCCGTTCACCAGGTATTGCGCCGGGGGAGCGCCGTGCTTCGCATGCTCCGGTATCGCTTGCGTAACGGGTCGCGCCCTGTGGGCGGGCCCCGCTCGGTGTCGGCCGCGCCGCCTAGACTCGAAGGGCCATGACCGACGCCTCCACCCCCATCATCGTCAGCGGCGGATCCGGTCCCCAGGGCCCCCGATCCAGCGCCGACGAGCTGCTCGACGGCCTCAACCCGCAGCAGCGCGAGGCGGTCGAGTACCGCGGCCCCGCCCTCCTGATCGTGGCGGGCGCCGGATCCGGCAAGACCCGCGTGCTGACCCACCGCATCGCGTCGCTGCTGCGCAGCCGCGAGGCGTGGCCGAGCCAGATCCTCGCGATCACGTTCACCAACAAGGCCGCCGGCGAGATGCGCGAGCGCGTCGAGCAGCTGGTCGGCGACAGCGCGCGCGGCATGTGGATCTCGACGTTCCACTCGGCCTGCGTGCGCATCCTGCGCCGCGAGGCGGACCAGTTCGGCTTCACCAAGGCGTTCACGATCTACGACTCGGGCGACTCCCGCGCGCTCATCAAGCGGCTCGTCAAGGAGCACGAGGCCGACGCGCTCGGCCTCACGCCGGCCGCGGTGCAGTCGAAGATCTCCAAGCTCAAGAACGAGCTGGCCGACGCCGAGTCGTACGCGCGCGACGCGAACATGAGCGACCCCGTCGAGCGGATGTTCGTGGAGCTGTTCGCGGACTACCAGCGGCAGCTGCAGCGGGCGAACGCGTTCGACTTCGACGACCTGATCGCGCAGACCGTGTACCTGTTCCGCGCGTTCCCGCAGGTGGCCGACGTCTACCGCAAGCGGTTCCGGCACATCCTGGTCGACGAGTACCAGGACACCAACCACGCGCAGTACGCGCTCATCCACGAGCTGACGCGGCCCGTCTCGTCGCAGACGGATGTCGGCGGCGGCATGCTCGCGCTCATGGACGAGGCCGAGGGCGCCTCGCTCACGGTGGTCGGCGACTCGGATCAGTCGATCTACGCGTTCCGCGGGGCGGACATCCGCAACATCAGCGAGTTCGAGCGCGACTTCCCGGGCGCCAAGGTCGTGCTGCTCGAGCAGAACTACCGCTCGACGCAGAACATCCTGACGGCGGCGAACTCGGTCATCCGGAACAACTTCGACCGCAAGGACAAGCGCCTCTGGAGCGACCAGGGCGACGGCGAGAAGGTCGTCGGCTTCACCGGCTACTCGCAGCACGACGAGGCGCAGTTCGTGGCCGACGAGATCGAGGCGCTGCGCCGCAAGGGCGTCGACTACGGCCAGATGGCGGTGTTCTACCGCACCAACTCGCAGTCCCGGGCACTGGAGGAGATCTTCATCCGCTCGGCCGTGCCGTACAAGATCATGGGCGGCACGAAGTTCTACGAGCGCCAGGAGATCAAGGACGCGCTCGCGTACCTCGTGGCGGTCGCCAACCCGGCCGACGAGATGGCGCTGCGCCGCATCATCAACAAGCCGCGGCGCGGCATCGGAGACGTGACGGTCGAGACCATCTCGTCGTTCGCGGAGCGGCACGGCATCACGTTCCGCGACGCGCTCGGGCACTACGCAGACCTCGGGTTCGGGCCGAAGATCCAGGGCGCGATCGCGCAGCTGCACAACGTGCTGGTCGAGGCGCAGGAGATCCTGCTGCCCTCGTCGGGCGAGCAGCCCGAGCCGATCTCGGTCGCCGAGGGCCTGCAGGTGCTGCTGAACAAGACCGGGTATCTGGATGCGCTGCGCGCGAGCCGCGACCCGCAGGACGAGGCCCGCGTCGAGAACCTCGACGAGCTCGTCGCCGTGACGCGCGAGTTCGCGCGGAACAACCCCGAGGGCACCGTGCTCGACTTCCTCACCGAGGTCGCGCTGGTCGCCGACAGCGACGACCTCGACGACGAGTCGGGATCGGTGTCGCTCATGACGCTGCACACCGCGAAGGGCCTCGAGTTCGACACCGTGTTCCTCACGGGCGTCGAGGAGGACCTCATCCCGCACCGCATCTCGGCGAACGAGCCGGGCGGCCCGCAGGAGGAGCGTCGGCTGTTCTACGTCGGCATCACGCGCGCCCGCAAGCGCCTGTACCTGTCGCTCGCCATGACGCGCGCGCAGTTCGGCGAGGTGTCGGTCGCGATGCCCAGCCGGTTCCTGCAGGAGATCCCGGTCGACCTGATCGACTGGCGCCAGTCGCCCGGCGACGTCAACTCGCGCGGCGGCACGCAGTCGCGCGCGCTGAACGCGCGGCGGCCCGGCGGGTCGGACCGATGGGGAGTCAAGCCTCTCGGGCCGGGCTCGGGCCTCAAGCCGAAGTCGACCGCGATGGACAAGTTCCCCGGCATGGTCACCAACAAGGTGCGCGACAACGGCGACCTCGAGCTCGCGCCGGGCGACCGCATCCGGCACGACGACTTCGGCGAGGGCCGCGTCGACGCCGTCACGGGCGAGGGCGCGAAGCGGATCGCGCACGTGCGATTCGACTCCGCGGGGGCGAAGAAGCTGCTCATCAAGATCGCCCCGATCACCAAGCTTTGACGTGGTGCGGATCAATGCCGCGAAGCGGCGTCGATGCGCGCGCTACGCGGGGACGTCGACGATCCGGGTCGCCCCTCGCTCGGGCGTGAGGGCGCCGGCCGTCCACGCGGCGGCCGCATCGGCCAGGTCGGGCAGCGCGTCGGCCGGGAGCCAGACGCGCAGGGTCACCTGCCCCGCGTAGTCGGTGTCGCCCAGGGTGCCGCCGTGGCCGGCCGCCCAGTCGCGCAGCAGGTTGTCCAGGCGGCCGGCGTCGGCGTGATCCACCGTGAGCAGCGCCTCGGTGAGCTCGCGGCGCTCGACGAGCTGCGCGGCGTCCAGGCACTCGGACACCGCGGACGAGTACGCGCGCACGAGCCCGCCCGCGCCGAGCTTGATGCCGCCGAAGTACCGGGTCACCACCACGACGAGGTCGGTCAGCCGCCGCTGCCGCAGCACCTCGAGCATCGGCACGCCCGCCGTGCACGACGGCTCGCCGTCGTCGTTCGACCGCGCCTGCTCGCCGCGCAGCCCGGTGATCATCGCGGTGCAGTTGTGGCGGGCATCCCAGTGCCGCTTCCGGATGTCCGCGATCACGGCCTCAGCGTCCGCGACGGATCCCACTGGCGCCGCGTGGGTCAGGAACCGTGACTTCCTGATCTCCAGCTCGTGCGAGACGGGGCGCGCGATCGTCGACGGGAAGGCGGGCATCCTGCCACGCTACCCAGCGCGGCCGCGCGACGTTGCGCATCGGCACGGGGAGCGCAACCCCCTGAGGCGGCCGCGGGCGGCACGTAGGCTGAGCGCATGGGACTGTTCTCCAGGAAGAAGAAGAGCGACGACCAGACGGCCGCCGAGGCTTCCGCCGAGGACAGCGCGGTCGAATCGCAGGCCCCGGCTCCGGAGGCCCCGGCTGACGCACCCGCGGCAGAGGCGTCCGAGGCGCCTGCCGCCGACGCGGCGCCGCAGGTCGGCATCTCGATGTCGTCGTTCCGCGGACTGGGCGGGCCCGCCGGGCCCGAGGTCGCGCCGCCGCCCGCCGACCAGCCGCGCCGCGACCCGAGCATCCCGACCCCGAACGACACCCTGAAGCCCGGCACGGCCAAGCCTGCCGCCCCCGCGCCGCGCGAGCTGCCGCTGGCGCCGGCCGCGCCGCCCGAGAAGCTCGAGACGGTCCCCGGCCTGCGCGACAACGCGCTGCTGCGCGACGCGCTCGCGGCGCTGCCCGCGAACCCGACGGGCGCGCAGCTGATCGGCGTCGTGCGGCAGATGATGCACGGCCACCTGTTCCTGCGCGTGCAGGGCAATGCGCGCGAGCAGCTGCAGCAGGGCGACGGGCGCCTGTCGTTCGGCATCGCGCACGACGGCGACCGCACCTACATGCTCGTGTTCAGCTCGGGCAAGGCGCTGCACGACGCGGTGCGGGCCGACGGCGACGCCTCCACGTCGGCGGTCGGCCAGCCGGTCGGCGCCATCCTGAAGCACCTGGTCGAGCAGGACTTCGCGGGCATCATCGTCGACAACAACTCGGCGCCGGCGCGAGCCGTGCTGCCGCGCGAGGTGCTCGTGCGGGCGCTCGAGCAGGCCGACCCGGCCATGCGCCTGAAGGCCGCGATCGCCGCGCCGCGCGAGGCCGACACCCCGCACCGCATCGCGACGCTGCTCGCCGAGGGCGTGCCGCTGTGGGTCGCGATCGGCAAGGCACCGCAGGACGAGGGCAAGCTCGGGATCGCCGAAGCGCGCCTCGCCGACGGCACGCGGCTGCTGCAGGTGTACTCGCACCCGCTCGAGGTCGCCGCGCAGGGCCGCGAGGAGCGCGCCCTGCCGCTCTCGGTCGCGAAGATCGGGCAGATCCTGCGCGACCACGACTCCGTGGGCGGCATCATCATCGATCCCGCGGGCCCGCTCATGACGCTCACGCGCGAGGAGCTCGCGCCCGTCATCGCGCTCGCCGCCGAGGCCGATCGCGCCGACGCGGAGCGCAAGGCCGGCGCCGAGCAGGCCAGGGAGTCGGCGCAGACGGCCGAGCCGGCGTCCGCGCCCGACGCCCCGGCATCCGACGCCGACGGCGACTGAGCCACCGCCCCCGGCCTCACAACACGTGTCGTCACCGGGGACACGCGATCTGAGCGCGCGGACGACGTGTCGCCGCTCACAGCACGTGTTGTCAGGGGCCGAGGTCAACCCCGTACCGCGCGGGGCGCTCCTCTGCGTAGGGTGACGGCATGGCGTCCGAACGCATCACGCTGACCATCCCCGGACCCGACGGCGACCGCGAGGTGGGGCTCTCGAGCCCGAACCGCGTGCTGTGGCCCGAGCTCGGCATCACCAAGCGCGAGCTCGCCGACTACGCGGTGACGGTGAGCGAGGCGTTCCTCGCGCACAACGGCCATCGGCCCGTGTCGCTCGAGCGCTACCCCGACGCCGTCGGGGGCGAGATGTTCTTCTCCAAGAACCCGCCCAAGGGCACGCCGTCGTTCGTCGAGGCCGAGACCGTCACCTACAACAGCGGGCGGCGGCATCCGCAGATCGTCCTCACGGAGCCCGCCGCGATCGTGTGGGCCGTGCAGATGAACACGGTCGTGTTCCACCCCTGGGCGTCGCGCGTGCCGGTGACCGACAACCCGGTCGAGCTGCGCATCGACCTCGACCCGCAGCCCGGCACGGGCGTGAAGGAGGCCATCCCGGCCGCGCACGCGCTGCGCGAGGTGCTGCGCGAGGCGGGCCTCGAGGCGTGGATCAAGACCAGCGGCAACCGCGGGCTCCACGTGTTCTGCCCGATCGTGCCGGAGTGGGAGTTCCTCGACGTGCGTCACGCCGTGATCGCGGCGGGCCGCGAGCTGGAGCGCCGGATGCCGGATCGCGTCACCACGGCCTGGTGGAAGGAGGAGCGCGGCGAGCGCGTGTTCGTCGACTTCAACCAGGCCAACCGCGACCGCACGATGGCGGGCGCCTACAGCCCCCGCGCGCTGCCGCACGCCCCGGTCTCGACGCCGCTCCACTGGGACGAGGTCGACGACGTCGACCCGAAGCGGTTCACGGTGCGCACCATCCCGGAGCGGCTGGCGCAGGGCGATCCGTGGGCGGGCATCCAGGACAGTCCCGGCCGCATCGACACGCTGCTCCAGTGGTGGGAGCGCGACCTCGAGAACGGGCTCGGTGAGATGCCGTTCCCGCCCGAGTTCCCCAAGATGCCGGGGGAGCCGCCGCGCGTGCAGCCCAGCAAGAAGGTCGCCGAGAACTGGGACGCCGAGGGCAATCGGATCGGCGACTGACCGGCGGTGCCGCGTCAGCCGTCGCTGCGGCGGCGGTGCGGCCAGTGCGGGTGCTCCTCGCCCGGGGGCCGCTTGTTCGCGCGGCGCACGGCCCGCGGCGGCTTGCCGCCCAGGTACGAGGCGGCGGAGTCGACCAGGAACCCCTTGGCGAGCAGCTCGCGGCCGACGAGCATCCGGAAGCCCATGGCGTCGCGGCGCGTCAGCGTGATCTCGGTCGGGATGACCTGGTCGTGCAGGCGCACATCCAGCAGCACGACGACCCGCTTCTCGGCGTGGCCCGACGAGCTGCGCACGCGGCGCCGGTCGTGCACGGGCAGCTCGAGCTTGACGGCGTCGTCCGCGCTGCGCTGCCAGGGGTGCACCTCGAAGCGCACCCACGAGGCGCCGCCGCGCGTGAACTCCTTCATGCCGAACGCGTGCAGCGACGACGTCTGCGCGCCGGTGTCGACCTTGGCCTTGAGCCACTCGATCCCGACGCCGGGAAGACCCACCCACTCGCGCCATCCGACGAGGGCGTGCGTCGGCACGCTCTCCGACGGGGGAAGATGAGTGGACACGCCCCCATCCAATCAGGAACCACAGGATCCCCACGTGAAGATCGCCATCTTGTCGCGCGCTCCGCGCGCCTACAGCACCCAGCGCCTCAAGGCCGCGGCCCTCGATCGCGGCCACGAGGTCAAGGTGCTGAACACCCTGCGGTTCGCGATCGATCTGTCCAGCGATGATCCGGACCTGCAGTACCGGGGGCGCCGTCTGTCGGAGTACGACGCGATCATCCCGCGCATCGGCAACTCGATCACCTACTACGGCACGGCCGTCGTGCGGCAGTTCGAGCAGATGGACGTCTACACGCCCAACACCGCCAACGGCATCGCGAACTCGCGCGACAAGCTGCGCGCCAACCAGATCATGTCGCGGCACGGCATCGCCATGCCCGCGACCGCGTTCGTGCGCAACCGCGCCGACGTGATCCCCGCGATCGAGCGCGTCGGCGGCGCACCCGTCGTGATCAAGCTGCTCGAGGGCACGCAGGGGATCGGCGTGATCCTCGCGCCCGAGATCAAGGTGGCCGAGGCGATCGTCGAGACGCTGCAGTCGGCGCGGCAGAACGTGCTGATCCAGCGGTTCGTGAAGGAGTCGCGCGGCCGGGACATCCGCGCCCTCGTGGTGGGCGACCGGGTCGTCGCTGCGATGCGGCGGTCGGCGAAGGGCGACGAGTTCCGCTCGAACGTGCACCGCGGCGGCTCCGTGGAGCGCGTGGAGCTCGACGCCGAGTACGAGCGCACGGCCGTCCGCGCCGCGCAGATCATGGGATTGAAGGTCGCCGGCGTCGACATGCTCGAGTCGGACGAGGGCCCGCTCGTGATGGAGGTCAACTCCTCGCCGGGCCTCGAGGGCATCGAGACCGCGACGAAGCTCGACGTGGCCGGCGCGATCGTCGACTACATCGCCAACCAGGTCGCGTTCCCGCAGATCGACGTGCGCGAGCGCCTGTCGGTCTCCACCGGCTACGGCGTGGCCGAGCTCGTCGTGCACGGCGACGCCGACCTGGTCGGCAAGAAGCTCGCCGACTCCGGCCTGCGCGAGCGCGACATCACGGTGCTCACGCTGCACCGCGGCCCGCAGGTGATCCCGAACCCGAAGGGCTCGTACATCCTGGAGTCCGAGGACCGGCTGCTCTGCTGGGGCAAGCTCGAGGAGATGCGCTCGATGATCCCCGAGCGCCCGAAGCGCCGCCCGCGCGTCAAGAAGCTCCCGAAGCACCCCCTGCCCCACGACGACTGAGCCCGACCCCCGGTCGTTGAGCGGAGGCGCGCCAGCGCCGGAGTCGAAACGTGGCCGGATCATCCCGGCCGGCTGGGGAGCATCAGCGCGTTTCGACTCCGCTTCGCTCCGCTCAACGACCGCGCCCTCGGGCATCGAGAGTCGTGCGAGCGAAGCGAGCGTGGAGCGAAGCGACCCCCGCAGCGTGCGAGACGTCCCTAGAAAGAACTGATCACGTCGGCGAGGTCGTACTTCGCGGGGACCTCGAGCTGGTCGAAGCGGCAGGAGGCGGGGTCGCGGTCGGGGCGCCAGCGCTCGAACTGCACCGTGTGGCGGAAGCGGGCGAAGCGCGAGGGATCGCCCTCGAGCTGGTCGTAGCGCACCTCGAGCACGCGCTCCGGGCGCAGCGGCACGAACGAGACGTCCTTGCTCGCCGAGAAGCGGCTGCGCTCGCCCTCGCGCCGCAGGATCTCGCCGGACTCGCCGCGCTCCACGAGCGGCTCGAGCTCGTCGATCAGCTCCCGGCGGCGCTTGTCGCTGAACGCCGAGACGCCGCCCACGTTGTGCAGCGTCCCCGACGCGTCGTGCAGCCCGACCAGCAGCGATCCGACCCCGCGCCCGCTCTTGTGGACGCGGTACCCGACCGCCACGACGTCGGCTGTGCGGGCGTGCTTGACCTTGAGCATGGTGCGCTTGTTCGGCGCGTACGGCTGGTCGGCGGGCTTGGCGACCACGCCGTCCAGGCCGGCGCCCTCGAACTGCTCGAGCCAGCGCTGCGCGAGCTCCGGGTCCTCGGTCGTGCGCGTCAGGTGCACCGGATGCGGCGCATCCTGCAGCAGCTCCTCGAGGCGCGCGCGGCGCTCGCGGAAGGGCAGGTCCATGAGCGACTCGTCGCCGACCGACAGCAGGTCGAACGCGATCAGCATCGCCGGGGTCTCGGTCGACAGCTTCGCGATGCGCGACGCGGCGGGGTGGATGCGCTGCGAGAGCGTGTCCCACGACAGCCGCTGCGACCCCTCCGGGCCGACCGCGATCACGATCTCGCCGTCGATCAGGCACGGGCCGGGCAGGATGCGCGCCAGCGCCTCGACCAGCTCGGGGAAGTACGGGGTCAGCGGCTTCGCGCCGCGCGAGCCGAGCTCGACGCTCTCGCCGTCCCACGACACCAGCACGCGGAACCCATCCCACTTGGGCTCGAAGATCAGCCCGCCCGGGTGCTTCGCCGGATCCGGGATGGCCGACACGGCCTTCGCGAGCATGGGCGCGGGGATGTCGTGGCTCATGGGGACATCCTGCCGCCCCCGTGAGCGCCCCGGCCACCCGCCGCACGGCTTCGACTGGTCCCGGGGGACGAGACTGGTCTCGCCGACACCAGTCTCGTCGCCGGGGACCAGTCTCGGCGGATAGAGGGCGGGGCGCGCGGCGCCGGGGCGGGGCGCCGGGCGCGCGGCGCCGGCGCGGGGCCTCAGAACAGGTCGGTCAGGCGGGCGGGCTCGCCCGCGTCGCGGAGCGCGGTGCGGGCCGCGTGCCAGCCGGCCATCCCGTTCACGCCGGGGCCCGGGGGCGTCGCCGACGACGCGAGGTAGACGCCCTTCATGGGCGTGCGCCACGGCGCAGTCGACACGACCGGGCGCCGCACCGCCTGCCACAGCGTGAAGTCGCCGCCCAGCACGTCGCCGCCGATCTCGGCCGGGTTCTCGGCCTCGCGGCGCGACGCCGGCACCGCGTGCGTGGCGAGGATGCGGTCGCGGAAGCCGGGCGCGAACCGCTCGATCTGCCGCGTGATGTGCTCGGTCGGGTCGAGCCGCGACCCGTGCGGCACGTGCATGTAGGCCCACAGCACCGCCTTGCCGGCGGGTGCCCGCGACGGATCGAGCACCGAGGGCTGCACCGCGAGCACGTACGGGCGGTCGCTCACCTCGCCCCGCGCCACGGCGTTCTCGCTCGCCTCCACCTCCGCGCGCGTGCCGCCGAGGTGCACGGTGGGGGAGCGATGCACGTCGGGGTTCGCCCATGGCACCGGCCCCTCGAGCGCGAAGTCGACCTTGGCGGCCGCGTGGCCGTAGCGGTAGCCGCGGACGGCGCGCGCGTAGCGCTCGGGCACATCCGGATGGGTCAGTGCGAGCCGCGGCGACGTGTCGAGCAGCAGCAGGTCGCCCGCGGCGGGATCGCCCCAGTCGAGCGTCGCGAGATCGCGGACGCGGTGCCCGGTCTCGATGCGGCCTCCGTGCGCGTGGAGGTCGGCCGCCAGCGCGTCGGCGATCGCCTGCGCGCCGCCGATGGGATAGGCCCAGCCGCCGGGGGCGTGCGCGAGCGCCGCGAGCATGAGCCCTGCGGCCGCGCTCGCGAGCGACGGGAGCGGGGTGTTGGCGTGCGCCAGCACGCCGCTCAGCAGAGCGTCGGCCTCCGCCGTGCGGAACGTGCGGTGACCGAGCCGCGTGCCCGCCTCGAGCGCGCGCAGGCCGAACCGGATGGCCGTGACGGGCTCCCGGGGCACGCGCAGCAGCTGGTTGCCGGTGAAGTCCAGGACCCCCTCGATGTGTCGCGCGAGCGGGCGGAGCATCGCGAGCCAGGCCCGGCCGTCCGGGCCGAGCTCGGCGGCCGTCCGGTCGATGTCGCGCCACGCGACGGCCGCGCGCCCGCCGTCGAGCGGCTGTGCGTACGACGCGTCGGGGACGACCCATCCGATCCGCTCGTGGAGCCCGAAGGCCCGGAAGAACTCCGAGGTCAGCGCGGCCGGATGCACGGCCGAGCACACGTCGTGGCGGAAGCCGTGCAGCGTCAGCTGCGCCGTCCGGACGCCGCCGCCGAACGTCTTCGCCGCCTCGAGCGCCGTGACGTCGTACCCCGCGCGCGCCAGCGCGACCGCGGCCGCCAGGCCGTTCGGCCCGCTCCCCACCACGGTGGCGCGCGTCATGTGCTCAGTCTTTCAGACGCGCTGCCGCCGCGGCGGGGGCTCGACCCGAGCGCACGCTTCGGGCGTTTCGACTCCGCTCAACGACCGATGGTCAGACGAAACTCCCGACGCCGGTGATGTCGCGGCCGATCAGGAGGGCCTGGACGCTCTCCGTGCCCTCGTACGTGTGGATCGCCTCGATGTCGGCGAGGTGCTGCATGACGCGGTTCTCGAGCAGGATGCCGTTGCCGCCGAGCAGGTCGCGCGCGGTGCGCGCGATGTCCCGCGCCGTGCGGGTGTTGTGGTACTTCGCGAGCGACGCCTGGGTGGGGCGCAGCGCGCCCGACGCCTCGAGCTCGGCGAGGCGCCGGCAGTACAGCTGCATGGCCGTGAGCTGCGACAGCATCTGCGTCAGCCGCTCCTGCACCATCTGGAACCGCGCGAGCGGACGGCCGAACTGCACGCGCTGCCCCGCGTACGCCAGCGCCGCCTCGTAGCAGGCGGTCGCGTGGCCGAGCGCCGACCAGGCGACGCCCGAGCGGGTCGCGAAGAGCACGGTCGAGGCGTCCTTGAAGGAGTGCGCGCCCGGCAGCAGGGCGTCGGCGCCCACGCGCACGTCGTCGAGCGCGATGTGCGCCTGGTGGATGCCCCGCAGCGAGAGCTTGCCCGTGATCACCGTGCCCGTGTACCCCGGGGTGTCCTGCTCCACCAGGAAGCAGCGCACCTGCCCGTGATCCGGGTCGTCCGCCCGGTCGATGCGGGCCCACACGAACGTCACGCCGCCCGAGGCGCCGTTGCCGATCCACTTCTTCGCGCCGCGGATCACCCATCCGTCGTCGCTCCAGCGGGCCGTGGTCTCGAGCGACGTGGAGTCCGAGCCGTGGTCGGGCTCGGTCAGCGCGAACGCGCCGGGGACCTCGCCGCGCGAGAGCGGGCCCATCCAGCGCTCCTGCTGCTCCGGGCTGCCGAACAGCGCGAGTGTCCGCAGCGCCAGCCCGCCCTGCACCGCGAGGATCGTGCCGAGCGACCCGTCCACGCGCGAGAGCTCCATGTTCACGAGGCCGGCCGCGAGCGGCGACATGGGCGTGACGCCCGGGTGATCGACCCCGTCGGCGTAGAGGTCGGCCTCGCCCAGCGCCGTGAGCGCCTCGAGCGGGTACTCGGCGCGGTCCCACGCCTCGGCCATGCGGGGCGCGAGCGCCTCGCCGACCTCGCGGGCCCGCGACCACTGCGCCCGGTCGGGTCCGCCGACGTCGGCGAACACGGCGTAGTAGTCGGTGTCGAGAGGGGATGTCACGTCGTAGGCGAGGACCTTCTCGCCCGGGAAGAGCTCCGATGCCATGCCGCCAGGCTAGGCACGGGCGCCCGCGCGGCACACGTCGTTTGGAGGTCTCCGCCATCCGGAGCCGCCGGATCCGGGGTGCGGATTGCCCTAGACTGGACGCGGTTCCCGACAGCGCCTTCACGGAGGTCCTCAATGTTCATCATCTCGCTGCTGCTCTTCCTCGGCGGCATGGCGCTGTTCGGCGTCGCGCTGAACATCGAGGCCTGGCAGGGTGTCGTCTTCACGGCGGGCATCCTGGCGATCTGCCTGGCGATGGCGCTGCCGATGCACTTCAGCAAGACCTCGAAGTAGCGGCCCGCACAGACTTCGCGAACGCGGCTCCGGATGATCCGGGCCGCGTTCGGCGTATCCGGGGACCGCATGGGCCGGGCCCCTTCGGGCTCGGGCGCCCGGAACGCGGTAGTAGGCTGGGATCTCGGTCGAGATCTCTCGACGTCGAGACGTCCAGTCTCCTCCCGTGGCCCCACCGAAGGATTGCAACGTGGACCTGTACGAGTACCAGGCTCGAGACCTTTTTGAGAAGTACGAGGTGCCGGTGCTCGCCGGCATCGTCGCCGACACCCCCGAGGAGGTGAAGGCAGCGGCCGAGAAGATCGGCGGCGTCGTGGTGGTCAAGGCCCAGGTCAAGACCGGCGGACGCGGCAAGGCCGGCGGCGTGAAGGTCGCCAAGACCCCCGACGAGGCGTACGAGGCGGCGAAGGCGATCCTCGGCCTCGACATCAAGGGCCACGTCGTCAAGCGCGTCATGGTCGCGCAGGGCGCGGACATCGCCCGCGAGTTCTACTTCTCGGTGCTGCTGGACCGCGCCAACCGCTCGTACCTGTCGCTGTGCAGCGTCGAGGGCGGCATGGAGATCGAGCAGCTCGCGGTCGAGAAGCCCGAGGCGCTCGCGCGCGTCGAGGTGAACCCGCTCACGGGCATCGACAAGGAGAAGGCGATCGAGATCGCCAAGGCCGCGAACTTCGACGAGGACCTCGTCGAGAAGGTCGCCGACGTCTTCGTGAAGCTCTACGACGTCTACAAGGGCGAGGACGCGACCCTGGTCGAGGTGAACCCGCTCATCCTGTCGGGCGCCGGCGACATCATCGCCCTCGACGGCAAGGTCACGCTCGACGACAACGCGAGCGAGGTGCGCCACCCCGAGCACGAGGAGCTCGAGGACAAGGAGGAGGCCGACCCGCTCGAGGCGAAGGCCAAGGCCAACGGCCTCAACTACGTCAAGCTCGACGGCCAGGTCGGCATCATCGGCAACGGCGCGGGTCTGGTCATGTCGACCCTCGACGTCGTCGCCTACGCCGGCGAGAACCACGGCGGCGTGAAGCCCGCCAACTTCCTCGACATCGGCGGCGGCGCCAACGCGCAGGTCATGGCCAACGGCCTCGACGTGATCCTCGGCGACGAGCAGGTCAAGAGCGTCTTCGTCAACGTCTTCGGCGGCATCACGTCGTGCGTCGCGGTCGCGGAGGGCATCGTCAAGGCCCTGGAGATCCTGGGCGACCACGCCACCAAGCCGCTCGTCGTCCGCCTCGACGGCAACCAGGTCGAGGAGGGCCGCGCCATCCTCGCCGCCGCGAACCACCCGCTCGTCACCCTCGCCTCCGGCATGGATGAGGGCGCCGACAAGGCCGCCGAGCTGGCGAACGCCTGAGCCCCGGATCGGATAAGGACTAGAGAGATGTCGATCTACCTCAACAAGGACTCCAAGGTCATCGTCCAGGGCATCACCGGCGGCGAGGGCACCAAGCACACGGCGCTCATGCTCAAGGCGGGCACCAACATCGTCGGCGGCGTGAACGCGCGCAAGGCCGGCTCGACCGTGACGCACGAGACGGCGCACGAGGGCGAGGTGGACCTGCCCGTGTTCGGCACGGTCGCCGAGGCCATCGAGAAGACCGGCGCCGACGTGTCGATCGCGTTCGTGCCCCCGGCCTTCACGAAGGACGCGATGATCGAGGCCATCGACGCCGAGATCCCGCTGCTCGTCGTGATCACCGAGGGCGTGCCCGTCGGCGACACCGCCGAGGCGTGGGCCTACGCGCAGTCGAAGGGCAACAAGACCCGCATCATCGGCCCGAACTGCCCCGGCATCATCACGCCGGGCGAGGCGCTCGTGGGCATCACGCCCGCGAACATCACGGGCAAGGGCCCGATCGGCCTCGTGTCGAAGTCGGGCACGCTGACCTACCAGATGATGTACGAGCTGCGCGACCTGGGCTTCTCGACCGCCATCGGCATCGGCGGCGACCCGGTCATCGGCACCACGCACATCGACGCGCTCGAGGCGTTCGAGGCCGACCCCGAGACCAAGGCGATCGTGATGATCGGCGAGATCGGCGGCGACGCCGAGGAGCGCGCGGCCGACTTCATCAAGGCCAACGTCACCAAGCCGGTCGTCGGCTACGTCGCGGGCTTCACGGCCCCCGAGGGCAAGACGATGGGTCACGCCGGCGCGATCGTGTCCGGCTCGGCCGGCACCGCGCAGGCGAAGAAGGAGGCCCTCGAGGCCGCCGGCGTCAAGGTCGGCAAGACCCCGTCGGAGACCGCCGCCCTCATGCGCGAGATCATCTCGAGCCTGTAAGCAGCAGCTTCGCGCGAAGGCCCCGTCCGCTCGGACGGGGCCTTTGTCGTCCCCGGGGCCCCGCGTGACCCGGCATGTCTCAGTTCGGGTCGGAATCCGGCCCGGATTCCGACCCGAACTGAGACATGGGATCAGGGGACGGGGGTGATCGCGAACACCGGATGCCGCGGCGCGACCGCCGCGAAGGCTGAGAGGTCGGCGTCGGGAGCCGCGGCGACGTGCGGGCGCACGATCGGGACGAGGCGGACGTACTCGCGCAGGACGGGGGCGGCGGCCTCCGGAGGGAGCTCCTCGACCCGGATGCGCTCTGCACGGCGCCCGCGCTCGAGCGTCGCCTCGCCGGCCGCGCGGATGTTCTTGACCCAGCCCACGGGGCCGTAGGGCGCGACGATGTAGCGCCGTCCGTCGACCGTGATCGGGGTGACCGGCACGGTGTGCGGCAGGCCGCTGCGGCGCCCCACCACGGTGAGCGCCGAGATCCCGGCGGGCGCGAGGCCGCGCCTGCCGAGCGCCGCCATGATCCGGTCGATCCGCCGGCGCAGGGGAGTGGTCTTGTACGTGCCCGCCATGCCGCCAGGCTAGGCGGGGCCGGTCCGTCCGCGTAACCCCGGCCCCCGCCCCCGCGATCGGCAATACCCTGGTGCCATGCCGCTGAACGGGGAGTACCTGCCGAGCACCGCCGAGTGGGCGCGCACGCAGGCCGAGACGTACGAAGCAACGAACGGCGCCGAGGCGAACACGCTGCGCGGGGTGCCGGTGATCGTCCTGACGACGGTCGGCGCCAAGAGCGGCGGCCTGCGCAAGACCGCCCTCATGCGCGTCGAGCACGACGGCCGCTACGCGGTCGTGGCGTCGAAGGGCGGCGCGCCGAAGCCGCCGCAGTGGTACTACAACCTGCGCGCGAATCCGCACGTCGAGCTGCAGGACGGCGCGGTCAAGCGCGACTACGTCGCGCGCGAGCTCGACGGCGCCGAGTACGACGAGTGGTGGGCGCGCGCCGTCGAGGTGTGGCCCGACTACGCCGAGTACCAGAAGAAGACCGACCGCCGGATCGCGGTGTTCGTGCTGGAGCCCACCGAGGCCTGAGCCTCGGACATGGGGGAGCTGGCTCCCCCCCCCGTGCTGGTTGAGCGAGCGAAGCGAGTCGAAACCCACGAAGCCGCCACCGGCCTCGACCCCGGAGAGCCGCAGGGCTCACGCAGGCCGCCGCGGGTAGGGTCGATCCGTCATGCATCGCCTGCTCGTCGCCCTGCTCGCCGCTCTGGATGCCGCCGTGGCGGCGATCGTGGGGCTCGCGGCCGTGCTCGTGCCGCTGCTGCTGATGTGGGTGTTCACGTTCGGCGGCGTCGCCGACTGGCAGGGGCTCTGGCCCGCCACCGTGCGCATCTGGCAGCTGGGCAACCTCGTGCCGCTGGCGCTCACCCTTCATGACGACTTCCTCGTCGAGACCGGCCTGCCGGAGGGCGCCGGATCGTTCGTCCTGTCGCTCGCGCCGCTGGCGTTCGCGGTGCTCGTCGCTGTCTTCGCCGCGCGATCCGGACGACGCGCGCTCGGATCGGGGCGCTGGCTGACGGGCGTCGCGGCCGGCACCGCCACGACCGCGCTCGCGGCCCTGATCGCGAACGTCACGGCCGACAACCCCGTCGCCGCCGTCGACCCGTGGCTCGCGGTGCTGCTGCCCACGCTGGTGTACGCGGTCCCCATGCTGCTGGGCGCCGTGACGGGAGCCTGGAGCGAGGGCGACGAGGGCCTCGTCGACCGCCTGCACGACCTCGCCGACCGGCTGCCGAGCGGATGGCGCGAGCTGCCCGCGCTCGTCGCCCGCGGCGGCGGGATCACCCTCGCGGGCGTGATCGGCTTCGCCGCGCTCGCCATCGCGGTCGCGGTCCCGCTGCGCGGCGGCGAGGTGATCGCGTTGTACGAGGCCTCGCAGGTTGACCTGCTGGGCGCCATCCTGCTCACGCTCGCGCAGCTCGCCTACCTGCCGACCATGATCGGCTGGGCCGTGGCCTGGATGGCCGGGCCGGGCTTCGCGCTCGGCGCCGGCACCGGCGTCACGCCTGTGGCCACGCAGCTCGGGATGCTGCCCGGCGTGCCGATGCTGGGACTGCTGCCCGAGAACGGATCACCGCTGCTGCTCCTCTCGGTGCTCGCGCCGGTCGTCGCGGGCGCGCTCGCCGGATGGGGCGTGCGCACGGCCTTCCGCGCCGAGGCCCGCGCCGAGGGGGCCGACCACGAGCCGGTCGCCCCGCGCGCCTTCCTGGCGGCCGGCATCGCGGTGATCGCCGGCGCGGGCGCGGCGCTCATCGCCGCCCTCACGTCGGGCTCCATAGGGCCCGACCGGCTGGCGCATGTCGGGCCCGAGCCGGGCGCCGTCGCGCTCGCCGTCGGCCTCGAGGTGCTCCTCGGCGCCGCGACCCTGCTGCTGGCCCCGCGCTCCTACACCTCCCGCCTCGACCGCCTCGCCTCCGGCTGGGCGGACGAGGACGCCGACCACGCCCGCACGCACTGAGGGGCCGCCCCGGCGGGACGACCCCTCGCATGCGCGGGCGGTCAGAGCGCGGCGGCGCCGGCCTCCGCGACGGTCTGGTCCTGCTCCCCCGAGCCGCCGCTCACGCCGACGGCGCCCACCACGACTCCGTCGCGGCGAAGCGGCACGCCGCCCGCGAAGATCGCGACCCCGCGGCCGTGCGCGTTCGTCGTGTGGATGCCGAAGAACTGCTGCGTGGGCTGCGCGTTGTCGCCCAGGTCCTTCGTCGAGATGTCGAACGCCCGGGACGTCCAGGCCTTGCTGATCGAGATCTCGATGCTGCCGATCCACGCGCCGTCCTGACGCACGTGCGACACGAGATTGCCGCCGGCGTCGACGACCGCGATGTTCATGGGCTGGCCGATCTCGTCCGCGCGCGTCTCGGCGGCGGCGATGACGCGACGGGCGTCCTCGAGGGTGACGGACATGGACTCTCCTTCTGGGTCAGGCGGCCTTGATGTAGCCGTTGGGGTCGAGCACGTACTTCTTGGCCGCGCCCTGATCGAACTCCGCGTAGCCGCGGGGTGCGTCCTCGAGCGAGATCGGCGTGGCGTTCACGGCCTTCGCGATCTGCACCTTGTCGTGCAGGATGGCCTGCATCAGCTTGCGGTTGTAGCGCATCACGGGGCACTGCCCGGTCGTGAAGGACAGGGACTTCGCCCAGCCGAGCCCGAGCCGCAGGGACAGCGAGCCGTGCTGCGCCGCCTCGTCGATCCCGCCCGGGTCGCCCGTGACGTAGAGCCCCGGGATGCCGATCGCGCCGCCCGCCGCCGTGAGGTCCATGAGCGAGTTGAGGACCGTCGCGGGCGCCTCGTGCGACGCGTCCGCGCCGTGGCCGCGCGCCTCGAAGCCGACGGCGTCGACGCCCGCGTCCACCTCGGGCACCCCCAGGATCTGCTCGATCTGGTCCTTCGGATCGCCCAGCGACACGTCGACCGTCTCGCAGCCGATCGCCCGCGCGGCGGCCAGTCGATCGGGGTTCAGGTCGCCGACGATGACGACCGCGGCGCCCAGGAGCTGCGCCCCCACGGCCGCGGCGATGCCGACCGGTCCGGCGCCCGCGATGTACACGGTCGAGCCGGGGCCGACGCCGGCCGTGTACGCGCCGTGGAAGCCGGTCGGGAAGATGTCGGACAGCATCGTCAGGTCGAGGATCTTCTCGAGCGCCTGGTCGCGGTCGGGGAACTTCAGCAGGTTCCAGTCGGCGTAGGGGACGAGCACGTACTCGGCCTGCCCGCCCACCCAGCCGCCCATGTCGACGTACCCGTACGCCGAGCCGGGGCGATCCGGATTCACGTTCAGGCAGATGCCGGTCTTGCCCTCCTTGCAGTTGCGGCAGCGCCCGCAGGCGATGTTGAACGGCACCGACACGATGTCGCCGACCTTGATGAACTCGACGTCGGGGCCGACCTCGACGACCTCGCCCGTGATCTCGTGGCCGAGCACCAGCCCGGCCGGGGCGGTCGTGCGGCCGCGCACCATGTGCTGGTCCGAGCCGCAGATGTTGGTGCTCACCGTGCGCAGGATCGCGCCGTGCGGCACCTTGCGGCCCACGTTCGCGGGGTTGACCCCCGGCCCGTCCTTCAGCTCGAACTCGGGGTAAGCGGTGTCGACGACCTCCACCTCTCCCGGACCCTTGTAGACAACAGCTCTGTTCCTAGGCATCTTCGCCCTCCGATCTGTGTGCGGGTGGTTGCATGACGAGCCTCTCGGGCCCGCCCAGGGGACACGATCACCCTGACGGGCCGTTTCCCCCACCCGAACGGGTAGGTCTAGGCTCGTGCCCCGAGGAGGGGATGCGGATGGAGACGCTTCGTGAGCTGTCCGAGGTGATCCACGGGCCCATCAGGGAGCTGCCGGCGGCGCTGTCCCGCCTGCTCGCGCCCGGCGCCGGCCACCGGGCGCTGACGATCCTCGCCGCGGATGTCGATGGCGGGCATCGACGCGGCGCCGGAGAGTCGTCCGTCCTCGATCAGGTCCCGTATCTCGATCTCGTCGAGATGCGCCGCCGTATGTCGCCCGGCACGGTCCGGCGCGACACGATGGTTGCGGAGGGCGCTGCCGAGGAGGTGCTGCTCGCCCTGTCGCGCAACGGCGCGCTGCTGGCGCTCGCCGGCCCCACCTGCGACGCGGAGGGCGAGCGGGCGGTGCTCGACCTCTGGAACATCGTGAGCCTTCGGGTGCAGCGGCTCGCGGACACCGCTCCGCCGAGCTGGCTGCGCCTGGCCCGGATGTCGGCGGGAGAGCGGATGGAGGCTCTCACCGAGCTCGCGGACGAGTATTCGACCACTCTCGAGACCGTGCTCGCGGCGCTGCGCTCGCGGGCGCTCGACGACGCCGCGGCGCGCACGACCGCGACCGGCATCGCGGCGGCGGGGCTCGTCCACCTGCGCACGGTGAGCGACCGTGTCCGGACGGTCGCGGAGGAGCCCGTCACGACGGCGTTCGAGCGGCTGCGCGACGATCTGGGCCCGCTCGTGCGCTACCGCGAGATCGACATGCAGTTCGTCGAGCCGCCGCTCGACGGGCGTCCTCTCCCCAGCGAGGTCGCGCACGGGGCGCGGGCGGTGGTGCGCGGGACGATCCTGGCCATGCTCGACGACCCCAAGGTGGGGCGGGTGCGCGTGCAGTGGGACTGCGACGGCAAGAACCTCCTGATCGACATGCGCGACGACGGCGAGGGAGGACTGTCCCGCGAATCGATCCAGTACCAGCTGGTCGAGGACCGCATCCAGGCGCTGCGCGGGCGCATCGCGCTGGACGCGACGCCCGGGTGGGGGACCGACCTGTCCATCGTCATCCCGCTGGATCCGCCGCACGCACCGGCCGGACTCTCCGCGGATTGGGCGCTCGGGGCGCGCGAGCAGGAGATCCTGGCGCGGGTCGCAGCTGGCCTGCGCAACCGGGAGATCGCGGCGGAGCTGACCATCAGCGAGAACACCGTCAAGTTCCACCTGGCCAATGTGTACCGCAAGCTCGGCGTCTCGAGCCGCGCAGAGGCGACCGCCCTCTACTTCGCGCAGGCCCGCCAGGACGAGCCCGCGGCCCGCTGAACCGCACCCGCGCCCGGCGCAGCGATGGTGTGGCTCCGCAAGGGGAAGCAAAGACAACCCTTGCCCGAGCGGATGCGTCCGGCGTGAGAAACTAGCACCGTGCTGTCGGTCGCCGTTCTCATCTCGGGCACGGGCTCGAATCTCCGTGCCCTCCTCGAGGCGGCGGAGGACCCCGGATACCCCGCCCGCATCGTCGCCGTCGGCGCCGATCGCGACGCGGCGGGCCTGGCCCACGCCGAGGAGTTCGGCATCCCGACATTCGTCGTGCCGTTCCGCGACTTCGCGTCGCGCGAGGAGTGGGCCGCCGAGCTCGGGCGCCGGCTCGACGACATCCGGCCCGACCTGATCGTGCTGAGCGGCCTGATGCGCCTGCTGCCCGCCTCTCTGGTGGCGAAGTGGCAGCCGCGCATCATCAACACGCACCCGGCGTACCTGCCCGAGTTCCCCGGAGCGCACGGCGTGCGCGACGCGCTCGCGGCCGGCGTCGAGCAGACCGGCGCGAGCGTGATCGTCGTGGACGACGGCGTCGACACCGGCCCGATCCTGGCGCAGGAGCGCATCCCCGTCCTGCCCGGCGACGCCGAGGACACCCTGCACGAGCGCATCAAGCCCGTCGAGCGCCGCCTGCTGATCGACGTCGTGCGCCGCATCGCGACCGGCGAGCTCGATCCCTCCGCGCATCCCTGATCCCCCAACCCACCCGCCCGATCCACAAGGAGCACCCATGGCCGGCCCCCGTCACGACCCCTCGCTGTATCGCGATCGCGATGTGGTGCCGATTCGGCGCGCGCTGATCTCCGTCAGCGACAAGACCGACCTGCTGGTGCTGGCCGAGGCGCTCGCGGGCGCGGGCGTCGAGATGGTGTCGACCGGATCGACCGCCGCCACGATCCGCGACGCGGGCTACGACGTGACGGATGTCGCGAGCGTCACGGGCTTCCCCGAGATGCTCGACGGGCGCGTCAAGACGCTGCACCCGAACGTGCACGGCGGCCTGCTCGCCGACCTGCGTCTCGAGAGCCACGAGGCGCAGCTGGGCGAGTTCGGCATCGCGCCGTTCGAGCTCGTGGTCGTGAACCTGTACCCGTTCGTCGAGACCGTGCGTTCGGGCGCGCAGGGCGACGACGTGGTCGAGCAGATCGACATCGGCGGCCCGGCCATGGTGCGCGCGTCGGCGAAGAACTTCGCGAACGTCGCGATCGTCGTCTCGCCCGAGTCGTACCCGTCGATCATCCAGGCGGTCGGCAAGGGCGGCACGTCGCTGTCGCAGCGTCGGGAGCTCGCGGCGCGCGCGTTCGCGCACACGGCGTCGTACGACACCGCCGTGGCGCAGTGGTTCGCCGAGGAGACCATCGCGGGCGAGGTCGACCTGCCCGACCACCTGACGATCCAGGCCGAGAAGCTGTCGAACCTGCGCTACGGCGAGAACTCGCACCAGCGCGCCGCGATCTACTCCCGCGTCGGCGGCCACGGCATCGCCCAGGCCACGCAGCTGCAAGGCAAGGAGATGTCGTACAACAACTACGTCGACGGCGACGCCGCCCTGCGCGCCGCGTACGACATGGTGCTGCCGGCCGTCGCGATCATCAAGCACGCCAACCCGTGCGGCATCGCGGTCGCCGCGCCGAGCGCGCTCGACCCGATCGCCAGCGCCCACCTGCGCGCGCACGAGTGCGACCCGGTGTCGGCGTTCGGCGGCGTGATCGCGGCGAACCGCCCCGTCACGCTCAAGATGGCCGAGAACCTGCGCGACATCTTCACCGAGGTGATCGTGGCGCCCGACTTCGAGCCGGCCGCGCTCGAGGTGTTCAAGGACAAGAAGAACCTGCGCCTGCTGAAGCTGCCGGAGGACTGGCAGCAGGAGCGGATGGACGTCCGCCTCGTGTCGGGCGGCCTGCTGCTGCAGGATGCCGACCGCTTCCCCGAGGACGACTTCGAGTCGGTCGCGAAGGACTGGCAGCTCGTCGCGGGCGAGGTGCCCGAGGACGTGTCGGTGCAGGACCTCGTGTTCGCGTGGAAGGCGTGCCGCGCGGTCAAGTCGAACGCGATCGTGCTCGCGAAGAACGGCGCCACGGTCGGCGTCGGCATGGGCCAGGTGAACCGCGTCGACTCGTGCCGCCTGGCGGTCGAGCGCGCCGGCGACCGCGCCGCCGGATCGATCGCGGCGTCGGACGCGTTCTTCCCGTTCTCGGACGGCCCCGAGGTGCTGATGAACGCCGGCGTGAAGGTGATCATCCAGCCGGGCGGCTCGGTCCGCGACGAGGAGACCATCGCCCTGGCCCGCGAGCGCGGCGTCACGATGTTCTTCACGGGCGAGCGCCACTTCTTCCACTGAGCCGGCTCCACCCCGCGAGGTTGCACTCCTTCGAGTGCAACCTCGCGGTGTTTCGCCGCGCAAGCGCCATGTCCGAAAACCGCCAGCCGTTCGCCGTCCGGCGTGTCAGGATCGAGGCATGGCCCCGGACATGACCTTCGCCGAGCGGTACGCGGCGATCTCGTCGCGCGATGCGCGGTTCGACGGGCAGTTCGTGACCGCCGTGCGGTCGACGGGCATCTACTGCCGGCCGTCGTGCCCCGCGCGGACGCCGAAGGAGGAGAACGTCACGTTCTTCCCCACGAGCGCCGCGGCGCACGAGGCCGGGTATCGCGCGTGCAAGCGGTGCCTGCCCGAGGCGGCGCCCGGGTCGCCCGACTGGAACGTGCGCGGCGACGTCGCGGGCCGCGCGATGCGGCTGATCGCCGACGGCGTGGTCGAGCGCGAGGGCGTGTCGGGCCTCGCCGGCCGGCTCGGGTACTCGTCGCGCCACCTCACGCGGCTGCTCGCCGCCGAGCTGGGCGCGGGTCCGCTCGCCCTCGCCCGCGCGCACCGGGCGCACACCGCCCGGCTGCTGCTCGTCGGCACGGACCTGCCCGCGGCGGATGTGGCGTTCTCGGCCGGCTTCGCGAGCGTGCGGCAGTTCAACGACACCGTGCGCGAGGTGTTCGGGATGACCCCGACCGAGCTGCGCGCGCGCCGCCGCGGCGCGGCCGTGGACGCGCCGACGGGCATCGACCTCGCGCTGCCCTACCGCGAGCCGTTCGACCCGACTGGGCTGTTCGCGTGGATGTCCGTGCGCGCGCTGCCTGGCGTGGAGGAGGGCGACGAGGCGTCGTTCGCCCGCACGCTGCGGCTGCCGCACGGCGCGGCGTGGTTCCGTCTGAGCCACCGCGGCGGTCGCCTGCGGCTCGAGGCGAAGCTCGAGAGCCTGGCCGACCTGTCGACCCTGGTCTCCCGTGCCCGCCGGCTGTTCGACCTGGACGCCGACCCGCTCGCGATCGATGAGGCGCTCCGGCGCCATCCGGAGCTCGCGCCGCACGTGGCAGACAGCCCGGGCATCCGGCTCCCGGGCACGGCCGATCCGCACGAGCTGCTCATCCGCGCCATGGTCGGCCAGCAGATCTCCGTGGCGGCGGCCCGCACCCACCTCACGCGCCTCGCGGAGGCGCTGGGCGAGCGCATCGAGCTGGCGGGCGAGCAGCGCCTGCTGTTCCCCACCATGGCCGCCATCGCCGAGCGGGGTCCCGAGGTGCTGCGCGGCCCGGCCGCGCGCATCCGGGCCATCACCGGGGCGGCCGCGGCGCTGGCCTCGGGCGACCTCGCGCTGACCACCGGCGACGACGCTGTCGCGCAGCGCGCCGCCCTCATGGCCCTGCCGGGCGTCGGCGCCTGGACCGCGGACTACGTCCGCATGCGCGTGACGGGTGACCCCGACGTCGTCCTCACGGGTGACGTCGCCCTGCGCACCGGCGCCGCGCGGGCGGGCATCCCCGCGGAGCCGCGCGAGCTTGCCGCGTGGGCCGCCCGCACGGCCCCGTGGCGCTCGTACCTGTCCATGCACCTGTGGCGCCTCGCCGCCGGCCCCGCCGGATCCGCGCCGACCACCCCGCTGAGACTGGTCCCGGGCGTCGAGACTGGCGCCGGGAGCACCAGTCTCGACCCCCAAGACCGGTCAAAGCCGCTCAAGCCCGCCGAGGAGGCATCATGACCGCCACCATCCAGACCCTCGAGACCGCCGACGGCGCATTCACGCTCGTCGTCGACGCGGACGGCGCCGTGCTCGCCTCGGGCTGGACCGCCGACCCCGACGCGATGCTCGCCCGCATCCACCCGGCGCTGCGCCCCGCGGACGTCCGCGACGGCGAGACCGGCGCCGCCGACGCCGTACGCGCGTACTACGCGGGCGACCTCGCGGCGATCGACGCCGTGACGGTGCGCCAGCGCGGCACCGAGCTGCAGGCGGCCGGATGGTCGGCCCTGCGGCGGATCGCGCCGGGCGCGCCCCTGACGTACATGGAGTTCGCGGCGGCGCTCGGATCGCCCCGCGCGGTGCGGGCAGCGGCCTCGATCTGCGCGCGCAACGCGCCCGCGCTGTTCGTGCCGTGCCACCGCGTGCTGCGCGGCGACGGGACGCTCGGCGGGTTCGCGTGGGGCCTCGACGTGAAGCGGGCCCTGCTCGCGCGCGAGGCGGGGGAGTAGGGGCCGCGGGGCGGTTCCTGGGTTTCGACTCGGTCGCTGGCGCTCCCTCGCTCAACCACCACGGGTCGGTCGCTGGCGCTCCCTCACTCAACCACCACGGGTCGGTCGCTGGCTCTCCCTCGCTCAACCACCACGGGGATGGTGCACGACGGAGCCGGTGCTCCCACACAGCGGTAGCGTCGAGAGGGGCGACGCGCCGCCTCATATCGCCATTGCGGCGCGCGCTCGAAGCTCAATAGGCTGGAAGGCTCCGCCGATCCGGCCTTTCTCTGACTCCCACGAGGAACATGTCCAGTCCTTCCCCGCGCCCGTCCGCGCCCCGTCTGTCCACGGCACGGGCGCTGCTCCGCCTGCTCGAGTTCGCCCGTCCCGTGCTGCCGCGCCTCGCGCTCGGCGCGGTGACCGCGCTCGGCGCGGCGCTCATGGCCCTGATGATCCCGATCGCCCTCGAGTGGGTGGTCGGCGGCCCCATCGCCTCCGGCGAGACCACGGCGGTCGTATGGGGCGCGCTCGCCGTGCTCGGGCTGGGCCTCGCCGAGGCGCTCATGGTCTACCTGCGCCGCTGGCTCGTCGTCGCCCCGGCCACGTACGTCGAGTACGACCTGCGTCGCACGTTCTACGCACGCCTGCAGCACCTCCCCGTCGCGTTCCACGACCGGTGGCAGTCGGGTCAGCTGCTCAGCCGCATGATGCAGGACATCGGCCTCATCCGCCGCTGGCTCGCGTTCGGCCTCATCCTGCTCGTGGTCAACGTGCTCACGGTCGTCATCGGCGCCGTGCTGCTGTTCCAGTGGCACTGGGCGCTCGCCGCCGTGTTCGTCGCCTCGGGCATCCCGATGTGGATCCAGGGCTTCCTGTTCGAGCGCGAGTACGGCACGCTCACGCGCCTCAGTCAGGACCAGCAGGGTGACCTCGCCACGAGCGTCGAGGAGAGCGTGCACGGCATCCGCGTGCTCAAGGCCTTCGGGCGCGGCCCGCACGCGCTGCGCCGCTTCACGCGCCAGGCCCAGACGCTGCGCGACACCGAGATGCGCAAGGCCGGCGCGATCGCGCGCATCGAGTTCTGGCTCGTGTTCATGCAGGAGTTCGCGTTCGCGGTCAGCCTCATCATGGGCATCTGGCTCGCATCGCTCGGGCGGATCGGCGTGGACCAGCTGTTCGCGTACTTCGCGATGGTGACCATCCTGCGCTGGCCGATCGAGTCGATCGGGTTCCTGTTCGCGTTCATGATGGACGCCCGCACGGCCACCGACCGCATCTTCGAGGTGTTCGACGCGCAGAACACGATCACCGACCCGGAGCGCCCGGTCGAGATCGCCGAGCCGCGCGGCGCGCTGGCGTTCGAGGGCGTGCACTTCCGCTACCAGGACGCCGGATCGGCCGAGCCGGACCTGCTGAACGGCATCGACCTCGAGGTGCGCCCGGGCGAGACCATGGCGCTCGTCGGGCTGACCGGATCGGGCAAGACCACGCTCACGACGCTGCCCACGCGTCTGTACGACGTCACGGGCGGCCGCGTCACGATCGACGGCGTCGACGTGCGCGACCTGCGCCTGGTCGACCTGCGGCGGATCATCGCGACCGCGTTCGAGGACGCGACGCTCTTCTCCGCCTCGGTGCGCGACAACGTCCTGCTCGGACGCGACGACCTCGACCCACGCTCGCCGGAGGCGGACCGTGTGCTGCGCGAGGCGCTGGACGTCGCGCAGGCCGCGTTCGTCGACGACCTGCCCGATGGTGCGGACACGCTGATCGGCGAGGAGGGCCTGTCGCTCTCGGGCGGACAGCGCCAGCGCCTGGCCCTGGCCCGCGCGGTCGCCGCGCGCCCCGCGGTGATCGTGATGGATGACCCGCTGTCGGCGCTCGACGTGGACACCGAGGAGCGCGTGCAGGCCGAGCTGCGCCGCGTGCTCGCGGGCACCACGGCGCTGATCGTGGCGCATCGCCCGTCGACGGTCGCGCTCGCGGACCGCGTCGCGCTGCTCGAGGGCGGCCGGATCACGGCCGTCGGCACGCACGCCGAGCTCATGGCCCGGTCGGCGCACTACCGCTCCGTGATCTCGAGCTTCGAGCGCGAGGTGGAGCAGGAGGAGGCGTGGCGCAACGACAGGTCTCCCTTCGACGATCCAGGCCCCACCGCGGATCTCGACGTGATCGCGGGCGAGAAGGACGAGGAGGCCGCGCGATGAGCAGCTCCGTGCAGGGAACCGCGGGCGAGGACCGCTCCGACTACACGCGCGAGGAGAGCCGGGCGATCCGCCGCCGCTCGCTGCGCCTGCTGATGTCGCTGCTCGCGCCGCTCAAGGCCCAGGTCATCCTGGTCGCGGTCGTGGTCGTGGCGCAGACCGGCGTGCGCGTGCTCGGCCCGGCGCTGCTCGGCATCGGGTTGAACACGGCGCTGCCCGCCGTGATCGAGCGGGCCGACTGGGGCCCGGCGTGGCTCGTGGGCGGCGCGTACGTCGCGACCGCGATCGGCGGCGCCCTGCTGCTGGCCTGGTACGACATCCTCGCGGCGCGCGTGACGCAGAACGTGCTGCTCGACCTGCGCACGCGGGTGTTCCGGCACACGCAGCTGCTGAGCCTCGAGTTCCACGAGTCGTACACGTCGGGCCGGATCATCTCGCGCCAGACCAGCGACCTCGACACGATCCGCGAGCTGCTCAACGGCGGCCTCACGCAGCTCGTGAACGGCGCGCTGTACGGCGCGTTCACGTTCATCGCGCTGATGATCGTCGACTGGCAGTCGGGCCTCGTGCTGGTCGCCGCGGGTGTGCCGCTCGCGATCCTGATGCGCTGGTTCTACCTGTCGTCGCAGCGCACATACCGGGTCTCGCGCGTGGTGAGCGCCAAGGTGATCGTGAAGTTCGTCGAGACCATGACGGGCATCCGCGCGGGCAAGGCGTTCCGCACCGAGCCGCGCAACGAGAAGCAGTTCGGCGACCTGGCGCTCGAGTACCGTGACGTCAACATGCGCTCGATCCGCCTGTTCGGGGTGTTCGAGCCCAGCCTGATGTCGATTTCGGCCTTCTCGATCGGCCTCGTGGTGCTGTGGGGCGGCATCCGGATCACGTGGGGCGAGTTCTCCGTGGGCCTGCTGCTGGCGTCGGTGCTGTACGTGCGCAACTTCTTCAGCCCGCTGCAGGAGGTGGCCATGTTCCTGAACTCGTTCCAGGCGGCCTCCGCGGCGCTCGAGAAGGTTTCGGGCGTGCTCGAGGAGGAGCCCACGGTGCCGGATCCGACCGCGCCGGTGGAGCTGCCGGAGGCGCGGGGCCACGTGCGCTTCGAGGACGTCACGTTCGCGTACGGCACGGGGCGGATCGTCCTGCCGGAGTTCTCGCTCGACATCCCGGCCGGGCAGACGGTGGCGCTCGTCGGAACGACCGGCGCGGGCAAGTCGACGCTCGCCAAGCTCGTGTCGCGGTTCTACGACCCGAGCGTGGGCCGCGTGACGCTGGACGGCGTCGACCTGCGAGATCTGCACCCGCGCGACCTGCGCCGCGCGATCGTCATGGTCACGCAGGAGGCGTACCTGTTCAGCGGCACGGTGGCGGACAACATCGCGCTCGGGCGGCCGGATGCCACGTTCGACGAGATCGTGGAGGCCGCCAAGGCGGTCGGCGCGGACGCGTTCATCCAGGGCCTGCCGGACGGGTACCACACCGACGTCAACAAGCGCGGCGGCCGGGTCTCGGCGGGGCAGCGCCAGCTGATCTCGTTCGCGCGCGCGTTCCTGGCCGACCCGGCGGTGCTGATCCTGGACGAGGCCACGGCGTCGCTGGACATCCCGTCGGAGCGGGCGATCCAGGATGCGCTGCAGACGCTGCTCGCGGACCGCACGGCGATCATCATCGCGCACCGCCTCTCGACGGTCGCGATCGCCGACCGCGTGCTCGTGATGGAGCACGGCCGCGTGATCGAGGACGACGCCCCGGACGCCCTGATCGCGGGCGACGGCAAGTTCGCGCAGCTCCACGCCGCCTGGCGCGAGAGCCTGGTGTAGCGGGCGGACGGAGCGGCTTCGACTCGCTCCGCTCGCACAGCCCGTTTCGTCTCCGCTTCGCTCCGCTCAACGACCGGGGATCCCTCCTGCGGTCGTTGAGCGGAGCGACGAAGGAGCGGAGTCGAAACGTGACTGAGCGTCCCCGGTCGGCTGGGTCGGTTCGGCGCCGTTTCGACTCCTCGCTGGCGCTCGTCGCTCAACGACCACACCCAGATCCCACATCTACCGTCGTGCGAGCGAAGCGCTGCCGAACGGAGCGTCAGCGACGTTCTCGCTCGCGAAGGGCCCCCGAAGGGGCGCCCGCACGCGTGCGACCGCTTCTGAAAAAGAGGATGGCGACGGGGTCTCGATGGGGGAGGGGGATTCGAGACCCCGCCGCCGGCATGATTCAGCGCAGACGTCTTTGGCGGCGCCGACGATTCAGTCGAAAAGCGTGTGTTCCCCCGTGGCAGGCGCGTCGATCAGACGCGGATCTCGGCCACCACCTCACCGTACTCCGTCTCACCCACGGGTGTGAAGCCGACACGGTGGAAGAACGCCTCGGGTCCGCCCTCACCGGCCTCGTACATGACCGTGATGTGGTCGAGGCCGCGACGGCGGACCTCGTCGACCAGCGCCTCGACCAGGAAGCGGCCGATGCCGCGTCCCTGGTCGTCGGCGTCGACGTTGATGCGCAGCAGCACCGACTTGAAGTGCTCGTGCGGTGCGTCCTCGTCGAAGCTCGCGCTGATGAAGCCGACGACCTCGTCGCCGTCGACGGCCACGCGCTGCCACGCCTTGGCGGGGTCGATCACCGTGGCGGCGATGCTGTACGAGATCGGGGCGAGGAACTCCTCCTGGCCGGGCTTCAGCGACATGGTGTTGACCGCGACGATCGTCGCGGGCGAGAGCTCGACCAGGTTCAGCGTCATATCGTCAGGCTAACCGCTCGGGTGGGCACGTGCATCCGGGAACTCCCGGATGACGATCCGCTCAGTCGTGCACCCACACCTCGGTGCCGGTCTGCGCGAAGTAGTACATGTGCTCGGCGGCCGCGCGGGTCATGTTGACGCAGCCGTGGCTCATGCGGGCGCCGGCGCCGAAGTTGTTGTGCCAGTAGGTGCCGTGGAAGCCCTGGTCGCCGTTGAAGTAGGTGACGTGAGGGACGTCCGCGGTGCAGTAGCCGAACTTGCCGCCCTCCTTGACGGTGCCGTCCGGGTTGCAGGAGCCCATGTCCTGGCTGGTCAGCTGGCCGTAGACCGTGAAGTGGCCGGTCTGCGTCTCGGTCTGGATGCCGTCGTGCACGCCGCCGCGGCCGATCGCGACCGCGTACGAGGCCACCAGCTTCTCGTTCTCGTACATGTAGGTCATGCCGGCGCTCTTGTCGACCTCGACGCGGCGGAACAGCTCCTGGGTCTGGAACTTCACCACCTCGCCCTCGAGCTCGAAGCGCAGGTCGCCGCCCTTGAGCGAGTCCGCGATCTGGCCCGAGACGCCGTCGGTCGACGTGATGCCGAAGCCGTCCTGGCCCTCCTGGATCACGCGCAGGTGCTCGCCCGCCGAGTTGGTGACGACCTTCTCGTCGACGACGTCCTGGTTGACCTGCTCGGGCAGGTTCTTGATGGCCTCGTCGATCGCGGCGACGTCGGGCGTGACGACGAAGTCTCCCGTCGTCGGGTCGGCCTGGATGTCCATCCAGCCGGCGATCGTGCGCAGCGGCACGCCGTGCGCGCGCTCGTCCTGCAGGTAGAAGCCGGCCGTGTCGGCCTGCTCGTTGAGCTTCGCGGCGAAGGCCTCGGCCTCCTCGGTCGTGGCGGCGGCCTCGACCTCGGTCTGCTGCGGCTCGATGGTCGTGGTGCCGGCGGCGATCGCGTCGGTGGCGCTCGCGGCGATCGCCTCGACGTCGATGCCCTGGCCGGGCTCCGAGGGCGTGACGGTGAAGCGGCCGCTCTCCTCGTCGAGCACGACCTGCGCGTTGACGGAGTCGGTGTACATCGCGGGCAGCGCCTCGCGCAGCGCGACGGCGGCCTGCTCGGCGTCGATCGTGACGGCCGCGGCGGTCTCGCCGGTGCCCCACGCGCCGAGGTTCCAGGCGGGGTAGGTGTCGAACGTCTCGGATGCGAGCGCCTGGGCGTCGATCGACAGGCCCAGCTCCTCGCCCGTGAGGGTGGCGTCGCCGACCGTGAACTCGGTCGAGGCGAGCTCGGCGCTGATCGCCTCGGCGGCCGCGCCGGGCGTCATGCCGCCGACGGGCACGCCCGCGGCGGTCACGCCGGGCGCGATCAGGACGAGCGAGGCGGCGACAGCGCCCGCGGCGACGACGCCGGTCGGGATGCCGAGGCCCAGCCAGAGACCCAGCCGACGCTTCTTCTGCGGCTCGGCCGGCGCCCATTCGACGCGCGGCTGCTCCGCGATCACGGCGGTGGCGGCGGCATCACCGCCGTCGTCAGTGGTGCCCTCCGGCCTGGTCGCCACGTCCGTCACGATTAACCCCCTGGTTGGCTCGACAAGCCGAGTCGGCAGAATGAGCCGTCATATCAGGGTACGGTCGGGCGACGCGCCCGGGCGGCGGGATTCGTTACGAAGTCACTACGATGCGCTGGGCATCCGCCGATCCGGGCCCGGTCAGCGGGCTCGCCCGAGGCTCAGCGCCAGTCGATCTCGGGGCTGCGGTGGAACGCGATCGCCGCCTCGGCCCATGCCGGTCCGAGGCCCGCGACGCGCTCGCGGAACGACTCCCATGTGCGCTGCTCGGTGCCGGCGGGGGCCGACCATCCGGCCTCAGCCGCCGAACCCACGCGCGGGAACATCAGGGTGTCGATGTCCGCGAGGTCCGCGACGGTCTCGCTCCACAGGCATGCTTCGACGCCCAGGATCGCCGACTCCGGCACATCCGGGATCACGGCCGCCGGGTCCCACGCGTACGAGCGCTCGACGCTGGTCGGGCCGTCGGCCCAGGTCAGCCCGATGCGCGTCTCGGCGTCGTACTTCATGTCGAGGTAGATCGCGTCGGCGGGCGACAGGATGAGCCGGCCGCCGCGCTCGACGAACGCGCGGGCGCGCTCGGCCTGCTCGTTGCCTGGCGTGCGGAAGCCCCAGTACTGCGCGACGGAACCGCGCGGCAGGTCGGCGGCGCTCGCCTCGTGCCACGCGATCGGGGTCTTGCCGTTCTCGGCGACGATGCCCGCCGCGAGCTTCACGACCGCGCCGAAGTCGGCGGGGTCGGTGCCGAGCGCCTCGTCGCCGCCGAAGTGCAGGTAGGGGCCGGGCGTCGCGGCGGCGATCTCGCCGAGCACGTCGCGCAGGAGATCCTCGAGGCCCTCGGCGTCGCGCCGCAGCGACGAGAAGCCCACCGCCGTGCCCGTGTACGGCGAGCCGGCCTCGGGCAGCCCGCCGCCGGACTCCTCGGCGGCGCGGCGCACCTCGTCCGTGATCACGGGGTCGGCGACGAGCTCCGGGTGACTGAGGCCGACGGCGTGCGTGTGGCCGGGCAGGTCGAACTCGGGCACCACGATCATGTGGCGGGTGGCGGCGTAGTCGACGATGCGCCGCCAGTCCTCGAGCGTGTAGGAGCCGCCGGGGCCGCCGCCCAGCTCGCTGCCCGAGCCGTGCTCGGCGAGCTCGGGATGCGAACGCAGCTGCAGCCGCCAGCCCTGGTCGTCGGTGAGGTGCAGGTGCAGCGCGTTGAGCTTGAGCGACGCGGCGCGGTCGATCACGGCCTCGACCGTCTCGACCGGATGGAAGTGCCGCACGACGTCGAGCATCAGCCCGCGGTAGGCGAACCGCGGGGCGTCGCGGATCTCGACCGCCGGCAGCAGCGGGCCCTGCTCGTCGAACTCGATCAGCTGCGCGAGGGTCTGCCGCGCGTAGAACGCGCCCGCCTGCGTGGAGGTCTCGACGCGCACGCCGTTCGCGCTCACGAGCAGCAGGTATCCCTCGAACCCGTGCCCCTCGGCGAACGTGAGCTCCGCCCGATCCGCCAGCCGGTCGGCGATCTCGCGCCGTGACCCCGGTGCGGTCCGCAGCGGCGGGCCCTCGACGACGGTCACGGATGCGGGCCACGGCAGCAGTGCGAGAGGCATGTGCGCGACGCTAACACCGGCGCGCGAGGCGCAGCAGGGGGTTGCGCGGCGGCTTGCGTTCGATCATCCGGACGGCCGCGAACGGGACACGCGTGCGCCTCCGCCCTAGGATCGGGGCGTGCGCGCCGGGCGCTCGGCTCGCGTCATCCCCACCCGAAAGAGACGTGCTGCATGGCTGAGATCGTCATCGTCCCGAACAAGACCGCCGCCGGAGAGCTCGTCGCCGACGAGATCGCGAAGCTCATCGCGCGCCGCCCCGACGCCGTCCTCGGCCTGGCCACCGGATCGACGCCGCTCCCGGTCTACGAGGCCCTGCGCCCGCGCCTCGAGGGCGTGGACCTGTCGCAGGTGCGCGGCTTCGCCCTGGACGAGTACGTCGGCATCGACCCGGCGCACCCCGAGAGCTACCGCTCGGTCATCACGCGCGAGGTCGTCGATCCCCTCGGCCTGGACCCCGCCCGCATCCGCGTGCCGGACGGCTCGCTCGAGGGCATCGAGCACCACGGCGAGGACTACGAGGCCGCCATCGCGGAGGCCGGCGGCGTCGACCTGCAGATCCTCGGCATCGGCACCGACGGCCACATCGGCTTCAACGAGCCCGGCTCGTCGTTCGCGTCGCGCACGCGCGTCAAGACCCTGACGCAGCAGACCCGCGAGGACAACGCCCGCTTCTTCGACTCGATCGACGACGTGCCGATGCACTGCATCACGCAGGGCCTCGGCACCATCCTCGAGGCGCGTCACCTCGTGCTGCTCGCGTTCGGCGAGGGCAAGGCCGAGGCGGTCGCCGGCGCGGTCGAGGGTCCGGTCACGGCGTCGCTGCCCGGTTCGGCGATCCAGCTGCACCCGCACGTCACGGTCGTGGTCGACGAGGCGGCCGCCTCGCGCCTCGCGCACGCCGACTACTACCGCTACACCTACGCCAACAAGCCCGCCTGGCAGGGCCTGTAAGCCGTACCCCCGGTCGTTGAGCGGAGTCGAAGCCCGCCCCGTGGTGGTTGAGCGAGCGAAGCGAGTCGAAACCCGCTGAGCCTCCCCGCGGCGCACACCGTCGCGGGACGGTCCGGGCGGTTTCGACTCCTCGCTGGCGCTCGTCGCTCAACCACCACAGGGGGGGCGACCCCCTCAGCGCTCCTCGAACACCTTCCCGGGGTTGAGGATGCCCTGCGGGTCGAAGACGCGGGCGATGTCGCGCTGCAGGCGCCACTGATCGTCGCCCAGCTCGTCCGCGAGCCAGCGGCGCTTGAGCAGGCCGATGCCGTGCTCGCCTGTGAGCGTGCCGCCCAGGCGGATCGCCGCGCGGAACAGGTCGTCGGCCGCGTCCCAGATGAGCTGAGGCACGTCCTCGCCCTGGAACACGAAGTTCGGGTGCAGGTTGCCGTCGCCCGCATGCGCGACGGTCGGGATGGCGACGCCGTGCTCGCGCTCGACGCGCGCGATCTCGTCGAACATCGCGGCCATCTGCGACCGCGGCACCGAGACGTCCTCGATCAGGGCGTTGCCGAGCGACTCCATGGCCGGGTGCATGGCGCGGCGGATGGCGAGCAGGCGCTCGCCCTCGGCGCGGTCGTGCGTCAGCGCCACGGTGCCGCCGGACGCGCGCAGCACCTCGGCGATCGCGTCCGCCTCGGCCGCCGCGGCGGGCCCGTCGGTCTGGATGGTCAGCTGCGAGGCGCCGGGCGTCGGGGCCGGCAGCGCGAGCAGGCGGTGGACGGCCGCGAGGCTCGTGGCGTCCATCAGCTCCATGATCGACGGCTGGATGCCCGAGGCTGTGACGGCCGACGACGCGGCCGCGGCCGCGCGGACGGTCGGGAACGTCGCCGCGATCGTGCACACCGTGCCGGGCACGAGGCGCCGCAGCTTCAGGGTCGCGCCGACGATCACGCCGAGCGTGCCCTCGGAGCCGATCATGAGCGACGTGAGGTCGAGGCCGGTGACGCCCTTGACGCTGCGGTGGCCCATCCGGATGAGGCGCCCGTCGGCGAGCACGACATCGACGCCGAGCACCGCGTCGCGCACGACGCCGTATTTGGCGCACAGCAGGCCGCCGGCGCCCGTGGCGATGTTGCCGCCCACGGTCGAGATGTCGCGGCTGGCCGGGTCGGGCGCCCACCACAGGCCGTGCTGCGCGAGGTGCGCGTTGAGCTCGGCGTTGAGGATGCCCGGCTCGACCACCGCGAGCAGGTCGTCGGGCGAGACCTCGAGGATGCGCGTCATCCGGCGCACCGAGAGCGCGATCTCGCCGCCGCCGGCGTTGGCGGCGCCCGCGAGCCCGGTGCCCGCGCCGCGCGTGACGACCGGCGTGCCGGTCGCGCTCGCGATGCGCAGGGTCGCCTGCACGTGCGCGACCGACTCGGCGTGCACGACCGCGATCGGGGGAGCCGCCGCGCGGTGCCCCGACTTGTCGGCGCGCGCGTCGTCGAGCGCGGCGGGAGAGGTGTCGACGAGGGATCCGAGCTCGGCGCGCAGCAGCTCGAGGATGTCGGTCACGGCTTACGCGGCCAGCTCGCGACGGCCGTGCAGCACGCCGATCACGACGCTGGCAACGCCGATGCCGAGGCCCAGCCACGGCTGACCGAGCGCCCACCAGGCGAGCGTCGCCGACAGGAACACCAGCAGTTCGACGAGCGCCCGGATGAACGGGTGCACCGAGAACACGGCCTTGGGTGAGACGAACAGGGCCCACACCAGGATGGCGAGGGCGGGCGCGCCGAGGCCGAAGACGATGTTCCACGGGAAGTCCCACGCCGCGAAGCCCCACACCGCGAGGCTCGCGATCGCCACCAGCTCCGACGCGAATCGCAGGATGTCGAGCACGGTGATGCGGGGCGGACGCACGCCGGCCGTCGCCTCGGAAGCGTTGTGGGACATGGGTTCCAGTCTAGGCGCGGGGCTTCAAGGCGTTTCGTCTCCGCTTCGCTCCGCTCAACGACCCGCGCATGTCCTCCGGTCGTTGAGCGGAGGCGACGAAGGAGCCGGAGACGAAACGCCCGCGCTCAGTCCGCCGAGCGCGAGAACGGCTCGTCCGAGTCCGGCAGCTCCGACTGCGCGTACGAGCCGGCGTCCGCCGACTGGCCGTCGGCCGACTCCTGCGGCAGGCCGAACGACTTCTCCGCGTCCTCGTCGGACGAGTCCTCCACGAACGCCTCCTCCGAGGCCTCGTCGGCGAGGCGGTCGTCGGTGCGCTCGACGCCATAGCCCTCACTCGGATTCTGCGGAGACTCGCTGTCGGGCGGTCCCCACTGCTCGGCCTCGTCCTGCCGGCCGCGGTACTGCTCGTCCGGTCGCTCGACGCCGTACCCCTCGCGCGGGGTGTCCGCGTCCTGGTCGGGAGTGCTCATGTCGTCCCCTTCGTGTTCGCCCGGGGTCCGCCCGGGATCCGGCGGGGCGTGGCGCCCCGAGTCAAGGCACCGACGGGCGGGGAGAAGGAAGCGCCGTTTCGATCCCCGCCCGCCGGGCCGGTCTCACAGGCTGCTGCTCGTGCCGGGCTCGCCCTCGTCGACGTCCGTCGGGGCGCTGCCCGACACGATCTGGCGCGAGAGCTGCTCGATCTGCTCGACGTCGGCGCTGATGCCCGCCTGGGTCAGCCGCTCCTCCAGCACGTGCTGCACCTCCGACTCCGCGAGGCGGTCGGTCCCGAGGTCGCCCTGCATCTGCACGACGATGCCCTGCACCTGCTGCGCGATCGTGGCGTCGTTGAGGTCCTGCCGCGTGCCCGGTCTGCACCCCGCTGCCGCCCGGGCCGACGGCATCCGGAACGCCCGCGATGCTCGGATCGGCCGAGCCGTGCTGGGTCGGGGCGTCCTCGACGGCCTGCGGGTCGGAGCCGGGCTCCGCCGCGGCATTGGCGCCCGACGGCTCGTAGCCCGACGGAGCGGCCTCGCCGCCGCCCGACGCCGCGTCGCTACCCGAGGCCGGGCCGACGCCCGCGATGTCGTTCTGGCTCGAGCGCTCGACGTCGGGGCTCGAGGTGCCCTCGACGCTCACGCTGTCCACCGCCCCCGAGTCGGCGCCCTCGCGTCCGGCGGGCACCGTGCCCGCGGCGCCGCCGCCCGTGCCCTGCTCGGTCTCGGGGGCGTCCGGCGTCCATCCGTCGGTCGCGTGCGAGGGGTCCATGCCCTGCTCGAGGCTGCTGCCGCCGGTCGCATCCGGGGCGGCGAGCTCATCCGGATCCGGGCGGAAGTCGTCGGCGGGGTACGGCGTGGTGTCGACGTTGTCGCCCTCGTAGATCACGTCATCCGGGCCCGGTGCGAGGCCCGCCTCGCGGTCGGGCGAGGTGGTCAGCACGGGCCCGCCGAGGGCCTGGTCCTCGTTGATGATCGAGGCGCCGATCTGGTCCGACCGCTCCGGCACGTCCTCCCGGGTCAGATCGCCCTGGCCCTCCTCGCCGAGCTCCGCGTCGAGGGGGTCGGTGCCCTGGGTGTCGGGCTGGTCGTCGTACGTGCTCATGTCCGCCTCCTGCTCGTGGATGGGATGGGTTCGAGCCCATCGTCCGCCGCAGTCGGCGCGCACTGAACGGGGTTGACGCGGGCGCGGGAGGGCCCTAGGCGCGGGTCCGCACGCCGTCGGGCGATCCCCGCGCCCGGCCCGGTCCCGGCGCCGGACGCCCGGGGTCACAGGCGCCGGCTGGCGCCCGGCTCCCCGTGCTCGACGTCGGTCGGCGCGGCCTCCGAGGTGATCTGCTCCACCAGCCGCTGGATCTCGTCGTCGTCCGCCTCGATGCCGGCCTGCGCGAGGCGCTCCTCGAGCACGTACTGCACTGCCTCCGGCGCGAGCCGGCGGGTGGCGAGATCGGCCTCCATCTGCACGATCAGGCCCTGCACGCGCTGCGACGGCGTGGCGAGGTTGAGGTCCTCGCGCACGGCGCCGACGTGCGGGTGGATGACGTTGTGCACGTCGGCGGGGCCGTCGAGGTGGCCCGAGCGGCCGGCGGCGCGCGCGTCGGCGCCGGGGATGTACTCCTCGACGATCCGGCCGCTCTCGCCGATGCCGCTCGGCACCCAGTGGCCCGGGGCGTGCCGGGTGTCGGGCTCATCCACCTCGGCGGGGCGGTACTCCTCCGCGGAGTGCGGCATCGTGCCCATGTTCTCGCCGATGTACATCACGTCGTCGGGCCCGGGGTTGTGTCCCACGGGCGGCACCGGCGGGATCCCGGGCGGCAGGCCCGCCGCGGCCAGCCCGGCCTGCGTCTCGATCATGACCTCGTCGGGGTCGTCCCCGAAGCGGTGCGGTCGCCGTGCGTCCTTCTCCTCGGTGCTCATGTCCGCCTCCTGTTCGTGGTGGGGATGTGATGAGCTCTGCCTTCAGTGTCCGCCCTCCGGGTCGTGGATGGAACGGCCCGGCTGACCCCGGGTGTCCGCCGACGGCACGATCGTGTCGAGGTGGAACTCGCCGCCCTCGGTCCCGGTGGGCGTCCAGCGCCAGTGCGGACCCTCGCGCGGGTCGTCGTCGACCCACTCGCCCGGACGGAACGCATCGGCGGGGACGGGCAGGCCCCAATGTCGGGAGGAGCCGTAGTCCACGTCATCCGGGCCCGGCAGGTGGCGCTGGATGCGCTCAGGCGAGGTGAAGTAGTGGTCGTTGCGAGGGTCGTCCGTGGTGCTCATGTCCGCCTCCTGATGCGGAAGGGTCGGTTGGTCACCATCGTCCGCCCAATCGGGGGCGCCCGAAAGGGGCTCGACCCTCGGTCAGCGAGCATCCGAACCGATGAATCGCGGCAGGACACGCCGCAATGTCCGGGATTCGTGTTAACGTCGAAGGACGACGAGCCGGTTACCGGAGCGTTGTCCGCCGGAGGCCCCGCATCGCGGGGCTTTCGTGCTTCTACGGATCCCACCGTGAGGCGTGTCGGCAGATCGGCTGCAGGAGCTTCCAGAGGCGTTCCACCTCGCGTGCCGTCCGCGGATGCGTCTCGGTGTGAGCGTCCAGGCGTCGGTATAGGTAGACCGCCAGATCGGCGAGCTGGATGCCTGGAGACTCCGCTGAGGACCCGAACACGATCGGCATCTGGATCTGCGCAAGCCGACTCGAGCGCGATCCACCCGTCCCGTTCTGCTGGTACCAGGCGGCGCGCGCGATGTGATCCGCCTGATCCTGGATCTCGTCGGCGATCACGGTCACGACATCGCCACGCGAGCGCGCGAGGTCGTCGATTCGCTCGAGAAGGTGACGCAACGTCAGCTCGTGCGGGCGCTGCGGATACCGGTAACGCGCGTGCAGCCGGGGGATATCGACGCCTCGGATGATCAACGTCGCCGGCAGTCGGGCCATGCGGGTCAGGGCGTCGCGGTAGATCGCGAGCGCGGCGCGGGTCTTGCCGCGCACTGGTTCCCATCCGCTGCGTCCGGTCATCAGCGCGTGAGCGTGGAACTCGATCTGGGCCTCGTCGACGCCGAACGTCTTCGCATACGCTCGAGCTTCCGTGAGCGCGCGGCTGACCGTGCCGAGGTGCTCTTCCTTCACGACGACGGCCGCCACGTAGTACCGGTCCGCAGTGTAGGACTCGTCGATGAAGGCGTAGAGCACGGGATGGCCCTACGCGTGGCCACCGACGCCTGGACCCACTACCGGGCCTGACGCCGCGTGTCAACCGGTGGAAGTCGGTGCACTTGTTTCGCACACTAAATGCGGAGGTGGTGACTCACCATGGACAACTATCGCCAACTCGAGCTCGTTCCCCTCGGTGAGGGGGCCTGGCGTGTGTGCGACCGCAGCGTGGCGTCGTGCGATGCAGCCAGTGTGATCGCGTACGTGGAGCAGATCCCGACGGACGACCACGAGCCGAGCTATGAGGCCGTGTGGGTGCAGGGCGCCCGCGGCACGACCAGGCACACCTCGATGCAGAGCGTGCTGCTCATGGCCGCCGACCTGCTCGCCGCGAGCGCGAGCCGCGCCGAGCGACCCAAGCCGATCGCGCACTTCCCGCCCGGCGGACGCCGCGGGGTCTCGCGCGCGGCCACCCAGCCGCCGCTCGCGGCCGCGGGAGCCGGATGACGGCACCCCAGTCCCTCTGGCGGCTGACGTCGCCGCCCATCCAGACTGACGCCCAGCCGCCCGCGAACACCGACGTGGTGATCGCGGGCGCCGGGCTGGCCGGACTCGCCACAGGCGCGCTGCTCGCACGACGCGGGCAGCGCGTCGCCGTGTTGGAGGGGCGCGACGTCGGCGCCGCCACCACCGGCAACACCACCGCGAAGCTGAGCCTGCTGCAGGGATCGGTGTACTCGCAGATCCAGTCGCACGCCGGGCTCGAGGCGCTGGAGGCGTACGTCGCGGCGAACCGCGCGGGGCAGGACTGGGTGCGCCGCGAGCTGGCCGGCGAGCACGACGCGATCCAGCAGGTCGACGCCGTCACCTACGCCATCGCCTCCGAGGGCGAGCGGGCCGTCGACCAGGAGGCCGAGGCGATGGCCGCGGTCGGCGTGGACGTGGATGTGCTCGCGCAGGGCCAGGACGCCGGGCTGCCGTACCCCGTGACGCGCGCGCTGCGCATGCACGGCCAGTCGCAGATCCATCCGATGCGCCTGCTCGCCAAGCTCGCGGCCGAGATCCGCTCGCACGGCGGGACCATCGTGACCGGATGCCGCGTGCAGGGCGCCGAGGTCGAGGACGGGGGAGTGGTCGTCCAGACCACGGCCGGCGAGCTCGACGCCGAGACCCTCGTCGTCACCACCGGATCGCCCGTGATCGACCGCGCCGCGTTCTTCGCCCGGCTGGTCCCGTCGCGCTCGCTCGTGGCCGCGTACCGCGTGGTCGGGCCGCTGCCGCGCGGGGTGTTCCTCTCGCTGGACCCCGAGGGGCGGTCGCTGCGCACCGCGCGCGGCGAGGACGGCCGCGAGCTGCTCGTGGTCGGCGGCGGCGCGTTCACCACGGGGCGCGAGCGCGAGACCGACCGGCTGCTGCGCGAGCTCGACGACTGGACGGGCGACAACTTCGCCGGCGCCGTGCGCGTGACCTGGTGGGCCGCGCAGGACTACCGCACCGTGAGCCGCGTCCCCTTCGCGGGCGCCATGCCCGGCACGAACGGCCGCATCTACGCCGCCACCGGCTTCGACAAGTGGGGCATGACCAACGCCCCCGCCGCCGCGCTCACGATCGCGGGCGACATCCTGCGCGAGCCCGTGCCCTGGGCCGAGGCGCTGCGCTCGCCGCATCTGCGGCTTGTGGACGGGGTCGACTTCGTGGCGGCCCAGGCCTCCGTCGCGGCGTCGCTCGTTGGCGGGGTCGTGCGGACGGTGACCGGATCGGGGGACCTCGCCGAGGGCGAGGGGCATGTCGTGCGGGACGGGCGGCATCCCGTGGCGGAGGCGCGGATCGACGGGGTGGTGTGCCGCGTATCGGGGGTGTGCACCCACATGGGCGGGATCCTCGAGTGGAACACGGCCGAGCGGTCGTGGGACTGCCCGCTGCATGGGTCGCGATTTAGCCCCGATGGCGACGTGCTGGAGGGGCCGGCGAGCGTGGGGTTGGAGCGGAGGTAGGGGCATCCCCAAGTGAACGGTGGCTCTTACGCGGAGGTTGAGTCATCCTCGGCGACCGGTATTGGGCGGCGCTCTAGCATGCTTCGAACCGCAACGTGCTGGGAAACTGGGGTCGCGTTGAGCACCTGATCGATCATCTTGACGAAGAACTGCTCCGGGCGGATGTCTTCGGGCACTCGATCTAGATCGATCCTGACGCCGCCGTCCGCAGGATCGCCCCAACTGGCGAGAGCCAGGGCTGTCGCGGTGTAGCCGTTGAGCCCCGAGGTGTCGCGGAGCTTACGCATCATGTCGACAGTTCGTTCGAACGCCTCAGGCTCATCGCGAAGAATGGTCGACCGTTGGACGAAAAAGAAGCCAACCGCAGCCAGGGGGTGGCGGCTTCTAAGATTTCCCGCGTCCCCATAGGCCTCTTCGAACCTGTTGCTGAGATTCTTGCCGAAGGACGAGACCTGGGTCTTGGTGCTCAACAACAGTTCGGGACCGCGATCCCAGCGAGAGATGACAACGTCGACCTGCTTCTCGTACGCGCGACCAAGGATCCGCGCGTCAGTCGGCGCTACGGAGGGCATCTGAATCAGACGCTCCGTAACACGCGTTCGGAGTTCATCCGGCAACCTTGAAAGGAGAGCCGCGACGTCGCGCGGCAGGATGCGTGGCCGCGACGCCCTTGGCCACACCTCATCTGAGCTGAATCCACTCCGGCGAAGTTCGTGCGCAAGCCAGGAGTCGACGCCGTTCGCGAGCGCACCAGCATTGCTCGCCTTGCCGCTGGTAACGGCGATCGTAAGAAGGCGCTCGAGGAGCGGATAGTCAGGTCTGTAGACCGGCGCGCGTCCGTGCACGTGTGTCCAAGGTTCGGATAGCCCCGCGTCCGCAAGTTCGGCGTCGTAAGGACTGAAGGAGTCGACTCTTGTCATGTCTGCGGTTCCTTCCGGGCTCGACTACCACGCGTCGTGCGTCGAGCCCAGAGCTCCTGGTGCGCAATACGCACCTTTCCGAGGTCTGACGCACTGACGAGGCCTGGCCGCACAAGCAGCTCCGCATCGACCATTGCCACAGCGCCAAGAAGGTCCCCTCGCCTCAAGAGGCGAGTGATCGCTGGCTTCAAGGCCCGCAGTTCTTCAGCGCGTCGCTGGATGAGCAGAGGGGAGGGCATGGCCCAGCGGTCCGCTTCACGGGGTTCGAGCTTGAGAATTCCACCGCCGTAGGCGCGGCCCACCATCTCGGCGCTTAGGAGTGTGACCGAATTCAGGCTCGCGATCGGAAGCAAATCGGAGCCCAGGGCGCGCAGCTCAGGCTTGAGGTAGACGCCGTGCACGGAGTTGAGATGGTATGCGCGTGCAACGTTGGTCGTTAGACGAGGCGTGTCAGCGTTCATGCAGGTAAGTAAAAGATCTGCAGGCTTAGTCAAAGGCACGCGGTACCATTCCTTGCGCACGCGGCACTTGTATGCGGTATTGACGCCCGTGCGCTCACCGTCTTTGATGTATTCCTGAGCTGCGTCAGACAGCGCGCGTCGCGGGGCGAAAAGGTAAGTGGATTTGCCTGCGTTCCCCAAGCGACGCAGTTCCTCATGAGTCAGCGCAAGTCCACGAAGGTGCGAACTTCCGGGCGGAGATATGCGCAGGAGATCGTTGCTATGGAGGCCGAGGTCTTTTGCCCTCCCCGGAGAGAGTGTGAAGTACCGATTGTTGCCGGTCACGATCCCTAGTGATGTATCGCCCCACTGCTCAAGGTCGACGAACATCTCGGAAAAATGGAGGGACCTGAGCGGCGCCGTGGCCGATTCTGGAACGATGCTACCCGTCCACTTTGCTGAGGGGTCAATGGGAGACCATGTATTGCTCTCTCTCGCCTGTGGGAGGGTAAGGGCATTCTTTGTCTGTCGGAAGATGGCGTGATCCGTGGGTCCTTCGCGAAATCCTTCGGCGAGGAGCAGGACCACGTCAGCCTCGGCGTCCGGGAAGATCTGCTCATCGAACAGGACGACTTCTACCGAACTGAAGTGATCGAACAGGAAACGACGCACCGGGGCTGCATAGTTTACTGACAGGAGTTCGGCGGGGAGAACTAGACCCAGCCGTCCCCCTGGTCGTAGGAACAACGCTGAGTGCACGGTGAACGCGGCCCAGCTGGAAGCCAGCCCCGACAGCGCCACGCCAGCCCGCAACGCGGCTGCGCGCGATCGTGTGCGAGACTCGCCGGAAAAGTCCTGATATCGAATGTAGGGTGGATTGCCGATTACTGCGTCGTATGTTGCCGTCGGCGCGACCAGGAAGAAGTCGTTTATCTCAATATGCGGATCGCCGCCGGCCGCGAGCACCCGCTTCCGGCCGGTCTCGGCGCTCGACTGGTGAATTTCAACGCCGTCCACCCTCGGTGATTCTCCGGGCGTCGGGGCAAGCACAAGGGCACGGCGAACCGCGGCCACTAGGAATTCAGCGTCGCCCGCCGACGGTTCGAACACGCGATCCGTGTGGGAACGAACGGCCCAGTCTGCTATATAGGTCGTAATGCTCGAAGGGGTGAAGAAGGCCCCTCGCGCCTTCCGCTTTGCGGCAGAGTCCACAGGGTCACTTGATGGCACGAACTTCACCAAGCCAATCTTCGGGTCGAGGTCGAGCGAGTCCAAGGTGTGCGTGGGCGGATACAGCGGAGTCTCTCGCCGTCGTCGAACATCCCGACAAACGAGCGTATCCGAGCGGCGGGTCCGCCGTTGCTGCGGCGCGCCGCCAGGTTGGTGTCCACTTCGGCGCGTTGCTCGCTGGAGCTCCGACGCGCATTAGATCGCACTCGCGGTGCACGCCGTGTGGATCTCAAGGGTGAGGAGGGTAATCCCGATCGCCACCAGGCACAATATTGCGGCGCCAGCTCCATAAAATAGATTCAGTTTCCTTACGGAGTCCATTTTCTGGAATGGCCCCCACTTCGCATTGCTGGCGCGAGTAATCTCGGTGGATAGGGTGGTGAAGACTCCCTGAGCAGAGAGCGATTCCTCCATCGAGTTCGCTGCAAGTTGCGCGCCCTTGAGAAGCCGATGATACCAAATTCCATCCGCAAACCAAAAAAGCAGCCAGATCATCAAGCCCAGCACGGGAACGAACGCGCCAGGGCTGAAGCTTAATGCGCCAAACGGCAGTGGATCGGCGTTGAGGTATCCAAGGAAGGCCGCCCCCAGCGTAAAGGTCAACGCTGTCATCGCGAGCGACCGTATTCGCCAGCCGATGTCGTTGAAGTGTTGTTGTACTCCGACGATCGTCTTCCAGACGTCGAGCGAACGCTCGGGGTCGGCCGAATGGGCGCTAATTCTACTCACGGTCTTCTCTTTGTGGTTGGGAGGAATTGAAAGATGCTCAGCAACTCCTCAAAGCTATTGTGGAGGACGAACGTCGGGGTCGGTTGAACTCCCGGTCGCTGATCTTGCTCTCTTTCTACCATTTCGTCGGTCCAATGTGACACCCGCTGAAGCAACTCATATCGCGTGTCGTGGTGATTCACTCCGTATGCCGCCCAGACGTCGCGCGCGCCGACGCGTTGGGCCATCTCCACATCCTTGATGAGGGTGTCGCCTACGTACACGGTCTGCTCGGGGAGAACCCCGTGGTCCGTGATGATCTGCTGAAGCACCACTGGTGAGGGCTTTAGTACTCCGCGCGGCACGTGCCGATGCTCGGTGTGTTTGAGAATGTATGCGTCGTGAGGCAATCGGCGGAGTTCTCCCGGGTCTATTCCAATTGGTGCGTCGTGGTCTGGTGACGAGTAATACGCGTCTAGCAACCCGTCCACGCCTGTTGTCCGAATTCGCCAGCGGGTCCAGAACTCGAGTGACTCGGTGTAGGCGACGACATTTGTGCCACACGAGCGAACTTGCTCGAGTGTGCGCCGAACGCCGTTGCGGAGCTTCGTGGCTTCGCGCCGAGCCGAGTTCTGAGCGTGCAACGCGTCGTCATAGAAATCTCGCGGTGTCATTCCGTCCGGAACGGCGTCGCGAAGCGACTCCATCTCATCGACAAGCCAGGAGTACTCGGAGGTTCCATGACGCTGATGAATCGTCCGGATCTCAGCTATCAACTCCGGCTCTGGCACGCCCGATAGCTGGGCTAGGCCACCAAGCAACGCGCTGAAAGACTTGTGCCATGGGTCGAACCAGTGCCAGATCGTATCGTCGAGATCCACTACAAGAAGCTTCACCGGTGTCAGCTCGGTCATGTCGTCACACTAGGGGACCCCTGGGACATAGGCGTGGTCGCCGATGGAACGCACGCGGTGTATCTGGCAGGACCGACGGCGCGGCCGCACTGATCCTTCTGTATGCGGGTCGTCTGGCCGGAAGAAGGGGTTCTTGTAGCTACGGTTGGTCGCGGGTGTCGCGTCGCCTACTGCAGGAGCATTGAGCCATTGGCGTCTCCATACCTGTAGGGCCGCTACCTTCGTCGTTCAAGGAGGCCTGTTGACAAGGCGAGCGACGCGGAGCGCGCGGGAGGAGCTCGCGGCGCTCGCCCGCGCGGGGGACCCGCGGCTGCTCGAGCTGCCGGCGGCGGAGGATCCGCGGCAGGCGGCGGTGCTCATCCTGTTCGGGGTGCTCGACCGCGTGCCGAGCGAACGCGTTGCGCACGACGCGGCGGTGTCGCGGGACCTCGATGTGCTGCTGCTGTCGCGGGCGGCGACGCTGCGGTCGCATCCGGGGCAGGTGGCGTTTCCGGGCGGGCGCGTGGACGACGGCGACGCCGATGCGATAGCCGCGGCGCTGCGTGAGGCGCGCGAGGAGACGGGGCTCGATCCCTCCGGTGTCGAGGTGCTGGGCGCGCTGCCGGCCGTGCCGATCGCGTTCTCGCGGCACCTGGTGACGCCCGTGCTCGCGTGGTGGCGGGATCCGTCGCCCGTGCGCGTGATGGACGAGGGGGAGTCGTCCGCGGTGTTCCGGGCGCCGGTGGCCGACCTGCTGGATCCGGCGAACCGCGGGGTGACCGTCATCCGGCGCGACGGGCGCGAGTGGCGCGGGCCCGCGTTCACCGTGGCGGATGAGGGCGGGACGCATCTGGTGTGGGGGTTCACGGCGATGGTGCTGGATGCGCTGTTCGAGCGGCTCGGGTGGACGGAGCCGTGGGATCGGGAGCGGGTTGTGTCGTTGGAGGGGTATTAGGGGGCGCGGGAGGGTTGGGGCGGTTTCGGCTCGCTTCGCTCGCTCAACCCGTTTCGGCTTCGCTCGCTGGCGCTCGCTCCGCTCAACGACCGGGGTGGGAGTCGGCGGGGGCTTCAGGGGTTTCGACTCGCTTCGCTCGCTCAACCAGCACATAGGGGAGCTCGCTCAACCAGCACAGGGGGGAGGAGCTCGCTCAACCAGTGCACGGGTGGGGCGGCCCTCGTGCGCGATCGGCGGGGTTAGCGTGGGCGCATGAGCGTCGGACTGGATGCCGCGATCTCGCTGGGGAACCGCTTCGCCCGGGAGCTGCCCGAGCTGGCGATCCCGTGGCAGGCCGAGGAGTTCCCCGATGCCCGGCTGCTGGTGCTGAACGAGCCGCTGGCTGCCGAGCTCGGGCTGGATCCGGACATCCTGCGCAGCCCCGACGGCGTGCGCATCCTGACCGGCAACCTGGTTCCGGAGGGCGCCACGCCCGTCGCACAGGGATACGCCGGGCATCAGTTCGGCGGGTACTCACCGCGCCTCGGCGACGGTCGCGCGCTGCTGCTCGGCGAGGTGACCGACACCGAAGGCCGCCTGCGCGACATCCACCTCAAGGGCTCCGGGCCCACGCCGTTCGCGCGCGCCGGCGACGGGCTCGCCGCGCTCGGGCCGATGCTGCGCGAGTACATCGTCAGCGAGGCCATGCACGCGCTCGGCATCCCGACCACGCGCGCGCTCGCCGTGATCGCCACGGGCCAGACGGTGTACCGTGAGACGGCGCTGCCCGGCGCGCTGCTCACCCGCGTCGCGAGCAGCCACCTGCGCGTCGGGAGCTTCCAGTACGCGGCCGCGATGCGCGATCCCGAGCTGCTGCGGAGGCTCGTCGATCACGCGATCCGGCGCCATCATCCGGAGCTGCCCGGCGCCGACAACCCGGCGCTCGCGCTGTTCGAGGCGGTGGTCGCGGCCCAGGCGTCGCTGATCGCGCGGTGGATGCTCGTCGGCTTCGTGCACGGCGTCATGAACACCGACAACATGACGATCTCAGGCGAGACGATCGACTACGGGCCGTGCGCGTTCATCGACGCGTTCGACCCGGGCGCGGTCTACAGCTCGATCGACGTGAACGGGCGCTACGCGTACGGCAACCAGCCGCTCATCGCCGAGTGGAACCTCGCGCGCTTCGCCGAGGCGCTGCTTCCGCTGTTCGACGACGATCCTGAGCGCGCGGTGGAGATGGCGCAGGATGCGCTGGGCGCCTTCCGCGAGCAGTACGGGGCCGCGCTCGCCGCCGGCTTCCGGGCGAAGCTGGGGCTGCCCGAGGCGGTGGACGGGGCGGTCGCCGCCGAGGTGATCAACGACCTGAGTGCGCTCATGCAGCAGAGCCGCGTGGACTGCACGTCGTTCTTCCGGCGGCTCTCGGACGCCGCGCGCGGCCGCCCCGAGCAGGCGCGGGGCGTGATGCTCGACCTCGCGGCCTTCGACGCGTGGCTCGCGCGCTGGACGGCGCTCGAGCCGGACGCCGACGCGATGGACGCCGTCAACCCCGTCTACATCCCGCGGAACCACCTGGTCGAGGAGGCGCTCACCGCGGCCACGGCGGATGACCTCGGGCCGCTCGAGCGGCTGATGTCGGCGCTGGCGCGGCCGTTCGAGGAGCGTGCCGGGCTCGAGCGCTTTGCCGAGCCGGCGCCGGACTCGTTCGGGCCGTACCGGACGTTCTGCGGAACCTGAGCCCGGGTCAGGCACCGGTGTGGTCGCCGCGGTCGCGCGGCGCGGGTAGCGTCGACCGTGGGGAAGGGAGCCCACCATGTCTGCATCGCCCGAGGTCGCCGTCAACGCCGGCAAGGAGGGGCGCGCGCACCGGTTCGAGACCCTCGACGAGGCGTTCCAGCGCTACGGCACGCCCGCCGCGAACCAGGCGCTCGTGCGCCGCATCGTCGAGAGCGCGGATGTCGCCGGCATCGTCGGATTCCGGACCTACTTCAAGCTCGAGCGCCGCAGCGGTCCCGCGCTCGAGGTGCACGCGGGCTACACGAACGGGTTCCGCAACGAGAGCGACGCGGTGCGCCTCGCCGGCGACACCGAGCGCTGGCCGAGCCGCCGGTTCCAGGGCGCGTGGGGAGTCACGCACCCCGAGACGCGGCCGAGCGCCGAGCGGCCGGCGTCTCGGCGGTTCGCCGGTTCGCGGGTGGCGGCGACGCCGCGCCCCTCGGCCGTCCCGGAGCGCGCCGAGGCGGTCTGCCCCACGTGCTTCATGGTGCTGCCGCGCACCGGCGTCTGCGACACCTGCGGCTGACGCGGGGCGGTTCGGGCGTCCGACGCTCGTCCACAGGAAGCCGGTTCGGGGAGTTATCCACCGATTTCCTGGTTTTGGGGGTGGACCTGGGGTTCCGGGGTCTGGATGTCGGTGGCCCGGAGGATGATCGGGGTATGACGTTCCTCGATGAGTTCCGGGCAGCGGTGACCGCTGCGGCGGCCGCCGCGCCGGGCGACGCGTCGGTCGTGCTCGGGATGTCGGACGAGGATGTGGTGGCGCTGGTGGAGGCGGCGACCGAGCTGGTGCAGATCGGTGAGCGGAGCCGGTTGATGGGTGTCGGGGTGGTCGCCGCGCGTTCGTCTCGGGACGCAGGGCAGGGCGGGTTGGCGCAGGAGCGCGGTCACCGCAACGCGGTCGCGTTCGTGCAGGAGGTGGCCGGGACCTCGCGTGGGGAGGCGGCGCGGCAGGTGCGGCTGGGGCAGTCGCTGCTGGAGACGGCGCAGTCCGAGGAGGTTCCCGCGGAGCTGGATGCGGACGTTCCGCCGATGGAGGCGCCGTGGCATGCGCCGTTGGATCGGGCGCTGCTGGACGGGGTGCTGACGTCGGCGCAGATGGATGCGATCAGCCGCGGGCTCGGGCGGCCACCGGAGGGTGC
>NZ_LMFR01000023.1 GCF_001426925.1 Microbacterium sp. Root53
GGTCAAGTCCCCGGTAGTGGTGTAGCCGTGTCGTGATCCTTCGGTGCTGGGTCAGGCGCTGAGTTCGAGGATGCTGTCTGTCACCTCCTCTGCCCCGGTGTCGGGGAGGAGGCGTAGGCGGGACTTGGCGAGGATGTCGAGGCCGAGGTAGCGGCGGCCTTCGGCCCATTCGTCGGTCTGCTCGGCGAGGACGGCGCCGACGAGGCGGACGATGGCGTCGCGGTTGGGGAAGATGCCGACGCTGTCGGTGCGGCGGCGGATCTCGCGGTTGAGACGCTCGTTGGGATTGTTGGACCAGATCTGTGACCAGAGCCCTTCGGGAAACTCGGTGAACGCGAGGATGTCCGCCCGTGCTTCGTCGAGGTGCGAGAAGGCGTCGGGGAGCTTGTCTTCGACGTAGTCGAGGAGCCGGTCGAACTGGGCGTTGACGGCGTCCTTGTCGGGCTGGTCGTAGACGGAGTGCAGCATCGCCTTGACCGCGGGCCAGAGGGACTTCGGGGTGACGGACATCAGGTTCGCGGCGTAGTGGGTGCGGCAGCGCTGCCAGGCCGCTCCCGGCAGGTTCGCGGCGATCGCCTCGACCAGTCCTGCGTGGGCGTCGGAGGTGACGAGGCGGACTCCGGTGAGGCCGCGGGCGACGAGATCGGCGAAGAACTGGTTCCAAGCCGACGCCGTCTCGGCCGTGGCGACGCGCATGCCCAGGACCTCGCGGCGGCCGTCGGCGTTGACGCCGGTGGCGACCAGGACGACCGCGTTGATCACCCGCCCGCCTTCGCGGACCTTCATCGTGAGGGCGTCTGCGGCGACGAATGTGAACGGCCCGGCATCCCCGAGGGGGCGGTGGCGGAACTGGTCGACGTGCTCGTCGAGGTCCGCGGCCATGCGGGACACCTGCGACTTGGACAGCGAGTCGAYGCCGAGGGTCTTGACCAGCTTGTCCATGCGGCGCGTGCTGACGCCGGCGAGGTAGCAGTCGGCGACGACGGTGATCAACGCGGCCTCGGCGCGCTTGCGGCGCTCGAGCAGCCATTCCGGGAAGTAGGTTCCCTTACGCAGCTTGGGGACGGCGACGTCGATCGTGCCGACGCGGGTGTCCAGCTCGCGGTGCCGGTAGCCGTTGCGCTGCGTCACCCGGTCCGGGGACGCCTTGCCCCATTCGGCGCCGCAGACGGCGTCCGCGTCCGCGGACAGCAGCGCGTTGATCATCGTCTGCAGCAGCTGACGCATCAGATCCGGCGACGCCTCGGCGAGGGCTTCACCGAGCAGGCCAGCAGGGTCGACAATGTGAGGAGCGGTCATCGTGATGACTCCATTCGAGAGGGTTGTAGGAGATTCCTCGAAGGATCACACGGTGACCGCGCCCACGTTCACAACGAGGCCGACCACCGAACGGTTACACCACTATGCGGGACGCCACTNGGTCATCGTGATGACTCCATTCGAGAGGGTTGTAGGAGATTCCTCGAAGGATCACACGGTGACCGCGCCCACGTTCACAACGAGGCCGACCACCGAACGGTTACACCACTATGCGGGACGCCACTCCAGGCGATCACGCGGGCGCCTATGTACAAGGAAATCGACATGATTGCGAGCGCTGTAAGAACCAGACCCCTCGTCATGTATGCAGGCGGAAGTCGCCGATGAGCGCCTAATGCGGATTCCAGCGAGCGATCTCCCGGGGCGGGGTTCGGCGGCGCTCCGGATACTGCCAGCTGGGCGATAGCCCGGACCAGGTGTGCGCGGTCCGCCTCGGTCAGGTCGGATCGGAGCGTCGCATCGGATACGAGGACTGCCATCTGCGCACAGACCGATTGCCACCTCAGCCGACTCACCAGCCCGGAAGGCAGCCGGGCGCTGAACCGCCGCCACACGAACGTCATCTCGAGTGAACGCAACTCAGCGTAGAGCGAGTCGTTATCGGTGTCAGCTGCCTCGAGCCGACTGAGGTTGACCCATACCTGCCACCGGAAGGGCGCGCGTCGCCACCAGATGATCGGGCCGAGCAGCGCGATTCCAGCAACCACGGTCATCGCGAGGGTCGCCGCGAATCCCGAGAGCAGGAAGGAAGTGGTCACGTCTCCTCGCGACGCCAATGCGATCCATGTCCAGACGAATTGCGCGACAGCCGCAATGGCAACAAGTGAAGCCAAGATGAACAGCGCGGCCAGCGCTGTGCGGTGGGCGTCCCACGTAATGTGTGCGCTCCGCCGGACCGCTTGATCAGGCTCCGCGGCGAGCGTCTCCGGAACGGCGGATCGGCCGCCTACTTGCTTCAGCCATTCGGGGGCGTGTGCCAGGAGTCTCTCGACTCGCGACACGCCGCTGCTCGGACGGGCGAGGCACATGAGGAGCGTCGGCGCGATGACCCCGATCGCGATGACGGCCGAAACCAGAAGCGCGAAGAGTTCCGGCCAACGCGCCGCCCAGGCTTCGGTCATCGGCAAGCAACCTCCGGATGGGGCGACAGGGCGTCCTGACAGCATCACCCGGCGCAGTTCCATTCGGGAGAGGTGAATATGTCCTTCCGCCCCTCCGGGGGCGCTCTTCGTCGTTCCGGCGTGGCGACCGGCAGAATGGCGGGCATGGGCGTGCCGCTGATCACCGAGATGCCGGATCCGCAGTTCGTGATGTCCGAGGAGGGGCACCGGATCGCGACCTACTCGTGGGGAGAGGATGACGCGCCCGTCGTGCTGGCCGTGCACGGCTTCGCGTCGAGCTGCCGCGACAACTGGGTCAACACCGGCTGGGTGCGCGAGCTGCTCGGCGCGGGGTTCCGCGTCCTGGGCGTGGACCAGCGCGGCCACGGCGCCAGCGACCGGCCGCATGATGCCGCGCAGTACACGATGGACGCGCTCGTGCGCGACATCGAGGTCGTGCTCGACACCTACCTGATCGACACCGTGCGCTACCTCGGGTACTCGCTCGGCGCCCGCGTCGGGTGGCACGTCGCGGTCGAGCTCGGCGACCGCATCGAGCGGGCGGTGCTCGGCGGCATCCCGGACGGGCGTCCGCTGGGGCGCCTGGACCTCGCGCAGGCCCGCGCCTTCGCCGAGCGCGGCGAGGAGGTGACCGACAAGGTCACGCGCAACTACATCACGCTCGCCGAGCGGGTGCCGGGCAACGACCTCCGGGCGATCATCGCGCTCGCGGAGGGCATGCGCTTCGGCGACGCGGACCCCGACCTCGGCCACCCGCCGCAGCAGCGCATCCTGTTCGCGACCGGCACCGAGGACGCGATCCTCGAGGATTCGCGCCGCCTGGCCGCGGCCGTGCCGAACGGCACGTTCGTGGAGGTGCCGGGCCGGCACCACTTCAACGCGCCGGGATCACGCGACTTCCGCCACGCGGGTGTGGAGTTCCTTCGCGCGGACGGCTGATCGCTCAGGCGTTGCTGCCGTCATCGACGAGCGCAGGGAGTGCGCGCCCTCCGCACCCCTGAGCGGGGCCGGGCGGCTATCCTTCTCCCTGAGCCGATGATGACCCGAACCGTGGAGCACCCGGGCGATCGCACCCTGATCGCGTCGGTTCAGCGCGCGCTCGGACTGGTCGAGATCGTCGCGAACTCGCCCCGCCCTGTCACCGCGAAGGCGCTCGCGTCGGCGAGCGGGCTGAGCCTCGGGACGACCTACAACCTCGCGCGCACGCTCGTGCACGAGGGGTATCTGTCGAGCGAGCCGGATGGGTTCATGCTCGGCTCGCGCTTTCCCGCGATCAGCGCCGGATCGGCGGAGGGCGTCGTCTCCGCGCGGATCCGCTCGGCTCTGCACGAGGTGACCGACGGGCTGGGCGTGACCGCCTACCTGTCCCGGTATACGGACGGCGAGGTGCACCTCGTGGACGTCGTCGACGCGAAGGGCGCGCCGCGTCTGGAGCTGTGGGTCGGCCTGCACGAGGCGGCGCACGCGACGGCGCTGGGCAAGCAGATCCTGGCCGCCCTGCCGAACGAGGATCGTCTGGACTACCTCGCCCGCCACAGGCTCGACGATCTGACGCCGCACACGATCCGGGACCGCCGGATGCTGCTCGAGCAGCTGGAGCGCTCCGCCGGTCCGGTGCTGGACCGCGAGGAGTACGCGATCGGCGTCACGTGCGTCGCCGTGCCGGTGCGGGCGCCGGGTGTGGTCGCCGCGCTCGCGGTCGCGATGCCCAGCGAGACCCTGCAGCGCACGGCGCCCGCGGAGGTCGCCCGACAGCTGGGGCGCACCGCCGCCCGCCTGTCGTTGCAGCTCGGCGCGGAGTCGCCGCGGCGGCATGGCCAGTTCGGCCTCTGAGACCCCCATCCGACTCGGTTTCACCATGTGAAATCCCGCTCATTCCGCGAGGGATCCGGTCGTACCTACCGTGGTCACGCACGCGACGATGCGTGCGTGACCCGAGGGAGGCGTCGATGACGACCCAGACCGCGCTCGCCGCTGATCAGCGTCGCGAGCTGTTCGAGATGATGGTGCTGATCCGCACCTTCGAAGAGGCGATGCTCCGCGAGTATCACGCGGACAAGTCGCCCGGCTTCGATATCGGTGCGGGCCTCGTGCCCGGAGAGATGCACCTTTCGGCCGGACAGGAGCCGGTCGCGGTCGGCGTGGCCGCGCACCTCACGACGGACGACGCGGTGACGGCCACCCACCGCCCGCACCACATCGCGATCGCGCACGGCGTGGACATGCGGGCGATGACCGCCGAGATCTTCGGTCGTGAGACCGGGCTCGGTCGCGGCCGCGGCGGCCACATGCACCTGTTCGACCCGAAGACGCACTTCTCGTGCTCGGGCATCATCGCCGAGGGGCTCCCTCCGGCGCTCGGACAGGCGTTCGCGTTCCAGCGGGCCGCGACGGACCGCGTCGCGGTCGCCGTGACCGGCGAGGGCTCCGCGAACCAGGGCGCGTTCCACGAGTCGCTCAACCTCGCGGCACTGTGGAAGCTGCCCGTCGTGTTCGTCGTAGAGGACAACGACTGGGGCATCTCGGTGCCCCGCGCCGCGTCGACGTCGGTGCCGTCGAACGCCGACCGCGCGGCGGCCTACGGGATCCCGGGCGTGCGCGTCGAGGACAACGCGGTCGAGAGCGTGTGGCAGGCGGCGGGCGAGGCCATCGGCCGGGCCCGCGCGGGGGAGGGGCCCAGCCTGATCGAGGTGCACACGCTCCGGCTGTGGGGTCACTTCGAGGGCGACGCGCAGGGATACCGCAGCGACCTCGCCGAGGTCGCAGGCCACGACCCGATCCCGACCTACCGGGACGCCCTCATCGCAGACGGCGTCATCGCCGAGGGAGACGCGGAGGCCATCCGCGCCGCGGCCTCCGACCGGGTCGAGGACGCCGTCGCCTACGCCAAGGCGTCGCCGGTGCCATCCGCCGACGACGCGCTGAAGTACGTCTTCGCCGAAGGAGCACGCGCATGACCATCGTGAGCGTCCAGGACACCGCACTGCCCGTCGAGCCGGAGCCCGGCACCCGCCGCCTGTCCACCGCCAAGGCGATCCAGGAGGCGCTCGCCCAGCGGATGCGCGCCGATGAGGGCGTGTTCGTCGCCGGCGAGGACGTCGGCCCCTACGGCGGCATCTTCTCGTCCACGACGGGCCTGATCGACGAGTTCGGTCCGCAGCGCATCCTCGACACACCGATCTCGGAGACCGCGTTCATCGGCCTCGGCATCGGCGCCGCCGTCGAGGGCATGCGCCCTGTGATCGAGCTCATGTTCGTCGACTTCTTCGGCGTCTGCTTCGACCAGATCTACAACCACATGGCGAAGATCCATTACGAGTCGGGCGGCAACGTGAGGGTGCCGATGGTGCTCATGACCGCCACCGGCGGCGGCTACTCGGACGGCGCGCAGCACTCCCAGTCGCTGTGGGGCACCTTCGCGCACCTGCCCGGCATGAAGGTCGTGGTGCCGTCGAACCCGTACGACGCCAAGGGTCTGATGACCGCCGCGATCCGCTCCGACGATCCGGTCGTCTACATGTTCCACAAGGGCGTGATGGGCCTCGGCTGGATGAAGAAGAACCCGCGCTCGATCGGCGCGGTGCCGGCGGAGGAGTACGAGGTGCCGATTGGCAAGGCGCGCGTGGCGCGGGAGGGGAAGGACATCACGATCGTCACGCTCTCGCTCTCGGTGCACCACTCGCTCGACGTCGCCGAGAAGCTCGCTGGCGAGGGCATCGACATCGAGGTCGTCGACCTGCGCTCGATCGTGCCGCTGGATCGCGACGCGATCCTGGAGTCGGTGCGCAAGACCCGGAAGCTGATCGTCGTCGACGAGGACTACCAGTCGTTCGGCCTCACGGGCGAGATCATCGCGACGGTCGCCGAGCGCGAGCCGGGCCTGCTGACCCACGCGTCGCGGGTCGCGGTGCCGGACGTGCCCATCCCCTACGCGCGTGAGCTCGAGTACGCCGTGCTGCCGACGCCGGCGCGCATCGAGGCGGCGGTGAGGGAGGCGATGGCATGACGGACGTGCTGTTCCCGCAGATGTCGGATCGGCCGGATGCGACCGGGGTGATCGTCACCTGGTTCGTGCAGAGCGGCGAGACCGTCGCAGAGGACGCGCTCATCGCCGAGGTCGCTCTCGACAAGGTCGACGCCGAGGTGCTCGCACCCGCCTCGGGGGTGATCACGCTGGTCGCCGCGGAGGACCAAGAGGTGCCGCTCGGCTCCGTGATCGCGACGATCGCCTGACATCCGGAGTACGCCGATCACGTCGTGTATCGCCAAGAGGATCACCTCGCCGCGCTTCGCAGGAGGACTGAGGCCGCGCACGCAGAACGCCCTCTCGGACGGGAGGGCGTTCTGCGTGTCGCGGGAGCGGGATCAGCCGATGCCGAGGTCCTTGCGCAGCCGCGCGACGTGGCCGGTGGCCTTGACGTTGTAGAGCGCGTGGGTGACGACGCCCTGCTCGTCCAGCACGAACGTCGAGCGGATGACGCCCTCGACGACCTTGCCGTAGTTCATCTTCTCGCCCCACGTGCCGTACGCGCGGTGCACGGCGGCGTCGGGGTCGCTCAGCAGCTCGAAGGGGATCGCGTCGCGCTCGCGGAACTCGGCCAGCTTGGCCGGCTCGTCGCGCGAGACACCCAGCACCGTGTATCCGGCGGCGGCCAGCGAGCCGATGCTGTCGCGGAAGTCGCACGCCTGCGTCGTGCAGCCGGGCGTCATCGCGGCCGGGTAGAAGTACAGCACGACCTTGCCGCCGCGGAAGTCCGCGAGCGAGACCTCGCGGCCATCCTGGTCGAGCAGGGTGAAGTCGGGGGCGGGGGTACCGGGTTCGAGGCGCGTCGTGGTCACCCCACCAGCCTACGTTCGCGGGAGCGTCAGTAGTCGGTGCGGTCCTTGAACGTCGCCAGGAGGCGCTGCAGCGAGTCGACGCGCTCGGCGGGCAGGCGGCCGTCCGCGACCGCCTCGTTGAGCGCGCAGTCCGGCGCATCCGGCAGGTGCGTGCAGCCGCGCGGGCACTGCTCGGCGACCGCCTCGAGGTCTTTGTAGGCCCGGATGATGTTGGCCGGGTCGACGTGCCCGAGGCCGAACGAGCGCACTCCGGGGGTGTCGATGACCCAGCCCGACCCGGCGGGCCCGTGGTACCGCAGCGACACGGTGGAGGACGACGTGTGGCGGCCGCGGCCGGTCACCTCGTTCACGTGCCCGGTCGCGCGCCGCGCGCCCGGCACGAGCGCGTTCACGAGCGTGGACTTGCCCACGCCCGAATGCCCGACGAACACCGTGCTGTGGCCCACCAGCGCCTCGCCGATGGCGTCCACGGGGGCCTCGTCGCGCGCGCTCGTGAAGACCCGCAGGTCGTCGAGGCCCGCGAAGTGCGCGAGGAACGGCGCGGGGTCCGCGAGGTCGGTCTTGGTGACGACCATCAGCGGCCGGATGCCCGCATCCAGCGCCGCGATCAGGTAGCGGTCCACCAGCCGGGGGCGCGGCTCGGGGTCGGCCGCGGCCACCACGATGAGCATCTGGTCCGCGTTCGCGACGATGACCCGCTCGACCTGATCGGTGTCGTCCGCGCTGCGGCGCAGCAGCGACGTGCGCTCCTCGATCCCGACGATGCGGGCGAGCGTGCCCTCGGCGCCGCTCGTGTCGCCGACCACGCGGGCGCGGTCGCCCGTCACGATCGGCGTCTTGCGCAGCTCGCGGGCGCGCGCCGCGGTCACCTGGCGCTCGTCCGGCGTGTCCTCGCCGACGAGCACGGAGTAGCGGCCGCGGTCCACGCCGAGAACGCGCGCGATCGTCGCGTCCTCGTGCGCGGGGCGGCGCTTGGTGCGCGGCCGGTTGGCCTTGGGATTGGGGCGGACGCGCACGTCGCTCTCGTCGTACTCGAGGTCGTCGTCCTCCCCGAGCGGATCGTCGAGCCAGCTCATCCCCGAGCCCTCACGGGCGGACGCCCCGCATCTCGTCCCACAGCTGGGTGAACTGGGGCAGGGTCTTGGCGGTCGTCCCGATGTCGTCGACCACGATGCCCGGCACGCGCAGCCCGATCAGCGCGCCCGTGGTCGCCATCCGGTGGTCGTGATGCGCCTTCCAGGTGCCGCCGGTGAGCGGGGCCGGCGTGATCCGGATGCCGTCGGGCATCTCCTCGGCGACGCCGCCGAGCGCCGTGACGTTCTGCGCGAGCGCCGCGATGCGGTCGGTCTCGTGGCCGCGGATATGCCCGATCCCGTGGAAGGTCGTGGGGGAGTCCGCGAACACCGCCAGGCCCACCAGCGTCGGGGTGAGCTCGCTCACCGCCGACAGGTCGAGCTCCAGGCCGTGGATGCCGCGCCCGGCGGCGACCGTCAGCGCGCCGCCGCGGCGGCTCACCCGGGCGCCCATGAGCTGCAGGATCTCGACCAGCTGCGCACCGGGCTGCGTGGAGTGCGGAGGCCATCCCGATACGGTCACCGAACCGCCCGTTACCATCGCGGCCGCCAGGAAGGGCGCGGCGTTGGAGAGGTCGGGCTCGATCGCGATGTCCTTGGCGCGGAGAGGCCCGGCCGGCACGATCCACTCGCCCGGACGCGGGCGCTCGACGTGCACGCCGCGGCGCGCGAGCGCCTCGACGGTCATGTCGATGTGCGGGATGCTGGGCAGCCGCGCGCCCGTGTGCCGCAGGTGCAGGCCCACGTCGAAGCGCGGCGCGGCCAGCAGCAGGCCGGACACGAACTGGCTCGACGCGGACGCGTCGATCGCGATCTCGCCGCCGCGGATGTGCCCGTGGCCGCGCACCGTGAACGGCAGCGCCCAGTGGCCGCCGTCGTCGATGTCGACGCCGAGGTCGCGCAGCGCGCGGATCATCTCGGCCATGGGCCGGTGCAGCGCACTCTCGTGCGCCGTGACCAGCACGTCGCCCGACGCGAAGCCCGCCAGCGGGGCTAGGAAGCGCATGACCGTGCCGGCCTGGCCGCAGTCGACGGTCGCGGGGGCGGTGAACGGCGACGCCGGGTGCACGAGCAGGTCGGGACCGAACGGTCCGTCGCCCGGCACCTCCTCGACCTCCACACCCAGCGCGCGCAGGCCCTCGACCATGCGGCGGGAGTCGTCGGACTGCAGCGGCGAGAGCAGGCGGCTGGGGCCCTCCGCGAGCGCCGCGAGGATCAGTTCGCGGTTGGTGAGCGACTTCGAGCCCGGGACGGTCAGGACCGCGTCGAGCGGGCCGGCCGCGGCCGGCGCGGCATACTCGCCCTGCGGGGCCTCGGGGGAATACACGCGCGCTTTCATCGGTTCCTACCCTACTGAACGTCCCCGTCGCCGCCCCGGCGTATCCGGCCGAGAATGCCGGATCCGGACGGGCCCGCGAACCATGAGAGGAGCCGGATGATCGCCACGCTGTCGCGTCCCGCGTCGGTCGTCCTGCGACCCGCGGCGGACGCCGCCCGCCCGCGGCCCCCGCGCGCGGTCCGGTCACAGGGGGCCGCCCTAGACTGGCGCGTGATGGACGACCAGCGCGATCTTCCCGACACCGACGACGTACGGCCCCTGGAGGGCGAGGAGCCGGCGGAGGAGGGCGCGCGGACGGGCTCGCCGCTCACCGCGGCCGAGACGCGCGACCAGTTCCAGGAGCAGGCGCTGCCCTACATGGATCAGCTGTACGGCGCGGCCATGCGCATGACGCGTAACCCCAGCGATGCGGCCGACCTGGTGCAGGAGACCTTCGTCAAGGCGTTCGCCTCGTGGGCGTCGTTCACGCAGGGGACGAACCTCAAGGCGTGGCTGTACCGCATCCTGACGAACACGTACATCAACACGTACCGCAAGCGGCAGCGCGAGCCGTATCAGGGCACGATCGACGACCTCGAGGACTGGCAGCTCGGCGGCGCCGAGTCGACCACGGCGACGAGCAGCCGGTCGGCCGAGGCCGAGGCGATCGACCGCATGCCTGCATCCGCGGTCAAGGACGCCCTGCAGGCCATCCCCGACGACTTCCGGATGGCGGTGTACCTCGCCGACGTCGAGGGCTTCGCCTACCAGGAGATCGCCGACATCATGAAGACCCCCATCGGCACGGTCATGAGCCGCCTGCACCGCGGCAGGCGTCTTCTGCGTGACCTGCTGAAGGATTACGCGGCCGAGCGAGGAATCCAGGCCGCCACCGCTGAGAAAGCCCCGAGGAGCAAGAAATGACCGATTGCGGTTGCGAGAAAGCGCGGCAGGATCTCGAGGAGTACCTCCGCAACGAGGTCTGCAAGACCGAGCACACCGACATCAAGGAGCACCTCGACACGTGCGAGTCGTGCCGTGACGAGGCCCTCGTGGCCCGCACCCTCACCGAGGTCGTTGCGCGCGCGTGCAAGGAGACGGCTCCCGAGGAGCTGAAGAACATGGTGCTCGCGCGGCTGCGCGACGCCCAGGCCGCGGCCCACTGAGGCCCCGCCCCCGCCGAGTCAAGGGTCGGCCGCCCGCCCGGCGCCCTCGCTAGGGTCGGAGGCATGGCCGAGTACCCCGACGTCCGCACCCTCCCGCTCGACGAGACCACGCGCGCCGCGCTCGCGGAGCGAGGCCTCGAGTACCGGCTGATCGAGAACGACCGCGCCGCCGTGATGGACGCGTGGAGCCACGCCGTCCGGCGTGGGTTCGCGGGCCCGGAGCTCTCGGCCGACGAGATCGCGGAGTGGCGCGAGCCCATGTCGTGGCGGCGCGTCACGGGCGTCTACGACCCCGCGAGCCCCGAGGGCGACCGGCCCGTCGCGACCGCGAGCTCGTGGGCCACCCCCACGACGATCCCGGGCGGCACGCTGCCCCTGTGGGCGATCAGCACCGTGACGGTCGCGGCGACGCATCGCCGGCGGGGCATCGCGCGCGGGATGCTGGAGGCGGAGCTGCGCGACGCCCACGCGGCGGGGGTGCCCGTCGCCGGGCTGACGGCGAGCGAGGCGACGATCTACGGCCGCTACGGCTTCGCGCCGGCCACGCTGGTCGCGACGTGGAAGGTCGACGCGCGCCGCGCCGAGTGGATCGGCCCGGAGGCGCCGGGGCGCGTGCAGTACCTCGACCGCGAGGACGCCGCGCTGCTGATCGGCGAGCTGCACGAGCGCACGCTGTCGCAGCGGCTGGGTGAGATCCCCGGCTGGCCGCGCCGCTGGCGCGGTCGCGTCGGCCTGGCCGAGCACAAGGACGACGGGGTGCGCACGGTCCGCTACGTCGACGCGGCGGGGGAGCCGCGGGGCGCCATGGCGTACGCGATCGAGGGGGATCCCGAGGACGACGGACGCGGCGAGCTGACCATCCAGTACCTGATCGCCGAGGACGACGCCGCGCTCGGCGCGCTCTGGCGCTTCGCGCTCGAGCACGACCTGGTGGGGCGCGTCGTCGCCCACATGCGCCCCGTGGACGAGCCGCTCCCGTGGCTGATCTCGGACCCGCGGGTCGCGGTGTCGTCGATCAAGGACCACGGCTGGCTGCGCATCCTCGACGTGCCCGCCGTGCTCGAGGCCCGCTCCTATGCCGCCGACGCGGACCTCACGCTGCGGGTGTCGGATCCGCTCGGCTATGCCGAGGGCACCTGGCGCGTCTCGATCGCGGACGGCCGCGCGTCCGTCACGCCCGACGAGGGCGACCCCGACGTGTCCCTCTCGGGGGTCGAGCTCGGCTCGGCCTACCTGGGCGGCTTCGCGCTGCCGGTCCTGCGCGCCGCGGGCCGCGTCGAGGGCTCCGATGCCGCGATCACGGCGCTGGACGCGGCGCTGCGCGTGCCCCGCGCGCCGTTCCTCAGCATCGTGTACTGATCCCGGAGGCTCGCGCCCGCGCGCGACAGCTCAGGGGATCCCGGCTTCTCAGGGCGGGAAGGGCGGTTCCGGTCCTGAGAACCCGCGATCTCCTGTGAAGGCGCGCAATGCGAAGCGGCCGGCCCTCCGAGGAGGACCGGCCGCTTCGCGTGAGTCGGGCTCAGGACAGCGCGCGCTTCATGAGCTCGGCGTGCTCGACCGCGTGCACCTTCGACGAGCCCGTGGCGGGCGAGGCCGAGGCCGGGCGGGAGACCACGCGGATCTCGCGGCCGAGCTGCGACGCCACCTCGAACGAGATGAACGGCCAGGCGCCCTGGTTCTCGGGCTCGTCCTGCACCCACACCAGCTCGGCGTTCGGGTACTCGGCCAGCACCGCGTTCAGCTGCCCGACCGGGGCCGGGTAGAACTGCTCGAGGCGCACGAGGGCGATCTCGGGGTTCGGGCGCTTGTCGAGCTCGCCACGCAGATCCCAGTGGATCTTGCCCGAGTGCAGCAGGACCTTCTTGACCGCGCCCTTGTCGACGCCGCGGTTGTCGTCGAGCACCGGCTCGAAGCGGCCCGACGTGAACTCCTCGACCTCGCTGGTCGCGCCGCGCAGGCGCAGCATCGCCTTCGGGGTGAAGACGATCAGCGGGCGGCGCGGGCGGGCGTAGGCCTGGCGGCGCAGCAGGTGGAAGTACGACGCCGGCGTCGAGGGCCGCGCGACCGTCATGTTGTCCTGGGCGCACAGCTGGAGGAATCGCTCGATGCGGGCCGACGAGTGGTCGGGGCCCTGGCCCTCGTAGCCGTGGGGGAGCAGCATGACCACGCTCGACTGCTGGCCCCACTTCTGCTCGGCCGCCGAGATGTACTCGTCGATGACCGACTGGGCGCCGTTGACGAAGTCGCCGAACTGCGCCTCCCAGAGCACGAGCGCGTCGGGGTTCTCGACCGAGTAGCCGTACTCGTACGCGAGGGCGGCGTATTCGCTGAGCAGCGAGTCGTACACCCAGAAGCGGCCCTGGTTCTCGGACAGGTTCACGAGCGGCAGCCACTCCTGGCCGTTCACGCGGTCGTGGAACGTCGCGTGGCGCTGCACGAACGTGCCGCGGCGCGCGTCCTGACCGGCCAGGCGCACCGAGGTGCCCTCGAGAAGCAGCGAGCCGAACGCGAGCAGCTCGCCGAAGCCCCAGTCGATCTGGCCGCTGCGGCTCATCTGCACGCGCTTGTCGAGCAGCTGCTGCAGCTTCGGGTGCACGGTGAAGCCGTCGGGCTTGTTGGCGTGCGCGTCGCCGATCTGGTGGATGACCTCGACCGCGACACCCGTCGTCTCGGGCTCGCCCGCGACCTCGACCTCGGGCGCCTCCGCGTCGACCACGGGGTGCGAGCCGGTCTCGGCGGCGTGCGTCTCCGCGAACGCGATCTCCAGGCGCTCCTGGAAGTCGCGCTTGGCCTGCTCGTACTCCTCCTCGGTGATGTCGCCGCGGCCCACGAGCGCCTCGGTGTAGAGGCGGCGGGTCGAGCGCTTCGCCTCGATGAGGTTGGTCATGAGCGGCTGCGTCATCGACGGGTCGTCGCCCTCGTTGTGACCGCGGCGGCGGTAGCAGACGAGGTCGATCACGACGTCGCGGTGGAAGCGCTGCCGGTACTCGAACGCGAGCTCGGCCACGCGGACGACGGCCTCGGGGTCGTCGCCGTTCACGTGGAAGATCGGGGCCTGGATGGTCTTGGCCACGTCGGTCGCGTAGACCGAGGTGCGGGCATCCTGCGGCAGAGTCGTGAAGCCGACCTGGTTGTTGACGATGACGTGCACCGTGCCGCCCGTGCGGTAGCCGCGCAGCTGCGACATCTGCAGCGTCTCAACGACCACGCCCTGGCCCGCGAAGGCCGCGTCGCCGTGGACGAGGATCGGCAGCCACGTGAACGAGCCGACGGGACGGCGGTCCTGCTTCGCGCGGACGATGCCCTCGAGCACGCCGTCCACGGTCTCGAGGTGCGACGGGTTGGCGGCCAGGTAGACCGCGAGCTCCTCGCCGCCGTCGGCGACGTAGGTGCCCTGCGTGCCGAGGTGGTACTTCACGTCGCCCGAACCGCGCTTGTTGCCGGGCAGGGCGCCCTCGAACTCCTGGAACACCTGGCCGTAGGTCTTGCCGGCGATGTTGGTGAGGACGTTCAGGCGGCCGCGGTGGGCCATGCCGATCGCGGCGCCCTCGAGGCCCGCCACGGCCGCGCCCTGCAGGATGCGGTCGAGCAGAGGGATGAGCGACTCGCCGCCCTCGAGCGAGAAGCGCTTCTGGCCGACGTACTTGGTCTGCAGGAAGGTCTCGAACGCCTCGGCCTCGTTCAGCTTGCCGAGGATCCGCAGCTGGTCGTCGTGGTCGGGCTTGGTGTACTTCATCTCCAGCTTCTGCTGGAACCACTCGCGCTGCTCGTGGTCGTGGATGTGCATGTACTCGATGCCGGTCGTGCGGCAGTAAGAGTCGCGGAGCACGCCGAGGATCTCGCGCAGCTTCATGGTGCGCCGGCCGTCGAAGCCGCCGGTCACGAACTCGCGCTCGAGGTCCCAGAAGGTGAGGCCGTGCGACTCGATCTCGAGGTCGTGGTGCAGGCGCTGCACGTACTCGAGCGGGTCGATGTCGGCCATCAGGTGGCCGCGCACGCGGTAGGCGTTGATGAGCTCCTGCACGCGAGCGGTCTTGTCGACGCGCTCCGCCAGGTCGACGGCGACGTCGCTGTTCCACGCGATGGGCGCGTACGGGATGCGCAGCGCCGCGAAGATGCCCTCGTAGAAGCCGCGCTGGCCGAGCAGGAGCTCGTGCACCTTCTTGAGGAACTCGCCCGAGCCCGCGCCCTGGATGACGCGGTGGTCGTAGGTGCTGGTCAGGGTGATCGTCTTGCCGATCGCGAGCTCGTTGAGCGTCTTCTCGCTCGCGCCCTGGAACTCGGCCGGGTACTCGAGGGCGCCGGCGCCGATGATGCAGCCCTGGCCCTTCATGAGGCGCGGCACGGAGTGCACGGTGCCGATGCCGCCGGGGTTGGTCAGCGAGATCGTGGTGCCCGCGAAGTCGCCCGCCGTGAGCTTGTTGCCGCGGGCGCGCTTGACGAGGTCCTCGTACGCCGCGAGGTACTCGGTGAACGACAGCGTGTCGGCGTTCTTGATGCTCGGCACGAGCAGCGCGCGCGTGCCGTCGGGCTTGGGCAGGTCGATCGCGATGCCGAGGTTCACGTGCGCGGGGGCCACGACCGACGGCTTGCCGTCGATCTCGGCGTAGAACACGTTCTGGCTCGGGAACTCCTTGAGCGCCTGGATGAGCGCCCAGCCGATCAGGTGGGTGAAGCTCACCTTGCCGCCGCGCGTGCGCGACATGTGGTTGTTGATGACGATGCGGTTGTCGATCATCAGCTTCGCCGGGATGGTCCGGACGCTCGTGGCCGTGGGAACGGTGAGCGACTCGTCCATGTTCTTGGCGAGGGTCTTGGGCATGCCCTTGAGGACCGTGACGACGTCCTCCTGCGGCTTCTCGGCCGAGGAGGCCGGCGCGGCCTCCTGCTGCGGCGCGTCGGCCGGGATGGGCGCGGGCGCGGCCGGCTTGGCCGTGGTGCGCGCGACGGGCTGCTGGCCGATCACGGGGACCGGCGCGGTCGGCGGGTGGCCGTTCTGGGCGGCCGAGGGCGCGGCGGCCGGGCCGGCCGGAGCCTGCGCGGGAGCCGCGGCGGCGGGAGCCGCGGGTGTCTCGGGCTGGTAGGCCTCCAGAATGGGCCACCACTCCTTGTCCACCGAGTTCCTGTCCGCCTTGAACTGCTGGTAGAGCTCTTCGACGAGCCACTGATTGGCTCCGAACTCCCCGTCGCTCGTGGTCCCGGTGCCCGTTCCCTGGCTCGACACGGCCGATTCGCCTTCTTTCATCGGTGAAAATCCTTGACCCGCGCACCGCTCGAGCGGTCACGCGCGCACGCCCTGAAAGCCTAGCCCAGATCGGTTCCTCCTCTCCTCGGAGGGGCCGCGTACGCAGGTCCTCCCCAGGACGGATGCGCGCCCCCGACGGATGTCGATATGTTGGGCGCGCTGCGCGCCCGGCAGATCAACGTCGAGCCGACCGCGCGGTCGTCCAACGGCGTCACGGTCGACGTCACGGGCGTGGCGCTGTTCAAGATCGGCTCCGAGCCCGAGCAGGTGCGCCGGGCCGCCGAGCGCTTCGCCTCGCATGACGGCGCGATCGAGCAGTTCACGCGCGAGCAGCTCGAGGGCTCGCTGCGCGGGGTGGCGGCCATGCTCACGGTGGAGCAGCTCATGCGCGACCGCCAGCAGCTCAGCGACCAGATCGCGGAGAACATCAAGGGCGACCTCGAGGCGCAGGGCCTGATCCTCGACTCGTTCCAGATCCAGGGCATCACGGCGCAGCGCGAGGTGCAGCGCAACAAGATCGCGACCGACGAGCAGAACCTCGTCGAGTACACGGCGTACCAGAAGAACACGGCCAACGCGAAGGCCGAGAACGGCCGCGCGAACGCCGAGGCCGAGGCCGCCGAGAAGCTGGCGCGCGAGACGCTCGAGCAGGCCGCCATGAACCAGTCCGCCAAGCTCGACGCCGAGGTGCGGCGCGTGGCCGAGGCCGCGACCTACGAGCGCCAGCAGCGCGCGGACGCCGAAGCCTACGAGCAGCAGAAGCAGGCCGACGCCGAGGCGTACGCCCGCATCCGGGAGGCCGAGGCCCAGGCGAAGATCGCCGAGCAGAAGGCGCTCGAGCTGAAGACCCGCGCCGCCGCCGACGCCGAGACCGTGCGCCTGGCCGCCGAGGCGGACGCCGCCGCGCAGCGCGCCGCCGCCGAGGCCGCGGCCTTCGCCGCGGAGCAGGAGGCGCAGGGCACGAAGTTCCGCGCCGAGGCCGAGGCTATCCGCCTCGCCGGCGAGGCCAAGGCCGCGGCGATCAAGGCCGAGGCCGCGGCGATCGCCGAGCACGAGGCGGCGCTCATGGCACAGCGCGCGATCGAGGCCGTCGTGCCGATGATGGCGGAGTTCGCCAAGGGCTACCAGCGTGTCGGCTCCATCACGGTGCTCGGCGGCGAGGGAGGCGCGTCCGCGCACCTCGCGAGCGAGCAGGCGGTGGGCATGCGCGCGACGTTCGACGCGGTCAAGGCCGCGACCGGCGTCGACCTGGCCGCGATCATCGCCGGCCGCGCGGTCGGCGAGGGAATGCGCCCGGCCACCGTCGCGGCGCCGGCCCCGGCCGCGACGCTCGTGGCGGAGCCGGTCACGGCGGCGGGGGACGAGCCGGGGGCCTGACGCGTCGCGGAGCGAAACCGTTCGGCGGATCCATAACCGGCCCCCGTAGACTCGGAGCACTATGGACGACCCTCCCAGTTGCAGTAGTTCGCCCCACAGCCTGACCTCTCCGATCCGGGGCGGTGGATCGAGATGGACCTGATCCTGCTGGGCGTGGGGCTGCTTCTGACGGTCGGCACGGGCCTGTTCGTCGCGAGCGAGTTCGCGCTGGTCAACCTGGACCGCGCGGATCTCGAGGCCCGCCGGGAGCGGGGCGAGTCCCGCCTCGCCATGACGATCTCGGCCCTGCGCCAGACGTCAACGCATCTGTCGAGCGCGCAGCTCGGCATCACCCTGACGACGCTGCTGACCGGTTACACGCTCGAGCCGGCGTTCTCGCACCTGCTCGAGCCCGTGCTCACCACGTGGGGGGTCGCGGAGGGCGCGGTCGCTCCCATCGCGACGGTCGTCGCGGTCGCGATCGCGACCATCCTGTCGATGATCCTCGGCGAGCTCGTGCCCAAGAACTTCGCGCTGGCCCTGCCGCTCGCGACCGCCAAGGTCGTCGCGCCGTTCCAGATCGCCTTCACGACCGTCTTCCGCCCCGCGATCGCCCTGCTCAACGGCAGCGCCAACGCGGTGCTGCGCGGCTTCGGCATCGAGCCCAAGGAGGAGCTGTCGGGCGCGCGGACGGCCGAGGAGCTGTCGTCGCTCGTGCGCCGCTCGGCGATGGCCGGCGTGCTCGAGGAAGACACCGCGACGCTTCTGGATCGCAGCCTGACGTTCGCGCGGCTCACGGCGGGCGACGTCATGACGCCGCGACCGCGCGTGCACGCCGTCGCGGCGGGCGACTCGGCCGATGACGTGATCGAGCTCGCGCGCCAGACCGGCCACAGCCGCTTCCCGGTGTTCGACGACTCGATGGACGACATCGTCGGCATCGTGCACCTCAAGGCCGCCGTCGCGGTTCCGCGCGACCGGCGCCCCGACGTCCCGGCCGCCGCGCTCGCGACCGAGCCGCTGCGCGTGCCCGAGACCGTGCACCTCGACCAGCTGGTGTCCGAGCTGCGCTCGCGCGGCTACCAGATGGCCGTGGTGGTCGACGAGTACGGCGGCACCGCGGGCGTGGTCACGCTGGAGGACCTCGTGGAGGAGATCGTCGGCGAGGTGTCGGATGAGCACGATCGCCGCCTCGCCGGGGTGGTGCGCCATCGCGACTCGCTCACCTTCCCGGGCCAGCTGCGCCCCGACGAGCTGCGCGACCGCGCCGAGGTCGAGGTGCCCGAGGACGACGCGTACGACACGGTCGGCGGCTTCATCATGAGCGTCCTGGAGCGCATCCCGAACGTGGGCGATTCCGTGCGCATCGACGACGGCGTGCTGACCGTCGAGCGGATGGACGGCCGTCGCGTCGACCGCGTGCGGTTCACACCCGACCCGCTGCCGGAGCCCGATCCCGTCGTCCGCAACGAGAACGAGCCGCGGACGTCCCGCGCCGGCCATGACGCGAACGGCAAGGGGGGTGCGCGATGAGCGACTGGGCCGGGATCGCGTGGCTCGTGGTGCTGCTGCTCGCGAACGCGTTCTTCGTCGGCGGCGAGTTCGCGGTCATCTCCGCGCGCCGCTCGCAGATCGAGCCACTCGCGGAGCGCGGGTCGCGGGCTGCGAAGACCGCGCTGTACGCGATGGAGCACGCCACGCTCATGCTGGCGACCTCGCAGCTGGGCATCACGATCTGCTCGCTGCTGATCCTGAACGTCTCGGAGCCGGCGATCCACCATCTGCTCGAGGTGCCGCTGGGGCTGACGGGCCTCCCGGAGGGACTCGTCGACACGGTCGCGTTCGCGATCGCGCTGATCCTGGTGTCGTACCTGCACGTCGTGTTCGGCGAGATGGTCGCCAAGAACATCGCGTTCTCGGTGCCCGACCGCGCCGTGCTGCTGCTCGCGCCGCCGCTCGTGTGGGTGTCGAAGGTGTTCCACCCCGTCATCTGGGTCCTGAACTGGATCGCGAACGGCGTGCTGCGGCTGTTCGGGGTCGAGCCCAAGAACGAGGCGGCGTCGACCTTCACGCTCGACGAGGTCGCGACGATCGTCGCGCAGTCGCGCCGGGAGGGCGTGCTCGACGACGTGTCGGGCGCGGTCGCGGCGGCCGTCGAGTTCACGGACAAGAAGGCGGGCGACGTCGCGGTGCCGCTCGCCGAGATCGTGTCGCTGCCCGAGAACACGACGCCCGAGGAGATCGAGCGGGCGGTCGCGAAGCACGGCTACTCGCGCTACGTGATCGTGGATCCCGAGGGAGAGCCGGTCGGATACGTGCACCTCAAGGACGTGCTCCGCGCCGCGAGCGACGAGGACCTGCCCGAGAAGCTCACACGGCCGATCCCGGCCAAGCGGATCCACCACATGGTGCCGGTGCAGGAGACCACCGACCTGGAGGACGCCCTCGCGGTGATGCGCCGCGCGGGACGTCACCTGGCACGCGTGCGGAACGCGCAGGGCGACACGACCGCCGTGCTGTTCCTCGAGGACATCCTCGAGGAGCTCATCGGCGAGATCGATGACGCGACGCGACGCCGGCCCTGACGTCGCTGCGACCGGGTGCGGATCGGCCCCTTCGAGCTCTCGGAAGGGCCGATCCGCACCGGATCGGGCGTCAGGACGGGCGGCGGAAGGCGCGGAGGTACTGCGGCGGCCAGAGGCCCTCGGGGTCCTCGCCGAGCTCGGTTGCGGCGCGCAGGCCGAAGTGCGGGTCGCGCAGCCACTCGCGGGCCGCGAAGATCACGTCGGCGTGGCCGGCCTGCAGGATGGCCTCGGCCTGCGTGCCGGTCGTGATGATGCCGACCGCGCCCACGGGGGCGTCCGACAGCTCCCGCACGCGCGCCGCGAACGGCACCTGGTAGCCCGGCCCGACCTTCAGCTCCTGGTGGGCGACCAGGCCCGCGCTCGAGACGTCGATCAGGTCGGCGCCGGCCTCGACCGCCCAGCGCGACACCTGGGCGATGTCGTCCGGCTCGAGGCCGCCCGGCGCGGCGTCCGAGGCCGAGAAGCGCACGAGCAGGGGCACGTCCTCGCCGACCTCCGCGCGCACGGCGCGCACGACCTCGAGCGTGATCCGCGCGCGGTTCTCGAGCGAGCCGCCCCACGCGTCGTCCCGCTGGTTCGACAGCGGCGACAGGAACTCGTGGAGCAGGTAGCCGTGTGCGGCATGCACCTCGAGCACGTCGAAGCGCGCGTCGATCGCGCGGCGCGCCGCCGCCCGGAAGGCGTCGACGACGCGCTGGATGCCCGCCTCGTCGAGCGCGACGGGCTCGGCGTAGCCCTCGTACGCGATGGCGGAGGGCGCGACCGTGGTCCAGCCGCCCGCCTCGGCCGGGACGGTGCCGTGCTCGCCGGAGAACGGCGACCAGGTCGACGCCTTGCGGCCCGCGTGGGCGAGCTGCAGGCCCGCACGCGCGCCGCGCGCGTGCACCGCGGCGACCACGCGCGCCCACGCGTCGCGCTGCGCGTCGTTCCAGAGGCCCACGTCCTGGGGCGAGATCCTGCCCTCGGGCACGACCGCCGTCGCCTCCGCGACCACCAGGCCGGCGCCGCCCGAGGCGAACTGCGCGAGGTGCACGTGGTGCCAGTCGTTGGGCACGCCGTCCAGCGCGCTGTACTGGCACATCGGCGCCACCCACAGCCGGTTCCGGAACGTCACGTCGCGCAGGGTCAGCGGGCTGAACAGCAGGCTCATGGATCTCCGTTCTCGCCGGTCCGCGGACGGGCGATGGCGTTATCGTGGCGGGCATGACGGTTGCCCGGGAGTGGACGGCGGCGGACACCGCGGCCGTCCTCCGGGTGCCAACCGGGGACGCCCACAAGTATTCCCGCGGAGTGGTGGGGCTGCGCACCGGGTCGCCGACGTACCCCGGCGCCGCGGTGCTGACCGCCGAGGGAGCCGCGCGCGCCGGTGCGGGGATGGTGCGCTGGCTCGGCGACGCCGAGGTGGCCCGGCTCGTGATGCAGCGCCGCCCCGAGGTCGTGACGACGCCCGGGCGCGTCGACGCGTGGGCCGTCGGATCGGGCACGGACCCGGACGCGCGCGAGCCGGGGGAGGCCGCGCTGCTGCGCGAGATCCTCGTGGGCGACGCTCCGGTGGTCGTGGACGCCGGCGCGCTGGACCTGGTGGCGGACGCGACCGCGCCGCTCATCGTGACGCCGCATGCGGGAGAGTTCGCGAAGCTGCGCGCGAGCCTGGGACTCGACGGCCCCGCGGAGGACGTCGGCGCCGTCGCCGAGACCGCGGCCGCGCTCGGCGGGGTCGTGCTGCGCAAGGGATCCGAGACCGTGGTGGCGACGCCCTCGGGCGTCGTGCGCGCCGTGCGCGCGGGGACGCCGTGGCTCGCGACCGCGGGCACGGGGGATGTGCTCGCGGGGGCGCTGGGCGCGCTCGTCGCGGCCGCGGCGGCGGAGGGCCCCGTCGGCGCCGAGGAGCTCGGCGCGCTCGCCGCGGCGGCCGCGTGGCTGCACGGCGCCGCGGGCCGGCTCGCGGCGGGCGTGGACGGGGAGGCCCCCGGTCATCCGATCACCGCGCTCGACGTCGCCGAGCACCTGCCCGCCGCGTTCGCCCTCGCGCTGAGCGCCTGAGCGGCGTTCCTAGGATGGGACGCGTGCGCGGACGGATCATGATGTGGGTCGCGTTCGCGGCCGTCCACGTGATCGTCGGATGGCTCGGCTGGGTCCTGCCGAACCAGCCCATGGGCGACGTCTACCTGGTGTACGAGCCCTGGTCGACCGCCGCGCTGGGCGGCACGGAGATCGTCGGGATCACGGAGCCGTGGGTGTACCCGCACCTGGCGCTCGCGCCCATGATGCTCACCCACGCGCTCGCCTGGCTCGGCGGCTACACGCAGGCGTGGGCGGTGCTCGTCACGCTGTGCGATGCCGCGGCGTTCCGGCTGCTCCTGGGCGACGGGCGCTCCCGGGGGCGGCGCGCGGCGGCCCGCTTCTGGCTGGCGTTCGTCCTGCTGCTCGGTCCGGTGGGGATGTACCGGATCGACGCCGTGACGGTGCCGCTTGCGATCGCGGGCCTGCTGTGGCTGGCGCGGCGCCCGATGGCGGCGTCCGCGCTCCTGGCCTCCGGCGCGTGGATCAAGGTGTGGCCGGCCGCCCTGCTTGCGGCAGCGTTCGTCGCGGTGCGTCGCCGGCTCGACATCGTCGCGGGCGCGCTCGTGACCTCGGCGGTCGTCGCGGGGGCCGTGGTCCTCGCAGGCGGCGCCGCGCACCTGCTCGGATTCGTCACGGCGCAGACCGACCGCGGCCTGCAGCTCGAGGCGCCCGTGAGCAGCGTCTACCTGTGGGGTGCGGTGCTCGACGTGGACGGCTGGTGGCTGTTCTACGACGACGACATCCTGACCTTCCAGGTCACCGGCCCGCACGTCGACATCGTGATCGCGGCGATGACGCCCGCGCTCGCGCTCGCCGCGGGGGCCATCCTGCTGCTCGGGGCCGTGAAGGCGCGACGCGGGGCGCCGGTCGTGCGGCTCCTGCCGCCGCTCGCGCTCGCTCTCGTGGTCGCGCTCATCGCGCTGAACAAGGTCGGCTCGCCGCAGTTCCACGACTGGCTCATCGCGCCGCTCGTCCTGTGGATCGTGCTGGACCGCCGCCGGGCGAGGCCGCTCGCGGCGCTCGCGCTGCTGTCGGCCGCGCTGACGCAGGTAGTCTACCCGCTGCTGTACGGCGAGCTGCTCGCCGCGCAGCCCGTCGCGGCCGCCGCGCTCACCGCCCGCAATCTCGTGCTCGTCGTCCTGCTGGTCTGGGCGGTGGTGCGGGTCGCCCGCGTGCCGGTCCGCCTGCGCCGGGACGCCCCCGTCGTCTCCGTCCCCTGATCGCCCCGTCGAAAGGACCCCTCATGCTCGTCGCCTTCTCCGTCGCCCCCTCCGGTTCGAACGCCGCAAACCCCGACGGCTCCGTGCACGACGCGGTCGCCGCCGCCGTCAAGGTCGTCCGCGAATCCGGCCTCGCGCACCGCACGACGTCGATGTTCACCGAGATCGAGGGCGAGACCTGGGATGAGGTCATCGACGTCGTCAAGCGCGCGACCGAGGCCGTGATGCCCTTCGGATCGCGCGTCTCGCTGGTGCTGAAGGCCGACATCCGCCCGGGGTACACGGGCGAGCTCGACGGCAAGATCGAGCGGCTCGAGGCCGCGATCGCGGAGCGCGACGCCGGCTGAGCTGCGCCGGGCGTCAACCCACTGCGCCGGGACTAATATCAGAACTATGAGCAGCGCTATGAAGGCGTTCAGCGGCAGCCTCCCCGAGGTCGATCTCGCCTTCCTCGAGGCATACGGACGCCGTCATCACCTCGCGAGCAGGTCGGCCGCGCTGCGAGCTGCCGTGCGCGCCCTGCGTGAGGCGGAGGCCGAGCGCGAGTACGTGACGGCGTTCGAAGAGTTCGGCGAATCCGGCGATGCCGAGCTCTGGGATGGTGTCAGCGGCGACGGACTGCGCGCGTGATTGCCGACGTGCCTCGCTTGCGTGGCGATATCTGGGACGTCGAGTTCGATCCAGCCCAGCCCGGCGAGGTCGCGAAGACCCGACCCGCGGTGATCGTGTCCAACGACGGCGCGAACCGGGCCGCAGTCCGCGCCAGCGCGGGCGGTGTGATTGTCGTGGTGCCCATCACGTCGAACACCGCCAATGTCCTGAGCTTCCAGACGCGTCTCCCGGCCGACGACGCGACCGGGTTGTCCAAGGATTCGAAGACCCAACCCGAGCAGCTGCGCGCCGTCCACATCCGCCGACTCGTCCGGCGGCGCGGATCGCTCGACGCCGAGCAGCAGGCGGCGCTGGATGCGGCGCTCCTGCATCATCTCGCGCTCTGATCGCGGGGCCGCGGTGTCCGATGCCATCGGCAGGATAGGAGCATGTCCGTTCTCGCGCGTGCGCTGGCGATCCGGCGGCTGCTCGATCCCGCGGGCGGCAACGCCGCGCTGCGTCTGCTGCGATCGTCCAACCTGCCCTTGGCGGGTGCCCTGCTGCCCACGCACCTCGGGGCGCCGGGTGCGAGGATCCCGACAGCCGAACTGCACGAGCGGCTCGACATCGATCTGGAGGAGCTGCGCCCTCATCTCGAGCTCCCGGAGCGCACGGGCAAGGCGTACTGCGACGACTGGCGTGCCGCGGGTCTGCTCGTGCGACGTGCGGCGAGCGACGCCAGGGGCGAGACCTACGAACTGTCGCCCGACGCCATCGACGCGCTTCGGGTGCTCGAGCAGCTCGAGGCGCCTCGGACGGCCCTCACCGAGTCCCGGCTCGTGAGCCTGGCGGCCGCGGTGCGGCAGCTGGCGATCGACACCGACCCCGACGTCACGCGCCGAATCGACGGGCTCCGGGCTGAGAGAGCCCGCCTGGACGCCGAGATCGCGCGCCTCGAATCGGGGGACATCGAGCCCGTGGACGAGCGCCGTGCCAGAGAACGCGCCACCGAGGTGCTCGTGATGGCGCAGGATCTCCCCACGGACTTCGCACGTGTGCGAGCGCAGTTCGAAGCGCTCAACCACGACCTGCGCGCACGGATCCTCGACTCGAGCAAGACCCCCGGGAGCGTGCTGGACGACGTATTCCGCGGCGTCGACCTCATCGAGTCCTCCGACGAGGGGCGCACGTTCACCGCGTTCGCGGCTCTCGTGCGCGACGCCGAGCGCTCGGACGAGCTCGAGTCGGACCTGTCGGCGGTGCTGTCACGGGACTTCGCGCTCGCGCTCGCGCCCGAGGCGCGACGGATACTGCGCGCCCTCGTGAGGCAGCTCAAGTCCGGCAGCAGGGAGGTGCAGGTGGTGCTGACCGAGTTCGCGCGGGGGCTGAGGCGCTACGTCCAGTCCCACGAGTTCCAGCGCGACCGCGCGCTGCGCGACGCGATCCAGGAAGCGCTCGCCGCCGCCGTCCCGGCGAGCCGACGGGTGAAGCCGTACACCGCGGCGGGGATCGAGCTGGAGCTCACGGCGAGCTCGTTGCGGAGCGCGGGTGAGTTGACGCCGCACGACCCCGCGGAGTTCGAGCCGAGCGCACCGCTCGAGGACGTCGAGCCGGGTCTGATCGACTTCGAAAGCCTCGCAGCGATCGCCCGGGAGACCGAGATCGATTTCGTCGAGCTGACGGAGGCCGTGAACGCTGTCGTCGCGCGGGGCGAACCGGCGTCGGTCGGGGACGTGCTCGAGGCCCACCCGGCGAGCCAGGGCCTCGCGAGCGTCATCGGCCTGCTGTCGCTCGCCACGCGCCACGGAGCGATCGACAGGGGTGCCGTCGAGCGGCTCACCTGGACCGGATCCGACGGCGCGGTGCGCTCCGCCGATGTCGAACGTCACGTCTTCACGAAGGAGATCCCGGCATGACCGATACGGACGCACACGCGGATCCCGCGGAGCACCTCGAGTCGGATGGGCTCTGGCACGGCGATCTCGGCCGGCTGCACGAGCGGTCCCGGCGGGCGCTGCTGGAGGTGCTCAAAGGCCCGTACCTGTCGGGTCGACAGCAGCCTCAGCTGTGGGCGGCCCTGGTCGCCGACGAGCGCGCGATCCGCTCGCGGCTGCACGAGCTCTTCCTCGAACTCGTCATCGATCCCGTCGATGAGTTCGCGTTCGTGCGAAAGGTGCGGACAGACGAGATCGACGTGCCCAGCGCGCTGCGGTCGGAGGCGCTGACCTTCATCGATACGGCCATGCTGCTCGTCCTGCGGCAGATCCAGCTTTCGGCGATGGGCGACCGGCGCGTGATCGCGGGACGCGACGAGGTGTACGACCGACTCGCGGTCTATCGTGCCGGCGCGGATGAGGGCACCTTCGAACGCAACCTCAACGCGGCGTGGACCCGGATGAAGAGCAGGTTCCGGGTCATCCACGACGTCGGCGACGACCGAGTCGAGATCTCGCCGGTCGTGCGGTACCTCATCGACGAGGAGAGGGTGCGCGCGCTGGCCGTCGTGTATGGGGACATCGCGTCCGGCGCCGGTGCGGGTGGACGCGATGACGTGGAGGAGAAGGCATGACCGACACGGATGCGCTGCGCACCGCGGCCGACGGCGCGCTCGCCGTCGGCCAGTGGCGGCTCGCCGAGGTGCAGCTCGCGAACTGGGGCACGTTCGACGGCGTGATCCATCGTGTGCCGATCGCCCGTCAGGGGCACCTTCTCACGGGGCCCTCCGGATCGGGCAAGTCCTCCCTGCTCGACGCCATCGCCGCCGTGCTGACCCCCGACAAGTGGCTGCGGTTCAACCAGGCCGCGCAGGGCGCCGGGGCGCGCACCGAGCAGCGAGGGCTCGTCAGCTACGTGCGCGGCGCGTTCTCGCGCACCGAGGATGCGACCGACGGGCGCGTCGTGAGCACCTACCTGCGTCCCGGTTCCACCTGGAGCGGGATCCTCCTCCGGTACGAGGACGGCGGTGGCGGTACCGCGAGCCTTGCACGTCTGTTCTTCCTCAAGAAGAGCGGTTCTGCGCTCGCGGACCTGCAGGACCTCTGCCTGATCGAACGTGGACCCGTCGACCTGCGTGACCTCGAGGACTTCGCGCGCGGCGGCATCGAGGCGAGGAAGGCGCAGGCGCGCTGGCCCGACGCCCTCATCACCACCAACCGCAGCCACGGTCGCTTCTACGCCCGGCTGCAGTCCATCTTCGGAATCGCGCAGGAGAACGCGCTGCAGCTCCTGCACAAGACTCAGTCGGCCAAGAACCTCGACAGCCTGGACCAGCTGTTCCGCGACTTCATGCTCGACCGACCCGCGACGTTCGACATCGCGGAGACCGCGCGCGAGCAGTTCGGCGAGCTGCGGGACGCCCATGATCGCGTCGTCGACCTGCGTCGTCAGCGCGATCATCTTCTGCAGCTGCGAGATGCCTCCACGGCGCTCGACGCCGCGCAGCTCGATGTCGGTCGATCCCAGGTCCTGATCGACGCGAACGTGCCGTACCAGAAGGGCGAGGCGCTTCGACTGGTGCGTGAGGAGCTCGGCGACCTCGATGAGCGGATCGCGCAGCTCGAGATCGACGCGGAACGCGCGCGGGCTGTCGCCGCGCGGGCCGAGGACACCTACCTCGCCGCGCGCGACGCGGCGATGGAACGCGGGGGAGCTGAGGCCGAGCATCTGCAGCAGCGGCTCGACGACGCCCGGCGTGCCGCTCGTGACGCGGGCGAACGGTGGGAGACCCTCGCGCGTCAGCTCGCGACGGTGGGCATCGAGCATGCGCCCGAGACCGCCGAGGAGTTCACGGAGCTCCGCGCAGCCATCGATCGCGAACTCGGCGAGGCGACGAGCGCGACAGGCGCCACGCATCCGCAGCATGAACGACTCACCGTGGCGAAGCGCGAGCTGCGCCGGATCGACGGGGAGATCGACGCGCTGCGCACGAGCGGCACGACCGTGCCGCGGGGGCTGCTCGAGGCCCGGCGTCAGATCGCGGCCGGCGTGGGCGTACCGGCGTCGGCTCTGCCGTTCGCGGCCGAGCTGCTCGAGGTCAGGCCTGAGTTCGACGCCTGGGCGGGCGCGATCGAGCGGGTGCTCCGTCCGCTTGCTCTCACGATGCTGGTGCGGCCGGAGCATCTCCCGGCCGTGCGGCGCTGGGTCGACGCGAACGAGATCGCGGTGCGCCTGGTGTTCGAGGAAGCCGGCGGATCGGCGGGCCCGCCGCGGCCCGCCGCGAGCAGCACCTCGCTCGTCAACCGTGTGCGCGTGGCCCAGGGCCCGTTCGGCACCTGGCTCTCGGCGCGGTTGTCGGAGCAGTTCGACTACGCGTGCGTCGAGACCCCGGACGGGATGGACGAGCATGTCCGGGCCGTCACGATCAACGGCCAGATCAAGTCGTCCCGCACCCGCTACGAGAAGGACGACCGGGTGAGGATCCGTGATCGGGCCGCGTGGGTGCTGGGCGATCGCGCCGCGAAGCTGGAGGCGCTGATCGCCTTGCGCGCAACGGCAGATGCCGAGGTGACCGCCGCACAGCGGGATGTCGACCGCGCCGAGGAGCGCCGGGCGTTCGAGGAGCGCCGGCGCGGGGCGCTCGCGACGCTGCGGGAGGCCTCCTGGCACAGCGTCGATCGGTCGGGCGCCGCCATGGCTGTCGCCGCGCTCGAGCAGAGACTCGCAGAGCTCACGAAGGCCGATGGCGCGCTGCGCGACGCGATCGTCGTGTGCCAGGCCGCCGAGAGGGATCGAGATGAGGCCTCCGCCATCGACCGCGCCGCGCAGGTCGCGCTCGATGCGTCCCGGGCGGCGCGGGCCGCCGCCGCTGAGGACGAGGCCGGCCTCATGGCGGAGTTCGATGCCGGGCTCGTGGAGCAGGTCGGCGAGCAGACCCGTGCGGAGCTCGCCCGGAGGTTCCGCGCGGTGAAGCGGACGCTCACGCGGCGCGAGCTGGCGGAGATCGGCCAGCGAGTCGGCGGTGTGCTGATCGCCGAGCGGGATGCCGCGATCGGTCGGGCCACGCACGCCGGCAACGACGTGACCCGACTCGCGGCGCAGTTCATCGATCGGTGGCCGGAGGCATCGGCCGAGAGGATCGCCGCCATCGACGACCGCGGCGGCTTCATCGACATGCTCGACCGCATCCTCGCCAACGGCCTGCCCGAGCAGGAGACGCGCTTCCGGACTCTGCTGAGGGATCGCTCGCGCGACCTGATCGGGGACCTGCGCGGCGAGATCCTGGGAGCCACGCGCGCGATCCAGGATCGGATCGACAGCGTGAATGCCGCGCTGCGCCGTTCCGCGTTCGACGAGGGACGCTATCTCCGGCTCCAGGTTCGGCAGGTCCACAGCGCGACGGTCAAGCGCTTCCTCGCCGAGCTGAAGGACATCGCCGACGACAGCTGGACCGACGAGGACGACGCGTCGGCTGAACGCCGCTTCGCCCTCCTGGCCGAGCTGATGCGACGGTTCGGGTCGAGCGACCACATCGACCGTCGCTGGTACGCGGAGTGTCTCGACACCCGCCTGCATGCCACGTTCCGGGCGCACGAGGTCGACGAGCACGACCGCGTGCACGCCACGTACGATTCGGGTGCCGCGATGTCGGGCGGGCAGCAGCAGAAGCTCGTCGTGTTCTGCCTTGCGGCCGCGCTGCGCTACCAGCTCGCGGATCCCGATGCGCCGTTCTCCCGCTACGGCACGATCGTGCTCGACGAGGCGTTCGACAAGGCCGACAGCGGCTACACGAAGATGGCGTTGAACGTGTTCGTGGAGTTCGGCTTCCAGATGATCCTCGCCACGCCGCAGAAGCTGCTGCGAACGATCGAGCCGTACGTGGGGGCCGCGACCTCCGTCGAGAACCCCACCCGGCGGCGCAGCGTGCTCTCGCAGGTCGACTGGCGAGGTCGACGGTGATCGACGTCGCCGCAGCTCGGGCCATCGCGTCGGCCCGACTCGGCTCGCGCAGATCGACATGGGCGACCGAGCCGCCCTCGGAAGCCCCTGTGCTCACTGTGCCCCTCAGGCCTCCGAGCGAACGGGAGGCGCGGGCGGACCAGGCGGCGGCGCAGTCGTGGGCACGCGAGTGGCTCACGTGGCCCGTCTCGGACGGGGCGGACGTCGAGTGGGCGTCGCGCGAGTGGCGCACGGTGGGCCGGCAGCGCCTTCCGGTGCGTCTGCACCTGCGCGATCCGGACGCAGTCGCGGCGTTCGTCGGCGGCCGGGCCGCCGCGGAGTGGACGCGCTTGAGGGATCGAGCGGCGACGATCCGGGATCACCTGCACGGCGCGGATCCGGCGGCGCTCGCGACCGCGATCCGTCGGCATGCCGCGACGCTCATCGGCTACGGCGACCGCGAGTTCGACCAGGTCCTGGCGGCGGCGGCATGGGTGATCGGCGAGCACGTGCGCGGACTGCGCCCGCGGCAGCTTCCCATCCGCGGCGTCGACAGCAAGTGGTTCGGGGCGCACCGCTCGGTGGTGAGCGCGCTCGCGGCGACGAGCGGCGTCGACGATCTGGGCATCGTGGACGCAGACCCCCTGGTGCGCGTGCGGGTGCTCGATCCGTCGCTGCTTCCCGGTGGTCCGCTCGATTTCGCTGCTCCGGTGGCGCAGCTGCAACTGCTCGCCCTGGCCCCGCGCGGCGCGTTCGTCTTCGAGAATCTCGAGTCGGTGCTGGCGATGCCGGCGTGGCCCGGAGCGATCGCGATCCACGGATCGGGATATGCCGTCGGACGGCTCCGGGACGTGCCGTGGCTGGCGCGAACGCCCGTCGTGTACTGGGGCGACGTGGATTCGAACGGCTTCGCCATCCTCCACCAGCTGAGGGCACACCATGACGACGTCCGGTCGGTGCTGATGGACGAGGAGACGCTGCGCGCGCATTCCGACCTGTGGGTGGTCGAATCGCAGCCTGCCCGGGGGCGATTCGCTCACCTCACGGAGTCCGAGGAGCGGACTCTGGCGGCGCTTCGAGCTGCCGGGGATGTGCGCCTCGAACAGGAGCGCGTGCCCTGGCAGACGGCGGTGGAGGCGCTGTCGGTGGCCTGGGCCGGACTGCCGTCGGTGCCGTGAGCCGCTGACACGTGCGCCCGGGCCGTCGCGGCGCCCACTCAGCCGAGAGCCCCTACGCTGGAACCCATGACCTCCTCGACCGCGTCGAGGGGGGCGGCGATGTGGGCGCTCCTCTCCCTCGCCATCGGCTCCTTCGGCATCGGCATGACCGAGTTCGTCTCCATGGGGCTGCTCCCGGGCATCGCCCGCGACCTGCTGCCGGACGCGTGGGCGTCCAGCCAGGAGGACGCGATCGCGCAGGCCGGCCTGCTCATCAGCGTCTACGCGCTCGGCGTCGTGATCGGCGCGCCGCTCATCGCGGGGTACGCCGCGCGCTTCCCGCGGCATCGCGTGCTGATCGCGCTCGCGAGCGCCCTCATGCTCGGCAACCTCCTCACCGTCGTGGCGCCGACGTTCGAGACCGTGGCGCTGGCGAGGCTCATCGCGGGTCTGCCGCACGGGGCGTACTTCGGCATCGCGGCGATCGTCGCGGCCGACCTGCTCGGCCCCGGCCGGCGCGCCCAGGGCGTGTCGATCGTGATGAGCGGTCTCACGATCGCGAACGTCGTCGGCGTGCCGCTCGGCACGTGGCTGGGCCAGGTGGCCGGATGGCGCGTCTCGTACGCGGTGGTCGTCGGCGTCTTCGCGCTCGGCGCGCTCATGGTCGCGTTCATCGTGCCGGCCATGCCGGGTGACGGCTCCCGCTCGCTGCGGCACGAGCTCGGCGTCTTCCGCCTCGGCCAGGTGTGGCTCACGCTCGGCGTGGGCGCGATCGGGTTCGGCTCGTTCTTCGCGGTCTACAGCTACATCGCGCCGATCATGACCGAGGTCGCCGGCGCGCCGGAGTGGGCCGTGCCGATCGCGCTCGTCGCGACCGGCCTCGGCATGACCGTGGGCAACCTCGTGGGCGGCGTCGTCGCCGACCGCAACCTCGCCCGCGCGATGCTGGCGGCGTTCCTGCTGCTCGCGGCCGGATCGGCCGTGGTGGGCGCGGCGACGGCGCATCCGGTCACGCTCGTGATCGCGATGTTCCTGTTCGGCGCGATCAGCGCGCTCGCGGGCCCCGCCGTCCAGACCCGCCTCATGGACGTCTCGGGCGATCGCCCCACGATCGCCGCGGCGCTGAACCACTCGGGCATGAACGTGGGCAACAGCCTCGGCGCGGCGCTCGGCGGCGGAGTGATCGCGCTCGGCTGGGGCTACGCGGCGCCGGCCTGGCTCGGCGTCGTCCTGGCGCTGCTGGGCGTCGGCATCGTGCTCGGCAGCTTCGCGCTCGAGCGACGCTCGGTCGAGCTGGCCGCCTGAGCCGCGCGGCGGGGGAGACGCGTCAGCGCGTGCCCCACGTGTACTGCTGCTTTCCGAGCTTCAGGTACACGAACGTCTCGGTCGATGCGACGCCCTCGAGCGCGCGGTCGCGCGTCAGCCCGCGCGGCAGCCAGATGGCGTGCGTGGCGCCGATCGTGCGCGCCAGCTCGGCCTCGACGCGAGCGCGGTCCGCGTGCGGGTTGCGGCGCGGGTCGAGCTGCACGGTCTCGGTGAGCAGCACGGTGCCCTCGCCGTCGACGTGGAGGCCGCCGCCCTCGTTCACGAGCAGCGAGCTCACGACCTCGGCGCCCGCGTGCTCGGCGACGATGCGCGCGATGCCGGCGGACAGCGTCCACTCGGCCCAGGCGGGGGAGCCCCAGCCGTTGAAGACCCAGTCGACGGCGCCCAGCACTCCCGGCCGGTCCTCGTCCAGCACGAACGTCGGGCCGCAGTCGCGCATCCAGAACTCGTCGAGCGGCGCCTCGACGATCGCGATGTCGGACGACAGCATGCGGCGCGCCCTGGCGGTCTCGCTCGGGTCGACCACCATCGTGACGGGCTCGAAGCGCGCCACCGCGTCGGCGACGGCCGCCCACGCTTCGTACCCGGCTTCGCGTTCGGCCGCGGTGCCGCCGAGAGTGAGGCCCTCGCGCGGGAAGGCCATCCAGGTCCGCTCGTGCGGTGCGGTCTCCGCGGGCATCCGCCACGTCATGCTGTCTCCCATCCTCCTATTGATCACCTGATCAATAAGTGCGACGGTAGCCGCTACGCTGAGGGGGTGTCAAGCGACGAGCGCCGTCCCCGCGCCCCGCGCCGCGCCCCCGAGGAGCGGCGTGCGGACATCCTCGCCGCGGCATGCGCGGTCGCGGCGGCCGAGGGGCTCGGCGCCGTCACGATGCGCGCGGTCGCCGCGCGAGCGGGCGTGGCCCCGGCCCTCGTCGCGCACTATGCCGACGGCGGCATGGACGCGCTCGTGGCGGCGGCGTTCGAGGGGATCGTGGCGCGCGAGCTCGCCGAGGTGGCGGCGATCGTCCGCGCGGAGACGGAACCCCGGGCCGCGCTCGCGGCCATGGTGCGCACGCTCGCGGGCGGAGAGCGCGACGAGGTCACGGGGACGTGGGTCGAGGCGTGGGCGCTGGGCCGCCGGAGTGAGCCGCTCGCGGCCGCGGTGCGGCGTCAGATGGACGACTGGCAGGCGCTCGTGCAGGAGGTGGTCGAGGCGGGCGTCGCGTCGGGCGCGTTCCGCGTCGCGGACGCGGCCGAGGCGGCATGGCAGGTGCTCGGCATGATCGACGGCGTCAACGCCCAGGCTCTCGTGCGCTGGGGCGACACGGCCCGGCGCTCCGACCTGCTGCTTCGCGCCGTCGAGGGCATGCTCGGGGCGCAGTGACCCGCTCTACGCCGGCGTGCCGCGGCCGGCGAGGCGCCGACGGCGGCGCCACTCGCGCATCCGCCCGCCGAGCTTGACGACCAGCACGATCGCGCCGACGAGCAGCAGGGCGGCCAGGATCGCCGCCAGAGGCAGCAGCAGGAATGCCAGCACCAGCAGGACGATCGCGGTCGCGTCCTCGCCGAGGCTGACGAGCACGTTCGAGACGGGCTCGGGCAGCAGGTTCACGGCCGCGCGGGTCGTCATCTTGCCGAGGCTCACGCCCGCCGCCGTGACGCCGCCGGCGACCGCGGTGCCGACCGCCACCGCCGTGCCGTGCTCGGCGCCGATCCCGAGGCCCAGCGCCGCGGCGAACAGCGGGCGCAGCACGGCGTGGATGCCGTCCCATGCGGAGTCGAGGTAGGCCACCTTGTCGACGAGGGTGTCGCCGATCGCGAGCACGGCGACGACGATCAGCAGCCACGGCTCGGCCAGCATCGGCGGGATCGCCTCGATGACCCCGGCCGCCGGGCCGGCCGCGCCGAGGGGCACGAGCGCCTTGACCAGGCCGAGCGTGAAGACGACGAAGTACGGGCGCAGGCCCGATGCGGTGCCGGACGCGATCGCCAGCAGTGCCGCGGTCCAGACGGCGTCCATCAGACGTCCGCGTCCAGGAGGCGCCGCAGATGGCGGCCGACGGCGGCGGTCTCGATCAGGAAGCCGTCGTGACCGAAGTCGCTCGCGAGCACCACGGCCTCGTCCCCGTCGAGCGTGTCCGGGATGCCCCGCGCGATGCGGTGCTGGCCGTCCACGGGGAACAGGCGGTCGGTGTCGATGCCGAGCACCAGGGCCTTCGCGGTCACGGCGGCGAGCGCCTGCTCCACGCCGCCGCGGTCGCGGCCCACGTCGTGCGAGTCCATGGCCTCGACCAGACGGATGTAGGAGTTGGCGTCGAATCGCCGCGTGAACTTGTTGCCGTGGAAGTCGAGGTACGACTCCACCGCGAAGCGGCCGCCGTGACCGAGCGGGCTCACGCCGGACTGCCACGACCGCTGGAAGCGCTGGTTCAGCTCGGTGGGGCTGCGGTAGTTCAGCAGCGCCATGCGGCGCGCGAGCGCGAGTCCGCGGTGCGGTCCCTCGCCGTCTGCGGCCTCGTAGTAGTCGCCGCCGCGGAAGCGGGGGTCGATCAGGATCGCCTCGAGCTGCACGGAGTTGAGCGCGATCTGGTCGGCCGTGTTGACCGGGGGAGCCGACAGCACGGCGAGCCGCGCGAGACGATCCGGGTGCCCGACGCCCCACTCGAGCGCGTGCATCCCGCCCATCGAGCCGCCGATCACGGCCGCCCACACGTCGATGCCGAGCGCGTCGGCAAGGCGTACCTGCGCGGCCACCTGATCGCGCACGGTCAGGTACGGGAAGCGGGACGCCCACTCCTCGCCGTCGGGATGGATGCTGGCCGGGCCCGTGGAGCCCTGGCAGCCGCCGAGCATGTTCGGGGCGACCACGAACCAGCGGTCGGTGTCGATCGGAGCGCCGGGGCCGACGATGTCCTCCCACCAGCCGGAGGTCGGATGACCCGGGCCGGCGGGACCGCGCACGTGGCTGTCGCCCGTGAGCGCGTGCAGGATCAGCACGGCGTTGTCGCGCGCGGCGTTCAGCTCGCCCCAGGTCTCGTAGGCGAGGCGGAACGACGGCAGCACCCCGCCGCCCTCGAGGCGCAGCTCGCCGAAGCCCGCGAACCGGCGGTCGCCCGCGGGGTCGCCGTCGCGCCACGCGCCGGACGCGGGCGGCCGGCCGACCATGGACCGGGCGTCGGCCTCCGTGACGAGGCTCGACGGCACCGTGTCCTCGGAGATCTGCCAGTCCATGGCCTCATTCTCCCGTGCCCCGCGGCCGGCCCGGGCCACTGTTACGGGCCGAGCCCGCGACTGGGCCAGGATGGGGGGATGGCGACGCGCGTGGTGGTGGCGATGGACGGCTTCAAGGGCACGCTCGATGCGGCGACGGCCGGCGAGGCCGTGGCTGCCGGCTGGCGGAGGGCCGAGCCCGACGCGGACGTCGCGGTGCGGCCGATGGCCGACGGCGGCGAGGGCACGCTCGAGGCGTTCGCCCGGGCCGTCGAGGGGGCGCAGCGGATGCCGCTGCGGGTCACGGGGCCCGCCGGCGTGCCGATCGACGCCGCCTGGCTGCTCCTGCCGCCGACCGAGGGCCTCCCCGGAGGAACCGGCGTGGTCGAGCTGGCCTCGACCTCGGGGATCGAGCTGCTCGGCGACGCGCTCCGCGGCCGGGACGCCTCGACGCTCGGCTTCGGCCAGGCCGTGCGCGCGGCGATCGACCACGGCGTCTCGCGGCTCATCCTCGGGATCGGGTCGAGCGCCTCGACTGACGGCGGGATCGGGCTGCTGACGGCGCTCGGCGCGCGGTTCACCGACGCGTACGACGTCTCGGTGGCGCCCGGCGCGGCCGGGCTCGACGAGTTGGCGAAGGTCGACCTCACGCGCCTGCGCCCGGTTCCCGAGGGCGGCGCGCTGGTCCTCACCGACGTCACGAACCCCCTCACGGGCCGCCGCGGAGCGGCCGCGGTGTTCGGGCCGCAGAAGGGCCTGGACGCCGACGGCATCGCGCGCGCGGACGCCGGGCTGGTGCGCCTCGGCGTGCTGCTGGGCGCCGATCCCGGCGCGGCTGGCGCAGGAGCCGCGGGCGGCGCGGGCTACGGCCTCCTGGCGTGGGGAGCGCAGCTTGTTCCCGGTGCGGCCGAGGTCGCGGAGCTCACCGGACTGGCCGACGCCATCGCGGGCGCCGACGTGGTGATCACGGGCGAGGGGTCCTACGACGGCCAGTCCGCCGCGGGCAAGACGCCGGCCTTCGTGCTCGGCCTGGGCCGCGAGGCCGGGGCCCGGGTGGCGGTCGTCGCGGGCCGGATCGCCGACGACGCCGACACGTCGGGGATCGAGGCTCTGTCGCTGACGGCGCTCGCCGGATCCGCGGAGTCCGCGATGGCCGAGCCCGCGCGCTGGCTGAGGGACGCGGGCGAGCGGCTCGCGCACACGATCCGAGGGGAGTCCTGATGGACCTGGTCAACTGGGCGGGCAACGTCCGCTTCCGCGCCGAGCGCATCGCCACGCCGGCGAGCGTCGACGACGTGTGCGCCATCCTGTCGGGCCCGGGACCGTTCCGCGCACTCGGCAGCGGGCACTCCTTCAGCCTCATCGCCGACACCGACGGCACCCTGATCTCCACCGCGGGCCTCGCCGCGGCGCCCGTCGTCGACGCGCAGTCCCGCACAGTCACCGTCGGGGCCGGCATCCGCTACGGCGAGCTGGCCCGCGCCCTGGAGGCCGAGGGCTGGGCGCTCGCCAACCTCGCGTCGCTGCCGCACATCTCCGTCGCCGGCGCGGTGGCCACCGGGACGCACGGGTCGGGCGACGCGGTGGGCACCTTGTCGTCCGCGGTGGCCGCGCTCGAGCTCGTCGTGCCCGGCGGCGACGTCGTCCGGCTGCGCCGCGGCGATCCGGCGTTCGACGCCGCGGTGGTCTCCCTCGGCGCGCTCGGCGTCGTGACCTCCATCACGCTCGACATCGAGCCCTCGTTCGAGGTGCGCCAGCGCGTGTACGAGAACCTCCCGCTCGAGACCGCCCTGGCCGACTTCGACGCCCTGATGGGCGCCGCCTACAGCGTCAGCCTCTTCCTCCGGTGGGGGGACCGGGATGTCGTCGATCAGGTATGGACCAAATCGCGCTCCGCGGAGCCGCCCGTGCTGCCGGGCGATCCGGCGCCGGCGGCCGGGCCGGTTCACATGCTGGCGGGCGTCTCACCTGCCGCGTGCACGCCGCAGCTCGGCGAGCCGGGCCGCTGGCTCGATCGGCTCGCGCATTTCCGGCTGAGCCACACGCCCTCCGCCGGCGCCGAGCTGCAGTCCGAGCACCTCGTGCCGCGCCGGCACGCGGTCGCGGCGATCCGCGCCGTGCGCGAGCTGGCCGACCGGATCGCCCCGCTGATCCAGGTCACCGAGATCCGCTCGATGCGGGCGGATTCCCTCTGGCTCAGCCCGGCCTACGAGACGGACGCCGTCGGGCTGCACTTCACCTGGCTGCCGGACCAGCCTGCGGTCGAGGCCGTGGTCGCCGAGATCGAGGCGGCGCTGGCGCCGTTCCAGGCGCGTCCGCACTGGGGCAAGCTGTCCGCGATGGACGCCGCCGGTCGTGCCGCCGTGTGGCCCCGCCTGCGCGAGTTCGCCGCGCTCACGCGCGAGTTCGACCCGGAGGGGCGCCTGCGCAACCCCTACCTGTCCTTCCTCGACGAGCTCTGACCCGAGGAGCCGCGCGCACCGCCCCCAGGCATCTACGGATGTGCGAGCGAAGCGAGCGTGGAGCGAAGCGACCGTCTTCTAATTCAAGCTGTCGACGATGGGGCGGAACTTGACTCGGGTCTCGAGCAGCTCCGCCTCGGGGAGGCTGCCCGCCACGATGCCGCCGCCGGCGTGGGCGGTGACGGATCGCGTCGCAGACGGGTCCGTCGGCGCGCCGGCGTCCGCCGGGCCGAACTGCGCGCACCGCAGCGCGATCGCCCATTCGCCGTCGCCCTCGGCGTCGATCCAGCCCACGGGTCCGGCGTAGCGGCCCCGATCGAACGGCTCGATGCGGCGGATCGCGGCCATGGCGGCGTCGCGCGGCGTGCCGGCGACCGCGGCGGTGGGATGCAGGGCGCGCACCATGTCGAGCGCGCTGGAGCCGTTCGACAGCGTGCCCTCGACGTCGGTCGCGAGGTGCCACAGGTTCGGCAGCTTGAGCGTGAACGGCTGCTCGGCGGCCGCGAGCGCGGAGGTGTGCGGGCGGAGCGCGTCGACGACGGACCGCACCGCGTACTCGTGCTCGTCGATGTCCTTCTGGTTCGTGGCGAGCTCGGACGTGATCGCGGTGTCCTCGTCCGCGTCGGCGCCCCGCGGTCGGGTGCCCGCGAGCACGCGCGCCGTGACCTCGCCGCCGTGCACCGTGACGAGCGTCTCGGGGCTCGCCCCGACGATGCCGTCGACCGCGAACGCCCACGTGTCGGGGTAGCCGGTCGCCAGCGCGCGGACGAGCCGGCGGAGGTCGGCGTGCGCCGGCACCGTGCCGGCGATGTCGCGGGCGATCACGATCTTCTGCGCCTCGCCGCGCTCGATCGCCGCGAGCGCGGCGCGCACCGCGTCGCCGTGCGCGGCGGGATCCATCCGGCCCGGCCCGAGCGTCGCGGACCAGTGCGCGCCGTACTCGGTCGGCCCGAACGCGACATCCCCCGGGGCCTCCGCGCGCCGGATCCGCGTGATCCACGATCGGCCGCGGCGCCGCCCGACGATCACGCTGGGCACGATCAGGGTGCTGGGCAGCGCGGACGAGTCGTCGAAGGCGAACGCACCGAACGCGATCAGCCCCGTGCCGTGGAGCCGGACCTCGTCGTGCACCTCGGCGGCGGCGGCGATCTCGCGCCAGGCGTCGGCCACCGTCGCGATCCGGCTCCGGCCGTCGACGCGGATCGCGAGCGCCTCGCCCCAGCCGGCCATGCCGTCGCCGCGCCGCTGCCAGATCAGCGGGTTCCGCGCGTCGGTCCACGGCAGCAGGTCCTCGACCGCATCGATCTCGCGCGTCTCGACCACGAGGCGCGGGGGAGTGCTCGATGCTGTCGCGCTGCCCGACGGCGGAGCGGGGCGCGAGTCGGTCACCTGCCCAGCTTAGTTCGGCACCCGCGGGCCTAGGCTCGAGGGATGGACCGTACGGCCGCCGGCACGCCGCTCACCTTCCGCTGGCGCAAGTGGGACGGGTCGCCCCACTGGCAGCACGAGTGCGTGTACCTCGGCGCCGACGAGTACGGCGACTGGCTGGGGCAGGTTCCGGGGTCGCACAGCTTCCGCCCGGGGCGCGAGATCACGCTGCGGGCGCCCAGCGTCGTCCTGCTCCCCGCCGGGCGCGAGGACTACGTGCTGACCTTCAACGGCGAGCCGGAGCTGACGCGCGTGTACATCGACATCGCGTGGGCCGTGGGCTGGGACGACGGCGACCAGCCGGTCGCGATCGACATGGACCTCGACGTGGTGCGCCGCCTCGACTACCGCGGCGTGTACATCGACGACGAGGACGAGTGGGAGGAGCACCGCGTCCGCTACGGCTACCCGGCGCGCGTGATCGAGCTGCTCGAGGCCACGGCGCACGACCTCGCGGCGCGCGTGCGCGCGCACGAGGAGCCGTTCGACGACGCCACCGCCGAACGGTGGTTCGCGGTGCTGGCAGGGCTCGCGCGCTGAGCGCCGTCCGGATGCCGCGGCCGCCGTCTCCACGGATGAACCGCCTGACCGCCCGCGCCTAGACTCGAGGGCGTGAAGCACCGCGACCCCCGCCCCGCAGCCAACCGCGCCGATCTCGGCAAGGACCCGGCGCGCGTGAGCGGCATGTTCGATCAGGTCGCCGCCCGCTACGACGTCACCAACACCGTGCTCAGCGTCGGCAACGACCAGCTGTGGCGCGCCGCCACGACGCGGGCTGTGGCGCCCCGGCCCGGCGAGCGCATCCTGGATCTCGCGGCCGGGACCGGCGCGTCGTCCGTCTCGCTGGCGCGCAGCGGCGCGCAGGTCGTCGCCGCCGACTTCTCGCCCGGGATGATCGCGGAGGGCCGCCGTCGTCACGGCGCGGTGCGCAACCTGACCTTCGTCGAGGCCGACGCGACGGCCCTGCCGTTCGCCGACGGGGAGTTCGACGCCGTGACCATGTCGTTCGGGCTCCGCAACGTCGACCGGCCGAAGCAGGCCATCGCCGAGCTGCTGCGCGTCACCAAGCCCGGCGGCCGCCTCGTGATCTGCGAGTTCTCGCACCCGCCGCGGCCCGCGTTCCGCGGCCTCTACCGCTTCTACAACGACCGCGTGCTGCCGCGGATCGCCCGCGCCATCAGCTCGAACACCGAGGCGTACGACTACCTCAACGAGTCGATCAGGGCCTGGCCGGATCAGCGCACGCTCGCGTCCTGGATCCGGGACGCCGGATGGACGGACGTCGCGTGGCGCGACCTGAGCTTCGGCATCGTCGCGCTGCACCGCGCGATCAAGCCCGCCGAGGTCGCCGCGTCCGCGGGCGACGGCGACCAGGGGGCGGACCCCGCCGGTAGGCTGGACGCGTGACTCCGAGCCCATCCGCGCCGGGCTCGCCGATGGCGAAGCCCTCGATCCCGGGCTCGCGCATCGCGAGCCGCTTCGGCCTCAGCGAGCGCGTGTTCGCCGGCCCGGGAGCGAAGAAGCTCATCGCGACGATCGAGGACGGGCTCGAGGCCGTCGAGCGTCAGCTGGCCGAGGAGCTGCGATCCACGGATCGACTGGTCGACGCGACGAGCCGCTACCTCTACGAGGCCGGCGGCAAGCGCGTGCGACCCATGCTCACGATGCTGTCCGCGCAGCTCGGCGACGGCGCCATCCCGGCCGTGATCGACGCGGCCACGGCACTCGAGCTCACGCACCTCGGGTCGCTGTACCACGACGACGTCATGGACGGCGCCGACCGGCGCCGCGGCGTCGCGAGCGCCCATCAGGTGTGGGGCAACAGCATCGCGATCCTCACCGGCGACCTGCTCTTCTCGCGCGCCAGCCAGATCATGGCGCGGCTCGGCGAGCGGGCCATGGCGCTGCAGGCCGACACGTTCGAGCGCCTGGTCCTCGGCCAGATGCACGAGACCGTGGGGGCGCAGCCTGGCGACGACCCCATCGAGTTCTACATCCAGGTGCTGGCGGACAAGACGGGATCGCTCATCGCCGCCTCGGCGCAGGCCGGCGCCATCTTCGCGAACGCCGACGAGGCCTACCGCGAGCCGCTGCGCGTCTACGGCGAGAAGGTCGGCGTCGCGTTCCAGCTCCTGGACGACGTGATCGACCTCTCCGCCGATCCGGCCGAGACCGGCAAGGTGCCGGGCACCGACCTGCGCGCGGGCGTCCCGACCATGCCGTATCTCCTGCTCGCCGAGGACGGGGGCGCCGACGCCCGCTCGCTCACCGAGCGCATCGACGAGGGCGTGGACCGGATCGCCGCGGGCGAGGACCCGGCGATCCTGGACGAGCCGCTCGCCGCGCTGCGCGATCACGAGGCCACCGCCCGCACGCGCGAGCTCGCGCTCACCTGGACCCGCGAGGCCATCGAGGCGCTCGCCCCGCTGCCCCGCGGGGGAGTGCGCGAGGCGCTCACGCGGTTCGCCGAGTCGCTCGTCGACCGCAGCAGCTGACCGGTCCCGCGGCGCGGCATCCGCTCAGCCGGCCGCGCGAGACTTGTGAACGCAGATCCACGAAAGGGACCTCTCCATGACCAAGCTGAGGCTGGCCATCGTCGGCGCGGGACCCGCCGGCATCTACGCCGCGGACATCCTGCTCAAGACCGAGCGGAAGTTCGACGTCTCGATCGACCTGTTCGAGCACCTGCCCGCGCCCTACGGTCTCGTCCGGTACGGCGTCGCGCCGGACCACCCGCGGATCAAGGGCGTCATCAACGCGCTGCGCGAGGTGCTCGACCGGGGCGACATCCGGATCTTCGGCAACGTCCGCTTCGGCGAGGACATCACGCTCGACGACCTCAAGCACCACTACAACGCAGTGATCTTCGCGACCGGCGCCGTGCGCGACGCCGACCTGAACATCCCGGGGATCGACGCCGAGGGCTCGTTCGGTGCGGCCGACTTCGTGAGCTGGTTCGACGGCCACCCCGACGTGCCGCGCACGTGGCCGCTCACCGCCTCGTCTGTCGGCGTGATCGGCAACGGCAACGTGGCGCTCGACATCTCGCGCATCCTGGCCAAGCACGCGATCGACCTGCTGCCGACCGAGGTGCCGCAGAACGTCTACGAGATCCTCGAGGCCTCGCCCGTGACCGACGTGCACGTGTTCGGACGCCGCGGCCCCGCGCAGGTGAAGTTCACGCCGCTCGAGCTGCGCGAGCTCGGCGAGCTGCGCGACGTCGACATGGTCGTGTACGACGAGGACTTCGACTACGACGAGGCGTCGAAGGCCGCCGTCGAGACGAACAAGCAGGTCAAGGTCATCGACCGCATCCTGCAGTCGTGGCGCCAGCGCGACTCCGTCAACAACGCGGGCGGCACGGCGTCGCGCCGACTGCACCTGCACTTCTGGGCCAAGCCGCTCGAGGTGAAGAAGGACGAGCAGGGTCGCGTGGCCGCGCTCGTGTACGAGCGCACCCGGCCCGACGGCCAGGGCGGCGTGGTCGGCACGGGCGAGATCCGCGAGATCCCGATGGGTCAGCTGTACCGCGCCGTCGGCTACTTCGGTTCGCCGCTGCCCGGCGTCCCGTTCGACGAGCGCCACGGCGTGATCCCGAACCACGAGGGCCAGGTGCTCTCGCCGGACTCGAACGAGCGCATCCCCGGCATGTACGCGACCGGATGGATCAAGCGCGGCCCGGTGGGTCTGATCGGCCACACCAAGTCGGACGCGATGGAGACCATCCAGCACCTGGTCAACGGCCAGGGTTCGTGGTGGCAGCCAGCCGACCCGTCGGAGGAGGCGATCCCGCGGCTCCTCGCCGAGCGCGGCATCGCCTGGACCGACCTCGAGGGCTGGCACCGCCTCGACGAGCACGAGATCGCGCTGGGCGCGCCGGAGGGCCGCGCGCGCATCAAGGTCGTCCCGCGCGACGAGATGATCCGGATCTCGCGCGGCGAGTGATCCGCTGAGTCGACGAAGCGCCCGGTCCCTTCCACAGGAACCGGGCGCTTCCTCCATCCGGTGAGATCACACGGAACCGGCGACGTCACCCGTATCCGGATGTGACGTCGCCGGCCACATGGGATCTCGCGCGGGCGGATGCGACGTCAGCGCGCGGTGCCGGCGGACGACGCGCGGCGAGGGCCGCGGCGGGTCGGGGTCGTCGCCGACGACGCGGGGCGCTGGGCGCCCTGGCCGGTCGACGTGCTGTACATCGGCGCCGGCTGGCCGCCGCGCGCCTGGCCCTGGGAAGAGCCCTGGCCCTGGCGACGCTGCTCGCCCGAGCGCTGGCCCTGACCGCCGCGACGGCCGCCCTGGCGGACCGCGGTCTCGCCGGGGCGCTCGCTGCGCGCGGCGCGCTTGCGGCGCGCGTTGGCGCCCTGCGACGTGCCGGGAGCCGTGGCCTCCGGCGCGTTGCCCACGCCCGGACCGCCCGGGCGGGGAGCGACGCGCTCGGCGACCTCGCCGATCAGCTCGACGACCTGCGGGCTGGTGGTGGTGACCGCCTGCGGCTTGGCGCCGATGCCGGCGCGGCGCAGCAGCACCTCGGTGTCCTTGCGCTGCGACGGCAGCATCAGCGTCACGACGTCACCGGCCGCGCCCGCGCGCGCCGTGCGGCCCGAGCGGTGCAGGTAGGCCTTGTGCTCGGCCGGCGGGTCGACGTGCACGACCAGGTCGACGCCGTCGACGTGCACGCCACGCGCGGCGACGTCGGTCGCGACGAGCACCTTGACGGCGCCCGACGAGAAGTCGGCGAGGTTGCGGTCGCGGGCGTTCTGCGACAGGTTGCCGTGCAGGTCGACCGCGGGGATGCCGCCCGACGTGAGCTGGCGGGCCAGCTTCTTCGCCTGGTGCTTCGTGCGGGTGAACAGGATGCGGCGGGCGGTGCCCGACGCGAGCGCCTTGACCAGCTCGGTCTTCGCCTCGGGCGAGGACGACTCGAACACGTGGTGCGTCATCGCCGGGACGGGCGACTCCGCCGGATCGATCGCGTGGCTGACCGGGTTCGACAGGAATTTCTTGACCAGCTTGTCCACGCCGTTGTCGAGCGTGGCGGAGAAGAACATCCGCTGGCCGCCGGCCGGCGTCTTCGAGAGGAGGCGGGTGACGCCCGGGAGGAAGCCGAGATCGGCCATGTGGTCGGCCTCGTCGAGGACGGTCACGGCGATGCGGTCGAGCTTCACGATGCCCTGGCCGATCAGGTCCTCGAGGCGGCCGGGGCAGGCCACGACGATGTCCACGCCGCGGGCGAACGCGGCCTCCTGCGGCTTCTGCGAGACGCCGCCGAACACCGTGGTGACGGTGAGGCCGGCCGCCTTCGCGAGGGGCTCGACCGTGCGGGTGATCTGCGTGGCGAGCTCGCGCGTGGGGGCGAGGACGAGCGCGGAGGGCGTGCCGGCGCGACGGGTCACGCGGGCGGCGGCGAGGCGCGCGACCAGCGGGATCGCGAAGGCGAGCGTCTTGCCCGATCCGGTCTTGCCGCGGCCGAGCACGTCGCGCCCGGCGAGGGTCGACGGCAGCGTCTCGCGCTGGATGGGGAAGGGGGTCGGGCGCTCCATCGCGACGAGCGCGTCGACGAGCACCGAGGGGACGCCGAGGTCGGCGAAGGTGGGGTTCTGCGTGGGCGCAGAGGTCATGTGTTGTCTTTCCGATGGGCCGGCCGGGATCGCGCGCAGGGGCGCGGCGCCGTCAGGCGCTGCAGGGCCGGTGGGAGGCGAACTCGGCGGATGCCGGATCCGTTCGCCGCGGCAGGAGTGTGGAGCGCGGGCCGTGGCCGGCGCGCCCTGGTCTCGGGGAGACCTGTCGAGACACGACGATGCGCGCGAGATCCGCGCGCAGTGGCCAGGCTAGCACGCGGGGATGCGGGCGCCCTGTGAGCAGCCGGTCCCGGCCGCGCCCCTCCGCACCCCTAGGCTGTCGACCATGCGCGTCCTGCTCCCGACGACGGCCGCCGCGATCGCGGTCGTCGCCGCCCTCCTCGCCCCCGCCCCGGCCTCCGCAGCCGGCCCCGAGATCGGCGGCTATGGCGACGACTACTTCCTCAACGACGGCTGGAGCGGCACCGCCAACCAGGTCTACGACTACGGACTGCCCGGCGACGGCGCCGTCGTCGGCGACTGGAACGGGGACCGGGTCGACACGATCGGCGTGCGGCGCGGCAGCTTCTACCTGCTCGCCGACCGCCACGGCGTGGAGGCCCCCGCGCACAGCTTCATCTACGGGCGCCCCGCGGACGTGACGCTGGTCGGCGACTGGAACGGCGACGGCCGTGACACGCTCGCGGTCCGGCGCGGCAACACCTACTACTTCAACGACGAGCTGACGGGCGGCGACGCGAGCGCGGTGATCCGCTACGGCCGGGCCGACGACCAGGTGCTGGTCGGCGACTGGGACGGCGACGGGCGGGACACGCTCGGCGTGCGGCGCGGCAACGTGTTCTACCTGCGCAACGTTCTCGCGGGCGGCGAGGCCGACATCCGCGTGCCGTACGGCAAGGCCGAGGACGTCGTCTACGTCGGCGACTGGAACGGCGACCGCGTCGACACCCTGGCGGTGCGCCGCGAGGCGCGGTACTTCGTGAAGGACGACTTCACTGGCGGCGAGGCGGACCGCGTGCTCACGTACGGCCGCCCGGGCGACGCCACGCTCGTGGGCGACTGGAACGGCGACGGCGCCGACACGCTCGGCGTGCGGCGCGGATCGCGCCCCGCGGCCAACGTGGTGTCGTGGGCCGACGGCACGTACGGCGCGTTCGGCGCCACCACCACGATCGGATCCGGGAACCGCACGATCGCGCTGCCGTCGTCGGCGCGCCGAGGACTCGTCACGATCGCGTCGGCGGACACGCGCCTGACGGTCGACGTCGTGGCGGCCGACGGCACCGCCCAGCGGATCGTCGGGGGCGTGGCCGGAGCCCGCACGGCGCTGTGGGGCGACCCGGCCGGGGGCGACGCGCGCTCCATCCGGATCTCGTCGACCGGCGCGTGGGTCGTCACGCTCCACCCGGTGAGCTCCCTCGAAGCGCTCGAGAGCGCCGGCGACGGCAGCGAGCTCGCGCTCTACGGCGGAGCGCTGACCGCGACGCACTCGGCCGACGGATCGCTACAGGTCCTCCAGTACGTGTCGCGGCGCCCGGCGGCCGGGTCCCTCGCGCCGCTGTACCCGGACGAGCGCCGCACGGTCGTGACGGGGGTGCGCGCCGCATCCGGATCCGGCACCCTCGCCGCCGGGCCGTCGATCGTGGACGTGGGCGTCGGCACGTGGCGGCTCGCGCTGCCCGCGCCCCCGCCGGCCCCCTCCTCGCTCCCGCAGCCCACCTCCGTGCCCAAGTCGTCGGTCGTGTTCCCCCTGGCGGGGGAGTACCGGCTCAGCCGCACCATCACCGAGACGCACAACGGCGCCGACCTGCTTCAGCCCGCGTGGTCGCCGATCCACGCGGTGGCGGACGGGGTGGTGTCCTTCACCGGATGGTCCGGCGGCTACGGCAACCTCGTCACCGTCCGGCACGTCGTCGACGGCAAGCCCGTCGAGACACGCTCGGCGCACATGATCAACACGCCCCCGGTGCGCGCCGGGCAGCGCGTGGTGGCGGGCCAGATCATCGGCTACATGGGCTCGACCGGAAACTCCACGGCGAACCACCTCCACATCGAGGTGCGCGTGGACGGTCAGATCGTCGACCCGATGCAGTGGCTGCCGGTGGAGCGCTGAGCCCCTCGCCTCTGACGTGCCGCCCGGTCAGTCGCGCGGGCGGGCCGTCGAGTCGCGCACGCGGAGCTCGAAGGGGAGGGGCAGGTCCGAGGCGACCGCGTCGTCCTCGCCCGGCTCGAGCTGCGCCATCAGGATGTCGACCGCCAGCGCGCCCTGCTCCCGCGGGAACTGCGCGATGGTCGTGAGGCCGAAGAACTCGGACTGGTCGTGGTCGTCGACCCCGACGATCGACACGTCGTGAGGCACGCTGAGCCCCAGGTCGCGCGCGGCGAGCATCGCTCCGAACGCCATCTCGTCCGACGCCGCGAAGATCGCGGTGGGACGGTCGCGGAGCGGAGCCCCCAGGAGCTGCTTGGCGGCACGGTAGCCGCCCTGCACGGTGAAGTCCGCGTTCGCGATCAGGCGCGGGGAGGCGTCGAGCCCGGCCTCGTGCAGTGCGGACTCCCAGCCATGGCGGCGCTTGGTGGGCAGGTGGAAGTCGGCATCGGACGCGCGGTCGCCGCCGATCAGCCCGATGCGGCGGTGATCCAGGCCGATCAGGTGCTCGGTCGCGAGCCGCGCCACGGCGACGTCGTCGATCGCGAGCGTGCGCACGCCCGGGATGGGCCCGCCGACGCCGACGAGGGGCTTGCCCAGCGTGTGCAGGCGCGTCACCTCGGGCTCGGTGAGCTCGAGCGAAACCGCGATCACGGCGTCGACCCGCTGGCGCAGCAGGAAGTGCTCGAACACCGTGCGCCGCTCGTCGCCGTCGCCCGCGAGGTTGTAGAGCGTGACGTCGTAGCCCGAGCGCATCAGGCGCTGCTGGGCGCCCTCGAGCACGGTCGTGAAGTACCAGCGGTTCAGGAACGGCAGCACGATCCCGACGTTGCGGGTCCGGCCGCTGGCCAGGCTCGACGCGGCCTGCGAGACCACGTATCCGAGCTCGCGCGCCGCCGCGACCACGCGTTCGCGCGCCGCGGCCGACACGTGCCCGCGGCCGGAGAGGGCGCGCGACACGGTCGCCGTGGAGACCCCGGCCAGCCGTGCCACCTCGGCGATGCTCATGTCCCGCGCCCTCCCGTTCCGGATCAGTCGTTCGCGAGCCAGACGGCGGTGTCCGTCGGCACGGCGTCGCCCTCGAGGGGCGCGCTCGACACCAGCACGCGGGCTCCCGCGGGCAGGGCGACCGGCTCGGCGCCGAGGTTCGCGATCACCGTGACGGGCCCGCTGCGGAACGCGACGGTGTCGGCCGGGGCGTCCTCGATCCAGGAGAACTCGGCCGCCGCGACGCCGTGCTCGCGACGCAGGCGCAGCAGCGCGCGGTACAGGTTGAGGGTCGACGCCGGGTCCGCGTCCTGGGCGTCGCGCGCGAGGCCGTGCCACTCGGCCGGCTGCGGCAGCCACGACGCGCCCGTCGCGTTGAAGCCGTACGCGGGGGCGTCGGCCTCCCACGGGATCGGCACTCGGCAGCCGTCGCGCCCGTAGCGCTCGCCCTTGGTGCGGAACCAGGTCGGATCCTGGCGGGCGTCGTCGGGGAGGTCGATGACCTCGGGCAGGCCCAGCTCCTCGCCCTGGTACAGGTACGCGGATCCGGGCAGCGCCAGCATGAGCGTGGTCGCGGCGCGGGCGCGGCGCAGACCCACCACGGGGTCCGGCTTGCCCTTCGAGAGCGGGCCGATGCCGTGACCCTGCGGGTGCTCGGCGCCGAGCGCAAGGCGCGACGCGTGGCGGATCACGTCGTGGTTCGAGAGCACCCAGGTGGTGGGGGCGCCGACGCCGCCGAATGCCTCGAACGACACGTCGATCACCTCGTGCAGCTGCTCGGCGTCCCACTCCGCCATCAGGTACGGGAAGTTGAACGCCTGGTGCATCTCGTCGGGGCGGACCCAGAGGGCCGTCTCCTCGGCCGTCGGCATCCACGCCTCGGCGCACAGCGCCCGGTCGCCCGGGTACTCCTCGAGCAGGCGGTGCCAGTCGCGGTAGATCTCGTGCACGCCCTCCTGGCCCCAGTAGGGCACGGGCTCCTGACCGCCCATGGAGTCCGAGTCCTCCGGCGGCATGTAGTCGGGCAGCTCGTCGTGCTTGACGAGGCCGTGGGCCACGTCGACGCGGAACCCGTCGACGCCGCGGTCGAGCCAGAAGCGCAGGATGCGACGGAACTCCTCCTGGACCTCGGGGTTCGCCCAGTCGAAGTCGGGCTGCGACGAGTCGAACAGGTGGAGGTACCACTGGCCCGGCCGGCCGTCCGCCTCCGTGATGCGGGTCCACGCGGGGCCGCCGAACACGGACTGCCAGTTGTTCGGGGGCAGCTCGCCGTCCTCGCCCTGGCCGTCGCGGAACATGTACCGCGCGCGCTCGGGGCTGCCGGGCGCCGCCGCCAGCGCGGCCTGGAACCACGCGTGCTGGTCGGACGAGTGGTTGGGGACGAGGTCCACGATCACGCGGATGCCGCGCTCGTGGGCCGCCGCGAGCATCGCGTCGAAGTCGGCGAGGGTGCCGAACAGCGGGTCGACGTCGCAGTAGTCGGCGACGTCGTAGCCGGCGTCCTTCTGCGGCGAGGTCATGAAGGGCGAGAGCCAGATGGCGTCCACGCCGAGGTCGCGCAGCGCGTCCAGGCGCGACGTGATGCCCGGCAGGTCGCCGATCCCGTCGCCGTTCGCGTCGGCGAAGGAGCGGGGATAGATCTGGTAGATCGCGGCGGTGCGCCACCACTCGCGGGGGGAGGCCTGGGCGGCCGGCGCCGACTCGACGCTGAGTTCCACGGAAGTCATGGAATCGGACTCTACGGGAAACTCCCGGTGTATGGAAACGCTTGCAGTTCAGGTTCGCCCAGGTGTGCATCACGAATCCGTATCGAACGGCCGATTGCGCAGATCCGGTGGTTTGCGGATCGCCCCACGGCATGCAACCCTGTAACCGCTTGCAGAAACCTGGCAGGGCTGCCGGGGCGAAAAGGAAGGGCACACACCAATGAAGGTGAACAGCAGGGGCCGCGCCATCGCGGCTTTCGCGGTCGCGACGACGCTCGGTCTCGCCGGCTGCTCGTCGGCGGCGCCGCAGGGCGGCGAGACCTCGGCTCCCGCGGACGGCGGGGGAGCCACCTCGACGCTGACCGTCTGGGTCGACGCCGACCGCGCCGGCGTCCTCGCGGACCCCGCGGCCGACTTCGAGGCCGAGACCGGCGTCAAGGTCGAGCTCGTGCAGAAGGACTTCGGCGAGATCCGCGACCAGTTCGTGTCGCAGGTCCCCACCGGCAAGGGCCCGGACATCGCCGTGGGCGCGCACGACTGGCTCGGCACGCTCGTCACCAACGGCGTGGTCGCCCCGATCGAGCTCGGCGACAAGGCCGAGGAGTTCGAGAAGGTCGCCACCGACGCGTGGACGTACGACGGCAAGGTCTACGGCGTGCCGTACTCGATCGAGAACATCGCCCTGATCCGCAACACCGAGCTCGCGCCCGAGGCGCCCGGCTCGTTCGACGAGATGGTGCAGATGGCCGAGGCCGCCGGCACCGAGTACAAGGTGCTCGTGGGCCTCGACCCGGCCGCGGGCGACCCGTACCACATGTACCCGTTCCAGACCTCGTTCGGCGCCCCCGTCTTCGGCACCAACGCCGATGGCACCTACAACGCCGACGACCTGCAGATCGGCAACGAGGGCGGCACGCAGTTCGCCCAGTGGCTCGCCGAGCAGGGCGCCGCCGGCGTGTTCAACCCGAACCTCGACGGCGACCTGGCCCGCGAGGCGTTCAACGCGGGCAAGGCCCCGTTCTACGTCACGGGCCCGTGGAACGTCCCGTCGGCGCAGGAGGCCGGCATCGACGTCGCGGTCGACCCGATCCCGGCTCCGGGCCCGAACCCGGCGCAGCCCTTCGTGGGCGTGCAGGGCTTCTTCCTGAGCGCGAAGAGCGAGAACGTCGTCGCGGCGACCAACTTCCTCACGAACTACGTGGGCTCCGAGGAGGTCCAGACGGCCCTCTACGAGGTCGGCGGACGCGCTCCGGCGCTGACGGCGGCGTTCGAGGCCGCCGTGGCCGACGACCCGATCGTCGCGGGCTTCGGCCAGGTGGGTGCGGCGGCCGTGCCCATGCCGAGCATCCCCGAGATGGGTGCCGTGTGGGAGTTCTGGGGCGTCACCGAGACGGCCATCATCAAGGGCGAGGGCGACCCGGCCGAGCTGTGGAAGAAGATGTCCGACGACATCGCCGCAGCCGTCGCGGGCTGATCCGCCGCAGCGCGCATCGACCGGATGGTGGGGCCTCCACGGGCCCCGCCATCCGTCCGCCACACCCCATCCCTCGGCACAGGAGACCCGCATGACCTCGGCCCCTCTCGCCACCCGCGAGCGCGATTCCCGCCGCGCCGCCCGCATCGCCGAAGCGGCGAGCGGCGGCTGGAAGCTCGTGCTGTTCAAGATCATCGCGCTCGGCATCATCGACGCGATCGCCGTGTACGCGGCCCTCGTGCTGTTCGCGAGCGGCGACGTCGTGGTCGGCACGATCGTCGTGCTGGCGACGATCCTCATCAACGTCGTCTACTTCCGGCGCGGCAGCCTTCCGGCGAAGTACCTCATCCCGGGCCTGATCTTCCTGCTGGTCTTCCAGATCTTCGTGGTGCTCTACTCGGGCTACGTCGCCTTCACGAACTACGGCACGGGGCACAACAGCACCAAGGAGGACGCGGTCGAGGCGATCCTGCTGCAGAACCAGGATCGGGTGCCCGACTCGCCCTCCTACCCGCTCACGGTCGTCGAGGGCTTCGCGGGCGAGCTGTCCTTCCTCGTCACGACGCCGGACGGCGAGGCGATGCTCGGCGGCGCCGAGCGGCCGCTGGAGGAGGTGCCCGACGCCGAGTTCGACGGCGGCAAGGCCGTCGCGGCCCCCGGGTACACGTCCCTCGACTTCCAGGGCCTGCTGGCCCGCCAGGGAGACATCACGTCGCTCGCGGTGCCGCTCAGCGACGACCCCAACGACGGCACGCTGCGCACGCAGGACGGCCTGACCGCGTTCTCCTACGTCTCGCGCTACGTCTACGACGACGCCGCCGAGACCATGACCGACTCGCAGACCGGGGCCGTGTACAGCGACCGCGGCACGGGCGCGTTCGTGGCGGAGGACGGCACGGAGCTGCTGCCGGGATGGCGCATCAACGTCGGCGTCGACAACTTCGTGCGCGCGTTCAGCGACGAATCGATCCGCGGCCCGTTCCTCGGCGTGACGGTGTGGACCTTCGTCTTCGCGTTCCTCTCGGTCGCGACGACCTTCCTGCTCGGCCTGTTCCTGGCGATCGTGTTCAACGATCCGCGCATGAAGAGCAAGAAGTACTACCGCGTGATCATGATCCTGCCGTACGCCTTCCCGGGCTTCCTGTCCGCGCTGGTGTGGGCGGGCATGCTGAACCAGGAGTTCGGCTTCGTGAACACGGTGCTGCTCGGCGGCGCCGACGTGCCGTGGCTCACCAACGAGTGGCTGGCCAAGCTCAGCATCATCATCGTGAACCTGTGGCTCGGCTTCCCCTACATGTTCCTCGTGACGACCGGCGCGCTTCAGTCGATCCCGGACGAGCTGACGGAGGCCGCGCAGATGGACGGCGCGACGCCGTTCCAGGCGTTCCGGATGATCAAGCTGCCGCTGCTGCTCGTCTCGGTCGCGCCGCTGCTGATCTCGTCGTTCGCGTTCAACTTCAACAACTTCAACCTGATCTACATGCTCACGGGCGGCGGGCCGCGCGACGTGGCCGCCGGCATCAACGTGGGCAGCACGGACATCCTGATCTCGATGGTCTACAAGGTCGCGTTCGTGGGCGCCAACCGCGACTACGGGCTCGCGAGCGCGTTCTCGATCATCATCTTCGTCCTGGTCGCGACCATCTCGGTCATCGCGTTCCGCCGCACCAAGACGCTCGAGGAGCTGAACTGACATGGCCGACATCTCGATCACGCGCGACCTCGCGCAGAGCGCTCCCGCCGGCGGCGACGCCACCCGCCTGCTGACCACGGTCGACGAGGGCGGCGCGCCGCACCCCAAGCGTCCGTTCAAGGTGTGGTTCAGGCAGACCGGATGGCGCCACATCATCGGTCTGGCGATGCTCGTGTTCGCGGCGTTCCCGCTGCTGTACGTGCTGTCGGCGTCGCTCAACCCGGGCGGCACGCTCGTGACGGCGAACGCGCTGTTCTCGAACCTCAGCCTCGGCAGCTACGTCGAGCTGTTCAACCGGCCGCAGCAGCCGTACGCCGCATGGTTCCTCAACACGCTGGTCATCGGGCTCGTGTCCGCCGCGGGCACGGTGCTGCTCGGCGCGCTCGCCGCGTATGCGTTCTCGCGCATGCGCTTCACCGGGCGCCGGTTCGGCCTGATCACGCTGCTGCTGGTGCAGATGTTCCCGCAGCTGCTGGCGATGGTCGCGATCTTCCTGCTCATGTCGGCCATCGACGAGATCTTCCCGGGCTTCGGCCTGAACAGCCAGATCGGCCTGATCATGATCTACCTCGGCGGCGCGCTCGGCGTGAACACCTACCTCATGTACGGCTTCTTCAACACCGTGCCGGCGTCGATCGACGAGGCCGCGAAGCTGGACGGAGCGGGGCACGCGCGCATCTTCTTCACGATCATCCTGCGACTGGTCGCGCCGATCCTGGCGGTCGTCGGCCTGCTGTCGTTCCTCGGCACCATGAGCGAGTTCGTGATCGCGTCGGTCATCCTCGTCGACCCCGAGAAGCAGACGCTCGCGGTGGGCCTGTATCAGTTCATCTCGCAGGAGACCTCGCGGAACTGGAGCGTGTTCGCCGCCGGTGCCGTGCTCGCGGCCATCATCCCCGTGGCGCTGTTCCTGGCGCTGCAGCGCTTCATCGTGGGCGGCCTCACGGCCGGCTCGGTGAAGTGACCGCCGCGCCCGCCCGACCCTCCCGAGACTCCGCCCGCTTCACTTCGGCGCGTCCCGCGCGCCCGGAAAGGCCCCGCATGTCGCTCCTCCTGCCGCACCACGACGGCTCGCCGCTCTACGTGTCGAACTCCGCCCCGGAGCTGGGCGAGGTGGTGCGCGTCCGTCTGCGCGTGCCCGAGGGCTACGGGCCGCTGCGCGCGGTGCGCACGCGCTCGAACCCCGACCACGAGCCCGAGTGGACCGACGCCGAGGTGATCGGCGAGGCCGACGGATGGACGTGGTGGGAGGCGCCCGTCACGGTGGGCAACCGCCGTCACGGGTATCGCTGGCTGCTCGTGCACGAGGACGGCACGGTCGAGTGGCTGAACCAGACCGGTCTGCACCGGATCGAGACGCTCGACGCCGAGGACTTCGCGCTGGTCGCGTACCCCGCCCCGCCGGCGTGGCTCAACGACGCCGTGATGTACCAGATCTTCCCGGACCGGTTCGCCCGCTCGGCCGCGGCCGACGAGCGCGAGACGCCCGAGTGGGCGATCGCGGCGGCGTGGGACGAGCCCGTCGACCCCGTGATGCCGGGCCGCAGCCAGCAGTTCTACGGCGGCGACCTCGACGGCATCGTCGAGCACCTCGACCACCTCGAGCGGCTGGGCGTCGATCTGATCTACCTCACCCCGGTCTTCCCGGCCGCGTCGAACCACCGCTACGACGCCGCGAGCTTCGAGCGCGTCGACCCGCTGCTCGGCGGGGACGAGGCGTACGTCCGCCTGATCGAGGCCGCGCACGCGCGCGGCATGCGGGTGATCGGCGACCTCACGAGCAATCACTCGGGCGATCGGCACGAGTGGTTCCAGGACGCGCTGGGCAACCCGGGCGCCCACTCCGAGCGGTTCTACTACTTCCGCGACGAGGGCAACACCGAGTACGAGTCGTGGCTCGGCACGCCGACCCTGCCGAAGTTCGACTGGTCGTCGATCGAGCTGCGCCAGCGCTTCATCACGGACGGCGACTCGGTCGTCGCGCGCTGGCTCAAGCCGCCGTTCGGGATCGACGGATGGCGCATCGACGTGGCCAACATGACCGGCCGCCTCGGCGACGTCGACCTGAACGCCGAGGTGCGGCAGCTGCTGCGCGAGACCATGCTCGAGATCAACCCCGACGCGGTGCTCCTGGGCGAGTCCACGAACGACGCCGCGAGCGACCTGCAGGGCGACGGATGGCACGGGGCGATGACGTACCCGGCGTTCACCCGCCCGCTGTGGGGCTGGCTGTGCCGGCCGACCGGGGCGCCGTACCTCGACGCGCAGGGCGTCGAGCGCACCGAGCCGTGGTTCTTCGGCCAGCCGATCGGCGGCATCCCGCGCTACAGCGCTCGCGACTTCGTCGACGCCATGACGCGGTTCACGGCCGGCATCCCGTGGCGCGTCCGGCTCGGCAACATGCAGGCGCTCGACACGCACGACACCGCGCGGTTCGCGACGAACGCGCCGGACGACGTCGTGCCGGTCGCGGTGGGCCTGTCGATGACGCTGCCGGGTGTCCCTGTGCTGTTCGCCGGCGACGAGTTCGGCCTGGTGGGGGAGGACGGCGAGATCGCGCGCACCCCGATCCCGTGGGGCACCGAGGATGCCCCCGGCACCGCCGAGCGACTGGCGCTGTACCGCGACCTCATCGCGCTGCGCCGCGCGCACCCGGTTCTCGGGACGGGCGGCCTGCGCATCCTGGCCGTCGGCGACGAGGGCTTCGCGTTCGTACGCGAGTCGGCCGAGGAGACCGTCCTCGTCGTGGCTGCGTCGGGATCGTTCGAGGCCGCCCTGGACGAGGCCCTCGTGCCCGGGCTCGCGCGCGCCGAGCGGCTGTACGGCGACCTCGAGCTCGACGGCGGCGTCGTGCGCGCCGGCGGGCCGGCGTTCGCGGCCTGGGCGCTCCCGGGCGTCGCGGTCCCGGAAGGCGGTGCCGCGTGAGCACGGCGAACGACCGCTACGAGCGCCGCAGCGCGGATCTCGCCGAGGCGGTGCGCGCGCATCCCGACCTCATCGGGCTGGTGCTGCTCGGCTCGGCCTCTGACGAGGCGGTCGCGCGCCGCGACGAGTGGTCGGATCACGACTTCTTCGCGCTCGTGCGGCCGGGCGCGGGACGCTCCGTGCGGCCCGACCTGTCGTGGCTGCCCGACCAGGACGCGCTCGTCCTGACCGCGCGCGAGGGCGAGATCGGCTTCGTCGCGGTGTACGACGACGGGCACGTCATGGAGTTCGCGGTCGCCGAGCCGGATGAGCTCGTCGGCGCCCTCGTGAACGAGGCGACCGTCGCGGTGGACGACGAGGACGGCACCACGGCCGCGCTCGTGGAGCGCGGCCGGGCGAATGCCGCGGCCGGCGACCGCATCGACGTCGGCAACGAGGCGCGCCTCGTGCTCGTGAAGCTGTTGATCGGGGTGGGTCGCGTGCGGCGGGGCGAGGTGCTCGTGGGCGGGCAGTTCATCCGCGGCTGGGCGGTGCAGTCGCTGGCCCGCGCGCTCCGCGGGCGTTTCCCGCAGCGCTCGAGCGACGCGCGCGACCGCATCGACGCGCTGCGCCGGTTCGAGCTGGACTTCCCGGACTGGGCGGCGCGCATCGCGGACGCTCTCGCGCTTCCCGCTGAGGACGCGGCGCGGGAGCTGTTCGCAATCGCGCGCGAGGCGCTCGACGACGGCGGGCCCGGTTTCCCCCGCGCGGCCGCCGACGCCGTCGCCCGCCGGCTGGGCTGGTGACGACGGCGGGCTCGTAGGCTGAACCCCGTGTCCGATGTGTGGGTCGCCGACGTCCTCGGCGAGGGGTTCGAGCAGCGGACCCTCCCGCTGGGTGCGGACGAGGAGGGCGAGGTCGTCGCCACCCTGGTCCGGCACCTGCCCGCGCGGCGCCGGCTCTGGAGCCGGCCGCGGCTGCTCGAGGACGTGGACGTGCTGTACGTGCACGGCTGGTCGGACTACTTCTTCCAGCGTCGGCTCGCGCGCTTCTGGACCGACCGCGGCGCCCGCTTCTTCGCGCTCGATCTGCGCAAGTACGGGCGGAGCCTGCGCGAATGGCAGACCCCCGGATACGTGACGGACCTCGCGACGTACGACGAGGACATCCGGGCCGCGCTCGACGCGCGCGGCGACAGCGTCGGCAGGCGGCTCATCCTGCTCGGCCACTCGACCGGCGGGCTCGTGCTGAGCCTGTGGGCCGGGCGCCATCCCGACGCGGCGGCGGCGCTCATCCTCAACAGCCCGTGGCTGGAGTTCCAGCTGAGCGCCGTGGCGCGCACCGCCCTCTCGCCGGTGGTCGAGCTGCGTGCCCGACTGCGCCCGCTCGACAGGATCCGGATCACGGATCACGGCTTCTACTCGCGCGCGCAGGAGGAGGCGGCGGACCCTGACGATCCGGTCACGATCGACCCCGACTGGCGTCCCGCAGGCGGGTTCCCGGTCTACGCCGGGTGGATGGACGCGATCCTCGGCGGCCATAACGCGGTGGCCCGCGGGCTCGGCGTCCGCGCGCCCGTCTGCGTGCTGCTGTCTGCGCGCAGCACGCTGCCGGTCCGCTGGAGCGACGACCTGACCCGCTCCGACACCGTGCTCTACGTCGAGGACGTCGCGCGCGCCGCGCTGCGGCTCGGGTCGTCCGTCACGGTCGAGCGCCTCGACGGCGCGCTGCACGACGTGTTCCTGTCGCGGCCCGAGGTGCGCCGCGACGCGTACGCGCGCCTGGACCGCTGGGCCCGGGCGTTCGCGGCGGCGACCGCCGGCTCCTGAGTCCGTCCGGGCTCAGCGGCCGAACTGGGCGCGCACGAGGCGCTCGGCCGTGTTCGGATCGCGCGCGACGAGGGCTTCGCGCAGCGCCGCGTAGTTCTCTCGCAGCTCGTCGTCGGGCAGGACGGGCCCGATGTGGTTGAGGTTGCGCTCGAGGGCCACGTCGAGGTCGTCGAGGTGCTGACTGTAGACGCTCTGCGGCAGGGTCGACGCGATGTACCGCGAGAAGGCGATCCGCGCCGCGATCGACGTCTCGGTGTCGCCGAGCGCGTCGGCCATGGCGTCGAGCAGCTGGAGCGCGCGCGTGCGCTCGTCGTCCTTGAGTCGCGTCGCCGCGATGTGGATGTCGTTGCCGAGCTTGTACGCCGCGTACGCGAGGGAGTGGCGCACCACCTCGTCCGTCACCTCGGTCACCCGCGTGTAGCGGCTCGGCATCATCTCGACGAGCCCGATGCGCTCGAGGCGCTGCAGCGCCTCCCGCACGGGCATGCGCGAGACCTGCAGCTGCTCGGCGAGCTCGGCGTCGCGGATGCGCTCGCCGGGGTCGAGCTGGCCCTCGATGATCGCGCGGCTCAGATGCTGGAAGACGGCGTCCGCCAGCAGACGCTTGCCCGAGTCGATCGGTGCGAACCCGTCCACCCGAATCCTCAGCGGTAGTTGATGAACTGGAGGTCGATGTCGAGGTCGGCCGCCTTGAGCAGGCGGATGACCTCCTGCAGGTCGTCGCGGCTCTTGCTCGAGACGCGCAGCTCGTCGCCCTGGATCTGCGACTTGACGCCCTTGGGCCCCTCGTCGCGGATGATCTTGCCGATCTTCTTGGCGTTCTCCTGCGAGATGCCGTCCTTGAGGCTGGAGACGAGCTTGAACTCCTTGCCGCTGGCGGTCGGCTCGCCTGAGTCGAGGCTCTTGAGCGAGATGCCCCGCTTGATGAGCTTGGACTGGAACACGTCGAGCACGGCCTTGGCCCGCTCCTCGCTGTTGGCGGTGATCAGGATCTGCTCGCCGCTCCACGCGATCGAGGCTCCGGTCCCCTTGAAGTCGTAGCGCTGCTCGACCTCCTTGCGGGCCTGGTTGAGGGCGTTGTCCGCCTCCTGCTTGTCAACCTTGCTGACGATGTCGAAGCTGCTGTCGGCCATGCGGGCCAGCCTACTGCGCGCGCTTCGTAGACTGCTGGGCGAAAGCCATCCGACATCGGGGAGGTCGTATGCGCCCGCTCACCGAATCCGAGCTGCGCGGCTCGTTCGTCAACGCCGATCCGGCGGACGTCGCCCTCATGGCCCTGCCGCACGACTTCGTGCTGACCGAATGGGACCACCTCGACTTCCTCGCCTGGCGCGATCCCCGCTCGCGGGGCCGCGGCTACATCGTCGCGGAGGTCGACGGCACCCCGACCGGCGTGCTGCTGCGCGCGGCCGAGGGCTCGTCCCGCGCCCGGTCGGCCTTCTGCAACATCTGCCGCACCATGCAGCCGGGCAACCAGGTCTCGCTGTTCACGGCCCGCGAGGCCGGCACGGCGGGCGCGCACGGCGACAGCGTCGGCACCTATATGTGCGCCGATCTGTCGTGCCACGAGAACGTCCGCCTCGCCATGCCTCTCGCGCCGAACGAGTACCGGGGCAGCGTGGACATGAAGATCGACGGCACCAAGCGCCGCACGCGCGAGTTCGTGGCCCGCGTCCTGGAGACGGCGGCCTGATCGGCGCCCCGGTGGCCGCCGCGCCCGGTCGCACGGCACGATTTCGACCCTGCGCCGTGTGCGGGTAATATGGACGCTTGCGCCTCCGGTTGTCTGGAAAAGTCGGTCGGGTGCGCATGGCAAGTTGCCCGAGCGGCCAAAGGGAGCTGACTGTAAATCAGCCGCGTAATGCTTCGGGGGTTCGAATCCCTCACTTGCCACCGGATGGACGAAGGCCGACCCGCACGGGTCGGCCTTCGTCGTTCCCGGGAGAGCCTGCTTCCGCGGTCGCGCGCGACGTGTCCTCCGAAAGGCCCGGTGTGCGGGAGAGGGTCCGCGTGCCAGGATGACTGCGCGGGCCGTGGGGGCGCGCGAGAAGGGGATCTCCATGTCGACTCCGCACGCGGGCGCACCGCAGGACCGGCCGGCACCGCAGCCGGCGCCGGGAACGGCGCCGGAGGGAACGGCGCCGGCTCAGGAGAAGATGCCGCTGATGCTCCGCGGCGCCATCTGGGTCGCGATCGGCGCGCTCATCGCGGCCGCCCTGGTCTGCGTCGTGTGGGTCCTGATCGGCGACCAGAACGGGCTGATCGGCAAAGCGTTCCTGACGATCCTGCTGCTGGCCGCGTTCGCCGGCGTCGCGCTGCTGGACGCCAACCTCGCGGCACGCCGCCCCAGCTGGCTCGTGATCGCCAGCATGGCGACGTGGGTGATCGCCCTGCTGGTCGGCGCGGTCAAGATCTGGTCGCCCGAGCATGTCGACGAGTACGGGTACGCCTCGTACGAGCCGGTCGAGCGGCTCTGGCACCTCATCCTCACGATCGGCGTCCTGCAGCTCGCGCTGCTGCACCAGCGGCTGTTCTGGCGCGCCCACGCGCGCTACGTCACCACGTTCACGCGCGCGATCGCCCTCGTGACCTCGGCGCTGCTCGGGATCCTCGTGCTGCTGCTCGTGTTCTACCTGGCGTTCCCCGATGCGTTCGACTACCCGGAGCTGTACTGGCGGTTCGTCGTCGCCCTGGCGATCCTGGTCGCGGTCGGAACGACGCTCATCCCGCTGCTGAATGCGCTGTTCGCCCCGCGACCCCGGCCCGTCGCTCCGCACGGCGTCGCGGGCGCCGGATTCGTCCCGCCGGCCGCGCCCGTCCTTCAGTGGCCGACCTACGCCGACGGCCGCACCCCGCTGCCCGTGCTGCCCGACGGCTCGCCGGACTGGAACGCGTACTACACGGGCGTGCCGTCGGTGCCGCAGGCGCCCATGGCGCCGCACGCCGCGCCGCCGCAGGCGGCTCCCGCCCCGCAGGGACAGCCCGCGCCGGGTCCCGGCTCGCACGCGGCCCCGCCGGCGCCGCCGCTCCCGCCGCAGGCGCCCCGATACCCCGAACAGCCTCCGACCGTTCAGCCGCCGCGCTGACCGGCGGCGATAGCGTGGGGGCATGACGACGCCCCTCGAGCTGCACGACATCGCCCTCGAGATCGCGACGGAGGCGGGCGAGCTCGCCCGGCGCCGGCGCGGCGAGGGGGTGTCGATCGCCGCGAGCAAGTCGACCATCGCCGACATCGTCACCGAGGCGGACCGCGAGGTCGAGGCGCTCATCCGCGACCGCCTCGCGCAGGCGCGCCCGGAGGACGGGTTCCTCGGTGAGGAGTCCGGCGACGCGGGCGGGACCAGCGGAGTGACCTGGATCGTGGATCCGATCGACGGCACGGTCAACTACGCCTTCGGCATGCCGTCGTACGCCGTGAGCATCGCGGCGGTCGAGGGGTCGGTGCATCCGGGGGAGTGGCGCGCCCTCGCCGGAGTGGTCCACGCGCCCGCGCTCGGCGAGACCTTCCGCGCGGCGGCGGGCGAGGGCGCCTGGCTGGGAGAGGAGCGCCTGGCCGTGACCGAGCACACCCCGGCGGGCGCGCTGATCGCGACCGGCCTGGGCTACGACCAGAGCACGCACGCCGGCGACCTCGAGGTGCTGTCGCGGGTCATGCCGCTCGCGCGCGACATCCGTCGGATCGGCGCCGCCTCGCTCGACCTCGCCTTCGTGGCCGCCGGTCGGCTTGACGGGTACTTCGAGCGCGGGCTCCAGCCGTGGGACCTGGCCGCCGGCCGGCTGCTCGTCGACGAGGCCGGGGGACGCACCGGATGGTTCGAGCCCGACGAGCACGGACGGGCGCTGACGATCGTCGCCGGACCGGAGCTCTACGAGCAGCTGCGGGTGCGCATCCTGGGCTGATCAGCCGGCCCGCCTCTCCACAGGCCCGCTGGGTGGGTTCCCGCCACGTGGCGTTTTCAGCCGGAACCCGATAGTGTTTATCCAATCGTTACTCTGTCACCCGAGACGGGGCAGCGGTTCCCATCCCGTGCAGGCGCGCCGTCCTCCCCGTTCGCGGCGCCTACCGAAAGATCCTCTGTGCCCTTCGACGTCCCCTCGGCTGAGCCCGCGCCCACGCGCCGCTCTCGCCGCGTCGCAGATGCGCGCCCCGTAACCCAGGCGCCGCTGACGCGCCGCCAGCTGCGCGCCCTCGGCGCCGACGGCGCCCGCCGCGCTCCTGAGTCCGACCTGCCTGCCGTGCCCGCGCCCGAGGCGCCGGTGCGGCACATCCGTTTCGACGCGGACGTCCCGGCCGAGCCCGCGGCGGCCGAGAAGGCGGAGCCCGAGGCCATCGCCGAGACGGTGACCCGCGCCGAGGTGCCGGCCGCCGAGAAGCCGCTGCCGGAGGACCCGGTCGACCTGTTCATCGAGGCCGCGCGCGCCCTGAACTTCACGGGTGAGACGCCGGTCGCGTCCCCTGAGCCGGACCTCGCCGCCGAGTCCGAGCCCCGGACCGGCGCCCACCACGTCGCGCGCCGCCCCTCGGCCTTCCGTCGCGTGGCGACCGTCGCCGCCTCGATCAGCGCGTTCGGCGTCGTCGGCCTGCTTGCCGTGGGCATGACCACGCCGATCACCGCGCTCGCAGCGGACGTGGATGTCGCCGCGGCCACCACCTCGATCAGCGCATCCGGCGCCGAGGAGGCGGCCGAGGAGGAGATCCAGGCCTTCGTCGCGCCCGCCGAGGTGAAGAACGCGCAGATCGAGCGCGCCAGCGGATACGAGACCGCGACGTTCGCCGAGCTCGCCGCCGTGACGGGCATCAACACGGCCAACGCCGTGTACGTCAACGACCCGACCGCCGACATCCAGTGGCCGATCGTGCTCGGCACGAGCATGTCGTCGGCCTTCGGTCAGCGCTGGGGCCGCCTGCACGAGGGCATCGACTTCACGCCCGGCAACGGCGCCCCGATCCAGGCCATCGCAGACGGCACGGTCCGCGTCGCGACGGAGGCCGGCGGCGCGTACGGCGTGCACGTGTACATCGACCACGTCATCGACGGCCAGGTCATCTCGAGCCACTACGCGCACATGCAGTACGGCTCGCTCAACGTGGTCCCCGGCCAGCAGGTCGAGGTCGGCGACGTCCTCGGCGTCGTCGGAAACACGGGCCGCTCGTTCGGCGCGCACCTGCACTTCGAGCTGCGTCTGCCGGGCGGTCAGGCCATCGACCCGATGCCGTGGCTCAAGGAGCACGCCGGCACGCACTACCCGAAGGGCCAGGTCGAGGAGACCGTCGGCGAGGCCGCGGACGCCGCCGAGAATGCGGTCGAGGGGGTCGCCGGCGAGTGAGACTCGCGCGGGCGCGCACTCGGTTTCGAGGACGGGCCCGGAGGGTGATATCCTCTTCTGGTTGCCCCGATGCGGGCAGCACGCCCCGATAGCTCAGTGGCAGAGCACTTCCATGGTAAGGAAGGGGTCGTCAGTTCAATCCTGACTCGGGGCTCTCGACATCCGCCGGATGTCTGCGCGGCGGAGTAGCTCAGTTGGTGAGAGCGCACGACTCATAATCGTGAGGTCGCGGGTTCGAGTCCCGCCTCCGCTACAGCGAAGAAGAAGCGCCCTGCGGGGCGCTTCTTTCGTTTTGAGCGGGTTCTCGCTCGGGGAGGCCTCGCGGCGTTGGGGCGACGTGCTGACGATCCGCACGGACTCTCACCCGAGGAGAACCATGACTGCTCTCGATGCCTCCATGAACGGCGACTGGCTGTTCGATCGCGACCACACGCGCGTCGGCTTCTCGGCCCGGCACGCGATGGTCACCAAGGTCCGCGGTGCGTTCAACGACGTCGACGGGAGGATCCACGTGGATGTGGACCACCCCGAGAACTCCTGGGTCGAGGTGCGCGTCCAGGTCGCCAGCATCGACACCCGCAGCGCCCAGCGCGACGAGCACCTGCGCAGCGCCGACTTCTTCGACGCCGAGACGTACCCCGAGATCGTGTTCCGCAGCACGGCCGAGGACGAGGTCGACGAGAACGCCCTCAACGTGATCGGCGACCTCACGATCCGCGACATCACGCGCCAGGTCACGATCCCGCTGTCGTTCACGGGGATCGAGCGCGACCCGTTCGGCAACCTCCGCGCGGGCTTCGAGGGCACGCGCCGCCTGGACCGCCGCGACTTCGGCCTCGAGTGGAACGCCGCGCTCGACACGGGCGGCGTGCTTGTCTCCGAGAAGATCACGCTCGAGTTCGAGATCTCGGCCATCAAGGCCGAGGAGGCCATCGAGGGCTGAGGCGCCCCGCCGCTGGTACGCCGCCGTCGCCGGTCACGGACTGAGCGGCGTCAGGCGACCACCCAGGGGAACGCCTTCGCCCTGCTTCGCGCGCCCGAGCGCGAGCGCGACCGGTTGGGCTCGTCCAGTTGTCCGGTGATCTCCTCGCCCAGGTGCACGAGCGTCCCGAAGGACTCGGTCGTCAGCCAGTCGGGACGGAACGCGAACACGAGATCCTCGGTGGCCGTGTTGCCGGATGCGCCGGGGGCGAACGGGCACCCGCCCAGCCCGCCCAGGGCGCCGTCCACGACCGTCGCGCCGCCGTCGGCGGCCGCGGCGGCGTTCGCGACGCCGAGGCCCCACGTGTCGTGCCCGTGGTACACGATCCCGAGCCCGGCGCGCTCGCGTGCCGCCAGAGCGACGCGCTCGCGCACCTCCGCGGGGTGGGCCTGACCGAGCGTGTCGCACACCACCACGTCCACGGCCCCCGCGGTGCGCGGGTCGTTCAGGACGCCCGCGAACCGCTCGATCGGCACCTCGCCTTCGAACGGGCACGTGAACGACGTCGCGATGCACAGCTGCACGCTGCCGCCGACCTCGGCCGCGGCCGCGATGGCGTCGGGCATGGCGGCGAGCGACGTCTCGGTGTCGCGGCCGATGTTCGCCTGGTTGTGGCTGTCCGACGCCGAGAAGCAGTACTGGAAGCGCCGCGCGCCGGCGGCCGCGGCCTTCTCGACGTGACGCGGTGTCGCGACCCACACCCACACGCGGTCGCGCTCCTCCGGCGTGAGCGCCGCGATGACGTCCAGGGTGTCGGCGAGCGTCGGCACGAGATCTGGCCGCGCCATGGAGCCGACCTCGATGTGCTCCAGGCCCAGCGCGAACAGCTCGCGCACGAGCCGGACCTTGCGCTCCGTGGGGAGAGGCTTGCCTGCCAGCTGCAAGCCGTCGCGGAGCGTCACGTCGCGGTACTGCAGCGTCATCGGAGTGCCTCCTCGTAGGCGTCGATCCTGGCGTCGTCCCAGCCGAGCTCGGCAAGGATCTCACGCGTGTGCTGGCCCAGGTCGGGGCCGACGTGCGAGATCGGCAGCGAGCGGCCGCCGAAGACCGGCACGATGCCCGGGAACCCGACGGCCGGTCGCACGCCAGCGCCGTCGTCGACGTCGAACCGCTGGATCATGTCGCGCGCCGCGTACTGCTCGTCCGTGCAGACGTCCTCGGCCGTGTAGATCGGGCCCGACGGCACGCCCGCCGCATCCAGGATGCGCAGCGCCTCCGCGCTGGGCAGCGTCGCGGCCCACCCGCCGATCGCGTCGTCGAGCAGATCGCGAGCCTCCCAGCGCCCCTCGTTCGACTGCAGCGCCGGATCCTTCGCGAGATCGTCGCGGCCGATCGCCGTCATGTAGCGCTGATAGATTGAGTCGCCGTTGCCTGCCACGACGATGCTCTTCCCGTCCGCGCAGAGGTATGCGTTCGACGGGGCGATGCCCTGCATCCGGCCCCCGGTGCGTTCGCGGCGGATACCGTACGCCTCCCACTCGGGCACGAGCGACTCGGTCACCGAGAGCATCGCCTCGTTGAGCGCGACGTCGACCACGCGCTCGTCGAACGGCGTCTCGGCGAGCTGTCCGGCATCCCGGAGTCGCGCGTACAGCGACATCACCACGCCGAATGCCGCGTAGATGCCGGCGATCGTGTCCCCGATCGAGACGCCCGTACGGCTCGGCGGGCGTCCCGGCTCGCCGACCAGCTCGCGGAAGCCGCCGTACGCCTCAGCGACTGCCGCGAAGCCCGGGCGGTTGGACAGCGGTCCGGTCTGTCCGAACGCAGAGATGCGCGCCACGACCAAGTCCGGGTTCGTCTGCTCCAACACCTCGCTGGACAGGCCCCAGCGGTCGAGTGTCCCGGGGCGGAAGTTCTCGAGCAGCACATCGGAGTTCCGGATCAGGTCCAGTGCGATCGAGCGGCCCTCGTCATCGCGCAGATCGAGCACGACGGACCTCTTGCCGCGGTTGATCGTCCGGTAGAGCATCGACGTGTCACCGCTCTGCAACCGCCACCGGCGCAACTCGTCGCCCGTACGAGGGCGCTCGACCTTGATCACGTCGGCGCCGAAGTCGGCGAGCAGCCGTCCGGCCGTGGGGGCCGCGATGTAGTTGCCCAGTTCGAGCACTCGGACGCCCTGGAGCGGTCGGAACGGTCGCATCAGATGAACACCGCCAGCAGAAGGGTCATCGCAAGCGCGATCACCGAGGCGAGCGAGACACCCACGGTCACCGTCTTGAGCGCGCCTCGCACGGACTGGCCCAGGAACGACTGCAGCAACCAGAACGTGTTCGACGTGACGTGGATGCAGAACAGTGCGCCGGCGCCGGCCGCGAGCGCGATGAGCAGCGGGTTGAGCCCCAGCGTCGAGGCGACCGGTGCGATGACTCCCGCCGCGGTGATGGCAGAGAGCGTCACCGAGCCGACGGCGATGTGCAGCAGCGCGGCCATGACCCAGACGACGAGGATGGGGGCGAACGTGGTGGCCTGGAAGTAGCCCTGCAGGATGCTGCCCAGGTCGCCTTCGGCGATCACCGCCGCGAGTGACCCGCCCACACCCGTGAGGACGAAGATCTGGCCGCCGTCCTGGAAGCCCTTGACGAGCGACTTCTCGATGCGCTTGGTGCCGATCGCCGACCGGCCGATCACGCCCGTGGCGATCACGGCGAGCAGCAGCGCGATCACGGGGTTGCCGAGGAACTGCATGGCCGCCAGCTCGACTTCCATGACCGTCAGGACGGCCTGGACGGCGATGAGCAGCAGCGCGGCGAGCATGGGGGCGAACAGCAGGATGAGGGGGCGCTCGCGCTGGGTGCGCTCGGCTGTGAGCGTGTGGCCGTGCGGCACGCCGCCGATCGCGGTCCGCACCGTGCCCGTGGGGGTCGTGTCGATGCGCGGCGCGGACGCGGTGTCGACCTTCACGTGCGCGGGTTCGGCCGAGGCGTCCGGGACTGCGTCCTCGACGACGGCCTTCTCGTCGCGCTCGGGTGTCCAGAACCCGAGGCGGAACCCGATCGTCATGAGCAGGATGGTGAGCGCCACGGTGGGCACGACGACCGCGAACCCGCCGATCAGCATGACGCCGAGCGGCACGCCCAGGAGACCCGCGAGTGCGACGGCGGCGAAGCCGGGCACCATCAGGACGATCCCGGCCTCAAGGCCGACCGCGAATGCGACGCCCATGATCCCCGTGCCATAGCGGCCCAGGCGGGGCGCGATGCGGCGGGCCAGGGGAGCGGCGATCACGATCATCACGTCGATGAAGATCGTCTGCAGGTAGGTCGCGAACGAAAGGCCCAGTGCATACGGGACGCCGCGCCTCCCGAATGTCCGCAGGAGTCCGTCGACGAGCCGGGTGATGGCGCCCATCTCGTTCAGCATCGCTCCGATCAGCACGCCCCACGCGATAAGCAGGCCCGCCTCCATCATCACGTCGCCGAAGCCGCGCGTCATCGTGGCGACGGTGTCGGCCGGCCCGAGCCCGGTGAGCAGGCCGATGGCGGCGGCGCCCAGGGCCAGGGCGATGACCGGATTGATGCGGAACCGCACGATCGCGAACACGACCGCGACGATGACGAGCCCGACGACTCCCAATGTGTACCACTCGTTCACGGCGAGCCTCTCCTTTGAAGCTGAGGTGGTGATGTGATTCCACACTGTAGGACGTAACCCACAATGTGGGCAACCCGTCGAACGGACATAGGATCGGCGCATGGCCGAACAGCCGCTCCTCGTGCTCGCCAAGATCACCGCGATCCTGGACGCCTTCACGCTCTCTCAGCCGCTGCGAACGGCCGGCGAGATCCGCGCAGCCACCGGGCTGCCGGCATCGACCACGCATCGTCTGCTGGCAAATCTCGTCGACCACGGCTTCCTCGAGAGGGTTGGGGAGCAGTACCGGATCGGCGTGCGCATGGCGTATTGGGCCGGGCCGGCGGCGCGCAGCCGCGACTTCGTCGAGCTGCTCACCCCCCAGCTGCGCGCGCTGCGCGACGAGACGGGCGAGACGGCATGCTTCTTCCGGGCAGAGCAGGGCTCTCGTGTGTGCATCGGCCTCGCCGAGACACGGCACGGGCTGAAACAGGAGATGTATGTGGGGCGCATCCAGCCCCTGCACGTCGGCAGCTCGGGACGCGTGCTGCTGGCGTGGACCGAGGGGCTGCTCGACCAGATCACGTCGGCGCCGCTGCCCGCGCTGACGGACGCGACCATCACGGACCCCCACGAGCTGCGCCGCGCCGTCGCCCAGACCCGTGCGGCCGGGTACGCCATCACGGTCGGGGAGCGCCTCGAGGCGGCGTCCGGCCTCGCCGCTCCGGTATTCGATCAGCACTCGGCGCTCGTCGGCGCACTGACCGTCATGGGGCCGACCCTGCGCATGCCGATCGAGGTGTGCAAGCAGATGGTCGACTCCGTGGTGAACGCGGCAGACGCGCTCACGGCCGCGTTCGGCGGACGCAAGCCGGCACCCGAGAACTGAGCGGCGTCATGGCCGAGACCTCCGCATACTGGATCCCCGAGAGCGACACGCGCTTCGTGCCCACGGCGCATGTGAGCGGCGCTTGGAACCCCGACGAGCAGCACGTCGCGCCGGCCATCGGACTGCTGACCCACGCGATCGAGCGGGACCGCGACGCGCGCCGCGCCGACGACCTCCGGATCACCCGGCTCGCGGTCGACGTCCTGGGGGTCCTCCGGCTCGAGCCGGTCGAGATCGCCGTCACCGTGCTGCGCACGGGACGCACGATCGAGCTCGTCGAGGCGAGGCTCGCCCAGGACGGGCGCCCCGCCCTCATCGCTCGGGCCTGGCTGGCGGCGGTCTTCGACACGGCGGCGATCTCGGGCACGGCGTTCCCGCCCGTGCCGGCGCGGGACGCCCTCTCGGCGTGGGACCCCGGCGCGGTGTGGCCCGGCGGCTTCGTCCGCTCCCTCGAGGCGCGGCGCGCGCAGGAGGGGCAGGGGCGCGGCGTCACCTGGCTGCGTCCGGTCGTGGGCGTGATCGACGGTCGGGAGGTGAGCCCCACCGCGCGGATCATGGCCATGATCGACGTGGCGAACGGGCTCATGGCGCGGGTCGACCCCGACGTGGCGATCTTCCCCAGCCTGGACTTCGCGGCGCACCTGCTGCGGGAGCCCGAGGGGGAGTGGGTCGCGTGCGACACCACCGCGTCGTTCGGGCCCCGAGGCGCCGGCCTCACGCACAGCGTCCTGCACGACGACCGCGGCCCCTTCGGGACGCTCGCGCAGACCCTCACCGTCCGCCCGCGCTGACCGCGGCGGTCAGCGTCGGGAGGCGACCCGGCGGACCAGCGAGACGACCCCCCACGCGGCGAGCACCCAGGGCCCGGCGACGATGAGCGGGTCCATCCAGTGGTGCTTCACGTCGACGCGACCTCGCCCGAGGCGCGATGCGAGCCCGTGCCGCGTGCGCTCGGCCTCGATCCCCGACTCTGTCACGGGGTCGTCGGGCCGTCCCCTGACGAGGGAGACGAGGTGGCTCTCGACCGCGTCGATCCGGTCGCCCAGCAGGAGCAGCAGCCAGTGCGCGGCCCGGGCCTCGCTGAAGCGATAGGCGTATCGTCGCACGGCGCCCGACAGCCCATGCAGGGGCGCCGCGGTGCCGAACACCGGGGTCAGGCGCGCGTGCTCGATCGAGCGCTCGCGCGGGACCAGCTCTGGCTGCTGCTCGGGCTCCTCCCAGTGCGCGCCCGTCGCGTTCGGGTCGTATCGGAGCTTCGGGTGCGCCGGGCGGTCGGCCGGATCGAGGTCGGCTCCCCATCCGGGGATGCGGTCGCGCAGCTCCTCCGGCGACCGCGTGTGCGTCGGATCCTTCGCGGTGTACGGCATGCGGTGCTCCTCTCTAGGCCGCGTTCGGGATGATGACGGGCTTGATGCAGCCGTCGAGCTTGGCCGAGAACAGGTGGTAGGCCTCGGCGATGTCGTCGAGGGGGATGCGGTGCGTGATGATCTCGCTCGGCTTCAAATAGCCGTGCCGGATGTGCTCGAGCAGCCGCGGCCACTGCCGCTTCACGGGGCACTGGTTCATCCGCAGCGTCAGGCCCTTGTTGAACGCGTCGCCGAACTTCACGGCCGAGAACATCGGACCGTAGGCGCCCATGACGGACACGTTGCCGCCCTTGCGGACGGAGTCGATGGCCCAGTTCAGCGCGACGGGCGATCCGCCCTGCAGCTTGAGCTTCGCGGCCGTGATGTGCTGCGCGAGGGAGCCGTCGGCCTCGGCCCCGACCGCGTCGATGGCCACGTCGGCCCCGAGGTGGTCGGTCGCCTTCTTCAGCGCCACGACCACGTCGTCGTGCTCGGCGAAGTCCAGCGTCTCGGCGAACGCGAACTCCCGCGCCTTCTCCAGGCGGTAGTCGAGGTGGTCGACCACGATCACGCGACCGGCGCCCATCAGCCACGACGACCTCGCCGCGAACAGGCCCACCGGCCCCGCCCCGAACACCACGACCGTGTCGCCCTCCGCGATCTCGCCCAGCTGCGCTCCGAAGTACCCCGTCGCGAGAGCATCCGTCATCAGGAGCGCGTCGTCATCGTCCAGCCAGTCCGGGATCGTGCTGGGCCCGACATCCGCGAAGGGCACGCGCACGAACTCGGCCTGCCCGCCGTCGTAGCCTCCGCACGTGTGCGAGTAGCCGTAGATCCCGCCGATCGCGGTGGCGTTCGGATTGACGTTGTGGCAGTTCGAGTACAGGCCCCGCGAGCAGAACCAGCACGAGCCGCAGTACACGTTGAACGGCACCATCACGCGGTCGCCGGCCTTCAGGCTCTCGACCGACGGGCCGACCTCGTGGACCACCCCGATGAACTCGTGACCGAACGTCGTCCCGACGCGGGTGTCGGGCATCATGCCGTGGTAGAGGTGCAGGTCCGAGCCGCAGATGGCCGCCCGTGTGACCCGCACGATCGCGTCGTTCGGGTGCTCGATCGCCGGGATGTCCTTCTCCTCGACCCTGACCTTGTACGGGCCGCGATAGACCATCGCCTTCATGGGGGCTCCTCTCCGCGCATCGGTGTCGCGCCAGCGTCACACCGCCGTTCCCGACCGCTCAAGTGGTTGCCGTTCCGGCGCGGATGTGCCACACGGGCCCACTCCCGTTCACCTGCGGGAAACGGCGGGGGCGGCCACGCGCGATAGCGTGGGACGGTGATCGAGACATGATCGGCGCGCTGAGCGCCCGTGGTCCCCGGGTCATCGTCGTGTTCGTGGCGATCGGCCTGCTCTCCGGATTCCTCTCCGGCCTGTTCGGCGTCGGGGGCGGCACGGTGATCGTCCCGCTGCTGGTCATGCTGGCCGCGTTCGGGCAGAAGCTGGCGTCGGGCACGTCCTCGGCGGCGATCATCCCGACCGCCGCGGTCGGCGTCATCGCCTACGCCGCCAACGGGGACGTCGACTGGATCGCCGCCCTGCTGCTCGCCGCGGGCGCCGTCGTGGGGGCGCAGGTGGGCACGCGGCTGCTCCACCGCCTGTCGGAGCCCGTGCTGCGGTGGTTCTTCGTCGGATTCCTGATCGTCGTGATGATCAGCCTGTTCATCATCATCCCGTCGCGCGACGCCGAGCTGGTTCTGACGTTCTGGGCCGGTGCCGCGCTCGTGCTGACGGGCCTGGTCGCGGGCGTCCTGTCGGGCCTGATCGGCGTCGGCGGCGGCATCGTCGTGGTGCCGGTGCTGATCCTGCTGTTCGGCGCCAGCGACCTGGTCGCCAAGGGCACGTCGCTGCTCATGATGATCCCGACCACCATGTCGGGCACCATCGGCAACATCCGCCACAAGAACGTCGATCTGGTCGCCGGGCTCTGCATCGGCGTCACGGCATGCGTCACCGCGCCCCTCGGCACCCTGGTCGCGAACGTGATCGACCCGCAGGTCGCGAACATCCTGTTCGTGATCTTCCTCGTCGTGATCACGGCTCAGATGACCCAGCGCGCGATCCGCGCGTCCCGCAAGCCGAAGGAGTGAGCCCGGCCGGTCGACGGCCCGGTCAGGGGCGGTCGATAGGATGAGCCGGTGCCAGTGAATCCCGAACTGCTCGGTCGCGCGTTCCCGCCGACCGCGCCGTACCTCGTCGGACGCGAGAAGGTGCGCGAGTTCGCGCGCGCCGTGTTCGCCGAGGACGCCCAGCACCACGACCCCGAGGCCGCCCGCGCGCTCGGCTACGGCGACGTCGTCGCCCCGCCGACGTTCGCGATGGTGATCCAGGACATGACGCTGCAGCAGCTGCTCGCCGAGCCCGACTCGGGCATCGCGCTGGAGCGCACGATCCACGTGCAGCAGAGCTTCCGCTACACGCGGCCGATCGTCGCCGGCGACGAGCTCACGGGGCAGCTGACCGTCACGGGCCTGCGGGCCATGGGGCAGGGCGCCATGGTCACGAGCGAGGCCGAGATCACCGACGCGGACGGCGCGCACGTCGTCACCGCGACCTCGGTGCTGCTGATCGGGGGAGAGGAATGAGCGCGCTCGACGCCATCCAGGTCGGCGACGTCGTCGCCGAGCGCACGGTGCACCTCACGCGCGAGTCGCTCGTGCGGTACGCGGGCGCTTCCGGCGACTTCAACCCGATCCACTACCGCGACGACGTGGCCGAGCGCGTGGGCCTGCCCGGCGTGCTCGCGCACGGCATGCTCACCATGGGCCTCGCGGTCGAGACGATCGTCCCGTGGCTCGGCGACGCCGGCCGGATCGTCGAGTACGGCGTGCGCTTCACGCGCCCGGTCGTGGTCGACCCGGAGGACGGCGCCGACGTCGCCGTCACGGCGAAGGTCGGCGAGGTCGCCGAGGGCACCGCGCGCATCGACCTCACCGTGACCCACGCCGGCACCTCCGTGCTCGGCAAGGCGCAGGTGCGGGTCCGCACCGCGTGACGTCGATGCCCGAGATCGAGCCGATCCCGCTGCGCAGCCTCACCACCCTGCGCGTCGGCGCTACGCCCGCGCGCATGATCGACGCCCGCACGCAGGACGAGCTCGTCGCGGCCCTCCGCGACGTGTGGGCCGACGGCGGCCCGTGGTTCGTGCTCGGCGGCGGATCCAACCTCCTGCCGGGTGACGAGCCGTTCCCCGGCACGGTGATCCGGATCCTCACCTCGGGCTTCGAGGTCGTCCCCGGCGCACCGGCCGGCTCCGTGCGCCTGCGCGTGCAGGCCGGCCAGAACTGGGACGAGCTCGTCGCCTGGACCGTCGCGCAGGGGCTGTCGGGCATCGAGGCGATGTCGGGGATCCCCGGCACGGCCGGCGCGGCGCCCATCCAGAACGTGGGCGCGTACGGCCAGGAGATCGTCCAGACGCTCGTCGAGGTGGAGCTGATCGACGAGGAGACCGGCGAGGTCTCCACCGTGCCGGCGTCCGAGCTGGGCCTCGGCCCGCGGACCTCGGTGCTGAAGCAGCACTACGGCTCCACCGCCGAGCGATCCGCCGTCGTCCTGTCGCTCACGCTCGACCTGGTGCACGTCGGTCACGGGCCGCGCCCGATCGAGGACGCGCGCCTTCGCTCGGCGCTCGGTCTGTCGACCGACGACGCGGTGTCCGTGCAGTGGATCCGCGACACCGTGATCACGACCCGCCGCGGCAAGGGCATGGTGCTCGACGACCCGGATCCCGACACGCACAGCGCCGGGTCGTTCTTCAACAACCCGATCGTGGACGAGCACGTCGCGCGCACGCTCCCCGCGGAGTGCCCGCGGTGGCCCATGACGCCGCAGCTCGACACGGTCGCGGTCATCCCGCTGTCCGCGTACGAGGGCTTCGTGCCGCCTCGTCCGCCGCAGGAGACGCTCGTCAAGGTCAGCGCCGCCTGGCTGATCGAGCACTCGGGGCTCGGCAAGGGCTTCCACCTGCCGCGCTCGCGCGCCTCGCTCTCGACCAAGCACACGCTCGCGCTCACCAACCGGGGCGGCGCGACCGCCGGCGAGATCGCGGAGCTGGCGCGCTTCGTGCAGAGCCGGGTGGCAGCGGAGTACGGCATCGTCCTGCAGCCGGAGCCGGTGCTCGTCGGCGTCGAGCTCTGACGGCCATGGCGAAGGTGTCCCGCACGCGCGAGGTGGTCGACCGGCTGCTCGACGCGATCATCGCGGGCGAGCTGCGGGCCAGCGAGCAGCTGCCGCCGGAGGGCGACATCGCGGCGCAACTCGGGGTGTCGCGGCTCACCGTGCGGGAGGCCGTGCGCCTGCTGCAGGCGCAGGGCGTGATCGTTCAGGTGCCGGGCAGCAGGCACCGGATCGCTCCGGCGTCGGAGTGGACCGGACTGGAGGCCGTCGTGCGGCACGCCCGCACGGAGGGCGCGCGCGAGCGCTCCTCGCTCGAGCTGCTCGAGGTGCGCGTCATGATCGAGACGGGCGCGGCGCAGCTCGCCGCGGAGCGCCGTTCGGCGGACGATCTCGAGGCGCTGCGCGCCGACCTCGAGCGGATGCGGCGGGCCCACGCGGACGGGGACGTCGACGCGTTCGTGGCGGCCGATCTCGACTTCCACGACGTCATCCTGCGCGCCGCCGACAACCGCATCCTGCTGGCCACCATGCGCCCGCTCACCTCGATGCTCGAGGCCACGCGCGCTGAGACCAGCGCCGTGCTCGACATCCGCGAGCACGCGATCGCCGAGCACGCCGCCGTGCTCGACGCGCTCGAGACCGGCGACCCGCTGGCCGCCCGGGATGCGATGGCGAGCCACATGCGCCAGACGCGCGACGATCTGCTGCGTTTCGTGCACCAGCACTGACACGGCCCGGGCCGCTCGGCCGGTCGCTCGTGTGGCGGAGAGCGCGGTCTGGGCGTAGAGTCGCTATCTGATATCTGATACCTCGGTGTCCGCCGCATCGCCGCGCGGATCCCGTCCGTGAACGAAGGAGTTCTCGTGCCCCCCGAGAACCTGCCCGCCGGCAGCCTGCCCGTCGCGACCCTGCTCGCGGACCTGCCCGCCCCGCTCGACATCCGCGCGGACCACGTGCGCGCCGCGCTCGACCCGGCCTCGGTCTTCATCGTGCTGGACGACGACCCCACCGGCACACAGTCGGTCTCGGATCTTCCGGTGCTCACGCGCTGGGAGCGCGAGGACCTGGATGCCGCGCTCGCCACCGGGGCTCCCGCGGTCTACGTCCTGACCAACACGCGCTCGCTGGACGAGGACACCGCGGCGCGGCGCAATCGCGAGATCGTCGCCGTCTCGCTCGCCGCCGCGCGGGCCGTCGGCCGCCGCGTCACGTTCGTGTCGCGCAGCGACTCGACGCTGCGCGGGCACTTCCCGCTCGAGACCGACGTCCTGGCAGCCGAGGTGGTCGCGCACGGCGAGACCGCCCCGGCGCTGACTCTGCTGGTCCCCGCGTTCCCCGATGCCGGTCGTGTCACCGTGCGTTCCGTGCACTACTGGGTCGTGGACGACGTCGCGACGCCCGTGGGGCGCACGCCCTTCGCGCAGGATGCGACGTTCGGCTTCGCATCATCGGACCTGCGCGAATGGGTCGCCGAGAAGACGGACGGGCGCGTGCCCGCCGAGGCCGTCGCCGCGCTCACGATCGACGTGATCCGACGCGGCCCCGACGCGGTGGGCGAGTTCCTGGCGGCCCTTCCCGACGGCACGGTCGTGGCGGTCGACGTGGTCGACGAGGCAGACATGCGCGCGGTCGCCCTGGCGCTCCACCGCCTGCAGCGCGACGTGCTGCTGCGCGTGGGCCCGCCGTACCTGCGCGCGCACATCGGCCAGGAGATCGCCGAGCCCGTGCAGGCGTCGCAGCTGGACCTCGCCGAGGGGCGCGGCGGGCTCGTCGTCGTGGGCAGCCACGTCCCGCTGACGACGGCGCAGCTGGAGCACCTCCGTGCCGCGCGCCCGGACACCGCGACCGTGGAGCTGGACGTGCGGCGCCTGATCGACGAGCGCCGCGAGGCCCACCTCGACGAGAGCGCCGCGCGCGTCGCCGAGGCACTCGCCCATGGCACGGTGATCGTCCACACCACCCGCGACCTCGTGACCGGCGGATCGCCCGACGAGAGCCTCGAGATCGCGCGCCGGGTGTCGAGCGGGGTGGTCGAGCTCGTGCGCCGCGTGCTGCGGATGGCACCGCCCCGCTTCGTGATCGCGAAGGGCGGCATCACGTCGAGCGACGTGGCGAGCGAGGCGCTCGAGATCCGCCGCGCGACGGTGGTGGGCCCCATGCTGCCCGGCATCGTGTCGCTGTGGCGGCCCGAGAGCGGCCCCGCCGTGGGCATCCCGTACGTCGTCTTCGCCGGAAACGTCGGCGGCCCCGACTCGCTCTCCCGCGTCGTCGCGACGCTCGCGGACGAGCACCGACCTCCCCGTCGAAAGGACATCGCATGACCAGCACCGTCGCCGTCATCGGCCTGGGGGCCATGGGCCTTCCCATGGCCGCCCGTCTCGCACAGCGCTTCGAGGTGCGCGGCTACGACCTCGCCGCCGAGCGCCTCGCCCTCGCCGCCGACCAGGGCGTCGCGCCCGCGGACTCGGCCGCGGCCGCGGTGACGGGCGCGGATGCCGTGCTCGTCGCCGTGCGCACGGGCGAGCAGCTGAACGACCTCCTGTTCGGCGAGGCGGGGCTCTCGGCCCACCTCGGCGAGGGGAGCGTCGTCATCCTGACCAGCACGGTCGGCACCGAGGGCATCGCCGACATCGCGGCACGGCTCGCCGAGCGCGGCGCCGGCCTCGTCGACGCGCCGCTCTCGGGCGGACCCGTGCGCGCCGGCGAGGGCGACCTGCTGATCGTCGTCGGCGCGGAGCCCGCGGCCCTCGAGACGGCGCGCCCGGTGCTCGAGCAGCTCGCGTCCACGCTGACGGTGGTGGGCGACAAGCCCGGCGACGGCCAGGCGCTCAAGACCGTCAACCAGCTGCTGTGCGGCGTCCACATCGCCGCCGCCGCCGAGGCGCTCGCGCTCGCCGACGCGCTCGGCCTCGACCGCGCCCGAACGCTCGAGGCGCTCACGGCCGGTGCGGCCGACTCGTTCATGCTCGGCAACCGCGGCCCCCGCGCGCTGCAGGCGTACGACGAGGGTGGCGCCGAGGTGCTCAGCCGCCTCGACATCTTCGTGAAAGACCTCGGGATCGTGGGGCAGGCCGCGCGCAAGGCGCACCTGTCCACCCCCGTGGCAGCTGCCGCGGAGCAGCTGTTCCTGCTCGGCGAGGCGCAGGGCCTGGGGGCCCTCGACGACTCCGCCGTGATCCGCGTCGTCGCACCCGAACTCAGGAAGTGAGCCCCACCGTCCCCGTCGGCTGAGCCGCCGCGGAGAAGCACGAGACCTCACCACACGCACGAGACCGCAGCGGATCGCTGCGGTCTCGTGTCGTCGATGAGGTCTCGCGCTCGATGCGCCTCGCGTCAGGAGAACAGCTTCTGCAGACGCTGGATGCCCTCGAGCAGCGCGTCGTCACCGAGCGCGTACGACAGGCGCAGGTAGCCGCTGGGGCCGAAGGCCTCGCCCGGCACGACCGCGACCTCGGCGAGGTCCAGGATGAGATCTGCCAGCTCGAGCGACGTGGTCGGCGTGCGACCGGCCCACTCGCGGCCCAGCAGGCCGCGCACGTCGGGGTACGCGTAGAACGCGCCGAGCGGGTTGGGGACCTCGACGCCGTCGATCTTCGACAGCTCCTCGACGATCAGACGGCGGCGGCGGTCGAATGCCTCGCGCATCTTCAGCGCCTCATCCTGCGGTCCGTTCAGCGCCGCGGCGGCGGCGATCTGCGCGACGTTGTTGACGTTGCTCGACAGGTGCGACTGCAGGTTGGCCGCCAGCTTGATCGCGTCGGCGGGGCCGACCATCCAGCCCACGCGCCATCCGGTCATGGCGTACGTCTTGGCGACGCCGTTGAGCAGGATGGTCTGCTCGGCGAGCTCGGGCACGGCCTCGACGATCGACACCGCGCGGGCACCCTCGTAGACGAGGTTCTGGTAGATCTCGTCGCTGATGACCCAGATGCCGTGCGCGAGCGCCCACTCGCCGATCGCCTTCGTCTCCTCGGGCGTGTACACGGATCCGGTCGGGTTGGACGGCGAGACGAACACGAGCACGGTGGTGCGGTCGGTGCGGGCGGCCTCGAGCTGCTCGACCGTCACCTTGTAGTTCTGGTCGGCGCCGGCGAACACCTCGACGGGCACGCCGTCGGCGAGGCGGATGGCCTCGGGGTAGGTGGTCCAGTACGGCGCCGGCAGCAGCACCTCGTCGCCCGGGTTCACGACGGCCTGGAACGCCTGGTACACGGCCTGCTTGCCGCCGTTGGTCACGACCACGCGCGAGGCGGGCACCTCGAGGCCCGAGTCGTGAAGGGTCTTCGCCGCGATCGCCTCGCGCAGCACGGGAAGACCGGCGGCGGGCGTGTAACGGAAGTTCGCGGGGTCGCGGAGGGCCTCGGCGGCGGCGTCGACGACGAACTGCGGCGTCGAGAAGTCGGGCTCGCCGGCGGCGTACGAGATGACGGGCTTGCCCTCGGCCTTGAGGGCCTTGGCCTTGGCGTCGACCTTCAGGGTGGCGGATTCGGCGATGGCGGAGAGCTTGCGGGAGAGCGGGGCGCGGTCGGTCACACCGATCAGCGTAGCCGCCGGATCCGCGGTCCGAGAGGTCGATGACACGCCCCGCGCACCGGATGACGACGTCCGGATCAGGACGCCGAGACGAGCGCGAGCCAGACCTCCGCGCGCGACGCGAAGGACGACAGGTCGCGGCCCAGGAGCTGCTCGGCGAGCCCGATGCGCGAGCGCACCGTGTGGCGGTGCACGCCGAGGGCGCGCGCGGTGTCCTCGAACCGGGCGTCGTGCTCCAGCCACGTCCGCAGCGAGCCGAGCAGCGCGGTCCCGTGCGTCTCGTCGTAGCGGACCAGCGGGGCGAGCAGGGCACGCGCCGCCGTGCGCGCGCCCTCGCCCAGCGAGCTCAGCAGCGCGTCCGGCACGTCGTCGATGCCGGTGACGCCCTCCGCCGAACGCGCCCGCGCGACCTGGGCCTCCTCGATCGCCGCCGCGAGGCGCGCGTACGTCGTGGGGCGCGAGACCCCCACCGCGCCGCCGCCGCGTGCGGCGGCCTCGGCGAACGGCGCGTCCGCGTCGCGCGCCGCGAGCAGCAGGAGGCCGTCGCCATCCGGGAGCGCCCCGAAGAAGAACCGGCCGCGGAGCTGCGCGGCGCGCAGCTCCAGGAAGGCGGCGAGCTGCTCGGGGGCGGCCGACGTCACGGCCGCGACGGCGGGCTCGTCCGGCAGGCCGCCCCAGGATGAGGCCGCGACGTCGTGCGCGAGCGCGGCGTCTCCCGCCAGCAGCGCGCGCACCACTCCGGCGCGCAGGGCGCCGCGGGCGCGGATGAGCGCCTGGTTCTGCTCGAGCGCAAACCCCGCCATCGCGACGACGCTGGTCACGACGCCCCGGGCGTCCTGGTCGAGTCCCTCCGCCTCGACCGCGAGCACGCCGCGCAGCTCTCCGCCGCGGCCGAGCGTCTGGAGCGCGAACGTGCGCCCCGAGATCCGCGCAGTGTCGGCCGCACGGACGCCCTTGGCGAGCAGGGCCTCGGCCTCGGCGCGGAGAGCGTCGCCGACCTCGTTCGGAAGCCGAGCGGGGCGGGCATGCAGCAGGGTGCCCGCGGCGTCGTACAGGCCGGCCCAGCTGCCCAGCTGGCGGGCGAGCTCCGCGAGCGCCGCATCCAGGGCGTCCGGACGCAGCGCGGCGAGCGAGATCGCCCGCTGGGCCGCGAGCGCCCAGCTGCGCCGCGCATACGACTCCGCGGCGATCGCCTCCGCGTTCGCGCGAGCGATCGCGATGAACGGGATCCGGAAGGGCACCTCGAACAGCGGCAGACCCGCCGACTCGCACGCCGCGATCAGTCCGGCCGGAACGCCCGCGCGGACGACCTCGGTGCCGAACCCGACGGCCGTCACTCCCCGGCGCGCGAGGCGCTCCACGTACGCGCCGTACTGTGCGGGGTCCTCGCCGCGGAACTGGGTGCCCGTCGTCAGCAGGACGACGTCCTCGGCGAGGAACGGGGTCGGATCCTCGAGGTCGGAGCTGTGCACCCAGCGCACGGGGCGACCCCCGTCCGCGAGCGGCGTGACGAGCCTCAGGGCGAGGTCGGGGCGGTCGAGGAGCGCGCCGAGCGTAGGTGGGGTGATCGCGGCCATGGGCGCCTCCGGTGTACGCGCGGGCGAATCCCGCCTTTCGTATCGTACGGGCGGGACAGTGACCGGCGGATGGCGCGGTCGTACGCTCGCGGCATGACCGACGCCACGCTCACCACCCCCGCGATCACCGGCGGCCCCTCGCTGCCGCAGGAACGACGCCTCGTCACGTCCATCCCCGGGCCCCGCTCGGCCGAGATCCTCGCCCGCAAGGCCGCCGCGGTGGCGCCCGGCGTCGCGCACAGCGTGCCGATCGCCACGGTCGCGGCCGGCGGGGGAGTCATCGTCGACATCGACGGCAACTCCCTCATCGACCTCGGCTCGGGCATCGCCGTGACCACCGTGGGCAACGCCCACCCGGCGGTCGTCGCCGCGGTCGCCGAGCAGACCGCGCGCTTCACCCACACCTGCTTCATGGTCTCGCCGTACGAGGAGTACGTCGCGGTCGCCGAGGCGCTCAACCGCCTCACCCCGGGCGACCACGAGAAGCGCAGCGCCCTGTTCAACACCGGCGCCGAGGCCGTCGAGAACGCCGTCAAGATCGCGCGCAAGCACACGGGCCGCCAGGCCGTCGTCGCGTTCGAGCACGGTTACCACGGCCGCACCAACCTGACCATGGCGCTGACCGCCAAGAGCATGCCCTACAAGAGCGGGTTCGGCCCGTTCGCCCCCGAGGTGTACCGCGCGCCGCTGTCCTACCCGTTCCGCGACGGGCTCTCGGGCCCCGAGGCCGCCAAGCGCGCCATCACCCTGATCGAGAAGCAGATCGGCGCGGACAACCTGGCGGCGATCATCATCGAGCCGATCCAGGGCGAGGGCGGGTTCATCGTCCCGGCCGACGGCTTCCTGCCGGCCCTCGTCGAGTGGGCCCGCACCAACGGCGTGGTGTTCATCGCGGACGAGGTGCAGACCGGCTTCGCCCGCACCGGCGCGATGTTCGCCAGCGAGCACTTCGGCATCGTCCCCGACCTGATCACCACCGCGAAGGGGATCGCCGGCGGCATGCCGCTCGCGGCCGTCACGGGCCGCGCCGAGATCATGGACGCCGCGCACGCCGGCGGCCTCGGCGGCACCTACGGCGGCAACCCCGTGGCCTGCGCGGCGGCCCTGGCCGCGATCCACGCGTACGAGAACGACGGCCTGATCGAGCGCGCGAACGAGATCGGCGCGATCCTGCGCGAGCGACTGACCGCGCTGCAGGTCTCCGACGCCCGCGTCGGCGACGTGCGCGGCCTGGGCGCGATGATGGCGGTCGAGTTCGTCGACCCCGCCACGAGCGAGCCGGACGCGGCGCTGGCCGGCGCGGTCGCGCGCGCCGCGATCGCGGCGGGCGTCGTGACGCTCACCTGCGGCACGTACGGCAACGTCATCCGCTTCCTGCCCCCGCTGGCCATCGGCGACGAGCTGCTCCACGAGGGGCTCGACGTCATCGCGCAGGCGCTCGCCGAGGCGTGAGCCCGGCGGCACAGACCACCCCCACCCCACGACCCCCGAGACTCCAGGAGAACCATGAACGATCGTGAGAGGGCGCTGCTCGCGTCCGTCCCCACCCAGCTGTTCATCGGCGGCGAGTGGGTCGACTCGTCGTCGGCGAAGACCTTCGACGTGCGCGACCCGGCCACGAACGAGGTCGTCGCCTCGGTCGCCGACGCCACCGCCGAGGACGGCGTCAAGGCGCTCGACGCCGCGGCCGCCGTGCAGGACGAGTGGGCGGCCACCCCGCCCCGAACCCGCAGCGACATCCTGCGTCGCGCGTTCGAGCTGGTGCGCGAGCGCGCCGACGACCTCGCGCTGCTCATGACGATCGAGATGGGCAAGCCGCTCGCCGAGGCCAAGGGCGAGGTGGCGTACGGCAACGAGTTCAACCGCTGGTTCAGCGAGGAGGCCGTGCGCATCACGGGCCGCTACGGCTCGAACCCCGAGGGCACGGGCCGGATGATCGTGTCGCAGCGCCCGGTGGGCCCGTCGTTCTTCATCACGCCGTGGAACTTCCCGTTCGCGATGGCGACCCGCAAGATCGCTCCCGCGCTCGCCGCGGGCTGCACCGTGGTGATCAAGCCGCCGCAGCTGACGCCGCTCACCACGCTGTTCTTCGTGAGCCTGCTCGTCGAGGCCGGCCTGCCGAAGGGCGTCGTGAACGTCGTCACGTCGGCGTCGTCCGGCCGCGTGTCGGCCCCGATCATCGCCGACCCCCGCCTGCGCAAGCTCTCCTTCACGGGGTCGACCGAGGTGGGCCGCAAGCTCATCGCGCAGGCCGCGGAGGGCGTGCTCCGTGTCTCGATGGAGCTCGGCGGCAACGCCCCGTTCGTCGTGTTCGAGGACGCCGACCTCGACAAGGCCGTCACCGGTGCGCTGCAGGCCAAGTTCCGCAACATCGGTCAGGCCTGCACGGCCGCGAACCGCTTCATCGTGCACGAGTCGGTCGCCGAGGAGTTCGGCCGGCGGATCACCGAGCGGGTGTCGGAGATGAAGATCGGCCGCGGCACCGAGGAGGGCGTCGAGATCGGCCCGCTGATCGACGAGGACGCGGTCGACAAGGCCGCCGAGCTGGTCGCCGACGCGACCGGGCGCGGTGCGACCATCCTGACCGGCGGCGAGAAGCTCGACGGGCCCGGCACGTTCTACCAGCCGACCGTTGTCACAGGCGTGCAGGCGGGCAGCGCGATCCTGCGCGAGGAGATCTTCGGTCCGGTGCTCGCGATCGCCACGTTCTCGACCGAGGACGAGGCCGTCGCCATGGCGAACGACACCGAGTACGGCCTCGTCTCGTACGTCTACACGGAGGACCTGCAGCGCGGGCACCGGATGATCGAGCGCCTCGAGACCGGCATGATGGGCCTCAACGCGGGCGTCGTGTCCAACGCCGCCGCTCCGTTCGGCGGCGTCAAGCAGTCCGGCGTGGGCCGCGAGGGCGGCTTCGAGGGCATCCACGAGTACCTCTCGACGAAGTACACGCTGCTGCCGAACGCCTGAGGCCCCGCGCGGGAGACGCGAGAGGGGGATCCGCGTGCGCGGATCCCCCTCTCGCCGATCCGGGATCAGCGCGCGACCGCGATCGTGCCGGTCGCTCCGCTCACAGGGGTCTCGGACGCAGCGGGGATCCGGCGCGCCGCACTCGCGGCGGCCGCGATCATCACGACCAGCGCGATCGCCGTGATCGCGGCGCCGATCCAGATGGGGGAGGTGTAGCCGAGCCCGGCCGAGATCCCGACGCCGCCGGCCCAGGCGCCCAGGGCGTTGCCCACGTTGAACGCCCCGATGTTGGCGCCCGACGCCAGGGTCGGCGCCTGCCCGGCGTAGCCCATGATCCGGCTCTGCAGCCCGGGCACCGTGCCGAACCCGAAGCCGCCCATCAGGAACAGCGCGACGATCGTGGCGGCTCCCGATCCGGCGAGCAGGGCGAACAGCGCCAGGATGACGGCGAGCGCGGCGATGAATCCGATGAGCGTGGCGTCGATCGACCGGTCGGCGAGACGTCCGCCGAGCCAGTTGCCGACGACGAGGCCGGCGCCGAAGAGCACGAGCAGCCACGGGACGTCGCCCGTCGCGAAGCCGCTCACCTCGGTGAGCGTGTAGGCGATGTACGTGAAGGCGCCGAACATCCCGCCGTAGGCGAGCACGGTGACCAGGAGGGACAGCCACACCTGCGTGGAGCGGAAGGCCGAGAGCTCGCCGCGGAGGCTCACGCGATCGGTCACGGAGCGGTCGGCCGGCACCAGGGCGGCGATGCCCGCGAAGGCGATGACGCCGATCGCGGAGATGGCCCAGAACGTGGCGCGCCAGCCCAGCTGCTGGCCGAGGAACGTGCCGAACGGCACGCCGAGGACGTTCGCGGCGGTCAGGCCGGTGAACATGAGGGCGATCGCGCCGCCCTTCCGCTCCGGTGCCACCAGTCCGGCGGCGACCACGGATCCGATCCCGAAGAACGCGCCGTGGCTGAGCGCCGCCAGGATCCTTCCGATCATGGCGAGGGCGTACGCGTCGGCGAGCGCCGTCAGGACGTTCCCGGCGACGAACAGGATCAGCAGGCCGAGCAGCACGCGCTTACGGGGAAGGTGGGTGGTGGCCGCCGTCAGGACGAGCGCCCCGACGACCACCGCGAGCGCGTATCCGGAGATGAGCCAGCCGGCGGTCGCCTCCGCGACGGCGAAGTCGCGCGCGACCTCGGGCAGCAGGCCCATGATCACGAACTCGGTGAGGCCGATGCCGAAGGCGCCGACGGCCAGGGCGACCAATCCGATGGGCATGGAGGGCTCCTGTAGTCTTGAGTAGTTGCACACGCGGGTTATTGCGAGCGACGAAGGAAGATCATTGCACACGCAACTATCCCGCGCAAGCAAGTATCGAGAGGAGCCCTCATGGGGATCGGCGACGACGCCGTCCAGGTGCGCGCGCAGGGGTGGCGCACGCTGGCCGCACTGCACTCCCTGATCGAGGCGGAGCTGGAGCGGTCGCTGCAGGCCGCCGCCGGTCTGTCGGTGGTGGAGTACACGGTGCTGGACGCCCTCGACAGGCAGGACGGCTGGCACATGCGCATGCAGCAGCTCGCGCGAGCGGCCGCGCTGAGCCCCAGCGCCACGACCCGGCTGGTCACCCGTCTCGAGGATCGGGGGCTGCTCTCTCGTGTGCTGTGTGCGGACGACCGGCGAGGCATCTACACCGAGCTGACGCCCCGCGGCCGCGAGCTGTACCTCAGCGCCCGGCCGGTGCACGACGAGACGCTCGAGCGCGCCCTGGGCGAGGCGGAGCGGCGTCCCGAGCTGGCCCCGCTCGTCGAGGCGCTGCACGGCGTCGCCCTTCCCGGGCCGGCCCGCTGATCCGGCCCCGGAGGTCCGCTCGTGGCCGGGCATCGGGCACCCCGCGCCACGCGCGGGATCCCGCCCCGGTTCGCGGCCCATTCGGGCATGCCGTATGCTTGGTACGCAGTTGTCGTCTGCATTCTTTCGCTGTGCCCGGGTTCCGGAAGCGGCTGGAGGATCGGATGATCCCGGGGTCTTCGGACCTCTAGGGCGGTAGCTCAATTGGCAGAGCAGCGGTCTCCAAAACCGCAGGTTGCAGGTTCGATTCCTGTCCGCCCTGCGCGTCAGCGTCAGCTGACTCACGAAAGGCAGCGAATGGTCCAGGACGCAGCGAACGGCGAGATCGTCGCGGCAGGCGCGAACGGCGAGAAGAAGCCCGGCTTCTTCGCGCGGATCGTGATCTTCTTCCGCCAGGTCATCGCCGAGCTCCGCAAGGTCGTCACGCCGACCCGCTCGGAGCTGCTGAAGTTCACGGTCGTCGTGCTCGGCTTCGTGGTCGTCATGATGGGGCTCGTCTACGGGCTCGACTACCTCTTCTCGTGGGTCGCGACGGTCGTCTTCGGAGTCCCGGCCTGATCGACTGACGCACGGCCCGTCGGGCCGGGTGGACGTGCCCTCTGCACATCCGCCGCGTAATGGAAGAGACTCTGGTTATGGATAGGACTGTCAGTGTCTGAAAAGCATGTCGATGACGCCGACTGGGCCCCGGCAGCCGAGCAGTCGAGCGAAGAGGACGAGGCCCAGGAGGGCAACGTGCTCTACGCCGAGGCGCACGCCAGCGAGGCCGCCGAGCATCTCGCCATGCACATCGACGACGGAGCCGCGGACGAGGACGACGCGAGCGACGAAGACATCGACATCGACGACCCGGAGGCCGACGCGATCGTGAACGACGCACTGAACATCGACGAGACCAGCGAGGTCGAGGCCGCGGCCGAGGTTCTCTCCGACTCCGCCGCGGAGGAGGCCCAGGAGGCCGCTGCGCTGGCCGCCGACGAGGTGACCCCCTACGACGGCCCCGACGTGAACGGCGACGAGGACGAGGACGGCGAGACCGCCGAGTCGGACGACCCGTATGAGGCCTTCCGACAGGAGCTGCGTGCCCAGGAGGGCAAGTGGTACGTCATCCACTCGTACGCGGGCTTCGAGCGCAAGGTCAAGGCCAACATCGAGCAGCGCAAGTCGACGCTCGAGGTCGAGGACGACATCTACCAGGTCGAGGTCCCGATGGAGGACGTCGTCGAGATCAAGAACGGCCAGCGCAAGATGGTCACGCGCGTGCGCATCCCCGGCTACGTGCTGGTGCGCATGGAGCTCAACGAGGACACCTGGTCGGTCGTGCGCCACACCCCGGGCGTCACCGGCTTCGTGGGCAACGCCCACAACCCGACCCCGCTGCGCTTCGAGGAGGCCTTCAACATGCTGAAGCCCCTCGTCGAGATCAAGGAGGCGCAGGCTCAGGCCAAGAGCGGCGCGCCCAAGGGTCAGGCCGCGCAGGCCCGCGTGCTTCCCGCCGAGGTCGACTTCGAGGCCGGCGAGACGATCACGATCAAGGAGGGCTCGTTCGCGGGTCTTCCCGGCACGATCAGCGAGATCAAGCCGGAGAGCGGCAAGCTCACCGTGCTGGTGTCGCTCTTCGAGCGCGAGACCCCGGTCGAGCTGTCGTTCGACCAGGTCACCAAGATGGTGTGAGATGAGTTTCTGAAGAGCCGGTCCCTCACGGGGCCGGCTCTTCTGTTTCTGGTAGGATCTACTGGTTTGCGCCCTGTCTGCGCAGGCATCCCACCGCTCGCAGGATCCTCCGGGATCGCGCTGTGTGCGGGAGAGCGGATCGCAACCGGCATCCGCTCGATGAAAGGAAGAGGAAATGGCACCGAAGAAGAAGGTGACCGGCCTGATCAAGCTTCAGATCAACGCCGGTGCAGCCAACCCGGCGCCGCCGATCGGCCCGGCCCTGGGTCAGCACGGCGTCAACATCATGGAGTTCTGCAAGGCGTACAACGCCGCGACCGAGTCGCAGCGCGGCAACGTCATCCCCGTGGAGATCACCGTCTACGAGGACCGCAGCTTCACGTTCGTCCTGAAGACCCCGCCGGCCGCGGAGCTCATCAAGAAGGCCGCCGGCCTGCAGAAGGGCTCGGCGACGCCGCACACGGTCAAGGTCGGCAAGCTCACCAAGGAGCAGGTCACCGAGATCGCCAAGACGAAGCAGCCCGACCTGAACGCGAACGACCTCGAGGCCGCCTCGAAGATCATCGCCGGCACCGCCCGCTCCATGGGCATCACGGTCGAGGACTGAGGGGGATCACGATAATGGCTACCAAGTCCAAGGCTTACGCCGCCGCCGCCGAGAAGATCGAGGCCGGCAAGTACTACACGCCCGCCGAGGCCGTCGCGCTCGCGAAGGAGACGGGCTCGAAGAATTTCGACTCGACCGTCGAGGTCGCGCTGAAGCTCTCGGTCGACCCGCGCAAGGCGGACCAGATGGTGCGCGGCACCGTCATGCTCCCGCACGGCACGGGCAAGACCGCCCGCGTCATCGTCTTCGCCAACGGCCCCGCGGCCGAGGCCGCCATCGCGGCCGGTGCGGATGAGGTCGGCGGCGCCGAGCTCATCGAGAAGGTCGCCGGCGGCTGGACCGACTTCGACGCGGCCGTCGCCGTGCCGGAGCTCATGGGCCAGGTCGGTCGTCTGGGTAAGGTCCTCGGCCCCCGCGGCCTGATGCCGAACCCCAAGACCGGCACCGTCACCCCGAACCCGGCCAAGGCGGTCGAGGAGATCAAGGGCGGCAAGATCGAGTTCCGCGTCGACAAGCACGCCAACGTGCACTTCATCGTCGGCAAGGCCTCGTTCTCGGCCGAGCAGCTGGACGCGAACCTGCAGGCCGCGCTCGACGAGATCGTGCGCCTGAAGCCGTCGAGCTCGAAGGGCCGCTACATCCAGAAGGGCGCCGTGTCGACCACGTTCGGCCCCGGCATCCCGCTGGACGTCAACGCCATCGCGTGACGCAGAGCGTCAGTTAGCTGAGCGACCCCGTCCGGAAGGGCGGGGTCGTTCCGCTTTCCGGGGCCGCGTCAGGCGCTGCGGCGGATCTCGAAGCCGCCGTCCTCCGGCACCGCGAAGGCCGCCCCGCCGGAGGTCTCGAGCGACTGCACCTCGGCGCCCTCGGGACCGTGCTCCATCCACGCCAGCGCCGCCTCGACGGCGCCGGCGTCGCCCGCCAGCACCGCCTCGACGGCGTCGCCGTGGCGGTTGCGCACCCACCCCGCGAGTCCGAGCCGCTGGGCCTGCTCGCGCAATCCGTAGCGGTAGCCGATGCCCTGCACCCGGCCATGGACGATCACGTGCACATGCCTCATGGATCCATGGTGGCGCGACCGGATCGCGCGCGGAAGGGCCCTTGCTTCGCGCCGTGCGCGCGGGTCAGGAGAACGCCAGGCCGGCAGCGAGAGCGAGCATCGCCACCGCGATGAGGCCGTCCAGGATGCGCCACGCGCGCGGCGAGCGGAGCCGGCGGGCGGCGAAGCGGGCGGCGACCGTGAGGAACGAGAACCAGATGGCGCTGCCGAGGATCGCGCCGAGCCCGAACGCCCAGCGCAGGTCGCCGTAGCTGGCGGACACCGACCCGACGAGGAACACCGTGTCCAGGTAGGCGTGCGGGTTCAGCCACGTGATCGCCAGGCACGACAGGATCGCCGGGAGCAGCGTGCCCGTCCCCGTGCGCGTGGTGCGCGCGGGACGCGTGAGCGTCGCCGTCCCGCCCGAGCCGCTCGGAGCGTCCGCGGCGTCATCCGCGGTGGGGGAGGGCGCATCCGGGGCGTCCTCCTCGATCCGGATGGACGCGTGCTCTGGGCGCAGCGCGCGCCAGGCCGCCGACAGGCCGTAGACGGCGAGGAACACCACGCCGGCCCAGCGGACCAGCTCGAACAGCCAGGGCAGGTGCTCGACGACGACGCCGAACCCGGCCACGCCGGCCGTGAAGAGGACGGCGTCGCTGACGAGGCACGTGATCGCCAGCGCCACGGCGTGTCGCCGCTGCACGCCCATGCGCAGCAGGAACACGTTCTGCGCGCCCGGGGCGATGATGAGCGACAGACAGAGGCCCAGGCCGGCCGCGAGCGCGGCGAGCACGGAGGAGGACGAAGCGGCGAGCACGCCTCCACGCTAGGGAGCGCGCGGGCATAATCAAAAGCGACGTTCACGATTCTGCACCAACCTAAGGAATGCTTCATGTGGATCGCCCCGGATCTCGCCGAGACGGTCGCGGCCGTCGTCGACGAGGGCAGCCTCGAGGGCGCCGCCCGCGCCCTGCGCATCACGCCGTCGGCCGTGAGCCAGCGGCTGCGGACGCTCGAAGGACAGCTCGGTCGCGTCCTCGTGGTGCGGTCGAAGCCCGCGCGGGTCACGGAGGCGGGCGCGGTCGTGGTCCGTCTGGCGCGGCAGTACGCCCTGCTCGGCCACGACGCCGGCGTCGAGCTGGGGCTCGAGGGACCCGGGCGGATGCGGGTGCCGATCGCGGTCAACGCCGACTCCCTGGCGACCTGGTTCCTCCCGGCCCTTCAGGGCGTCCTGAGGACGCACGAGGTCGGCTTCGAACTGCATCGCGACGATCAGGACCGGACGGCCGCGCTGCTCGAGGCCGGCACCGTGACCGCCGCCGTCACCTCCCAGCGGGCGCCTATCGGCGGATGCGTCGTGACGCCGCTCGGGGTCATGACCTACGACCCGGTCGCCTCGCCCGCGTACGTGGAGCGGTGGCTGCCCGCGGGCTCGACGCTCGACGCCCTGGCGTCCGCGCCCGTGGTCGAGTTCGATCGCGGCGACGACCTGCAGCGACGGTGGCTGCAGGAGCGCGGGGTCGACCCGTCGCGTCCGCCGCGGCACTACGTGCCCGCGTCGGACGACTACGCCACGGCGATCAAGCTCGGGTTCGGATGGGGGCTGCTGCCGCCGCTGCAGGCGCAGACCGCGCTGGAGGACGGCCGGCTCGTGCGCCTCGACGGTCCGACGATCACCGTGCCCCTGTACTGGCAGCAGTGGAACCTGCGCTCGCCGCTGCTGTCGGACATCCGGGACGCGGTGGTCGTCGGCGCGCGGGCCGCGCTCGCGCCCGCCTGAGCTCGGCGATCAGCCGTCCGAGACCTGCAGCACGAGCTTGCCTCGCGTGCGCCCCGTCTCGAGGTGGCGGTGCGCGTCGGCGGCGTCCTCGAGGTCGAACACGTCCTCGATGTACACCTGGATGGCGCCGGAGTCGAGGAGCCGGCCGATCGTGCTGAGCGCGACCCCGTCCGGCACGACCTTGAACCGCGTCGCGCGCACGCCCGCGTCCGCGGCCGCCTCCGCGTAGCCGGGCCATCCGCTCGACGGCACGACCACGAGCAGGCCGCCCGGGCGGAGCACCTGGAGCGAGCGCGTCACGGTGCTCTCGTCGCCCAGCAGCGCGATCACCACGTCGACGTCGGTGGCGACCTCCTCGAACCGGGTCGTGGTGTGGTCGATCACGACGTGAGCGCCGAGCTCGCGGAGCCACGAGGCGTTGGCCGCGGACGCCGTCGCGCTCACATGAGCGCCGAAGTACGACGCGAACTGCACCGCGAAGTGGCCGACCCCGCCGGCGCCCGCGTGGATCAGGATGCGCTGGCCCTCGTGCGCGTGCGCCGTCTCGACGATGAGCTGCCAGGCGGTGAGCGCCGCCAGCGGCACGCCGGCGGCCTCGACGTGCGAGAGGGACGACGGCTTGCGGGCGAGGGAGGTCGAGGGCACCACCGCGTACTCCGCGTAGGCTCCCGCGGTGCGCGGCACGGCGGCCATCCCGAACACGGGTGTGCCGGGCGGGAGCGGGTGCGCCTCGAACGGGGACGCCACGACGACGCCGGATAGGTCGAAGCCGGGAACGACGGGGTATGAGGCGATCCCGGGGGTGACCCCGCCGCCCGCGCGCGTCTTCGCGTCGATCGGGTTCACGCCGGCGGCGACGACGCGGACGAGCACCTCGTCCATGACGGGGGAGGGGACGGGGATCGTGTCGACCCGCAGCGCGGAGGGATCGCCGGGCCCGTCGAACAGGACCGCGCGCATGTGCTCGGGCGGCGCCTCCACCGTCTCGGCGAGTGCGCCGCGCGGCGCGCGGGCGGTGGTGGTGCGTGCGGCGGAGCGCGGCGGCCGGAATCTCATCGTTTCCCCTCTTCCGAGCGTCGGGGGGATCGCGCGCCGTCGCGGATCCCGTGCCCACAGTCAATCCGGCCTTCGTCACGCCGGTGTTTCCTGGGTGCTACGGGATGCGACGGGGTCCGTCAGGCGTCTGCGGCTCCGTCTCGGTCCGGCACCTCGTCGTGGCTCAGCGCGTGCAGCAGGGCGGCGAGCCGCCGCACGTCGGCGAGGTCCCAGTGCTCGAGCGCACGGGACAGCCCGGGCTCCTCGGGCGCGCGCGCCTGCTCGAGACGGCCGCGACCGAGATCGGTCGCCTCGAGCAGGTGCGCGCGGCGGTCAGCCGGATCCGGCGTGCGCGCCACGAGCCCGAGGTCCTCCAGCTCACGCACCGTTCGGCTGAGCTGACCCTTGTCGATCATCAGGCGCTCGGCGATGGCCGACGCCGTGATGGGGCCGGTGTCGGCGATGGCCGTGAACACCTTGTAGGCACCCGGGAGCATTCCCGGGCTCACGCGCTCGGCGCGGCGTGAGATCAGCCGCCGGACGTGGGCCATGAGCTCCGAGAACTCGAGCTCGACGGAGCGCACCGCGCTCGCGCGCTCCGACGGGTCCTCCGTCGCGCGGTCGTGCCTCCCGGCGTTCATGACCGCCGCCCGCCGCGGGGAGCGTCCGCGTCCTGAGTGGCCCGGCTCTGATCATCCGTCACCGGGATGGCGCCGGTCGCCAGCGGGACTCCCGCCTGGGCGAGCGCATCGTCGACGATCTCCTCGCCGATCCCCGCTGCGGCCTGCTCGCGCATCCGCTCCGCGTTGTTCTTGCGACCGAGCGGGATGTTGGGCAGGAACACGATGCAGAGGATGCTGAGCACGCCGAGGGGGACGCCGACCAGGAACGCATGGGCGATCGACGTGGCCGCGACCTGCTCGACGATGACGCGCACCGGCTCGGGGAGGTCGCGCGCGACCGGCATGGTGCCCGACCGGAACTGCTCGGCGACCTCGGCGCCCCGTGCGCCGAGCCCCGCGATCGCGGTCATCAGCTCATCCCGGCGCTGGGCCAGCAGGTCGGTCATGGTGGATGCCAGGACCGACCCGATCACCGCGACGCCGGCGGTGCCGCCGATCGTGCGGAAGAAGTTGACCCCCGAGCTCGCGACGCCCATCTCCTGGGAGCGGGCGGTGTTCTGGACGACCAGCACGAGGTTCTGCATGGTCATGCCCATCCCGGCGCCGAGCAGGAACATGTAGAGGCCGACCAGTGCCAGATGGGTGTCGGCCGTCAGGGTGGCCAGCAGGCCGTTGCCGATCGTCATGACGACGGCGCCGATCACGAGGTAGCGCTTCCACGCGCCGAAGCGGGTCACGAGCTGGCCCACGACCGTCGAGCAGATCAGCATGCCGGCGGCCATCGGGATGGTCATCAGCCCCGCGCCGGTCGGGTCGAAGCCGCGCGCCATCTGGAAGTACTGGCCCAGGTACACCGCCGTGCCGAACATCGCGACGCCGATCGAGATGGATGCCAGCACCGCCAGCGTGAACGTGCGGTTGCGGAAGAGGCTCAGGGGCACGAGAGGCTCCGCGGCACGGGTCTCCACCCAGATGAACAGCGCCGTCGCGACGATCGCGCCGCCCACCATGACGTACGTCTCGGTGCTCAGCCAGCCGTAGTCCTTGACGTTCGTCACCCAGATGAGCAGCAGGCTGGAGGCGACCGAGAGCAGCACGATGCCGAGGTAGTCGATGCGGACGCGGCGGTTGGCGCGCGGCGCCAGCGTGAGCGTCTTCACGATCACCGCGAAGGCGATGAGGCCCAGCGGGATGCCGACGAAGAAGTTCCAGTGCCAGCCGACCGTGTCGGTGAGCACGCCGCCGATGATCGGGCCGCCGACCGTGGAGACGCCCATCACGACGCCGAACAGTCCCATGTACTTGCCGCGCTCGCGCGGGCTGATGATGTCGGCCATGATGACCTGGCTCAGCGCGGCGACGCCGCCGGCGCCGACGCCCTGGAAGGCGCGCGCTGCGATGAGCATCCCGGGGCTCTGGGCGAAGCCCGCCACGGCGCTCGCCGCGAGGAACAGTGTGAGCGCGACGAGGACGAGGACCTTGCGGTTCGTGAGATCCGCGAGCTTGCCCCAGATGGGCGTCGAGATCGCGGTCGTGAGCAGCGATGCGGTGACCACCCACGTGTAGTCGGTCTGCGTCCCGCCCAGGTCGGGGACGATGATCGGCAGCGAGGTGCCGACGATGGTGTTGGCCATCATCGACGCGAACATCGCCAGCAGGAGGCCGGAGATGGCCTCGAGGACCTGGCGATGGGACATGCGGGTGGATGCGTCGGTCATGCGACCCTTTCCTGCGATTCCAACGGAGAGGCGCGGCGACGTCGGCGCGCAGAAAGTTGCGAGGGGTCAACTATAGGCGTGTTCGTTGACTTTTCGCAACCATTCGGTCTGCGGGCTCCAGGTCGCTCGGCGTTGCGGTCGAGGGGTGTCGCTGGGCGGGGTTAGGGTCGTCGGGTGACACCCGAACTGCAGGCCCGGATCCTCGCGGACTCCCGCGACCGGGTGGGGTGGCTGCGCGCGCGTTCGCGTGGCATCACGGCGACGGATGTCGCGATGCTCACGGCGAGCGAGGTCTCCATCAAGCGCGCGGCGGACCAGAAGCTGATGGGTTCGCGCTTCTCGGGCAATGCGTACACCGACCACGGGCGGCGCCGCGAGCCCGAGATCGCCGCGTGGATCGCGGCCACCCACGGCATCCAGCCCTCGAGCGCGCTGTTCCATGCGGTGGTCGAGAAGCGGCACCTGGCGACCCCGGACGGCATCGGCGTCGACGGGCAGGGTCGCGTCTCGCTCGCCGAGATCAAGACCACGAACAAGTCGTGGCGCTCCATCCCGCGCAGCTATCTGCGCCAGGTCTGGTGGCAGCAGCACGTGCTGGGCGCGGAGCGGACCCTCTTCGTCTGGGAGGAGCACCGCGACTTCCAGCCGCTGCACGACGAGCCGCGCTGCACCTGGATCGACCGTGACGACCGCGAGATCGCGCAGCTCGTGCGCCTCGCCACGCGCCTGATCGACGAGCTCTACCAGCGCACCACGGGACGCCGGGTCACGCCGGCGCCGCTCGACGGCCCGGCCGCGCCGCCGTCGAACCGCGAGGCGCTCCGCGAGCGCGACATGTTCCGCGCCCTCGCCCTCTCCGACTGACCCGAGTGCGGCAGGCGCCGGGCGGCGTCGGGAGCGGTGCGTGCGGTGTGGTAGCCTTGGGGAAGCCGAAGACCGCCGGTCATCGTGATGCGCGCAAGCGCGGAGCGATCGAAGCACTGCTATGCAGGGGCCCGCGCAGGTGTCACGAACGATACATCCGGATTCCGGATCCACGCTCCGTGCGCTTGCGCCGGAGCGTTTCTGCGTTTCGGGGCGGGCTCGGTCGGTTCCCCACCACCGTGGGGCACCTCGTTCACATCAAGGAGTGGCCATGGCGCAGAAGGAAGCATCGGTCGCCGAGCTCACGAAGTCTTTCGAGAACTCGAGCGCCGTCCTGCTGACCGAGTACCGCGGTCTGACGGTTGCCCAGCTCAAGGAGCTGCGCAACAGCATCCGTCAGGACGCGGAGTTCGCCGTGGTGAAGAACACGCTGACCAAGATCGCCGCGAACAACGTGGGGATCTCGGCGCTGGACGACGAGCTCAAGGGCCCGTCCGCCATCGCCTTCGTGCACGGTGACCCTGTCGCCGTCGCCAAGGGTCTGCGCGCCTTCGCCAAGGCACACCCTCTTCTGGTGATCAAGGGCGGCTACTTCGATGGCAAGCCCCTGACCGCCGAGGAGGTCGGCAAGCTCGCCGACCTCGAGAGCCGTGAGGTTCTGCTCGCCAAGACGGCGGGCCTCCTCAAGGCCTCGATGGCGAAGGCTGCCGCCCTCTTCCAGGCACCGCTCTCGAAGACCGTGCGCACGGTCGAGGCGCTGCGTGAGAAGCAGGAGACCGCGGCCTGACAGGCCGTGCGATAAGCACCCCCGAAACCCCGAATAACTAGGAGATACATCATGGCGAAGCTCAGCACCGAGGAGCTGCTCGACGCGTTCAAGGAGCTCACGCTCATCGAGCTCAGCGAGTTCGTGAAGGCCTTCGAGGAGACCTTCGACGTCACCGCCGCCGCGCCCGTCGCGGTTGCCGCCGCGGGCCCCGCCGGGGGCGCCCCCGCCGAGGAGGCCGAGGAGAAGGACTCGTTCGACGTGGTCCTCGAGGCCGCCGGTGACAAGAAGATCCAGGTCATCAAGGTCGTCCGCGAGCTCACCTCGCTCGGCCTCGGCGAGGCGAAGGCCGTCGTCGACGGCGCCCCCAAGGCTGTCATCGAGGGCGCGAACAAGGAGACCGCCGAGAAGGCGAAGGCCGCCCTCGAGGAGGCCGGCGCGACGGTCACCCTCAAGTAATCCGCTTCGGATCCACTTCTTCGAAGGCCCCGGGATGTCCCGGGGCCTTCGTCGTGTCCCGGCGCCGGTGCGACGGCGCTTTCGGTATATCCGCCACGGTTATGTATCGGTTGTCGCGTGGGACGTTGTGCTCCCCGGACGGTGCTCCTAGTTTTGGGGGTCTACGGTCCGTTTGATCGTGACAACACGACGGGAGCAGACGATGTTTACTGCAGTTCGAAAGAGGGCGATCCTCTCCACCGCGGGGATCGGATTCACCGCGCTCACGCTGGCCGCCTGCACGAGCGGCCCGGGTGTCTCCAACGGCGGCGGCGGTGGGGGCGGCGACGGCGAGAGCGCCGAGGTCACCGTCTACGGCACGATCGTGGATGCCGAGGCCGAGCTCCTCGAGCAGTCCTGGGCGGACTGGGAGGAGGAGAACGGCATCGACATCGTCTACGAGGGCTCGCAGGAGTTCGAGGCGCAGATCGCCGTGCGCGCGCAGGGCGGCAACCCGCCGGACCTGGCGATCTTCCCGCAGCCGGGCCTCCTGGCCGACATGGCCAGCCGCGGCTACCTGCTCGAGGCGCCCGAGGGCGTCGTCTCCAACCTCCGCGAGCACTGGGCCGAGGACTGGGAGGGCTACGCGTCCTTCGACGGCACGGTCTACGGCGCGCCGCTGATGGCCAACGTGAAGGGCTGGATCTGGTACCAGCCGGCGTTCTTCGAGGAGAACGGCTACGAGGTCCCGACCGACTGGCAGGGTCTTCTCGACCTGACCCAGCAGATGGTCGACGACCACGGTCAGCCGCCGTGGTGCGCCGGCTTCGGCTCGGACGCCGCGACCGGATGGCCCGGCACCGACTGGATCGAGGACCTCGTCCTGCGCCAGGCCGGACCGGACGTGTACGACCAGTGGGTCGCGCACGAGGTGCCCTTCACCGACCCGCAGATCCAGGCCGCGTTCGACGAGACGGCGAAGATCCTGCTCAACCCGGAGTACGTCAACGCGGGCTTCGGCGACGTCTCCTCGATCGGCTCCACGCCGTTCGGCGACGTGGCGAACGCGCTCGTGTCGGGTGACTGCAAGCTGACGCACCAGGCGTCGTTCCTCGACGGCTTCATCGTGGACGCCGGCGGCGAGGTGGGCGAGGACGGCGACGTCTGGGCCTTCATGCTGCCGCCGTTCGAGTCGGGTGCCGAGGGCGAGGTCGTCACCGGTGGCGGCGAGATCGTCGGCGCGTTCAGCGACGACGAGGCGACCGTCAAGGTGCAGGAGTACCTGTCGAGCCCCGAGTGGGCCAACTCGCGCGTCTCGCTCGGCGGCGTGATCAGCGCCAACAAGGGCCTCGACCCCGCCAACGCGCAGAGCGCCATCCTGCAGGCGGCGATCGAGATCCTGCAGAACGAGGAGACCACGTTCCGCTTCGACGGCTCCGACCTGATGCCTTCGGCCGTGGGTGCGGGCTCGTTCTGGCAGGGCATGCGCGACTGGGTGAACGGCACGCCCACGGATCAGGTGCTCGAGCAGATCGAGTCGGGCTGGCCGGCTGAATAGCCCGACATGGCCGACTTCTTCGGATGGCTGAGCACGCTCTCGCCGTGGCTCGAGATCCCGATCATCATCGGGGTGTTCGTGTTCGCGGTGGGTGTGCTGCTCTTCTTCATCGAGATCGCGCCGCGCGCGGGCCGGGCGTACACCATCGCCCGGCTCGCCGCCTGCGTCCTGATCCCGCTCGGGATCATGTGGGCGCTGCAGTCGTGGTGGTGGGCGATCGCCGCCGCGGGAGTGCTGGGTCTGCTGTTCTTCTGGCTCGACCAGCGCTCCCGCGGGGGCGTCGGCTCGCTGTTCCAGCTGTTCGGCTTCCTCGCCCCTGCGCTCGCCCTGCTGCTGGTAGGCCTCGTCCTGCCGGTGATCCAGACCCTCGTCGCCTCGACCATGAACTCCCGGGGAACCGCGTTCGTGGGGCTCGACAACTTCGTGTGGATCCTCACGCAGCCGCAGGGCATCCGGACGATCGTGAACACGATCGTGTGGGTGCTGATCGCGCCCGTGGTCTCGACCGTGATCGGGCTCGTGTACGCGTACTTCATCGACAAGACACGGGGTGAGAAGGTCTACAAGATCCTCGTGTTCCTGCCGATGGCGATCTCGTTCGTGGGCGCGTCGATCATCTGGCGCTTCATGTACACGGCGCGTCCGGTGGATGCGGAGCAGATCGGCTTCGTGAATCAGATCATCGTCTGGCTCGGAGGCAGTCCGGTGCCGTTCCTGCAGGTGCAGCCCTGGAACACGCTCGCGCTCATCGTCGTGTTCGTCTGGATCTACACCGGGTTCGCCATGGTGGTGCTCTCGGCGGCGATCAAGGGCGTGCCCACGGAGCAGCTGGAGGCCGCCGAGCTCGATGGCGCCAACGGCTACGAGCGGTTCATGAACGTCGTGGTGCCGGGGATCCGGCCGTCGCTGATCGTCGTGCTGACGACCATCGCGATCGCGTCGATGAAGATCTTCGACATCGTCCGAACGATGACCGCAGGCGCGAACAACACGTCCGTGCTGGCGAACGAGATGTACCAGCAGTTCCGCAGCTTCGAGCCGGGCAGGTCGGCGGCGTACGCCGTGATCCTGTTCATCCTCGTGCTGCCGCTGGTCATCTACAACGCCAGGCAGCTCAAGGCCCAGAGGGAGGTGCGCTGATGACCGCGACCGAGCTGATCACGACCGGCCGCAAGGCGAAGGCGCCCGCCTTCGGGGAAGCCAAGCGGCGGCTGACGTCGCCGTGGGCGACGCTCGCGGCGATCATCATCGCGGCGATCTGGACGATCCCGACCTTCGGAATCCTGGTCTCCTCGTTCCGCCCGCGGGTGGAGATCCAGACCACCGGATGGTGGACGGCCCTGCAGAACTGGGGCTGGACGACGGAGAACTACGTCGAGGCGCTCAACACCTCGACGGGCGGGCTCAGCCTGCTGGGCGCGTTCGTGAACTCGTTCGCGATCACGCTGCCGTCGGCGATCATCCCGCTGATCCTCGCGACGCTGGCCGCGTACGGCTTCGCGTGGATGGAGTTCCGCGGCAAGAACCTGCTGTTCGTGCTGGTGTTCGCCCTCCAGATCGTCCCGATCCAGATGGCGTTCATCCCGCTGCTGCAGCTGTTCTCGCAGGGCGAGCTGTTCGGCTTCCCGATCATCCAGGCGTTCTCGGATCAGGCCGGCTACGCGCAGGTCTGGATCGCGCACACGATCTTCGGACTGCCGCTGGCGATCTTCCTGCTGCACAACTTCATCGCGCAGATCCCGGGGGAGGTGATCGAGGCGGCCCGCGTGGACGGCGCCGGGCACGGGCAGATCTTCTTCCGCATCGTGCTCCCGCTGAGCATGCCGGCCATCGCCTCGTTCGCGATCTTCCAGTTCCTGTGGGTCTGGAACGACCTGCTGGTGGCGTTGATCTTCGCCGACGGCAACGTGGCTCCGATCACGAAGCTGCTGGCGCAGATGGTGGGTCAGCGCGGCGAGGACTGGCACCTGCTCACGGCCGGCGCGTTCATCGCGATCATCGTGCCGCTGCTGGTGTTCCTGTTCCTGCAGCGCTACTTCGTTCGCGGCCTGCTGGCGGGTTCCGCCAAGGGGTGAGCGCGAAGGGCTGACGAGACGGAAGGCCCCCGGGATCCGCGCGGAGCGCACGGGTCCCGGGGGCCTTCTTCATGCGCCGGATGCGCCGGAGCGCGTCAGTCGCAGGCGAGGCGGGCGCGGACCGACTCCAGCGCCTGGATCTCGCGCTGCTGGGACTCGGCCATGCCCTCGGCGGTGCGCAGCACGACCGGGTCGCCGCCGAGGCGCTGGATGGCGTCCACCATCTCGATCGCGCCGGTGTGGTGCCGGATCATCAGCTCTGTGAAGAGGCAGTCCTGCTCGGCGCCGGTCGCGGCCCGCAGCTCGTCGAGCTCGGCGTCGCTCGCCATGCCCATCTCGGCTCGCAGCTCGTCCTCGCTCGCCGGCTCGCCCGTCGATCCGCCGTGGTCGTGGCCGCCGTCCTCGGCCATCCACGCCATGAGCGGATCCGAGCCGCGCTGGGGGAGACCCCAGTTGACGATCCAGCCGAACATCTGGCCGGACTGCTGCGCCTGCGCGGTCGCGATGTCGTACGAGATGAGGCGCAGCTCCTCGTCCGAGGTGGCGCGGTACTCGATCATCGCCATCTCGACCGCCTGGGCGTGGTGCACCTGCATGTCGCGCGCGAAGCCGACGTCGGCCGCGTTCGGGCCCGGCTCGGCGCCGCCGAAGGTCGAGAACCGGCCGATCGCGAAGGCGGTGCCGCCGACGAGCAGGATGCCGAGCGCGATCAGCGCCCAGGGACGCGGCCGGTACGGCGCGGTCTCCTCATCCGACATGGGTCAGATCTTGCCGGGGCCCTCGATGCCCGTGCACGAGGCGCCCAGCTCGGGTGCCGTGCCGCCCTGCCAGTACTCCTCGATGAACTGGGCGATGCGCGGGTCGTCGACCGAGTCGACCTTGAGCTGGTGCTCCCAGGCGCTGACGGCGATGGGGGTGTCGAGCCCCTCGTAGGGCGAGACGATCGCGTAGGTGCGCGGCGCCAGGGCCCGCAGCGCGTCGAGGTCGGCGCCCTGCACGACCGCGGGGTCGTAGGTGATCCACACCGCGCCGTGCTCGAGCGAGTGCACCGCGTTCTCGTTCGGCTGCGGCTCCGTGTACACGCCGCAGCTCAGCCACGCGCTGTTGTGCGGGCCGCCCGCGGGCGGGTTCTGCTCGTACTCGACGACGCCGTCGACGTGGTCGGACTCGAGCTCGAAGGTCTCGACGCCCTCGATCTCGACGCCCTCGCTGCCGGCCGTGTAGCTGCGCGGGGCGGTGACGAGCGAGGCCACGACGATGGCGGCCACGGCGAGGATCGCGGTGCCGCCGACGATCCACCACACGAGCTTGCCGCGCTGGCGCTTCTTCAGCTGCCGCTGGTACTCGGCCAGCTTCTCCTGACGCTTCGCCTCACGCTGCTGCTTGGCGGTCTGCTGGAGCTGAGCCTGCTTGGCCGGATTGCCGGAACGCGGGGTGGAGGGCATAACAGAATCGTATGCGGTGCCGCTTGGGATCCGCTCAGTGGGACCGGTCCCCGGGGCGCCCCGCGGGCGTAGCATGTATGTTTCCGCCGCCGACGAAAGCCTGCCGTGCCTGACGCCTCGAACCCGCGCACCGATTCGATCTCCCTCCCCTTCACCGGCCCCATCCCGATCCCGCCCGCCACCGGCGCGATCCGCACGCTCGGACCCGATCCGGCGACCGCGCCGATCGTCCTGCACCCGGGCGATGCGATCCCGGCGTCGCGCCGTCTCCTGTACGTGCTGCTGCTCGGCGCCCTGACCGCCCTCGGGCCCTTCACGGTGGACCTCTACCTGCCGGCGTTCCCCCTGCTGCAGGACGCGTTCGCGACGGACGAAGCGGCCATCCAGCTCACCCTGACCGGCACGATGATCGGCTTCGCCTTCGGGCAGCTGCTGGTCGGGCCGCTCAGCGACACGGTCGGGCGGCGGCTGCCGCTGCTGCTCGCCACCGCACTCCATGTCGTGGCGAGCATGACCGCGGCGGTCGCGCCGAACCTGGCGCTGCTCGGGGCGTCGCGAGTCGCGATGGGCTTCGGCGCGGCCGCGGGCGCGGTCGCGGCCATGGCGATCGTGCGCGACCTGTTCGGCGGCAAGCGCCTGGTCGTCATGCTGTCGCGGCTCGCGCTCGTGACCGGCGTCGCGCCCGTGGTCGCCCCGCTCATCGGCTCGATGCTGCTCGGGGTGATGCCCTGGGAGGGCATCTTCTGGGTGCTGGCCGCCTACGGCGCGCTCATGCTCCTCGCGGCCCTGTTCGTGATCCCGGAGACCCTGCCGCGCGAGCGACGGCACGAGCGCGGCGCGAGCACCGTGTGGCAGCGCTATCGCTCGGTGCTGACGGACCGCGTGTACGTCGGCCTGCTGATCATCGGAGGCCTGACCTTCGCGGGGCTGTTCTCGTACCTGTCGGCCTCGCCGTTCCTGTTCCAGGAGAGCTACGGCTTCGACGAGGTGCAGTACGGGCTGCTGTTCGCGAGCAACTCCCTGGGCCTCGTGGTCGGCAACCAGGTCGCCGCCCGCCTCGCGGCGCGTTTCGGGCCGCAGTGGGTGCTGGCGTTCTCGACCGTCGTGCTCGTCGTCTCGGCGACGCTGATCGTGGTCTTCGACCAGCTGGGACTGGGGCTGTGGGGCACCGCGATCCCGCTGTGGTTCTTCATGACCGCGTGCGGGTTCACGTTCCCGTGCGTGCAGGTGCTGGCGCTGGACCGCCACGGCAAGGCCGCGGGCACGGCGGCCTCGCTGCTCGGCGCGAGCAACGCGGGCGTCGCGGGGCTCATCTCGCCGATCGTCGGCGCGGTCGCCGGGCCCGAGGGCATCACGGGCACGTCCATGGCCGTCGTCATGATCGGATGCGCGCTCGTCGCCGTGATCACGCTCTGGGCAGTCGTGCGGCCGCGTACGGTCGAGATGCTGAACCCCTGACCTGAACCCTGACGCGATCGAGGAGGAGGGCGCCATGAGCGGCGGCCAAGCGCGCACCCGACGCACGTGGATGTGGTGGGGCCTGGGTCTGCTCGCGGGCGGTCTGGCGGTCGGCGCCGTCCTGCAGATCCCCGGCATGGACCCGACGCCGGTCGACATCTGGTGGGACGCCGTCCTGTCGGCCACCCCGGACGGACCCGCGCTCCGGCTCTCGCTCCTCATGGACACCGTGGGAGGCGGGCGCTACGCCATCCTGTGGGTGCCGCTGGCGATCCTCGCACTGCTGCTCGCGCTGAAGCGGCCCTGGGCCGCGGGGTACTTCGCCGTCGCGCTCCTCGTGAGCGCCGGGCTCGTGCAGGTGCTCAAGCACGTGCTGGGGCGCGCCCGGCCCGAGGACATCCTGGTGACCGTGGATGTCGGGTCGTTCCCGTCTGGCCACGTCGCCAACGCCGCCACGCTGGGTATCGCGCTGTGGGTCATCCTGCCCCGGCCGTGGATGGCGGCGATCGCGGGCGTCTGGACAGCCGTCATGGCGTTCTCGCGCACGTACCTGTCGGCGCACTGGCTCACCGACACGGTCGGCGGCGCGCTGATCGGCGCCGGAGCCGCGCTGCTGGTCGCCGTCGCGTTCTCGCGGGGCCTGGTCGTGGAGCGGCGCGCTCGCCGCGGACGGGGCTGACGCGCCCTCTCACCGCGCGGCCGGCCGTCGCTAGGCTGGCGGCATGACCGCCGAGAAGGATCCCGCCGTCCTCGCCGCCGAGGCCGAGCTCGCCCGCCTGCAGGCCGAAGCCGAGGCCGCTGAAGCCGCCCTGCGCGCCGCCGAGGCGAAGGCGAGGCTCGCCGCCGCCCAGGCCGCCGCTGCGCAGGGGGAGGCAGGGGAGGCCGCGGATCCGGAGACCGCTCCGGCCGATCCCGTGCCCGGGGCGGAGACCGCCGCGGGGGACGCTCCCGAAGCCGTGGAGCAGGCTCCGGCGGACACGGCCTCGTCCGAGCCGGCGGACACGGCCTCGTCCGAGTCGGCGGAACCCGCTGCGAAGACCGAGGGCCCGCTCGATGCGGACGCCGTGCGGGCGATCGTCGACGGGTACACGTTCGAGACCACGACGCTCGACATCGGCGCGCTCGTCAACGGGGAGCCGCTGCCCGAGGCCCAGATCCGGATCCCGCTCGGCATGCTGAACCGCCACGGGCTGGTGGCGGGCGCCACCGGCACGGGCAAGACCCGGACCCTCCAGGGGCTCGCCGAGCAGCTGGCGGCCAAGGGCGTGCCGGTGTTCGCCGCCGACATCAAGGGCGATCTGTCGGGCATGGCCACGCCGGGCCAGCCGAGCGAGAAGCTCCTGGCCCGCACGAAGGGCATCGGGCAGGACTGGAAGCCCGAGGCGGCCGCGGTCGAGTACTTCGCGCTGGGCGGCATCGGCAAGGGCGTGCCGGTGCGCGCGACCGTGACCGGCTTCGGCCCGCTGCTGCTGTCGAAGGTCCTCGGGCTCAACGACACGCAGGAGTCGAGCCTGGGGCTCGTCTTCCACTACGCCGACAAGAACGGGCTGCCGCTCGTCGACCTCGAGGACCTTCGGTCGGTGCTGACGTACCTGACCAGCGACGAGGGCAAGACCGAGCTGAAGGAGCTCGGGGGGCTCTCGAGCGCGACCGCGGGCGTCATCCTGCGCGAGCTCATCACGTTCGCCGAGGGCGGCGCGGACGTGTTCTTCGGCGAGCCGGAGTTCGACGTCGCCGACTTCCTGCGGATGGCGCCCGACGGGCGGGGATCCGTGTCGCTGCTCGAGGTGCCGGGCGTCGCGGACCGGCCCGAACTGTTCTCGACCTTCCTGATGTATCTGCTGGCCGAACTGTTCGAGATCCTCCCCGAGGTCGGCGACCCCGAGAAGCCGAAGCTCGTGTTCTTCTTCGACGAGGCGCACCTGCTCTTCAAGGACGCGTCCAAGGACTTCCTCGCGGCCATCACCCAGACCGTGCGCCTGATCCGCTCGAAGGGCGTCGGGGTGTTCTTCGTGACGCAGACGCCCAAGGACGTGCATCCGGATGTGCTCGCGCAGCTGGGGTCGCGCGTGCAGCACCAGCTGCGGGCGTTCACACCGGACGATGCCAAGGCGTTGCGGGCGACCGTGGGGACGTACCCGAAGTCGGGATACGACCTCGAGCGCGTGCTCCAGGAACTCGGCACCGGCGAGGCGATCGTGACCGTGATGAGCGAGAAGGGCGCGCCGACACCGGTCGCGTGGACGCGCGTGCGCGCGCCGCAGGGCCTCATGGAGCCGACGCCCGAGGCGCAGATCGACGCGGCCGTGGCCGCGTCGCCGCTCACGCCCAAGTACGGGGAGCGGGTCGACCGCGAGTCGGCGTACGAGATCCTGACGGCCAAGATGAACGCGGCCGACGCCGCGGCTCGGCAGGCCGAGGTCGACGCCGAGCTGGCGAAGCAGCAGGCCGAGCTCGCGAAGGCGAACGCCGCCGCCGAGCGGAAGGCGCAGCAGGAGTACGAGCGCCTGCTCAAGAAGACCTCGGGCGGCTCGCGGCGCACGTCGTCGCGCGCCGAGAGGTCGACGATAGAGAAGGTGCTCGGCTCGCGGACGACGCAGACGCTGATCAACAGCGTGATCCGCGGCATCTTCGGCACCGGCCGGCGCCGCTGAGGTGCAGGTCAGCGGCTGAGCAGAAGCAGCCGAACGAGGTCGTCGCCGAGCAGTTCGGCGCCGTCGGCCGCGACCACAGCGAATGTGTCGCGGGCGTCGACGCACAGCCCGAGCTCGAGGGGTCGCGTCTCGATCTCGCCGCCCTTGCGCTGGATCACGAGCGTCGCTCCGGCGACGTCGCCGAGGCTCGTGACGAAGTGCTGCCGGCCCGGCGGCACGTCATCGCACAGGCTCGGCGCCGGCGGCGCGGCGGCCAGGTGCCCGGCGACCGCTGACAGCGTCGTGCGGGCCTCGCCTTGCTGTGCCACGGGGGACGTGTACCGGATGCTCAACGTCGCGTCGGCGTCCCACTGCTGCGGAGAGGGCGTCAGTGCGGCGGACGCGAGGCCGGCGGAGTCGAAGCGCACGGTCTGGGCGGCGCCGTCGAAGACGAGCTGCGCCGAGACATCCGGCTCGCCGCTGAGTGGAACCACGATCTGGCCCGGCTGCGCGCCCCGGTTCGCCTGCCCGAACGCGAGCGCCGAGTCGATCAGGATGTCCTGCCCCGCCAGCAGGTCGCCGAGGCTGCGGGTGACGGCGTCACCCGTCTCCCGGTACGTCACGGCGACCGCCAGGTCGAGCGCGTAGCCGTGGACTTCGGGCGCGAGCGTCACAGCGGCGAGTCCCGCGGGATCGAAGCGCACCTCGGCGACAGGCGCGCCGCCGGCGGTCACGGCGGCGTCCGCGTCGACCGCTCCGCGCAGGGCGATCCTCACCTCGCCGGACTCCTTCGAGGCTTCGACGCCCACGACGTCGATCGGCGCGAGCTCCGTCGGGGGGACCGGCTCATCAGTCGTCGGGGGCGTCTCGCGCTCCTCCGGCGCGAGCGCAGCGAGCAGCGCATCCCGGATCCCCAGGCCGTTCAGCGAGAGCGACGCGGGAGCACCCTCGCCGCTCGTGTACGCGACCTCGAGGGTCACGTCGGCGAGCGCCTGCTCGTGCGTGAGCGAGAACACGAGCGTGGCCGCGCCTTCCGGGCCGAGCGTGCCGACGACCGCGGGCTCGGTGCCGGCCATCGCCACCGCGAGCGGGACCCCGACCGACAGCCCGCCGCCCGCCGTGGTCGCGTCCGACAGCGCGTACACGGCGACCTCGCGATCGGCGTCGCCGCGAACGTCGAGCTCGACCGTGCCGTCGTCGCGCACCCGCGCGCCGTCGAGCACCAGATCGAGAGCCTCGACCTCGTCGACGACCTCATCCACCACCTCTGCAGGAGCGGGCAGCGCGCTCTCCACCGCAGGAGGCGCCGAGCGCACAACGGGCGCGGTGCTGCGCGGGGGCACGGGTTCGAGCGTGGGCGTCGGCGCGGGCGTGGCTCGCGGGGGCGCGGGCTCGGCGGCGTCGTCCATGGCGTTCGCGAGGGCGTCGATCAGCGCGGGGTCGGCCTCGACAGCCGCTGCGGGAGGCGCGGCCTCGTCGGCGGCGGACGGCGCCGTGGTCGGCGACGGGCCGCCCGGGTTGAGGACCGACGCGACGACCGCGCCCGCGACGGCGACGGCGGCCGCGGCCGCGGCGACCAGTCCGCCGACGGTCCAGGCCGTGCCCGACGATGCCGACGACCCGGACGAGCTCGACGAGCCCGCGCCGCCGACGCCGGCGAGCAGGCCGCCGCCGGCGACCACCGCGCCCTCGACGACGCTCGACGGCATCGCCGCCAGCGCGACGATCGCGGCGTCGTCGCGCTGCAGCGACGCGAGATAGGTGGCCGTGGCGGACACACCGATCGTGAGCGGCAGGAGCACCAGCGCGAGCCGGCTGCCGACCTCCTTGGCCTCGCTCGCCACGATCGCGCACCGGGCGCACGAGCCGAGGTGGCTGTCGAGGCGCTCGCGCTGCTTCGCGGTGAGGTTGCCCAGCGTGTGCGCGCCGAGGCGCTCGATCGCCCACTGGCACTCCGAGCCGTCGGCGACCGTGGCCAGATGGGCCTGGATCCACGCCTCGCGCAGGCCCTCGCGGGCGCGGAACGCGAGCTGCGCGACCGCGACCGGCTTCATCCCGAGCAGGGGAGCGATCTCGGCCGGCTTGAGCTGCTCGATCTCGGTGTACCAGAGCACCTCCTGCCAGCGCGTGGGCAGGCTGCGGAACGCCGTGTGGGTCAGGCTGCGGTCGAGCGCGGCGAGGGTCGCCTCGTCGGTCGACTCGGGATCCTCCAGCGTCTCGAGCTCGTCGATCGTCTGCTCGCTCTGCGTGCGTCCCCACGCCGCGGCGGTGTTGCGGATCGACGTGAACAGGTAGGCGCGGAACGAGCCCGTCGGGCCGCCGCCGCGCTGGATGGCCTGGAAGATGCGGGCGTAGGCCTCCTGCACCAGGTCGTCGGGGTCGATCGAGGACGTGACCGACCGAGCCACGACGATGCCGGAGCGGTAGTGGCGGCGCCACAGCTCGCCGAACGCCTCGCCGTCGCCCGAGCGCGAACGCAGCACGAGATCCGCGTCGGGCGCGGTCTCCGGGGCGTCGGGAGTCTCGTTCGTGGTCATGATCCTGCTCAGGCGAGGCGAAGGGCGGGTCCTGTGATCATCCGCCACGGGCGCGTCGGGCACGCGCACACGGCTCCCATTGTGTCCCGGACACGGGTGTCCGCGCCAGCGGAGAGCCGGATTATCGGGCGATTCCGGGCTCCGGAGGCCCTTGTCTGAGAGTTCTGAAAAAACTTCCGGAACCCGCGTAATAGATCCCCCGTCGCCGCATCTCTTGGGGTGAGAGCACCGATGTCCGCTCCGCGTTGCCGGGGGGCTCGCGGACGGCAGGAGCCCGGGGATGCCCATTCCCAGCGCAACGGGGCTCGAGAGGTTCTCGGGGGAGGGCTCTCGGCCCCGTTTCTCACGATGGGGCCGGTGCGGCACGACCGAGGTGCCGCCCACCGGCCGGGGCGGTGCGGGCGCGGAGGACCTGGGGAGGAACCTCCGCGCCCCGCCCCGGAACACGAGCCGAGGCGGCCCACGGTCAGCCGATCGGGTCCGCGACCTCGAGGTCCACGCCGGCCGTCGCCGCGCCGTCCGCGATCTCCACGCGCGCGCCCAGCGACGCATCGACCGCCGCGCCGGGCGATTCGCCGTCGACCGACGCACCGAGCGCCGCCTCCGGGCTCGGGTCCGCCGAGACGCCGGCGCCGATCGAGGCGTCGATCGAGGCGCCGATAGAGGCGTCGACTGCGGCGTCGACCGGGACCGGCACGGTCAGCCCGGCCGAGCCGTCGATCGTCGCCGAGTCCTCCGTGATCGCGATCTCGCCCCGGACCGAGTCCAGTGCGTCCACCCCGGCGGAGACGCCGTCGCCGCCGGCCGCCACGTCGAGATCGACGACCCCCGCGACCTCCGCTGCGACGGTGACCTCGCCGGGCGGCGTGGGCGCCGGTGCGATCGGCACGGGGAGCGACGGCTCGGGAGCCGGGGGCACCACGACGGGCGCCGAAGGGGCCGTGACCGCCGGTGCCGGCGTCGTCTCGGGAGCGGCCGATCGCGTCTCGGCCACCGGTGGGGTGGCGGTTCCGGGCATCGGCGCCTGCGTCGTCGCGAGGTCCGAGACCGGCGCGGGCGACACGGGAGCCGCGGCCACGGCCCCGCCGACCAGGGCGCCGGCCAGCGCCAGGGTCGCGAACCCGGTCGACACGAGCGCGCCGACGGCGAGGGTGCCCGACGCGGCGATCGTGAGCGCTCCCGTGGGCGCCAGCGCGGCGGGAAGGGGCGTGAGGGCGGAGGCGGCCGCCATCGCGCGCCCCGCCGGCGCCAGGTAGGCTGCCGCGGCGGCGGAGCCGATCAGCGCAGGAAGAAGCGCGGGTGCGAGGCGGGTCCCCACGTGGCGAGCCTCCGCGGCCACCTCTGCACACGGTGGGCACGCCTGCAGATGCGCGTCGACCCGCGCACGTCTCGAGGCCGTGAGGGTGCCGCGCGCGTGGGCGCCCAGGCGCTCGATGGTCCGGCGGCAGTCCTCGCCGTCGCCCGTCGTGGCCACGTGGGCCTGGATCCAGGCCTCACGCAGGCCCTCGCGTGCACGGAAGGCGAGCTGCTTCACGGCACCCGGCGTCATCTCGAGCAGCGGCGCGGCCTCACCGGGGCCCAGCCCCTCGACCTCGCAGTACCAGAGCACCTCCTGCCAGCGGCTCGGCAGGGCGCGGAACGCGCGGAGGACCCGCCCGTGGTCGTCGGCGGCCAGCAGGGCGTCCTCGGTGGTCGTCGGATCCGGCACCGCCTCGAGCTCCTCGATCGCGGCCGTGTCGTGTCGGGCCCGCGCCCACGACACGGCGGTGTTCCGGATGGCCGTGAACAGGTAGGCGCGGAACGGTCCCGTGGGGCCGCCGCCGCGACGCAGGATGCCGAACACGCGCGCGAAGGCCTCCTGCATGAGATCGTCGGCGTCCGTGCCGGCGCCGATCGACCGCGCGACCGTCAGGGCGGCGCCGTGGTGACGCGCCCACAGTGCCGCGAAGGCGGCCGCGTCGCCCGCGCGCGAGCGGCGCGCCAGTTCGGCGTCGGAGGGCGACGGATCGGCGGGGCTGGCGTGCACGGCGGACCTGCTTCGGAATGGCCCGGCGGGTGCCGCCGGGTGCGGACCCCTCGATTGTCCCGCTCGCGCGTGGATCTCCCAACGGGTGCCCAGGTAGCGCGCGGGCACCTTGCGGAGGATTTCTCGGCGAATCGCGTGACCGATCCGGCATCCGTGCGTCTCTCCTGATGAAGACGTCGCCGGACGCGAATGCGAGGGGGATCCGCGTCCGGCTGCACAGCAGCGATTCGGGTTCGGCTGCCGTGCGGGGCCCGGACTGCTCGGGGGAGGAGCTCCGGGCCCCGACTCTTCCGACCGTCCCCTGGCGGGATCAGGTCGTCGCGGCCGGCCGCCCCGCAGCCGCTACACTGGGCGTGTCGCGACTGGCGTTGAGGTGGTGCACCACCGGGAAGCGACCGAGACGGCATTCGACCGCACGCCTGGGCCGATGCGAGCACTTTCTACCCGCACGTCGTCTGGAGATCGCCATGACCGATCCGCTGTTCAACGCCCCCCTCGCCGAGGTCGACCCCGAGATCGCGCAGGTGCTGCAGCGCGAGCTCGACCGGCAGCGCGGATTCCTCGAGATGATCGCGTCCGAGAACTTCGTGCCCGTCTCGGTGCTCGAGTCGCAGGGCTCGGTGCTCACGAACAAGTACGCCGAGGGCTACCCCGGCCGCCGCTACTACGGCGGCTGCGAGGAGGTCGACGTCGCCGAGGAGCTGGCCATCCAGCGCGCGAAGGACCTGTTCGGCGCCGAGTTCGCCAACGTCCAGCCGCACTCGGGCGCCTCCGCGAACGCCGCCGTGCTGCACGCCATCGCGCGCCCCGGCGACACCATCCTGGGCCTGTCTCTCGACCACGGCGGTCACCTCACGCACGGCATGAAGATCAACTTCTCGGGCCGCCTGTACGACATCGTGGCGTACGGCGTGGACCCCGAGACGTCGATGATCGACATGGACGAGATCCGTCGCCTCGCCGTCGAGCACAAGCCGAAGGTGATCATCGCCGGCTGGTCGGCGTACCCGCGTCAGCTCGACTTCGCCGCGTTCCGCGCGATCGCCGACGAGGTCGGCGCCCTCCTGTGGGTCGACATGGCCCACTTCGCGGGTCTCGTCGCCGCGGGTCTGCACCCGAGCCCCGTGCCGCACGCGCACGTCGTCTCGTCGACCGTGCACAAGACCATCGGCGGCCCCCGTTCGGGCTTCATCCTGTCGAACGACCCCGAGATCGCGAAGAAGATCAACTCCGCCGTCTTCCCGGGCCAGCAGGGCGGCCCGCTCATGCACGTGATCGCCGCGAAGGCGACCGCGTTCAAGCTCGCCGCCACCGACGCGTTCAAGGACCGCCAGGAGCGCACGCTGCGCGGTGCGAAGATCCTCGCCGAGCGCCTGTCGCAGCAGGATGTCGCGGACGCCGGCATCACGATCCGCTCGGGCGGCACCGACGTTCACCTGGTGCTCGTCGACCTGCGCAACGCCGCGATCGACGGCAAGCAGGCCGAGGACCTGCTGCACGAGATCCGCATCACCGTGAACCGCAACTCGGTGCCGAACGACCCGCGCCCGCCGATGACCACGTCGGGCCTGCGCATCGGCACGCCCGCGCTCGCGACCCGCGGCTTCGGCGACGCGGAGTTCACCGAGGTGGCCGACGTCATCGCCCTCGCGCTTCTGCCCGGCGCCGACCTGCCCGCGCTGCGCGAGCGCGTCGCGCGCCTCGCCGACGCGTTCCCGCTCTACCCCGGTCTCGGCGAGTAAGCGTGGTCGCGCAGAGGCTCGACGGTGTCGCCACCGCGAAGGCGATCAAGGAGGAGCTGGCCCAGCGGGTCGCCGTGCTCAAGGAGCGCGGCGTCACGCCCGGTATCGCGACCGTGCTCGTCGGCGCCGATCCGGCGTCGCAGCTGTACGTCGGGATGAAGCACAAGCAGTCCGAGGCGATCGGGATGAACTCGATCCAGCGGGAGCTGCCGGCGGATGCGTCGCAGGAGCAGGTGGAGGCGCTGATCGACGAGCTCAACGCCGATCCGTCGTGCCACGGGTACATCGTGCAGCTGCCGCTGCCGAAGCACCTGGACACCGACGCGATCCTGGAGCGGATCGACCCGGCCAAGGACGCGGACGGCCTGCACCCGACGAACCTCGGGCGCCTCGTGCTGAACGTCAACTCGCCGATCACGACGCCGCTGCCGTGCACGCCGCGCGGCGTGATCGAGCTGCTCACCCGCAACGGGTACGACCTGAAGGGCAAGCACGTCGTGGTGGTCGGCCGCGGCGTCACGATCGGCCGGCCGATGGGCCTGCTGCTCACGCGCCGCGACGTGAACGCGACCGTGACCCAGGTGCACACCGGAACGCCCGACATGGGCCCGTACCTGCGCCAGGCGGACGTGATCGTCGCCGGCGCGGGCGTGAAGCACCTCGTGAAGGCCGAGGACGTCAAGCCCGGCGCCGCCGTGCTGGACGTGGGCGTGACCCGCGAGCAGGACCCCGAGACCGGCAAGCAGAAGGTGTTCGGCGACGTGCACCCGGATGTGGCCGAGGTCGCCGGATTCCTGTCGCCCAACCCGGGCGGCGTGGGCCCGATGACGGTCGCGCTCCTGATGACCAACGTCGTGGAGGCGGCCGAGCGCTCGATCGCCTGAGCAGATCGCACAAGCGCCCCGGGACCTCGGTCCCGGGGCGCTTGCGTGTGGGGCGGATCAGGCCTCCTGGTGGCGGTCCAGGAACTCGAACACCGCGGTCTCGTCGACGCCGGGGAAGCGGCCGCGGGGGAGCGGCGCGAAGATGTGCGTGTGCACGCGGGCGCTCGGCCAGGCGCGGTCGCGCCAGCGGGCGGCCTGCTCCGCGGGGGCCCGGCGGCAGCAGCTCTCGTCGGGGCACGTCGAGACCTCGCGGTTCTGGGTCTCGCGGCCGCGCCACCACTTCGCGTCGTCGAAGCGCACGCCGACCGTGATCGAGAACCCGCCGTGGTCGCTCGTGCCGGTCTGCGTCGAGCACCAGAAGGTGCCGCCCGGGGTGTCGGTGTACTGGTAGTGCTCGGTCGTGCGGTTCTGCTGGTCGAACGCGTCGCGCGCGGCGAACTTGCGGCACACGATCTGACCCTCGACCGAGCCCGTGACGTCCTCGGGCACGGGCAGGCCGTCATTCTCGTAGACGCGCTCGATCTGCCCGGCCTCACCCACGCGCAGGAAGTGCAGCGGCATGTCCAGGTGCGTCGTGAGCAGGTTGGTCATCCGCATCGCCGCCGCCTCGTGCGTGACGCCGAACGCGTCGCGGAAGTCCTCGACGGCGAGGTTGCGGTCCTTCTTGGCCTGCTGCAGGAACGCCACCGAGTTGCCCTCCGGCATCAGGCAGCACGCGGCGTAGTAGTTGATCTCGAGGCGCTGCTGCAGGAAGTCGGCGTACGACGTGGGCGGCTTGTGGCCGAGCAGGCGGTGCGCCATGGCCTGCAGCGCCATCGAGCGCAGGCCGTGCCCGCCGGGGATGGAGGCGGGCGGCAGGTAGATGCGGCCGTTCTCGAGGTCGGTGATCGAGCGGGTCGACGGCGGCAGGTCGTTCGCGTAGATGAGCTCGAAGCCCAGCTGCTCGGCCATGATGCTCACCGTGCGGTGCGTCAGGGCGCCCTGCACATGGCCCGCGGCCTTGAGCTGCCGCTCGGCGAGCTGCTCCAGCTCCGGCAGGTGGTTGTCGAGCGAGCGCATCCGCAGGCGCAGCTCGGTGTTGGCGCGCCGGGCCTCCTCGGGCGTCGCGATCGCCTCGCTCTCGCGGCGCTGCAGCTCGCGGTGCAGGCCGAGGATCGATTCGATCGTCTCGTCGGGCAGCGTCTTGGTGACCTTCACCGGGGGGATGCCGAGGCTGCGGAACACCGAGCTCGACTGCGCCTTCTCGAGTTCGATCTCCAGGGCCGCGCGGCGGTTCGGCGGCTCGCCCGAGATCAGGTCGGTCACCGCCGTGTGCGTCGCGGCCGCGATCGCCTGCAGCAGCGACAGCTTCGGCTCGCGCTTGCCGTTCTCGATCAGGCTGAGCTGGCTGCCCGCCACGCCGACCGCGGCGCCGAGCTCGTCGAGCGTGAATCCCTGCTGCAGCCGGTAGTGCCGGATCCGGTGGCCGAGCGTCTTCAGCTCGATCCCGCTCTTGTGATCGTCACGAGGGGTCATTCCTTGATCATATCTAAAGATTCCGGATTCTTTTGCTCCGATTGGTCGGAAAGGAGCGCCCGAGCGGGGTCATCCTGGAGAAGTCCCCCGCAACCCTCTTGGTTAGGAACTACGGATGGCCATCATCGAGAGCCCCACCGCCCGTGCGACGACGGAGTTCGCATCGTTCGGCGCCCAGCCCGACATCGACGGACCGGGCATGGCCGCCCTCGTTGCGTGGGTCGACGAGGTCGCCGCGCTCACGCAGCCGGACCGCATCCACTGGGTCGACGGCTCGGCCGAGGAGAACGCCGCGCTGCTCGAGCAGATGGTGGCGGACGGCACGCTGATCAAGCTGAACGACGAGAAGCGCCCCGGCTCGTACCTGGCGCGCTCGGACGAGGGCGACGTCGCCCGCCTCGAGTCGCGCACCTTCATCTCGTCGGAGCGCGAGGAGGACGCCGGCCCGACCAACAACTGGGTCGCGCCCGCCGAGATGCGCGCCACGCTGCGCCCCCTGTTCGAGGGCTCCATGCGGGGCCGCACGATGTTCGTCGTGCCGTTCTCGATGGGCAAGATCGGCGGCCCGATCTCGCAGCTCGGCGTGCAGCTGACCGACAGCCCCTACGCGGTCGTCTCGATCGAGATCATGACCCGCGTGGGCGACGCCGTCACGGAGCTGATCGCCGAGGGCAAGCCGTGGGTGCGCACCGTGCACTCGGTCGGCGCCCCGCTGCGCGACGGCGAGGAGGACGTCGCCTGGCCCAGCAACGACGAGAAGTACATCGTGCACTTCCCGGACACGCTCGAGGTGTGGTCGTTCGGCTCGGGCTACGGCGGCAACGCGATCCTGGCCAAGAAGTGCTACGCGCTGCGCATCGCCTCGGTGCTCGGCCGCGACCAGGGCTGGATGGCCGAGCACATGCTCCTCATCCGCGTGCTCGACCCGCAGGGCCGCGCCTACCACGTGGCCGCCGCGTTCCCGTCGGCCTGCGGCAAGACCAACCTCGCGATGCTGCGCCCGACCATCCCGGGATGGAAGGTCGAGACGCTCGGCGACGACATCACCTGGATCCGCCCGGGTGAGGACGGCCGCCTGTACGCGATCAACCCCGAGGCCGGGTTCTTCGGCGTCGCGCCCGGCACGGGCGAGTCGACCAACGTCACCGCGGTGGAGACGCTGTGGGGCAACGTCCTCTTCACGAACGTCGCGCTCACCGACGACGGCGACGTCTGGTGGGAGGGCCTGACCGACGAGGCGCCCGACCACCTGATCGACTGGCGCGGCGACGACTGGACGCCCGACTCGGGCCGCCCGGCCGCGCACCCGAACTCCCGCTTCACGGTCTCGGCCGCGCAGGCGCCCTCGATCGCGGACGACTGGGAGGAGGCGGTGCCGCTCGACGTCATCCTGTTCGGCGGACGTCGCGCCACCAACGTGCCGCTCGTCGTCGAGTCGTTCAACTGGGAGCACGGCGTGTTCCTCGGATCGACCATCTCGTCGGAGCGCACCGCCGCGGCCGAGGGCAAGGTCGGCGAGCTGCGCCGCGACCCGTTCGCCATGATGCCGTTCTGCGGCTACAACATGGGCGACTACATGGCGCACTGGCTCGAGATGGGCGGCAAAGCCGAGAAGCTCCCGAAGATCTACCAGGTCAACTGGTTCCGCCGCGGCGCGGACGGCCGGTTCCTGTGGCCCGGATTCGGCGACAACTCGCGCGTGATCGACTGGGTCATCCGCCGCCTGCAGGGCGAGGCGGAGGCGGTCGTGACCCCGATCGGCCTCATCCCCGCTCCGGGTTCACTGAACCTCGACGGCATCGAGGTGCCGCAGGAGGACCTGGACGAGCTGTTCTCCATCGACCCCGATGCCTGGCTCGAGGACGCCGACCTCACCGAGGAGTTCTACTCGCTCTTCGGCGACAAGACCCCGGCGGCCCTGCGTGCGCAGCTCGACGCGCTCCGCACCCGCCTCAAGGCTGCGAAGGACTGACCGCACTCGGTCCTTCGCCGCGGGCTCGTCCGGTGCCGCACACACCGGAGCCCGCGACGTGGAACGGCCCGCCCCTCTTCCGATCCGGGGGCGGGCCGTTCATGCGTCTGACAGAGTGAGTCCGTGGCGAATTCGCGGTCCGGGGAGTCCGTCGCGCAACGGATGGTGCGCGTGCTTGAGACGTTCGACGTCGACCGCACGGCGCAGACGCCCACGCAGATCGGGCGGCGCGCCGGACTGCCCTCCTCGACGGCGCACCGGCTGATCGCGGAGCTCGTCGACAATGGCATCCTCGATCGAGACGAGGGCGGCCAGGTCCGGCTGGGGATGCACCTGTGGGAGCTGGCCCAGCGCGGCTCGCGGGCCCTCCGCCTGCGGCAGGCCGCGCTGCCGTTCATGGAGCGGGTGCAGTCCCGCCTGCGTGAGCACACGCAGCTCGCGGTCCTCGAGCAGGGTGAGACCCTGTTCCTCGAGCGGCTGTCCCATCCGGATGCCGTGTCGAACATCGCTCGGGTGGCCGGGCGCCTGCCCTTGCATGCGTCGTCGGCCGGACTGGTGCTGCTCGCCTTCGCGGATGAGGAACTCCGACGGCGGGTGCTGTCCGGGCCCCTGCCCGCGGTCTCGCCCGAGACTGTCACCGATCCTGAGGCCCTCCGGGCGATCCTCGCGCGGGTGCGGCGCGAGGGTGTGGTCGTGGCGCACGGGTATGTAGAGCCGGTGTCGACCGCGGTCGCCGTGCCCGTGCGCGAGCGTGGCCGCGTCGTCGCGGCCCTGTCGGCCGTGCTGCCGCGGGATGCCCCGACCGCCGGTGCCGCGGACGAGCTGCGACGCGCGTCCGCCGGCATCACGCGTGCGCTGGAGGAGCCGCCCGCCTGATTCCCGTTGAACGGGCACGTGATCGCGACGGAGTGCGGCGGCATCCGACACTCGGAAGACGGACCCGGTGAGGACGCCGGCCGCTTCGAGGAGGAAGGGCACACCATGACCGAGCGCACCCAGGTTGCCATCGTCGGGGCCGGGCCCGCGGGCCTGCTGCTCTCGCACCTGCTGGATCGGGCGGGCATCGCGTCCATCGTGATCGACGCCCGCACGCGGGAGGAGATCGAGACGACCATCCGGGCCGGCATCCTCGAGCAGGGGACCGTCGAGGTCCTGTCCGAGAGCGGCGCCTCCGACCGCGTTCTGTCCGTCGGCCATCGCCACGAGGGCATCGAGCTGCGATTCGAGGGCGAGGGCCACCGCATCGACTTCGCCGCGACCGTGGGGCGCGCGGTCTGGCTCTACCCGCAGCACGAGGTGCTCAAGGACCTCGTCGCCGCGCGGCTCGCCGCGGGCCAGGACATCCGCTTCGGCGTGACCGCCGATGCCGTCGACGATGTCGAGACCGACCGGCCGCGCGTGCTCGCGACCGGCCCGGACGGCGAGCGGATCGAGATCGAGGCGGACGTGGTCGTGGGCGCCGACGGGTCGCGCGGCGTGACGCGGCAGGCGGTCACCGGCGCCCATGGCGGCTACTTCCGCGAGTACCCGTTCGCGTGGTTCGGCATCCTGTGCGAGGCGCCGCCCTCGGCCGACGAGCTGATCTACAGCAACTCACCCGCGGGCTTCGCGCTCATCAGCCAGCGCAGCGCCACCGTGCAGCGGATGTACTTCCAGTGCGACCCGGACGAGGATCCGGAGCGGTTCTCGGAGCGCGAGCTGTGGGACATGCTGCAGGAGCGCGTTCCCGGCACGACGCTGCACGAGGGGCCGATCTTCCAGCGCGACGTGCTGCGTTTCCGCAGCTTCGTCGCGCACCGCCTGCTGCGCGGACGGGTCGTGCTGGTCGGCGACGCCGCCCACACGGTGCCGCCCACCGGGGCCAAGGGGATGAACCTCGCCGTCGCGGACGTCGTCCTGCTCGCGGATGCGCTCCGAGCGCTCCTCCTCGAGGGCGACGACCGGCCGCTCGAGGCGTTCCCCGAGCGCGCCCTCGAGCGCATCTGGAAGGCCCAGCACTTCTCCTGGTGGATGACGAGCATGCTCCACGTGGTGCCGGATGCCAGCGACTTCGACCGCCGCCGGCAGGTGGGGGAGCTGCGCTCCGTGGTCGAGTCGGAGCACGGCCGCGCCTACCTCGCGGAGGCCTACACGGGGTGGTCGCTCGCGCGCTGAGCGGTCCGGCGAACCCGCACCCGTTCGCCGAGTCCGCGTCAGATCGCGCGCGGGGTCGGTGAGGGAGTGCGGGTTCGCCGCTCCCACCTGCGCCCGATCGCCGCGGCACCGGCCGCGAGCGCGGTAGCCCCGGCCATGCCGGCGGCGGCGGGGAGGGCCGTGTGGTCGCCCCAGAGGCCGCCGAGCGGCGAGGCCGCGGCCCCGATCGAGAACTGGAACAGGCCCAGCGCGGCCGACCCGGAACCGGCGGCGAACGCGGCCCGGCCCAGCGTCAGCGCGGACGCGTCCGACATCCCCGCGGCGCAGCCCGCGGTGAAGAGGCAGACGAGCGGAACCCACGCCCAGAGCGTGAGCGACCCGAGCGCGGCGAGCGCGGCGAGCGCGGCGGCGGCCGCGAAGGACAGCGCGTGCCCGGCGCGCAGGGCGCCCTGCGCCCCCAGCCGCGGGAGCGCACGGGCATTGAGCCAGGCGCCCGCGACGAAGGCGACGGATCCGGCCGAGAAGGTCAAGGCGTACGCCAGCGCGGATGCCTCGAACACCCGCTGAACGACGAACGACGAGGCGCCGATGTAGACCATGAGCCCCGCGTAGGTGAGCGCATATGCGAGCGCGTGACCCAGGAACGAGCCGTCGCGCGCGAGGCGCGCGAGGTTGGCGAGCAGCGGCCCCAGCCGGGCCGGATGCCGCTGCTCGCGCGGCAGGCTCTCCGGGATCAGCAGCAGCGCGACCGCGAACATCGCGGTCGCGACGACCGAGAGCCCGAGCAGGGCAGCCCGCCATCCGCCCCAGCCCGTGAGCAGGGCGCCGAGCGGACTGCCGAAGACCGGCCCGAGGCCCATCATCGCGATCAGGATGCTCACGCCGCGAGCGGCCCGCTCGCCCGACGCGAGGTCGGCGACTACGGCACGCGCGAGCGCCGCGCCCGCCGATCCCGACAGCCCCTGCACGAACCGCAGGGCCACGATCCACGCGAGCGTGGGGGCGGCCGAGGCGGCGAAGCCCGCGGCCGCGAAGACCGCGAGGCCCACGAGCAGCGTGCGGCGCCGGCCGAGCGCGTCCGAGATCGTGCCGACCAGGAACTGGCCCAGCGCGGCCCCCACGAGGTACGACGTGAGCGTGAGCTGGACGGCCGCCGCGCCGACGCCGAAATGGGCCTGAAGGTCCGGGAACGCCGGCAGGTACAGGTCGGTCGACACCGCACCCGCCATGCCGACGAAGCCGAGCGCGCCGAGAAGCCCGGGGGTCAGCTCGGGGCGGGCCGCGGGGGTGCCGGGCGGGCGGCGCATCCGGTCAGCCGACCCGCGCCTCGTCGGGGCGGAAGCCGCGCTTCGCGAGCTGGATCTGCTCGTACACGTGGTGCCGCAGCTCCGTGAACCGGGGGAGCGCGCGGGTCTCGAGCTGATCGCGCTGATCCGGCAGGTCGATGACCAGGTCCTCCTGGATCACGGTCGGCGAGGACGACAGGATGATCACGCGCGAGCCGAGGTACACCGATTCGTCGATGTCGTGCGTGACGAACAGCACGGTCACGCCGAGTCTCTCCCTGATCGATCGCACCAGATCCTCGAGGTCGGCGCGCGTCTGCGCGTCGACGGCCGCGAAAGGCTCGTCCATCAGGAGCACCTCGGGCTGGTACGCGATCGCGCGGGCGATCGCCACGCGCTGCTGCATCCCGCCCGACAGCTGCCACGGGTAGGACCGCGGCACGTGCGAGAGCCCCACGCTGTCGAGCGCCTCGGCGACCAGCTCCGCGCGCTTCGTCTTCGGCACACCCGCATTCTTCAGCGGCAGCTCGACGTTGTCGGCCACGCGCAGCCAGGGGAACAGCGACCGGCCGTACTCCTGGAAGACGACCGCCATCTTCTTGGGCGGGCCCGTGACGCGCCGGCCGTCGAGGACCACCTCGCCGGCGGTCGGCTCGAGCAGGCCGGCGATGCACTTCAGCAGCGTGGTCTTTCCCGATCCGGACGGGCCCACGAGGCAGGTCAGCTCGTTGCGGCCGAGGTCGAAGGTGAGGTCGCGGACGGCCTCGATCGGACCGCCGTCGGTCTCGTACACCTTCTTCAGCCCGCGGACGGAGAGCAGGGTCTGCTCGGGCGGGAGGGTGCGGCCGTGTCCCGCGACGACGATGTTCTCAGGAGGCATTCTCGAGGTCCTTCAGTCCGTGGTACCAGCGCAGGATGCGGCGCTCGACGACCTGGAAGAGCATCGAGACCGCGAAGCCGATCAGTCCCAGCACGAGGATGCCCGACCACATCTCGGGCACCGCGAACCGGCGCTGGAACTGGATGATGGAGAAGCCCAGACCCGATGACGAGAAGAACATCTCGCTGATGACCATCAGGATGATCCCGATCGGCAGGCTCTGCCGCACGCCCGCCAGGATCTGCGGGGCGGCGGAGGGCAGGATCTGGTAGCGCACCCGGTTGAAGCCGTGGATGCCGTAGGAGCGGCTGGTCTCGGTCTGGACTGAGTCCGTGGCGCGCACGCCCTCGATCGTGTTCAGCAGAACGGGCCAGATCGCACCCAGTGCGATGACCGTGATCTTCATGCTGTCGTCCACGCCGATGAGCAGGCCCAGCACCGGGATGAGCACGGGCGGAGGCACCGCGCGAAAGAACTCGAACACCGGCTCCGTGAAGGCACGCACGCCACGGCTCAGACCGACCAGCAGCCCCACCAGCACGCCGAGCGCGATCGCGACACCTGTGCCGAGCGCGAACCGGCTGAGGCTCGGGACGACGTCGGTGAGGAGCCGGTCGCCGATCCACGTCTCGAAGAACTCGGCGACGAGCGGCACCGGCTTGGGGACGAAGATGCTCGTGGCGCCGAGTGTCGCGACGTACCAGATCGCGATCAGCGCGATCGGCAGCCCGAGCGTGAAGGCGATCGCCTTGAGGGTGCCCCTCATGCGCCCTCTCCTCTCACGGACTGGTGCCACGACAGCAGCCGACGCTCGGCCGCGCGCACGCCGAGGTTGATGACCACGCCCAGCGCGCCCGTCGCGAGCACCAGCGCGTAGGTCGAGGCGTAGAGGCCGGCGTCCCGCGACGCGGCGATCTGCTGCCCGAGGCCGGGCGTCCCGATCACGAGCTCGGCCGTGACCGCGAGGATGAGCGCGACCGCGGCTGCGAGGCGCACGCCGGTGACCAGGTAGGGGAGCATCGTGGGGAAGACCACGTCGCGCACCCGCTGCCACCAGGTGAAGCCGTAGCTGCGGGCGGTGCTCATCGCGACGGTGTCGACGTCGGCGACGCCGTAGAGCACCTGCATGAAGATCTGCCAGAACGCCCCGTAGGTGATGATCAGCAGGCTCTGCTGCAGCGGGACGCCGAGCATCAGCACCGCGAGCGGGATGAGTCCCACCGACGGGATCGGCCGCAGGAACTCGACGGTGGATCGGGTCAGCTTGCGCAGGAACGGCGAGAGCCCGATGACGATCCCCAGAGGCACGGCGAGCGCGAACGCGAGGAGCATGCCGAGGGCCCACGACGCCACCGTCTGCCCGATCGCGATCCAGAACCCGGTCAGCGTCGCGTTGACGCCGAAGCGGGCGAGCACCTCGGTCGCGGGCGGCAGGTACGTCGGGTCGACGGTGCCGGTGCGGGAGACCAGCTCCCAGATCGCGAGGATGGTGATCACGCCGGCTAGGCCGAGCAGCAGACGTCGGGGGCGGAGCCTCCGACGCCTGCTGCGCTGCTCGGCGATCGCGACGACGCGCGTGATCGTGTCGGGCGGAGCGGTGGACGTCATGGAGCGGCGTTACGGGATGATGACCGTGTCGAGGTCCGGCTCGGTCGACACGAAGCCGTGCTTGGCGGCGAGAGCGCTGAGGTCCACCAGCAGCTGCGGGTCGAGCTCGCCTGACAGGCGCTCGAGGCGCAGGTCCATGGCCGCCGCCTCCGGCATGCCCGTGAGCGAGGCGATGGCCTCGCCGAAGCCCTCGCGATCGGCGTTCACCTGCTCGAGGACGTCGCTGATCGCGCCGCGCCAGGTCTCGACGAGCTCCGGGTCCTCCTCGGCCAGCTGGCCGGACGTGAAGGTCACCATGGTGGGCAGGCCCGGAAGGGCGTTCTGGTTCGGGTAGCCGACGACCGAGTACTTGTCCGGGGCCGCGAGCGCCGCGCCGAGGAACGGCTCGGGGATCCAGACGGCGTCGACGTTGCCGCTGTCGAGCTGGGCGAGCGCATCCGGGAACGCGATCTCGATGAACTCCACGGCGCCGGGATCGCCGCCCTCCATCTCGACGGACCCTTTGATCGTCAGGTCGCCCTGCGTGTTGACGGCGTTCACCGAGACCTTCTTGCCCTCGAGGTCGCTCCAGGACTCGACGCCCTCGCCGACGCGCGTGACGACGGCGTTGATGTCCTCGCCCTCGGCGAGCGAGAACGAGTAGCCGCTGGCCACGCGCATGTCGACGCCCTGGCTCGCGGCGACGAGCACGGACAGCGGGTTGCCGACGCCGAAGTCGATCTGACCCGTGGAGACGGCCGGGAGCATGGCGGCGCCTCCCTGGGCTTCCTGCAGGGTGACGTCGAGGCCGTGCTCCTCGAAGATGCCGTGGTCGACGCCGTACTGCACGGCGGCCGACGGCGCGATGGTGAGGATGCCGACCGTGATGGGTGTCAGCTCGCCGTCGGCGGGAGCCGACGCGGCGGGGTCGGACTCGGCCGGGGCGCCGCTCGGGGAGCCCGAGCTGCACGCGGCGAGCGAGAGGAGGCCTGCGGCTGCGAAGGCCGTGGCGGAGAGGATTCGGGTGCGGGGGGACATGGTGCTCAGCGACTCCTTCGTGACTGAGTGCGCCGACCGGCGCGGGTTGGCCCCAGTGAACACGCAACCATTGAAGATGTCAATGGTTGTGGTTTTCACGAAGGATCGACCGCGCCCTCTCGGGGGTCAGTCGGGGAAGGCGAGTCGGTACAGCAGGTCCCGCAGGCGGTCCTGGTCGTCCTGGTCGAGCACGCCCAGCACCTCGCGCTCCGCCGCGTTCGTGGCGCGCTCCGCCTTCGCGTGCAGCGCGCGGCCGGCCGCGGTGGCGACCACCACCTTGGCGCGGCGGTCGTTGGGGTCCGGCTCCCGCGCGACGGCGCCGCGCTGCTGCAGCTCGTCGACGAGGGCTACGACCTGGCTCGGGTCCAGTCGCAGATACTCGGCGATGTGCCGCTGCGACAGCCGCGCCTCCGCCACGGCGAGCGCGAGGACCGAGTAGGAGCGCACGCGCAGGTCGAACTCCGCGAGGGCGGCGTGGGCGACCGCGAGGGATCGGGCGTTCGCGCGCGCGAGCAGGAACGCCGCGTCGCTCGCCAGGGGCTGCTCGGTCACCGGCGCGTCCGCGCGCCCGCCGTCGCTCGTCATGGGGAGACTCTAGCAAAGTGGATCAGGTCAATCATTGACATCATCAAGAATCTGCGCTGGGATGATGCCGATCGAAGGAGATTCCGCATGACACTCACCGGCAAGGTCGCCATCGTCACCGGATCGGGCCGCGGGCTCGGTCTCGCCTACGCCCAGGAGCTCGCGCGCCAGGGCGCATCCGTCGTCGTGAACGACGTGGACCAGGCCACCGCCGACGAGGCCGTCGCCGCGATCGAGGCCCAGGGCGGCCGTGCGACTGCGGTCGCGGCGCCCGTCGGCCCGACCGAGACGGCGAAGCGGCTGGTCGACGCCGCGTTCGACGTCTACGGCCGCCTCGACATCGTGGTGACGAACGCCGGCGTGCTGCGCGACACCGTGCTGTGGAAGATGAGCGACGACGACTTCGACACCGTGATCGGCGTGCATCTGCGCGGAACCTTCACGGTCGTCCGCGAGGCCGCGATCCGGCTGCGGGAGCAGGGCGAGGGCGGCCGCATCATCGCGATCGGATCGCCCACCGGCCAGCGCGGCAACTTCGGACAGACCAACTACGCCGCGGCAAAGGCCGGCATCGTCGGCATGGTCCGCACGTGGGCGCTCGAGCTCAAGAAGGCGGGCATCACGGCGAACGCCGTCATCCCGGTCGCCGCGACGGCGATGACCGCCACGGTCCCCTACTTCGCCGCCGCGGTCGAGGCGGACGAGAAGGGCGAGCCCATGCCGCCGTTCTTCCGGCACGACCTCGGATTCGGCACGGCGGCCGACGTGGGCGGCCTGGTCGCCTACCTCGCGTCGGACGCGGCCGCCGGTGTGACGGGCCAGGCCATCGGCGTGGGCGGCGACCGCCTGCAGCTCTGGTCGCACCCCGAGCCGGTCGCCACGGCGTACCGCGAGGGCGGGTGGACGTACGACGCGCTCGCGGAGTCGTTCGCGACCGAGCTGGGCGAGCTGCAGTCGGTCGGCGAGACGTTCCCGCCGCTGCCCGAGGAACTCCAGCGCCCTCGGGCCTGACCCGGAGCATCATGACCCGCTACGAACCGGCGATCGACGTCGATGCGATCGAGGCCATCGACACGCACGTGCACATCGAGGTGGACGCCCACGGGCACTCGTCGCTGCCCGATGACCTGCAGGAGGCCGCCAGCCGGTACTTCCGCACCGACGGCCCCCGGCCGGACCTCGATGGGGTGGCGGAGTACTATCGCGAGCGCCGGATGGCCGCGGTCGTCTTCACGGTCGACGCGACGACGAACCTCGGGCAGCGGCCGATCTCGAGCGCCGACATCGCCGAGGGCGCCGCGCGCAACAACGACGTGCTGATCCCGTTCGCGTCCGTCGACCCGAATCGCGAGGACGCGCTCGACGAGATGCGCCGCCTGCTCGACGAGCACGGCGTGCGAGGCTTCAAGTTCCACCCCACCGTGCAGGGCTTCTCGCCCGACGATCCCCGATACTTCCCGGTCTACGAGCTCGTGCAGGAGGCGGCGGTGCCGGCCCTGTTCCACACGGGGCAGACCGGGATCGGCGCGGGGATGCCGGGCGGCCGCGGGCTGCGGCTCGCGCTGTCCAATCCGATGCTGCTCGACGCCATGGCGGCGGAGTTCCCGGACCTGCAGATCGTGATGGCCCACCCGTCCGTGCCGTGGCAGGACGAGGCGCTGGCGGTCGCGACCCACAAGCACTCGACGTGGATCGATCTGTCGGGATGGAGCCCGAAGTACTTCCCGGCCGAGCTGGTGCGCTACGCGAACTCGGTGCTGAAGGATCGCATCCTGTTCGGCTCCGACTTCCCGCTGCTGACACCGGACCGCTGGATGCGCGACGCCGAGACGGCGGGCACGTTCAAGCCCGAGGTGCTGCCCGGCATCATGAAGCACAACGCGGTGCGACTGCTGGGGCTGTCATGACCGATCCCGTGGTCGATCGCTACGGATTCGCGGAGCGGCATCTCGGCGCCGCCGCGCGCGCGGCGCTCGCCCGGCTGGCGGAGACGCTCGAGCGCGACATCCGACCCCTCATGGACGACGCGTGGGACCGCGCCGTGATGCCCGGCGAGGTGCTCGACGCGCTCATCCCGCTGCGCCTCATGGACCCGCCGGGGGTCGACGCCGACGAGGTCGACACCAGCATGTTCTCGGGCTTCCGGTGCTTCACCCTCGCGCGGTCGGACGTGTCGGTCGCCACGATGTACACAGCGCAGGCCGGCCTGTTCCGCACGGCCGTCCGGCACGGCGGCTCGCCCGAGCAGGCGGAGCGCTGGGACCCCGCGGTCCGCTCGTTCGAGATGCGCGGCGTGTTCTGCCTCACGGAGCCCGACCACGGATCCGACATCGCCGGCGGCCTCGCGACGCGGGCCCGCCGCCAGGGCGACACCTGGGTCATCGACGGCGAGAAGCGCTGGGTCGGCGGCGCCGACGTCGCCGACGTGCTCGCGGTGTTCGCGCGCGACGAGGCCGACGGGCAGGTCAAGGCGTTCCTGGTCGACCGGCACGCCCCCGGCGTGGACATCCGGGTCATCACGGGCAAGGTCTCGCTGCGGCCGATGCAGAACGCGCACATCACCCTCCGCGGGGTCCGCGTCGAGGAGGAGCGCCGACTGCACGGCGTGAACTCCTGGCGAGACGTCGCCGGGCTCCTGCGGCGGATGCGCTCGGACGTCGCCTGGATCGCGACGGGCCTGCAGGCGGGAGCGCTCGACGCGGCCGTGCGATACACGACCTCCCGCGAGCAGTTCGGCCGGCAGCTGGGCGGCTTCCAGCTGGTCCAGGAGAAACTCGCCCGGATGCTCGGCAACGTCACCGCGTCGCTCGCGCTCGTGACCGCCCTGTCCGCGAACCAGGACGCCGGCGTCTGGAGCGACGAGAACTCCGCCCTCGCCAAGATGGTCACGGCCGAGCGGGCACGGGAGAGCGCGGCGCTGGCGCGGGAGCTGCTGGGAGGCAACGGCCTGCTGCTCGAGAACGACGCCGCACGCTTCTTCGCCGATGCCGAAGCCGTCTACTCGTACGAGGGGACGCACGAGATCAACGCTCTCATCGTCGGACGCTCGCTCACGGGCGCGTCCGCTTTCGCCTGACCACTTCAGAAGGAGACCTCATGACGACCACCGCCACCTTCGACGAGCTGACCTCCCTGGCCGGCCGCGACCTCGGCTGGACCGAATGGGCCGAGATCGCGCAGGAGCGCGTCAACACGTTCGCCGACGCGGTCGACGACCACCAGTGGATCCACACCGAGCCCGAGCGCGCGAAGGACGGCCCCTTCGGCGGCGCCATCGCGCACGGCTTCCTCACCCTGTCGCTGGCGACCCGGTTCTGGAGCGAGCTGCTCGAGACCGAGGGCGTCAGCACCAAGGTCAACTACGGCCTGGACAAGGTGCGTTTCATCTCGCCGGTCCCCGTGGGATCCCGCATCCGCATGAACGCCGTGATCGCCGAGGTCGAGGAGGTCAAGGGCGGCGGCGTGCAGTTCACGGTGGACCAGACCTTCGAGATCGAGGGGGCCGAGCGCCCGGCCGTGGTCGCGCGCGGGCTCTATCGCTTCTACCGCTGACCCGCGACACCATTCCGCCTCGACGAAGAGGAGCGACGACGATGTCCTATCCCGGAATCGGATCCTGGCCGGCCGTGCGCCGCACCCGCACGCCCGACAAGCCCGCGCTGATCTTCGGCGAGCGCACGTACACGTATCGCGAGTTCGCCGACGCGGCGGACCGGATCGCGGCGGTGCTCGCCATCAAGGGCATCGGCAAGGGTGACGCCGTGGCGCTCATCGGCGAGAACAGCCCCGCCTTCCTGCAGGCGCTGTTCGGCGCCGCGCAGCTGGGCGCGGTGTTCGTGCCCATCAACACGCGGCTGGCCCCGCCCGAGGTCGCGCACGTGCTGACCGACAGCGGCGCCCGCGCGGTGATCTACGACCCGGAGCTGTACGACAAGATCCTGCCGGGAGTCGAGGCCGGCGGCATCGCTCACGTCATCCCGACGGGAGAGGGAGACGAGGCCGACCCGGGGCTCGACCGGCTCATGCGGGTGCCCAAGGGCGGTCGCGTCGACGTGCCGGTCTCGCCGGACGAGCCGGCGGCCATCATGTACACCTCGGGGACGACGGGTAAGGCGAAAGGCGCCGTGCTCACCCACGCCAACCTCACCTGGGTCTCGCTGAACTGCGCGCTGGACTATGACCTGCTCTCGTCCGAGGTCGCGCTGCTGATCTCGCCGCTCTTCCACGCGGCGGCGCTCGGCATGGGCGCCCTGCCGATCATCCTCAAGGGCGGCACCATCGTCCTCGAGAAGGGCTTCGATCCCGGGCGGGCGCTCTCCCTCATCCAACGGCACGGCATCACGATGCTCAGCGGCGTCCCGACGACCTACCAGCTCATGGCCGACCACCCCGACTGGGCTTCGACCGACCTGTCCAGCCTGCGCCGCCTGACCTGCGGCGGATCGGCCGTGCCCACCCGGATCCTCGACGTGTACGAGGAGCGGGGCCTGAAGTTCACGCAGGGCTACGGGATGACCGAGACCTCGCCGGGTCACACGGCGCTGCCGGCCGACAAGACCCGCCAGAAGCAGGGGAGCGTGGGACTGCCGCACTTCTTCTCGGCCGTGCGGATCACCGACGAGAACGGGGACGTCGTCCCCAGCGGGACCGTCGGCGAGATCGAGGTGCGCGGCCCGAACGTGTTCCCGGGGTACCTGAACCTGCCCGAGGAGAACGCCAAGGCGTTCACGGAGGACGGGTGGTTCCGCTCCGGCGACATGGGCTATCTCGACGCCGACGGGTACCTGTTCATCGCCGACCGGCTGAAGGACATGATCATCTCCGGCGGCGAGAACATCTACCCGGCCGAGGTCGAGAACCACCTGTTCGACATCGAGGGCGTCACGGGCGCCGCGGTGATCGGGGTGCCGGATGAGAAGTGGGGCGAGGTGCCGTGGGCGATCCTGACCGTGCAGGGCGGGCGCGACGTCACCACGGGGGAGGTACGTGCGCACCTGGACGGCCGGATCGCGCGCTTCAAGATCCCGAAGAACGTGATCGTGGTCGACGAGCTGCCGCGCACCGCCTCGGGGAAGGTCCGCAAGGCGGACCTGCGCGCGCGGTTCGGCGCGGGGGCCGAGACGCCGCGTCCCACCGGCACGGCCATCCCGTGGCAGACCGAGACCGTGCGCACGGTGCCTCCGAAGAAGAGGCGACCGCGGCTCGGCCGTATGAGCTAGATGTACTGCCCAGGGACGTTGTTTGATCTGGCTTCCCTGATGTGACGAGAACCTCCCGGCAGAGTGGAGCTGCTACCGCATCCGCTCTGAACCAGGGAG
>NZ_LMFR01000024.1 GCF_001426925.1 Microbacterium sp. Root53
CGTTCGAGCAGCTCGATCCCGTTCCGGCAGCCGTGCTGCGCGGACAGCCGCTCGTCGAGCATCCGGTCGGAGCGGGCGTCGATCTCCCCGGCGGTGCGGACCCGGACCCCGTCCGTGAGGCGGCCGAGTTCCTCGGCGAGCGGCGCGAACGACACCGTCTCCGCGTCGCTCATCCCCGCGATCTGCGGCTGCACCGACCGCAGCACCGCGATCGCCGCCCGCATCGCCTCGTGCGGGGAGAGAGCTTCGAAGATCGGCTGCTCGGCCATGACCCCAGTATAGTACGCAGCTACGACATTGGAAAGGGTGTGGAGTACTTCAGTTCGAAGATATCTTCGAGCGGTAGCTTGTGCGCATGCGCATCCTGATCATCGGCGGCACCGGCAACATCAGCTCCTACGTCACCGCGCTCGCGGTTGAGCGCGCGCACGACGTCACGGTGCTCAACCGGGGCCAGAGCACGCTGCCCGACGGCGTGCGCGGGCTGGTCGGCGACGCAGGCGATCCGGTGTCCATCGAGAAGGCGATCGGCTCCGAGACCTTCGACGTGGTCGCGAACTTCCGCAGCTTCTCGCCGCAGCAGGTGGCCGACGACATCCGGATCTTCACCGGTCGCACCCGCCAGTACCTCTACATCTCGAGCGCCTCGGCGTATCAGAAGCCGATCGCGCGGCTGCCGATCGTCGAGTCCACGCCGCTGCGCAACCCGTTCTGGCAGTACTCGCGCGACAAGATCGCGAGCGAGGATCTGCTGGTCGCGGCGTATCGCGAGGCGGGCTTCCCGATGACGATCGTGCGACCGAGCCACACGTACGGGCCGTCGCTGATCCCGCTCAAGGGCGGGTGGACGGCGCTGCAGCGCATCCGCGACGGGCGCCCGATCGTCGTCCACGGCGACGGCACCAGCTGGTGGACGCTCACGCACTCGCGCGACTTCGCCCGCGCGTTCGTGGGCCTGTTCGGCAATCCGCACGCGATCGGCCAGGCCGTGCACATCACGAGCGACGAGAGCCTCACGTGGGACGAGATCGCGCGCCTCCTGGCGGCGCCGCTTGGCCGCGAGCCGGAGATCGTGCACGTCCCGTCGGACGCGATCGCGCGCGAGGTGCCGGCGATGGGGCCTGGTCTCATCGGCGACAAGGCGCACTCGGTGCTGTTCGACAACACGCTCATCAAGCAGCTCGTGCCCGGGTGGGTCGCGACGACGCCGTTCGCCGAGGGTGCGCGCGAGATCGTCGAGTGGTACCTCGCGGATGCCGCGCGGCAGAAGGTCGACGCGGACCTGGACGCCGCGTTCGACCGGATGATCGAGCGCTACGGGTCCTGACCGGCTGCGTCAGCGCGTGCCGAGCAGGAGCGCCTCGCGGGCGAGCTCGCGCGCGACCGGGCTCAGGACGCGCTTGGTCGCCGCGAGCGTGCGGACCTCGCCGAGCTCGGTCAGCACGGCGATCGGCATCGTCCAGGGCGTCGCGACGAGGTAGTCGCGCACGCTCGCGCCTTCGCTTTCGCGCCATCCGACCGCGCTCAGGGTGTCCGCGAGTTCCGCCCGGTCGATGGGCGCGCCGATCGTCGTGGCGGCGTGAAGCAGGGCCAGCAGCATCTCGTGCGCCGGGTAGCCGTCGTGCGGGTAGGCCGAGATGGCGCGCCGGATGACGCCCCAGAGCACCGTCGGATCGCTGTGGCAGCGCGTTCCGAGCTTGGTGCGCACGAGGTGTCCGCGATACTTGCGGATCAGCCCGAGGCTCTGCAGGCTCTGCCGGAACTCGTGCACGGGATGCGCGTCGGCCTCGCGGTTCACGCCGCGCACCCAGACCCGCATCGACGGGATGACGTCGGCCGCCTGCTTCACCAGCGTGGGCGGCAGGAATCCGGCTGAGGTGAGCTTGATGCCGTCACCCGCGGTGTGGTCGAGGAACCAGATGTATGGTGCGAGCGCCTCGAGTCGTTCGGCGTCGGACGGCGGGCGGCGCCGCACCAGGAGATCGGCGAGGCGCATCACCAGGCGGTGGCCGAGCTCGGTGCCGTAGAGGCGGTCGACCATGTCGACGAGCCGCCCGTCGACGCCCGCCGTGAGCAGCTGGAACATGAGGCTGTCGAAGGCCGCGTTCAGCGTGTCGGGATCGAACGCCTCGGGATCGTCGAGCAGCCGGGCGAGCGAGGCTCCGTCGGCGCGTCCGCCCGAGTCGTCCGGGGGAGCGGCGCGCCTGCCGTCGATCATCCGGATGGGCGGGTCGACGCGGCGGGGCGCGCGTGTGCTCACGAGCGTGAGGGTGACGGCCCAGTGGTCGCCGTAGTCGTAGACGTAGTGCAGCTCGTCGTCGGGCGTGCCGAGCACCGTGTGCAGCGCGACGCGTCGCTCGGGGAAGGTGCTGTCGTCGTCGGTCTCGCTCTCCTCGTACTCGCCGACGAAGGAGACGAGGTCGTCGCCGAAGAGCGAGGAGTCGTAGGTGAAACGGTGAAGGTGGGTGCCGTTCCAGGCGAACGCGACCTGCAGCACCTCGTGGAGGATGTCGAGCGTCAGATCGGACCGGATCTCGAACTCGCGCCAGATGAGCGGATCGGAGCGGTCGAGCTCCGCGCGGATCGTCAGGATCCGGGTGTTCCGGGTCAGGGGAAGGGTCAGCGGCGTCGATTCCTCGACGCCGGAGATCACCTCGGCGAAGCGCTCGTCGAGGTCGTCGTCGGGCATGTGCCCATGCTAGGCGGGGCACCCGGCGGCGGCCGGGTTCTCGGTGCAGTCGCTCTGGACCAGCGCCGTGTGCACCTCGACGACGCGGATCTCGCGACTCGCGCCGGGCGCCGAGACGACGCCGTCGACGGGGCGGGTTCCGTACGGGCCGAAGTCGACGACGGCGGTGTACAGCGCGGTGATCGTGAGCGTGTAGGTGCCCTTCTGCGCGTAGGCGTGACTCGTCGCGGTGGGCGTGTACTCGGCCTGGCCGAGCGCCGGCCAGGACGCGCCGCCGGTGCCCGACTCGCTCATCGTTCCATCGCCCCAGTCCTGCCGGAAGCCCGCCGGCGTGAAGGCGACCGACACCGGCAACCCGAACAGGTCGCCCGCCACGGTGTGGGCTTCGCTGCCGGCGATGGAGTTCATCGGCATGTTCTTCGCCGCGATGCCGTCGGGCTCGGTCGAGACCGACGGCGGCGTGGGAACAAAGCTGGCGATGTCGGCAAGCGTGATGACGGCCGGGATCTGCGGCTCCTCAGGCTCGTCGGGCTCCGGTTCGGGATCGGGCGCGAACGTGGCGCAGTCTCCGCCGACCACGCCGCCGCTGGAGTCGAGGCACGTGATCGGGAAGTCGGACTCGTCCGGTGGAGGTGGAGGGGGTTCGGAGGGACGGTGGGTTGTGCCGTGGTGGACGGGTGAGCCGAACGGATTTGTGTCTGGCAGGGGCGAACGCCCACCGCCGCTTCCGAGATCGACGGTTTGGCTCAGATCCACTTGGCTGCCTCGATTGGAAGCACCTGGGCCGTTCGAGGCGTTGCAAAGACCGGCTTGAAGCATGTCGATGCTGCAACCTGAGCTGGTTTCGACTGCGCCGATCCCCGCAGGCGCGAGGCTCAGGATCAGAGCAAGTGCAACCGGCAGATGCGGCACGGGCGGGACCTCAACAGTCCTCATCGACGAGCACGCTGTCGATGATCACGAGCTCAGATCGGTCGACCGTTGTGAACTCGACATCGAACGCGAAGCGCGTCGGGACGTCCTCAAGGGTCACGTCGTCTCCATCTGCATTGACGAGCCGACGATCCGAAGAGTCGTGGCACACAATCAGATGGATGGTCGCGGCACCTGCCACGACGTTCGCGGCGTCCTGATCCACTGAGACGATCTTCAGATCGCCCTCTGTACGAAGCCCTGCGTCTTCTGACTGTTTCATCAGTTCGGCTTCGCGCTCGCGCATTTCGCCCGAGAAGTACTTCAGGGGGTCTGCGCCCGGGTCACCCGCGTGGTAGGCGTTCAGTTCGTCGACGTACGCCCGATACGTCTCCTCAGCCGCGGCAAATGCCTCATCCTCGCTCGCGAATCCCGTCGGTGTCGGGGTCGGCGCGGGTGTCGGGGTGCATCCGGTCAGCCCGGCAAGGAGGAGCCCGGCGACGACCAGCGAGACACGACGCGACAGCATGCCCCCACGCTACGGATTCGTGGCGTCGGCTGTCGCGGTTATCCCCAGCCATGCCAGGATCCGGTCGGCCGCGGGATCCGGGTTCTTGATCATGGCCTCGTGCCCGACGCCCGGCACCTCGACCAGCGTTCCGCGGGGGAGCGAGCTCGCGACCTGCTCGCACCAGGCGTGCGGGGCGACCTCGTCGTCCTCGCCGCGCAGCACGAGCGCGTCGCCGGCGACCCGCGGGTATGCGAGCTCCGGCTTGTGGACGAGCATCGCGCGCATCTTGAGCCGCAGATTCGGCCCGGCGCGCAGGTACTCGCGCGCCCCGACGACGAAGACCTTCGGGCTCTCGTCCAGCAGATCCCGCCCGAGCCGGGCGAGCTGGGTCCAGGCGTTCCGCTGGCCGATCTCGACCGTGGGACCGATCAGCACCAGTCGTGCGTCCAGGTCCGGGTGGCGCGCGGCGATCTCGGTGATCACCTGCGTGCCCATGGAATGCCCGATGAACACCGGCGCGGCGATCCCTTCGGAGCGCAGGAACGCGGCGACGATGTCCGCGAGTCGCTCGACCGTGGGCGTGCGCGGCGGCTCGGGTGCCTCGCCGTACCCGGGGAGGTCGATCGCGATGACGCGTCCGTGTTCGGCGAGCCGCTCGGAGAGCCCATTGAACACCGTGCGTCCCATGCCGATGCCGTGGACGAGCACGAACGTCGGCTCACCGGATCCGCGCGCCTCCCAGATCAGCGTCGCGCCCTCGTGCGTGAAGGGGCGGGCGGGCTGGATCGCGGGATCGGAGGACATGCAACGAAGGTAGTCGGCGACACCTGTGGGGCCAGTGCGCTTGACGCGGGACACTGGCCTCATGAAGGGCGTCAAGAAGCGGTTCCTGCGGGTGCTCAACCGCACGCTCAACCCGCTCACGCTACGCGCGGCGAGGGGCGGACGCGGACCGTTCTCGATGGTGGAGCACGTCGGTCGCAAGTCGGGCCGGACCTTCGAGGCGCCGCTGATCCTGGCGGAGGTCCCCGGCGGCTTCGTCGCCGAGGTCACCTACGGCGAGGACGTCAACTGGTACCGCAACGTGGTCGCCGGCGGCGGCAGCATCCTCCACTGGGGACGGTGGTACCGGATCACCGGCGTCGAGCCGTACGGCGTGGAAGAGGGGCTACGCGCGTTCGGGGCGCCCGCGTCGTGGGTGCTGCGGCTGTTGCGGCGGCGGGAGTTTCGGTTGCTGCGGTGGAGGTTCAGTAGCCAAGTAGCTTCAAGGCCGGTGGTAGCCCGACGCTGAACGCAGCTGTCACGACGCCGGTGAGCGCTCCGAGGGCCCAAGCCAAGCGCGTGCGTTTTGCGCCCTTGACCTCACGCTGCAAAGCTGCGAATCGCTCATAGTCGCCTGCAGTCAAACCGACTTGAACGCCCCACCTGCGTGGATCGACGATCGCCTGTCTCGCGGCACTCAGCTGATCGGACGAGAGCACGACGGGTCGTTTCGCCAGCCATCGCGTCAGCTTCTCGGCGCGCAGCACGAAGACGTCAATCGGGGCCGCTTTGACGACCACCTCGCGTGCGCCGACAACCGCGACGATCGGGACGACTGGTGGAGCGCCAATGTCGGACAGCACTTTTTTCACGCGCGATGCCTCGAACCGCGCGTTTCGAATGTGATCTGTCTTCTGACCGTTCACGAGCAGCCGACGGCTTCCCACCCAGACCCTCGCGCCCTCGTGGAACTTGCTGTTGATGGTGAAGACGCCAGCGGGCCCGACCACCAGGTGATCGATGTCGCTTCCGCGCGTCCCGATCGGGATCGAGTGCGCCACAGCCCAGTCCGGGCCGAGTGCGGCGAGGCGTCGCGCGACGTCCAGTTCGCCGAGCGCGCCGAGGTACCAGGGGCGAGAGTCGGCGCTTAGTGGGCTGCGGCCGATGACGCGTGCCAGGCGCTCACGCTTCGCGACGCTCGCCTGTGCACGGAGACATTCGGCGATAACCGATGCCGCAGGGGCGCTCAACAGCTCGTCGCGATCATGCCAAGGGGGCGTCCGGGGTCAGGACGCTAAACCCTGCCCCTGCCTGCATGGCAAGGGCGATACCGTTCGTCCGCACCAGGTCGGTGAGGCTGCCGGTCGGCGCGCCGGGCAGGAGGATCATGGGCTTCGCCTTGTAACCGTGCATCCGTGCAACGTGGGCATAGTCGAGCGATTGGCCGATCGCTGTGCGAACGTGCTCCCGCGCGACCGACCGCTTCGCTTCGACGATCCAGCTTCGGGAAGACACGTACAGATCAGGGGTGATGATCGTGCCGTCGACCGGCAGGCTGAGGACGCTCACGCGCTCGCCCTGCCGAGTAAGCCATTCGCCGAACGAACGTTGCAATTCGAACTCGCGTCGGGAGATGCGGCGGCCTGCAGCGAGTTCACGTGCTCCGGTGGCAACCACATCCGTGGAACTGGGGGCGGTCCACGCGGACTCGGTAGCGACAGCGCTGGACACGTCTGCAGTTGCGAGGAGCGTCGGATCGGCACTGACCGGAATCAGTTTGAAGATGATGCCCGTTCGCATGTTGCCGTTGCGATCGGGAATTTGTCGGAGCTCGTACGCGGGCGTCCCGGTGGCGAATTCCCCGACGTACGTCACATACCGCGGCTCCTGTCGGAAAAGGCGAATCTTTTGACCACGCTGGGCCGACTCAAGGAGGGCCTTGTTACCGCGGAGGAAGGCCTGATCGCCCTCCTGTCCCGCGCCCGTATATGTGTAGCTGCCGTCCGGCATGAGGCGCTCGTATAGGTCGTACCCATGCCGCGCGCCGCGCTCGGGATCGGTAAAGACGAAGAGGTCTGGGAACCGACTGGATGCGATGATCCCGCCTTGAATCGAGCCGCCGTACGCATCATGAAGCTCGCGGCGCAGAACGCGATCACCCGGGACGAGGTGCCAGTGAATCGGGCGGGTAGCGCCTTCGCGTCGTAGTTCTGGGGCGACCGCCTCTGCCTCCGACTCAGTGAGATCGCGGACGTGAAGGCGCTCCCAGAGCTCGTGTTTCCCGAGATTTGTTCGCAGCGCGAGTTGTGCGAGGGAAACCGGAGGCATGGGCACAACCTATCGTGCGCGAATGGTCTGTGTCGACGCTAGATATTGCGTCTGGCAAGGGCGGTCACTGCTGGAATATCCGCGGGTGCCCAGTCAAGGGAATGTAGCTCGCTAGGGCGAAGCCAGGTCACCTCGGAGTGCTCCGTGGGAACGGGGTCGCCGGCAACGATTGAACACACGTACGTATGCAGGGTGATTCGAGCAAACGGATACGAATGCGTGTGGGAGTTGACATTCGCATCGACGCTGATCTCGCAACCAAGCTCCTCGCGGATCTCGCGCACGAGAGCGTCGTGCGGGAGCTCGTTCGGTTCGATCTTTCCGCCGGGGAACTCCCAGAGGCCGGCGAGCGGGCCGCCCGGCCCACGACGCGCACAGAGAATCGCGCCGTCTCGAACGATGGCGGCGCCCACGACGTCGAGCTCCTTCATCGCCCACCTCCGTTCGCAGCCAGCCTAAGTGAGCCCTCCGTCCGAGCAACCCGCGCCCCGCCTCCCGGGCAATGTCCCACCCCGTCCTTACCGTGGAGGCATGCGGATCCTGCACACCTCGGACTGGCACATCGGGCGGTCGTTTCACGGCCACCAGACGCTCGATGCGCTGCGCGGTGTGCTCGCGACGCTGACCGAGCAGGTGCGGGAGCACGAGGTCGACGTCGTGGTGATCGCGGGCGACGTGTTCGACTCCGCGACGCCGGCGGCCGCGTGCTACACGCTGCTGACCGACGTCCTGCGCGACCTCAGCGCAACCGGCGCTCAGATCGTGGTGACGAGCGGCAACCACGACAACGCCGCTCGGCTCGGATTCCTCGCGCCGCTGCTGCGTGACGGCATCCACGTGATCACCGACCCCGCGACCGTCGGCACCCCCGTGAGCCTGAACGACGAGCACGGGCCCGTGCACTTCTACGGCATCCCGTACCTCGAGCCGATCGTCGTGCGCAGCATCTGGCCGGGCGCCGCGCTGCGCACGCAGGAGCAGGCCATCACCCACACGATGGGGCTCGTCGAGGCGGACCGCGCCGAGCGCGGCGGTCGGTCGGTCGTCGTGTCGCACTGCTTCGCCGCGGGCGTCGAGCCGTCGCACGGCGTGGAGCGCGAGATCCGGCAGGGATCGCTCGACGTCGTGCCGCTGTCGGCCTTCGACGGGCCCGACTACATCGCCCTCGGCCACATCCACGGGCGCTCGCGCTTGGCCGAGCACATCCGGTACAGCGGCGCCCCGCTGCACTACAGCTTCAGCGAGGCAGACAAGCCGCGCGGCTCGTGGCTCGTCGACCTCGACGCCGACGGGCTCGCGAACGTCGAGTGGCTCGAGCTTCCCGTTCCACGGCCGCTCGTCACCCTGCGCGGCACGCTCGAGGAGCTGCTCACCGACGCCGCCCACGACGCGCACGTCGCCGCGTGGGTGTGCGCCGTGCTGACCGACGCGACCCCGCAGCCCGAGCCCATGCGCCGCCTGCAGCAGCGCTTTCCGTACTGCGCCACCATCCAGCCCGACCCGCAGAACCGCGCGGCCGACGACGGGCTCAGCTACCGCTCGCGCGTGCAGCAGACGACCAGCGACCCCGAGCTGATCGACACATTCCTCACCCTCGTGCGCGAGGGCGAGGGCGCGACCGACGACGAGCGCGAGCTCATCGCCGACGTCGTCGCCGGCCGCACGCTCGCCGAGGTGTCGGCATGAGGATCCACCGCGTCGAGATCGAGGGCTTCGGCCCGTTCCGCTCGCGGCAGACCATCGACCTCGACGCATACGCCGCCGACGGCATCTTCCTCATCTCGGGCCGCACCGGCGCGGGCAAGTCGAGCATCCTCGACGCCATCTGCTTCGCGCTCTACGGCTCCGCGCCCCGCTACGAGGACGGCGAGAAGCGCCTGCGCAGCGACCACGCCGACCCCGAGGACCCCACCGAGGTCGCGCTCGAGTTCACCACCGGCGGCCGTACCTGGCGTATCGAACGGAGCCCCGAGTTCCAGCGCCCCAAGAAGCGCGGCGACGGCCTCACACCGCAGAAGGCCGAAGCCCGCATGTTCGAGCGGGTCGACGGCGAATGGATCGGACGCGCCGCGCGACCCGTGGACGTCGCCACGCTCGTCGACGAGGTCATCGGGCTCACGCAGCAGCAGTTCCTGCAGGTCATCCTGCTCGCGCAGGGCCACTTCGCCCGCTTCCTGCTCGCCAAGAACGACGAGCGGCAGGCCCTGCTGCGCACGCTGTTCGGCACCAAGCGGTTCGAGGAGTACGAGAAGGCCCTCGACGAGCGCCGCAAGGAGGCCGTCGCGCAGGTCGAGAGCCGCAGCCACGCGCTCACGGCCCAGCTGGGCGAAGCGGAGCGCGTCGCAGAGGGCCTCGTCGACCCCGTCGACGGCGAGCCGCCCCTCGAGGAGCGGATCGAGCGGATCGGCCGCGCCGCCCTGCGGGCACGTCACCTCGCCGAGAGCGTCGACGCCGCCGAGCGCGAGACCGCCCAGGCGCTCGCCGCGGCCGAGAGCCTCCACACCGAGCGCGCCTCGCAGCGCGAGAAGCAGCAGCGCCGCGACGCCGCCCGCGCCACGCTCGCGACCCTCGAGGAGCGCGCGGACGAGATCTCCGGCCTCCGCGCAGAGCGCGACGCCGCACTGCGGGCCGAGCCCGTGCGCGGGGCGAAGGACGCGGCGACCCGCGCGCTCGCCGCCGTGAACGCCGCGGCCGCGCGGCTGGACAGCGCTGCCGCGGCATGGGACGACGCCGAGCGTCCCGAGATCGACGACGACCCGACGGCGCTCGACGCGTTCGTCGCCGAGGCCCAGCAGCGCATCGGCGCGTGGCGCCCGCTCGGCGACATCGAGGCGCGGCTCGACGCCGACGCGGCGGCGCTCGAGGCCCTGCGTGCGGACGCCGACGCCACCGCGGCGCGCGCCGCCGAACTCGAGGAGCGGGCGAAGGCCCTGCCGCAGGAGCAGAAGCGCGTGCAGGATGCGCTCGACGCCGCGACCGGCCTCGCGGCCACGGCGGAGTCGTTGCGCGCCGCCGTCGCGCAACTCGAGGCCCAGCTCGCGGCCGCGCGCTCGATCCCGGCCCTCGCCGAGGTGCAGCGGCAGGCGTTCGAGGCGCTGCAGCAGGCGAAGCGGCGCAAGGACGAGGCCGAGGAGCACCTCGCCGACCTGCAGCGCCGCCGCTTCGCGGGCATGGCCGGCGAGCTCGCGGCCGAACTGGTCGACGGCGAGGCCTGCGCCGTGTGCGGCTCGACCGAGCACCCCGCGCCCGCGACCCGCGGGGACGACGCCGTGTCGGTCGACGACATCGAGGTCGCGGACGCCGCGCGGGTCGCCGCGACCGCCGCGTACGAGGCCGCGAACACCGCCCTGGCCGCCGCCGATCGCGCGCACGCCGACGCGCAGAAGGACGCCGGCGGCCGCGCGGCCGAGGAGCTCGAGGCCGAGCTGGCGACCAAGCGCGAGGAGCTCACCGCGGCCGAAGCCGCCGCGACGGAGAAGGACGCGCTGGCAGCCGAACGGGCGGCGCTCGAGGCCGAGGCGCGTGAGCACAGTGCACGCTCCGAGGCGTTGGTCGCGGAGCGCACGCAGCTCGAGGCGCGCATCGCCGCCGCCACCGAGACCCTCGAGCGGAATCGCGCCGCCGTCGCGGAGGCTCGGGGCGCGGCCGACTCCGTCGGCGCGCGCATCCGGTCCGAGGAGCGGCTCGTCGCCCTCGCCGCCGCCTACGCGGAGGCGCAGCGCGAGGCCGCGCGCGCCGAGACCGCCGCGGCCGAGGCCGCCGAGCTGCTGCAGGCGGCCGTCGACGAGGCCGGGTTCGCCGCGCCGGCCGACGCGCTCGCCGCCCTGCGCGACGCCGCCGCGCGCGAGGCCCTCGACGCCCGCGTGCGCGAGCACGAGACCGCGCTCGCGAGCACCAAGGCCACGCTTATGGACCTCGAGCTCGAGGTGCTGCCTGACGAGCCCGTCGACACCGCCGCCAGCGCCGAGGCGGTCGCCACGGCCAAGGCCGCGTGGTCGGACGCGGTCAAGGCGCACACCGCGGCCGCGCAGCGCGCCCGCACGCTCGAGGACGCGGTCGAGCGCGTCGCCATCCTGCACGCCCAGATCGCCGACCTCGCGGCCGAGGCCGCGCGCATCCGGCGCCTGGCCGACACGGTCGCGGGCCGCGCGCACAACAGCAAGCGCATGAAGCTCGAGACGTTCGTGCTCGCCGCCGAGCTCGAGGAGATCGTCGCGGCCGCGAACATCCGGCTCGGCGAGATGTCGGGGGAGCGGTATCGCCTGCAGCACACCGACGCCCTCGCGGCCCGCGGGGCGGCGTCGGGCCTCGGCCTCGAGGTCATGGACCGCTACACCGGCCGGGCCCGCCCGCCGCACTCGCTCTCGGGCGGCGAGACCTTCCTCGCCTCGCTGGCGCTCGCGCTCGGGCTCGCCGAGGTCGTCACCAGCAGGGCCGGCGGCATCCGGCTCGACACGCTGTTCATCGACGAGGGCTTCGGGTCGCTCGACGCCGAGACCCTCGACACGGCCATGGCCACGCTCGACGAGCTGCGCCAGGGCGGGCGGACAGTCGGCATCATCAGCCACGTCGAGGCCATGAAGGAGCAGATCCCCGCGCAGCTGCGCGTCGAGCAGACGCCGCAGGGCTGGAGCCGGGTCGTCCAGGACATCGCGGTGGGAGCGGCATGAACAAGCGGAAGGCCGTCGGAGCGGTGCTGCTCGGCGTCGCGGGACTCCTCTATGGCGTCTCTCCGATCGATCTCATCCCGGATGTGCTGGCGCCGCTGGGGCTCGGCGACGACGCCGTCGCGATCGTCGGCGCGGCGATCGGCGCCTGGCGGCTGTGGTCGAGCGCGAAGCGGAAGCCGACCGACCGGGGGTGAGGCGGGGCGGTGGGGTGTGAGTCGCGGGAGGCTTCGAAGGTTTCGACTCGCTTCGCTCGCTCAACCCGTTTCGTCTCCGCTCGCTGGCGCTCGCTCCGCTCAACGACCGGGGAGGCCGCGCTCGCTCCGCTCAACGACCGGAGGAGCTCGCTCAACCAGCAACAAAGCGGAAACGTGGCGGAACTAGGGTGGGGAGCATGAAGGTCAGCTCGATCTGGACGATCCTCGGCGTGCTCGTCGCGGTGGTCATCGCGTGGTTCACCGTCGAGCTGATGTTCCGGCTCATGTACTGGATGGCGAAGCTCGGTGCGGTCGTCGTCGTGGCCGTGATCGTCTTCTTCATCCTCAACTGGATCTTCAGCCGCGGAGGCGACGACTGATGGACTTCCCGCCCCTCGCGACCCGGTTCACGATCGAGCTGCCGGAGTGGATCCGCGACGAGCTCGCCGACGTGCCCGACGTGATCCCGAGCCGGGACGAGCGGATGGCGCTCGTCAACCGGCTCGCCGACCGCAACTGGCGTGAGGGCAACGGCGGCCCGTTCGCCGCGATGGTCGCCGAGACCGCGACCGGCCGGATCGTGTCGGTCGGCGTCAACGTCGTACTCAAGACCAACATCTCCTCGGGCCACGCCGAGGTGACCGCGCTCGGGCTCGCGCAGGCCCGCCTCGGCGCGTGGGACCTCGGTGGCGAGGGCCAGGCCGAGCACGAGCTGCTGGTCAACTGGCGCCCCTGTGTGCAGTGCTACGGCGCCGCGATGTGGTCCGGGATCCGCACGCTGATCATCGCCGGTTCCGGCCCCGAGTGCGAGGACCTCACCACGTTTGACGAGGGCCCGATGATCGCGGACTGGGCCGGGGCGTTCGAGGCGCGCGGCATCCGCGTCGTCCAGGACCTGCGTCGCGACGAGGCGGTCGACGTCTTCCGGGCCTACCGCGAGGCGGTCGACGGCGGCGGCGTCACGGTCTACAACGCCCGCAACGGCGCCGCCTGACAGCCCCTTCCGGATCCGCTTCCGCCCGACTTACAGTGGGGCATGGAGAACACGACCGGAACCATCGTCGCCGTCGTCGGATCCGCGTCCGACGAGGTCCTGGCCAGCCTCGAGGGCATCGAGGGGGTCGAGACCCTGTCGCTGCGCGACTCCGACCCGGCGCTCGCCACCCATCGCATCGCCGCCGCATCGCGGCCGTGGGTCGTGCACGACGCCGACCCGCTGGAGCACGTCGCCGCGGCGTGGGTCGAGCTGTTCGAGGAGCGAGCCACGCTCGGGACGCTCGAGCTCGAGGTGCAGCAGGCGCTCGAGCACTTCGCGGGCGGGACCGCGCTGATGCCGGACTACTACATCGTGCTCGAGCCCGAGGAGGCGCCCGACACCTGGCGGCACTGGTGGTGCGGGGCGCTCGGCTACCGCGCGCCGCGCCGCGTGCTGCCGGTGCACGCGCCGGAGTCGTCGCTCGACGGGGCCATCCGGAACCTGCTGCGGGCCCTGCCGTCGTCGCGTCTCTGGCCCGAGCCCGAGACCTGGCTGCCGGGGCTCGCGTTCGAGATCCCGGACCGGATCGGCCTGCGGGACCGCGTCGACGAGGGCTGAACGGGGAGGCTCAGCGGGTTTCGACTCGCTTCGCTCGCTCAACCAGCACGATGTTGGAGCGCTTCACTCGCTCAACCAGCACGAGGTTGGAGCTCGCTCAACCAGCACGAAGTTGGAGCTCGATCAACCGGCACGAAGCGGATCAGCGCGACGACAGCGTCACCGGATCCACGATCACCCTGCGGCGGTCGCGGATCCACACCACGCCGTGCTCGCGCCGCTCCTCGCGCGTCGCGAACCGGTAGCGGTACGACACCACGCGCACCCAGCGGGGGCGCGCCCCCTCGAACGGGTCCCGGCGCAGCAGCCTGAGCAGCTGCGGGTCGGCCTGCAGCAGCTTGACCAGCAGCGCCTGGAACCAGTCGTCGAGGTGCCGCCCGAGCGGCAGGAACCACATCAGCCAGTCCAGGCGCAGGTGATACGGCGCGTACTGGCGAGGGATGCGGCGCTGGTCGCCCGGCTTGCCCTTGAACTCGTACTCGCGCCAGCTCGCGCGGATCGGGTCGTCGTCGAGCGTGCCCTGGACGATCCACTCGATGCGCCGCTTGGTCACCGTGCCGAACGCGCCGTACGCGTTCGCCAGGTTCCAGCGGTTGAAGCTGGCGTTCATCAGCTGATTGCGCGCGAACAGGTTGCGTGCCGGCCACCAGCTCAGCACCGCGTAGAGCGCGGTCACGGCGAGCGTGATCACGAGCCAGTACAGCGGGAGGTCATCGCTCGGCGCCCGCAGGGCCGGCACCGCGATCGCGGACGCACCGAGCACCACGGTCGACCAGTTCAGCCACGCGAAGTTGCCCGTCACGATCAGCCAGAGCTGCGTGCCGATCACGATCACGGCCGCGACCGTGCCGATCAGCTGCGGGATGTCATCCGGCAGCCACAGACCCAGGATGGGCGCGAACAGGAACCACGGCACGACCAGCTGCGCGAAGTGGTTGCCCACGACCTCGCCCATGTGGAACCAGCGCGGCAGCAGGTGCGCCTGGCGGCTGAGCGGGCCGGGCATGGGCTGGGTCTCGTGGTGGTAGGTGAGCGCCGTGAGGTCGCGCCACTCCCTGCCGCCGCGGATCTTGATCATGCCGGCGCCGAACTCGAGGCGGAACAGCAGCCACCAGAACAGGACGATGATGTGGGTGGCTGGCGGCTGATCCTGCGAGCCGAGGAAGGCTGCGAGGAACCCCGCCTCGAGCAGCAGCATCTCCCACCCGAAGCCGTAGAACGTCTGGCCGAGCGACACGACCGACATGTATCCGAACCACAGCGCGAGGAAGCACAGCATCGGCACCCACGGCGGCCCGAGCTGCGGCACTCCCGCGATGAGCAGCGCGGCGACGACCATCCCGCCGATCGCGAGCGCGCGCAGGCGGCGATCGGTGTACCGGATCCAGCGGAACAGCGTCGGGCGCAGCATCTTCGCGCGCCGCTCGGATGAGCGCGCCCACTCGAGCAGCCCCGGCGACGGCAGCAGGCCGCGCTCTCCGAGCAGCGCGGGGAACTGGTTGAACGTCGACATGAAAGCGATCAGGTACAGCGCGGCGATGCCCCGCTGCAGCACCTCTCGCGCGAACCAGAAGTCGACCGCCGCGAACCCGTCCACGCCGCCAGGCTAGGGCGCGGGCCGGGGGATGTCGCGGGGGTTGACGCGGCGGCGGGGCTTCCCCCTGGTGCTCGTTGAGCGGAGGGCGCTCCAGCGCCCGGAGTCGAAACGGAGGAAACCGCTGGTGGGGTCGGATGCAGTGGGCGACTTCGGGCGTTTCGACTCGCTTCGCTCGCTCAACGAGCACGGAGCGCGACGCCCGCGGGGTCAGTCGACGAGGTGGGGGAGCGCGGCCTTCAGCTCCGCGAGCCACGCTCGGGCGTTGCCGTCCGAGGGGGCGCGCCAGTCGCCGCGCGGCGAGAGCGAGCCCGACGGCGCGACCTTCGGTCCGTTCGGGATCGCGGAGCGCTTGAACTGCGAGAAGCCGAAGAAGCGCTTCAGGAACACCTGCTCCCACTTCACGATCGTCTCGAGGTCGTACGCGTAGCGATCCTCGGCGGGGAAGCCGGGAGGCCAGGCGCCGGCATCCGGATCCGACCACGCATGCATCGCGAGGAATGCGATCTTCGAGGGCCGGTAGCCGAAGCGCAGGATGTGGTGGAGCGTGAAGTCGTGCAGCGCGTACGGGCCGATCGTGCTCTCGGTCGACTGGACCTGGCCGTCCTGCCCCGCGGGCACGAGCTCGGGGCTGATCTCGGTGTCCAGCACCGACTGCAGCACCTCGGCCTCGTGCTCCGAGACGCCCTGCTCGTCGCCGTGCGCGATGACCCAGCGGATCAGGTGCTGGATCAGCGTCTTGGGAACGCCCACGTTGACCGCGTAGTGGCTCATGTGGTCGCCGACGCCGTACGTGGCCCAGCCGAGCGACAGCTCCGACAGGTCGGACGTGCCCACCACGATGCCGCCGTGGTGGTTCGCGAGGCGGAACAGGTAGTCGGTGCGCAGGCCCGCCTGGACGTTCTCGAACGTGACGTCGTAGACCGGCTCGCCCTTCGCGAAGGGGTGGCCCATCTGGCCGAGCATCTCGGTCGCGGCCGGGCGGATGTCGATCGTCTCGATCGAGGCGCCCACCGACTCGGCGAGCTTGATCGCGTTCGACTTGGTGTGGTCGCTCGTCGCGAAGCCCGGCATCGTGTAGGCGAGGATGTCGCTGCGCGGCCGGCCCATCCGATCCATGGCGCGCGCGATCACGAGCAGCGCGTGCGTCGAGTCGAGGCCGCCGCTCACGCCGATCACGGGCTTGGGGTCGCCGATCGCGCGCATGCGCTGCATCAGGCCCGCGACCTGGATGTTGAAGGCCTCGTAGCAGTCCTGCGCGAGGCGGGCGGGGTCGTCCGGCACGAACGGGAAGCGGTCGAGGTGGCGCTTCAGCCCCACGTCGCCGGTCGGCGGGTTCAGCGCGAACCGGATCGTGCGGAAGTCGGGCTCGCCCTCGGTCGCCGCGAACACGGTGCGGCGGTTGTCGTCGAACGTGCCCTGGCGCAGGCGGTCCTGGCGCAGGCGGTCGAGGTCCACGTCCGCGATCGAGTGCCGCGGCCCGTCGGGGAAGCGCTCGGTCTCGGCCAGCAGGTTGCCGCCCTCGTAGATCATGGTCTGGCCGTCCCACGACACGTCGTTGGTCGACTCGCCCATGCCGGCCGCGGCATACGCATACGCGGCCAGGCAGCGCAGCGACTGCGACTTGCAGAGGTCCTTGCGGTCCTCGGCGCGCGCGATCGTGATCGGGCTGCCCGAGAGGTTCAGCAGCACGGTCGCGCCGGCCAGTGCGGCGGTCGCCGACGGCGGGATCGGCACCCACACGTCCTCGCACACCTCGGCGTGGATGGTCAGGCCCGGCACGTCCTCGGCGTCGAACAGCAGGTCGGGCCCGAAGGGCGCCTCGGTGCCGGCGACGGCGATCGTGCCGCGCTGGTCGTCGCCCGGCGCGTACCACCGCCGCTCGTAGAACTCGCGGTAGGTGGGCAGGTACGACTTCGGCGCGACGCCGAGGACCTTCCCGCGGTGGATGATCACCGCGCAGTTGAAGATGCGGCTGCCGCGCGCGAGCGGAGCGCCCACCACCAGCACCGGCATCAGGTCGGCCGACTCGGCCGCGATCCGCGCGATCGCCGCGTCGACCGCGTCGAGCAGCGCATCCTGCATCACCAGGTCGTCGATCGCATACCCCGACAGGCACAGCTCGGGGAACACCGCGACCGCGACCGCCTCCTCGTGGCACTCGCGCGCCGACGCGAGCACGTGATCCGCGTTCGTCGCCGGATCCGCGATCGCGAGGGGGATCGTGCACGCCGCGATGCGCGCGAACCCGTGCCGGTAGGCGCTGGCGAAGTCGAAGTCGGTCACGCGTCCAGTCTGGCACGCGGGGTCGGAGGGGGTTCGTGCCGCGAGAGGCACGGGCCGTTTCGACTCCCTCGCTGGCGCTCGGTCGCTCAACGAGCAAGGGGTGGCGCAGCCCCGTGGTGGTTGAGCGAGCGAAGCGAGTCGAAACCCCTGAAGCCTCGCGGTCAGAGCAAGCGCCGCGCCGACGCCCAGGCGGTGTCCGAGGCCCGGGCTAGCCTCGGAACGTGCGATACATCCCCTCCGAGAGCTCCACGGCCGGCGTCCTGACGGCGCCGCGGGTCGTGTGGAGCGCCAGCGACCTGAAGCTCGCCGCCGAGTGCGAGTTCGCGTGGCTGCGCAAGCTCGACGCGAAGCTCGGGCGCGTGCCCGAGGTCGAGGAGCCCGAGGACGAGATGCTCGAGCGCGCCGCCCGCCTCGGAGACGTGCACGAGGCGCGGGTGCTCGAGGCGTATCGCGCGGAGTTCGGCGCCGGTGTCCTCGAGATCGCGGCGACGCGGTCGGCCGACGACGACGGGATGGCCGCGGCGGTCGACGACACGCTCGCGGCCCTGGCGGATCCGGATGCGCGGATCGTGTTCCAGGCCGCCTTCTCCACGGACGAGTTCGTCGGGTTCGCCGACTTCCTCAAGCGCGAGGACGACGGCCGCTGGCGCGTGCAGGACTCCAAGCTCGCGCGGCGGGCCAAGGTCACGGCCCTCATGCAGCTGGCCGCGTACGTCGATCAGCTCGACCGGCTCGGCATCCCGCGCTCCGACGAGGTGGACCTGCTGCTCGGCGACGGCACGACCAGCACGCACGCCGTGTCCGACCTGATGCCGCTCTTCCGCGTCCGCCGCGCGCGGCTGCGCGCGCTGATCGCCGACCGGCGGCTCGACCTGGGCGCGGCGGGGGAGGCGATCGCGTGGGCCGACCCGCGCGGCGAGCTGGGCGTCGTCGCGTGCGGGCGCTGCGCCACCTGCGAGCAGGAGGTCGTCGGGACGCGCGACGTGCTGCTCGTCGCCGGAATGCGCCCGGTGCAGCGCGAGCGGCTGCGCGCCGCCGGCATCCGCACGATCGACGACCTCGCGGCCGCCGCCGCGCCGCCGCAGGGGATGAACCCCGACGTGTTCGCGGGCCTGCGCACCCAGGCGCGCCTGCAGATCACCAGCCCGGCGGGCGTTCCGGGTCCCTCCGGGGAGACGCCGGATGCCGCACCCGCGTACGAGGTGGTGCTGCCGGAGGCGCTCGCGACCATGCCGCGCCCCGACCTGGGCGACATCTTCTTCGACTTCGAGGGCGACCCGCTCTACAGCGAGCCCGGCGCGCACGGCGCCGAATGGGGCATCGACTACCTGTTCGGTTGGATCGACATGCAGGAGCAGTACACGCCGCTCTGGGCCCACGACCTCGCGAGCGAGCGCGAGGCGCTCGAGAGGTTCTGCGACTTCGTCGCGGCGCGGCGCGCGGCGCATCCGCACATGCACATCTACCACTACGCGCCGTACGAGCCCACGCACCTGGCGGCCATGGCCGCGCGGCACGGCGTGCGCGAGGCCGACGTCGACCGGATGCTGCGCGACGAGCTGTTCGTCGACCTGTACCCGATCGTGCGCCGCGCCCTGCGCGTGGGCTCGCGGTCGTACTCGATCAAGAAGCTCGAGCCGCTCTACATGGGCGACGAGGTGCGCACCCAGGACGTCAAGGAGGGCGGCGACTCGATCCTCCGCTACGTCGAGGCGCGCGAGCTCCTCGCCGCGGGCGACGCGGCGGCCGCGCAGCTGATCCTCGACGACCTCGCCGACTACAACCGCTACGACTGCGTCTCGACCCGGCGCCTGCGCGACTGGCTGGTCGAGCGCGCCCGCGAGAGCCGCGTGCTGCCCGCCCGGCCCGACGAGCACGAGGCGTTCGCGTACGAGCCGTCGCAGCTCGCCCTGGCGCTCACCGCGCGGGCCGCGGAGCTCGGGACCGAACACCCGGATGCGCAGGCCCTCCGGCTGGCCGCCGCCGCGATCGACTACTACCCGCGCGAGCGCAAGAGCTTCTGGCAGGGGCACTTCCAGCGCCTGCGCGAGCCGCTGCCGCTGTGGGCGGACACGCGCGACGTGATCGCGGTGGACCCCGCCCGCAGCCGCGTGCTGCACGACTGGCACGTGCCGGAGGGCGGCCGCGCCACCCGCCGTGTGGTCGAACTGCGCGGTGACCTGGCCCCGGGCACGCGACTGAAGGAGGGCGTGCAGCCCTTCCTGCTCTACCCGCGACCCGCGCCGTTCGAGGCCGAGGCGTCGTCGCGCTGGATCCACGTCGGCCGCAGCGCCGAAGTGCTCGCCGAGCTCGAAGACGGCGTCGTGATCGCCGAGGGCTCGATCGGCGGCGCGACGTGGGACGAGCTGCCGATCGCCGTCACCCCGGCCGCGCCGCCGCAGGCCGGCAACCAGCAGAAGTCGATCGACGCGTGGGCCGAGACCCTCGCCATGGGAGCCGAGCTCCCCACGGATCCCGCGACCGACATCCTGCGCCGTCGTCCGCCACGCACCCGGTCGGGCGCGCTTCCGGCGTCGGAGGGCGACGACGTCGCGGCGATCGTCGCGGCCGTGCGTGACCTCGATCGCAGCTACCTCGCGGTGCAGGGCCCGCCCGGCACGGGCAAGACCTACGTCGGGTCGCACGTGATCGCGCGGCTCGTGAACGAGCACGGCTTCAAGGTCGGCGTCGTGGCGCAGTCCCACGCGGTGGTCGAGAACATGCTCGACCGGGTCGTCGCCGCGGGCGTGCCGGCGGCGCGGGTCGCCAAGGCGCCCAAGTCCGGCGCCGGCGCGACGCCGGAGCCGAGCTTCACGATCATCCCCAAGAACGGCGTCGCCGCGTTCACCGCCGAGCGCCCGGACGGGCACGTGATCGGCGGCACCGCCTGGGACTTCGCGCACGAGGGCCGCGTGCCGCGCGGCAGCCTCGACCTGCTGGTGATCGACGAGGCCGGTCAGTTCTCGCTCGCCTCGACGATCGCCGTCTCGCTCGCGTCCCCGCGCCTGCTGCTGCTCGGGGATCCGCAGCAGCTGCCGCAGGTCAGCCAGGGCACGCACCCGGAGCCCGTCGACACGTCGGCGCTCGGCTGGGTGATGGACGGCGCTCAGGTCATCCCGGCCACCCACGGGTACTTCCTCGCGCGCTCGTGGCGCATGCATCCGGCGGTCTCGGCCGCCGTGTCGGGGCTGTCGTACGCGGGACGTCTCGCGTCGCACGAGCCGGCCGCGCTGCGCCGCATCGACGGCGTCGAGCCCGGCCTGCACGTCGTACCGGTGCGGCACCACGGCAACGCGACCGAGTCGCCCGAGGAGGCCGCCGAGGTCGTGCGGATCCTGCGCGAGGTGCTGGGGCGCGCGTTCACCGACATCCGGATCGGCGACGGCGGCACGGGGGAGCCGTGCCCGCCGCGGCCGCTCACGCAGGCCGACGTGATCGTCGTCGCGCCCTACAACGCGCAGCAGCAGTGCGTCGAGCGCGCGCTCGCCGAGGCGGGGTTCCCAGATGTCCGGGTCGGGACGGTCGACCGGTTCCAGGGGCAGGAGGCGGCGGTGTCGATCGTCACGCTCGCCGCGTCGAGCGGTCGCGACGCGCCCCGCGGCAGCGACTTCCTGCTGCTGCAGAACCGCCTCAACGTGGCGGTCTCGCGCGCGATGGTCGCGGCGTACCTGATCCACTCGCCCGCGCTGCTGGACGAGCTGCCCCGCACACCCGAGGGCGTCGCCCGGATGAGCGCCTTCGCGCGGCTGGTCGGGGCGTAGCCGGGGCGGCGGCGCCTGCGCTCAGACGGTGCCGTAGAGGCGGTCGCCCGCGTCACCGAGGCCGGGCACGATGTAGCCCTTCTCGTTGAGGCGCTCGTCGAGCGCACCCAGCACGAGCGTGACGTCGCGGCCGTCGACCTGCTTCTCGATCGCGGCGATGCCCTCGGGGGAGCCGAGGATGCAGACCGCCGTCACATCCTGCGCGCCGCGCTGGAACAGGAAGTCGATCGCGGCGCCCAGCGACCCACCGGTCGCGAGCATCGGGTCGAGCACGAAGCACTGCCGGTCGCTCAGGTCGTCGGGCAGGCGCTCGGCGTAGGTCATGGGCTCGAGGGTCTCCTCGTTGCGCGCCATGCCGAGGAAGCCGACCTCGGCGGTGGGCAGCAGCTTCACCATGCCCTCGAGCATGCCGAGGCCCGCGCGCAGGATCGGCACGACGAGCGGCCGCGGGTCGCTGATCTTCACGCCGGTCGTGGTGGTCACGGGCGTCTCGATCTCGAACGGCTCGACGCGGACGTTGCGCGTCGCCTCGTACGCGAGGAGCGTGACGAGCTCCTCCGTCAGCTGGCGGAACACCGGCGACGGGGTGCGCTTGTCGCGGAGCACCGTGAGCTTGTGGGTGATGAGCGGGTGGTCGGCGACGTGCAGGCGCATGAGAACAGGCTACCGGCCGCGCGTCTCGCTCTCCGAGAGAACGCCCGGCGGCCGTAGGCTCGTGACGTGATCCCGGACGACCGCGACGCCGACGCGATGAGGCGCGCCCTCGCGCTCGCGGCCGAGGCGTCGGCGGCGGGGGAGGTGCCCGTCGGTGCGGTCGTGCTCGACGAGGACGGCGCGGTGCTCGGCGAGGGGCGCAACCGGCGCGAGCTCGACCACGACCCGTCGGCGCACGCCGAGATCGTCGCGATGCGCGAGGCCGCCCGGCGGATCGGCTCGTGGAACCTCGAGGGGTGCACGCTCGTGGTCACCCTCGAGCCGTGCGTCATGTGCGCGGGCGCGCTTCTGCAGGCCCGCGTCTCGCGGCTCGTGTTCGGCGCGTGGGACGAGAAGGCCGGCGCCGCCGGATCCATGTACGACGTCGTGCGCGACCGGCGCCTACCGTACCGCGCCGAGGTCGTCGGCGGCGTGCGCGAGGACGACGCCCAGGCGCTGCTGCGCGCCTTCTTCGAGGCGCGGCGCTGACGCGGCGCGAAGCCGCGGGAGGCGCGGCGATCCGGCCTCCCGCCCCCCCTCATAACACGTGTCATGAGCGGCGACACGCGATCTTGGCGCCAGGATCGCGTGTGCTCGCTGACAACACGTGTTGTGAGGGGCAGAGGGTGTGAGGGGCAGAGGGGTAGCGTGAGGCCATGCTGATCGCCGTCCTGTGCACGGTCTCCGGATGACCCCTGTCGCCGTGCTCGCCGGCGCGAGCGGCTTCATCGGCACGGCCCTGCGCGACGCGCTCGCGGACGAGGGCTATGAGATCCGGACGATCGGGCGATCCGGGCCCGTCCGCTGGGGCGACACGGCGGCGATCCGCGCCGCGGTCGACGGCGCCGACCTGCTCGTCAACCTCGCGGGGAAGTCGGTGAACTGCCGCTACACCGACCGCAACCGCGCCGAGATCCTGCGCTCGCGCGTCGAGACCACGCGCGAGCTGCGGGACGCGGTCGCCGCTGCCGCGCACCCTCCCCGGGTGTGGATGAACGCCAGCACCGCCACGATCTACCGGCACGCCATGGACCGCCCGCAGACCGAGAGCGACGGCGAGCTCGGGACCGGCTTCTCGGTGGATGTCGCGCGCGGATGGGAGCGCGAGCCGTGAACCTCGCTTCGCCGGCGCCCAGCGACAACCGGACCCTGATGGCGAGGCTGCGCCGCGCCGTCGGGGCGCCGATCGGGCTGCCCGCATGGCGGTTCATGCTGGAGCCCGCGATGTGGTTGCTCCGGACCGAGCCCGAGCTGGTGCTCAAGAGCCGGTGGGTCATGCCGGAGCGGCTCGAGGCCGTTGGGTACCGGTTCGCGTGGCCGGAGCTCGAGCCCGCGCTGCGCGACGTCGCGGGCGGCTGAGTCCGGGGGAGGCTTCGGGCGTTTCGACTCGCTTCGCTCGCTCAACGAGCACGGGTACAGCGACCGGTGGGGGCTCAGTCTTCGCTGGAGGCGAGGCCGCGGTGTGCCGACAGGAGCGTGACCTCGGGGCGCTCGGCCATGAGCCGCTCGGCGCCGTCCAGCACGTCGCGCACGTGCGAGGGCGAGGTGCCGACCACGGAGACGCCGATGGACGCGCGCCTGTGCAGGTCGTGCGCGCCGACCTCGGCCGCGGCGGCCTCGGTGCGGCGGCTCAGCTCGGCGACGATCGGGCGGATGACCGACCGCTTCTCCTTGAGCGAGTGGACGTCGCCGAGCAGCAGATCGAACTCGATCCAGCCGATCCACATGGCGACCCCTCCGGGGTCAGTCCGAGGACTTGAGGACGACCGCCTCGGTCGACAGCTGCTGCTGCCCAGCCGGGCGGAACACTTCCGGCTCCAGGTAGATCACGCGCGCGAACGGGACCTCGCGGCGGATGCGCGCCTCGACCGAGTTGATGTCGGCGGCGACGTCGCCCAGCGGCTTGTCGTGGGGGACCCCGACCTTGGCGGCGACCAGCAGCTCCTCCGGGCCGATGTAGAGGGTCTTGATGTGGATGAGCTTCTCCACCTCCGGGCCCTTCTCGATGGCCGCGATGATGCGGTTGAGGTCGGCCTCGGTCGCGCCCTCGCCCACCAGGAGGCTCTTGGTCTCGATGCCGACCACGATCGCGATCAGGATCAGCAGCACGCCGATGAAGAGGGTGCCGAGCGCGTCCCAGAACGGGTTTCCGGTGATCACCGTCAGGGTGACGCCGAACAGCGCGAAGATCAGGCCGACGAGCGCGCCGATGTCCTCGAGCAGCACGACCGGCAGCTCGGGAGCCTTCGCGTGCCGGATGAACGACACCCACGACTGGCCCTTCTCGCGCACGGCGTTGCTCTCGACGACCGCGGTGCGCAGCGAGAACGACTCGAGCATGATCGCGACCACCAGGATCACGATCGGCAGCCACCACCACTGCTCGCTCAGCTCGTGGGGGTGCGTGAGCTTCTCGACGCCCTCGTAGATCGAGAACAGACCGCCGATCGAGAACAGGATGATGCCGACGATGAACGCGAACACGTAGCGCTCCCGGCCGTAGCCGAACGGGTGCTCGAGCGTCGCCGCGCGCTTCGCGCGTCGGCCGCCGAGGAGGAGCAGCAGCTGGTTGCTCGAGTCGGCGACCGAGTGCACCGCCTCGGCGAGCATCGATGCCGAGCCCGACAGGAGCCATCCGATGAACTTCGCGATCGCGATGCCCATATTGGCGAGGAACGCCGCGATGATGGCCTTGCTGCCGCCGTGTGCACTCATGCCCCTGAGTCTATTCACGCGGGGCCGCTCGTCCACGGCGGGGCGACGTCGCCGGATGCGCGGCGCGCGCCGTCCCTAGAATCGGAGCATGGTCGACTCGCTGCCCTCGCTCGCGTTCCTCGGTGCCGGATCGATGGGCGGCGCGATCCTGCGCGGCGTGGTCGCGAGCGGCATCCCGGTCGAGGGCGGCATCACGGCGACCAACCGCACGTCCGAGAAGGCCGCCGAGCTCGCGCGGCTCGACGGTGTCACGAGCATCTCGCTGGAGCAGGACCCCGAGGGCAACGTCCGCGCGGCCGCGTCCGCGCGCGTGGTCCTGATCGGCGTGAAGCCCGTCATGGTGCCCGACCTGCTGCGCGAGATCGCGCCGCACCTGCGCGACGACGCGATCGTCGTCAGCCTCGCGGCGGGGGTCACGCTGCGGACGTTCTCGTCCATCCTGGGCGACGGCGTGGCGACCCTGCGCTCGATGCCCAACACCCCGTCGCTGGTGGGCAAGGGCGTCACGGGGCTCGCGGCCGGTCCCGCCGCGGACGAGGAGGCCGTCGCGATCGCGCGCCGCCTGTTCGAGACCGTCGGCACCGTGATCGAGCTCCCGGAGGAGAGGATCGACGCGCTCTCGACCATCTCGGGCTCGGGCCCCGCCTACGTCTTCCTGCTGATCGAGGAGCTCACGCGCGCGGCCCTGGACCAGGGCTTCTCGGAGCACGAGGCGCGCACGATGGCCGAGGGCACGTTCATCGGCGCGACCGCGCTGCTCGAAGCGACCGGCGAGGACCCCGCCGAGCTGCGTCGCCGCGTGACGAGCCCGAAGGGCACCACCGAGCGCGCCATCGCCGTGCTCGAGCGCGCCGACCTGGGCGGCATCTTCCGCGAGGCGACGTCGGCCGCCCTCGCGCGTGCCCGCGAGCTCGCGGGCGAGAGCACGCCGACCACGGGCACGATCCCCGGCGGCAGCTGAACCGCGCCCGCCTCCGGGCGGGGCGTATGGATAGCGTGAGGATCGCGGATCCGCCCGATCCGCGCGAGTAGCGTCGCCACTCGTGGCTTCCCGTTCCCTCGTGCCGGCGCGTCCCCGGGCGCGCCTGCATCTCGCCCCCGCGCAGGCGATCGCGACCGGCTTCGGCATCGCCGTGCTCGCCGGCACCCTGCTCCTGATGCTGCCGATCGCATCCGCGGACGGCCGCTGGACCGGATTCGTGGACGCGCTGTTCACGTCCACGTCGGCCGTGTGCGTGACCGGGCTGATCGTGGTGGACACCGCCACCTACTGGAGCCCGTTCGGCAAGGTCGTGATCATGCTGTTGATCCAGCTCGGCGGTCTCGGCATCATGCTGTTCGCCGCGCTGGTGGGCCTCGCCCTCGCGCGCAAGCTGTCGGTGCGATCGCGGCTCATCGCGAGCGCCGAGACCAAGGCCGGCGGCATCGGCGACGTGCGCCGCATCGCGCGCGGCATCCTGGCCACCACGCTCCTGATCGAGGCCGTCACGGCCGCGATCTTCTTCGTGCGGTTCCTCACGGGGTACGGCTACGACCTCGGCAAGGCGGCCTGGCACGCGGTGTTCCACGCGGTCTCGTCGTTCAACAACGCAGGCTTCGCGCTCTACACCGACAGCATCATGGGCTTCGTGGCCGATCCCTGGATCTGCCTTCCCATGTGCGCCGCGATCATCCTGGGCGGGCTCGGGTTCCCCGTGCTGCGGCAGCTGCACCACGAGCTGCGCCGCCCGCTGCACTGGACCATGAACACGCGCGTGGTGCTGGCGGCGACCGCGACGCTGCTCGTCGTCGGCACGGTCTTCACGACGGCCGTCGAGTGGGACAACCCCGCCACGCTCGGCGGCCTCGACCCCGCGGCCCGGGTGCTCGCCGGGTTCTTCCACTCGGTGCAGGCCCGCACCGCGGGCTTCAACTCGATCGACACGTCGCAGCTGCACGACGAGACCTGGCTCGTCACGGATGTGCTGATGTTCATCGGCGGCGGCCCGGCGGGCACCGCGGGCGGCATCAAGGTCACCACGTTCGGTGTGCTGTTCTTCATCATGTGGACCGAGCTGCGCGGCGGCACGGCCGTCAACGTGTTCGGCAAGCGCCTCTCGCGCGCCGTGCACCGCGAGGCCATCACGGTCGTGATCGTCGCGATCGGCGCCATCATGGCCGTCGTGATCGCCATCCTCGCGATGACCGACCTCGACCTGGACCGCGTGCTGTTCGAGGCCGTCTCGGCCTTCGGCACGGTCGGGATGTCCACGGGCATCACGGCCGGGCTGCCCGACGCCGCCCTCGTCCTCCTGACGCTCCTGATGTTCCTGGGCCGCCTCGGCCCGCTCACCCTCGGCTCGGCCCTCGCGCTGCGCGAGCGCCACGCCCCCTACGAACTCCCCAAGGAACGGCCGGCGATCGGCTGATCCGCACGCATCGAAAGGATCCCTCGTGGTCAAGTTCCTGTCGTTCGGCGAGGACGCGCGCCGCATCGCCGAGGCCGACTCGGTCGCCGTGATCGGCCTGGGCCGCTTCGGCTCGTCGCTCGCGCTCGAGCTGATGGCCTCGGGCACCGAGGTGCTCGGCATCGACTCCGACGAGGAGCTCGTGCAGTCGCTGAACGGCGAGCTCACGCAGGTGGTGCGCGCCGACTCCACCAAGCTCGAGGTGCTGCAGCAGCTCGCCGTCGGCGACTTCGACCGCGTCGTGGTCGCGATCGGCACCGACATCAAGGCGTCCATCCTGACCGCCTCGCTGCTGCTGCAGATGCAGGTGCCGGTGATCTGGGCCAAGGCCGTCGACGAGCAGCACGGGCTCATCCTCGAGCAGCTCGGCGTGCACAAGGTGATCTACCCCGAGAAGGACATGGGCCGGCGCGTGGCGCACCTGGTGCGCGGCGCCGCGGCCGACTATCTCGAGATCGACAAGGGGTACGCGATGGTCAAGACCGTCGCGCCCGGGCACCTGCACGGCATCACGCTCACGGAGGCGGGCGTGCGGGCCAAGCACGGCGTCACGATCGCGTCGTACAAGCCGGGCCACGGCGAATGGCGCAACGCCGACGCCGACACGGTGCTGCGCGAGGGCGACATCGTGCTGGTCGTGGGTCCGACCAACCGGGTCGAGGCGTTCGCGCAGCTGCGGTGAGGGGAGCTGTCAGCGGTCGAGGGCTGCGAAGCGCTCCACGTCGACGTTGGTGCCCGACACGATGATGAGGTCGTGGTTGGTGACGACCGTGGTCGCCTCCGCGTAGCGGAACGGCTTGCCGGGGCTCTTCACGCCCACGACCGTGACGTTGTACTTCGACCGCACGCCCGACTCGTTCAGGCCGATGCCGCGCACGAACTTGGGCGGGTACATCTTCGCGAGCACGAAGTCGTCGTCGAAGCGGATGAAGTCGAGCATCCGGCCGCTCACGAGGTGAGCGACGCGCTCGCCGGCCTCGCGCTCGGGGTAGATCACGTGGTTCGCGCCGACGCGGGCGAGGATCTTGCCGTGCGACTGCGAGACCGCCTTCGCCCAGATCTGCGGCACCTTGAGGTCGACGAGGTTCGCCGTGATCAGGACGGACGCCTCGATCGAGGAGCCGACCGCCACGACCGCGACCTGGAAGTCCTGCGCGCCGATCTGCTTGAGCGCGTCGATGTTGCGCGCGTCGGCCTGGACCGTGTGGGTCACGCGCTCTGACCACTTCTGCACGAGGCCGAGGTCCTCGTCGATCGCGAGCACGTCGCGATCCAGTCGGTCGAGCTCGCCGGCGCACGCGGCGCCGAAGCGCCCGAGTCCGATCACGAGCACGGGCGCGTCGCTGCGGATCTGCTCAACCAACGATCGGCCTCTCGACGGGCAGCGCGTAGAGCTGCGAGCGGGACGTCGCGGCGACCGCCGCGGCGAGAGTGACTGTACCAACGCGCCCCATGAAGATCGTCAGGGCCAGCACGTACAGCGCGGAGTCCGGCAGCTCGGCCGTGAGTCCCGTCGAGAGGCCCACGGTCGCGAACCCCGAGATCACGTCGAACAGCACCTCGGCGATCGGCGCCTTCGTGATCTGAGCGATGACGATCGTCGCGAGCGCGACGATCGTCGCGCCCCACGCGAGGACCGCGACCGCGACGCGCTGCACGTCGCTCGGGATGCGTCGGCCGAACGCCTCGACGCTCGAGCGGCCCTTCGCCTCCGACCACACGGCCAGCGCCAGCACCGCGAGCGTCGTGACCTTGATGCCGCCGCCCGTCGACGCGGAGCCGCCGCCCACGAACATCAGCATCGAGCCGACCACCAGGGAAGAGCCGTTGAGCTCCCCGATGTCGATCACGGAGAACCCGCCCGAACGCGTCATCGCCGAGAGGAAGAATGCCTGGAACGTCGTGTCCCACGCGTCGCGCGTGCCGAACGTGCCGGGGTTCTCGTACTCGAGGGCGAGGAAGGCGGCCGCGCCGAGCACGAACAGGATGACCGTGGTCACGAGCGTCAGCTTGGCGTGCAGCGGCCAGCGGCCGGGAGCGGTCAGCTGCTTGGAGAGCGCGTAGATCACCGGGAAGCCGATGCTCCCGAGGAAGACTCCCGCCATCAGCACCGTCATGAAGAAGTAGTCGTACTGGAATGCCTCCAGGCCGCGGTCGTTGAGCGTGAACCCGGTGTTCGTGAACGCCATGGCCGCGTACTCGGGTGCGATCCACAGTGCGTCCATCCAGCCGTAGCCCGCGCGGACGATCGGCAGGTAGAGGAGCACCGCGACTGCGGCCTCGATGATGATCGTCGAGAGAGCGACGGTCCGGAGCAGCTGGCCGACCTCGCCGAGCCGCACGGCCTGGCTCTCGCTCACGGGCCCGCCGTGGGAGCGCAGCGGGTTCGTATCGCCGGCCGCGATGAGCTTGGCCCGCAGGCCCAGCTTCTTGGACACGATGAGCCCCAGCATGGAGGCGAGCGTCAGCGCGCCCATCCCGCCGATGTTGACACCGACGAAGATCACGACCTTGCCGAACACCGACCAGTGCGCGGCCATGTCGACCGTCGTGAGGCCGGTCACGCAGATGGTCGACACGGCGGTGAAGAGCGCATCCGCGAACCGGGTCCGCTCACCCGCAGCCGCCGCGATCGGCAGCGACAGCAGGGCCGTGAAGATCAGGATGAGCGAGACGAACACGAGGATCGCGAACCGCGACGGCGACGACGTCGCGAAGTCTCGGAAGAAGTCGCCGACGCGATCCCAGAAGCGGTTCCATGCCTCGCGGGGCACGGACGACGCGCTCGCCGTCATCGTCTGCCCCCTCGATCCCGAATCCGACCCCGGCCTGCCGGGACTGTGACATGGTACTCCGGTGCCTGCGCGGCTACCCTAGCCACATGGCGGACATCTTCGACGTGATCGCGGACGGCACGAGGCGCGAGATCCTGCAGCTGCTGCTGAGCCGATCGTCGGAGGGGGATGCAGGCACGAGCGTGTCGCAGATCGTCGCCGCGCTCGGCGTCAGCCAGCCCACGGTCTCGAAGCACCTCAAGGTGCTGCGCGAGGCCGAGCTCGTGTCCGTGCGCGAGGAGGGCCAGCACCGCTACTACAGCCTGTCGCCCGCGCCGCTCGAGGCCGTCGACGACTGGCTCGTCCCCTTCTTCGTCGAGGAGGGCGACTACGAGGGCGTCGTCGACTTCAGTGCGCACCAGCTGCCCGAGCCCGCCGCCCGCGCGGCCGAGGCTGTCGGCCGCGCCGCCGCGTCGGCGAAGGTCGTCGTGCAGTCCGCGCTCAAGCGCCTCGGGGCATAGATCCCGGGCTCTCATGCCATCGGGAGAGCGCACCGCACTCGGGGGAGGCGGTGCTCTCGTTCCGCGCGGGTGCCGAACGGCGCCTCATTCCGTGCCCGGTACGCGCCTGGTCGATCCGCGCGAGGATATCGTCATCCGTCACACGGGTCACACGGGCACCTCGGGTTTACACCAGACCCGGGATGCCCCTAAAGTGAACGTCAGTTGAAGAGGGGGAGGCTCCGTGCCCGAGATGCCGGATGTGCGGTTCCTGACCGTCGCCGAGGTCGCCGAGATCATGCGCGTGTCGAAGATGACGGTCTACCGGCTCGTCCATTCGGGCGAGCTCCCCGCCGTGCGCTTCGGCCGGAGCTACCGCGTGCCCGAGTCGGCCGTGACGGCCGCCCTGCAGCGTCCCATCGCCGACGCGGGCTGACGCCCGCAGGGCGCGCTCGCCGCATACGGTAAGCTGTCCCGAAGGCACGCTTCTGCTGTGCCCGTTCCCGGACGCCGCGGCTCGGCGTCCAACCCCCTGACATTGTGAGGTTTCCGTGGGTTCTGTCATCAAGAAGCGCCGCAAGCGCATGGCGAAGAAGAAGCACCGCAAGCTGCTTCGCAAGACTCGCCACCAGCGTCGCAACAAGAAGTAAGCGACTGCAACCACTGACGCCGGTCCCGCTTCGGGCCGGCGTTTCTGGTTTCCGGGGGGCTCTCGGCCGGGGCCTGGCGGCCGGGGCCGCCGCGGCGGACGATGAGACCGGGCCGGCCGCGGAGCGCCGGCATCGGGAGGACGCCATGAGCGACGACCGCGGGCGGGCGACGAGCCGAGCCGTCGTGCGGTGGGCGGCGGCGGGAGCCGGGGTCGCGGCCGTGGTCGCGGGAGCCGGGCTGGGGGAGCTGATCGCCGCGTGGCTCGCGCCGCGCGCCAGCCCGGTCGCCGCCGTGGGCGGCGTGCTCGTGGACCTCGCGCCCGCGTGGGCCAAGGACCTCGCGATCGCGCTGTTCGGGACGGCCGACAAGATCGCGCTGCTCACGGGGATCGCGCTGGCGCTCGCCGGGGTCGCCGCGGCGGCGGGGCTGCTGCAGCGCGCGCGGCCGCCGTGGGGCGCCGTGCTCGCGGCGCTGCTCGGCGGGCTCGGCGTCGCGGCGGCCCTCAGCCGCGAGAACGCCGGGCCGTTCGCGGCCGTGCCGTCGATCGTCGCGGGTGTCGTGGCGTCCGCGGCGGTCACCTGGCTCGCGCCCAGGGCGGACGCGACGCCGGCGCCGGACGCGTCGGGCGTCTCGCGTCGGCGCGTGCTGATCGGGGGCGTGGGCGCCGCCGTGGCGGGCGCGCTCGCGATCGCGTGGGCCGCGTCGCTGCGGGCGGGGGAGAGCGCGGTCGCCGCGGTCCGGGCGGGACTGCGGCTGCCCGCCGCCGCGCGGCGCGCCGAGGTCCCGGCCGCCGCCGAGCTGGGCATCCCCGGCCTCGCGCCCGTCGTCACCCCGAACGTCGACTTCTACCGCATCGACACCGCGCTGATCGTGCCGGAGCTGGACCCGGCCGACTGGCGGCTGCGGATCCACGGCATGGTCGAGCGCGAGGTCGTGATCACGTGGGGCGAGCTGCTCGCGCTGCCGCTCGAGGAGAGCGTCACGACCCTGGCCTGCGTGTCCAACCCGGTCGGGGGCGACCTGATCGGCACCGCGGTCTGGCTCGGGCATCCGATCCGCGAACTGCTCACGCGGGCCGTGCCGCTGCCCGAGGCCGACATGGTGCTGTCGCGTTCGCACGACGGCTTCACGGCCGGCACGCCGCTCGAGGCGCTCACCGACGGGCGCGACGCGATCCTCGCGGTCGGCATGAACGGCGAGCCGCTGCCCTTCGAGCACGGCTTCCCCGTGCGGATGGTCGTGCCCGGCCTGTACGGGTACGTGTCGGCGACCAAGTGGGTCGTCGAGCTCGAGGTGACGCGGTTCGACCGCGCCCGCGCGTACTGGACCGACCGGGGCTGGTCCGAGCGCGGGCCGATCAAGCTGCAGTCGCGGATCGACGTGCCCCGCGCCGGCGAGGTGCCGGCCGGCGAGACGGTGCTCGCGGGAGTCGCGTGGCAGCAGCACGTCGGCATTGTAGGCGTCGAGGTGCAGGTCGACGACGGGCCCTGGCAGCGGGCCGATCTCGCGACCGCGATCTCGGCGGACACGTGGGTGCAGTGGTCCGCCCGCGTGCCGCTGGAGGCCGGCGGGCACGTCATCCGGTGCCGCGCCGTGAGCGCGGCCGGCGAGACCCAGACGCGCGAGACCGCGCCGCCCGCGCCCGACGGCGCGACGGGATGGCACGAGCGCCGGATCACCGCGGTCTGATCCGGCCGGACGCCCCGGCCCCCGTGCGGCGTCGATAATGGACGCATGAACGAGATCTCGGTCCAGGAGCTCCACGACCGCAAGGACGTCCCGCTGGTGGACGTGCGCGAGGTGCACGAGTACGAGGCCGGTCACGTGCCCGGCGCCGTGAACATCCCCATGTCGCAGCTGGGCGAGCGGATCGGCGACCTTCCGGCCGAGCCGTTCGACGTGATCTGCGAGCTCGGCGGCCGCTCCGGTCGCGTGGTCGAGGCGCTCAGCGAGCGCGGCTACGAGGTCACCAACGTCGCGGGCGGCACGAGCGCCTGGCGCGAGGCCGGCTACCCCGTCGAGCTCTGAGCCCCGCTCACGTGACGACGCTCACGCTGATCGGCAAGCCCGACTGCCACCTGTGCGACGTCGCGCGCGAGGTGATCGACCAGGTGCTGGCCGACCTCCCCGATCCCGTCGCCGACGCCGTCGAGGTGCGCGAGGCGTCCATCCAGGACGACCCCGCGCTGTACGACCTGTGGTGGGAGAAGATCCCGGTCGTGCTGATCGACGACCGACTGCACGGCCACTGGCGCGTCGCGCCCGAGCGGCTCCGCGCCGCGCTGATCGACGCCGCTCCCACCGCCTGACCCACGACCCTCTTCCCCGAAGGATTCCCGGATGCTCCGCCACATCGTCATGTTCCAGCTGACCGCCACCGACCCCGCCGAGAAGGACGCGCAGGTCGCCGAGGCCAAGGCGCAGCTGGAGGCGCTCGTCGGCGTCGTGCCCGGCCTGCGCGCCATGGACGTGTCGCGCAACGTCGCGTTCGAGGGTCAGAACATGGACTTCGCGCTCGTCGCCGACTTCGACGACCTCGCCGCGCTCGAGGCGTACGGCACGCACCCGGCCCACGTGAAGGCGGCCGAGTACATCGGCACCATCCGATCGGGCCGCGCGGCGATCGACGTCGAGATCTGACGCCGGCTCAGCCCAGCAGCCCGCCCCACACGGCGCGGGCACCCGATTCGCCCGCGAGCACCACGGCCACGACCACGCCGACTGCGACGACCAGGACCGCGGCGCCGATCCCGAGCGTGATCGCCCGCGCGGCGCCGTCTCGCCGGATGCGGTCGTGGCCCCGGCGGAACCACGCCCACTGACCCGCCGCCACGACCGGCAGCGCGAGCGCCCAGGGCTGGACGGCGCGTCCGCGCGCCTCGTGCGCCTGCACATCCGGGAGCGGCCCGACGACGGCCGCCAGCGCCTCACCGGCCGCGATCGTGAAGGGCACGAGCGCCGCGACCGCGACCGCCGCGATCAGCGGCACGAGGCCCAGCCGCCGCCGCGCGGCCGGCCACAGCTGCGCGAGGATCAGCGCGAGCGCCGTCAGCGGGATCAGCACCACGACGAGGTGCACCACGAGCGGGTGCGCCGGGAGCCCCTGGATCTCCATGCCGGGACCACGCGACCGGGTGTCGCGCGGTTCACGCAGTGACCACAATGAACCTGACGGGCGCCGGCGACGTGTGCACGGCATGGACGATCGGCCCCGAGGGCGGAGCGCGTGGCCGATGACGGCGCAGCCGAGGCGGGCGGACCGCGGCCGGGACGCGGCCCTGCGGGAGCTGCACGACCGCCACGCGGGCGCGATCTGGCGGTACGTCGTGGCCCTGACCGGCCGTCCGGCCGACGCGGACGACGTCGTGCAGGAGACGCTCCTGCGGGCCTGGCGCACGCCCGGCATCCTCGACGAGGAACCGGATCAGCTGAGCGGCTGGCTGTTCACGGTCGCGCGGCACCTCGTGATCGACCAGGCGCGCAGCGCGCGCCGCCGGCACGAGCAGACCCAGGACGAGCCGGCCGACGAAGCCGTCGAGGACCGCACGGAGGAGCTGCTGGACGCGATCCTGCTGCAGGACGCGCTCGCGTCGCTGCACGAGCACCACCGGGAGGTCATCGTGCGGGCCTACTTCGGCGGGCGCAGCACCGCCGAGCTCGCGCGCGAGCTGCAGATCGCCGAGGGCACCGTGAAGTCGCGGCTGCACTACGGGCTGCGCGCGCTGCGGCTGGCGTTCCAGGAGAGGGGCGTGACGCGATGAGCGACCACGACGCGCTCGCCGAATGGGACGCCGCGTACGTGCTCGGCGCTCTGACTCCCGCCGACCGGCGCCGGTTCGAGGCGCACCTCGAGGAGTGCGCGCGGTGCCGCGCAGCCGTCGGGGAGCTCGTGCCCATGCCCGGCCTTCTGGCACGGGCGGGCGCACCCGACGCCGCGCCGCCCGCCCCTCCCGCCGACCTCCTCGATCGCATGCGGGAGCGGGAGCGGCGCCGCGTGCGCGGCGTCCGCGCGCGGATCGCCGGATGGGCGGCGGCCGCCGCGGTCGCGCTCGCACTCGCGATCGGGGTGCCCGCGGCGATGGAGGCGCCGGACGAACCGGACGTCACGGTCGCCCTGGAGTCGGCCGCGATGTCGGTCGAGGTCGGGCTCGAGCCCGTCGCGTGGGGCACGCGGCTGGTCATCCGGTGCGAGTACCCGGACGCCGGATACGGCTATGGCGCCGGCGCCGGCTACGCGCTCGTCGTGACCGACGTGGACGGGCGCTCGCAGCAGGTGTCCACGTGGGGCGCGATGCCGGGCCGCGCGGTCGAGCTCGAGGCCGCGACCTCGCTCCCGGTCGAGCGGATCGCGAGCCTGGCCGTCCGCGCGGAGGGCGGCGACATCCTGATGAGCGTCCCGGTTCCGCGCGAGGGGTGAACGCCGGGGACCCGCGGCTCGTGTTCCCGTCGGACCGTCTTCGCGGCCCGCGACCCCGAGGGGTCGACTCCGACGAGGGGAGCACGTCATGAGGACGAGGTTCAGCCGCCGCGCCGCGGCGGTGCTGCTGGGCGCGACGGCGCTCGCGACCGCGCTGGCCGGATGCGGCGGCGGTGCGGGCGACGGGCCGATGTCGCCCGGGACGGATCCGTACGGCTCCGACGGCGGCGAGACCGGCACGATGGGCGCGGTGTCGCTCACCACCGCCGAGACCGACCTCGGCACGATCGTCGTGGACGGCGACGGCAAGGTCGTCTACCAGTTCGACAGCGACGAGCAGGGTGCGGGCGTCTCGACGTGCGAGGGCCAGTGCCTGGGGAACTGGCCGCCCGTGCCCGGCGGCGAGGACGTCGAGGCCGAGGGCGTGACCGGCGAGGTCGGCACCATCACCGGCGTCGACGGCGAGCCGCAGCTCACCCTGAACGGCTGGCCGCTGTACTACTTCGCGGGCGATCAGGCGGCCGGCGATACGAACGGCCAGGGCGTCGACGAGGTCTGGTGGGTCCTCGATCCCGCGGGCGAGCCCATCCGGGACTGACCGCGGTCAGTCCCGGGGGGCTCAGGCCTCGGCGGGCTCAGGCACGGCGTCCACGCCGGCCTCGGCGCGCTGCTGCGGCGTGATCGGCGCGGGCGCCTCCGTGAGCGGGTCGAAGCCGCCGCCCGACTTCGGGAACGCGATGACCTCGCGGATCGAGTCGGTCTTGGTCAGGTGCTGCAGCACGCGGTCCATGCCGAGCGCGATGCCGCCGTGAGGCGGGGCGCCGAACTTGAAGGCCTCGAGCAGGAAGCCGAACTTCTCCTGCGCCTGCTCCTCGTCGATGCCCATCACCTTGAAGACGCGCTTCTGCACGTCCTCGCGGTGGATGCGGATGGATCCGCCGCCGAGCTCCGAGCCGTTGCAGACGATGTCGTACGCGTAGGCGAGAGCCGATCCGGGGTCCGTGTCGAACGTGTCCTCGAACTCGGGCTTGGGGCCCGTGAACGCGTGGTGCACGGCCGTCCACTCGCCGGCGCCGACCGCGACGTCGCCCGATGCGACAGCGTCGCCCGCGGGCTCGAACATCGGGGCGTCGACGACCCACGTGAACGCGAAGGTGTCGGGGTCCATCAGGCCCAGGCGGCGGCCGATCTCGACGCGCGCGGCGCCGAGCAGCGCGCGCGAGGCCTTGGTCGTGCCGGCCGCGAAGAACGCGCAGTCGCCGGGCTGGGCGCCCACGAGCTCGGCCAGGCCCGCCTGCTCGGCCTCGGACAGGTTCTTGGCGACCGGGCCGCCGAGCGTGCCGTCCTCGTTGAACAGGACGTACGCGAGGCCGCGGGCGCCGCGCTGCTTGGCCCACTCCTGCCACGCGTCGAGCGTCTTGCGAGGCTGGCTCGCGCCGCCCGGCATCAGCACCGCGCCGACGTACTCGGACTGGAAGACGCGGAACGGGGTGTCCTTGAAGTACTCGGTCGCCTCGACCAGCTCCAGGCCGAAGCGCAGGTCGGGCTTGTCCGAGCCGTACTTCGCCATGGCGTCCGCGTACGTGATGCGGGGGAGCGGGGTCTGCACCTCGACGCCGATCGTGGCCCACATGGCCCGGATGACGTCCTCCATCATCTCGATGACGTCCTCCTGGTCCACGAAGCTCATCTCGATGTCGAGCTGCGTGAACTCGGGCTGACGGTCGGCGCGGAAGTCCTCGTCGCGGTAGCAGCGCGCGATCTGGAAGTACTTCTCGACGCCGCCCACCATGAGCAGCTGCTTGAACAGCTGGGGGCTCTGCGGCAGCGCGTACCAGCTGCCCGGGTGCAGGCGCGCCGGCACCAGGAAGTCGCGGGCGCCCTCGGGCGTCGAGCGGGTCAGGGTCGGGGTCTCGACCTCGACGAACTCGCGGGCGTGCAGGACGTCGCGGATGGCCTTGTACACCTGCGAGCGCAGGCGGATCGCGTGCGCCGGGCCCTGGCGGCGCAGGTCGAGGTAGCGGTGCTTGAGGCGCGCCTCCTCGCCGATCGGGTCGGCGTCGGCCAGGCCGCTCGCGACCTGGAACGGCAGCGGCGCGGACTCGTTGAGCACCTCGACGTCGCTCGCGATGAGCTCGATCTCGCCGGTCGGCAGGTTCGGGTTCTCGTTGCCCGCGGGGCGCTTCGACACCTCGCCGGTGACCTTCAGCACGAACTCGCTGCGCAGCGGATGCGCCACGGACTCGTCGCGGATCACGACCTGCGAGATGCCCGACGCGTCGCGCAGATCGATGAACGCCACCCCGCCGTGATCGCGTCGGCGGTCGACCCAGCCCGTGAGGGTGACGGTCTGACCGATGTGCTCGGCTCGCAGCGAGCCGGCGGTGTGGGTGCGAAGCACTTCAGGATCCTCCTGGGGCGTGACGGAACCCGACAAGTCTAGGCGGTGCGGTTTTCCGCGGCGGATCGCGGCGGTTCGGGACAGCCGGAAGCGGATCCGGGGGCCCGCACCCAGGATCCGGACACCTCCGCTCGATAGCGTCGGAGGGATCGTGCCCCGACCGGAGGATGCCGCCACATGATGACGACGACCGAGACCACGACCGACGGCTCCTGGCTGGGGTCGCTCGTCGACTTCGTCGTCTCCCTGATGGACGTGATCGGCCCCTACGGCGCCGGCATCGCGATCGCAGCCGAGAACCTGTTCCCGCCGCTGCCCAGCGAGGCCATCCTGCCGATGGCGGGCCTGGCGGCGTCCCGGGGCTCGTTCGCGCTGTGGGAGGCCATCCTGTGGACCACGGTCGGATCGATCGTGGGCGCGCTCGTGCTCTACGGCATCGGCGCGTGGTTCGGCCTCGAGCGCCTGCGCCGGATCGCCGACCGCCTGCCGCTCATGAAGGTCGAGGACGTCGACCGCACGGTGGCGTGGTTCCACCGCCACGGCGGGGCCGCGGTGTTCTTCGGCCGGTTCATCCCGATCTTCCGCAGCCTGATCTCCATCCCGGCCGGCGTCGTGCACATGCCGCTGTGGCGCTTCGTGCTCTTCACGGGCGCAGGCAGCCTGATCTGGAACACGATCTTCATCCTGGTCGGCTGGTACCTCGGCGAGGCCTGGCACATCGTCGAGCAGTACATGGACGTGTTCCAGAACATCGTGATCGCGGTCGTGATCGTGGCGGTGGCCTGGTTCGTCGTGGCCCGCATCCGCGCGCTGCGCGCCGAAAACCGCGCCGACTGACCCGCCGTTGCCCCGAGTCGCCGCCACGTGGCGACAACTCGGGGCAAGCCCTTTCAGTCGGCGGTCAGCGCCGCGGCGATGCGCTCGACGGCCTCGACGCCCTCGCGCATGCGCCACTGCGCCGGGTCGTCGGTGCTCGTCGTCGTGACCACGATGCGGTAGCCGGGGAGCCAGGACTCGAGCTCGAGGCCCGTGGGCACGTACGCGCCGACCACGAATCCGCCGGCGGCGTCCAGGATGTCCGAGCGCTGCACGCCGCCCAGCTCCGTCTTCTCGGCCTCGGAGCGGCGCTGCGCGACCTCTTCGGCGTCGGCGCTCTCGCGCGACACCCACACCTGCACGCGCGACCGGATGCCCGGGTCGGTGACGGCCTTGCCGCGCTCGCTCGCCCAGCCGCACGCCACGCGGCCGGTGCCCGAGGCGGTGATGCCGCGCAGGCCGTGGAAGCCCTCGGCCAGCGGAGCCGCGAGCTCGTAGATGTCGTCGCACGACAGCAGCGAGAGCCCGAGGCCGGCGAGCGCGTCGACCGCGAGGCGGGCGGCCTCCGGATCCGCCCACTGGTCGGGCAGCTGCGCCGCGAAGCGGGCGCGGTCGTCGGGGGAGCAGGATGCGAAGGGCGCGACCGCCGCGACCGTCGCCGTCGGCCACCCGGGATGCGTCGCGAGCGAGCCGTCGGTGCCCGCGAACTCCGGCGCACCCGCCAGGTTCGCGAAGAGCGCGGCGGCGTCCGCCTCGGCGTCGTCGCACGTCGGCTCCCACGCGCCGAGCTCGGCCGGGTCGGATCCGCCCAGCACGGTCCAGGATGCGCCGCCCGCAGGCGCCGCGGCGGCCGCCACGAGCGCCTCCGAGCGCGCCTCCGCCAGCTCCTCGAAGGCGCCGGATGCGCCGATGCGCGCCGCGGCCTCGGCCGCGCGGCGGCCCTGGACCTCGGCGGCGGTCGAGGTCTCGCCCGCCCCCGGCACCTGCCGCGCGCACGTCGTGAGCTCGGCGCCCAGGGCCGCGACCGCGGATGCGTCCTGCACGTCGCCGCCCCCCGCGGTGGCGCAGCGGAACAGGTGGGACAGCAGGCCCGTCGTGGACGCATCCGGGACCTCGCCGAGCGAGACGCGTCGCGCGAACGCGGCGAGCAGATCCAGCGCGGCCGTCCGGACGTCCACGTACGCGACCGCGCGGTGCGCGCCGCCGTCGGGCTCGCTCAGGCCCACGTCCACGCCGCCGCCCGGAGGCAGCAGCGCGGTGCGCTCGTCGTCCACCAGGCTCGCCGCCAGCGTCCAGAACCGCGATCCGCCGCGCTCGCGCGTGATCCAGTCGAAGGCGGCCTCGCCCGTGAGGGTGAGCGCCCGGGGGACGTCGCCACGGCTGCGCGTGCGCACCGTCAGCACATCGGAGCGGTGCGTCTCGACGCACGCCGTGATCGCCGACTCGGGGCGCTCGGCATCCGGATCGGCGTAGGTCGCGACCCAGCCGGGCAGGTCGGCGTCGCCGCACGCGGGCAGGTCCACCGCGGGAGTCGGCGCGGGGCCGTCCTGCACGGACGCCGCGGCCCACGCGACTGTCCCCGGCTGCGTGATCCCGGCGGTCAGGCGGCCGCCCTCGACCACGGCGCCGGGCTCGGGCGCCCACACGCGCAGGTCGGGATCCCAGCGCACGAGCGACGCGCTCGCCGCGGCCTCGGCCGGCAGGGTCGACAGATCCCACGTGACGGTGATCGGATCGGCGAAGGTGCCCGCCGACTCCAGCCGGACCGGCGTGCCGAAGACCTCGCGCGCGATCCCGGAGTCGGCCTCGCCGATCCGTGCGCCGACCGTGACGTTGGCGACGTTCGTGCGCACGGCGCCGTCGGGCACGTCGATCGCGACGCCGGCCGCGCCCCAGCGCGCGCCCTCGGCGTCGACCTGCGTCGTGCGCGCGTCGGCGAAGGACGGAGCCGGGTCGCGCTGCGCTTCGCCGTCGGAGGGCTCCGCGACACACGCGGTGAGGGAGAGCGCCACGGCGGCCGCGATCGCGCCCGCCGCGAGGCGGCGGATCCGGCGCGGGCGACTGATCACGCGCCCACGGTATCCGGGGTGCCCGGGGCGAGCCCGACGGCGCTCCGGCGCACGTCGGAGAGGGCCGCGCGCGGCTTCCGTAGGATGGGGCACGTGACGGCCGAACGGATCCACCTCGTGCGTCACGGCGAGGTCTACAACCCCGATCGCGTGCTCTACGAGCGGCTGCCCGGCTTCCGCCTGAGCGACGACGGGCGCCGGATGGCGCGCGCGGCGGCGGAGCACATCCTGTCGCTCGACCGGCCGGTCTCGGCGCTGCTGAGCTCGCCCCTGCAGCGCACGCAGGAGTCCTCGGAGCCGCTCGCCGAGCTGCTGGGGCTCGAGGTGCGGCTCGAGGAGCGCGTGATCGAGCCGACCAACGTCTTCGCGGGCATGCGGATGAGCCGCGCGCTGCGCAAGCCGTGGAACTGGCACCACCTGCGCCGCCCGTCGCTCCCCAGCTGGGGCGAGCCGTACTCCCAGGTCGTCGACCGGATGCACGCCGCGCTCGACGAGGCGTGGCACGGCACGCACTCGGGCGACGTCGTGATCGTCTCGCACCAGGCGCCCATCTGGCTCACGCACCTCTCGGTCGCCGGTCTGCCCCTGCCGCACGACCCGCGCACCCGCCGCTGCGCGCTCTCGAGCGTCACGTCGTTCGAGCGCCACGGCGACGTCTGGCGCGAGGTCGCGTACGCCGAGCCCGCCCCGCTGCAGGACGCGGTCGACGTCGGCGCGGTCTGAGCCAGACGGTCGCTTCGCTCGCACGACGGTCGCCCCCTCGTGGTCGTTGAGCGGAGCGAAGCGGAGTCGAAACGGGCTGAGCGAGCGCAGCGAGTCGAAGCCGACACCCCCGTGGTCGTCTCGCTCTGAGCGCCAGCGAGGATCCGAAACGGCGCCGATGCTCCTCGGCCGGTCGGGTTGATCCGGCCACGTTTCGACTCCGGCGCTGGCGCGCCTCCGCTCAACGACCACGGGGAAGATGTCGGTCGTCGAGCGGGCGCGCCCCGGCGGGCGGCGCTTTCGGCTGGCGCACAGCCGCCGCATATGCGCGAACGTAGGATTGGGGGCGTGCCTCCCGTCGCCGTCCCGACCGTCTCGCCGCGCGTGCGCGGCGCACGCCGGATCGCCGCGGCGCTGGTCGCCGCCGGGCTCGCGTTCGCGCTCGCCGCGTGCGCTCCCGATCCCGTGAGCCAGCAGTATCTGGAGGGCGGGAACCAGGGCTACATCTCGGGCGAGTTCGCCGTCACCGAGATCGGCGAGGCCGATCGGGGCGAGCCCGTCGAGTGGGCGGGCGTCACCGAGACGGGCGAGGCCCTCTCGAGCGAGGACGTCGCCGGCGAGGTCGTGGTGGTCAACTTCTGGTACGCCCAGTGCGACCCGTGCCGCGCGGAGGCCGCCGACCTCGAGTCCGTGTGGCAGGAGTACCAGGCCGAGGGTGTGCGCTTCGTGGGCATCAACACCCGTGACCAGGCCGACCAGGCGATCTCGTTCGCCGAGAAGCACGGCGTGACTTACCCCAGCATCATCGACGTGCACGACGGCGCCGTGAAGCTCGCGTTCGTCGCCGCCACGCCCGTCAACGCGACCCCGGTCACGCTCGTGCTCGACCGCGAGGGCCGCGTCGCCGCCCGCATCATCGGCCAGCTCGAGAGCGCGTCGATCCTGTCGACCCTCGTGGGGGAGACCCTCGAGGAGGGCGCGTGACCCAGCGGTCGCGCGCGGCGGGCCGCGGATGAACCCGGGCTCGGTCGTCTTCGACGGCGCGCTGTGGGCCGCGATCCCGATCGCGCTTCTGGCGGGCCTGATCTCGTTCCTGTCGCCGTGCGTGCTGCCGCTCGTGCCGGGCTACCTCGGCTTCATCGGCGGCGCCGTCTCGCCCAAGGGCGCCGAGGCGCCCGCCGGACGCGGCCGGCTGCTCGGCGGCGTCCTGCTGTTCATCGCCGGGTTCACGCTCGTGTTCGTCACGATCATCGTGCTCGGCGGCATCGCGGGAGGCGCGACGCAGCGGTTCTCGCTGCTCTACGGCGACGCGATCACGCGCGTGCTCGGCGTCCTGATCATCCTGCTCGGCCTCGTCTTCATCGGCTTCTTCGGCTTCGCGCAGCGCACCGCGAAGCTCCACCTGAAGGGCGACCTGGGGCTCGTCGGGGCGCCGCTGCTCGGCGTCGCTCTGGGCCTCGGCTGGGCGCCCTGCATCGGCCCGACCCTGACCGCGATCCTCGCGATCTCGTACGACCAGGGCGACGCGGGCCGCGCGACCCTGCTGGGGCTGGCGTACTCGCTGGGCCTCGGCATCCCGTTCCTGCTCGTCGCGCTCGGCTTCGGCTGGGCCACCCGCTCCCTCGCGTTCCTGCGCCGCCACGTGCGCGTCGTCAACATCGTCGGCGGCGTGCTGCTGGTCATCCTGGGCGTGCTCATGGTGACCGGCGTGTGGACCATGATCATGAACCGCCTGCAGGGGGTGTTCGCGAATGTCCCGCTCCCTCTCTGACCAGACCGACGCCCGGAAGGCCGCGCGGGACGGATCCGAGCCCCTGCGCCCGTCGGACCACGTCGAGAGCGACGCCGACTCCGGCGTGAACCAGCCGGCGCTCGGCGTCGTCGGATGGCTGCGCTGGGGCTGGCGGCAGCTCACCAGCATGCGCACCGCGCTCGTCCTCCTGCTGCTGCTCGCGATCGCGGCCGTGCCCGGGTCGATTTTCCCCCAGCGGATGGCCAACCCCAACGGCGTGACGCAGTGGGAGCGGGAGAACCCCGACCTGTTCCCGATCCTCGACGCCATGCAGATGTTCGACGTCTACGTGTCGGCCTGGTTCTCCGCGATCTACCTGCTGCTGTTCGTCTCGCTCGTGGGCTGCATCCTGCCGCGCACCAAGCACCACTGGAAGGCGATGCGCTCGCGCCCGCCGCGCACGCCGGCGCGGCTCGCGCGCCTCGACGACCACCTCGAGGACCGGATCGCCGGCGACGCGGACGACGCGGCCCACGCGGTCGACCTGGCCGAGGCGCAGCTGCGCTCGAGCGGCTACCGGGTCGAGCGCTACGACGGGCGAGGCGCGTTCTCGGTCTCGGCCGAGCGCGGCTACCTGCGCGAGACCGGCAACCTGGTGTTCCACGCGTCCCTCGTGGGAGTGCTGGTATCGGTCGGGGTGGGCGGCGGCTTCGCGTACACGGGTCAGCAGGTGATCATCGAGGGCCAGTCCGTGGTCAACTCGCTGGTCGACTACTCGTCCATGAACCGCGGCCGCTTCGTGGGTGACGACGCCCTGACGCCGTACGCCATGCGCCTGGACTCGTTCGACGTCACGTACCAGCCCATCGGCACCAGCGGCGCGGGCCAGGCGGGCGACTTCCAGGCGAACGTCACGGTCGTCGAGCCGGGTGGCGCCGAGCGCCAGGAGGCCGTCCGCGTCAACCACCCGCTCGACGTCGCGGGCGACCGGGTCTACCTGCTGGGCAACGGCTACGCGCCGACCATCACGGTCAAGGCGCCCGACGGCACCACGGTCTACAGCGAGCCCGTGCCGTTCCTGCCGCAGGACGCCAACATGACCTCGCTCGGCGTCGTGAAGATCCCCGACGGCCTGCCGGAGCAGGTCGGCATGATCGGCTTCTTCTACCCGACCCAGATGCAGCTCGCGAGCGGCGCTTTCTCGTCCGGATTCGGCGAGCTGCTCAACCCCGTGCTGACCCTGAACGTGTACGTCGGCGACCTCGGGGTCGACGACGGCGTGCCCAGCTCGGTGTACGAGCTCGACCCGAGCGGCATGGAGCAGATCGCCGGGCCGCAGGTCGACATCGACTCGCTCGAGCTCGCGCCCGGGGAGACCGTCGAGCTGCCGAACGGCCTCGGCACGGTCACGTTCGAGGACGAGACCCCGGCGGATGCCGACCGCTCGCAGGTGGGCCTCACCGAATCGGTCAAGCGCTTCGTGTCGCTGCAGACGCACCACGACGGGTCCGCGATCTTCGTGCTGGCGTTCGCGGTGCTCGCGATGCTCGGCCTGCTCACCGCGCTGTTCGTGCCGCGCCGCCGCGTCTGGGTCAAGGCGACCGCGGACGACGCGGGCATCCGGCTCGAGTACGCGGCGCTCGCACGCGGCGAGGACCCGACGCTCGCGACCGCGATCGCGGACCTGCGCACCAAGCACCGCGCCGCGCTCGGCGCCGACGACGCGTAAGCGTCAGCCTTTCCGCAGATCTTGAGCCAGCATCACCAGGATGCCGCTCGGGCCGCGCAGGTAGGTCAGCCGGTAGAGGTCCCGATACGTGGCCACGCCCCGCAGCGGGTGGCATCCGTGCCGCGCGGCGATCTCGAGCGACGCGTCGAGGTCGTCCACCGAGAACGCGACGCGATGCATCCCGATCTCGTTGGGGCGCGTCGGCTCGGTCTCGATCACCTCGGGATGCAGGTATTCGAAGAGCTCCAGGCGCCCCTGGCCGTCGGGGGTCGCCAGCATCACGATGCGCGCGTGGTTGCCGTCCAGCCCGACGGCCGTGTCGGTCCATTCACCGCTGACCGTGTCGCGTCCGACGACCTCCAGGCCCAGGTCCGTGAAGAAGGCGATCGCCTCATCCAGATCCCGGACGGCGATGCCGACGTTCTCGAGCGCGATGGCCATGCCCGCACGCTACCGGGGCCCGGGCCCCGCGGACAGGGCCCGCCCACAGAGAGCGCGAAGCGGGCGCTCGTATAATCGGGCTCATGCACCCTGACGCGCTCTCGCTGGACGAGATCTCGGTTCTTCTGATCTGGACGGCGATCTCGGTCTACGCCCTCGCGTTCGTCGCGTACGCGTTCGACCTGGCGCGCCGCTCGCAGCTCTCGCTCGAGCGTCAGGATGCCGCGCGCGAGCGCGTGCTGGTCGGGGCCGGATCGGGGACCACCGTGAACGGCGTCGCGCAGGACGCGCCTGCCGCCGCGAAGCCGCGCATGGTCATGGGCCGGATCGGCACCTCGCTCACGGTGCTCGGCTTCCTGTTCCACCTCGGCGGCACGGTGCTGCGGGGGATCGCGGCGGGACGCGTGCCGTGGTCGAACATGTACGAGTTCGCGATGACCGGCACCCTGCTCATCACGGCCGTGTATCTGGGCGTGCTGTTCTGGCGCGACCTGCGCTTCCTCGGCACGTTCATGGTGGGGCTCGTCACGGTGCTGCTGGGGGCGGCGACCCTGTCGTTCTACGTGCAGATCGTGCCGCTCATGGATCCACTCAAGTCGGTCTGGCTCGTCATCCACGTGTTCGTCGCGTCGCTCGCCACGGCCTTCCTCGCCCTCGCGTTCGGGCTCTCGGTGCTGCAGCTGCTGCAGGCGCGCCGCGAGCGGCTCGCGCTCGAGGCGAAGGACGCCGAGCCCCAGCGCTCGTTCCTGCGCACGCTCCCCAGCGCCGAGGCGCTCGAGGGGATGGCCTACCGCTTCGCCATCATCGGCTTCATCTTCTGGACGTTCACCCTCATCGCCGGCTCCATCTGGGCGCAGGACGCGTGGGGCCGCTACTGGGGCTTCGACACCAAGGAAGTCTGGACCTTCATCATCTGGGTTCTCTACGCCGGCTACATCCACGCCCGCGCGACGCGCGGCTGGCGCGGCACCCGCTCGGCCTGGCTCTCGATCGTCGGCTTCACCGCCGTGATCTTCAACTTCACGATCGTGAACATGTTCTTCGAGGGTCTGCACGCGTACAGCGGCCTGAGCTGAGAAGGACTTCTTTTCTAGAAGCGATCGCACGCTCGCGCGACGGTAGATGACCGGCCTGTTCCCGGTCGTTGAGCGGAGCGAAGCGGAGTCGAAACGGGCTGAGCGAGCGGAGCGAGTCGAAGCCGGGACCCTCATTCGTGGTCGTTGAGCGACGAGCGCCAGCGAGGAGTCGAAACGGGCTGAAGCGACCCAGCCGGTCGGGGAGGTTCGGCCACGTTTCGACTCCGGCTCGTTCCTCGCCTCCGCTCAACGACCACCCGCAGAAACAACATCTGTGTTTCTGTGGGATTGTGTTGTAGTCTGTGGGCATCCGAAGGAGGGTGCCATGTACGCGACGGAGCGACGAGAGCTCATCGAGCAGGTGCTGCGGGACGAGGCGCGCGTCGCCGTCGCCGACCTCGCGGAGCGGCTCGACGTCACGACCGAGACCGTGCGCCGCGACCTCGCGCTGCTGGAGCGCGCCGGCGTCCTGCGCCGCGTGCACGGCGGGGCCGTCGCCGCCGACCGGGGGAGCGCCGCCGAGGCCGACCTGCGCGAGCGCGCCGGACAGCGCGGCCCCGCCAAGCACGCGATCGCCCGCCGGGCCGTCGAGGCGCTGGGGGACGACTTCCGCGGATCCGTGCTCCTGGACGCGGGCACCACGACCGGCGCGGTCGCCGAGCTGCTGTCCGACCGGCTCGCCGGCCCCGACGCCCAGGTCGTGACCCACTCCGCCGTGCTCGCCGCGCTGCTCACCACGCGCGGCGGCGTGCCCCTCACCACGATCGGCGGGCGCGTGCGCGGAATCACCGGCGCCGCGGTGGGCGCGGGAACCGTGCAGGCCATCGAGTCGATGCGCCCCGACATCGCGTTCGTGGGCACGAACGGGCTGAGCGCCGCCTTCGGGGCGAGCACCCCCGACCCGGACGAGGCCGACGTCAAGCGCGCGATCGTCCGCTCCGCGCGTCGCGTGGTGCTGCTCGCGGACGCGTCCAAGTTCGGCGACGAGTCGCTGCAGCGGTTCGCGCGCCTGGACGAGATCGATCTGCTGGTGACCGACCGCGCGCCCTCCGGCGCGCTCGCCGCGGCCCTCGAGGACGCCGACGTGGAGGTGTGGATCGCATGATCGTCACCCTGACCGCCAACCCGTCGCTCGACCGCACGATCCAGCTGGCCGGTCCGCTCGAGCCGGGGGCCGTGCAGGCCGCGGAGTCGTCGAGCGTTGATCCGGCCGGCAAGGGCGTGAACGTGTCGCGCGTGGTCGTCGCCTCCGGCGCCGAGACGCTCGCGGTGCTGCCGCTCGCGGACGACGACCCCTACGGCGAGCACACCGCGGGGCTCCCCGTGCGCGCGGTGCCGATCGAGGGGCACGCCCGCTCCAACATCACGCTCACGTCGCCCGACGGCGAGACCACCAAGATCAACCTGCCGGGCGCCGGGCTCGCGCCGGCCGAGGCGGCCGCCCTGATCGACGCGGTCGTCGAGGCGGCCGACGGCGCGCGCTGGCTCGCCCTGTGCGGCTCGCTCCCGCCGGGCGTCGCCGCCGACTTCTACGTCGAGGTCATCCAGGCCGTGCGGACGCGCGCCGCCCGCGCGCCGCGCATCGCGGTCGACACGTCGGGCCCGGCCCTCGCCGAGGTGCTCGCCTGTGGCGCCGTCGACCTCATCAAGCCGAACGACGAGGAGCTCGTCGACGCCGTGGCCCGCCTGGGTCTCGCGACCTCGAGCGAGGCGGACCAGGACACCGTCGCGGACGCCGTCCGGCTCGCCTCGACCCTCGTGCCGCATCGCGTGGGCGCGGTCCTCGTCACGCTCGGCGGCGACGGCGCGGTGCTCGTGGACGCCGAGGGCGCCCACCACGCCGCGGCGCCGCCCACCGATGTGCGCAGCACGGTCGGAGCGGGCGACAGCGCCCTCGCCGGCTTCCTGCTCGCCGACCTCGCCGGAGAGGACGCCGACGGCCGGCTGCGCGCAGCCATCCGATACGGCTCCGCCACGGCCGCCCTTCCCGGCACGCGCATCGCGACGCCGGCCGACCTGCCCGGCGGGGACATCCCCGTCCGGAGGCTTCCCTGACCCGCGGCTCGCCGCATCCACCCCCACCCGATCCACCCGCCGCCTCGCGGCGCACCACGGACGCTCAGCCTCGAGGAGGAGACCATGTCCACCATCACCCCCCAGCTCGTGAGCCTCGATGAGGACCTCGGCACGGACAAGCAGGCGGTGCTCCGCGCCCTGTCGCAGCGCTTCGTCGCGCAGGGCCGCGCGACGGACGCCGAACAGCTGTTTGCCGCCGCCTGGGCCCGCGAGGAGCAGGACGCCACGGGCCTGCCCGGCGGCATCGCGATCCCGCACGCCAAGAGCGCGGCCGTGTCGCAGGCGTCGCTGGCGTTCGCCCGCCTGAACCCGCCGGTGGACTTCGGCGCCGAGGGCGAGCCGAGCGACATCGTGTTCATGATCGCCGCGCCCGACACGGCGGCCGAGGAGCACCTCGCGGTGCTGTCGTCGCTCGCGCGCAACCTGATGGACGAGGATTTCCTCGCCGCGCTGCGTTCGGCCGCGACGCCGGATGAGGTGGTCGGCATCGTGCGCCGCGCGATCGGCGAGGAAGAGGCGGCCGAGGCGCCGGCACCCGCCGCCGCGGCTCCGGCTCCGGCCGCGGCCGCCGCCGGCGACGCCATCCTGGTCGACGGCCGCCCCGCGCGGATCGTCGCGGTCACGGCCTGCGCGACGGGCATCGCCCACACCTACATGGCGGCCGACGGCCTGGCCGCCGCCGCGCGCAAGGCCGGTGTCGAGCTCCACGTCGAGACCCAGGGCTCGAGCGGCTACACCCCGGTCCCGGCCGACACGATCGCGGCGGCCGACGCCGTCGTGTTCGCGGTCGACGTCGACGTGCGGGAGCCGCAGCGGTTCGCGGGCAAGCCCGTCATCCGGCGGACGGTCAAGGCGGGCATCGAGAAGCCCGCGGAGCTGCTCGCGCTCGCCGCGGCCGCCGCGAAGGATCCGTCCGCCGAGCGGGTGAGCGGCACGGCCGAGACGGCCGCCGCCTCGAACGTGCCGGTGGAGTCGTTCGGCGCGCGCATCAAGCGCATCCTGCTGACCGGCGTCTCGTACATGATCCCGTTCGTCGCGGGCGGCGGTCTGCTGATCGCGCTCGGGTTCCTGCTCGGCGGCTTCGACATCAACGAGTCGGCCAACGCGATCGTGCTCGAGAACGCCCTGTGGAACCTGCCCGAGGGCGGGCTGCTGCAGTACCTCGGCGCCGTGTTCTTCACGATCGGCGGCGTCTCGATGGGCTTCCTCGTGGCGGCGCTGGCCGGGTACATCGCGTTCGCGATCGCCGACCGGCCCGGCATCGCTCCCGGCTTCGTGGCCGGCTCGGTCGCGGTGCTGATGAGCGCGGGCTTCCTCGGCGGCATCGTCGGCGGCCTGCTCGCGGGACTCGTCGCCTGGTGGCTGGGCCGCCTGGACGTGCCGCGCTGGCTGCGCGGCCTCATGCCGGTCGTGATCATCCCGCTCGTCGGCTCGATCGTCGCCTCCGGCCTGATGATCCTGTTCCTCGGCTGGCCGATTGCGGCGCTCATGACCGCCATGACCGACGGCCTGAACAACCTCGCCGACAGCGGCCTGATCGTCGTCGTGGGCGTGCTGCTGGGCCTCATGATGTGCTTCGACCTGGGCGGCCCGGTGAACAAGGTCGCGTACGCGTTCGCGGTCGCGGGCCTCGGTGCCGCGTCCGACCAGAACACCGTGCCCTACGTGATCATGGCGACCGTGATGGCGGCGGGCATGGTGCCGCCGCTCGCGATGGCGCTCGCCTCGACCGTGCTGGCGCGCGGCGCGTTCACGCCGGTCGAGCAGGAGAACGGCAAGGCCGCGTGGCTGCTCGGGGCTTCGTTCATCTCGGAGGGTGCGATCCCGTTCGCGGCCGCCGACCCGCTGCGCGTCATCCCGGCGTCGATGATCGGCGGCGCGGTCACGGGCGCCCTGACCATGCTGCTGGGCGTGGGATCGCGCGCTCCGCACGGAGGCGTGTTCGTGTTCTTCGCGATCGACCCGATCTGGGGCTTCCTGCTCGCGATCGCCGTCGGCACCGTCGTGTCGGCCCTCGCGGTCGTGGCGCTCAAGAAGTACGCGCACCGTCGCACCGCGGCGGCCCCTGTGGCCGTCGCCGCCTGATCCCGATGCCCGAACGGCCCGGCCCTCGTCTCGAGGACCGGGCCGTTCCGGCGTCGTGGCGACCCGACCGGCTTCGACTGGTCTTCGGCGACGAGACTGGTCTCGGCGGGACCAGCCTCGTCGCCCGGGACCAGTCGAAGCGCAGGGGGACGACCCCCGCGGCATCAGGCGGGCTGGGCCAGCAGCGCCTGGGCGGGGATCGTGCGGCGGCGCGCCACGGCCAGCGTCGTGGCCGCGAAGGCCAGCACGGCCCACACCAGCAGCGCCGTCACCGCCGCGCCGGTGCCGCCCGCGTCCGTGACCGCGCCGAGGAGCGCGCGGTACGCGGGGGCGGTGGGCAGGATGTCCGCCAGCTCGCCGAGCCATCCCGGCATGGTCGAGACCACGCCGGTCGCGATCGCGATCGCGCCGACGAGCGCCGCGACCCAGCGTCCCGCGCCGCCGAGCGCGGCCACGAGGGCCTGGTGCACGGCCGCGAATGCGACGCCGATCAGGGCGCACAGCGCGAACAGCGCCGCCGCCGTGCCGCCGTCGTAGCCGCTCACGGCCTGGATGACCGCGGCCACGAGCACGCCCTGCACCGCGCCGACCAGCGCGGCGGGCAGCAGTGCGCCGCCGGCGAGCAGCGCGGATGCGCGGCGCGACGTCAGGGCGCGCGCCGTGACGGAGCGCATCACGACGAACGTCGCGAGACCGCCGAACCACAGCACGACCGCGGCGAGCAGCGGCACGGCCGACGACCCGAACATGGTCAGGTCGTCGCCCGCGGTCGCCGACACCGGATCCGCGAGCACGGTCGCGAGATCGCCCGCCTCCGCGTCGCTGTACGACGGGATCTGCTCGGTCGCCCGGCCGAGGCCGTCCGCCAGCGAGCGCGTGCCCTCGGACAGGTCGCCGATGCCGTCGCCGAGCTGCGTCGTGCCGGTCGCCAGCCGCCCGGCGCCCTCCGACAGCCGCGTGGCGCCCGACGCGAGCTCGCTCGTCCCGGTCGCGAGGCCGCCCGCACCCGTGGCGAGCTGCGCCGCGCCGGTCGACAGCTCGCCCGCGCCGCCCGCGAGCTGCGATGCCCCGGCCGACAGCCGGTCGGCGCCGCCCGTCAGCTCCTCGAGCCCGGCCGTGAGCTGAGACGCCCCGGCCGCCGCGCCGTCGGCGCCGGTCGCGAGGGCGCCGAGGCCGCCGGCGAGCTCCGTCGCGCCGCCCGACGCCGCGCGCAGCTGGGCCGCGAGCTCCGTGGGCAGCTGGGTCGCGAGCTGCTCCAGCCCGCCGGACGTCCCCGATGCCGCCGCATCGGCCGTGTGCGCGGCCTGAGTGATCGCCGCGAGCTGCGCGCAGAACTCGGCGCCCGCCCCCGAGGCCGCGCAGGATGCGCTCAGCCCGTCGAGTCCGTCCGCGACGCCCGCGGCCGCCTGCGCCGCGCCGGCCGCGGCGCCCGTGAGCTCGGCCGGCACGACGCCGTTCCGCTCGATCGCGTCGGCTCCCGCGCCCAGCTCGGACGCCAGCGTCTGCGCACCGGAGGTCGCGTCGTGCAGACCGGGCGCGAGGCCCGGGTTCGCGGCGGTGCCGTCGCCCGCGAGGCCGGTCGCGAGCTGCCTGGCGCCGTCCGCCAGCTGCGACGCGCCGCCCGCGAGGTCGGCCGCGCCGCCCGCGACGCCCTGGGCGCCGTCGGCCAGCGCGCCGGCGCCGCCCGCCACGCCGGCCGCCCCGCCGGCCAGCTGTGACGCGCCGTCCGCGAGCTGCCGCGCGCCTGACGCGAGCTCGCCCGCGCCCGTGCCGAGCTCGGCGGCGCCGCCCGCGAGCTCCTCCGCGCCGTCCCGCGCGGCCCCCGCGCCGTCGGCCAGCTGCGCGGCGCCGTCGGCCGCCTCGCCGAGCTGCTCGCCCAGCGTCGTGTAGCCGATGAAGACGTTCTCGAGCGTCGCCTCCGACAGCATCCGGCCCATCGACGCGGTCGCGACCGACGCGATCTGGTTCGCGATGGCCTCGTCGACGATGCGCGCGTCGGGTGCCGTCACGACGTCGATCGTCGCCTGCTCGGGGGCCTCCTCAGACCCCGACAGGTTCTGGCCGGCCGAGGTCGCGGCCGCCGAGAACTCCTCCGGGATGGTCACGACCGCCTGGTACGTGCCGTCGGCCAGGCCCTCGGCGGCGTCGTCCTCGTTGGACAGCACCCAGGTCAGATTGCCGTCGACGTCATCCGAGCCCTCGACCAGGCCCGCCGCCAGCTGGCGACCCAGCGGCGTGTACTGGTCCTGGACGGTCACGGGCTCGTCGAGGTTGACGATCGCGGCGGTCATGTTGTCGAGGCGCTCGGCCGGGTCGTACAGCGCGGCGACGAGCACGCCGCCCACGAGCGCCGGGAGCAGCAGCACGCCGAGCACCGTGAGCCACGAGACGGGCCGGGTGCTGCGGGCGCGCTCGACTCCGGCGAGGGTCAGGCTGCGGAGGCGGTTCATGCGGAGACCTCATTCGGGATGGTCGCGGGAGTGGGGGAGACGTCGACACGACGGACGCCGACCCAGCCGGCGTCGGACAGGAGCCGCTGCGCGGCGGACGGGTCGGATGCCGTCAGCACCACGGTGAGCGGATCCGGCGCGAGCGCGTGCCGCGCGTCGCGCAGCACGGCGGCGACCTGGTCGCGCGCCGCCGGCTCGAGGGCGTCGGCGCCGTCGATCACGACGATCGGGGCGCGCGCCGCGGCGCGCACCGCCCGGGCGGGCGCCTCGCCCGGCTGCGGGTCGGCGAGCAGGGCCAGGCCGACGTGGGCGCGCACCCAGGCGGCGCGGCCGGGGAGCAGGTGCCCGGCGACGCGGAGCAGGCCGCCGGTCGCCGGCGTGCGGCCGGCGATCGCGAGCCCCACGGCGCGGGCGCCGCGCGGATCCGCCGAGGCCAGCACCAGGGCGTCGCCCGGCTCGGCGCGCAGCGTCACGCCCGAGGCCAGGACGGGGCCGTCCTCCACCGCGACCTCCAGGTCGTCCGCCGCAATCACCGCGGTCGATCCGGGCTCGGGCCAATCCGCCAGCGCGCGCTCGCGCTCGACCGCCTCGCCCTCGATGTCGAAGTGCGGCAGCATCCGGTCGAGCCACCGGGGCATCCACCACGCCTTGTCGCCCAGCAGCGCCATGACCGCGGGCACGAGCGTCATCCGGACCACGAACGCGTCGACCGCGATCCCCACCGCGAGCGCGAGCGCGATGGGCTTGAGGTTCGCGTCGCCCTCGGGCACGAAGGCCGCGAACACCGCGAACATGATGATCGCCGCCGCGGTGACCACGCGCGCCGAGGCCGCGAACCCGCTGCGCACGGCCTCGACCGCGACCTCGCGCGAGCCGCCGAGCCGGCGCGCGGCGTGCACGAAGTCCTCGCGCATGCGCGAGACCAGGAACACCTCGTAGTCCATCGCGAGGCCGAACAGCACGCCCATCACCACGATCGGCATGAACGCGATGACGGGGCCCGTGCGCGTCACGTGCAGCAGGTCGGCGCCCCAGCCCCACGAGAACACGGCCGCGACCACGCCGAACGCCGCGAGGATCGACAGCAGGTAGCCGAGCGCGGCCTTGAGCGGCACCCAGACCGAGCGGAACACGATCATCAGCAGCACGAAGGACAGGCCGACGACGAAGATGCCGAACGGCACGAGCGCGGCGCCGAGCCGGTCGGAGATGTCGATCGACACCGCCGTCGTGCCCGTGACCTTGAGGTCGATGCCGTACTCGTCGAGCCATTCGTCGTGGTGCGCGCGCAGCTCCCGCACGAGCTCGCTCGTGGCCGGGTCGTCGGGCGCGGTCTCGGGCACGATCTGCACGATGCCGGTGTCCGCGGTCTCGTTCGGGGTCGCGAGCGCGACCTCCTTGACGCCGTCGATCTGCTCGACCTCGGCGCGCAGATCGTCCATCAGGCCGACCGGATCGGTGGACGTCACGATCGTGCCGGTCAGGATGAGCGGGCCGTTGAAGCCCGCGCCGAAGTGCTCCGACGTGAGGTCGTAGCCGATGCGCGCCTCGTTGTCCTCGGGCAGCACGCCGGCGTTCGGCAGCGCGAGGCCCAGGCTGCCGACCGGCAGGGCCATGAGCCCGAGACCCAGGACGACCGCGACCGTCGTGATCACGGGATGCCGCGTGACGCCGCGCACCCAGCGCGTGCTGAAGCCCTCCCGCGGCGCCCGGGCCGGCTCGGCCTTATGCGCGCGGCGCGGGCGGCCCACCACGCGGTGCTTCACGAAGCCGAGCAGGGCGGGCGTGAGCGTGACGGCGATCAGCACGGCCACCGCGACCGCGACGGCCGCCGCGATGCCCATCGTGGTGAGGAACGGGATGTTCGCGAAGCCGAGACCGATCAGCGCGATCAGCACGGTCACGCCCGCGAACACGACGGCGGATCCGGCCGTTCCGGTCGCGCGGCCCGCGGACTCCTCGAGCTCCATGCCGTCGCGCGCCTGGTCCTGGTGCCGCGCCGCGATGAACAGCGCGTAGTCGATGCCGACCGCCAGCCCCAGCATGAGCGCGAGCATCGGGGTCGTGGCCGACACCGTCGCGAACTGCGTGGCCGCGACGATCCCGAGCAGCGAGACGCCGACGCCGATCAGCGCGACGCCGAGCGGCAGGCCCGCCATCACGAACGACCGGAACGTCACGATCAGCACCAGGAGCGCGATCACCACGCCGACCGCCTCGGTCAGCGTGACGGTCGGCAGCTCCGTGGCGAACAGCTCGCCGCCGAGCGCGAGCTGCGAGCCCTCCGGCAGGTCGGGGCGGAGCGCGTCGACGACCTCCTGGAGCGACTCCTTGTCGTCGTCCGTGACATCCGTCATGGTGCCCTCGAACTGGAGCCGAACGATGGCCGCGGACTCGTCGCCCGACACCATGCCGGTGACCAGCTCGTCGTACGGCGAGGTGGCGCTGCTGACGCCGTCGACGTCCTCCAGCTCGGCGACCGCGTCCTCGATCGGCGTCCGGTAGGTCTCCTCCGTGACGTCGTCGCCCGGGGCCGCGACCACGATGAACTGCGCGCTCGTGCCCGACACCTGCGGGAACGTCCGGCTCAGCTGCTGCAGCCCCTCCTGCGCCTCCGTGCCCGGGATCGAGAACGCGTTGTCGAAGCCCCGATTGAGGCCGAGGGCTCCGCCGCCGACCGCGAGCAGGATGAGCAGCCAGCCCAGGAGCACCCGCCACGGGTGACGGAACGACCAGCGGCCGAGCGAGTAGAGCAGGGTGGACACAGGCGCCTCCGGATGAGGGGAATGGCAGGGTTCGATACAACGCTGTATCCGATACAAGTGTGTATCGTAATCGCCGGCCCGTGCAAGCGGCTGGGCGTGCGGTGGGAGAATCGCAGGATGGAGACCCGGATGACCGAGACGAGCGAGGAGCGCGTGCCGACCCGCAGCCGCGAGAACACGCGCGCGCGGCTGCTCGACGCCGCCGCCCAGGTGTTCGCCGAGGTCGGGCTCGGCGAGGCCTCGGTCGAGGCCGTGTGCGAGCGCGCGGGCTTCACGCGCGGAGCCTTCTACTCGAACTTCGACTCGAAGGACGAGCTGTTCGTCGAGCTCGCCGGCCGGTTCGTGAGCCAGCAGGTCGAGGCCGTGCGCGAGCGCGTCGCCGCGCTCATCGAATGCGGCCCCGCCGCCGACGGCGCGCCCGACGACATGGTCGGCCTGGTCGAGGCGCTCGACGTGCCCGGCGACGTCCGCCTCGGCGTGCTGCTGATGAGCGAGATCCGCAACCGCGCCATGCGAGACGCCAAGACCGCCGAGGCCTACCTCGCGCAGGATGCGCGGATGCTGCGCGAGGTGTCGCAGCTCCTCGAGGACATCGCCCAGGCCAAGGGGCTGCGCCTCACGCTCCCCGCGGAGGAGGCGGCCCGCATCGTTCTCACCGCGTGGGAGGGCGTCTCGGCCCGCGCGATCATCGCCGGCATCCCCGAGCCCGAGCTGCTCGAGGTCCGCGCCCGCGAGATGGCGCGGATCGGGCATCTGATCATCGACGACCAGCCCGGTCGCTGAGCGAAGCGGAGGCGCAGCGGCTTACGCGCCCCCGCGCTCCAGCACCGCGTGGCAGCGGCGGATGCGGTCGAGCCACCAGGCGCGGCGGTCGTCCGCCGCCGCGTGGCGGTCGAGCAGCGCCGCGTCGGGGGTGAGCCGCCCCACGGGGATCACGCCGCCGCGGGGGGCCAGCGGCTCGGTCACGACGTCCGCCGCGAGCAGCGACGCGGTGCCGAGGCCGCAGTCGAACTCGAGCGACGGCAGCGCCGCCGCCAGCGCCGCGCCCTGCGACAGGCCGATCGACGTGTCGAGCGCGCTCGATACGATGGCCGGAAGTCCCGCCTCGGCGACGATCTCCAGCGCGCGGCGCACGCCCCCGAGCGGCTGGGCCTTCACGACCAGCAGGTCGGCCGCTCCCGCGCGCGCCACGGCGAGCGGATCCGCGGCCTTGCGCACCGACTCGTCCGCCGCGATCGGGATGTCCCAGTCGTGCAGGCGCGCGCGGATCTCGGCGAGCTCCTCGACCGTCGCGCACGGCTGCTCGGCGTATTCCAGGTCGAACTCCGCCAGCTCGTGCAGCGCGTGCTCCGCCTCGTCGACGTTCCAGCCGCCGTTCGCGTCGACCCGGATGCGCCCCTCGGGCCCCATCGCCGCGCGCACCGCCCGCACCCGGGCGACGTCGTCCGCGCGGGTCTGACCGCGCTCGGCGACCTTGACCTTGGCGGTGCGGCAGCCGTCGAAGCGCGCCAGCACCTCGGCGACGCGATCGGCCGGCACCGCCGGGACCGTGGCGTTCACCGCGATCTCCGCGCGGTGGGGCTGCGGCTGCGGATGCCAGGCGAAGTCCAGGGCCGCCGCGAGCCACGTCGCGGCCTCGGCGTCGTCGTACTCGAGGAAAGGAGAGAACTCCGCCCATCCCTCCGGCCCCTCGATCAGAGCGGCCTCCCGGTGATCCACTCCGCGGAACCGCGTCGCGAGCGGCAGTGACACCACGCGTGCGGTGCCGAGGATGTCGTCGAGCGGGGGGAGTGGCGTCATGGACTCATCCTGCCTTTCCTGATGCCCGGACGCAGTGCTCGCCCATCCGGAATCCGCGCATCCGGAGCCCGCCCCGTCCGGGCGCCTCTAGTCTGGCGGCATGCCAGCCATCGACATCCCCGTGCGCCTCGGCGTGCAGCTCCAGCCCCAGCACCACGCGTCCTACGGCGCCGTCCGCGACGCGGTCACCCGGCTCGAGGACATGGGCGTGGACGTCCTGTTCAACTGGGACCACTTCTATCCGCTGAGCGGCGACCCGGACGGCACGCACTTCGAGTCGTGGACCATGCTCGCGGCGTGGGCCGAGCAGACCGAGCGGGTCGAGTTCGGGGCCCTGGTCAACTGCAACTCGTACCGAAACCCCGACCTGCAGGCCGACATGGCCCGCACGGTCGACCACATCTCGAAGAAGGGCGGCGACACGGGTCGGTTCATCTTCGGCACCGGATCCGGGTGGTTCGAGCGCGACTACGTCGAGTACGGGTACGAGTTCGGCACGGCGGGATCCCGCCTCGACGACCTGGCCGAGGCGCTGCCGCGCATCGAGGCGCGCTGGGACGCGCTCAACCCCGCACCGACCCGGAAGATCCCGGTGCTGATCGGCGGCAAGGGCGAGCAGAAGACGCTGCGCCTGGTCGCCCGTCACGCCGACATCTGGCACAGCTTCGTGAGCCCCGAGGAGATGCCGCACAAGCTCGACGTGCTCGCGCGCTGGGCTGACAAGGAGGGCCGCGACCTGTCGGCCCTCGTGCTGTCGAACGAGCTCGGCCACCGCGACGAGCGCGCCGACGCGCTGTTCGACGCCGGCGTGCGGCTGTTCACGCTCGGCATCTCGGGCGACAGGCTCGACTACGACCGCGTGCAGCACTGGCTCACGTGGCGCGACGAGCGCAACGGATCGGCCGGCACGGTCGTCGACGCCTGATCCGGCGCCGCCGGGGGGAGGGGCGCCGGGCCGTGGGCCGACCGCGGGAATAGGCTGGACGGGTGAGCGACACCCCGAATCCGACGCCCGTGGTCTCCGAGCTGTTCGACGCGGCGGAGTGGGATCCCGCGCCCGGGTCCGAGGGATTCCGGGACATCACGGCGCACATCTCGAAGGACGGCCGGATCGCCCGTATCGCGTTCGACCGGCCGGAGGTCCGCAACGCGTTCCGCCCCGCCACGGTCGACGAGCTGTACCGCGCGCTCGACGCGGCGCGCCAGGATCCGCGGATCGGCGTCGTGCTGCTGACGGGCAACGGCCCGAGCCCGAAGGACGGCGGCTGGGCGTTCTGCTCGGGCGGCGACCAGCGCATCCGCGGCCGGGATGGCTACAAGTACAGCGAGGACGAGACCTCGGTCACCGACGCGGCGCGCGCGGGCCGCCTGCACATCCTCGAGGTGCAGCGCCTCATCCGGTTCATGCCCAAGGTCGTCATCGCGGTGGTGCCCGGATGGGCCGCGGGCGGCGGCCACTCGCTGCACGTCGTGTGCGACCTCACGATCGCCTCGGCCGAGCACGGCCGGTTCAAGCAGACCGACGCGGACGTGGGGTCGTTCGACGCCGGGTACGGCTCGGCCTACTTCGCGCGGCAGATCGGCCAGAAGCTCGCGCGCGAGGTGTTCTTCCTCGCCGAGGAGCATTCCGCGCAGCGCATGTACGAGATGGGCGCCGTGAACCGCGTCGTGCCGCACGCCGAGCTCGAGCGCGAGGCGCTGAGCATGGCCCGCACGATCCTGACCAAGTCGCCCACCGCGATCCGGATGCTGAAGTTCGCGTTCAACGCGGTGGACGACGGGCTCCCGGGCCTGCAGGTGTTCGCGGGCGAGACCACGCGCCTCGCGTACGGCACGGACGAGGCGGTCGAGGGGCGCGACGCGTTCCTCGAGAAGCGCGACCCCGACTGGTCGGCCTACCCCTGGCACTACTGAGCGCGGGGCCCGGCCGGACATGAGGCTCGAGCGGCTCGACTCGGACGACCCGCGTGACGTGCTGCGCGCGCTGCGCACGGCGCTCGGCGCGGGGCCGGCCATCGCGCTCGGCGCGGGAGAGCGCGAGCTGCCCGCCGAGGTGCCGGCCGGCACGGCGGTCGTGGTGACGACGTCCGGCTCGAGCGGGGTGCCGAAGAGCGTGATGCTGTCGCGCTCGGCGCTGACCTCGAGCGCGCTGGCGACCGCCGCGCGGATCGGTGCGGGGCAGTGGCTGCTGCCGCTCGCGGGCGGGTACATCGCGGGCGTGCAGGTGCTGGTGCGCTCGCTCGTGCAGGGCACCGAGCCCGCCATTCTGTCGGGCCGCTTCTCGGCGGCCGCGTTCGCGCATGTCGTCTCGGGCATGCACTCGTCGCGCGGGGGAGAGCGCGTCCCCACGTACACCTCGCTGGTGCCCGCGCAGCTGCAGACGCTGGTCGACGCCGCGGACGAGGACCCGGGCGTCCGTCGCGCGCTCGCGTCGTTCGAGACGATCCTGGTGGGCGGCCAGGCGCTGCCGCAGCCGATGCGCGAGCGCGCCGAGGCGCACGGCGCGCGCATCGTGCGCACGTACGGCTCGAGCGAGACGGCGGGCGGATGCGTGTACGACGGCGTGCCGCTGGACGGCGTGCGCGTGGTGGCCGTCGACGGTGAGCTGCGGGTCGCAGGGCCCACCCTCGCGGACGGCTACTTGGGCGATCCGGGCCTGACGGAGCGGGTGTTCGTGCGCGACGCCGACGGCGTCCGCTGGTACCGCACGGGCGACGCGGGCGTCGTGGAGGACGGTGTCGTGCGCGTGACCGGGCGGATCGACAACGTGATCGTCTCGGGAGGCGTGAACGTGTCGCTCGACCGGGTCGAGCGCGTCGTGCGCGAGCTGCCCCCCGTGCCGGGCGCGTTCACGCTCGCGGACGCCGTGGTGGTCGGCGCGTCGGACGAGCGCTGGGGCGAGACGCCCGTGCTCGTCGCGCGCCGGGCCGACGTGGGGTCTCCCGACGCCGCGCTCAGCGCGGCCAGGGCCGCGGTCGGCGCGCAGGTCGGCAAGCCCGCGCGGCCGTCGCGCATCCTGCTCGTGGATGCGCTGCCGCGCCTGGCCTCGGGCAAGCCCGACCGCGTCGCCCTCCGCCGCCTGGCGGCGGCCGGCTGACTCCGACACAACGCAGGACCTCCGCCGCCGAACGGCGTGTCGCAGCCGGCAGACCGTCCCGACACGCCCGGGATCGCGCAGAGGTCCTGCGTTGTGTCGGGGAAGGGGCGGGCGGTCACTCGCCCGACAGCAGACCCTGGCGCTGGGCGCCCGCGAGCATGGTGCGGAGCATGCGGCGCAGCTCGCGTCGGTCGCCCGCACTGAGGTCGCCCGCCAGCACGGTCTCGAGCCCGTCGACGCGCGGGCGCAGCTCCGCCACGCGGGCCCGGCCCTCGTCGGTCAGCTGCAGCACGTTGCGGCGGCGGTCGTCCGGGTCCTGCGCGCGCTCGATCAGGCCGCGGCGGGTCATCCGGGCGACGAGATCCGCGATGGTCGAGCGGTCCAGGTCGAGCTCGGCGCCGAGCGACGCCTGGCTCGATCCGGGCAGCCGCTCGAGCACCGTCAGCACCGCGTACTGCACGCTCGTGATGTCGCGCGACACGTCGCGCTGCCACGCGGCGAGGTGCAGCTGCTGCGCGCGGCGCAGCAGGTGACCCAGATGGCGCAGCGGCTCCGGTTCGTCGTCGAGAGGGGCGTCCACCCGATCATCCTGCCCCAGCCGGGGCCTCACGGCCGTCAGGACGCGGGCACCGGCTCGGCGGCGGGCAGCAGGATGCCCTCGAAGAACGCCGCCAGCTCGTCGTGCGCGTCGAGCGGCAGCACGTGCGCGACGAACTGGTCGGGACGCACGACGACCAGCGCGCCCGAGGCGCGGTCGACGCCGCGGTCGCGGTAGACGTCGATCCCGGCCGTCACGGCCGAGCCGACCGGCGCGGCGGTGAACGCCTTCTCATAGTCGACGAGACCGAGCCGGCCGGTGTGCGGGCGCAGGATGTCCGGGAGCCCGGCGAAGTCGATGTCGTGCAGGTGCGCCTGCAGGACGCCGCGCACGTCGAAGACCGCGTCGACGTCGTCGCCGTCGCGGCGGGTCCGCACGACCGGGGAGGCCGGATCCGTCTCGAGCCAGTCGCACAGCGCACGCAGGCGGGTCTCGTCGGCGTCGGCGAACGCGTACAGCCGCCAGCGGCCGTCGGCCTCGTGGGCGTGGCCGAGCTCCATCAGGCGCCCGTCGCCGACCCGCACGACCGGCGCGGAATGGAAGCGCGTGCCGATCTCGAACCCCGTCGCGAGGTGCTGGTGCTCGTCCGTGCCGGTGAGGGTCGACGCGGTGTACCGGGCCGCGACCCCCGCGGTGTAGCGGCCCTGCCGCATCCAGTACCGCGCGAGCTCCTCGGGGGAGATACCGCCCCGTTCGGGGTGCGCCGGATCCTTCGCGGGCTGCGCCAGCATGGCCGACCACTCCCGGTCGAAGTCGATCAGCTCCTGCGCGATCGGGCGGCGCTCGGCGTCGTACGTCTCGAGCAGCGTCGCGGGCGCGCGCCCCTCGAGCACGGCCGCGAGTTTCCAGCCGAGGTTGTAGGCGTCCTGCATCGAGACGTTCATGCCCTGGCCCGCCTTGGCGCTGTGGGTGTGGCACGCGTCGCCGGCGATGAAGACGCGCGGCGTGCGGCCGCGCCCGGCGGCGTCGTCGAAGCCGTCCGCGATGCGCTGCGCGACCTCGTACACCGAGAACCACACGGTCTCGCGGACGTCGAGCGTGTATGGGTGCAGCACGCCGTTTGCGACCTCGACGAGCTCCTCGGCGGACATCGCGCGCACGCGCTCGCGGCTCTCCTCGGTGACCGTCCCGAGGTCGACGTACAGTCGCGCGAGCCGCCCGCCCTCGCGCGGGATGATCAGGATCGAGCCCTTGCCGGCCGACTGGATCATGGTCTTGAACCGCAGGTCGGGGAAGTCCGTGTCGGCGAGGACGTCCATGACGCCCCACGCGTGGTTCGCGGCGTCGCCCGAGAGCGAGCGGTCGATCGCCTTGCGCATGGCGCTGCGCGCCCCATCGGCCCCGACGACGTACCGGGCCCGGATGGTCCGGGTGCGGCCGGTCGGGCCCTGGCCGTCCACGTGGGCGAGCGTCACCCGCACGGGGCGATCATCGTCGTCGTCGACCTCGAGGCCCTCGAATGCCCACCCGTAGTCCGGCTCCAGGCGCGACGGCTGCGCCTTCATCGCGTCGAGCAGGTAGTCGTGCACGCGCGCCTGGTTCATGATCACGTGCGGCATCTCGCTCAGGCCGTCCTCGACGTCCTGCACGCGGCTCGTCCGCACGATCCGGCTGCGGTCGTCCGGATCCGGCTGCCACATGATCGTCTCGTTGACCCAGTACGACTCCTCGAGCAGCCGGCGGGCCACGCCGAACGCCTGGAGCATCTCGACCGAGCGGCACGCGACGCCGTCGGCCTGGCCCCGCAGCAGCCGGCCCGTGCGGCGCTCCACGATGCGCGTCCGGATGCCGGGAAAGCGCGCCAGTTGGGCCGCCAGGACGAGGCCGGCGGGACCGGTGCCGACGATCAGGACGTCGACCTCGTCGGGCAGGCCGGGGGTCCAGTGCGCCGGCGCGGCCGGGGCGATCGTCGGGTCGCCCCCGTGGTACCCGTCCTGGAAGAACTGCATCGGAGCTCCTTCGGTCCTGTGCGCGCGGCGCCGCGCGGTGGTCCGAGAATATAGTCCGTACCCCAACGATCGCAAGACCGGAGGGCGCGGCGTCCGCCGTAGGATCGTGCATCGTGGCGAACAAGAAGACCCGTGGAGTCAGCGGCAACCCGGCCAAGCGCGCGCGTGTGCACACGCCGACCCCGGCGCGGCGTCCCGTCACGGTCGGGGACTGGATCGGCGCCGCGCGCCTGCGCACGCTGCCGCTCGCCGTGTCGCCGGTCGTGATCGGCACGGGCGCCGCGATCCTGGTCGGAGACGTCTTCCACTGGGTGATCGCGCTCGCGTGCCTCGTCGTCGCGGTGTCGCTGCAGATCGGCGTCAACTTCGCGAACGACTACAGCGACGGCATCCGCGGCACCGACGCGCACCGCGTGGGGCCGGCGCGGCTCACCGCCTCCGGGCGTGTGAAGCCGCGCAGCGTGCTGATCGCGGCCTTCGTGTTCTTCGGCATCGCGGCGATCGCGGGCCTGGCGATCACGATCCGGACGCAGCAGTGGTGGTTCCTCGCGGTGGGCGCGGCGTGCATCGTCGCCGCGTGGTTCTACACGGGCGGCCGGCGGCCGTACGGATACAACGCGCTCGGCGAGGTGTTCGTGTTCGTCTTCTTCGGCCTGGTCGCCACGCTCGGCACCACGTGGGTGCAGGCGCAGGCCCTGCCGCAGGAGGCGTGGTTCGGCGCGATCGGCGCCGGCCTGCTCGCCTGCGCCGTGCTGCTCGCGAACAACCTGCGCGACATCGAGCAGGACGCGCGCGTCGGCAAGCGCACGCTCAGCGTGCTGATCGGCCGGCGCTGGACGCAGGTGCTGTACACCGCGTTCGTCCTGCTGGCCTTCGCGACGTCGTGGTACCTGGCGTTCTTCTATCCCGTCGCCTGGCTCGCCTCGCTCGCGCTGCTGGCGGCGGGTCCGGCCATCCTGATCGTCTGGACCTACCGCACGCCGCGCGAGCTGATCACGGCCCTCGCCCTGACCTCGCTCACGTCGCTCGGCTACGCCGGCTTCCTGTTCTGGGCGTTCGTGGGCTGACCTCGTCCGGCTCGAGTGCACACCAGATTTCGTGTGTGTTCGCGTGCCGAATCCACACGAAATCTGGTGTGCACTCGCGGCGGCGGGTCAGCGGTCGTCGCGGAGGGCGCGCTCGTTGGCGGCGTCCTCGAGCTCGTCCTCGAGCTGGCGCTCGGTCTTGGGGCGGTCCGCGGCGGCGCGGCGGGCGGCGAGAGACTCCGAGACGTCGGAGAGCGGGCGCCGGAGGAACAGCACCGAGATGCTCAGCCCGATGAGGGCCGCGAAGATCGCCGCGAGCCACCACAGGCCCTGGAACGCCGGCAGCAGCATCATGAGACCGAAGGGCACGAGGAACGCCGCGAGACGCAGCACCGAGTAGAGCAGGAGCGACAGGCCGGCGGACTTCTTCACCCCTCGAGTCTAGGAGCGGCGCCTGTGCGCCCGCCGGGCCGAGGGGACGCCCAGCCGGCGAGCCTAGGATGAGAAGGTGACACGCCTCTTGATCGTCCTCGGCATCGCGGCCGTGGTGTTCTGGGTCTTCAGCATCGTCGACTGCGCGGTGCAGCCGGCCGGCCGCCACCGCGGCGTCTCGAAGGGCGCCTGGATCGCGATCGTCGTGCTGATCCCGGTGCTCGGCGGCGTGCTCTGGTTCGCGCTGGGCCGCACCCGCCGGCAGGGGCCCGGTCGCGTCGTCGCCCCCGACGACGACCCGAACTTCCTCGGCACGCTGCACGGCGTCTCGGCGCAGGACGAGCGCATCCGCCTCCTGGAGGAGGAGCTCGCGCGCCTCGACGCCGAGACCGACCCGCGCGCGCCGAAGCCCGACGACGTGGAGGCGCGCGCGGAGCCCGGGGACGTGAAGCCGGACGGCGACGGCGACGCGGACGGCGGGTCGCCGACGGATCCGGATGAGCCCGGCCCGGACGACGCGCCGCGCCGGACCCGCTGACGTGACGCCGGACGACCCCCGCGTGCTGCGGTCGCCCGCCGGCGACGCCGCGGCCGCGCTGCTGGACGAGCTCGTCGCGCGGGGCGTGCGCCACGCGGTGGTGAGCCCGGGGTCCCGGTCCCAGGCCCTGGCGCTCGCCGCCGCGGCCCTCGAGCGCTCGGGCAGGATCCGCCTGCACGTGCGCATCGACGAGCGCGTCGCGGGGTTCACGGCGCTCGGCATCGGCCGCGAGACCGGCGCGCCCGCGGCCGTGATCTGCACGTCCGGCACCGCGGTCGCGAACCTGCTGCCCGCCGCGCTCGAGGCGCACCACGCGGGCGTGCCGCTGCTGCTGCTCACGGCCGACCGGCCGCCCGAGCTGCGCGGCGTCGGCGCCAACCAGACGACGGTCCAGCCGGGCATCTTCGGCGGCGCGACGCGGTTCGCGGCGGACGCCGACGTGCCCCAGGGCGACCCGGGAGAGGACGAGGCCGTGCGTGCGCTCGCGCGCGACGCCTACGACGCCGCCACGGGGCCGGTCCCGGGTCCCGTGCACCTGAACCTGCCGTACCGGGAGCCCCTCGCCGGTTCGCTGCCGGAGTGGTTCGCGGCCGGGGAGACCCGCGCGGCCTCCGGTGCGCCGCCGGCTCTTGCGCCCGAGCCCGTCGCGCTGGCCCGCGGCCCGCGCACCGTGGTCGTCGCCGGTGCCGACGCCGGTCCGCGCGCGGAGGAGATCGCGCACGCCGGCGGATGGCCGTTGATCGCCGAGATCGTGAGCGGATCCCGCTTCGGGCGCCAGATCGTGCACGGCTACCGCGCCCTGCTCCGCGACCCCGAGCTCGGCGGACGCATCGAGCGCGCGGTCGTGCTGGGCCACCCGACCCTCTCGCGCGAGGTGACCGCCCTGCTGTCGCGCCCCGACGTCGAGGTCGTCGCGGTGCGCGGCACGGGCGAGGCGCTGGACCTGAACCACCGCACGACGGCCGCCGACGCCGTCGCGGTCGCGCCGGGCGAGCCCGACCGGGAGTGGCTGGGCGCCTGGATGCGGGCGTCGGCCGCGGCCGTCGTCGACCTGGACGCGCCGGCCCCCGATCTCGCGGGCCTCACGTCCACGGACCCCCGCAAGCGCTCGCACGCGGTCGAGGCCGAGCTCGCGGCCGTCCGGCGGCCGCTCGACCGCGAGCAGCTCGTCGCGGCGGTGTGGGCGGCGACCTGGCCGCACGACCGGCTGATGTTCGGCTCCTCGCGCCTCGTCCGGGTCGCCGACGCGGTGCTGCCGGGCAAGCGCGTGCCCGTGCACGCCAACCGCGGGCTCGCGGGCATCGACGGCACGATCGCCACGGGACTGGGCATCGCCCTCGCCAGCCAGGCCGACGGGCGCCCGGGCGTCACTCGCGTGCTGCTGGGCGACCTGACGCTGCTGCACGACGTGGGGGCGCTGCTGCTTCCGGAGAGCGAGACCGAGGGCGAGGGCGGGCCGCGCATCCAGCTCGTGGTCGGCAACGACGGCGGCGGCACGATCTTCGACGGCCTCGAGGTGGCCCGGGTCGCGAGCCCCGACGACATGGCGCGCGTGCAGTACACGCCCCAGGCGGCGAGCCTCGCTGACCTCGCGCGCGCCTACGGCTGGGAGCACACGCGGGTCACGACGCGATCCGCGCTCGACCAGGCGCTCATCGCGCCGGGCGCGCGCCGCATCATCGAGGTGCCGCTCGACCGCTGACCCGGCGGCCTGACACGCGCTCCCGCGCCGGGACACGCGGCCGATCCGTCCTCGTCAGCGGGCGCCGCCGGATGCTTGAATGTCCCGCATGACGGCGAAGAGTCAGGTGCAGTGGACCGAGGACGCGCTGACCGCGCTCCGCGTGGGCAAGGGCTTCCGGCTCGACGACGTCGACCCGGAGTCGACCCCCGGCTACGCGGGCGACAAGGCCGCGAGCAAGGCCGACCTCGCGGCGGGCCTCGCCGAGCTCGCGGAGTACCAGGAGCGGCTGTTCGCCGCGAGCCGCGGGGGCACGTCCAAGGACTCGGTGCTGCTCGTGCTGCAGGCCATGGACTCCGCGGGCAAGGGCGGGATCATCCGGCACGTCGTGGGCGGCGTCGATCCGCAGGGCATCGAGCTGGCGGCGTTCAAGGCGCCCACCGAGGAGGAGCTCGCGCACGACTTCCTGTGGCGCATCGAGAAGCGCGTGCCGCGGCCCGGCATGATCGGCGTGTTCGACCGCTCGCACTACGAGGACGTGCTCATCGGCCGCGTGCGGGGCCTCGCCGAGCCGCAGGAGATCGAGCGCCGCTACGGCGCGATCGTCGACTTCGAGCGGCGCCTGGCGGAGTCCGGCACCCGCATCATCAAGGTCATGCTGCACATCTCGCACGCCGAGCAGGGCGCGCGGCTGATGGAGCGCCTCGAGCGCCCCGACAAGCACTGGAAGTACAACCCCGGCGACGTGGACGAGCGCGCGCGGTGGCCCGAGTACATGGCGGCCTACCAGACCGCCCTGTCGCGCACGTCCACCGACGAGGCGCCGTGGTTCGTGGTGCCGGCGAACCGCAAGTGGTACGCGCGGCTCGCGGTGCAGGCGCTGCTGCTCGAGGTGCTCGAGTCCATCGACCCGCAGTGGCCCGTCGCCGACTTCGACGTCGCCCTCGAGAAGGAGCGCCTGCGGGCGACCCTCTGACGCCGCGCCGGTGGCGCCCCGGCGCTCGACGACGCGAGACCGCAACCCCGCGCCGAGACGGCAGTGGACCACTGCTGTCCGAGCGCGGGATCGCGGTCTCGTCGAAGCGGCGTCGTCAGACGCGCGCGGCGCGGCTCACCTCGCGCGCGGCGGCGAGCGCCTGGTCGAGGTCGGCCAGCAGGTCCTCGACGTTCTCGAGGCCGACCGACAGGCGCACCAGGCCGGGCGTGACGCCCGCGCTGAGCTGCTGCTCGGGCGTGAGCTGCGAGTGCGTGGTCGAGGCGGGGTGGATGACCAGCGAGCGCACGTCGCCGATGTTGGCGAGGTGGCTGAACAGCTTCAGCGAGTCCACGAACGTGCGGCCGGCGTCCACGCCGCCCTTGAGCTCGAACGACAGCACCGCGCCGACGCCCTTGGGGGCGTACGCGTTGGCGGCCGAGTACCAGGGCGAGGTCGGCAGACCCGAGTAGTTGACGGTCGCGACATCCGCGTGGTTATCGAGCCACTCGGCCACGAGCTGCGCGTTGTGCACGTGGCGCTCGACGCGCAGCGACAGGGTCTCGATGCCCTGGATGAGCTGCCACGCGCTCTGCGGCGAGATCGAGGCGCCGAGATCGCGCAGCAGCTGCACGCGCGCCTTGATGATGTACGCGAGCTCGTCGCCCACCGCCTCGGTGTAGACGGCGCCGTGGTACGAGGGGTCCGGCGTGGTCAGGCCGGGGAAGCGGTCGCCGTGCTGCGACCACGGGAACGTGCCGCCGTCGACGATCACGCCGCCGATCACGGTGCCGTGCCCGCCGAGGAACTTGGTCGCCGAGTGCACCACGATGTCGGCGCCGTGCTCGAACGGGCGGATCAGGTACGGCGTCGCGATCGTGTTGTCGACGATGAGCGGCACGCCGGCCTCGTGCGCGGTGTTCGCGACGGTGCGGATGTCGAGCACGTTGATCTGCGGGTTGCCGATCGTCTCGGCGAAGAACAGCTTGGTGTTCGGGCGGACGGCGGCGCGCCACGCGGCAGGGTCGTCCTGGTTCTCGACGAAGGTCACGTCGATCCCGAGCTTCGCGAGCGTGTACTTGAAGAGGTTGTACGTGCCGCCGTAGATCGAGCTCGACGAGACGATGTGGTCGCCGGACTGCGCGATGTTCAGCACCGCGAACGTCGCGGCCGCCTGGCCGCTCGCGAGCAGCAGCGCGCCCGTGCCGCCCTCGAGGGCCGCGAGCCGCTGCTCGACGACCTCCTGGGTCGGGTTCTGGATGCGCGTGTAGATGTTGCCGGTCTCGGCGAGCGCGAACAGGTTCTTGGCGTGGTCCGAGTCGCGGAAGACGTACGACGTGGTCTGGTAGATCGGCGTCGCGCGCGCGCCCGTGACCGGATCCGGCGCCGCACCGGCGTGGATCTGCAGGGTCTCGAAGCGCAGCTGCGCCTGCGGGGCATCGGTCATGACGGACCTCCGGGATCGGAACGAAGTCTGGCGGCCGAGAGAAGGGCCTGATGAGACGTTACGTCGGCCTCCCTGGACGGGCAATGGACGGGAAACGCGGCGTCACATTCTCCGGCCGGTACGGTTGATGTCATGGCGAACAGCGGGGCAGGCGCGGGTCGGCGGGCGGTCGTGACGGGCGCGAGCTCCGGGATCGGGCAGGCGACGGCGCGCGCCCTGCGCGCATCCGGATGGGACGTCGTCGGCGTCGCCCGGCGCGCGGACCGGCTCGAGGCCCTCGCAGCCGAGACGGGGGCCGGCGTGTTCGCGGCCGACCTCACCTCGCAGGCCGACGTCGACGCGCTCGCGGCGCACCTGCGCGCGACCGGCGGGGTCCACGCTCTCGTGCACGTGGCGGGCGGGGCGCGCGGCGCGGACCGCGTCGAGGACGGCGACCCCGGCGACTGGACCTGGATGTACGAGGTCAACGTGCTCTCGGCGCAGAGGCTCGTGAAGGCGCTGCTGCCGCAGCTGCGCGCCGCCGTGCGCGCCGGATCCGGGCACGCGGACACCCTATTCGTCACCTCGACCGCCGCGCAGACCGCGTACCCGGGCGGCGCGGGCTACAACGCGGCCAAGGCGGGCGAGGCCATGCTCGTGAACGCGCTCCGGCTCGAGCTGAACGGCGAGCCGATCCGCGTGATGGAGATCGCGCCCGGCATGGTGCACACCGAGGAGTTCAGCCTCAACCGGCTGGGCAGCCAGGACGCGGCGGCCGGCGTCTACGAGGGCGTCGAGGCGCCGCTCATGGCCGAGGACGTCGCCGACGTGATCGCGTACGCGCTGAACGCGCCGGGCCACGTCAACCTCGACCTGGTCACGATGCGCCCCGTCGCGCAGTCGGCGCAGCACCTGCTCGCGCGCGGCCCGCTGAAGCCGCGCGACTGATCCATCCCCCTTCCCGTGTCTCACTTCGGCGCGGAATCCGGGTCGGATTCCGCGCCGAAGTGAGACATCCGAAAAACACGAAAGGACCCCGCGTGGGAGACACCGACATCCGCGAGCGGCTCACCTGGGACGGCTTCGGCGAGGCGACGCGCGACCTGGCGCGGCGCGTCCTCGACGACGGCTTCGAGCCCGAGGTGGTCGTCGCGATCGCGCGCGGCGGCCTGCTGCCCGCGGGCGCCATCGCCTACGGCCTGGGCGCCAAGAACTGCGGCGCGCTGAACGTCGAGTTCTACACGGGCATCGGCACGGTGCTGGACGCCCCCGAGGTGCTGCCGCCCGAGCTCGACATGGCCTACCTCGACGGCCGCCGGGTGCTGCTGGTGGACGACGTGGCCGACTCGGGCCGCACGCTCGCGCTCGCCGTCGAGCTGCTCAAGGCGCAGGGCGCGGATGTCCGCTCGGTGACGATCTACACCAAGCCGTCGACCATCATCACGCCCGACTACGCGTGGAAGGCCACGGACCTGTGGATCGACTTCCCGTGGTCGGCGAAGGGCACCGTGCGCGAGGAGGACGCCGGGCTCGAGGCGTCGGCCTGAGCATGGTCGGGGCCGTCATGCCGATGACGCTGCCGGAGCTGGCCGACGCGGGGCTCATGGACCGCGGCTGGGCCGAGGCGCTCGCGCCGGTCGCGGGCGACATCGCGGCGCTCGGCGAGCGGCTGCGCGGCGAGGTCGCGGAGGGGCGTGGGTACCTGCCCGCGGGCGACAAGGTGCTGCGCGCGTTCCAGCGCCCGCTCGCCGACGTGCGCGTGCTGATCGTCGGACAGGATCCGTACCCGACCCCCGGGCATCCGATCGGCCTGTCGTTCGCGGTCGAGAGGCACGTGCGCCCGCTGCCTCGCAGCCTGCAGAACATCTACCGTGAGCTGAACGACGACCTGGGCATCCCGCCCGCGCCGCACGGCGACCTGTCGGCCTGGAGCGACCAGGGCGTGATGCTGCTGAACCGCGTGCTCACGGTTCGCCCGGGCGAGGCCGCGTCGCACCGCGGCTGGGGGTGGGAGCGCGTGACCGAGCACGCCATCCACGTGCTCGTCGACCGCGGCGGTCCGCTCGTGGCCATCCTGTGGGGAAGGGACGCGGCGGGGCTCAAGCCGCTGCTGGCCTCGACGGACGGCCGTCCCGGCGTGCCGTGGGTCGAGTCCGCGCATCCGTCGCCGCTGTCGGCGAGCCGGGGGTTCTTCGGCTCGCGTCCGTTCTCGCGCGTGAACGCGCTCCTCGAGGCGCAGGGCGGCAGGCCCGTCGACTGGCGGATCCCCGCCTAGCGGCCGGTGCGCACCATCTAGGCTTGTGCGCATGCTGGAGGAGGAGTACCAGAAGCGCCGCGTGCTGCCCCGACACCTGCGCCGCAAGCCCGAGCCGGAGCGGCCCTTCTCGTACGAGATCCGCCCGGCGACCCTCGCGGACATCCCGGACATCCGCGAGATCTACAACTACTACGTCCGCAACTCGGTCGTCACCTTCGACGAGAAGGCCTGGTCGATCAAGAAGTGGCGCGAGAAGTTCGAGCACCTGCAGAAGCTGGGCCTGCCGTTCCTCGTCGCAGTGTCGCCGACCGGGCAGGTGCTGGGCTACGCGCTCGTCTCGCCGTGGGCGGGCAAGTCGGCGTTCCGCTACACGGTCGAGAACTCGATCTACCTCGGGCAGGCCGCCACCGGCAAGGGCCTCGGCCGCGCGCTCCTGGAGGCCCTGATCGAGGCGTGCGAGGAGATCGGCCTGCGCCAGCTCGTCGCCGTGATCAGCGACAAGGGCGCCGAGGGCTCCATCGCGCTGCACGAGAAGCTCGGCTTCGTCGAGGTCGGCCGGATGGGCAAGGTCGGCTACAAGTTCGACCGCTGGCTCGGCACCGTCTACCTGCAGAAGCAGCTGCACCCCAAGAAGAAGCCGGGCGTGCTGAAGCGGATACTGGGCGCCGCTGCGCCGGCGAGCAGCGACAAGCGAAGCGGGGGAGACAAGGCGGAGGAGTCGACGCCTCAGGCGTAGAGCCCCGCCGCGAGCGACTCCACGACGTCGCCGGCCGGCCGGGCCGCGGTCAGCGCGCGCACTCCGAGCCCGGCGTCGATCGAGCGCGGCTCGCCCGCGAGCACTCGCTCGGGCACGTCCTCGGGCCACGCGTAGCCCGAGCGCCGGTCGAACTCCGACGTGAGGACCGTGTCGGTTCCGCGCAGCATCGCCGTCCGGTCGGCGTCGTCGAGCAGCGACTCCGGGCACGCGGCGAACGCCGTGCCGACCCACACGCCGGCCGCGCCCGTGTCCCTCACGCGCCGCACGTCGTCGGCCGTGGCGATCGCGCCGGCCGCGAGCACGGGCACTTCGACGGCCGCGAGCACGCGGGACAGCAGGTCGGCGAGCCCCGAGAGCGGTCGGCCGTGGCCGCCGCCCTCCAGCCCGCGCGCGACGATCAGGTCCACTCCGGCGGCGGCCGCGCGCTCGGCCCCCGCCACATCCGGCACCTGGGTCACGGTGGCGACGCCGACGTCGTGTGCCCGCGCGACCCAGTCGAAGTCGTCGCCGAAGCTCACCGACAGCAGCACGGGCCGCGCCGCGAGCGCCGCGTCGAGCAGTTCGGGGCGGGAGCGCATGACCCAGTCCACGAGCCCGATCCCGACGCGCACCCCGTCGGGCACTAGGGCCAGCTCGCGCGCGAGGGCTTCGGGCGAGCCGGCGCTGCCCATCCCGATCATGCCGAGCGCTCCCGCCCGCGACACGGCCGTCGCGAGCCGTCCGCCGGCGACGCCGCCCATCGGGGCGCACACGAGCGGATGACGGATGCCGAGGCGGTCGGACCAGGCGGTGCTCACGCCTCGATCCTGCCACGCGGCCGCCGGCCCGATGGCGCGTCCGTGGCGTCGAGGTGGACGCGCCGTGAAGGTCCGGAGGCGCCGTGTCAGCCGATGACGGGGATGGATGCCAGCAGGCGCCGCGTGTACGCGTGCTGCGGGCGCAGCAGCACGTCGGCGGTCGCGCCGTGCTCGACGATCGCGCCGTCCTTCATGACGGCGACCGTGTCGCACAGGCTCTGCACCACGCCGACGTCGTGCGACACCAGCAGGAGCGTGAGCCCGTCGCGCCGCCGCAGCCGGGCGAGCAGCTCGAGGATCTGCGCGCGGACCGTGACGTCGAGCGCGGACAGCGGCTCGTCGCCCACCAGCACGGCCGGCCGGTGCGCGATCGCGCGGGCGAGCGCGATGCGCTGGCGCTGCCCGCCCGAGAACTCGTGCGGGTAGCGCGAGGCCATGTCGGGCTCGAGGCCCACATCCGCCAGCACCTCGCGGACGCGCCCGCGGTGGTCGCCGCCGACGCCGAGCGCCCACAGCGGCTCGGCGACGATCCGCTCGACGGTCATCCGGGGATCGAGCGACGCGTACGGGTCCTGGAACACGATGCCGGTCTGCCGCCGCAGCCAGTGCAGCGACCGTGCGGACGCGGCGGCGTCGACCGGGCGCCCGTCGACCTCGACCGTGCCGGTCGTGGGCCGGTCGAGCCCGAGCAGCAGCCGGATCAGCGTGGACTTGCCCGAGCCGGACTCGCCGATCACGCCCAGCGACGAGCCGCGCGCGACGTCGAGGTCGGTCGGGGCCAGCGCGACGTTCTCGCGCCGCGCCGAGAACAGCGTCTCGCGGGGCAGCGTGTATCGGCGGCTGAGGCCGCGCGCGCGGATGACCGGCTGCGTCACGATGCCTCCCCGCGGAAGAGGGTCGCGGTCGCATCGCGCAGCAGGCCCCGCGTGACCGGATGCGCGGGCGCGCTCAGCAGCTGCGACACCGCGCCGTGCTCGACGACGCGGCCGTGCTCCAGCACGACCCCGTGGGTCGCGACCTGCGAGAGCACGGCGAGGTCGTGCGTGATGAACACCAGCGACATGCCGGAGTCCGCGACCAGCCCCAGCAGCAGCTGCAGGATCTCGGCCTGGATCGTCACGTCGAGCGCCGTGGTGGGCTCGTCGGCGATCAGCAGCCGCGGCCCGCACGCGAGCGCCATGGCGATCGCGACGCGCTGGCGCTGACCGCCCGAGAGCTGGTGCGGGTAGCGGCGGACGATGGCGTCGGGGGCGGGCAGCAGGACACGTCGCGCCTCGTCCACCGCGATGCGCCGGGCCTCGGCGCGCGTGACGTCGCGGTGGATGCGCACGGACTCGGCGATCTGACGGCCGACGGTGCGGATGGGGTTGAGCGCGGTCTGCGGCTCCTGGAACACGATGCCGATCTCGTCGCCGCGCAGCTTCGCGAGCTCCCGGTCCGGGAGCCCGATGAGCTCGCGTCCGTTCCAGCGGATGCTGCCGCGCGCGGTCGCGCCATCGGGCAGGAGCCCCAGGATCGCGAGGGCCGTGAGCGACTTGCCCGAGCCGGACTCGCCGATCAGGCCCACGCGCGCGCCGTCGGGCACCGCGAACGAGATGCCGTCGACGACCGCCCGGCCGCCGATCTCGATCGCCAGGTCGCGCACCTCGAGACTCATGCGACCACCCCCGGAGCGGTGTGCGGAATGGCCTTCGGGCCGGGCACGTGCCGGCCGCGCAGGGTCGGGTCGGTCGCCTCGCGCAGCGCGTCGCCCAGCAGGTTGAGCGCCAGCACCGTGAGGGTGATCGCGAGGCCCGGCCACACGACCGACAGCGGATGCACCTGCAGGTACTGCTGCAGGTCGGCGAGCAGCAGCCCCCACGACGGCTCCGTGACCGAGGCGCCGAAGCCCAGGTACGACAGGCCCGCCTCCGCGAGCACGGCGACGGCCATCGACCACGACAGCTGCACGATGAACACGGGGGCGACGTTGGGCAGCAGGTGGCGGCGCAGGTTCTGCAGCGCGGTGAGGCCCGACGCCCGCCCTGCGAGCACGTAGTCGCTGCGGCTGACGCGGCGCAGCTCGGGGCGCGTGACGCGCGCGATGCTCACGCCGAAGCCGATCCCCACCGACCAGACCACGACCCAGAGCGAGCCGCCCCAGACCGACGAGATCATCATCGCGATCAGCAGCACGGGGAACGCGATCAGGATGTCGATCAGCACAGCGACGGCCTCGCGCGTCCAGCGGGGCGTGAGCGCGCCGATCGAGGCGAGCAGCACGCCCACCGCGGTCGACACCAGGCCCGCGCCGATCGCGACCAGCACGGTGGTGCGGGCGCCCGCCATCACGAGGCTCAGGATGTCGCGCCCCGTGCCGTCGGTGCCGAGCACGTGCGGCCAGCCGGGCAGCCCCCAGCGGTGGGAGATGTCGACCGTGCGGGGGTCGAACGGCGTCCACACGAGCGACACCAGCGCGGTGAGGACGACGACGCCGGCGACGATCAGGCCGAAGCGGCCGGTCGACAGGCGCCACAGTCGCGACGGCAGACCCATCCGGCTCATCCCGCCTCCCTCTGGCGCGGGTCGATCGCGTGGTGCACGAGGTCGACGACGAACCCGATCAGCAGCACGAAGCCCGTCAGCACCAGCAGCTCGCCCTGCACCATCACCAGATCGCGCGAGCCCACGTCGGTCGCGAGCATCCGGCCGATGCCCGGCAGGTTGAACACCAGCTCGATCACGACGGCGCCGACCACGATGCCGGCCACCTGCAGACCGAGCACGGTCACGATCGACAGGCCGACCGACGGCAGCCCGTGACGGATGAGCGCCTGCGTGCGCGTGAGGCCCTTGGCGGCGCCCGTGCGCACGAAGTCCTGGCCGACCGCCTGAAGCGTGGCGCTGCGCACGAAGCGCAGCAGCATGGCCCCCTCGACGACGCCGATGGTGAGCGCGGGCAGCATGAGCGACCGCAGGGCAAGGCCCGGGGCGGCCCATCCGGACCGCGGGAACCCCTGCGCGGGCAGCCAGCCCAGCACCACCGCGAACAGCACGACCAGCATCATGCCCGCCCACACGACCGGAACGGCCGCGAGGCCCTGCGACACCACGCTGATCGCGGTGCCGTCCGCGCGTCCCCGCCGCACGGCCGACAGGACGCCGAACGGCACCGAGATGAGCAGCGCGATGAGCATGGACAGGATGCCGAGGGGCAGCGTCACCTGCGCCTTCTCCCACAGCTCGTCCGCGACGGGGGACCCCGTCAGCATCGAGACGCCGAGGTCGCCGTGCAGCACGCCGCCGATCCAGTCGGCGTACTGCTCCCACAGAGGCCGGTCGAGCCCCAGCTGCCGCCGGATCTCGGCGACCTGCGCGGCCGATCCCTGCGTGCCGGCGATCAGCTGCGCCACGTCGCCCGGCAGCACGCGCAGCACCGTGAAGATGAGCGCGCTCGCGACGAGCAGGCCGACCGCCAGCAGGGTCAGTCTCGTCAGCAGGTATCGGATCACCGGCGCTCCGGCGCTCGCGTCACTCGGTCGCGAGCGTGACAGCGGACAGGTCGATGCGCGAGTTGATCGAGTGCACGGGGAAGCCCTGGACGCCCGGACCGACCGCCGTGATGGTCTCCCCCGTGTACAGCCAGTCGGCCGCGTGGTCCTCCGACACGATGCGCGCCGCCTGGGCGAGCAGTTCGGCCGACTCGTCGGGGTCGACCGTGCTCGTCGCCTCGGCGTACAGCTCCTGCACCTCGGCGTTGTCGTAGCCGAAGTAGTAGTCGGGGTTCGCGAAGTTGCCGAAGTCGCGGGGCTCCACGTGCAGCACGAAGCTCAGCTGGTAGTCCTTGTTCGTGTACACGTCCTGCAGCCACGTCGGGAACTCGACCGGGTCGACCTTGAGCTCGACGCCGATGTCGTTGAACGCCGACACCAGGAACGTCGACACGGTCGTGCCGTAGAACGACGGGATCGTGAGCTCGAGCTCCAGGTCCTCCTGACCGGCCTCCGCGAGCAGCTCCTTGGCGCGCTCGGGGTCGAACGGGGCGACATCCGACAGGTCCTCGTAGCCGGGGTCGAGCGCCGGGATCGGGCCGTACTGCGTGGTCGCGGCGCCCACGGCCTCGACCAGCGCCTCGTGGTCGATCGCCAGGCGCAGCGCCTCGCGCACGCGCACGTCGTCGAGCGGTGCGGCCTGGTTGTTGAACGCGAGCGTCGCCTTGTCGGTGGTCGCGCCCCGCGTCAGGGTGAAGCCGTTCTGCCCGTCCAGCTGCGGCGCCAGGTCGGCCTGCACGGCCGTCAGGACGTCGAGGCTGCCGTCGAGGGCGGCGTTGACGCCGGCCGTGAAGTCGGGGATGTAGCTGACCTCGACCGCGGCGACGCCGGCGGCCTCGCCCCAGTACTCGTCGTTGCGCGTGAAGGTGATGCCGTCGCCCTGGCTCCAGTCGGCGAGGGTGAACGGCCCGGTGCCGTTCGCGGCGGTCTTCAGGTCGGTCTCGTCGCCCTCGTCGAACACCAGGCCCGCGCGGCCCGTCAGGGCGAAAAGCAGGTTCTGGTCGGGCTGGTCGAGCGTCAGGACGACCGTGCGGTCGTCGGGCGCGTCCACGGCCACGACGTGCGCGAGCTGGTCGTGTCCGATCAGCGTCTCGTCGTTGCGGACCTGGTTGTAGGTCTCCACGACGTCCGACGCCGTGAGCTCACCCCCGCCGTGGAAGGTCACGCCCTCGTTGAGCGTGAACGTGTAGGTGAGGCCGTCCTCCGACACCTCGTACTCGCTCGCGAGCGACGGCACGATCTCGTTCTCCTCGGTGCGGGTCACGAGACCCTCGTACACGTTGTCGATCAGGATCTGCTCGAGCGCGGCGCCCGACGTGTGACGGATGTCGAGGTTGTCGGGCTCCAGCACCAGGCCCAGCCGCAGAGTCGCGTCGGGGTCGGGCTCGCCTGTCGGGCCCGGCTGAGGCGAGCCGGTGCACCCGGCCAGCGCGAGCGCGGCGATGCCGAGGCCCGCCACGGCGGAGCGGCGCAGAAGCGCGGGGCGCGAGGAGAAGCTGTGCATGGGTGTCCTTTCGGATCGGCGCGGCGGGCGCCGGCTGGGGCCGGCCCTCAGGGCCGCGTCCCGTTCGGGTGGATCCGGGAGGCGATGAGCTCGGCGAGCTCGACGGGTGCCGCCTCCTGGACGTTGTGCGGGGCCGCGAGCGCGACCACCTCGGCATCGTGCAGGCGTCGGGCGAAGTCGTCGGCCGCTGCGGTGTCGACGTAGCCGCGCTCGCCGCGGATCAGCAGGAGGGGAGCGCGGACGGCGGCGAGGTCGTCCCATCCGGACTCGTCGACCAGCGCCGGGGTCGCGGCGTCGGCCGGCGCGGCGAGCGCCTGCTGGGCGATGCGGGCGAAGTGGTGCTTCCACTCGACGCGACCGTCGTCGCGCACGCGCGTGTTGTGGAAGACGCCACGGCGCGCGTCCTCGAGCGAGCCGCCGAGCCCGAAGCCCATGGCGTGCTCGACCGCGGCCTCGCGTGAGTCGAAGTCCGTGCGCTCGTAGAACCGGCGCAGCTCGGCCGATCCGCCGCCCCCGCTCGCGCCCGGCGTGATGTCGACGAGCACGAGCGAGGCCACCAGATCCGGGCGCTGCGCGGCGACCGCGGCGGCCGTGATGCCGCCGAGCGAGTGGCCGACGAGCACCACGGGGGCCGCGGCCCACTCCTCGATGCCCAGGATGACGTCGGGCGCGAGCGTGCGCGGCCGGTAGTCGGCGTCGTCGCGCCAGGTCGAGTCGCCGTGACCCGGCAGGTCGATCGCGAGCACGGGCGCGCCGAGGGCCAGTGCCGTGGTGTCCCACGTGTGCGCGTTCAGTCCCGCGCCGTGCAGCAGGACGACCTGGGGGAGGCCGGTGCCGAGGCGCAGGGCGCTGAGCGCGCGACCGTCGGGCAGGTCGAGGGCGAGGCGCTCGGCGGAGGGCGCCTCGCGGCCCCGGCGCTCGGCCTGGCCGGGCAGGTACGCGAACTCGTCGCGCGTGCGCGCGGCGGTCGGGTTCTCTGTCACGGATCCGGCTGCTTCCTGCGAGGATGGTGCCCGGTGGCGGGCGGGACGCGTCCATTCTGCCGCTCCCGCGAGGCCTCGGGATGCTCGCGGAGCAAGGTGCACGGTCTTGGTCCCATTGTGGTGCGCTTAACCCGAAGTCATACGTTCATCCATTGTGCACTCTGATTTCGTGCCTTCCGGGCGGGCGCTCTGATCGCCTCGGTAAAGTGTCAGCATGGACCAGCCGCGGGTGCATCTGTCGAAGTCCGAGCCGACCGCCTACAAGGCGCTCGACGCGTTCTCGCGCGAGGTCGGCCGCATCGCGCGGGAGAACGGCATCGACGACCGCCTCAAGGAGCTCGTGCTGATGCACTGCTCGCAGCTCAACGGCTGCGCGTACTGCACGCGCATCCACTCCGACCGCGCGCTGGCCGCCGGGGTCACGTTCGACGACCTCGCCCAGCTTCCCGTCTGGCGCGAGTCCGGCGTCTTCTCCGATCGCGAGCGCGCGGCGCTCGAGCTCGCCGAGGCGTACACGTTCATCCATCGCGGCGGCATCCCCGAGGACGTCTACGAGCGCGTGGGCGCCGTGCTCACCGAGAAGGAGTACCTCGGCGTCAGCTGGCTGTGCGTCTCGATCAACTCGTTCAACCGCGTGGTGATCGCCGGACGCTACCCGGTTCCCCGGCGCGACCCCGCCGGCGCCCCGGCCGGAGCGTGACCGCGGGAGAGAGCCTCGTCCCGGGCTCGGTCAACTTCCGCGACGTCGGAGGGCTGCCCGCCGGCGAGGGTCGGACGCGGTCGGGGGTGCTGTATCGCTCGGGCAACCTGGCCGCGGTCGACGAGCTCGGCGGCGCGGCGTTCCGCGCACTGGGCGTGCGCCGGATCGTCGACCTGCGCGACGACGACGAGGTCGAGCACGCGCCGAGCCGCGTCGGGGACGTCGAGACGCTGCGGGTGCCCCTGTTCCTCGGGTCGCTCGCGTCCTTCTTCCTCGACGACATGACGCTCATCGAGATGTACCGCGCGCTCCTCGAGCGCGCGGGCGACCGGCTGGTCACGGCCGTGCGCGGCATCCTGGGTGCGCAGCCCGTGCTCGTGCACTGCACGGTCGGCAAGGACCGCACGGGCGTGACGGTCGCGCTCGCGCTCGCCGCGGTGGGTGTGGACGAGGACGCCGTGATCGCGGACTACGCCCGGACCGAGGGGATGCTCCCCGCGTGGCGCAACGAGCAGGCGCTGGCGCGGATGCGCGCCGTGTATCCGCACGCCCGGAACCTCGAGGAGCTCGCGAGCCGGTCGCCCGCGCACGTGATGCGGACCATCCTCGACGAGATCCGCGCGCAGCACGGCTCCGCGGCGGGGTTCCTGCACGCGCACGGCCTGCGCGACGACGAGCTCGCCGACCTGCGCCGCGTGCTGATCGAGGAGTGAGCCGCGCGCTCGCCCCGGTCAGTGGCGGGTGAGGTAAGGCAACCCTGAGTTGGGGCGTATGATGGAGGCATCATGACCGCCGTCGAGCACAACCCCTCCGCCTGCCGCGCCTCGCGCCACACGCGGGTGCAGCACCTCGTGACCGCGGACGAGCAGTCGTTCGCCGAGCTCGAGGCGCTGCTCGCGACCCTGCCGATCTGCGCCACGGGCCGCGTGTTCATCGAGGTGCCGGACGCCGGCTGGATCGCGCCCATCTCGGCGCCGCCGCGCATGGTCGTGACCTGGCTCGATCGCTCCGCCCGCACGGGCGCCCCGGGATCCGGCCGCTCGTGCACGCCGGGCACCGCGCTCGCGCGCGCCGTCACGGCGTGGGCCGACGAGATGATGTGCGACGAGCACGACGAGACGCGCGTCGACCTGCTCGGCGGCTACCTCGGCACCGCCGACATCGTCGACCACCTCACCGAACGTCTCGACGTCGCGCCCGAGCGCATCCACGCGCCCGAGCGCTTCCGCCTGTTCAGCCGCGGCTGACCCCGGGTCCGCGCCGCGTGCGCACGTAGCCGCCCGCGCGCAGGCCGGCCGCGATCTCGAAGCGGTTGCGCAGCGGATCGCGCCCCGCGAGCAGGTAGAGCAGCGGCATCAGGAACCCGTAGCGGCGCCACTGGTCGCGGTGCACCGCCTCGTGCCGCAGCAGCTCGGCCGTGACGGGCCCGTCCCCGGTCAGGAAGCAGCCGCCCACGCACACGCCCCCGCGCGGGAACGCCCACTTCGGCAGGCCCCGGAAGACCCACAGGCCCTCGCGGCGCTCGACCGGGCCCGTGCTCCACAGGGTGCCCCAGACCCATCCGATCGCCGTGCCCCATGCGTAGCCGACCAGGCTCACGGGGGAGTCCAGCAGGATGCGCGGCAGCAGCCCGTCGACGCGCTCGCCGCGGCGGAGCGCGCGCTCGGCGCCCGTCCGGATCGCGCGGGGCAGGGCGTCGAGCTCGGCGTGCGGCCAGCTCACGCCAGCGCCCCGATGATGCGCAGGATCGCGCCCATGTCCTCGACGGCGGCGGAGGGCGTCGCGGGCGTGAAGCCGGCGACCGTGGCTCCCGCGAGCTCGACGCGCGCCCGCAGGGCGCCGATCGCGGCGACCAGCGCGGCCGGGGCGACGCCGAAGGGCTCGGGGGAGGAGACGCCCGCGATGTGCGCGGGGTCGAGCACGTCGAGGTCCACGTGGACGTACACGCGGCGCGCGCCGGTGGCCGCGACCGCGTCGGCGAGCGCGTCCGCGCGCTCCAGGTCGGCGGGCGCGAGCGAGGCCATCCCGGACTCCGCGAGCAGCTCGTCCTCCTCGGGGTCGAGCATCCGGACGCCGGCCAGCACGACCCGCTCGGGCGGGACGAGACCGGGCGGCAGGACGAGCCCCGGCGCCCCCTCACCGAGCACCGCGCGCAGCGCCATGCCGGCGTAGGCGCCGCTCGGCGACGAACCGGGCGCGTGCAGGTCGCCGTGGGCGTCGAACCACACGAGCGCGAGCGGCTCGTCGGTCTGGGCGGCGACGTGCCCGATCGCCGCGACCGAGACGCCGCAGTCGCCGCCGACCACGATCACGGGTGCCGGCAGGTCCTCGAGCGCGGCGCGCACGCCGTCGGCGGTGCGCAGCAGCGCGCTCGCGCGCAGCACGCCGGTCTCGAGCGTGTCTCCCGCCTCGAGCGGCACGTCGACGAACGTGCACGCGGCGCGCGGCAGGTCGCCCGCGATCGCCTCCGCGCCGTCGATGTGGGCCATCGCGCGCGACGAGGGTGAGCCCTGCCACTGAGGGACGACGAGGAACCGGGCCATGCAGTCATCCTGCCCCGGATCGCGCCCTCGCGCACGGATCCCCGTACCGACACAACGCAGGACCTCTGCCGTGTCGATGGCGTGTCGCGGGGCGCGAAGCGGGCGGCACGCCCGGGATCCGTGGGAAGTCCTGCGTTGTGTCGGCGTGGGCGGCCCACATGCGATCGAGCGACCGCGGAGCTGCACCCGATCGAGTGCAGCCCCGCGGTCGTGACCGAGCGTCAGGAGCCGAGCTGGCCCTGCGGCTGACCGCCCGACTTCAGCTGCGCGAGGCGCGCCTCGACCTCGGTCAGCTCGCCGAGGTCCTCTAGGCTCTCGAACTGCGCGTCGAGGCTCGACGCCGCGAGCTCCGCCTTGCCCTGGGCCTGCGCCTCGACGCGGCGCACCTTCTCCTCGAAGCGACCGAGCTCGCTCGTGGGATCGAGCACGTCGATCGACTTGACGGCGTCCACGACCTTGGTCTGCGCCTCGGCGGTCTTCTGACGCGCGAGCAGCTCGCTGCGCTTGCTGCGCAGCTGCTCGAGCTTGACCTTCATGCCGTTGAGGCCGGCCTTGAGCTTCTCGACGACCTCGCTCTGCGCCTCGAGCTGCGGCGCCGTGGCCTTGATGTCGTTCTCGGCCGAGATCTGGCGCTGCAGCGCGACCTTCGCCAGCGCGTCGAACTTGTCGGCGTCGACCGGGTCGCCCGCCGCGCGCAGCTCGTCGGCCTTGCGGCTGGCGGCGAGCGCCTTGTTGCCCCACTCGACCGCGGCCTGCTTGTCCTCGGCGTGGTCGCGCTCCAGCAGCCGCAGGTTGCCGATGGTCTCGGCGATGGCCGCCTCGGCGTCCGCGATGTTGTTGGTGTAGTCGCGCACCAGCTGGTCGAGCATCTTCTCCGGGTCCTCGGCCTGGTCGAGGATCGCGTTGATGTTCGCCTTCACGAGCGTCGAGATGCGCCCGAAGATGGACTGCTTTGCCATGTTGTGCCTTTCGTGTGGCGGTTGAGGTGTGCGTGAGGTGCCTCGAGGGCGAGTCTAGAAGCGCCGCCCTCCCGAGCGGCCGGACGATCGGCTTCCGCCGAACGAGCGGGACGAGCGCGAGGACGACCGGCCGGATGACCGACCGCCGGATGAGCGGCCGCCGAACGAGGAGCGGCCGGACGAGCGGGACCGGGATCCGGACGAGGACGATCCGCCCCAGCCGGAGGACGATCCGCCGCCCTCGCCGTTGCCGAACCAGCCCGACAGCGCGCCGAGCACGACGCCGCCCAGCGTGAACAGCAGGACGATCCCCGCCGCGCCGTCCGATTCGTCCGCGACGCCGAGGCTCGAGAACAGCCCGACCGCGCCGCCGCTGACCGCGCCCCACAGGGCGCGCCCGCCGGCGCCGTCGTCCTCGTCGGCGGATCGTGTCGGAGACGACTCGCCGCCGTTCGAGCCGAAGGCGCGCACCCGGCGCCGCCCGGGGCGCTCGTCGGACCGGATGCCCGCGGCGGTCAGCGCGGTCTCGGCGTGCCGCACGGCGTCGCGGGCGTGGCCGGTGGCCGCGGCGGCATCCGTCGCGAGTGCCGCGCGGGCCAGCGCCAGGGCGGCGTGCGCCTGCCGCAGCGCGCCGAGCGCGGCGGCGGACACGCGCCCCGCGCGCGCCGTGACGGTCGCCTCGGCGGTGCGGACCGCGGAGGCCGCGCGGTCGAGTTCCCGGTCGCCCGTCGGCTCCCCGGTGGTGACGGGAGAGGAAGGCAGGGCCGACGAGCCGTGGCCGAGGTCGCCGCCCACGACGGCCGAACCGACGGCGGGCGCGCTGCTCGCGGCCGTGACCCCGAGCGTCGCGGCGTGGGCCTCGACCGCGGTGTGCAGTGCGGTCGTCTCCGCGATCAGGCGCTCGATCTCGTGCACCGCGGCGGAGATCTGGGCCGCCCTGCCGTGCGAGACGGCGTCGCGCAGCCTGCCGAGCCACTCGTCGGCCGCCTCGAGCCGTCGTCGCATCTCCGACGCGTTGTCGGCCACGGGCGCCACCTGGGCGGGCGCGTAGGCGGCGGACATCGTGGCGATCCGCTCGGCGGCCGAGGCGACGAGCCGGTCCGCCTCGGCGCGGGAGCGCTCCAGGCGTCCGAGCGTCGCCTGCGCGTCCTTCGCGAGCGCCCGCAGGCGTGCGAGCGAGTCGCGGCGACGCTCGAGCTCGCGGTCCACTGCCGCGCACGCCGCCAGGATCTCGTCGGTCCACGAGCGGGTGTCGGCGGGAGAGTCCTCGGTCGCGTCCTCGAGGCGGCGCTGCAGCTCGAACGCGCGGTCGATGCGGGCTCGCCCGTCCGCGAGCGCCTGCGCGTACTCGCGCGTGGCGTCCTCGCCGAACTCGGCCGTGACGAAGTCGAGCTCCTGCTCGCTGGTGCGCAGGGCCTCATCTGCGCGCACGAGCGCGATCGAGGCGCGCCGGCGCTGCCCCGCGAGCGTGCGCAGCTCGAGGGCGCGGGCCGCGCGGCGCCGCCCCAGCAGCACGAACTGCACGATCACGAACACCAGGAGGGCGGCGGCGCCGATGCCGATGAGCCATACCCACCAGGGCGGGGGCACCTCGTCGAACTCGTCGGCGACGAACTCGACGCCCCCGACCCAGTCGTCGTTCGCCAGGTGCTCCGAGCCGAGCCGGTCCTCGATCTCGAGAACGCGGCTCTCGCGGAGCGGACCGCCCTCGTACTCGGCGGAGATCGCCAGCGCGCGGCCCTCGGTCGCGATCGCCAGCAGGTACTGGTCCGCGGCGAGGTTGTTCTGGAGCGACGCGCGGTCGGCCCACTGCAGCGCGTTGGACGGCGACGTGAAGTCGTCCACGAACACAACGTAGAGCTCGGGCCGATCGGGCGCCGCGGCGAGCGCCTCGAGGCGCTGCTCGAGACGGCGCTCCTCGGATGCCGACAGCACTCCGGCGCGGTCCGTGACGTAGCCCGGGTCGAGGTCGCCCGGCGGCTCCGCATGGGCGGCGAGCGGCGCGAGCGCGAGCGCACCCGCCAGGACCGCCGTGGCGACGGCGTGCGCGGTGCGCGGCGCGGGGCTCATCAGAAGCGGCCGCCTCCGCGACGCCCGCGGCCCCCGCCGAATCCGCTGCCGCCGCGGCTGCTGCGACCGCCGAGGCCGCCGCCCAGTCCTCCGCCCAGGCCGCCGAGCACGGAGCCCCCGCCCCAGCCGCTCGTGCCGCCTCGTGTGCCGCCCCCGCCGAGGCCGCCGCTGATCAGGCCGCCCAGCAGGCCGCCGACGAGCCCGTCCACCATGCCGCCGCCTCGTCCGCCGCCGCCCAGCATGCCGCCGCCCATGCCGCCGCCGAGCATGCCTCCGCCGAGGCCGCCGCCCCAGTCGGCCGACTCGACGTCGGCCTGGGCGAGGCGCGCGGCCTCGGACGCGAGCTGCAGCGCGCGCTGCGCGCGCTGCAGCGCCTGCGCGGGGTCGCCGGACTGGAGGGCCTCGGCCCGCGCGAGCTCGGCGCCCGCCTCGGCCAGCCGTGTGCGCGCCTCCGCGCCCACCGCGCCGCGCCGCGCCGCGATGTACTCCTCGGCGCCCGTGACCTGGCTGCGGGCCTGCAGCAGCGTCTGCCCCAGCATCTGCTGCGCGCGCTGCGCGCTGCCGACGACCGCGTCGATCTGCGCGTTCGCGGCCTGCAGCGCCTCGAGGAGCGCCTGCGGGCTGCGGGCCGATCCGGACAGGTTGTGCCGAGCCTGCGCGACGGCCTGCTCGGTCGCGGCGACCGCCGCCGCCACCTCGCCCGTGGCGGGAAGCGTGCGCGCGCGGGCGAGGTCCTGCTCGAGGTCGGCCACGAGCGCCGCGGCCTGCTGCTCGGCCGTCGCGAGCGTCGCGCCGAGATCGGCGACCGCCTTCTCGAGCTGCGCGGCCTGCGCGACCGCCTGCTCGGCGGCGCGGATCGCGACGGCGGCCTCGCCGCCGTCGCCCGCGCCGACCAGCTGCTGCGCGCGGGCGAGCTGCTCGTCGGCGAACGCCAGCCGCGCCCGCGCCTGCGCGGGGTTGTCGGCGACGGTCGTGATCGCGTCGGCCGCGTAGCGGGACCGCAGCTCGGCGACCCCGGTCTCGATCCGCTCGGGTGCCCCGTCCGCCGCGGCGCGACGCTGCTGCACCTCCGCGAGCGCGGCGGGGGCGTCCTGCTCGATGCGGCGCAGCTCGCCGAACGCGGCCTGCTTGTCCTGGAGCGTGGTCGCGGCCGCCTCGCACAGCCGGATGATCTCGCCGTTCCACGCACGCACGTCCTGCTCGGCGTCGGGCTCGTGGTCGTCCAGGCGCTGCTTGAGCTCGAACGCCTTGGCGAGGTCGGCCTTGGCGGCCTGCAGCGCCTGCTCGAACTCGCCGGTCGCCTCGCGGCCGAACTGCGCGATCGCGAAGCCGAGCTCCTGCTCGCTCGCCCGCACGGCGTCGTCCGTCGCGACCAGGGCCGAGGCTGCGCGGCGCGCGAGCTCCTCGGTCGTGACCTCGGGCTCGGCGCCCGGGCCGGCCTGGCCGCCGGAGGTGCCCTTGCGGCGGCGGGAGGCGAGGTACCACGCCGTGCCGCCGACCGCCGCGACCCCGGCCCCGCCGATGACCCACGGCAGGACGGAGCCGCCGCCGGCCGCGCCGCCACCGGGTCCCGAGCCGTCCAGTCCGTCGGCGGCCGCGTCGGCGGCGCCGACCCAGTCCTCGGCCGACAGGAAGGGCTGTACCGCCGACTCGATCTCCGCGATCCGCTGCTCGCTCACGGGCCCCTCGGTCGCCGCCGAGAGATAGTAGTTGCGGTCCTCGACCGCGACCGCCAGCAGGTACTGGTCGATCCCGAGGCCGTTGGACTCGGCCGTCGTGTTGGCCCAGTCGTCGGCGGCGGACGGGTTCTCGAACGTGTCGACGTAGACGACCCACAGCTCATAGCCGGTGTCGGCGCTCAGCTGCGCGAGCCGCGTCTGCGCCTCCTGCTCCTCGGCCGGGCTCAGCACGTCGGATTCGTCGAGCACGAAGTCGTCGTCGAGCTCCACCGGGTCCTCTGCGTGCGCGGGCGTCGCGATCAGCGCGGCCCCCGTCGCCAGCCCGATCGCCAGCATCGCGCGCATCGACCGCGCCGTCCTCGTGCCCCACGCCGTCATCGCGCCCCCCTCCGCGGCAGCGCCGCAACCGGGCGCTCCGTCCTCGATCCTATGCACCGTGCGGCATGCCGGAAAGGGCCGATCGGCGCGGCATCCGTTCGCTCCCCGCGGACGCGCGGACCCCTCCTCGGGGCGCGTCGCGAGGGCTCCCGTGGGCGGCTCGAACGTAGGCTGGTGCGTCGCGCGCGCCCGCCGCACGCCCCCTGCTCGCCGGACGGAGGACCATGGACGATCGCTACGGGACCGACGTGCTCGCGACCGGATGGCGCCAGCGCGGCGCGAAGCAGGTGCAGACCGTGCCGGCCGAGATCGACCTGGTCGTCGAGGTCGCCGGCGACGGGTTCTGCGGCGCCGTGACCCGGCTCGAGGCGGGCAGCGTCGAGCTGGAGGACGGGAAGGGCCGCCGCCGCGTGTTCCCGCTCGGCAAGGGCTTCCTGATCGACGGCGAGCCCGTCGAGCTCGTGGTGCCGAAGGCCGCGCCGCAGGGGCGCCGGAGGACCGCATCCGGCTCCTTCGCCGTCGAGGAGCAGCGCGCCCGTGTCGCCCTGCCGCACCGCATCCTGGTCGAGGGTCGGCACGACGCCGAGCTGGTCGAGAAGGTGTGGGGCGCCGACCTGCGGGTCGAGGGCGTGGCGGTCGAGTACCTGGAGGGCGTCGACAGGCTGCCCGACCTGCTGCGGGACGAGCCGCCCGGTCCCGGCCGGCGGTACGGCGTGCTGGTGGATCACCTGGTGCCCGGTTCGAAGGAGCAGCGCATCGCCCGCGCGATCGAGCAGGGCCCGCACGGGCGCCACATGCGCATCGTCGGCCATCCGTTCATCGACGTCTGGCAGTGCGTCAAGCCGTCGTCCGTCGGCATCAGGGCGTGGCCCGAGGTGCCCAAGGGCGAGGAGTGGAAGAAGGGCGTGTGCCGCCGTCTCGGATGGCCGCACGCCGAGCAGGCCGACACCGCCCGCGCGTGGCAGCACATCCTGTCGAAGGTCACCACTTTCCGCGACATCGAGCCGGCGCTGCTCGGCCGCGTCGAGGAGCTCATCGACTTCGTGACGGCGCCGTAGGCTGCGCCGAATACGCTTGAGGGATGCCCGAGGAACCCGCTGACGACGCGCCGTCGTTCCGCAAGCAGCCCGTGTCGTTCGTCCGCCGCAGCGGGCGGATGTCGGACGCGCAGGAGCGCGCCTGGAGCGAGCTGGCTCCGCGGTACGCCTTCGACGTGCCGCGCGACATCGCGTCGACGTCCGTGCACCCGGACGCGCGCCTGATCCCGGCCGAGGTCTACGGCCGCACGGCGCCGCTCATGGTGGAGATCGGATCGGGGCAGGGCCACGCGATCGTCTCGGCGGCCGCGGCGCGTCCCGACGTCGACTTCCTCGCGGTCGAGGTGTTCCGCGCCGGCCTCGCCCGCACGATGCTCGACGCCGACCGCGCGGGCGTGCGGAACCTCCGGCTCGTGGAGGCCAACGCGCCCGAGGTGCTCGAGCGCCTGCTGCCCGAGGGCGCGGCCGACGAGGTCTGGGTCTTCTTCCCCGACCCGTGGCACAAGAGCCGGCACAACAAGCGCCGCCTGGTCAAGGAGGGCTTCGGCGCGACGGCCGGCCGCGCGCTGCGCGACGGCGGGCTGCTGCGCCTCGCGACCGACTGGGAGGACTACGCGCTGCAGATGCGCGAGGTGCTCGACGCCGAGCCCGAGTTCGAGCGCGCGTTCGACGGCGGCGAGGACGCCTGGGCGCCGCGGTTCGACGGCCGCGCCATGACCGCGTTCGAGCGCAAGGGCATCGCCAAGGGGCGCGAGATCCGCGACCTGACCTACCGCCGCGTCGCGCGGGGCTGAGGGCCGATCCGGATGGCGGCGAAGACGGGGCAGGTGCGGGCGCCGGACGCGCACGCGGTCGAGCCGCTCGTCCTGACCGCGGGTCTGCTCGTGTGCCTGGCCGCGCCCGCGTTCTTCGTGGTCGAGATCGAATGGCTGGGCATCGCGCTGCTGGCGGCCGGGCTGGCGCTCGCCGCCGTGCGCGACCGCCGCGATCCGGCGGGCATCCGGCGTCGCCCCGGCCTGCTGCGCGACCTGGGGCTCATCGCGATCGGCATGCTGATCGTGAGCGTGATCTCGCTCGAGGCGCAGCTGGACGACCTCTCTATGCTGCGGTTCACGCTGGCCCTCGGCGGGGCCGTGGCGGTGCCGTACGTGCTGTCCCGCTTCGTGTTCCGGGATCATGCCGTGCGCTTCCCGTGGCGCGGCGGCGGGCGCTGGGGGCGGCTGCAGTGGGGGTGGCTCGTCGCCGTGCTCGCGCTCGGCTGGCTCATCCTGCCCTTCTATTTCGTGACGAGCGGCGTGTACCGCAACTGGCCCGTGGTGGACACGCCGGATCTGATCGCGCGGCTGTTCGTCGGGGTGGGCGCGGTCGGCATCTGGGACGAGCTGTTCTTCATCTGCACGGTGTTCGCGCTGCTGCGCCGCCACCTGCCGGATCTGGCGGCGAACCTGCTGCAGGCGATCGTGTTCGTGTCGTTCCTGTGGGAGCTCGGCTACCGCGAATGGGGGCCGGTGCTCACCATCCCGTTCGCCCTGCTGCAGGGGCTGATCTTCCTCCGGACGCGCTCGCTCGCCTACGTCGTGACGGTGCACCTGCTGTTCGACGCGGTCGTGTTCCTCGTGCTCGTGCACGGCCACAACCCGGGGATGCTGGACGGCCTGTTCCTGGTCTGACGCGTGGGCTGAGCGGGTGCGCGCGGCTGATTGACTGGAGCGCATGAGCTTCACCCCGCCGCCCGCGCACCTCACTCGGCCCGACCTGCGGGGCCGCTTCGGCATGGTCGCATCGACGCACTGGCTGGCCAGCGCGAGCGCGCAGGCCGTGCTGGAGCGGGGCGGCAACGCGTTCGACGCGACGGTCACGGCGGCGTTCGTGCTGCACGTGGTCGAGCCCCACCTGAACGGCCCGGGCGGCGACATGACCGCGGTGTTCGCGACCGCCGAGGCGCCGTCGACGCCCGTCGTGCTGATGGGTCAGGGGCCCGCGCCGGCCGGCGCGACCATCGCGCACTATCGCGCCCAGGGCCTCGACCTGGTGCCCGGCTCCGGCGCGCTCGCGGCGGCCGTGCCCGGAGCGGTCGACGCGTGGCTCCTGCTGCTGCGCGACCACGGCACGTGGCCGCTCGCCGACGTGCTCGACTTCGCGATCGGGTACGCGACCGACGGCCATCCGGCGCTGCGCAACGTGTGCACGACCATCGCGGGCGTCGCCGACCTGTTCCGCGACCACTGGCCGACCTCGGCCGACCGCTGGATGCCGGATGGGCGGGTGCCCGAGCCGGGCGACATCCTGTACGCGCGCACGTACGCAGCCCTGCTCCGCGAGCTGGGGGACGCGGCCTCGGCGGCGGCGACCCGCGAGGAGGGCGTGGACGCCGCGCGGGAGCTGTGGCGCGAGCGCGTGGGCCGCGCGGCCGAGGAGTTCGTGCGCGCGCCGCACCGCCATTCGGACGGCGGCGACCACGCGGGGGTTCTCACGGCGGCGGATGTCGCGGCCTTCGCCGCGTCGTACGAGGACGCCGTGTCGATCGAGTTCCGCGGCCACACGATCGCCAAGACCGGCCCCTGGGGTCAGGGGCCGGTGCTGCTGCAGGCCCTGCGCATCCTGGACGGGTTCGAAGACGAGCGGCTCGACCCCTCGAGCGAGCTGGGCGCCCACACGGTGCTCGAGGCGCTCAAGCTCGCGCTCGCGGACCGCGACGCCTGGTACGGCGAGGACGTCGCCCCGGACGTGCTCGCGCATCTGCTCTCGGAGGAGTACGCGGCCGCGCGCCGCGCGCTGATCGCCGACACCGCCTCGCGCGAGGTGCGCCCGGGTGCCGTGCCGGGGCATCCGATCCCGACCCTGCCGCCGCTGCGCGAGGCGCGGGCCGTAGGTGCCGGTGTGGGGGAGCCGACCGTGCGCGCGGCCGGCGCCGATCTCGACCCCGACGCGCAGGGCCGCACGCGCGGCGACACGTGCCACGTCGACGTGGTCGACCGCTGGGGCAACATCGTCTCGGCCACCCCGTCGGGCGGCTGGCTGCAGTCGTCTCCCGAGATCCCCGAGCTCGGGTTCTGCCTCGGCACGCGGCTGCAGATGTCGTGGCTCGACGAGTCCTCGCCCTCGCGGCTGCAGGCGGGGCGCCGGCCGCGCACGACGCTGACGCCCACCCTCGTGCTGCGCGACGGCCGGCCCGTGATGGCCCTCGGGTCGCCCGGCGGCGACCAGCAGGACCAGTGGCAGCTGCTGATGCTGCTGCGGGTGCTCGTGGGCGGGTACACGCCGCAGCAGGCGATCGACGCGCCGGCGCTGAACACGACATCGATGCACGGCTCGTTCTGGCCTCGCACCGGGACGCCCGCGGGCGCGGTCGTGGAGGACCGGTTGGGGGACGACGTGATCGCGGGGCTCGTCGCCCGCGGCCACGCGGTGACGCGCGCGGGGGAGTGGGCGCTCGGTCGGCTGTCGGCCGTGACGCGCGATCCGCGGAGCGGCCTGCTGGGAGCCGCGGCCAACCCGCGCGGAGCGCAGGGCTACGCCGTGGGACGTTAGCGCACGAAAGGTTAAGAGCCGACGGATTGCACAGGCCCTGCCGGGTTGTCAAGCCTTTCGAGACAATTCACCACGCCCCGCATCCTGGATACATGACAGATGCGAGCGTCCTCGAGGCGGATCCCCGGGCGCAGGCCCCGGCCGTCGACGTTCGCCCGGGTGACGTCCTGGACGGCCGGTACCGCCTGGAGGAGCTGGTCGGGCGCGGGGGCATGGGTGCCGTGTTCCGTGCGACCGACACGGTCCTCGAGCGCACGGTCGCGATCAAGCTGTTCGCCGCCGCTGCCGCCGACGAACGGGATCGCGAGCGCCGCGCATCGGAGACCCGCCTGCTCGCCTCGCTCAGCCACCCGTCGCTCGTGACGCTGTACGACTCGCGCACGGCCAAGGACGGCTCCGGCTACATGGTGCTCGAGTACGTGGACGGCGGCACGCTCTCGGACCGGATCGCGCGCGGCGCGCTGGCGCCCGCCGAGGTCGCCGAGATCGCCGCCGAGCTTGGCGACGCGCTCGACGCCGTGCACGGCGCGGGCGTCATCCACCGCGACGTGAAGCCGGCCAACGTGCTGATGCATGCGGCCCCGAGCCCCGTGCGCGTGTCGCTCGCCGACTTCGGGATCGCCTACCTGGTCGACGCCGCCCGCCTGACGACGCCGGGCATGGCCGTCGGCACGGCCGCCTACTTCTCGCCCGAGCAGGCCCGGGGCGCCGAGCCCTCGCCCGCGTCCGACATCTACGCGCTGGGCCTCGTGCTGATCGAGGCGCTCACCGGCCGCCGCGCGTTCCCGCAGACCACGCCGATCGAGGCCGCGGTCGCGAGGCTGCACACGGCGCCCGAGGTGCCGGGCGGGTTCGGCTACGGCTGGCGTTCGCTGCTGACCGCCATGACCGCCACCGACCCCGCCGAGCGGCCGACCGCCCGGCAGGTGGCCGAGCGGGCGCGCGCGCTGACCGGCGCGGACGCCGACCCCGGCGCGACCGCGGCGGCGTTGCCCGCGGCGGCCGATGTGACCGCGCCCGTGAAGCTCGACGACGGCCCCGCGACCCAGGCCGACGCGCCGGTCGTGGCGCCCGCGCCGCGCATCGCCGACGAGGCAGAGCTCACGCGCGTGCTTCCGGTCGCCTCGGCGTCCCGCCGCGGGCGCCGCCGAGCGTCGCGGCGCCGGCCGGGGGCGCTCGGCGTGACCGGCCTCGCGGCCGTCGGCGCGCTGGTGCTCGGCATCGGGGCGTGGGGTGCCACGGCGGCGCTTCCGGCCGAGTCGCCGACGGTCGGCGCGCGTCAGGTGGAGACGCGCGTGGACGAGGCACGTGTGGCGCCGAGCGAGGCGCCCGCGGAGCAGCCCGCGCAGGGCCCTGCCGCCGAGCCCGCCGTCGCCGAGACCGCGAGCCGGCCGGCCGCGCCGGCCGAGGCCGAGCCGGCGCCGCAGCAGAAGGCTTCGACCACTCCGAGCGGTGAGGGCCCGGCCGTGCCGGCGCACGCCGCGTCGGAGGGCAAGACCCGTGGGAATGGGAACGGGAACGGGGAGCCCGCCGTGGGGACGTCGGGCAAGGGGCGCGACGGCGACTGAGGCTGCAAGGGACGGCATGCCTCGTCGCCGTCGCCCCACACCTTCCCGGATGACCCGCGGGGCGACGCGCGCGGCGCGTGCGGCATCCGTGCGCATCCGTTCTGGGATCCCAGACGCGATCATCGCGCGACGGCTCGCCGCGGGCGCCCGACCGGAGTCGAATGGCTCCATGACCTCGCATCCTGACCTCTCGACCGGACCCCGGCGGACCATCGCGCTCGGGGGTGCGGGCCTCGCGCCGGCAGACGCTGTGGCGATCGCGCGCGAGGACGCGCGCGTGGAGCTGTCCGACGCGGCCCTGAGGGACATGGCCGCGAGCCGCGCGCTGATCGAGTCGCTCGCCCACGACACCCGGCCGCACTACGGCGTCTCGACCGGATTCGGGGCGCTCGCGACCGTGCAGATCCCGGTCGAGAAGCGCCGCCAGCTGCAGCGCGGGCTCATCCGCTCGCACGCCGCGGGCACGGGGCCCGAGGTGGAGCGCGAGGTCGTCCGCGCGCTCATGCTGCTGCGTCTCGACACGCTCGCGACGGGGCGCACGGGCGTCCGCCCCGAGGTGGCGCGCGCGTACGCGGCGCTGCTGAACGCGGGGATCACGCCGATCGTGCACGAGTACGGCTCGCTCGGCTGCTCGGGAGACCTGTCGCCGCTGGCGCACTGCGCGCTCGCGGTCATGGGGGAGGGGCGCGTCCGCGACGCGTCCGGTGCGCCGCGCGAGGCCGCCGACGCGCTCGCCGAGGCCGGGATCGAGCCCGTCGTGCTCGAAGAGAAGGAGGGCCTGGCGCTCATCAACGGCACCGACGGGATGCTCGGGATGCTGCTGCTCGCGCTGCACGACCTCGAGGCGCTGCTGCGCGTGGCGGACGTCGCGGCGGCCGCGAGCGTCGAGGCGCTGCTCGGCACCGACACGGTCTTCGCCGCCGACCTGCACGCGCTGCGCCCCCATCCGGGGCAGGCGGCGTCGGCCGCCAACATCGCCCGCATCCTGCGCGACTCGGGTCTGATCTCGCGGCCCGGGGCCGGCGAGTTCACGCGCGTGCAGGACGCCTACTCGCTGCGGTGCGCGCCGCAGGTCCACGGCGCCGCGCGCGACACGGCCGCGCACGCGGCATCCGTGGCCCGCGTCGAGCTGGCCAGCGCGATCGACAACCCCGTGGTCACGCCGGATGGGCGCGTCGAGTCCAACGGCAACTTCCACGGAGCGCCGGTCGGCTACGTCCTCGACTTCCTCGCGATCGCCGCGGCCGACGTCGCCTCGATGTCGGAGCGCCGCACCGACCGCTTCCTGGATGTCGCGCGCAGCCACGGCCTGCCGCCGTTCCTCGCCGACGACCCCGGCCTCGACTCGGGCCTGATGATCGCGCAGTACACCGCCGCGGGCATCGTCTCGGAGCTCAAGCGGCTCGCCGTGCCGGCGTCGGTGGACTCCATCCCGTCGTCCGCGATGCAGGAGGACCACGTCTCGATGGGGTGGGCGGCCGGCCGCAAGCTGCGCCGCGCGATCGACGGCCTGTCGCGCGTGCTGGCGATCGAGCTGCTGGCGTCGACGCGCGCGCTCGACTTCCGCCTGGCGGCAGGTGCCGGGCGGCCCGGGCCCGCGACGGAGGCCGTGCACGCGCTGTTCCGCACCGACATCGCGGCCCCGGGGCCGGACGTCTTCACGTCGCCCGACATCGACCGCGCGGTCGCGCACGTGCAGTCGGGGCGCGTGCTCGCGGCCGTCGAGGAGGCGGTCGGCGCCCTGGCGTAATGTCGTGCCGGTGACGGAGTCGAGCCGCGTCCCGGCGTTCGAGAACGGGCTGCGCATCCTGAGCCTGCTCGCCCGGTCGAGCGGTCCGCTGCAGGCCGCGACGATCGCGCAGCGCCTGGACCTGCCGCGCTCGACGGTCTATCACCTGCTCAACGTCGCCGAGCGCGAGGGCTACGTCATGCGGCTGCCCGAGGAGAGCCGCTACGGCCTCGGGATCGCGGCGGTCGATCTGGGCTCGTCGTACGCCCGCACGGACCCGCTCGCGCGCGTGGGCCGCGTGCTGGTCGGCCGGCTGGTCGACCGGATCGGGCTGAGCGCGCACCTCGCGGTGCTGCACGGCCGGGAGGTGCTGTACGTGGTCGAGATGCGCGCGAAGCACGCGCCGGATCTCGTCAGCGGTGTGGATGTGCGCCTGCCCGCGCAGCTCACGGCGAGCGGGCGCGCGATCCTCGCGGCGCTCCCGAAGGCGCAGCTGCGCGCGCTGTATCCGGGCGCGCAGGCGTTCGTGCAGCGTCACGCCGAGCATCCCGCCGTCACGACGTACTCCGAGCTGCGCCGGGTGCTGGAGGCCGTGCGGCAGCGCGGCTGGGCCGAGGAGGTGGGCGACATCACGCCGGGTATGTCGTCGGTCGCCGTGCCCGTGCTCGACCACCGCGACTGGCCGGTCGCGGCGATCGCGGTGACGTATCCCGACGATTCCGTGCCGCCCGGGCGCATCCCGGAGCTGGTGGAGGCCGCGCGCGCGACCGCGGAGGAGATCTCGCGGCGCATCCACGGCGCGCGGCACGCCTGACAAGAGGAAGGCCCCGCCTCTCGGCGGGGCCTTCCCGGTTGGTGCGCCCGAAGGGATTCGAACCCCCGACACCTGGCACCGGAAGCCAGTGCTCTATCCACTGAGCTACGGGCGCATACCTGATCGAGGATATCAGTCGACGGCGGTGGTCCCGACCGACAGTCGTCAGACGAAGCGCGTCGTGAGGCGGGCGCCCGCGACGTCCACCCTCCGGTCGTTGAGCGGAGGGGCGCCGGCGCCGGCCCCACCCTCCGGTCGTTGAGCGGAGGCGCGCCACTGTCGGTCCACCCTCCGGTCGTTGAGCGGAGGCGCGCCAGCACCGGAGTCGAAACGTGTCCAAACCCTCCCTGCCGACCAACCCACCGCTCGTCCACAGGGCACCGCCCGCGAGGACTTCTCCACAGATTCGGTTTGAATCGCTGATCTGCGCTTTCCGGCCCGGTGAATGTCGGTGGCCCGGAGGAGAATCGGGCCGCCCGCGAGGACTTCTCCACAGATTCGGTTTGAATCGCTGATCTGCGCTTTCCGGCCCGGTGAATGTCGGTGGCCCGGAGGAGAATCGGGCCATGACGRCACAGGCGACTTCGACCCGGTGGGCTCCCACCCCGGCCGAACGCGCCCGCACGTCAGAGCTCGTCGACGGCTACCTGGAGCAGCAGGTCATCATCGCCCAGGCYCATGCCCGGCAGGCGCGGATCCTCGCCGAGGGCCGCGCGATCGCCGAGGCCCAGACCCGCCGGGGTGGGACGGGTTCGGAGTTCGAGCACCCGCTGAGGTCCATGGCCGCCGAGTTCGCGGTCGCCGGGCGGATGTCAGACCGCACGATCCGGGCCCGGATGGAGTGGGCGGTCGACCTCGTCGACGGGTTCCCGGCCACGTTCGCCCTGTTCGAAGAAGGCCGCATCAGCGAGGCCCATGTCCGCACGATCCTCGACGCCGGGTCACGGCTGGACGACGAGGACGCTCGCGCCGAGTTCGAGCAGATCATCCTGCCCCGCGCGGTGAAGCTCACCGCCGGACAGCTGGGCTCCGTCGCACGGAAGCTCGCGGACGACATCGAGCCGCTACCGTTGGAGGAGCGTCACGAAGAGGCCATGACCGACCGCTCCGTGAGCGTGGCTCCGCTGCCGGACGGGATGGGGGAGTTGACGTACATCGGTCCGGCGGTGACGGTGTACGCGATGCATGACCGGGTCACTCAGATGGCCCGCACGATCTACCGCACCAAGGGCGAGGGTGACGTCCGGACTCTGGATCAGATCCGGGCGGACGTGTTCGCTGAGATCGCCCTCGCCGGGCTGCCGACCGCGGAGCTGATCGACCAGCACGGCGGCGACGCCCTGACCAAGATCAAGGCCACCGTGCAGGTCACCGTCCCGTGGCAGTCTCTCACCGGCGTCGGTGACGAGTCGGCGTTCCTCGCGGGCTACGGACCCATCCCCGCCGAAGCGGCGCGCAGGCTGGCCGGCGAGGCCGCCAGATGGACGCGCCTGTTCACCGACCCCGACACCGGGTGCCTGAAGACCGTCGACACCTACACGCCGACCCAGGCCCAGCGGCGCTTCCTCATCGCCCGGGACGAGCACTGCCGCTTCCCCGGCTGCCGGCAACCGGCGATCCGGTGCGAGGACGACCACACCATCCCGTACTCCGACGGTGGCCCCACCGACGTCGGGAACCTCGCCAACCTCTGCCGGGCCCACCACGTGTTGAAACACAACTCCGCCTGGGGCTTCCGCCACGGCCCAGGCGGCGTCATCGAGGTCATCAGCCCCACCGGCAGGGCCTACAAGCACAGACCCACACCGGTGGTGAGGTTCGAGGCATCAGCCGAGATCGCCCGCGCCGACTTCGGCGCCGACCCGCCCCCGTTCTGACGGTCCCGCTACGGGAGCGTCGCGGGCTCGGGCATCTCCTCGTCGGAGGCCTCGAGGCTCGTCACCGGATCGGTGATCTCGGCGAGCGCGTCGGCCAGCCGCTGCGCCAGGTAGGCGTGGCCGGCGACCGACGGGTGGTTGCGGCCGTAGTCGCTCGTGTCGATGACCGAGAGGTAGTTCTGCTCGGTGATCCACCCGTCCTGGATCGGCGAGATGTACCACCACTGCCGCTCGGTGGCGAGCTCGGCGAGGTCGCGGTCGATGCGCGCGGTGGCGGGCTCGACCGGAAGCACCTGCGGCGCCGGGCCGAGCACGACGACCGGCGTGCCGGGGTAGATCTCCACGAGGGCGTCCCACGCGGCGGTGACCGCGGCGCGGTACCCGGCCGCGGGCTCGCGACGGTCGTTGATCGAGCCCTGGATGATGATCAGGTCGTACTCGGCGGCCGGGTCGAGCGCCGCGATGCGGGTGCCGAAGTCTGGCCGGTCCAGCCCGGGCCGCAGATAACCGCTGCCGCGGCCGCCGTCGACGGTCGTGGTGCCGTCCAGCAGCTCGGCGAGCACGTATGCGTAGCCGCGGTCGATCGGCGTCGCGGCCGAGCCGTACGTCCAGGAGTCTCCGAACACCAGCACATCCGGGTGCGGCGGGAGGCGGATGGGCGGCGGCGTGAGCACGGCCTGGTCGGACGACGCCTGCTCCACCTCGGCGACGGGGGCGGCCCACGGGCGCAGCGCCCCGGCCGCGAGCGCCGCGAGTACGGCGAGCACCGTCGTCACGGTGAGCGCGACGACGGCAGGGCGGGAGCGGGTCGCGGGCGCCATCACCGATCAGGGTAGGCGATCCATCTGAACAGAAGGAAACGCTCCCGCACGGCGGCGCAACGCGGCCGGGCGCGGGGTCGCCTGGCCGTGTCGCCCGTCGCCTGAGGATCCCCCGGCGGTCGCCTCGCCCGCCGACCAATAGACTTGTCGGGCTATGAACCCGGATGCCCTCGCCGCCGCCCTGCTCGCCGTCATCACGCCGATCGCCGAGCGACGACGCCCGGAGGAGGACCTGGGGCTCGCGGCCGCGGACATCACGCTCGAGCGCCCCAAGAACCGCGACCACGGCGACTGGGCCACGAGCATCGCGCTCAAGCTCGCCAAGCGCCTCGGCACGAACCCGCGCGAGCTCGCGCAGGAGATCGCCGACGGGCTCGCCGCGGTCGACGGCATCGCGAGCGTCGAGGTCGCCGGCCCCGGCTTCATCAACGTGCGCCTGGACGCCGCAGCGGCGGGCGCGCTCGCCAAGACGATCGTCGACGCGGGCGCCGACTACGGCCGCAACGACTCCCAGGCGGGCAACTCGATCAACCTCGAGTTCGTGAGCGCCAACCCGACGGGTCCGCTCCACATCGGCCACACGCGCTGGGCCGCGCTGGGCGACAGCATCGGCCGCCTGCTGCAGTTCTCGGGCGCCACCCTGGCCCGCGAGTTCTACATCAACGACGCCGGCGCGCAGATCACGCGCTTCGGCGCCTCGGTGCTGGCCGCCATCAAGGGCGAGCCGAAGCCCGAGGACGGCTACGCGGGAGAGTACATCGACGACCTCGCGCGCCGCGTGCTCGAGGGGCGCCCCGACATTCTCGACCTCGACCCCGAGGCCCAGCTCGAGGCGGCGCGCGACGACGCCTACGCGCTGCAGCTCGCCGAGATCAAGGAGTCGCTCGCGCAGTTCAACGTGCACTTCGACGTCTGGTTCTCGGAGCGCATCCTGCACGCCAAGGGCGAGGACGGCGGCCCCAGCCTCGTGGACCAGGCCGTCGAGCGTCTGCGCGCGCAGGGCCACGTGTTCGACGCGGACGACGCCGTGTGGGTGCGCACGACCGACTTCGGCGACGACAAGGACCGCGTCATCCGCCGCTCCAACGGCGAGTACACGTACTTCGCCGCGGACGCGGCCTACTACCTGAACAAGGGCGACCGCGGCTTCGCGCACAAGATCTACCTGCTGGGCGCCGACCACCACGGCTATGTGCACCGCCTGAGGGCCCTCGCGGGCGCGGCGGGCGAGGACCCGGACAAGGACATCGAGATCCTGATCGGCCAGCTGGTGTCGATCAACGGCGCCAAGCTCTCGAAGCGCGCCGGCAACATCATCGAGCTCGACGACCTGCGCGAGTGGCTCGGAACCGACGCGCTGCGCTACTCGCTCGCGCGCTACCCGGCCGACTCGCCCCTGTCGCTCGACCCCGACCTGCTGCGCAAGCGCACGAACGACAACCCCGTCTTCTACGTGCAGTACGCGCACGCGCGCACGCACAACGTCGGACGCAACGCCGCCGACGTGGGCGTGGACCGCTCGGAGTTCGCCCCCGAGCTGCTCACCCACGAGACCGAGGCGGCGCTGCTCGGCGCGCTCCAGGAGTTCCCGCGCATCGTCGCGTTCGCGGCCGCGGTGCGCGAGCCGCACCGCGTCGCGCGCTACCTCGAGGAGCTCGCGGGCCTGTACCACCGCTGGTACGACAACTGCCGCGTGACCCCGCTCGGCGACGCCGAGATCGAGCCCGTGCACCGCACCCGCCTGTGGCTGAACGACGCCACCGGCCAGGTGCTGCGCAACGGCCTCGACCTGCTCGGCGTGAGCGCGCCGGAGCGGATGTAGCCACCGGATGACGGCGAGCGCCCACGCATCCCCCGCGCCCCGCAGGCGCCGGCGTCGCTGGCCGTGGGTGCTGGCGGCGACCCTCGTCCTCCTGGCGGTCGCGGCGGTCGTCGTCGCGGAGGGCGTCGCGCGCTCGATCGTGCCGCAGCGCGTGCGCGAGACCGTCGTGGCTCAGCTCGGGCTGCCCGAGGACCAGCCGCTCGACGTGACCGTCGGCGGCGTGCTGGTGCTGCCGCAGCTGATCGCCGGCCGCCTCGACGACCTGCGGGTCGCGGGCGCCGACGTGCCGCTGCCGGGCGAGGCCGCCGCCGGGCTCACGGTCGACGCCGACGTGCGCCTCACCGGCGTCCCGCTGCGCGAGGGCGTTCAGGGTGGGCCCGGCACGGCCGAGCTGCGCCTGGGGGCCGACGACCTGCAGCTGCTGCTCGCGGACGCCCGGCTGCCCGACGCGCTCGCGGATCCCACGGTGACGCTCGCCGAGCCCGACGCCGTGCTGACGAGCGAGGTCTCGATCCTCGGCGCGTCCATCCCGATCGAGCTGTCGCTCGCCCCCGGCGCCGCCGACGGCGACCTCACGCTGGAGCCGACGGGCGCGCGCATCGGGGGAGCGCAGCTCTCCCTCGAGCAGCTGGCGGCGATGGCCGGCATCGAGCTCGGCCCCGTGCCGCTGTGCCTCGCCGACCGCCTGCCCTCGGGCCTTGCGCTCACGGCCGTCGCGGTCGAGGGCGACGCGCTCGTCGCCGACCTCGACGTCGCGGCCGGCATGATGACGGATCCCGCCCTCCTGGAGCCCGGCACCTGCGATTGAGCCGCCTGGCTAGCATCGGTCGCGTGCCGATCAGAGATCAGACGACCTGGACCGACGACGACGTGCTCGACGCGGCCGCCCGGTGGAGCTGGGTGCCGGACGGGTCCCGTGTCGCGGAGGGCGAGCTCACGATCATCCAGCGCCCGGCGTGGGTGGGCGGCCACGTCGCCGTGGAGCGCACCCCGCGCGGGCGCGCGGCAGCCGAGCTGGTGGACGAGGCCGCGGCCGTCGCCCGGGAGTGGGGCGACGTCGCGCTGGAGTGGGCGCTCGCCGACCGCGACGACCCGGCCTTGGCCGCCGAGCTCGAGGCCCGGGGTGCGACCGTGATCGAGCGGCTGGACGTGCTGGCGCGCCCGCTGCCCGCGGACCCCGCGCCTTCCGCGCCGGGGGTCTCGGCGCGCCGCGTCGCATCCCGCGAGGACGTGATCGCGATCGGCGCGATCAACGCCGCCGTGTGGGGCAACGCCGTGCCGAGCGAGGAGCGGATCGCGCAGGTGCTCGAGGAGGAGCGGCGCGGCGCCGCCGAGGGCACGGGCTTCCGCGTGCTCGCGACCCTCGACGGCGAGGTCGTGTCGACCGGAGGCGTGACGCTCGCCCCGGGACCGCGCGGCACGGTCGCGCGCCTGTGGGGCGCCGCCACGCTCGAGGGCGCCCGCGGCCGGGGCGCGTACCGGGCCGTGCTGGCCGAGCGCCTGCGGCTGTCCGCCGAGCACGGCGCGACGCTCGCGCTCGTCAAGGGCAGGATCGCGACGTCCGCGCCCATCCTCGCCCGCGCCGGGTTCCGCCGCGTGGGCGGCGAGCGGCGCTTCCGCCTGCCGCTCTGATCGATCGCTCGCCACGCATTTCGCCCAGCCGTAGCGAAGGGATCTGCACATCCGAAGCCGTGCGGATGCCGGATCGCCTTCCGATCTGCTGATCCCCTCGGATGCGCCGGCCGGGTCGGCCGCGGGCGGCGCCCATCCCCGTCGGGAGGCGCGGTGCAGGTGTCATAGACTCAGTGGTCACCGGCGGCGCGTGAGCGTACCGTGCCGCGGCATCCACCGAACGCCCCACCCGATTGAGAAAGTCGTGCCCGACGACGCAGCCGCAGCTGTTGTGAGCGGAGCCCTCGCGCCCGAGTGGCTCGCCCTGCCCGACGACCCCAACGACCTCGCGCCGGGCGTGTGGCCCGCCTCCGCGCACCGCGACGCGGACGGCGCCCTCGTGATCGCCGGCATCCCCGCTCCCGAGCTCGTCCGGACCTTCGGCACCCCCGTGCTGGTGCTGGATGAGGACGAGGCGCGCGACCGCGCCCGTCGCACGCTGCGCGCCTTCGGCGACGCCGCCGCCCGCCACGGCGGCCGGGCCCGCGTGTACTACGCGGGCAAGGCGTTCCTGTCGACCGAGGTCGCGCGCTGGATGATCGACGCCGGCCTGAACGTCGACGTGTGCTCGGCCGGCGAGCTGGCCGTCGCGCTCGCGGCGGGCGTCCCGGCCTCGCGCATCGGCTTCCACGGCAACAACAAGCGCGTGTTCGAGCTCGAGCGCGCGGTCGAGGTCGGGGTCGGCACGATCATCGTCGACTCGGACATCGAGATCGAGCGCCTCGCGGCGATCACCGAGCGCCTCGACCGCCGCCAGACCGTGCTGGTGCGCGTCAACAGCGGGGTGCACGCCGAGACCCACCACTTCCTCGCGACCGCGCACGAGGACCAGAAGTTCGGGTTCACGCTCGAGGCCGCCGAGCGCGCGGTCGAGCGCATCCACGAGCTCGAGCTGGTCGACTTCGCCGGCCTGCACTGCCACATCGGCTCGCAGATCTTCGGCACCGCGGGCTTCCGCGAGTCGGCCTCGCGCGTGCTCGAGCTGCACGCGCGCCTGCTGGAGCAGGAGCGGTTCACGGCCACGGGCGCGGACGGCTCGGTCGAGCCCGTCCTCAACCTGGGCGGCGGCTTCGGCATCGCCTACACGCGCGCCGACACCCCCACGCCGATCGCGGAGCTCGCGGACGGCATCGTCGACGCGGTCGCCGACGAGTGCGCCGTGCGCGGCATCCCGCTGCCCGTGCTCGCGTTCGAGCCCGGCCGGTCGATCATCGGCACCCCCGGGGTCACGCTGTACGAGGTCGGCACGACCAAGTCCGTCCAGGTGGACACCGGATCCGCGGTGGCCGAGCGCCGCTACGTGAGCGTGGACGGCGGCATGAGCGACAACGCGCGCCCCGCGCTGTACGGCGCCCAGTACTCGGCGCGCCTCGCGTCGCGCGAGGGCGTCGAGGGCCCCGTGCTCAGCCGCGTCGTGGGCCTGCACTGCGAGTCGGGCGACGTCGTCGTCGACCACGAGTACCTGCCGGGCGACGTCACGCCCGGCGACCTGCTGGCCGTGCCCGCGACCGGCGCGTACTGCGCCCCGCTCGCCAGCAACTACAACCACGTGCCCCGCCCGCCCGTCGTGGCGGTCACCGGCGGCACGGCGCGGATCATCGTGCGCGGGGAGCGGATCGAGGATCTGCTCGCCCGCGATGCGGGAATCGACACGGGATCCGCCGTCGCAGAGGGAGAAGAATGATCGATCACCGCCGCCTCCGTGTGGCCCTGCTCGGGGCCGGTTCCGTCGGATCCCAGGTCGCGCACCTGCTGCTCACCCATGCCGAGGAGCTCGCCGAGCGCTCCGGCGCCGAGCTCGAGCTCGCCGGCATCGCCGTGCGCGACGTCGACGCGCCGCGCGACGTGGACCTGCCGCGCGAGCTGCTGACCACCGACGCGGAGAGCCTCATCGTGGGCTCGGACATCGTGATCGAGCTGATGGGCGGCATCGAGCCGGCCCGCACCCACATCCTCGCCGCGCTGAACTCCGGCGCCGACGTCGTGACGGGCAACAAGGCGCTGCTCGCCACGCACGGCGCCGAGATCTTCGACGCCGCCGACCAGGTCGGCGCCTCGGTGTCGTACGAGGCGGCCGTCGCGGGCGCGATCCCGATCATCCGCCCGCTCAAGGACTCGCTCGCCGGCGACCGCATCAAGCGCATCTTCGGCATCGTCAACGGCAGCACCAACTTCATCCTCGACAAGATGGACCGCGAGGGGCTGAGCGCCGACGAGGCCCAGCGCATCGCGACCGAGCTCGGGTACCTCGAGGCCGACCCGACCCTGGACCTCGAGGGCTACGACGCCGCGCAGAAGGCCGCGATCCTCGCGAGCCTGGCGTTCCACACGCACGTCTCGATCGACGACGTGCACCGCGAGGGCATCGAGAGCATCACGGCGGACATGATCGAGGGCGCGCGCCGCGCGGGCTTCGTGATCAAGCTGCTCGCGGTGTGCGAGCGGCTCGCGGCCGGCGGCGCCGAGGGCGCCGACACGGCCGACGCGGACGGCGAGTCCATCTCGGTGCGCGTGTACCCGGCGCTCATCAGCCGCGACCACCCGCTGGCCAGCGTGCACGGCGGCAACAACGCCGTGTTCGTCGAGGCCGCCGCGGCGGGCGACCTGATGTTCTACGGCGCGGGCGCCGGCGGCCTGCAGACGGCCTCGGCCGTCATGGGCGACGTCGTGTCGGCCGCGCGCCGCCACATCGCGGGCGGCGTCGGCGTCGGGGAGTCGCCGCGCCAGAACCTGCCCACCGCGCCCATCGGCCGCATCATGACCCGCTACCAGGTCACGCTCGAGGTGGACGACGAGCCCGGCGTGCTGGCCCGCATCGCCGGCATCCTGAGCGAGGGCGGCGTCTCGGTCGCGACCGTCGAGCAGACCCCGTCGACCGATGCCGAGGGCCGCGCCCACATCGTGATCGGCACCCACCGGGCCCGCGAGCAGGCGCTGAGCGACACGGTCGCCCGCCTGCAGGCGAGCGATGTCGTCGAACGCGTGGTGTCGGTGCTGCGCGTCGAAGGGGAGTGACGGTGCCGCCCGCGGGCGCGCGCACGGTGCACGTGCGCGTCCCCGCGACCAGCGCCAACCTCGGCCCCGGCTTCGACACGCTCGGCCTGGCTCTCAGCGTGTACGACGAGCTCGAGGTCACGGCGCTGGCGCCGGGCGAGCTCGAGATCGAGGTCACCGGCCCGGGCTCGGACGAGATCCCGCGCGACGAGTCGCACCTGATCGTCCGCACGATCCGCTACTGCTACGAGTCGGTCGGGCGGACCGCGCCGGGCCTGCGCCTCGTCGCGCGCAACGGCATCCCGCACGGCAAGGGAATGGGCTCGTCGGGGGCGGCCGTCACCGCGGGCGTGCTCGCCGCCAAGGGCCTGCTCGAGGGCGAGGCCGTGCTGACCGAGAACGACCTGCTGCGCCTGGCGACCGAGCTCGAGGGGCACCCCGACAACGTGGCGCCCGCCCTGTTCGGCGGCCTCACGATCGCGTGGACCGAGAACGGCGTGCCGCAGCACAAGAAGCTGCTCGTGCACCGGGGCGTCGCACCGGTCGTCTTCGTGCCGGACCACACCATGTCGACCTCCAAGGCGCGCAGCGTGCTGGCGACCGAGGTGTCGCGCGAGGACGCGGTGTTCAACGTGTCGCGCTCCGCGCTGCTGATCGCCGCCCTGACGCAGAGCCCGGATCTGCTCCTGTCGGCGACCGAGGACAAGCTCCACCAGGAGAAGCGCGCGCAGGCGATGCCCGAGACGTTCGCGCTCGTCAGCGCCCTGCGCGAGCGCGGCTTCGCGGCCGTGGTGTCCGGCGCGGGCCCCAGCGTGCTGGTGCTCGCGGACGGCCCCGGCCGCCGCCTCGAGGCCGCCGCGGTGGTCGAGGAGGTCGCGGGCGGATCGTGGCAGCCGCTCATGCTGGCCGTCGACTTCAAGGGCGGCACCGTGTCGCCCGCGGCGGAGTGACGCCGTCGCCGGATGTGAGGATGGAGACCCACCCGTGACTTCCCCCGAGCCGAGGAGTGCCGTGCAGTACATCTCCACCCGCGGCGGCGGCGAGCCGCTGTCCTTCGGCGAGGTGCTCCTCGAGGGCCTCGCGCGCGACGGCGGGCTCGCGGTCCCCGCGCAGATGCCGCGCGTCGACGGCGAGACGCTGGACCGCTGGCGCGCGCTCACCTACCCGCAGCTCGCGACCGAGGTGCTGGCGCTCTTCGCGACCGACATCCCGCGCGACGACCTCGCGCGGATGACCGCCGCGGCGTACGCGTCGTTCCCGGCGGAGGTCGTGCCGCTGCGCCCGATCGGCGACGGGCTCACGCTCGTCGGCCTCTCGGAGGGGCCCACGCTCGCGTTCAAGGACATGGCCATGCAGTTCCTGGGCCAGGTCCTCGAGTACGCGCTCGAGCGCAACGGCTCGGTGCTCAACGTGCTGGGCGCCACGTCGGGCGACACGGGCTCGGCCGCCGAGCACGCGCTGCGCGGCAAGGAGCGCATCGCGGTCTTCATGCTGTCGCCGCAGGGCCGGATGAGCGCGTTCCAGCGGGCGCAGATGTTCTCGCTGGACGACGCGAACATCCACAACATCGCGATCGACGGCGTGTTCGACGACTGCCAGAACCTGGTCAAGCAGCTCGCGGGGGACATCGAGTTCAAGCGCGCGCAGAACCTCGGCGCGGTCAACTCGATCAACCTCGCGCGCATCACGGCGCAGGTCGTCTACTACTTCTGGGCGTGGCTGCGCGCGACCGACGCCGGGGGCCCCGCCGAGGTGTCGTTCACGGTGCCGTCCGGCAACTTCGGCAACATCCTGTCGGGCCTGTACGCGAAGCTGATGGGCCTGCCGATCCGCCGCCTCGTGCTCGCGACCAACGAGAACAACGTGCTCGACGAGTTCTTCCGCACGGGCGTGTACCGCCCCCGGAGCGCGGCCGAGACCCTGGCCACGTCGAGCCCGTCGATGGACATCTCGAAGGCCTCGAACCTCGAGCGCTTCATCTTCGAGCTGTTCGGCCGCGACGCCCAGCTCGTGGTGCAGGCGTGGAACGAGCTCGACGAGCAGGGCTTCTTCGACGCCTCGGCCGACCAGCCGCGCTTCGCCGACGAGTTCGGTCTCGTGAGCGGCACCTCGACGCATGCGGACCGGATCGACACGATCCGCTCGGTGCACGCGAGCGCGGGCGAGATCATCGACCCGCACACGGCCGACGGCGTGAAGGTCGCGCGCGAGCACGTCGAGCCCGGCGTGCCGATGCTCGTGCTCGAGACCGCGAAGCCGCAGAAGTTCGCCGAGACGATCCGCGAGGCGCTCGGCGTCGAGCTCGAGTACTCGGACGAGCTGCGCGCCATGCTGGACGCCCCTCAGCACGTGACCGAGATGGCCGACGACGCGCAGGCCCTGCGCGCGTTCATCGAGGCCGCCGCCCTGAAGGGGTGATACAGTGAACGACATCACGGCGGGTGCCGCTCGGCACACTTCTTGACCGTCGTTTCGCAATCTGCGAAGCCCCGCACAGGTCCCCGAACAGCTCCCTGAGTCCGCTCACCGAGCGCCTGGGCGACCGGCGCGTGTCGTGGCGCGTGCCGCGATTCATCCCGTACGTGCGATCGGGCATCATCCCCACGTTCCATACAGAGGAGTACTCGTGGAGTCCATCTCCGAGACCCAGACGGATGCCGCCGCCGTGAGCGACGAGCAGACAGCCGAGACCACCTCGCCCGCGGGCGAGACCACGCAGGACGCCGGTCAGGACGCGTCGCAGGACGCCGTCCAGGACGCCGCAGTCGCGGCGCCGGCCGAGGACGACGCGGAGGAGGAGCCGACGGAGGCTCCCGCCGAGGACGCCCCCGCCGAGGAGCCCGCGGCCGAGGAGCCGGCCGCCGAGGAGCCGATCGTGCCCGTGAAGGCCGCGCCGCGCAAGCGCGCGCCCCGCCGCGCCAAGTCGACCGACGTCGCGCCCGCCGAGGCCGAGACGGCCGAGGCGCCCGCCGCCGACGCGACCGAGGCCCCGGCCGAGGACGCGCCCGCCGAGAAGCCCAAGCGCGCGCCCCGCAAGCGCACCCCCAAGGCCGCGCCGGCCGAGCCCGCCGCCGAGAGCGCGCCGGCCGAGCCGGCCGAGGCGTCCGCCCCGCAGGCCGAGACCGCGGCTCCCGCCGAGGGCGCCGAGCAGGCGCCCGAGGGCGGCGACCAGGCCGCCGCGCAGGACGCGGGTCAGCACGCCGGCGGCCAGGAGAACGCGGGCCAGGAGAACGCGGGCCAGGAGGGCACGGGCCTGGAGGGCACCGGCCGCCGCAGCCGCAGCCGGAGCCGCAGCCGCAACCGCAACAAGGGCGACCGCACCGAGGGCGCCCAGGACGGCCAGAACGGCCAGAGCCAGGGCGGCCAGAACGCGCGCGGCCCGCAGGCGCAGGCGCAGGACGCCGACGACGACGCCCAGGGCGGTCGCGGCGGACGCAGCGCGCGCAGCAAGCGCCGCGGCGGCGGCCAGCCGGCCGACGAGTTCGAGACCGAGATCACCGAGGACGACGTCCTGATCCCGATCGCGGGCATCCTGGACGTGCTCGACAACTACGCGTTCGTGCGCACCACGGGCTACCTCCCCGGCCAGCAGGACGTCTACGTCTCGCTCGGCCAGGTCAAGAAGTACAACCTGCGCAAGGGCGACGCGGTCGTCGGCGCCATCAAGCAGCCCCGCGAGGGCGAGCAGCAGGGCCGCCAGAAGTACAACGCGCTCGTCAAGGTCGACTCGGTCAACGGCCTGTCGGTCGAGGACGCCGCGAACCGCGTCGAGTTCTCGAAGCTCACGCCGCTGTACCCCCAGGAGCGCCTGCGCCTGGAGACCGCGCACGAGAAGCTGACGCAGCGGATCATCGACCTGGTCGCCCCGATCGGCAAGGGCCAGCGCGGCCTGATCGTCGCGCCCCCGAAGGCCGGCAAGACCATCGTGCTGCAGCAGATCGCCAACGCGATCGCGCAGAACAACCCGGAGGCCCACCTCATGGTCGTGCTCGTGGACGAGCGCCCCGAGGAGGTCACGGACATGCAGCGCACGGTCAAGGGCGAGGTCATCGCCTCGACCTTCGACCGCCCGGCCGAGGACCACACCACGGTCGCCGAGCTCGCGATCGAGCGTGCCAAGCGCCTGGTCGAGCTCGGCCGCGACGTGGTCGTGCTGCTCGACTCGATCACGCGCCTGGGCCGCGCCTACAACGTGTCGGCCCCGACCTCGGGCCGCGTGCTCTCGGGCGGCGTGGACGCGTCGGCGCTGTACCCGCCCAAGCGCTTCTTCGGCGCCGCGCGCAACATCGAGAACGGCGGCTCGCTGACCATCCTCGCGACCGCGCTGGTCGAGACCGGATCCAAGATGGACGAGGTCATCTTCGAGGAGTTCAAGGGCACCGGCAACATGGAGCTGCGCCTGTCGCGCCAGCTCGCCGACAAGCGCATCTTCCCGGCGGTCGACATCAACGCGTCGTCCACGCGCCGCGAGGAGATGCTGCTGAGCCCCGACGAGGTCAAGATCACCTGGAAGCTGCGCCGCGCCCTCGCGGGTCTGTCGCCGGAGCAGGCGCTCGCGACCATCCTCGACAAGCTCAAGGAGACGCAGTCGAACGTGGAGTTCCTCGTGCAGATGCAGAAGAACATCCCGGCGGCCGGCGGACGCTCCTCGGGCCACGAGAACGACATCCGCTGACCGGATGTTCGAGTCCGTCGATGCGCTGATCGACGAGCACCGGCGGGTGCAGGAGGAGCTCTCCGACCCCGCCGTGCACGCCGACGCCGCGCGCGCCAAGCGGGTCAACCGGCGCTACGCCGAGCTGAGCCGCATCGTCGCCGCGCACGAGGCGTGGACCGCCGCGGGGGACGACCTCGCGGCGGCCCGCGAGCTCGCGCGCGAGGACGAGGCGTTCGCCGCCGAGGTCCCCGCGCTCGAGGAGAGGCTGGCCCAGGCGCAGGAGCGCCTGCGCCGCCTGCTGATCCCCCGCGACCCGGATGACGCGCGCGACGTGATCATGGAGATCAAGGCCGGCGAGGGCGGCGCGGAGTCGGCGCTGTTCGCCGCCGACCTGCTGCGCATGTACATGCAGTACGCCGCGTCGAAGGGCTGGAAGACCGAGCTGCTCGACCGCAACGAGTCCGACCTGGGCGGCTACAAGGACGTCCAGATCGCGATCAAGGGCTCCTCGTCCGACCCCGCGCAGGGCGTGTGGGCGCACCTGAAGTACGAGGGCGGCGTGCACCGCGTGCAGCGCGTTCCCGCGACCGAGTCGCAGGGGCGCATCCACACGTCGACGACCGGCGTGCTGGTGTTCCCCGAGGTGGACGAGCCCGAGGAGATCCACATCGACCCCAACGACCTGAAGATCGACGTCTTCCGGTCGTCGGGCCCGGGCGGGCAGTCGGTCAACACGACCGACTCGGCCGTGCGGATCACGCACGTGCCCACGGGGATCGTGGTGTCGATGCAGAACGAGAAGTCGCAGCTGCAGAACCGCGAGGCCGCGCTGCGCGTGCTCCGGGCGCGCCTGCTCGCACGGCAGCAGGAGGAGCTGGACGCCGCCGCGGCGGATGCGCGCAAGTCGCAGATCCGCGGCATGGACCGCTCGGAGCGCATCCGCACGTACAACTTCCCCGAGAACCGCATCGCGGACCACCGGACCGGCTACAAGGCGTACAACCTCGACCAGGTGATGGACGGCGCGCTCGAGCCCGTCGTCCAGTCGTGCATCGAGGCGGACGAGGCCGAGCGCCTCGCCGCGCTCGGCGACGGGGCCTGATCCCGAGGTATCAGCGCGCCCCCATCGGGCTCGTACCGGGTGACGCCCGCCGCCGGCGGGCGCTGACCGGACGGGGACCCCATCGTGCTGCACGCCATGGCCGGAGGAGCGGCGATCGCCCTGCTGCTCGCGCCCGGGGCGAGCGCGGGCGTCGACGACGACCTGTACGCGCCCTACCAGCCCCCTCCGCGCACCGAGCCCTCGCTCAACGCGAGCGCGTTCGCCGAGTGCGTGGACGATGCGCCCTGGATCACCTACGACGTCACGCTGATCGACCCCGACGGGCTGAGCACCTCGCGTGACGCGTCGCTCGTGTTCGCGAAGGGCGGCGAGCTCTTCGAGCTGCCGCTCGGCACGCTGGGGCCGGATGACCGGCTCGCCGGGCGCGTGCTGTGGCCGGCCGCCGCGGTCGGACCCGACGGCGCGGGATCGGCCTGGCCCGGATGGCTGCTCGAGGACGGCGTGTGGCGCGACGTCGGCGAGGCCAACCTCGGCTGGACGCGATCGGGTGCCGTGATCACGCTCGAGGTGAACCCCGCGGCGGTCGTGGCCGCCTCGTATCCGCCGTCGACGCCCGGGTGCGTGCTGGGGCCGCGCCCCGAGGCCACCCCGCCGGCGCCCGCGCCGGCCGCAGCGCCGGGCGGTGGGCTCGCCGCCACCGGCGCCGAGTTCGCCACCCCGCTGGGGGTCGGCGCCGCCATGCTCGTCGGAGGCGTACTCGCGTGGATGCGCGCAAGCCGTCGGCCGCGGCGCTGACCGACGCGGCCGCGCGCCGGCGGCGTCGCCGTCGCGCGGTCGTCCGCGTCGCGACGTGGGGCGGCGCGCTGCTCGCCGCGGCGATCATGCTGCTGGGCGTCCGCGCGCTCCTCGCGTACGGCGAGGCGAGCGCGCTGCTGCGCACGGCCGAGCGGCTCGAGGCCGCGGTGGCCGCCGAGCCCCTCGACCACGCCGCGGTGGCGGCCGAGGCCGACGAGCTCGCGGCCCACGCCGCCGCGCTCGCGGCGCACACGGCCGACCCCGTGTGGCGCGCCGCGGAGCTCGCGCCGTTCGCGGGCCCCACGCTGAGCGCCGTGCGCGTCGCGGCCGACGCGCTGGACGAGGTCGCCGCACGCGGCGTGCGACCGGGCGCCGACGCGGCCGCGGGGTTCGCCGAGGCGCTGCGCCTCGACGGCGAGCGGATCGACGTGGGCGCGACCCGCGCGCTGGCCGACGTCGCCGCCGAGGCGCGCCGGGCGGTGGACGAGGCGCGCCGCGAGCTGGCCGAGGTCGACACCCCGGCGGTGCTGGAGCCCGTGCGGCGGATGCTGGCGCGGGTCGACGGCGCGCTCGAGCGCGCCCAGCCGATGCTCGCCGCGCTCGAGCCGGTCTCGGCGCTCGCGGCGTCGACGATCGGCTCCGCGGAGCCGCGCCTGATCCTCGTGATCGTGCAGAACAACGCCGAGCTGCGCGCCGGCGGCGGGATCACCGGCACGTTCCTCGCGATCGAGGCGCACGAGGGCGCCCTCGAGCTGGTGGGGAACAGCGACAGCTCGGCGTTCGCGGTCGCGGACCATCCCGTCGTGCCGCTCGGCGACGCGCCGGGCGGGCCCACGACCGGGCGCTTCGTGCAGAACCTCACCATGACGCCCGACTTCACGCTGTCGGCGCGTCTGGCCGCGGAGTGGTGGCGGCTCGAGAAGGGAGAGCGGCCCGACGCGGTCGTCTCGATCGACCCGGTCGTGCTGCAGGCGCTGCTCGAGGTGATCGGCCCGTTCGAGCTCGCGGGGGAGCGCATCGACGCGGCCGGCATCCTCGACGCGCTGCTGCGGCGCCCGTACCTGACCCTGTCGCAGGACGAGCAGACCGGGTACTTCCGCGACGTGGTCGCCGCCGCGACCGAGGCCGTGCTCGCCGCGAGGTCCCAGCTGCCGCGCTTCGCCGCCGTGCTCGGGCCGCTCGCGCAGGAGGGCAGGGTCTCGGCCTGGAGCGCGGATCCCGACGAGCAGCGGCTCATCGCCGCGACCCCCGCGGCCGGGATGCTCGCCCGTCTCGACCAGGCGGACGGGCAGGGCGCCCACGGCTTCGGGCTGCTGCTCGACAACCTCTCGGGCAGCAAGCTCGACGCTTATCTGGAGGCGTCGTTCTCGGCGCGCGCGTCCTGCCGGCCGGACGGCCGCGCCGCCGTGACCCTGGCGGCCACGATCCGCAGCGCGGTGCCCGCCGAGGTCGACTTCCCGTTCACGGCGGCGCCCGGGTTCAGCGGGTTCGCGCGCGACGAGCTCGGGCTGCGGGTCACGGCGATTGCCCCGGAGGGGGCCGCGGTCGAGGGCGTGTGGCGCGACGGCGCGGCAGTGCACTCCGACGCCGGGGCCGCGCACGGCAGGCCCGCGGTCGGCACGCGCGTCGCGGTGCCGCCGGGAGAGACCACCACGATCGAGTTCCGCGTCGTCGCGGCCGAGCCGGGCGGGGCGGTGCCGGTGCTGATCCACACGCCGCTGGCGGGCGACGCGCCGGTCGAGGTCGAGCCCGCCGAGTGCGGGGGAGAGGGGGCGCCGTGAGCGTCGACCATGTGCTGCTGACCCGGTTCAACCTCCCCTCCGTGGGGCCCGAGAGCGTCATCCGCGCGCAGGACGGCTGGCTGCGCGACCGCGTCGGGCTGTTCCTGCGGTACACCGTGCCGAGCGTGGCGGCGCAGACGGCCCGCGTGTCCTGGATCGTGTACCTCGACCCCGCGAGCCCCGCCTGGCTCGTCGACCGGCTGTCGCCGCTCGCGGACGCCGGCGCCTTCGTGCCGGTGTACCGCGAGAGCGTCACCGCGGCGCAGCTCGCGGACGACGCCCGGGCGGTCACGGGCGCGCGCGGCGACGTCCTGCTCACCACGAATCTCGACAACGACGACGGCCTCGCGATCGACTTCGCCGCGCGCCTGCAGGCGCTCGCCGTCCCGGGAGAGCGCCGCGCCCTGTACCTGGCGGACGGCCTCATCCGCCGGGGCGACCGCGTGTACCTGCGCCGCGACCGCCACAACGCCTTCGCGTCGGTCGCCGAGCCCTGGGAGGCGCCCGCGACGGCCTGGTGCGACTGGCACACGCTGCTGCACCGCCGCATGCTCGCCGTGTCGGCCGGCGGACCGCCGGCATGGCTCCAGGTCGTCCACGGGCGCAACGTGAGCAACCGCGTCCGGGGACGCCTGACCGACGCGGCCCGGCACCGCGACCGCTTCCCCGGCGTGCTCGACGACGTGCCGGCGACGCCCCGATCGGCCGTCGCCCTCGACGGCTGGGTGCGGCGACCGCTCCGCGAGTCCCGCGAGGGGATGCGCCTCGCCGCCAAGCGCGCGATACTGGCGGTCGGCGGCAAGTGGGGCCTGGACGCCGTCAAGAGCGGCCTGCAGAGGATCCGCGCCCATGATCCGGCGCCCGGCCCCGGTGGGCAGAAGTCCCCACCGGTGTGAGTGCCGGCGTCGGTATCATCCCGGTCCTTGCGGCATCCTCCATTCCGTGAACACAATGACCGGGTGGAGGACGAACCTCTGCGTGCCATGCCCGAGGGGCGGCACGCCCCGCGGCCCGAGGAGGCGGCGCCCGGCGCGCGCGCTCCCGGCCAGGGCGAGGACGAGTCGTCCGCGGCCGGAGAGCCTCCCCGCTGGCAGCAGGCCGCCGAGCTGTTCGGCCGGTGGCGCGCCGGCGAGACCCGGGCGATGGACGACCTGGTGCGGCTCATGACCCCGACGCTGTGGCACATGGCGCGCGCCTACGGGCTCAGCCCGTCGGCGGCGGAGGACGTCGTGCAGACCACGTGGCTCACGTTCGTGCGCAAGCACGACTCGGTGCTCGATCCCACGGCCGTGTCCGCGTGGCTCACGGTCACCGCGCGGCGGGAGGCGTGGCGCACGTCGCGCGTCGACTCGCGCTCGAACGCCATGGAGGACGAGCGGCTCGAGCCGCGCCTCCCGACGCACCGGTCGGCCGAGGACGAGGCCGTCGAGGCCGTCGCCTCCGAGGGCCTGTGGCACGCCGTCGAGCAGCTGGACGAGCGATGCCGCCGCCTGCTGCGGATCGTCGCGTTCGACGACCGCCCGGACTACCGCCGCATCGCCGCCGATCTGCGTATGCCGATCGGCAGCATCGGACCGACGCGGGGCCGCTGCCTGGCGAAGCTCCGCGCGCTCATCGTCGGACACGGCGAGGAAGCGGGGGCATGATGGTGCGTGTGGAGGGGATGAACGCATACGACGAGGAGCGCGACGCCGCGCTGCTGGCCTCGCTGCGAGACGTGTGGGAGGAGCGCGACGCGCCGCCGTCCGACCTGACCGAGCGGATGATCGCCTCGGTCGCGGTCGACGACGTGTCCCGCGAGTACGCGCTGCTGACGCCCGTGACGGCGCTCGAGGGCGCCGTGCGGAGCGAGCAGTCGCGCCTGACGCTGCAGTTCAGCGACGACGCGACCAGCGTGCTGCTGCACGTGTCGGCGACCGAGAGCGGCGGGCGCCGGGTGGACGGCTGGTCCGATCCGCCCGTGCTGGCCGCGCGGCTCGCGCAGGACGCGCACGAGTGGGCGGCGGACCTCGGCGACGAGGGGCGCTTCGCCTTCGCGGAGGTCCCGGCGGGGCTGTCCACGGTGAGACTGATCGTCCGGATGGACGGAGAGCTGAGGGAGTTCATCACGCCGCAGTTCGAGGTGTGAGCCGGCCTCCCTCTGCACGGCGGCGCCCCCGCGCCGACGTGAGGGTGGAGTGCGGCGCGGCCGCGGAAGGATGACCCATGGCCGAGGAGACGCCCAAGGAGTGGACCTGGCGGGATCGCGCGGCGGGATCGCTGCTGCCGGGCCGCGTCCTGGACCCGGACACCGAGCCCGCCCCCGGCGTGCAGGCGTTCCCCACGGTCTACGTGCCCGATCGGCTGCTCGTGGCGAGCTCCGGCGGCGAGCGCTCGGGGCATCTGCGGGCGCTCGAGGCCGCCGCGGAGAGCCTCGGGCTCGCGCTCGAGGCCGAGTCGCTGCGCGGCGAGCGGCTGGAGGGACTCCAGGACGAGCCGCAGCCGCTGCTGCCGGAGGTGCCCGGCGTGACGCGGCTGCTGCTGCGGGCGCGCGGCGACGGCCGCGGCGAGCCGGGACCCGCGCCGGACGCGTGGCGGCTGCTGCAGCGCGCCCGGCGGCTGGCGGATTCGAAGCTCACGGGCGTGGGCCTCGACCACCTGCTCACGATCGACCCGGTGGGTGTGAACCCGTTCACGAAGACGAACCCGTTCACCAAGACCAACCCCTTCACGAAGACCAACCCGTTCGGCGCAGGCGAGTACGCCGAGCCGGGCTGGGGCGGCCGGCAGCCGGTCGCGCACCTCGGCGCCGGTCCCGTGCGGGGCGTCCTGCCGAAGGGGCGTCGCCGCCCCGTGGTGGCGATCCTCGACACCGGCTGCGGCGAGCACGCGTGGCTGCCCGACGACATCGTGACGCGGCGGCCCGAGATCGACGGCCGTCCGATCGGCCTCACGGACGACGCGGACCCGGAGCGCTTCGGCGATCTGTACGGCCAGCTCGACGGCGAGATCGATCCGGTCGCGGGCCACGGCACGTTCATCGCGGGCGTCGTGCGCCAGGTCGCGCCGGAGGCCGACATCGTCTCGGTGCGCCTCGCGAACGCGCTGGGCGTCGTGGACGAGAGCACGCTGATCACGACCCTCGCGGACGTGGTCGAGCTGGCCCGGCGGCACGACGCCGGCGAGGAGGGCGGGCGCCCGATCGACGTGATCAGCCTGTCGCTCGGGTACTACCACGAGACGCCGGAGGACGGCCTGTTCTCGCGCACGGTGTACGACGTGCTGCGCGTCGCGCGGGTTCTCGGCTGCGCGGTGGTCTGCTCGGCGGGCAACGACGCGATCGACCGGCCCGCGTTCCCCGCGTCGCTCTGGCCCTGGCCGGGGTCGGACAACGGGATCGCGCCCGACGACCTGGCCGAGCACGTCTCGGTGGGCGCGCTGAACCCGGGAGGGACGTCGGTCGCGCTGTTCTCGAACGTCGGACCGTGGGTGCGCGCGTACGCGCCCGGCGCGGCCGTGGTCAGCGCCATCCCGGCCTTCGAGGGCGGGCGACAGGCCGCGACGCGCTCGGACGAGTACGGCCGCCGCCGCGAGACCATCGCGGCGGAGGGGTTCCGCGGCGGCTTCGCGGTGTGGAGCGGCACGTCGTTCGCCGCGCCGTACGTGGCGGGCGCGATCGCCGCCGCGCTGGCGGCGGGCGAGTTCAGGCCTGCGTCGACGACGCCGGACCGCATCGAGCGGTCGCGGCGTGCCACGCGTGGGGCGCTCGACGAGATCGGTGCGGGCGACGGCTCCCGCGTGTGAGGGCGAGCACCGGCTCATGAGCGCAGACGTGGGCGTTGGTTCGGGTGAACGGCATCGGGGGGGAATGCCCTTCTGTGTGTCGGGGGTGGGGTGGACACTGACCATGAGGGCACGAACAGTGTTCTCGCACATGGTGCACCCGCGCGACGCCGAATGGAAGGGGAAGCGCGGGGGAGGAGGAGCGGATGCGCCTGTCGGCGGATGAGCTCCACGCGCGCGGCGTGCGACTCGGCAATCAGGGCCGGATGGCGGCGGCGCGCCGCGCGCTCCACGATGCGGCCGAGCGCGCGTCGTCCCCCGAGCAGCGTGCGCGGATCACGGGCACGCTCGCGTACATCCTGACCCGCACGGGGCACCCGGACGAGGCCGAGCGCATCTGCCGCGAGGCGCTCGGCGCCGGGGGAGAGCGCCGCAGGCTCGCCCCCGACACGGCGGCGGTGCTGCAGGGCCAGCTGGGGGCCCTCGCGGTCGAGCGGGGCGACTTCGAGGAGGCGCTCGCGTGGCTCGACCAGGCGATCCACGCCGAGCGGGATCCGCTGCGCCTGGGCAACATGCTGACCAACCGCAGCGTGGCCCTCATGCGCCTCGGGCGGCTGTCGGAGGCGCGCGTCGACCTCGACGCCGCCGCGGCGCGCTTCAGCGACGCGGACCACGAGCACGACCGCGCGCTGACCGTCCACAACGCCGGCTACGTGGCGCTGCTCGAGGGCGACCTCGTCACGGCGCTCGAGAAGATGGCGGAGGCGCGGCCGATCGCGGCATCCTCTCCCGTGAACGCCGCGATCTGCGATCTCGACCGCGCCCAGGTGCTGCGCGACGCCGGGCAGGTGTTCGAGGCCGAGGACACGCTCGCCGAGGTCGCCCGCTCGTTCGGCGCGGCCCGGATGCCGCAGTCACGCGCGGAGGCCGAGTTCCACCTCGCGCGGTCCCTGCTCACGCACGACCGGAACCGGGCCGCGACCGTGGCGGCAGCGGCGGCCCGGCGCTTCCGGGCGCTGGGGAGCGCGGCGTGGGCCGCGCGCGCCGAGGGCGTGCGGCTGCGCGCGCTGCGGGAGCTGGGCGCCGCCGCAGGGCGCCGCGCCCCCACCGCGGCCCAGATCGAGCGCGCCGCGGTCGACCTGGAGCGCGCGGGCTTCCCCGACGAGGCCGCGTCCCTGCGCCTGACCGACGGGATCGCGCGGGCCCGGGCGGGCGAGCCGACCGGCCCGGCGCCGCGGCTGCGGGCGCGCGACCCGCTCCCGGTGCGGCTGCTCGTGCACGAGGCGCGCGCCGTGCGCGCTGCCGCGCGGGGGCGGCTCGGCGACGCGCGGCGGCACGCGGCCGCGGGGCTCGAGAGCCTGTCGCAGTGGCAGGCGACGTTCGGCGCGCTCGAGGTGGCCTCCTCCGTGGCGATGCACGGCAGCGGGCTCATCTTCGAGGGCATCGACGCCGCGGTCGCCTCGCGCAGGCCCGAGGTCATGTTCGAGTGGTCGGAGCGCGCCCGGCACTTCGCGCACCAGGTCATGCCGCTGCGGCCGCCGCCCGACCCCCGGCACGCCGCGGACCTCGCGCAGCTGCGGCTGCTGCGCGAGGAGATCGACGAGGCGGACTGGGCCCGGGACCGGCGCGTGGCCGAGATCCGAGAGCGGGTCCGCAACCGGCAGTGGGGCACGGCCGCCGACAGCCGGGCCGTGCCGCGCGTGGCGCTCGACGAGCTGACCGCCGCGCTCGACGACGAGACCGCGCTGGTCACCTATCTCTACAGCCGCGGGCGGCTGACGTGCCTGGTCGTGCCGCACGACCGGCCGCCCAGCGCGTTCCCGATCGCGTGGCCCGAGGTGCGCCGGCTGCTGCCGGGCCTGCGCGCCGACCTCGATGTCGCGGCCGCGGTGCGGGCCGGCCCGATGGCCGGGGTCGTCGCCGCCGCTCTCGAGGCGCGCCTGCGCAAGCTGTCGCGTCTGCTCGTGGAGCGCGCGCTGGACGCCGCGGGCGACCCCCGTCGCGTGCTGCTCACCGCGCCCGGGGTGCTCGCCGGTCTGCCGTGGACCATGCTCCCCGCGATGCGGGGCCGGGCCGCGACGCTGGCGCGCTCGGCGTCGCGATGGGTCCAGTCCCGCGGGCGCTGCGTCCCCGCGCGCTCCGCCGGCTTCGCGGTCGGCCCCGCCGTGGCGCGCGGCATGGAGGAGGCCGAGCGCGCCGCGTTCGCGTGGGAGCTCGAGCACGGCGGGCTCGGGGCCTTCGGCGCGCCGCGCGTGCTGCACGGCGACCAGGCGCGCGTCGACGCCGTCGCGGCGCTGGCCGAGGACGTCGACGTGCTGCACATGGTCGCGCACGGGAGGCACTCGACCGCGACGCCCATGCTGTCGGGCGTGAGCCTCGCCGACGGCACCCTGTTCGGATACGACATCGACCGGATCGCGCGGCCGCCCGCGACCGTCGTGCTGTCGGCCTGCGAGCTCGGCCGGTCGTCGGTCCGCTGGGGCGCCGAGGCGCTGGGGATGGCGCACGCGTGGCTGCACGCCGGATCCGCGTGCGTGGTCGCGGCGCCCGTGGTCGTCACCGACGACGTCGCGGCCGAGCTGCTGAGCTCGTTCCACGGCGGCCTGGCCACGGGCTTCGGGCCCTCGGAGGCGCTCGCCCTGGCCTCGCAGGAGACGGGCCTCGTGGCGCCGTTCCTGAGCCACGGCAGCGGCTTCTAGCCGACCGGCTCCAGCAGGCCGTCCCGCTCGAGGTAGCGCTCGCCGGTCTCGGGGCAGACCCACGCGTCGCCGTCCCGTCCGAGCGGCCGGCCGGCGCGGCCGACCCAGCCGATGCGGCGGGCCGGCACGCCCACGACCAGCGCGTACGCCGGGACGTCCTTGGTGACCACGGCGCCCGCGGCCACCAGCGCCCATTCGCCGATCACCACGGGCGCGACGCACACGGCCCGCGCGCCGATCGACGCGCCGCGCCCGACCGTCACGCCGACCGCGTGCCAGTCCTCGGCGCCCTTGAGGCGCCCGTCCGGCGTGACCGCGCGCGGGAACTCGTCGTTCGTGAGCACCACTGCCGGGCCGATGAAGACCCCGTCCCCCAGGCGCGCGGGCTCGTAGACCAGCGCGTGGTTCTGCACCTTGCAGGCGTCGCCCAGCACCACGCCGGGCCCGATGTACGCGCCGCGGCCGATGACGCAGTCCGCGCCCAGGCGCGCGCCCTCTCGGATCTGGGCCAGGTGCCAGACCCGCGTGCCGTCGCCGATCCGGGCCTCGGGCGACACGTCGGCGGAGGGATCGATCGCGGGCGGAGCCGACATCGGCATCCCTTCGTATCAGACGCGGTCCGCGGCACTCATGACAGGCGCGGGTCACACCAGGGTGGCACCGCCCGCCCGCGCCGACAAGGCGCGCTTCGGGAGTTCGGCGGACACGGGCAGGGCGAGGAGCGGATCGGTGACAGGACGACTGGGTGTGGGCGTGATCGGCGCCGGTTACTGGGGGCCGAACCTGGCCAGGAACTTCCGCGCGTCCGACGCGTGGGAGCTCGCGGCCGTGTGCGATCTCGACCGCGATCGCGCCAGGCGCGTCGCGGAGTCCGTGGGAGGCGCGCCCGTGCGCACCGACGTCGACGACGTGCTGGCGGATCCGCTGGTGGACGCGGTCGCGATCGCGACCCCCGCCCGCACGCACCACGCGCTCGCGTGCCGCGCGCTCGCCGCGGGCAAGCACGTGATCGTCGAGAAGCCGCTCGCGGCCGACCGCGCCTCGGGCATCGCGATGGTGGCCGCCGCGCGAGAGCAGGGGCTCGTGCTCATGACCGACCACACGTACTGCTACACGCCGGCCGTGCTGCGCATCCGGGAGCTGATCGCGGAGGGCGCGCTGGGCGACATCCTGTACGTCGACTCGACCCGCATCAACCTCGGGCTCGTGCAGCCCGACGTCGACGTGCTGTGGGATCTCGCGCCGCACGACCTGTCGATCCTCGACTTCGTGCTGCCGGGCGGCCTCACGGCCGCCACCGTCTCGGCGGCGGGCGCCGACCCGCTCGGCACGGGCCGCGCGTGCGTCGGATACCTCGCCATGCCGCTCGCGGGCGGCGCGATCGCGCACGTGCAGGTCAACTGGCTGAGCCCCACGAAGATCCGGCGCATGGTGATCGGCGGCACGCGCCGCACGCTCGTGTGGGACGATCTGAACCCGCAGCAGCGGCTGAGCGTGTTCGACCGGGGAGTCGACCTGCCCGCCGGCCGCGAGGGCGCGCGCCAGGCGCGGGTCTCGTACCGGCTGGGCGACACGTGGTCGCCCGCGCTGCCGGAGCAGGAGGCGCTCGGCAACGTGGTGACGGAGTTCGCGGCCGCGATCCGCGAGGGCCGCGCCCCGCGCACGGACGGCGACGCGGGCCTGCGGGTCCTGTCCGTGCTGGAGGCCGCCTCGCGCAGCCTGGCCGCGCAGGGCGCCCCGGCGGCGGTCGAGCGGGAACCGGAGCTCGTGGCGCTGGGGGGTGCGGCATGACGTCCCTGACGGGTGCGCGCGTCGTGGTCACGGGCGGCGCGGGCTTCATCGGCAGCCACCTGGTCGACGAGCTGGTGGAGCGACGGCGCGTGGCGCAGGTGACGGTCGTCGACTCGCTCGTGAACGGCAGCCGCGAGAATCTGTCGGCCCGGCTCGCGGATCCGCGGGTGCGGCTCGTCGAGGCGGACATCCGCTCGGATGCCGCCCTGCGCGCGCTGGACGGCGCCGACGTGCTGTTCCACCTGGCGTGCCTGGGCGTGCGCCACAGCCTCCACGACCCCATGACCAATCACGAGGTCAACGCCACGGCCACGCTGGCGCTGCTCGAGCGGGCGCGCGCGGCCGGCGTGCGCCGGATCGTGCACGTCAGCTCGAGCGAGGTGTTCGGCACCGCGCAGCGGGTGCCGATGGACGAGCGCCACCCCACGTGGCCCGAGACCGTCTACGGCGCGGCCAAGCTCGCGGGCGAGGCGTACGCGCGGGCGGCGTTCCGCACGCACGGCCAGCCGGTCATCGTGGTGCGGCCGTTCAACACCTACGGGCCGCGCAGCCACTTCGAGGGCGACAGCGGCGAGGTGCTGCCGCGCACGATCGTGCGCAACCTGTGCGGCCTGCCGGCCCTGATCTACGGCGACGGACGGCAGTCGCGCGACTTCATGCACGTGACCGACACGGCGCGCGGGCTCGCGACGCTCGCCGAGTGCGACGACGCGATCGGCCGCACCGTGAACTTCGGATCGGGCCGCGAGGTCACGATCGCCGCGCTCGCGGAGACCGTCGCGCGCCTCACCGGGCGGCCCGGGCTGGCGCCCGTCCACCTCGAGCCGAGGCCCGGCGACGTGCGCCGGCTGCTGGTCGACGCCCGCCTCATGCACCGGCTGACGGGGTTCAGCCCCGCGATGCCGTTCGACGCGGGTGTCGCCGACCTCGTGACCTGGTTCCGCGGCCGGCCGCGCACGCCCCAGCAGATGCTCGCGCGCATCGAGGACCGCAACTGGGAGCCCGCGGGCTCCGAGGACGCCGCGGGCGCGGACCGCGTGAGCGGCGTCGGGGTGCCGGCATGACCGCGGCCGCCGCGACGCGCATCGACGTGATGCGGCCGTGGCTCGGCGAGGAGGAGGCCGCGGCCGTGGCCGAGACCATCGCGTCCGGCTGGGTCGCGCAGGGGCCGCGCGTGGCCGAGTTCGAGCGCGAGTTCGCGGCGACCGTGCAGGCAGGGCACGCGGTCGCGACGTCGAGCTGCACCACCGCGCTGCACCTCGCCCTGCTCGTGGCGGGCATCGGCCCCGGCGACGACGTCGTGGTGCCGTCGCTGTCGTTCATCGCGACCGCCAACGCGGTCTCCTACGTGGGGGCGCGCGTGGTCTTCGCCGACGTGGACGCCGCGACCGGGAACGTCACGGCGGCGACGGTCGCCGCCGCGCTGACGCCCGTGACCCGCGCGGTGATCGCGGTCGATCAGGGAGGGATCCCCGTCGACCTCGCGCCGATCCGCGCGCTGTGCGATCCGCGCGGCATCGTCGTGATCGAGGACGCCGCGTGCGGCATCGGATCCACGTACCGCGGGCGCCCGGTCGGCGCCGGCGCCGAGCTCGCCGCCTGGTCGTTCCACCCGCGCAAGATCCTCACGACGGGCGAGGGCGGCATGCTCACCACGAGCCGCGAGGACTGGGCGGAGCGCGCGCGCCGGCTGCGCGAGCACGCCATGGGGGCCTCGGCGGCCGAGCGCCACGCCGCGCTCCTGTCGCCGCGCGAGAGCTACGACGAGATCGGCTTCAACTTCCGGATGACGGACGTGCAGGCGGCCATCGGGCTCGTGCAGCTCACGCGCCTGCCCGAGATCGTGGTCCGCAGGCGCGCGCTGGCGGCGCGCTACCGCGCGGCGCTCGCGGGCGTGCCCGGTCTCCGCGTGGCGGCCGATCCGCCGTGGGGCCAGAGCAGCTTCCAGTCTCTGTGGATCGAGGTCGCCCCGCCGTATCCGCTCGACCGGGAGGGCCTGCTCGCGGCGCTCGCCGAGCACGGCGTCTCGGCGCGGCGCGGCATCATGGCCGCGCACCGCCAGCCCGCGTACGCCGCGCGCGACACGGGGTCCGCGGCCCTCGCCGCGACCGAGCGGCTCACCGACCGCACGCTCATCCTGCCGCTGTTCCACGCGATGACCGAGACCGAGCAGGATCGCGTGATCGCGGTCGTGCGCGAGGCGGGAGGCGCCGCGTGAGCGTGCTGCTGATCGGCGCGAGCGGACTCGCGCGCGAGGTCATCGCCGCCGGGATGCCGGACGTCGTCGGCGTACTCGACGACGATCCCGGCATGCTCGGCACGCTGTGCGGAGGGGTGCCCGTGGTGGGACCGGCCGAGGACGCGGCACGGCGCGACGAGCGGCTGCTCGTCTGCATCGGGCCCGGCCGGTCCCGCCGCCAGGTCGTGCGCCGCCTCGATCGCGCGGGCGTCGCCCCGGAGCGCTACGCCGTGTTCGTCGCCCCGGGGGCCCGGGTCGGGCGCTCCAGCGTCGTCGGCGCGGGCTCGATCCTGCTCGACGGCGCGGTCGTCACGGCCGATGCGCGGCTCGGCCGGCATGTGGTGCTGATGCCCGGGTGCACCGTGACGCACGACGACGTGCTCGAGGACTTCGCGACGCTCGCCGCCGGCGTCAGCCTGGGCGGCGGCGTCCGCGTCGGGGAGGCGGCGTACCTCGGCATGAACGCCTCGGTCCGCCCGTACGCGACCGTCCACGCGGGCGCGACGGTGGGCATGGGCGCCGTGGTCCTGCGCGACGTCCCCGCCGGCGAGACGTGGGCGGGCGTGCCGGCCCGCGCCCTGCCGCTCGACACGCGGCCCATTCCGATCGCGGAGACCGGCGACGCCCGGATCGCCGTGCCCGATCCCCTTCGACCCGATGCCCTTCGACCCGATGCCCTTCGACCCGATCCCCTTCGACCCGATCCCCTTCGACCCGATCCCCTTCGAGAGGTGCCCGCATGACCCGCCCCGCCCCCGTGCTCGTGCGCGACGTGCCCGCGTGGCGCGAGCCCGTCCCGCCGGACGCCGTCCCGCACGATCCCGTCCCGTTCCTCGACCTTCCCGCGCAGTCCGGCGAGATCGCCGACGAGGTGCTGCCCGCCTGGCGCGAGCTGCTGCTCTCGGCCGCGTTCGTCGGCGGCGAGCAGGTCGCGGCGTTCGAGCGCGAGTACGCCGCGTTCGTCGGCGCCGCCCACGCGATCGGCGTCTCGAACGGCACCGACGCGCTCGAGCTCGCCTATCGCGCGGTCGGCGTGGGGCCCGGCGACGAGGTGATCGTGCCGGTCAACTCGTTCATCGCGACCGCCGCCGCGGCCAGCCGGATCGGAGCCGTGCCGGTGTTCGTCGACGTGGACGACGAGCATCTGCTGATCGACCCGGACGCCGTCGCGGCGGCGATCACGCCGCGCACGCGCGCGATCGTCCCCGTCCACCTGTTCGGTCAGACGGCGCCCGTGGAGCGGATCGCTCCGCTCGCGGAGCGTAACGGCCTCGCGGTGGTCGAGGACGCGGCCCAGGCGCAGGGCGCCGTCGGCCCCGCGGGCCGGGCCGGCGCGATCGGCCGGATCGCCGCGACCAGCTTCTATCCCGGCAAGAACCTCGGCGCCGCGGGCGACGCGGGAGCCGTCACGACCGGCGACCCCGAGCTGGCGGGGATCGTGCGGTCGCTGCAGGCGCACGGCAGCGCCGTCAGGTACGTCCACGACCGGGTGGGCGTCAACGCCCGCCTCGACGCCGTGCAGGCGGTCGTCCTGCGCGCCAAGCTGAGGCGGCTCGACGCGTGGAACACCGCGCGGCGGGCTGCCGCCGCGCGCTACGGCCGCCTGCTCGCGGACCTCGACGACGTGCGGGCGCCCTCGAGCCTGCCGGGCAACCGCGACGTGTGGCACCTCTACGTCGTGCGCCTCGCGGAGCGCGACCGGGTCGCCGAGGAGCTGACCCGCGCCGGGATCGGCGTGGGAGTGCACTACCCGACGCCGCTGCATCTGACCGGGGCGTATGCGCACCTCGGGCGCCGGCGGGGCGAGTTCCCCGTGGCGGAGGCGGCGGCGGAGCGCATCCTGTCGCTCCCGATGTCGCCGCACCTGCGCGCGGAGCAGCAGGCCGCGGTCGCCGACGCGCTGCGCCGCGCCCTCGGGCGCCGCGGCGCGCGCGGCTGAGGCGCGGTCATGGCGCCGGCTCCCGCGGACACCCGGTCCGCGCCGCGTGCGGAGCGCGAGCGCGGGCGGGGGGACGCGCACGTCCCCGCGGCCGGACCCCTGCGCATCCTGGTGTGCCCGCACGAGCTCGTGACGGGCGGCAGCCAGCTCATCGCGATCGACCTCGCGGCGCGGCTGCGCGAGCGCGGGCACGTGGTCGCGGTCTACGCGCCCCGGGGGCCGCTCGAGGAGCGGCTGCGCGAGCGGGGCCTGACCTGGCATCCGGCCCCGCGTTTCCGCGGCGACTCGCTGCACCCGGCCGCGGTCGCGCGGTTCCTGCGCGAGCTGCGGGCGTTCGAGCCCGACATCGTCCACACCTACGAGTCGGGGCCCGCGCTGGTCGCCGGCGTCGCCGCGGCGGCCCTGCCGCTGCGCCACATCGAGAGCGTGCTGTCCATGTGGGTGCCGCCGCACGTGCCCGACGGCGTGCCGCTGCTCGTGGGCACGGTCGCGATCGCGCGACAGGTCGCTCAGCGCAGCGGGCCGGTGCTTCTGATGGAGCCGCCCGTGGACACGGTCGCGGACGCACCGGGGGACCGGGTGGCCGCGCGCGAGCGGCTCGGCGTGGACGCGGGCGCGTTCGTCGTGTCGGTGGTGGGCAGGCTCTCGCGCGAGCACGGCAAGGCGCGCGGCGTGATCGAGGCGATCGGCGAGCTGGACCGCCTCGGCGACCCGGCGCCGGGGGCGCGGCCCGTGCTGCTGGTCGCGGGCGCGGGCGACGAAGAGGGCGCGGTGCGGGAGGCGGCCGGCCGCGCGCGCATCGACGTGCGCATGCTGGGCGACGTCCCGGATCCGCGCGACGTGTACGACGCCGCGGACGTGGCGTTCGGGATGGGCGCCTCCGCCCTGCGCGCGCTCGCCCACGCGCGGCCGGTCATCGTGCAGGGCGAGGGCGGGTTCTGGCGCCTGGTCGAGCCGGCGTCCGCCGCCGGCTTCCTCCAGCACGGCTTCTTCGGCGCGGGTGCCGCGGGCCAGGGCCTCGGCGCGCTGGTCGCCGCGCTCGCCGCGGACCCGGACCGCCGCCGCGATCTCGGCGGATACGGCCGGATGCTCGTGGCGGAGCGGTTCTCGGCGGCGCGCGCGGTCGACCGGCTCGAGGACCTGTACATGTCGGAGGCGGCGGTGCCGGCGGCGCGTCGGCCCCGGGAGGCCCTTCGCGCGCTCGTGCGGTACGGGCGCCTGCGCGCGGCGCTCGCCGCCCCCGCGGCGCAGCGGGCGTGGCGGAGGACGCGGGGCCGCGATGTCTGAGACGGCGACGCTGGGCGTCCGCGCGGCCCGCGGCGCCGCGTGGAGCGGCGCGAGCACGCTGCTGCTGCGGCTCGGGAGCGTGATCGTCGGCATCGTGCTGGCCCGGCTCCTCACGCCCGAGCAGTTCGGCGTCTACGCGATCGCGCTCACCGTCCAGGGCGTGCTCATGACGCTCGCCGATCTCGGACTCTCCGCCGACATCATCCGGTCGCGGGATCCTGACCGGATCGCCCCGACGGTCGCATCCCTGGGGCTCGCGGCGGGCGGAGCGCTCGCGGCCCTGACGCTGCTCACGAGCGGCGACCTCGCGGCCCTGCTCGGGGCGCCGCAGGCGGGACCGGCGATCGCGATCCTCTCCGCGACGCTGCTGATGGCGGGCGCCTCGGTGGTCCCGTACGGGCTGCTCATGCGGCGCTTCCGCCAGCGGGAGCTGTTCCTGATCGCCCTGGCGGACTTCGTGGTGTCGACCGTGCTCACGCTCGCGCTGGTCGCGGCGGGGATGGGCGTGCTGGGGCTCGCGATCGGGCGGGTCGCGGCCCAGGCCGTCGCGAGCGCGCTGCAGTTCGCGCTCGCGCGGGTGCGCCCGCGCTACGGCTTCGACCGCCGCGTCGCGGGCGCCGTGCTCGCGTTCGGGCTGCCGGTCGCGGCGGCCAACATGCTGTCGTGGGCGCTCATCAACGTCGACAACGTCGTGCTCGCCCGCACGGTCGGCGCCGTGGCCCTGGGGTTCTACGTGCTCGCCTTCAACATCGCCGGCTGGCCGATGAGCGCGCTGTCGTCCGTGGTCCGCTCGATCGCCCTGCCGTACTTCTCGCGCGGCCCGGGAGGGTTCGCCGCCGTCACCTCGCTGGTGTGGGCCGCCGCGCTGCCCGCGGGCGCGCTGCTGGCGGTGCTCGCGGGACCGCTCGTCGAGGTGCTGTACGGCGCCCGCTGGCTGCCCGCCGCGCCCGCGCTGGCGGCGCTCGGCGTGTACGGCGGGCTGCGCGTGCTGTTCGACGCGTTCGCCGGATACCTGTACGCGCGGGGGCGGCCGGGCCCCGTGATGTGGCTGCAGATCGCCTCGCTCGCCGCACTGACCGTCGCGCTGGTCATCGTCGCGCCGCTCGGCGGGATCGTCGCGGCCGCGTGGGCGCACGTGGCGGTGGCCGCGCTGCTCATCCTGCCCGGCTACCTCGTCGCGCTGCGCGCGGCGGGCGCTCGCCCGGCCGCGGTCATCCGCGCCCTCGCCCTGCCGTCCGTGGCGTCCGTGCCGTGCGTCGCGGTCGCGGCCTTCGTCGCGGCGACCGTGCCGGATCCGCTCGCCGCCCTGCTCGTCGGAGGTATCAGCGCCGGAGTGTGCCACCTCGTAGTGGTCGGGCACTGGCTGCGCGCTCGCATCCGCGAGCTGCGCGAGCCGGGCCCCGACCCGAGTGAGGACATCCGATGACCGACCTGCTCCGACGCGGCCCGCGCTCCGCCGCCGTGCGCCTGGAGCCGCTGCCGTCGGTCGTCGAGGCCACCGTGTCGGTCGTGATCCCGTGCTTCCAGTACGAGCGCTACCTGGAGCAGGCCGTGCGCAGCGCGCTCGACCAGGGTGGCGTGGACGTCGAGGTGATCGTGGTCGACGACGCGTCGACCGACGGCAGCCTCGCCCTGGCGCGCCGCCTGGAGGAGCAGGACCCGCGCGTGCGGGTGGTCGCGAACGACGTGAACAGCGGGCCCGTGGCGACCTTCAACCGCGGGCTGGAGCTGGCCGGCGGCGAGTTCCTCGTCCGCCTCGACGCCGACGACCTGCTGACGCCCGGCGCCCTGCTCCGCGCGGTCGCCGTGATGCAGCACCTTCCCGCGGTCGGGCTCGTGTACGGCCACCCCCTGCACTTCTCGCACGGCCGCGCGCCCGCGCGGACGCGGCCCACGGCCTGGACCGTGTGGTCCGGGCGCGCCTGGCTCGAGGCGCGGTGCGCGACCGGCGCCAACGTCATCACGTCGCCCGAGGCGGTCATGCGCCGCAGCGTCGTCGACCTCGTCGGCGGGCAGCGCGACCTGGCCCACACGCACGACATGGAGATGTGGCTGCGGATCGCCGCGCACTCCGACGTGGCCCACCTGGAGGGATGCGATCAGGCGTGGCACCGTGAGCACCCCCGCAGCCTGTCGCGGCGCGCCGACGACCCGAGGGTCTTCCTGCGCGAGAAGCACGCGGCCTTCGAGACGCTGTGCGACGCGCTCGCCGACTCGGGCGGCCTGCGTCGATCGGCGCGACGCGCGATCGCGCGCGAGGCCCTCGCGTACGCCCGCGGCGACCTCGACCGGGGCATCCCGTCGGCTCTGGTCGACGACCTGCGCGCGCTCGCGCTCGAGGTCGACCCCGGCATCGAGGCCTCGGCCGGGTGGCGCGCGTTCGAGGCGGCACGGCGGCGCGCGTCCTCGTGGCCGCGCAGCGCGGCCGTCGCGGCCGGCGCCGCGCCGCGCATCGCGCGGCGGCTGCGCGCCGACGCGCAGTTCCGGCGCTGGCACCGCACCGGCGTGTTCGAGCCCGTCGCGGTCGCATCCGGAGCGCTTCCGGCGGGCGACGCGACCGGCGTGCCTCGCGAGGCGCCGGCATGAGCGCGCTCGCGGCCGCGGCGCGCGTGCTGCGCCGGGAGGGCGCGCGCGCGGCCGCGCTGCGCGTCGTGCGCCGCATCGAGACGCGCCTGGATCCTGCCGGTCCGGGCCTCGGCCTGCCCGACGCCGACGTGGCCGACTCCGCCGAGCTCGACCTGGCGCTGCCCGCGCACCGACCCGAGCGCGGCACACCGCTCACGATCGGATGGGTCGTCGCCCCTCCGAGCGCCGGCTCCGGCGGGCACACGACGCTGTTCCGGATGATCGAGGCCGTCGAGGCGGCGGGGCACCGATGCGTCGTGCTGCTGGACGAGCGCCACGGCGCCGACCCGCGCGACCGCGAGCGCGTCATCCGCGACTGGTGGCCCCGCGTCCGCGCCGAGGTGCGCGACGCCCGCGCGGGCGACTGGGGCGTCGACGCGGCGGTCGCGTCGTCCTGGGAGACCGCGCACGTGCTCGCCTCCCGTGGCCGGGAGCCCATGCGGCGGCTGTACTTCGTGCAGGACTTCGAGCCCTGGTTCCACCCCCGCGGAGCGGCGTACGCGCTCGCCGAGGACACCTACCGCTTCGGATTCCGCACCATCGCGCTCGGCGAGGCCGTCGCCGAGGCGCTGCGCCGCGAGATCGGGATCGCGCCCGACGTCACGCCGTTCGGCTGCGACACCGCGGTCTACCGCCCGTTGCCGGGCGCGCGCAGAGAAGGCGTCGTCGCCTACGCGAGGCCGGGCGTCCCGCGCCGGGGCTGGGAGCTGGCGCGGCTCGCGCTCGCGCGCTTCCACGAGCTGCGCCCGGATGTGCCGATCCACGTGTACGGCGAGCGCGTGCGCGACCTGCCGTTCCCGGCGACCCTGCACGGCCGGCTCGCCCCGGCCGACCTGAACGCGCTCTACGCGCGCTGCGTCGCGGGACTGGCGATGTCCTTCACGAACATCTCGCTCGTGGCCGAGGAGATGATCGCCGCCGGCGTCGTCCCCGTGGTCGCGGACTCGCCGTCGGCGCGGGCCGACCTTCCTGGCGACGCGGCCGCGTGGGCGCGCGCCACCCCGGCGGGTCTGGCCCGCGCGCTCGCGGCCGCCGTGGAGCGGCCCGACCGCGACGCGCACGCGCTGCGCATCGCGTCCACGGCGCGCTCGGAATGGACGACCGCGCAGGCCGACGTGCTGCGCATCCTGGAGGACGAGGTCTGCGGGCCGTCGGCCGCCGAGCTCGACGGCGCCGCCCTGGCGACGGCGGGCGCGTCATGACCGCGCGGGAGCTGCTCGGCATGCTCGGGCGGCGCTGGTACGTCGTGACGGCCGTTCTCGCCGCCGCGGCGCTGCTGACGTGGCACCTGGCCTCGACGGCGGCCGCCGGCGTGTACTCCACGCGCACGGCCGTGACGTTCCTCTACGGATACGACAGCGCGCTGAGCCTGGAGGGGTCGCTGCGCGACGAGAACGTGATCGCGTTCGCGGGCGCGGTCGCGGCCGAGGTCGTGCCGGGGCAGGAGGCCATCCGGTACTCGGCGGTCGACGCGCCCTACTACGGCGCCGGCCTCCGGGAGGGCGTCCAGGTGGGACTCGTCGACTACGGCAACCAGTGGGCGCCGAGCTACGCGGTCGCGGTGATCGTGCTGCAGATCGTGGGGCCGAGCGCCGAGTGGGTCGAGGCGAAGCAGACCGAGGCGCTGCGCCGCGTCGAGTACAGCAGCTACCTCCGCCGGCAGCCCGGCACCCCCGCCGACATCCGGATCCGCGTCGATCCGCTGACCCTGCGGATCGAGCACATCCGGCCCGACCGCACGGCGCAGGTCGCCGCGCTGGGGGCCATGACGGTCGCCGGCCTGCTCACGTCGGTCGGCTCGGCCGTCGGATTCGATCGCGCGCTCGCGCACCGGACACGGCGCGGCGGCAGGACCGCGCGCACGCGCGGGATCGCGCACCACGAGGAGATGGCATGAACGTCCAGGACACGCTTCGGGGACTGCTCCGGCGGTGGTACATCGTCGCGCCCGGCCTGCTGGCCGCCGCGGCGGCCGCGGCCTTCGTCTGGACGCAGGTGCCGCCCACGTACGAGCGCACCGCGAAGCAGCTGCTGATGCCCGGCGAGGCCAGCCTGCCCGCCGTGGTCGTCGAGATCGACGGCGAGGAGGAGAAGACGACGCCCAACCCGTTCCTGTACCTGGGAGGCCTGTCGACCGCCGCCGACGTGCTGGTCAGCGCGGCGGGCGCGGCCGAGGCGGTGCAGGAGCTCACGGAGCGCCACCCCGGCACCGAGATCACGGTCGCGCGCGACTTCAGCAACTCGGCGCCCATGCTGCTCGTGACGGTCAGCGCCACCGTCGACGACGTCGCGGCCGAGGTGGTCGACGCCATGCTGGCCTCGAACGAGGAGGTGCTGGCCCGGCTGCAGGACGAGCAGAACGTGCCGGCCGCCTCGCAGGTGAGCATCTGGACCGTCGCAGTGGCGCCCGAGAGCACGCTCGGCACCCGGGAGCGGATGCTCGCGACGGTGGGCGTGGGGGCGGGCGCGGCGCTGATGTCGCTGCTGCTGGCGGCCCTGATCGACGGCCTGGCGCGACGCCCGCGCCGCGGGCACCGGGGTCGCAAGGCGGGCCGCCGGCGACGCGCCGAGCGCGACGCCGAGCCCGGCGCCATGCGGCGCCCGGCGGTCGATGACGACGCGGAGGGCGCGGAGGCCCACGACGCCGCGCCGCCCGTCGAGGCGTCGCCCGACGAGGTCGAGGTCGAGGTGGCGATCGAGCGGATGCTGGGAGAGGCCCCCGCCGCGGGCGAGCCGATCGGCGCGCGTCCGACGAGGCGATCCTGACCCGCGTCAGGACGGATCGGATCCGGATGGACGAGGTGCGGATGCGCGAGACCCGCGGCGACGGCCCGCCGGAAGCGGCGCGACGGGCGCGGCCGTCCTCCGCGGCGCCGCCCGTGTCGGTCGCCTGGGGGCGGATGGCCGCGCGCCCGCGCGCCGGCAGCGCCCTGACGATGGTCACGGTCTACGTCGTCCTGCTGTTCGGCGTGCCGTCGAACCTCGTGGTCACGGGCCTCGGCTCGATGGGGCGGCCCTCGCTGCTGTGGGGGCTCGTGCTCCTGCTGTGGTGGGTCGTGGTGCGGCTGCAGGCCCGCGCGATCGACGTGCCGCCCGCGCCGCAGCCGCTGCGGTGGGCATACGTGGCGCTGCTGGTCGTCGCTCTCGTCAGCTTCTCGGCCGCCATGCTGCGCGGCCAGCCGCACGACCAGATCGGATCGGCCGTGTCGTCCATCGTGCGGCTGCTGTCGTGGGCGGGCGTGCTGCTCGTCACCATGGACGGTCTGCGCACCCTGCGCGACCTGGATGCGCTCGTGGGCCGCATCGTCGCGGCCGGCACCCTGGTGGCGGTGCTGGGGATCGCGCAGTTCACGACCGGCCAGACGCTGCACGACGTGTTCGCGCTCATCCCGGGGCTGCAGGCCGAGGACGCCGGCGTGATCGCGCGGGGCGGCTTCACCCGGCCCACCGGCACCGCGACGCATCCGCTGGAGTACTCGGCGGCGATCTGCTCGATCATCCCGCTGGCCGTGACCCTTGGCGTGACGCGCGCGGCGGAGGGGCGCGGCCGCCTGCCGTGGACGTGGATCCCGGCGGCGCTGATCGTGTTCGCGGCCATCCTCGCCGTGTCGCGCTCCGGGCTGATCGGGCTCGCGGTGGCGCTCGTGCTGTCGCTTCCCGCGCTGCCGAAGGCCTACCGCTGGATGGTGGCCGCGGGCGGCGGCGTCGCCGCCGCCGCGGCCGCCGTGGCCGTGCCGGGCCTGTACGGCACGATCGTCGGCCTGTTCCTCGGCATCGGCACGGACTCGAGCACCGAGTCGCGCACGGACGGCCTCGCGCGGCTGCCGGAGTTCCTGGCCACGAGCCCCGTGATCGGCGTGGGCTTCGGCACGTTCCTGCCGCGCTACTACATCTTCGACAACCAGTGGGCGCTGCTGCTGCTCGAGCTGGGCGTCCTCGGCCTGCTCGCCGCCGGCGCCGTGGTGGGGACCGCCGCCTGGGGTGCGGTGCAGACCGTGCGCCGGTCGCCGTACCCCGACGTCGCGGCCCTCGGCCGCGGCGTCGCGGCGGCGCTGCTGACCACGGCCGTGCTGTTCGCGTTCTTCGACGGGCTGAGCTTCCCGATCTCGGCCGGCATGTTCGCCCTGCTCCTGGGGCTCGCCGGCGCGGTGCGGGCGATCGGCCATGCCGACGGTCGGATGGGGCTCGCGCGCGTCCTCGCCCCTCGGAGGCGGGGATGACGCCCCGCGCGGTCGCCCGCGCATCCGCGGCGGGCACGGAGGCGACGGACGCCCGCGCCCGCCCGCGCGTGCTCGTGCTCGCCAACACGCTGTTCTCGCCGCCGTACCCCGACGAGCTCGCCGCGCTGCGCGATCCGGGCACGCCCCGCGCGTGGATCAGCGACGTGGACGCCGACCTGGAGTACGTGGACCGGCGGATGCGCACCCGCCCGCCGCGCCGGCGGCGCGCGCTGTACCGCCGCCTTCCCATGTGGCTCGTGCAGGTGCTCGAGGCCCACCGGGTCGGCCGCGACTACGACGCGATCCTCTGCTGGAGCGTCGCGGACGTCGCGCTCGCGCTGGCGCTGCTGTGCCGGCTGAGCCGGCGCCGGCTGCCCATCGTGGCGCTCCTGACCCGCGTGTCCGAGCGCAAGAAGGCCCGGCTGCTGCGGTTCGCGCACCCCGCGCTGGCGCGGATCATCCTGCCGCCCGTCACGCAGCGCGAGTTCGCGGCGCGCGAGCTGGGCGTCCCCGAGTCCAAGCTCGTGGCGCTGCCGTGGACGCTCGACACGCGCTTCTGGGCGGACGACGGATCCGCCGCTCCCACCGCCGGGTCCACGACCGTGTGCGCCGCGGGCGGCGAGATGCGCGACTACCCGACGCTCGTGCGCGCCATGACGGGCCTCGACATCCCGTGCCACATCGCCGGGGTGCTCGACACCGCGCGGCCCGACTGGTGGAACGCGGACGACGGCGACCGCCGGGGCGAGGACCTCGTGCCGCCGAACGTCACGTTCGGCACGATGCCGGCCGCCGAGCTGAGGGCGCTCTACGCGCGGTCCCGCGCCGTCGTGGTGCCGCTGCGGCCCACCGACAGCGACAACGGCATCACGTGCATGAACGAGGCGTGGGCGATGGGCAGGCCCGTGATCGTCTCGGCCGTGGCGGGCCAGCGCGACGCGTTCGTCGACGGGCGCGAGGGGCTGTGGGTGCCGCCGGGAGACGCGGACGCGCTGCGGGAGGCCGTCCTGAGCCTCTGGAACGACCCGGAGCGCGCGGCCGCGATGGGCGCCGCGGGGCGGCGTCGCGTCGAGGCCGAGCGCGACCACCGCGTGTTCAGCGACGGCGTGAGCCGCGTCCTGGCCGAGGTCGCGGCGGCGCCCCGGCGCTGAGCCGGGGCCCCGCGGCGCGGACGGGCCTCAGCCCGCCACGGCCAGGCGCGTCGACTCGTCGCGCTCCCACATCGCACCGGAGCGCGCGGCGGGGCGGGCGGCGCGCCGCCGCGCCGCGAGCGCGAACGCGGCGTACACGAGCGCGTCCCACGCGGTGGCCGGGCCGGTCACGGTGCGCAGCAGGCCGCGCAGCGTCGACCGGTGCGTGTCCACGCCCAGCTGCGCCGGCCCCCGGCGCACTCGAACGAGCGTCGAGAGCAGGGCGCCGGTCGTGCGCGGCACGCGCACGCGCACGGGCGCGAGCGGCGGGATGACCTTGGCCTCCTCCGGGATGCTCGCGTCCACGTGCACGTCGTCGGCGGTCACCGGGGGCAGGGGCGCGACCCGCGCCTCGCCCTCGGACGAGAGCGCGTAGACGCCGGCGCCCCAGATCGCGCCGGTGAGCTCGGGCACCCGGGCCCGGGCGCGGTAGTACGCCCGGACCCACGGATCCGCGCCGGAGGCGTCGTACGCGAACGGCGGCCGTCCGGCCAGCGCTCCGCGCCGCCGCAGCGCGCGCACGAGGCCGGGGATCGCGGCCGCCGGCAGGTCGATGTCCGCATCGAGCACGATCACGGGCCGGACGGTCGTGAGCCGCAGCCCGGCGTTGAGCGCGGCGGGCTTCGAGCCCTGCGGCAGCTCCACGACGCGCACCCCGGCGAACGCGCGCGCCCGCTCGGCGGTGTCGTCCGAGCATCCGTTGCACACCACGACCACCTCGATCGAGCCGGCCGCCGCGGGCTCCGCGAGCCGCGCGAGCGTGCGGGCGATCACGGCGGCCTCCTGGTGCGCCGGGATGAGCACGGCCGCGACGGGCGTGCCGTGGCCCCGCCAGGTGGCCGCCGGCAGGTCCTCCCACCGGCGCTCGTCCGTCAGCACCCGCAGCAGCGCCCGGTGCCGCCGCCCGCGGACCGCGCGCAGCGCCGTGCCGAGCACGACGGCGGCCCGGTACGCGCGCGCGCGGCGCGGCGCGTGCCGGCGCATGTAGCGCACGCGGTTGACCTGCAGCAGCGCGTCGAGCGCGGGCGACGAGCCGGATCCGCCCTGCGCGTGGGCGACCGTCGCGGCCGGCTCGTAGCGCACCGCGAATCCGGCGTTGCGCACGCGTCGCAGGTAGTCGGTCTCCTCGGAGTAGAGGAAGAACCGCTCGTCCCACTCGCCGACCCGGGCCACGGCCTCGGCGGACAGCAGCACGGCGGCTCCCGTGGCCCAGTCCACGTCGTGCGCGTGCGCGTACGCACGCGGATCCCGCACGGCCTCCGACCACGCGCGGCCGCGCCGCACCGGGCCGAGCAGTGCGTCGCCCAGGGCGCGACGCACACCGGGCTCGCGGAACAGCGACGGCGCGGTGCGACCGCCGGCGTCCACGATGCGCGGCACCACGGCCCCGCGGGCGGGGTCCTCGCGCAGCGTCCGGAGCAGCGCCGACACGGCGCCGCGACCCAGGCGCAGGTCCGGGTTGAGCACGAGCACGCTCGCGGCGTCGCCGACGTGCTCGAGCCCGGCGTTCACCCCGCCCGCGTAGCCGAGGTTGCCGCCCGTGGCCACCGAGATCACATCAGGGTGGCCACGGGCGACCCGCAGGGTGTCGTCGCGGGGGGAGTTGTCGACGACGATCACCCGCAGGTCGAGGTCACGGGCCTCCAGCCGGAGCCCTTTCAGCAGGGCCCCCAGGTCGGCTGCGCTCTGGTACGTCACGACGATCGCCGCGACGTCGGCCGGGCCCGTGCGCGCGAAGCGGCCGGGCAGGTCAGGCATGGCGCTGCATCGGCACGGCGAGCACGGCCGCCGCGGCGCCGCGCGCCGAGCGGCGCAGCGCGAGGTAGGCGGGCGGCCCCTCGACGAGGTAGCGGCGGGCGAGGCGGCGCGGCTCGTGCAGCAGGCGCCAGGCCCACTCGAGCCCGGCCTCCGAGATCCACCGCGGGGCGCGGCTGACGCGGCCGGCGAGGAAGTCCACGACCGCGCCGAAGGCCAGCATCACGCCCGCGCCGGTCTGGGCGCCGTACGCGGCGATCCACTGCTCCTGTCGCGGCTTGCCCAGGCACACGAGGAGCACGTCGGGGCCGGCCTCGCGGATCTCGGCCGCGAGGCGCGCGGCGCGCGACGGCGACGTCAGGTCGTCGGCGGGCGGGGTCCAGTGGCCCGCGAACCGGATGCCGGGCCAGTCCACGGCGAACCGGCGCCGCAGGGCGCGCGTGACGGCCGGCTGCCCGCCGAGCACCGCGACCGACAGGCCGCGCGCGGCGGCGCGGTCCAGGACGGCGCCGATCAGGTCGCTGCCCGAGAGCTTGGGGTGGTCGTGCCCGGTCTTGCGGCGCGCGAACGCGGCGATGGGAGAGCCGTCGATCAGGTTCAGCCACTCGACGCCGCCCTCGGCGGTCAGCGGAGCGGGGTGGTGCGTATGGCGCCCGAAGTGGTGCAGGTGGTCGAGGTTGATCGAGGCCACGCCCAGCGGGTGCTCCGGATGGTGCTCCGCCGCCTCGACGATCACCTCCAGGGCGGGCTCGGCCGCCACGAGGTGGATCGGCACGCCGTCCGTGTCCAGCGTCGGGATGGCCCCCGTGAGGGTGCCGGGCTGCTGCGTCATCGTGATCCCTTCCGGGCCACGTCGATCGGGGGTGCGCGGCCGCGTCGAGGACCAGGAGTCGCGACGCGGCCCTTTGATTCACCCGGCGGGCGGATTCGCCCGGCGTGTCACCAGGCCGGCGGGCGCGGCAGCGCGCCGCGCGCGGCCTCGAGCTGCGCGGCCAGGCGCAGGACGACCGCCTCGCCGCCGGGTCGGCCGATCAGCTGGACGCTGACGGGATGCCCGCCGGGAGCCTCCGCCACCGGGACCGTCACGGCCGGGAGCCCGGCGACGTTGACGAAGCTGCTGTACGGCGCGTACTCGCACTGGCGCGCGAAGCTGAGCTCCGGGTCGTCCTGCGCGAACCAGCCGATCGGGCGCGGGAGCAGCCCGAGCGCCGGGGTCAGCACGGCGTCGAAGCCCGCGAACGCCTCGATCGTGCGACGTTCGAACGCGGTCGCCGCCGCGAGCGCGCCCAGCAGGCGCTCGGCGGACAGCGCACGGCCCTCGCGGGCGAGCCATGCCGTGATCGGCTCGAGCTCGTCGAGGCGCTCGTCCGGCACCGGGATGCGCGCGGCGGACGCGCGCCACAGCGTCATGAACATGTCGGCGTAGCCCTCGGGCCGCCACGCGGCGTCCTCGAGCTCGTGGCCCGCGCCGGACAGCACGCGGGCCGCGTGCGCGAAGGCCTCGCGGGCGCTCACGTCGAGCCGGATGTCCAGCGACTCGTCCCAGGGCGAGACCGTGGTCATCCCGATCCGCAGCCGCCCCGCGGGCGCGCGGAGGGCGTCCGCGAAGGGCCCCTCGCCAGGCGCGCGCGTCGCGTAGGGGAGCGGCCCGGCGGTCAGGGCGTCGAGCAGCAGGGCGGCGTCGTCCACGGTGCGGGCGATCGGGCCGGCCACCGCGAGGCCGCCGGGGGAGTCGAGGCCCGATCCCGCCGGCACGCGCCCGCGCGACGGCTTGAGTCCCACGACGCCCACCGTCGCGGACGGGATCCGGATGGAGCCGCCGCCGTCCGACGCGGGCGCGGCGGGCAGCAGCCCGGCGGCGACCGCCACGGCCGCGCCGCCGCTGGAGCCGCCCGCGCCGTTCGCCGGATCCCACGGATCGCGCGCCGGCGGGCCGATGCGGGTCTCGGTGAAGCCCGTCAGTCCGAACTCCGGCGTCGCGGTCTTGCCGAGGCTCACGGCGCCGGCGTCGTCGAGCGCCAGCGCGAGCGGATCCGAGCGGGCGGGCACGTCGTGCGCGGACCACCGCGAGCCGTAGCGCGTGGGCACGCCCGCGCGTGCGGTGAGGTCCTTGTCGGCGAGCGGCACGCCCCACAGCGGCGGCGCGTCGGCCGGCGGACGCCCGAGCGACGCGGCGCGGCGCAGGGCCGCGTCCGCCGTCACCTCGGCGAACGCGCCCAGGTCGCGGCGCGCCTCGATCCGCGCCAGGAAGTGCCCGGCGGCCTCGGCGGGCGTCACGTCGCCGCGTCGCAGCGCGGCGGCGAGCCCCCGCAGGCCGAGCTCGTGCAACGCGGTCATGGCACCGGGCCGATCAGATGACGTACTCGGGGGCCATCATGACGCGGCGGGTGTCCTCGCCCGCGCCGCGCGGGCGCGCCTTCGCGGGGATGCCGACCACGATGCTGTCGGCGGGGGCGTCCTTCGTGACGACGGCGTTGGCGCCCACGGCGCTGCGCGCGCCGATCGTGACGGGGCCGAGCACCTTGGCCCCCGCGCCGACCGCCACGCCGTCCTCCAGCGTGGGGTGGCGCTTGCCCTGGGTCAGCGACGTGCCGCCGAGCGTGACGCCGTGGTAGAGCATGACGTCGTCGCCGATCTCGGCCGTCTCGCCGATCACGACGCCCATGCCGTGGTCGATGAAGAAGCGCCGCCCGATGCGGGCGCCCGGGTGGATCTCGACGCCCGTGAGCCAGCGCGTGAGCTGCGACCCGGCGCGGGCGACGAACCGCCATCCGCGCGTCCACAGCCAGTGGTTGACGCGATGGGCCCACACCGCGTGGAGACCCGGATACAGCGCCACGATCTCGAGGAAGCCGCGCGCCGCCGGATCACGGCGACGCGCGGCTGCGACATCCTCGCGGATGTTCAATCCCATGGGCTCGAGCCTATCGGCGGCGGAGCGGCGCTCAGTCCTCGCGCAGGTCCTCGAACAGCGCGGTCGAGATGTAGCGCTCGCCCGTGTCCGGCACGATCACGACGACCTTCTTGCCGGCGTTCTCGGGGCGCTTGGCGATCTCGGTCGCCGCCCAGACCGCGGCGCCCGCCGAGATGCCGGCCAGGATGCCCTCGCCGGCGGCCAGCGCGCGGGACGTCGCGATGGCGTCCTCGAACTCGACGCCCACGACCTCGTCGTAGATCTCGGTGTCGAGGATCGGCGGCACGAAGTTGGGGCCGATGCCCTGGATCTTCGCGGGGCCGGGGGTGCCCGTCGACAGCAGCGGCGAGGCGGTCGGCTCGACCGCGACGACCTGGACGTCCGGCTTCTTGGCCTTGAGCGCCTGGCCGACGCCCGTGATCGTGCCGCCGGTGCCGACGCCCGCGACGAAGATGTCGACCTCGCCGTCGGTGTCGTTCCAGATCTCCTCGGCCGTGGTGCGGCGGTGGATCTCGGGGTTCGCGGCGTTCGCGAACTGCTTGGCCAGGACCGCGCCCGGCGTCTCGGCGACGATGCGCTCCGCCTCGGCGAGCGCGGCCTTCATGCCGCCCGCGGGGTCGGTCAGCACCAGCTCGGCGCCGAACGCCTTGAGCAGGACGCGGCGCTCCTTCGACATCGACGCGGGCATCGTGAGGATGACCTTGTAGCCGCGGGCCGCGCCGATCAGCGCGAGGGCGATGCCCGTGTTGCCGCTCGTCGACTCGACGATCGTGCCGCCCGGCTTCAGCTCGCCCGACTCCTCGGCGGCGTTCACGATCGCGATGCCGAGGCGGTCCTTGACCGACGATCCGGGGTTGAAGTACTCGAGCTTCGCGAGCACTTCGGCACCCGCGCCCTCGGCGACGCGGTTCAGGCGCACGAGCGGCGTGTTCCCGAAGGCGGTGGTGATGTCGGCGTGGATGCCGGGCATGGCGGTTCTCCTCGGTGTGCGGGATGCGGTCTGCGGTGCTGCCGGGCGGACGGGGCGCCGCCAGGCATCAGCGTAGGGTCCCTTGCCGCTGCGGGGCGCGCGCGTGTGACGCATTGTGAAGCCGGATGCGCATTCCGCCGCCGGCATGCCCGCGCCCCGGGCCCCATCGCGGCCCGGGAATCCCGCGGCGATTAGGCTGGAACCCCATGACCGCCCTCTCCGCCGCGCCGGGCCTGCGCGATGCGCTCCGCGCGGCCGCGACCCGCCTCGCGGACGCCGGCGTGCCCGACCCCGAGGTCGACGCCGAGCTGCTGCTCGCGCACCTGCGGGGCCAGAGCCGCGGCGAGGTGCAGGCCGCGACGATCCGCGGCGACGAGCTGACGCCGGCCGAGAGCCACGCGTACGAGGAGCTGATCGCCCGCCGCGCGGCCCGCGAGCCGCTGCAGCACATCACGGGCGTCGCGTACTTCCGGCACCTGGAGCTGGCGGTCGGCCCCGGCGTCTTCGTGCCGCGGCCCGAGACCGAGTCGGTCGCGCAGTTCGCGATCGACGCCCTCCGCGCCGTGCCGGTCACGGCGGACGGCGAGGGGCCGATCGGCGTTGATCTCGGCACCGGCAGCGGCGCGATCGCGATCGCGATGGCCACCGAGGTCCCGCACGCGCGCATCCACGCCGCCGAGAACTCGCCCTACGCGTTCGTCTGGACCAGGGAGAACGTCGCCCGCTCGGGCGCGACGAACCTCCGGCTCGCGTTCGCCGACCTGGCGGTCGCGTTCCCGGAGCTCGACGGCACGGTCGACGTCGTGGTCTCCAACCCGCCGTACGTGCCCGACGACGCGATCCCGCGCGACCCCGAGGTGCGCCTGCACGACCCCGAGGCGGCGCTCTACGGCGGCCCCGACGGCCTCGACGTCGTGCGCGAGCTGAGCCGCGTCGGCATGCGCCTGCTGCGCCCCGGCGGCACGCTGATCATCGAGCACGGCGAGCTGCAGGGCCGCGCGATCCGCGACCTCCTCACGGCCGACGGCTGGCGCGCCGCCGCCACCCACCCCGACCTCACCCACCGCGACCGCACCACCACCGCCCTCCGCCCCTGACGCCCCTCGGCTCGCGTCGCTCGCACGGCGGAACAGGTCCGCCTCGTCCGCCTCGTCTGATGTGTGGTCGTCGAGCGACGAGCGCCAGCGAGGAGTCGAAACGTGGCCGCGCCCTCCCCAGCCGGCCGGGACGTCCGGTCTCGTTTCGACTCCGGCGCTGGCGCGCCTCCGCTCAACGACCAGGGGGTGGCGTCACGGCTTCGACTCGCTCCGCTCGCTCAGCCCGTTTCGTCTCCGCTGGCGCTCCGCTCAACGACCGAGACTGAGCCCGGACATCTACGGTCGTGCGAGCGAAGCGAGCGTGCCGCGAAGCGGCCGAATCGCAGCGCGAAGCGCTGCCGAACGGAGCGAAGCGACGTTTCTCGCTCGCAAGGGTGCCGCTTGCGGCCCCGCAGCGTGCGATCGCTTCTGAAAAGAACGGCGAAGCGACGCATCGATCGCGAGTCCCGGCGCGAAGCGTCGGGCGAACGATCGATCAGGACTCTCTACTATGTAAACGATGTCCTCCCCTCTCTTCGACTGCCGGGACGAGGCGCAGCTGCTGACCGGCATGCGTCAGGCGCGCCAGGCGATCGCCCGCGGCCATGTCGTCGTCATGCCCACCGACACCGTGTACGGCGTCGCGGCCGACGCGTTCAGCCCCGCAGCCGTGCAGCGCCTGCTGGATGCGAAGGGCCGCGGCCGCCAGCAGCCGCCGCCGGTGCTGGTGTCGGGGATCGACGCGATGCGTGCGCTGGTGGAGCAGGTGCCCGAGCCCGTCGAGCGGCTCGTGGAGCGGTTCTGGCCCGGCGGCCTGACGGTCGTGCTGCCGGCGCAGCCGTCGCTGTCGTGGGACCTGGGGGAGACCAAGGGCACCGTCGCGGTGCGGATGCCGGACCACCGGATCGCGCTGGAGCTGCTGAGCGAGACGGGCCCCCTGGCCGTGTCGAGCGCGAACCTCACGGGGCAGCCCGCGGCCGTCACGGGCGACGACGCCCGCGCCATGCTCGGCGACAGCGTCGCGGTGTACCTGGACGACGGCCCGTCGCGCACGGGCGTGGCGTCCACGATCGTCGACGCCACGTCGCTGGTCGGCGCGCACGAGGGCGACGCCGAGCCGCGCGTGCGCATCCTGCGCGACGGCGCGGTCTCGCGCGAGGAGCTCGCCGAGGTCCTGGGCGACCTGCTCGAGCTGCCCGAGCACGAGCCGCATGCGGGGCCCGACGACCGGCCGGGCGCGTGAGGCAGTACCTCTTCACGATCCTGCTGACGGCGGCGCTCACGACGGCGCTCGCCTGGGCGGTGTGGCGCCTGAGCATGCGCTTCAAGCTCTATCCGGGCATCCGCGACCGCGACGTGCACAAGACGCCGACGCCGCGGCTCGGGGGAGTGGCGATGTTCCTCGGGATCGTCGCCGCGATCGCGGTGTCATCCGCGAACCCGTTCTTCCAGCTGTTCTGGGCCGAGCCGGAGAAGGTGCTGTCCATCCTGGGCGCCATCCTCCTGATCGCTCTCGTGGGCGTGGCCGACGATCTGTGGGACCTCGACTGGGCGATCAAGCTCGGGGCCCAGTTTCTGGCCGCCGGCATCATCGCGGTCGGGGGAGGGCTGCAGATCTACGCCCTGCCGATCGGCGGGATGACGCTGTGGTCCGGGTGGGTGAGCATCGCGCTGACGATGTTCTCGATCGTCGTCGTCATGAACGCGGTGAACTTCATCGACGGGCTGGACGGCCTGGTCGCGGGCGTCTGCCTCATCGCCAACGGCGTGTTCTTCGCGTACTCGTACATCCTGACGCGCGACATCTCGACGTCGAACTCGAGCCTCGCGACGTTCATCGCGGCCGTGCTGATCGGGGCGTGCCTCGGGTTCCTGCCGCTGAATTGGAAGCCCGCCAAGCTGTTCATGGGCGACTCGGGCGCGCTCGTGCTCGGCCTGCTGATGGCCACCAGCGCGATCGCGGTGACCGAGCTGCCGCCGTCCCTGCTGGACCCGGACGACGGCATCGCGCGCTCGCAGCTGCTGGGTGCGTTCCTGCCCATCCTGCTGCCGATCGTGGTCGTGCTGCTGCCGCTGGCCGACTTCGGCCTCGCGGTGATCCGGCGCATGCGCGCCGGCCGGTCGCCGTTCGCGCCCGACCGCAAGCACCTGCACCACCGCATGCTGGACCTCGGCCACACCGACCGCGACGCGGTCCTGATCTTCTACGCGTGGACCGCGATCATCTCGCTCGCGTTCCTGCTGATGTACCTCGCGACGCGCGAGGACTGGTTCGGCTCGTACTGGCTCGGCGTCGTGTTCGGCGTGATCGGCGTCGCGGCCTGCCTCGTGCTCACCTTCCTTCCCACGCGGCGCTCGGCGCCCGCCCCCCAGGAGGCCTGAATGACCACCCCGGATCGCCCGCAGCCGCCCATCTCGAGCACGCCCGTGCTGCGCACCGCGCTCGTGTGGGGCGGCGTCGCGACGCTCGTGATCGCCGCGGTCGGCGGCGCCATCGGCTTCGCGGTCGCGGGCGTCGACGGCATGCTGAGCGCCTTCGCCGGCGCCGCGATCGCCGCGCTGTTCATGCTGCTCACGGCCGTCAGCATCCTGGTCGCCAACCGGTGGTTCGGCGACGCGCTGTACGTACCGATCTTCTTCGGCATCGTGCTGGGCGGCTGGCTGTTGAAGCTGGTGCTGTTCATCGTCGCCCTGATGCTCCTGCGCGGCCAGCCGTGGATCGAGCCGGTCGTGTTCTTCGTGGCCCTCGTGGTGAGCGTGATCGCGTCGCTGGCCGTCGACGGCATCGCGATGCTGCGCTCGCGCGAGCCGTACGTGGACGTGTCCCTGCCCGGGGCCCCGAAGGACGAGGATCCGAAGTTCGACGCGTCGTAGAAGCCGTCGATTCTTTGATAGGCTGACTGACGTTCCTGCCGAGTTCCCGCGGATGCCGATGGTGACATGGGGCCCGTGCAGATGACGACTTCCTGCCCTCCCCGGTCCTCGCACCGGAGCTATGAAGCCGGAGCCACACGTTGACTCAAGCCGCGATGCTGATCGTCTCTGCCGAAGAGACCGAAGGCGCGTTCCACCCGCCGTCGATCCTCGACTTCTTCCCTCCGGCGATCTTCCAGATCGGCTCGTTCGAGTTCACGCGCATCAACGCGGCCCAGCTGCTCGCCACCGCGGTCCTGGTGATCCTGCTCCTCGTCGGCACGCGCAACATGAAGGTCGTGCCGGGCCGCCTGCAGAGCGTCGTCGAGATGGGCCTGGACTTCGTCCGCGTCAACATCGCGCACGACATCCTCGGTCGCAAGGACGGCAACCGCTTCCTGCCGCTGCTGACCACGATGTTCTTCATGATCCTGTTCATGAACCTGACGGGCATCGTCCCCGGCATCAACATCGCCGGCACGAGCGTGATCGCGGTCCCGCTGCTGCTCGCCGTGATCTCGTACGTCACGTTCATCTACGCGGGCATCAAGAAGAGCCCCGGCGGCTTCTTCAAGAACGCGCTGTTCCCGTCGGGCGTCCCGGCCGCGCTGTACATCATCGTGACGCCGCTCGAGTTCCTGTCGACGTTCATCATCCGCCCCGTCACGCTGACGCTGCGACTCCTGATGAACATGATCGTCGGCCACCTCATGCTCGTCCTGTTCTTCTCGGCGACGCACTTCTTCTTCTTCACCGCGGGTGGATGGTGGACGCCTCTCGGCGTCGGCACCCTCGCCTTCGGTCTCGCCTTCACCCTGTTCGAGGTCCTGGTGGCTTTCCTCCAGGCCTACGTCTTCACGATCCTCACCGCGGTCTACATCCAGCTCGCGGTTGCGGAAGAGCACTGACGGTCCGCCACACGGCGCACCGCCTAACCGAAAGGAAAACCCCGTGGACGCTACTACGGTTCTCGCCAACGTGTACGGCTCGATCGCGACGGTCGGCTACGGTCTCGCCGCCATCGGCCCGGCCATCGGCGTGGGCATCGTCGTCGGCAAGACCATCGAGTCGGTTGCGCGTCAGCCCGAGCTCGCCGGTCGTCTGCAGGTTCTGATGTGGATCGGCATCGCCTTCACCGAGGCCCTCGCGTTCATCGGCATCGCGACCGGCTTCATCTTCGGCTACGCCGCCCAGTAACACTCGCTGCTGACACGTAAGGAGACAGGATGCTGAACGCTCTTGTCACGGTCGCCGCGGAGGAGACGCCGAACCCGCTCCTGCCGGCGTGGTACGACATCATCTGGTCGGCGCTCTGCTTCCTCGTCATCCTCTTCGTGGTGTGGAAGGTGGCCCTGCCGCGCCTGACGGCCATGCTCGACCAGCGTTCGGCGGCCATCGAGGGCAACATCGCGAAGGCCGACGAGGCCCAGCGTCAGGCCGAGGCCGCCCTCGAGGAGTACACGAAGCAGCTCGCCGAGGCCCGCAAGGAGGCCGGCGACATCCGCGAGGCCGCCCGCGAGGACGGCAAGCGGATCGTCGCCGAGGCCAAGGCCAACGCGGCCGCGGAGGCCGAGCGCATCACCGCCACCGCGCACACGCAGATCGAGGCCGAGCGCCAGACGGCTCTCGTCACGCTGCGCAGCGAGGTGGGCGCGCTCGCGATCGACCTCGCCGGCAACGTCATCGGCGAGACGCTGACGGACGACCAGAAGGCCGCCGCCGTGGTGGACCGCTTCCTGGCCGACCTCGAGGCGTCCGAGAAGGCGGCCAAGTAATGGGCAGCGCGACCACTCAGGCGCTCGCGGCGCAGGCCCAGGCACTGGGCACCGCGACGGTCGACCTCGACACGGCTCGCGAGCTGTTCGCGGCCGCCCGTGCCGTCGCCGGCTCGCGCGCCCTGAGCGGCGCGCTCGCCGACCCGACCGCGGCTCCCGAGGCCCGCAGCGCGCTCGTCGCGCGCGTGTTCGGCTCGCTGTCGCCGACCGCGCAGTCGCTCCTCGCGACGACCGCCGCCCAGCGGTGGTCGTCGCAGGACGAGCTGCTCGACGGTCTCGAGGAGCTCGCCATACGGGCGGCCGCCAAGGCCGACCACGGCGACCTCGAGGGCGAGCTGTTCCGCGTCTCCCGCATCGTCGCGGAGAACCCCGAGCTCGAGCTCGCGCTGGGCAGCCGCCTGGGCGACGGCGCGGCGAAGGGCGACCTGATGAAGACGCTCCTCGGCGGCCGCGCCGGCGAGGGCACCACGCTGGTCGTCTCGTCGCTCGTGCAGCAGCCGCGCAACCGCCGCGTCCGCGCGATCCTGTCGCGTGCGATCCGCATCGTGGCCGCGCAGCGCGGCCGCACGGTCGCGACGGTCACCACGGCGACCCCGCTCACCGAGGCGCAGACACAGCGTCTGGCCACCGCGCTCTCGCGCACGTACGGCGGCGAGGTGACGATCAGCGCGATCGTCGACCCCTCGGTCGTCGGCGGCGTGCGCGTGCAGATCGCGGACGACGTCATCGACGGCAGCATCGCGTCGCGTCTCGCGGACGTGCGCCAGAAGCTCGCCGGCTGACCCTCCACACTTGCCGCCCCGGCGGAATCGCTTTTGGGGATCGCGGATCCCACAACCTGAAGGAAGACAATGGCAGACATCACGATCAGCCCCGACGTCATCCGTGACGCGCTGAAGGACTTCGTCGCCGCCTACGAGCCCACCGGCGACGCGGCGACCGAGGTCGGCACCGTCACCGACGCGGCCGACGGCATCGCCCACGTCGAGGGCCTGCCGGGCGTCATGGCCAACGAGCTCGTGCGCTTCGGCGACGGCACGCTCGGCCTCGCCCAGAACCTGGACGAGCACGAGATCGGCGTCGTCGTCCTCGGCGAGTTCGCCGGCATCGAGGAGGGCCAGCAGGTCACCCGCACGGGCGAGGTCCTCTCGGTCCCCGTGGGCGAGGGCTACCTCGGCCGCGTGGTCGACCCGCTCGGCAACCCGATCGACGGCCTCGGCGAGATCACCGGCATCGAGGGCCGCCGCGCCCTCGAGCTGCAGGCCCCCGGCGTCATGCAGCGCAAGTCGGTGCACGAGCCGATGCAGACGGGCATCAAGGCGATCGACGCCATGATCCCGGTCGGCCGCGGCCAGCGCCAGCTGATCATCGGCGACCGCCAGACCGGCAAGACCGCGATCGCGATCGACACGATCATCAACCAGAAGGCGAACTGGGAGTCGGGCGACCCGACCAAGCAGGTCCGCTGCATCTACGTCGCGATCGGCCAGAAGGGCTCGACCATCGCCTCGGTGAAGGGCGCCCTCGAGGAGGCCGGCGCGATGGAGTACACCACCATCGTCGCGGCCCCCGCGTCGGACCCGGCCGGCTTCAAGTACCTGGCCCCGTACACCGGCTCGGCCATCGGCCAGCACTGGATGTACGACGGCAAGCACGTCCTGATCGTGTTCGACGACCTGTCGAAGCAGGCCGAGGCCTACCGTGCCGTGTCGCTGCTCCTCCGCCGCCCGCCGGGCCGCGAGGCGTACCCCGGTGACGTCTTCTACCTGCACTCGCGCCTGCTCGAGCGCTGCGCGAAGCTGTCGGACGACATGGGCGCCGGCTCGATGACGGGTCTGCCGATCATCGAGACCAAGGCCAACGACGTGTCGGCCTACATCCCGACCAACGTGATCTCGATCACCGACGGCCAGATCTTCCTGCAGTCCGACCTGTTCAACGCGAACCAGCGTCCCGCGGTCGACGTGGGCATCTCGGTCTCGCGAGTCGGCGGCGACGCGCAGCTGAAGCACATCAAGAAGGTCTCGGGCACGCTCAAGCTCGAGCTCGCCCAGTACCGCTCGCTGGAGGCGTTCGCGATGTTCGCGTCCGACCTCGACGCGGCCTCGCGCCGTCAGCTCGCCCGCGGTGCGCGCCTGACCGAGCTGCTCAAGCAGCCGCAGTACTCGCCGTACCCCGCCGAGGAGCAGGTCGTCTCGATCTGGGCCGGCACGAACGGCAAGCTCGACACGATCGAGGTCGAGGACGTGCTGCGCTTCGAGCGCGAGCTGCTCGACCACCTGCGCCGCAACACGACCATCCTCGACACGCTCCGCGACAGCGGCCAGCTGTCGGACGACACGGTGGCGGAGATGGACAAGGCGATCGACGCGTTCCTGCTCGAGTTCCAGGGCGGCAAGGGCGTTCCCCTCACGGCTCCGGGCCACGAGGAGCACCAGGCGGCCGACGCCGCCGACGTCGACCAGGAGAAGATCGTCAAGGGCCGCCGGGCGTAAGCCCCGCGGAGAAGACGCATCATGGGAGCAAAGCTCAGGGAGTACAAGCAGAAGATCTCTTCTGCTCAGACGACCAAGAAGATCACGAAGGCGATGGAGCTCATCGCGGCTTCGCGCATCCAGAAGGCGCTGGCGCGTGTGAACGCGTCCAGCCCCTTCTCCCGCGCGGTGACGCGTGCGGTCTCCGCGGTCGCCACGCACACCGACATCGACCACCCGCTCACGCGGGAGCCGGAGTCGGTCAAGCGCTCGGCGATCGTCATCCTCAGCTCGGACCGCGGCCTGGCCGGCGCGTTCAACTCGCAGGTCATCCGCGAGGGGCTGGAGCTGGCGGAGCTGCTGCGCTCGCAGGGCAAGGACGTCGCGTTCTACCTGTTCGGCCGCAAGGCCGTCGGCTACTTCCAGTTCCGCCACATCGCGGCGGAGGCCGAGTGGGTGGGCGACGCCGACGTGCCGCGCTTCGAGACCGCCGAGCAGATGGCCGACGTGCTGCTGGAGGCGTACGAGAAGGACGCGTCCGAGGGCGGCGTGGACGAGATCCACATCGTCTACAACCGCTTCGTCAGCATGATGACCCAGGAGGCGGACCAGGTGCGTCTGCTCCCGCTCGCGGTCGTCGAGGGCGACGCGACGGCCGAGGCGAGCAGCGAGGTCTACCCGCTGTACGAGTTCGAGCCCGACGCGACCGCCGTGCTCGACAAGCTCCTGCCTGTCTACATCCAGAGCCGCATCTTCAACGCCCTCCTGCAGTCGGCCGCCGCCAAGCAGGCCGCGACGCAGAAGGCGATGAAGTCGGCCAGCGACAACGCCGACAAGCTCATCACCGACTACACCCGCCTGCGCAACAACGCGCGTCAGGCCGAGATCACGCAGCAGATCGCCGAGATCGTCGGCGGTGCCGACGCCCTGGCGTCCTGAGCTGGAACCCAGAAGAGGAAAGACGAAAAATGACTGCCACTGAGACCGCGGTCGTCGGACGGGTCGCCCGCGTCACGGGTCCCGTCGTCGACATCGAGTTCCCGCACGACGCGATCCCCGAGGTCTACAACGCGCTCAAGACGACGATCGTCATCGGCGAGCAGGCCACCGAGATCACGCTCGAGGTCGCCCAGCACCTCGGCGACGACATGGTGCGTGCCATCTCGCTGAAGCCGACCGACGGCATGGTCCGCGGCCAGGAGGTGCGCGACACCGGCGCCCCCATCTCGGTGCCCGTGGGCGACGTCACCAAGGGCAAGGTCTTCAACGTCACGGGCGATGTGCTGAACCTGCCCGACGGCGAGACCATCGAGGTGACCGAGCGCTGGCCCATCCACCGCAAGGCCCCGAACTTCGACCAGCTCGAGTCGAAGACCCAGATGTTCGAGACGGGCATCAAGGTCATCGACCTGCTCACCCCGTACGTGCAGGGTGGCAAGATCGGCCTCTTCGGCGGCGCGGGCGTCGGCAAGACCGTCCTCATCCAGGAGATGATCCAGCGCGTCGCGCAGGACCACGGCGGTGTGTCGGTGTTCGCCGGCGTCGGCGAGCGCACGCGTGAGGGCAACGACCTCATCCACGAGATGGAGGACGCGGGCGTCTTCGACAAGACCGCCCTCGTGTTCGGTCAGATGGACGAGCCGCCGGGGACGCGTCTGCGCGTCGCCCTGTCGGCCCTGACGATGGCGGAGTACTTCCGCGACGTGCAGAAGCAGGACGTGCTGCTCTTCATCGACAACATCTTCCGCTTCACGCAGGCGGGCTCCGAGGTGTCGACCCTGCTGGGCCGCATGCCCTCGGCCGTGGGCTACCAGCCCAACCTCGCGGACGAGATGGGTGTGCTCCAGGAGCGCATCACCTCGACGCGCGGCCACTCGATCACCTCTCTGCAGGCGATCTACGTGCCGGCCGACGACTACACCGACCCGGCCCCCGCGACCACGTTCGCGCACCTCGACGCCACGACCGAGCTCTCGCGTGAGATCGCGTCGAAGGGTCTGTACCCGGCCGTCGACCCGCTGACGTCGACCAGCCGCATCCTGGACCCGCGCTACATCGGCGAGGACCACTACCGCGTGGCCACCGCCGTGAAGCAGATCCTGCAGAAGAACAAGGAGCTGCAGGAGATCATCGCGATCCTCGGTGTCGACGAGCTCTCGGAAGAGGACAAGATCGTCGTCGCCCGCGCGCGCCGCATCCAGCAGTTCCTCTCGCAGAACACCTACATGGCGAAGAAGTTCACGGGTGTCGAGGGCTCGACCGTGCCGATCAAGGAGACCATCGAGTCGTTCGACGCGATCGTCAAGGGCGAGTTCGACCACGTCGCCGAGCAGGCGTTCTTCAACGTCGGCGGCATCAGCGACGTCGAGGCCAAGTGGGCGCAGATCCAGAAGGAGAACGGCTGAGCATGGGCCTTCAGGTCACCCTGGTCTCCGCCGAGGCGGAGGTCTGGACGGGCGAGGCGAACCTCGTGGTCGCCAAGACCACGGAGGGTGAGATCGGCTTCATGCAGGGTCACGAGCCGGTGCTCGCGATCCTGGGCGACGGCCAGGTGCGCATCACCCAGGAGGACGGCACCAAGGTGATCGCGGACGCTCGCGACGGCTTCGTGTCGATGGAGAACAATCGCCTCACGATCGTCGCGGGTCACGCGACGCTGAGCTCCTGACCACGATCCTCCTGCCCCCTTCGGAGACGAAGCGGGCAGGCGGATCGGACGCGCCACTCGCTTACGACGGCCTCGCGCTGCCGGTGCTCGCACCGCGGCGCGAGGCCGTCGTCGCGTCCGTCGTGGCGCTGTCCGCCGATCCGGACCTCGCCGCGCGTGTGCTGAAGCTCTCGCCCCGCCAGCTCGGGGAGATCCAGGTGAACGCCGTGCTGCGCACCGCGCCGACCATGCCCGCCGTGGACCGCTACACCGGCGTGCTGTTCGACGCGCTGGACGCCGCGACCGTGGGCGCGGAGGCGCGCGCCTGGCTGGGCGAGCACGCGCTGATCCAGACCGCGCTGCTCGGCCCGGTGGGCGCGCTCGACGCCATCCCGTCGTACCGGCTCGCGGCCGGCGCCTCGCTGCCCGGGGTGCCGCCGCTGCGACGGCACTGGGCCCCGGCCGTGGCCGAGGCGTTCGGCGGCCTGCGCGGTCTCGTGATCGATCTGCGCTCCGAGGCCTACGCGGCGCTCGGGCCGGTGCCCGCCGGCGTCGCGAGCACCTACGTGCGGGTCGTGGCGGAGGGGGCGGACGGCACCGTGCGCGCCCTGAACCACTTCAACAAGAAGGCCAAGGGGCTGCTGACCCGGCGGCTCGCGCAGACCCGCCCGGCGCTGTCGGACGTGGGCGATCTCGTGGCGTGGGCCGCGACGGAGGGACTCGTGATCCGGCCCGGCGCGCGGGCGGGCGAGGTCGAGCTGGTCGGCGAGGGCTGATCGCCCGATCGCGCGCGCCTCTGTTCAGCAAGCACTCAGGATCGCTAACCTGGAGCCGCGGCGGAACGCCGCACGCAGATCTCCAGGAGGACGCATGAATTCCTACGACGACGGCGCCTTCGCCGCCGCGCTGCTGGCCATGACGGGCCTGATGATCCTCTTCGCCATCGTCATCTACGTCCTGACCTCGTTCTTCATGATGAAGATCTTCCAGAAGGCCGGGGTGCAGGGCGCGTGGCGCGCCTGGGTGCCGGTCTACAACATGATGGTCTTCTTCAAGCTCGGCGACCTCAGCCCGTGGCTGGTGCTCTACGGCTTCGGCGGCGCGATCCTGCTCAGCTGGATCGGCATCGGCTACCTGTTCAGCCTGGCCCTCGCGGTGTTCTCGGCCATCGCCGCCTACCGCATCGGCCTGAAGCTGCAGAAGGAGGCGTGGTGGGTCGTCCTCTACGTGCTCCTCTCTATCGTCTGGCTCGGCATCCTCGCGTTCGACAGGTCGCGCTGGAACCAGGCGGTGCCGCCGGCTCCGTGGGCGGGCAACGCCTTCCTCGGCGACAACACCCAGTGGGACGGCGTGCCGACGCAGACCGCCGCGGTCGCGCCCGGCTACGGCCAGGCGGGTTACGGTCAGCCCGGCTACGGTCAGCCGCCGGCGCCGCAGGGACACCCGCAGCCCGGATATCCCGCGCAGCCCGGCCAGGCGCCCACTCCGCCCGTGCAGGGCGGCGCGGTCCCGCCGGTGCCGCCGCCCGCGCCCGGCACCACGCCGCCGCGCGGCGACGAGCCGCCGGCCGGAACCACGCCTCCGCCTCCGGCCCCGCCGCAGCCCTGACGCGCATCGCGAACGGCCCCGCCCCGATCCCTCGGAGCGGGGCCGTTCCGCGTCGGTTAGCGTGGGGGCATGAGCGTGGCGATGCGTCGGGTCGGTCGATCGGGTCTGCTGGTGTCGGAGGTCGGCCTCGGCTGCAACAACTTCGGCCGGAAGGGGACCGCCACCGAGTCGCTGGAGGGCACGCGCCGGGTGCTGGACGCCGCGATCGAGCACGGCGTGGTGTTCCTCGACACCGCGGACATCTACGGCGGCGAGGGCGTGAGCGAGTCGCTCATGGGCGAGGCGCTGCGCGGCCGGCGCGACCGGGTCGTGCTCGCGACGAAGTTCGGCCACTACGCGCGGGACATGGGCTTCGGGCCCGCCGCCGGCGCCAAGGGCTCGCGCGCGTACGTCAGGCGCGCGGTCGAGGCGTCGCTTTCGCGGCTGCAGACCGACTGGATCGATCTGTACCAGCTGCACACGCCGGATCCGGAGACCCCGATCGAGGAGACGCTCGACGCGCTGGACGACCTCGTGCGCGAGGGGAAGATCCGCTACTACGGCCACTCCAACCTCGTCGGCTGGCAGATCGCGGAGGCCGAGCTGACGGCACGCGCGCGCGTCCGCTCGGGGTTCATCTCCTCGCAGAACCAGTTCTCGCTTCTCGAGCGCGACGCCGAGCGCGAGGTGCTGCCGGCCGTGCGCCGCTACGGGCTCGGGTTCTTCCCGTACTTCCCGCTCTACAACGGGCTGCTGACGGGCAAGTTCACGCGCGAGGGCGGACCGGCGGGGAGCCGCATCATGTCGCAGCGGCCGCACCTCTGGCGCGACGCGCCGTGGGACGTGCTGGAGGCGTATCAGGCGTTCTGCGACGCGCGCGACATCACCATGCTCGAGGCGACCTACGGCTGGCTCCTCGCGCAGGAGGGCGTCGCGAGCGTGATCGCGGGTGCAACGTCGCCCGAGCAGGTCGCGGCCAACGCCGCCGCGGGCGGCGCCTGGCGCCCGACCCCCGAGGAGCTCGTGGTGCTCGACGGGCTGTTCCCGGGGCCTCCCGTCCCCGTGATCTGACCCGCATCCGCGCCGCTCACCGGGCCGTCGCGGCGCGGCGCGTCGGCGGGCTGCCGATAGGATGTGAGAGCCCGTGACGGACCGGCCTTGCACCCTGGGGTCGGCGCCGTCGCCCGATATCGGAGGTCCATGCCCGTGTCCGACGCCCCGACGACGGCGCAGTCGCAGACGGTCACGCTGCCCACCGGCGACGACGCCGTCCTGACGTGGGCCGGGGTCACGCACCGCGGCCGCAAGCGCGACATCAACCAGGACGCCCTGCTCACGGCGTTCCCGCTGTTCGTCGTCGCCGACGGCATGGGCGGCCACATCGGGGGCGAGATCGCCAGCGCGAGTACGGTCGACCGCCTCCAGCGCATGGTGGGCAAGGGCCCGGTCTCGCCCGAGCGCATCGAGAAGGCGCTGATCAAGGCCGTCCGCGACATCGGCGACCACCCCGAGACGACCGACGAGGGCACCGGCACGACCGTGACGGGCGTGTACCTCGACATCACCGACGACCAGGCGACCTGGGTCGCGCTGAACATCGGCGACTCCCGCGTCTACCTGCAGCGCGACGACGCGCTCGCGCAGGTCACGACCGACCACTCGCTCGTCCAGGAGCTCGTCGCGGCGGGGCGCCTCAGCCCCGAGGAGGCCGAGAACCACCCGTACGGCAACGTGATCACGCGCGCGGTGGGGCCGAGCGAGGGCGCCGTGCCCGACTACGTGCGCCTCGACGTGCGCGACGGGGACCGGTTCGTCATCTGCTCGGACGGGCTCACCAAGGAGCTCACGGACTACGGCATCCTCCACTTCCTGCGTCTGCACCCAGAGCCCGAGGCGGCGGTCGACGCCATGCTCGAAGCCGCGCTGGAGAACGGCGGGCGCGACAACATCACGATCGTGGTGCTGAACGTCGCGGTGCCGGGCCAGGTGCGCCCCGACGACGCCGACACGCGGGAGCTGCCCGAGGCCGACCCGCACGACACGTTCGACCCGCCGGCGGAGCCCGCCGACGACTCGTCCACAGGCGACGACGCGCGCGAGTAATCCGCCGGGGCCGTCCGCGCCGCCGCGCCGCGCTCGCGGAGCCGCTGGACTGGGCGCATGCCCGCAGCGCACGACGAGCCCATCACCCTGCCGACCCCGGAACCCCCGCCCCGCCGCGGGCCCTTTCCGATCGTCGCCTCGGTCGTCCCCGTCGTCGCGTCGGTCGCGATCTGGGCCGTCACCGGCTCCCTGCTCGCGCTCTGCTTCGCCGCGCTCGGACCGCTGATGGCCGTGGCCTCGCTGATCGACGGTGCCCGCAGCGGGCGGCGCCGGCGCCGCGAAGCGCGAGCCGAGCGCGAGGCGGCGCTGCGCCGGGCGCGCGAGCAGGTCGCGCGGCGGCACGACGCAGAGCGGGCGACGCGATGGCGCGAGCGGCCCGACGTGGCGGCGCTGATCAAGGACCCGCGGCGGCAGTGGCGCAGCGGCGCGGACGAGCTGGTGGTCGGCCGCGGCCGTGTGCCGAGCATCGTGCGGGTGGCCGTGGGGGACGACGACGCCGAGGGGAGGGAGCTGCGGCGGCGCGCGGCCCAGCTCGCCGACGCGCCCGTGACGGTGCCGCTGCGCGCGGGCGTCGCCGTGCAGGGCGATCCCGTCGCAGCGCGGGCGATCGCCCGTGGCCTGGTGCTGCAGCTGTGCCTCGCGCATCCGGCGGGCGACGCGGCGCTCGTGGCCGTGCCGCCCGGGGAGTCCGGGTGGGCGGAGCGGCTGCCGCACTGGCGCCCGGGCGCCCGAGACGGCCTGCGCGTCTCCCTCGCGGACGCCGCGGCGCCCGCGCCGCCGTCCGACGTGGTGATCGCGGTGGTGGCGCCTGAGGGCGAGGTCCCTCCGGAGTGCGGGGCGCTGCTCGAGGTCGGGCCCGTGCCGCAGGCACGGCTCACGTGGGCGGGGGAGACCGCCTCGGTCGCCGCGGAGGCGGTCTCGCTCGCCCAGGCGGAGGCGATCGCGGCGCAGCTCGCGGCGCGACGGCCCGCGGCCGAGTCGTCGTCGGCGGGCCGCGCCGGGACGGTCGGCCTCGGAGAGCTCCTGGAGCGCGCACCTGAGCGCTCGGGCGCGCTCGGCGCGGTGATCGGCGTCGAGGGCGCCACCCCCGCGCAGGTCGACCTCGTGGCCGACGGGCCTCACGCCGTGGTGGTGGGGATGACGGGCAGCGGCAAGAGCGAGCTGCTGGTGACCTGGGTGGCGTCGCTCGCCGCCGTCCTGCCTCCCGAGCGCGTGCAGTTCCTGCTGGCGGACTTCAAGGGCGGCACCGCGTTCGCACCGCTCTCGGCGCTGCCGCACGTGACCGGGGTCATCACCGACCTCGATGCCGGGGGTGCCCGCCGCGCGGTCGAGAGCCTCCGCGCCGAGCTGCGCGCCCGCGAGGCGGTGCTCGCGCAGGCGGGGGCGCGGGACGTGTCGGACCCGCGTGTCGACCTGCCGCGGCTCGTGATCGTGGTGGACGAGTTCGCCGCGATGCTGCAGGAGCATCCGGATCTCCACGCGGTCTTCACCGACGTGGCGGCCCGCGGGCGGGCGCTCGGCCTGCATCTCGTGCTGGGCACCCAGCGGGCAGGGGGCGTGCTGCGCGACGCGCTCGTGGCCAACAGCCCGCTGCGGATCGGCCTGCGGGTCGCGGAGCCGGCCGAGAGCCGCGCTCTGCTCGGGACCGACGAAGCGGCGGCGCTCCCGGGCGGCGCGGAGGGGCGCGGGCTCGCGTGGATCCGCCGCGCGGGCGACTCCGGCGCCCGGCTGACGCGGATCGCGCTGACCTCGCCGGACGACGTCGCGACCGCCGCGGCCCGGTTCGCGGATCGGCCGCGCCGCCCCGGGCCCTGGCTGCCGCCGCTGCCGACCCGCCTCTCCCGCGCGGACGCGGTGGCGCTCGTGGGGGAGCCGCCGCCCGAGGCGATCCTGCTCGGCGTCGCCGACGAGCCCGCGCGACAGCGGCGATCCGCCGTCCTCCTGCGGCCGGGCTCGGACCGCGGCCTGGTCGTGGTCGGCGCGGGCGGGTCCGGGCGCTCGGCGGTCGCCGGGCTGGTGGCGGGCGCGCGGCCCGACGCCCTGATCGTGCCGCGCGACGCCGAGGCCGCGTGGGATGCGCTGGAGCGCGCAGAGCGCATCCGGCCCGCGCTGCTCGTGATCGACGACGTCGACGCCCTGCTCACCCGGTTCCCGCCCGAGTACGCACAGGCCACCGCCGACCGGCTCGAGGGGATCGTGCGGGACGCGGGGGACAGCGGCACGACGGTCCTGCTCACGGCCGCGCGGCTCTCGGGGCCCGTGCAGCGCTTCGCCGACCTCCTTCCGCGCCGTGCGCTGCTCGCGCTGCCGGGGCGGGCCGAGCACGCCGCCGCCGGCGGCGCAGCCGACACGTTCGATCCGCGCCGACCGCCCGGGCGCGCCGTGCTGGACGGGCTCGAGGTGCAGTTCGCGCTCGGCGAGCCGCTGCCGCTGCCCGCGCCGGCCGTGCAGGAGCCGCCCCGCTGGGTGCCCGACGCGCCGGTCGCCGGCATGGTGCTGCGTGCCGCGCGTCGCCGCGGCGAGCAGCTCGCGGCGGCGTGGCCGGCCGGCGTCCGGGTGCTGCCCGTCGACGACCTCCCGCCGGGTGCGCGGCTCGCGGACCTGCATCGCCCGGGGGAGCGGCTGGTGCTCGCAGGAGACGGCGACACCTGGCAGCGCCAGTGGTCCCTCCTGCAGGACGTGCGCGGCGGCGCGCCGTTCGCGGTCGGCGCCGACTGCGCGCCCGAGCTCCGCACGCTTCTGGGCGAGCGCGAGCTCCCGCCCTACGCCCGCACGCGCGCATCCCGTGCCTGGCTCGTGCGCGACGGCCGCCCGCCCGAGCGGATCATCCTGCCCTGACCGACGTCCAGGGACCCGAGCTCAGACGGTGGCGCGGATGCGGCCGACCTCGCGGCCGCCGCCCTCGACGCGGTACATCGGGTGGGCCGCGGCGTCGACGACGTCGCCCGAGGTCACCGCGCCCGCCTTCGCGAGCAGGCTGAGCGCGACCAGCGAGGCGGCGCGCAGCGATCCGTCGAGCATCTTCAGCGCGACCGTGGTGCCGTCGGGGGCGACCATGACCTGCACGCCCTCGGCGCCGAGCTTTGAGAAGACGCCGAACCGCTCGATCGCGAAGGTGTCGGAGCGCCCGGGTCCGTCGATCGCCCACGGGTTCTCGCGCACGGTGCGCACCAGCGCTCCGGCCACGCGGTGCAGCGCGAACGGCGACCGCTCGGAGGAGGTGCCGATGCGGTGGATGCCGCGCGCGAGGGCGGTCAGCGGCAGCGCGTGGACGGGGGCGCCGCACCCGTCGATCACGGTGGCGGGGATCTTCTCGCCCGTCAGCCGCTCGACCACCTCGCGGATGTGCAGCTGCAGCGGGTGCACCGGGTCGAGGTAGCCGTTCACGTCCCATCCGGTCGCGACGCACGCTGCGAGCATCGCGGCGTGCTTGCCGGAGCAGTTGTGCCGCACGCGGGCCTTGTCGGCGTGATCGCGGACCATGGCGTCGCGCGTGGCCACGTCCGAGGGCCAGCTCGCCGGGCACGCCAGGTGGTCCTCCGTGAGGCCCGACGCCGCGAGCATCTCGCGCACCACCGCGACGTGGCGGTCGGTGCCCGCGTGGCTCGCGGTCGAGAGGGCCATCCGCTCGCCCGCGAGCTCGGCGCCCGCCGTGAGGCACGCCACGGCCTGCAGCGGCTTGAGCGAGGACCGGGGCAGGATCAGCGCATCCGGGTTCCCCAGGCTCGCGACGATCTCACCGCTCGGCGCGAGCACGATCGCCGAGCCCGCATGCCGGGACTCCACGAATCCATTGCGCTCCACGACCGCGAGCTCGACGGAATCCTGCACGCTGAAAGTCTCGGACATCTACTTAGAATCTCACGCCCGTCGATCGGCTCGGGCACCGCAAGCGGTGCCACTCGCCGCTCGACCACTGTCGCTGACGCTCCAGTGAGGCGTGAGGGCGCGCTTCGCGCGCGGGCCGCATCCGCGGCATGCTCGCTTCGCTCGCACGACGGTGGGGCGCCGTGCTCCGGTACGCGGCGGGGGTCAGCCGACCGTGACCGTGGCCTCGTGGCGGACCGGGAAGTTGACCGAGCGCGCGATGAAGCACCAGCCGTGAGCGGTCTCGTGCGCCGCCTCCGCCGCCTCGATCATGGAGGCGTCGGCGACCGTCACGCGCGGGCGCAGCACGACCTCCGCGAACTGGCCGCCGCTGGCGCCGTCCTCGACCATGAGCCCGGTCGCCTCGTCGACGTACGAGGTGACGACCACCCCGGCGACCACGCACGCGTGCAGGTAGGACAGGAGGTGGCACTCCGACAGGGCCGCGATCAGCATGTCCTCGGGGTTCCACCGCTCCGGATCGCCGCGGAACGGCTTGTCCGAGGAGGCGAGGAGCGCGGGCTTGCCGTCGACCTCGATCGTCACGTCGCGCGAGTACTCGCGGTACCCGGAGGTCCCCGAACCGAGGTTGCCGGTCCAGGTGGCGGTGAGCGCGTAGCGGTGTTCGCGATGCATGCCGCCAGTCTCGCACCGCGACGGGAACTACCGTCGTTCGTGCGGGAGCGCGCGCTTGATCTTCTCGATCGGCGTCTGCGCGGGCGACTCGTTGTACGCGTCCGCGAGCTCCTGGCCCGACAGGGCGTGGATGGCCGCCATGATCTCGTCCGTCGCCGTGCGGCGCGCGCGGCCCGAGGTCGCGGGCCCGTGGTGGGAGAGGTCGAGCGGCTCGCCGAAGCGGATCGTGACGCGCTCGCGCATCGACGGGAACTTCGAGCCGACCGGCATGACCTTGTCGGTCCCGATCAGGCCCACCGGCACGACCGGCGCGCCGGTCTGCAGGGCGAGGAACGCGACGCCCGTACGGCCCTTGTAGAGCCGGCCGTCCAGCGAGCGCGTCCCCTCGGGGTACAGCGCGACCGCGGCCCCCGTCTCGAGGATCTGCCGCTGCTGCTCGAGCGCGTCGAGAGCCGCCTGCCCCGCGCCGCGGCGCACGGGGATGGCGCCGACCGCGGTGAACAGCACCTTCGAGAGCCAGCCCTTGAAGCCGGTGCCCTCGAAGTAGCTCGACTTCGCCAGGAAGTGCACGGGCCGCGGCGCCGCGGCGACGGGGATGGCGATCGAGTCGATGAACGAGAGATGGTTGCTGGCGAAGATCACGGCGCCTTCGCGCGGGATGTTCGAGCGTCCCTCGACGTGCGGGCGGTAGAGGGCGCGCGCCAGGGGAGCGAGCGCCATGCGGCCGAACGTGTAGAACCAGCTGGGCTGGTGCGGGGCCTCGGTCTCGTCGGTTTCGGGTGCCGGCGACTCCTGAGAGGTCATCCGAAGAGCGTAACGCGGGATCCATGCCCGCCGCGGAATGATCCCCGGGCAGCTCTCGCACGATCTGCTCAGGCCGTTCGTAACCGGAATGGGACAAGATGGGATGAATCCCCAACGAACGAGGTATCTCCGTGCGTCTTCGCTCCACCGCCCTCCTGTCCACCCTCGCGGTCACCGGGATCGCGCTCGTCGGCTGCTCCGGCGAGCCGGCCCCCGAGTCCTCGCCGAGCGCCTCCGCCGCCGGCGACCTGTGCGGCGCCGCGGTCGGATCGGGAGCCGCGTCGGAGGCCGTGACGGTCGAGGGCGAGCCCGGCGAGGCGTCGACCGCGACGTTCGAGAAGCCGCTCGAGATCACCGAGCTGCAGAGCACGGTCGTGGCCGAGGGCGAGGGCGAGCCCATCGAGGCCGGCCAGCTCATCGAATACGCGATGTCGGCGTACGACGCCACGACAGGCGAGGAGCTCGGCGTGATCGGCTACGAGGAGGGCCAGCTGCTGCCGCAGCAGATCACGCCCGAGAGCGTGTTCGCCCAGATCCTCGGTTGCGCCACGGTCGGCACGCGCGTCGTGAGCACCTTCCCGGCGTCGCAGGGGCAGGACGGCAGCGAGGTCCCCGGCCAGGTCTACGTGTTCGACCTCACGGGCGTCACGCCGTCGGCCGCGTGGGGCGACCCGCAGGAGCCCGTCGAGGGCGAGCCCACGGTCGGGCTCGCCGACGACGGCGAGCCCACCATCACGCTCCCCGACGCGGAGGCGCCCAGCGAGACCCAGGTCAGCGAGCTCAAGGTCGGCGACGGCGACACGGTCGAGTCGGGCGATCAGGTGCTCGTCCAGTACACGGGCGTGAAGTGGTCCGACGGCAGCGTGTTCGACTCGAGCTGGGTGAACGGCGCCCCGACGGCGTTCGTCACGAACCAGGTCGTGCCGGGCTTCACCAAGGCGCTCGAGGGCCAGACGGTCGGCTCGCAGGTGCTCGTCACGATGCCGCCGGCCGACGGCTACGGGTCGTCCGAGGGCCACGAGCTGCAGGACGAGACGCTGACGTTCGTGGTCGACATCCTCGCGACCCAGCACCCCGCCCCGGCGCAGTGAGGCGCGCGCAGGCATGACCGCGTCCCCGGCCGCAGCGCGCCGCGTCGTCATCCTCGGATCCACGGGGTCCATCGGCACGCAGGCCCTCGACGTGATCCGCGCCAACCCGGAGCGGTTCGTCGTCGTGGGCCTGTCGGCCGGCTCGAACGCCGAGGCCATGGCCGCCCAGGCGCGCGAGTTCGGCGTCGAGCACACGGCGCTGGGCGCCGCCGAGGCCGAGCAGCTCGTGCGCTCGGTCGACGCGGACGTGGTCGTCAACGGGATCACCGGCTCGGTCGGCCTCGGCCCGACGCTCGCGGCGCTCGAGACCGGGCGCACGCTCGCGCTGGCGAACAAGGAGTCGCTCATCGTGGGCGGCGACCTGGTCAAGCGCGTCGCTCGGCCGGGGCAGATCGTGCCCGTCGACTCCGAGCACTCGGCGCTGGCGCAGGCGCTGCGCTCGGGCACGGCGGACGAGGTGCGCCGGCTGGTGCTCACGGCGTCGGGCGGCCCCTTCCGAGGCCGCGATCGGGCGTCGCTCGCGGGTGTGACGCCCGCGGAGGCGCTCGCGCACCCGACGTGGGACATGGGCCGCATGGTCACCACGAACTCGGCCACGCTCGTCAACAAGGGCCTCGAGGTGATCGAGGCGCACCTGCTGTTCGACGTGCCCTTCGACCGGATCGACGTGGTCGTGCACCCGCAGTCGATCGTCCACTCGATGGTCGAGTTCGTCGACGGCTCGACCATCGCGCAGGCGTCGCCGCCCGACATGCGGCTGCCGATCTCGCTCGGGCTGGACTGGCCGCACCGCGTGCCCGGCGTCGGTGCGCCGCTCGACTGGACCGCCGCCTCGGCGTGGACGTTCGAGCCGCTCGACGACGAGGCCTTCCCCGCCGTCGCCCTCGCCAAGCAGGTCGGCGAGGCGGGCCGCACGTATCCCGGCGTCTACAACGCGGCGAACGAGGAGGCCGTCGACGCCTTCCACGAGGGGCGCCTGCCGTTCCTCGGCATCGTCGACACCGTGCGCCGCGTGGTCGACGCGCACGACGCCCCCGCCGAGCTCACGCGCGAGTCGCTCGCGGAGGCCGAGGCCTGGGCCCGCGCCGAGGCCGACCGGATGATCTCGGGCTAGAGTTCCGCGCAACCGGCCTGCGACGCGCGCCAGCGCGGAGCGTGCGGGCGCTCATGCGCCCGCCACTCACGCCATCGATGGAGCGCCAGCGACAGCGCTGCAGACGCGAGTGGCGCCCTGGAGGGGTGCACGAGCGGATGCGGGGGCGTGAGAGTCAAGAACTGTAGGGGACCGGCCAGGCGGGCTCCGGCACCGGCCAGCCCGCGTCGCGCAGGGCGCGGCGGGCGAGCTCGCGGGCCGAGTACGGAGTGCGGACGCCGCGGATGTCGCGGTAGTCCTGGTGGCCGGGGCCCGCCCACAGGATGGCGTCGCCGGGACCGACGAGCGAGACGGCCTTCACGATCGCGGCCTCGGGCGGCGAGACCTCGTGGATCTCGTGATCCGGATCCGTCGCGCGGGCGCCCTCGAGCAGCATCGCCCGGATCGCGTCGGGGTCCTCGAACCGGGGGTGGTGGTCGGTGATGACCACGATGTCGCTGCCCTCGACCGCCGTGCGGCCCATGTCGAAGCGCTTGGTCTTGTCGCGGTCGCCGTCGGCGCCGAACAGCATCAGCACCTTGCCCCGCGTGACGCGGCGCACGGCCGCGAGCGTCTTCTCGAACGCGTCGGGAGTGTGGCCGAAGTCGACGTACACGGCGGGGCCCTCGTCGCCCGAGACGCGCTGCGTCCGGCCGGGGAGGTACGCCCGGATGCCGCCGTCCCGCTCGAGGGCCTCGGCGATGCGCTCCCACGCATAGCCGGCCTCGAGCAGCATCACGATCGCGAGGCCGCCGTTCGAGGCCATGTGCGGCCCGATCACGGGCACCGACGTCGTGAGGGAGCGGCCGTCGCCGTGCGACAGGGTGAAGCGGGTGCCGCTCTGCGTCTCCTCGTCGATCGTCACGATCCACTCGGCCCGGGCGGCCCGGTCGGGGTCCGCCGCGATCGACGGCGTGGCGATCGTCACGACCGGGATCTCCGCCTTCGCGGCGATGTCGAACCCGGGCGTGGAGTCCAGCGACACGACCCCGCGGCGGGCGCGATCCGGCCGGAAGAACTGCAGCTTGGCCTCGAAGTACTCGGCCATGTCGGCGTAGTCGTCGAGGTGGTCGTGCGTGAGGTTCGTGAAGGACGCGACGTCGAACACGAGGCCGTCCACGCGGTGGCGGGTCAGCGCCTGCGCGCTCACCTCGACCGCGACGGCCTCCACGCTGCGCTCCCGCATCAGGGCCAGCAGCGCGTGGAACTCGGACGCCTCGGGCGTGGTCAGGCGGGAGACGATGACCTCGCCCGCGATGTGCCGCTCGGCCGTCGAGGAGAGGCCGGAGACGACGCCCATCTGCTGCAGGATGCCGTCCAGGATGTGTGTCACGGAGGTCTTGCCGTTCGTGCCGGTCGTGCCGAGCAGCAGCGGGAGGTCCGCATCCGTCGCGTAGACCCACGACGACAGCGCGCCGAGCGCGCCGCGGGGGTCGTCCACCACGACGATCGGAAGGCCGGACGCGGCGGCCATGTCGGCGCCCTCGGCGTCGGTCACGATCGCCGCGGCGCCCTTCTCGGCGGCCACCGGGGCGAACTCGGCGCCGTGGCGGTTCACGCCGCGGATCGCCACGAACGCCTCGCCCTCCCGCAGATCCGCGGTCGCGAGCGTGATGCCGCGGATCTCGATCCCGTCGAGCGATCCGCGCGTCTCGCGTCCGAAGCGATCGGCCAGCTCGGCGAGCGACCGGCGGGGCGGGTTCTCGGGACGCAGGACCGGAGGCAGGTTCGCAGGAGGGTTCGTCATGGCGTCTCCCAGTCTCGCACGCGCGCGCCGTCCACCCCGCTGTGACGCGGGCCGCGCGGCCCCGCGCCCGGCCGCCGCGCGGGGCCGGCCGGGCGCGGGGGAACGGGTCAGCCGCGGGCCGACCGGCGCCAGGCGAGGACCGACACGACCAGCGCCGCGATGCCCGCGGCCAGCCCGCCGGCTCCCAGCGCGACCGGGAGGGGATCCGATGCCGGTGCGGCGACAGGCGCCTCCGCCCCGGCGGCGTGCGCGTGGTCGCCGCCCGCCGCCGCCGCGTCCAGCGTGACCGTCGGCGCGGGGCTGTCGAGCTCGTGCGGATCCTGGCCGTCCTCCGGGATCTCGGACCAGGACACGGCTCCCTCGCTGCACACCTGCTCGACCGGGAACGCGAGCGTGACAGGGGCGTCGTCGGCGTACTTCACGCCGAGCTCGACCGTGGCCCGCAGGTCGCTCGGGACGGGCTCGTTCGCCGTGTAGACCACGCGCGAGACGAGGCCGTCGGCCGCGTCGCGCTCGACGTCGATCGTCCAGCCGGGCTGCAGGGTCGGCGACACGGAGTCGAGCCCGTCGGGCACGTCGATCCGCAGGGCGGTGGTGGGGGATCCGTCGCAGCCGTGGCTGAACGCGAACGTCAGCACGTCGTAGCCGCCGGCGACCGGGGCGTCCGGCGTCACGGTGACGTGCGCGCTCGCGGCCAGCGGCGCGGCGAGCACGAGACCGGCGGCAAGCGCGCCGCCGGACGCGGCGATCAGCGATCGACGGAGCGGACGGCGGGTGGGGATGGACAGGGACATGGGTTCTCCTCGGAGGTTCCGCGCCGTGCGGGCGCACGGGCGCACGGGCGCGCGACCGCGTCGCGGATCGGCCGCGGCGGTCGGATGGGTCGGTGACGGCGTGCGCCTGGAGCCCGGGAGGGCTCAGGCGCGCAGCGCCGCCGGGGGCCCGCGCCGGGAGACCGAGGAGAGGAGAGCGGGGAGGACGGCCGCGACGGCGGGCGCGGGCAGCGCACGCGGCAGCCGGGGCGCGGCGGGCGGCAGCGGGGCGGCGGCGCGCCGCAGCAGGGCCACGGCGCCGCGCGCGATCGCGCGCACCAGCCGCTCCCCGCGCCACAGCAGCGCCACGGTCACGAGCGCCGCGACCGCGTGCGCGACGTACATACCCGCCCCCTCCGGCGCGGGGGCGGACGCCGCGATCAGCGTGATGTGGTGCCCGGGTCGTTCGATGTTCGCGGACGCGCCCGTGCCCGAGGGTGAGCCGAGCAGCTGGAACACGCCGTGGAACGCGGCCTGGCTCACCAGCGCCGCGGCCGCGAGCCGCGACAGGCTCATGCGCGGGCCGGCCAGCGCGCCGGCCACCGGCGTGAGCAGCGCGATCATGGCCGCGACCAGCAGGAACGCGGGAGCCGGCCCGCCCGCGACCGTGTGCGACGCGGCGGCCAGCAGGGTGGCGACCGACGACGCGGCGACGCCGCGGAGCGCGCGCTGCTGCCGGGCCGTCATGCCCTCGAATCTACCCGCGCACGGCATCCCCGCCCGCGGCCGTCGCGCCCCGGGGTTTCCGAGGATGCGGGGGCTAGCGTTGTGCGCGTGACTGTCGTGGCGTTCGTGATCGGCGTGCTCGTCGTCGTGGTGGGGCTGGCCGTGTCCATCGCGCTGCACGAGATCGGCCACCTCGTGCCGGCCAAGCGGTTCGGCGTGCGCGCCGGGCAGTACATGGTCGGCCTGGGCCCCGTGATCTGGTCGCGCCGCTTCGGCGAGACCGAGTACGGCGTCAAGCTCCTGCCGATCGGCGGCTACGTCTCGATGGCGGGGATGTACGCCCCGACGAGGCAGGGCGTGCGCGCCAGGGGGATGTTCGCGACGCTCGTGCAGGATGCGCGCGACGCCAACGCCGAGACGCTCCAGGGCGTCGACGACTCGCGCGCCTTCTACCGCCTGCCGGTGTGGAAGCGCATCGTCGTCATGCTGGGCGGGCCGGTCATGAACCTGATCCTCGCGGTCGTCCTGTTCTCGGTGCTCTACAGCGGCATCGGCCTGCAGCAGACCACGACCACGATCGACGCGGTGTCCGAGTGCGTGCAGCCCGCGGGCTCCGCGTCGGAGACGTGCGACGAGGACGATCCCGCCTCGCCCGCGCTCGCCGCGGGGCTGCGGCCCGGCGACCGGTTCGTGTCGCTGGACGGCACCGAGGTGTCGACGTTCGCGGAGGCGTCCGCGATCATCCAGGCCGCGCCCGATCGGCCCCTCCCCGTGGTCGTCGATCGCGCCGGCGAGCGCGTGGCGCTCACCCTGACCCCCGTGCTCGCGGAGCGTCAGATCGCGGGCGAGGACGGCGAGGTCACGACGCAGCGCGTCGGCTTCGCGGGGATCACCGCGGCCGTCGAGCGCGTGCGGCAGCCGATCTGGTCCGGGCCGCAGGCGACGTTCGAGACGGTCGGATCCGTGACCGGCATCATCCTGCAGCTGCCGCAGCGCCTGTGGGACACGGCCGTGGATCTGTTCACGGGCCAGGAGCGCGACCCGAACGGGCCGCTCAGCGTGGTCGGTGTCGGCCGCCTGGCCGGCGAGGTCGCCGCGACCGAGGCGCCCATCCTGGACCGCGTCTCGGCCATGGTGGGGCTGCTCGCCTCGGTCAACATCGCGCTGTTCGTGTTCAACCTGATCCCGCTGCTGCCGCTCGACGGCGGGCACGTCGCGATCGCGCTGTGGGACGGGCTCAAGCGCGCATGGGCGCGGCTGCGCGGCCGCCCCGAGCCGGCGCCGGTCGACGCGACGCGCCTCGTGCCCGTCACGCTGCTGGTGGTCGTGCTGATGGTCGGCATGGGCGCCCTGCTGTTCGCGGCCGACATCTTCAACCCCGTCCGCCTGATCGGCTGAGCGGGGCCGGGCCCGTCGCCCCGCGGGTAGCGTGGAGGGGATGTCCGCTCCCGCCGCCTCCGCACCGGTCGTGACGACGCGGGAGCGTGCGCTGGGGTACCTGGCGCTGGTCGGCGCCACGCTCTCGTGGGCGGGCAACTACCTGCTGGGCGTGATCGCGGTCGCCGAGACCGACCCCGTGAGCCTCACGTGGCTGCGCTGGGTGCTCGCGGTCGTCCCGCTGTTCCTGATCGCGCAGCTCGTCGAGCGGCCCGACTGGCGCGCGCTGTTCCGCGCCTGGCCCCGGCTCGCGCTGCTCGGGGCGATCGGCGTCGCGGGCTACAACCTGCTGCTGTACGCCGCGCTCGGCACCGAGACGCCGTTCCAGCTCTCCCTGATCAACGCGTTCAACCCGGCTCTGATCGCGATCGCCGCCGTGGTCTTCCTCGGCGCGCGGCTGGGCTGGCGGGGGATCGGGGGCATCCTGCTCGCCTTCGCGGGCGTGCTCTGGATCATCTCGAGCGGGCGTCCGCTGTCGATCCTCGAGCACCCGCCGAAGGTCGGCAGCCTCATCATGGTCGGCGCGATCGTCGCGTGGACCGCGTACACGATCATCGGGCGCACGGGGCCGCGCCTCCCGCCCATCTCGGCCGTGGCGGTGCAGGGCCTGTGCGTCGCGATCGGCCTGACGCCGGTCGTCCTGATCCAGGGGCTCAGCCTGCCCGAGACCGCGGCGGGCGCGTGGTCGCTGGCGTACATCGCGGTGTTCCCGTCGATCGCGTCGTACGTGCTGTGGAACTACGCGCTGCAGCACGTGCCGCCCGCGCAGGCGGGCGTCTCGCTCAACTTGATCACGGTGTTCACCGCGATCGCGACGGTGCTGCTGGGCATGGCCGTGACCGCGCCGCAGATCGTCGGCGGCGTGCTCGTGCTGGCGGGCGTGGTGCTCGCGCAGGAGGCGCCGACACAACGCAGGACCTCCTGAGCGTCCCGGGCGTGTCGCGGACGGTCGACCGCGGAACTCCGCGGCCGACACGCCCGCCCGGCCTCCGAGGTCCTGCGTTGTGTCGGAGGAGCCGCGGCGTCAGCTGAGCGCGTGCGCCACGAGGCGCTCGAGCGTGCGCATGCCGTCGCGCGACAGGATCGACTCCAGGTGGCCCTGCACCGACGCGAAGCCGCGGCCGCGCAGCGCGTACACGTCGCCGGTCGCGGGCTCGGCCGCGACCTCCACGTCGCCGACCGCGCCGCAGCGGGTCTCGCTCGGCGTGAGCCGCGTGACGCCCGGCAGCACGCGCGCCGTGAACGTGTTGTAGAAGCCGATCGAGGCGGGCTCGCCGAACACGTCGACGGTCTTCTGCAGACCCTGGTGCGGGCTCGCGAGCGGTGCCAGCGGGATCCCGATCCGGTCGCTCAGGATCTGGTGGCTCAGGCACACCGCCAGCAGCGGCGTGCCGGCGTCCAGGCGGCGCGTCACGAGCTCCCGCATGCGGGTGATGCGCGGGTTCCCGGCGTCGCGGGGGTCGCCGGGGCCGGGGCCAGACACGACCAGCTCGGCGGCGTCCACGTCGGCGTCGGTGGCCTCGGACCAGTGCGCGATCCGCACGTCGAGGCCGAGGTGGCGCAGCTGGTGCGCGAGCATCGTGGTGAAGCGGTCCTCGGCGTCGATCACGAGCGCGGAGCGGCCCGCGAACGGACCGGGCGCCGAGCCCTGCGGCTCGAGCCAGAACGGCGCCAGGCGCGCGTTGCGCGACGCGAGCAGCTCGGCGATCCGCGGGTCCTCGGCCAGCGGACGGCGCGGCGCCGGCTCATCCGGGTCGTCGGCGTGCGCACGCGGCACGGCGCCGATCGCGCCGAGCACCCCGGCGGCCTTGCCGTGGGTCTCGTTGACCTCGCCGTACGGGTCGGAGTGGCGCACGAGCGTCGCGCCCGCGGGCACGCGCAGGCGCCCGTCGACCAGGTAGGCCGTGCGGATCAGGATGGGCGCGTCGAGGTCGTGCCCGCCGTCCGCGCGCGGCGTGAACAGCGCCGCGACGCCCGAGTAGTACCCGCGCGGCGTGCGCTCGTGCCGGCGGATGACCGCGCACGCGTTCTGCATGGGTGAGCCCGTGACCGTCGGGGCGAACATGGTCTCGCGCAGGATGTCCCGCGGGTCGAGCCGGCTGATGCCGCGCAGCATGTACTCGGTGTGCGTGAGCCGCGACATCTCCTTGAGGTGCGGTCCCGTGATCCGGCCGCCGTCGCTGCACACGGCGCTCATCATCTTGAGCTCCTCGTCGACCACCATGAAGAGCTCCTCGGTCTCCTTGGTGTCCGTGAGGAACGCCGCGAGCGTCTCGACGGTCGCGCCGCCCGCCGGATGCCGGAACGTCCCGGAGATCGGGTTCATCGTGACCGTGCTCGGCTCGCCCACGGCTCCCGCCACGGCCGTGATGTGCGCCTCGGGGCTCGCGCCGACCGCGACGTGGCCGGGCGTGACGATCGCGAACGTCCAGTACGCGCCGCGCTCGTGCTCGAGCAGCGCACGGAACCAGGTCAGGGCGGCGACGCGCGGGTCGGCGTCCACGCCCGCGACGTAGTCGCGCCGGATGACGAAGTTGGCGCCCTCGCCGCGGCCGATCTCGTCGGAGATCACGCGGCGCACGATGTCGGCGTACTCCGCGTCGGCGATGTCGAAGCCGGCGTCCGTGAGCGGCACGGCCTCGGCCGGCAGCACGCCCATCGCGTCGGCCAGCGGGATCCGCTCGTGCGTCTCGACGAGCAGGCAGCGCAGGGGGGCGCCGTCGTCGTGCGCCTCGAAGCCGCGCTCGCGCACCTGGCGGTACGGCACCATCGCGAGCACCTCGCGCGGCGTGCCGTCGTCGGCGTTCAGCGGGATGTCGGCGAGCAGATCCACGTCGGCGACGGGGCCGGTGAGCACCTCGACGGCGTCGACCGCGCCGGTGTCGCCGGCGCGCGCGATGAGCGCGAAGGACGCGTCGGGATCGTCGGCGAGGCGGCGGATCAGGTCGGCGGTGGCGGGCCCGGTCATGCGGGTTCTCCTCAGCGGTACGGCGGCCTGACATGCAGAAAGACCGCCTGGAGCGGCGGTCTGTTCTCGTGGTTCGCGAAAGCACCGCCTAGGAGGCGGGCCACCAGGTGGTGAGGTTCGCGGACATGCCGGAAACGTACCACAGCCCGCGCGGGGCGGTGCGCCGTCAGCGGTCCCGGGCGGGCGGGCGCTGCCGGATCCGGACCGCCGCCGCGGCGCACAGGATCACCACGATGCCGCCGAGCACGGTGGGCCACGTGAGCGCCTCGCCGAGGATGAGGGCGGCCCACGCGAGAGTGAGGACCGGCTGGGCGAGCTGCAGCTGGCTGACGCGGGTCATGGGCCCGATCGCCAGCCCCCGGTACCACGCGAAGAACCCGAGGAACATGCTGACCACCGCCAGGTACCCGAACGACGCCCACTGCGCCGGGCCCGCAACCGGCGGCGCGGCCGCGGCCGAGGCCAGCGTGAGGGCGAGCATCACCGGGGCCGCGAGCACGAGCGCCCACGAGATCGTCTGCCACGAGCCGAGCTCGCGCGACAGCAGCCCGCCCTCGGCGTAGCCGATCGCGCACAGCGCGACGGCCGCGATGAGCAGCAGGTCGGCGGCGTGGAGCCGGCCCAGGCCGCCGTTGCCGAGCATCGCGAAGACGACCGCCGCGCAGGCGCTCGCGGCCGCGACCACCCAGAACGCGGGGGTTGTGCGCTCGCGCGTGCGCAGCACGGCCGCGATCGCCGTCGCGGCGGGCAGCACCGCGATGACCGCCGCGCTGTGGCCCGCCGGGGCGGTGGCGAGCGCGAAGGACGTCAGCAGCGGGAAGCCCGCCACGACGCCGGCCGCCACGACCGCCAGACGGAGCCACTGGCGCCCGCGCGGGCGGCGCTGTCGCGTCATGGTGAGCGCGATCGCCGCGAGCGCCGCCGCGACGACCGCCCGGCCGGCGCCGACGAACAGCGGCTCGAGGTCCTGCACCGCCACGCGGGTGAAGATCACCGTGAACGAGAACGCCACCACTCCGGCCGGCCCCCACGCCAGGCCCGCGCGCGGCGCGGACCGGACCGCCCGCGCGTCGGCGGCGGTGCGGGGAGGCGTCGCGGTCCGTCATCCCGACAGCCTCACGCCTCGGCGGCCTCCTCCGCGCGGTCCAATCACGTCCCGCTGGCACGGACCTGGCATCGCCAGAGCAGTCGCCGAGCGGAAGCCGACATCCAGCCGGGGTTCACCCGCGCCGCGTACCCTGGTGGGGTGCCTGCCGTGAACCTCGGGATGCCCCGCGTCCCCGAAACCCTCGCCCCGCGCCGCAAGTCCCGCCAGATCCGGGTGGGCAAGGTGCTCGTGGGCGGCGACGCGCCCGTCAGCGTCCAGTCGATGACGACGACGCCCACCACCGACATCAATGCCACGCTCCAGCAGATCGCCGAGCTCACGGCGAGCGGCTGCGAGATCGTGCGCGTGGCGGTGCCCAGCCAGGACGACGCGGATGTGCTGCACATCATCGCGAAGAAGAGTCAGATCCCGGTCATCGCCGACATCCACTTCCAGCCGAAGTACGTGTTCCAGGCGATCGACGCCGGCTGCGCCGCGGTCCGCGTGAACCCCGGCAACATCCGCAAGTTCGACGACCAGGTCGGCGCCATCGCCAAGGCCGCACAGGCCGCCGGCGTCTCGCTCCGCATCGGCGTGAACGCCGGATCGCTCGACCGCCGCCTGCTCGAGAAGTACGGCAAGGCCACGGCCGAGGCCCTCGTCGAGTCGGCCGTGTGGGAGGCGAGCCTGTTCGAGGAGCACGACTTCCACGACTTCAAGATCTCGGTCAAGCACAACGACCCGATCGTGATGGTGAAGGCCTACCGCCAGCTCGCCGAGCGCGGCGACTGGCCGCTCCACCTCGGCGTGACCGAGGCGGGTCCGGCGTTCCAGGGCACGATCAAGAGCGCCACGGCGTTCGGCATCCTGCTGGGCGAGGGCATCGGCGACACGATCCGCGTCTCGCTCTCGGCCCCGCCGGCCGAGGAGGTCAAGGTCGGGCACCAGATCCTGCAGTCGCTCAACCTGCGAGAGCGCAAGCTCGAGATCGTGTCGTGCCCCTCGTGCGGGCGCGCCCAGGTCGACGTGTACTCGCTCGCCGAGAACGTGACCGAGGGTCTCAAGGACGTCACCGTGCCGCTGCGCGTGGCCGTCATGGGCTGCGTCGTGAACGGCCCGGGCGAGGCGCGCGAGGCCGACCTCGGCGTCGCGAGCGGCAACGGCAAGGGCCAGATCTTCGTCAAGGGCGAGGTCATCAAGACCGTGCCCGAGTCGGAGATCGTGGAGACCCTGATCCAGGAGGCCCGCCGTATCGCGGACGAGATGGGCCCCGACGCGCAGATCGGCACCGCGCAGGTCGTCACCGCCTGACCCGCGCGGCCGGGCCCCGGGGGAGTAGCCTCCGGGCATGATCACCATCACGGTCGAGGGCGCCCACCGGGTCGCGCGCGCCGCCGAGCGGGGCGTGCTCACGCTCGAGGCGGGAGCGCACGGCGATGACAGGGACGCGGTGGTCGCGCGCCACGCGCGGCTGCACGAGCGGCTCGCGGGCATCGCGCACGAGCGACGCGCCGCCGGAACCGCCGCGGTGATCGACGTCGGGAGCCCCTGGGCGTGGACGGACGCGCCCGCGCCCGTCGCCGGATCCGACCGGCCGGCGCCGGTCCACCACGTGACCTCCACGATCGCGATCACGTACGTCGACCTGGACGCGCTCGCCGCGGACGTCACGGCGTTCGCCGCCGACGCCGACGTCTCGGTGCACCCCGTGCGCTGGGAGCTGTCGGCCGAGAGCCGCGAGCACCTGCTCGACACCGCCCGCGGTCACGCGGTCCGCGACGCCGTGCGGCGCGCGCGGTCCTACGCGGCGGCCATCCGACCGGGCGAGGCGACCGAGCCGAAGCTCGTGTCGGTCGTCGAGCGCCAGGTGAACGGCGGCGGACCCGGGATGCCGATGTTCGCGCGCGCCGAGGCGGACGCCCTGTCGTTCACGACGCCCGAGATCGAGGTCGAGGCCGCGATCGTCGCGACGTTCGAGATCTGATCCGCCGCGCGCCGGAACTCAGCCCGCGTGCGCGGCGACCTCCGCGAGGAAGCGGTCGGCCACGTCGTTCAGCTTTGCGACGTCCCGGATGGTCGTGAGCGGCAGGATGAACTCGTCCACGCCGGCCTCGGCATACGCGGCCATGGCGTCGACCAGCTGCTGCGCCGACCCGCCGATCGCCGGCCGGCCCTTCGCGTTCACGGCGGCGGCCTTCTCGGGGTCGTCGAAGAACACCAGCGCCTGCGTCGTGCGCCACAGCGTGCCCTGGTCGCGACCGCGCGCGTCGAGCGCGGCGCTGAAGATCCGGTTCTTCTCGGCGAACAGCTCGGGCGTCGACCACATGTTCCACTCGTCCGCGTACCGGGCGACGAGCTTCGGCATGACCTTCTCGCCCTTGCCGCCGATCAGGATCGGCAGGGTCGCGTGCGGCCGCGGGTGCAGCGAGGCGCGCTCGAGCCGGTAGCGGTCGCCCGCGAAGTCGACGAACTCGCCCTCGCCGGCGTCCCGGAGCCCGGTCCATACCTGCAGCGCCTCCCGGAACCACCGGATGCGCGCGGGCACGTCGCCGAACTCGAGGCCGAACGCGCGGTGCTCGTTCTCCTGCCAGCCTGCGCCGACGCCGAGCACGAAGCGCCCGTCGGCGATGTCGCTGAGCGCGGCGGCCTGCTTCGCCACGACGGCCGGATGCCGGTAGGTGTTGCCGAGCACGAGCGAGCCGATGCGCACATCCGGCACCGTCGCCGCGAGAGCGGTCAGCTGCGTGAGGCACTCGCCCCGCGCGCCGTCGTTGGGCTCGGGGGTGTTGTCCATGAAGTGGTCCTCGAGCCACAGCCCGCGCCACCGTGCGGACCCGCCGGCCGTCGAGGTCGCGGCGTGGGAGGCGGCGGCGTGCAGGTCGCGCCACGGCAGGTTCGCGGGGAGCCAGAGACTGAACTTCATGCCTCGAGCGTAACGACGGCCCCGGGCGCCCGGTCGTCTCAGGCGACGACGAGCTGCACGGCGCCGGTGGCGATGTCCGCGCCCGTCACGCGCACGCGGATGCGGGATCCCGGGTCACGCGTCTCGCGGATCGTCGCCGTCACGAAGGGGTCGGCGATCTGCACGCGCGAACCGCCGCGCGTCTCGGACACCACGACGGCGTCGAGCTCGGAGCCGAGATGCGCCTGCAGCTCGGCGGCCTCGATGCGGTCGAGCGCGCCGCCCTCGAGGCGGTTGGCCAGGCTCCCGGTCTGTCGCATGATCTCAGCGAGCTCGGGCAGGGCGTCGCGCGCCCACGCGGGCGCATCCGTGCACATCGCGAGCACGAACCGGTCCACGAGGCGCCGCAGGGGAGCGGTGGTGTGCGCGTAGGGCGCGCCGATCGCCGCCTGCACGGGATCGGCGGGCGGCGCGCCGTCGAACGGGACGTAGTCCGCGCCGCGGAAGAGCTTGCTCGCGGCCTGCATGATCGCGGGCGCGGCGGGATCGGCCCGGTCCACGCGGCGGAGGTACTCGCCGTAGGGCATGTCCTCGGGCCACGGATGCCCGATGGCCTCCACGCGGCGCCGGAACTCCGCGATCGCCTCGGGCTCGGCCGCCGGCAGGGTGCGCAGGATGCCTGCGCCCCGCTCGAGCATGATCGCCGCGGCGGCCATGCCGGTCATGAGCGAGATCTGGGCGTTCCAGTCCTCGATCGGCAGCGTGACCCGGGCGCGGAGGTCGTAGCCCTCCGGCGTCGCCACGATCTCCTCCTCCGGCGACTTCAGGCTGGCGCCGCCGCGCGCGGCCTCCTGCGCGATCAGCAGAGGTCCGACCGCCGCCAGGAGCGCCAGCGCGTCGGGGGCGTCGCCGGTGTCGATCGCCTCCTGCGCGTCGACGTAGCTCCACTGCCGCCGCGAGCGGACCCACGCGCGCACGGGCGACGCGGGCGGCTCGTGCTGCGCGCCGTGCTCGTCGAGGACGAACCGCCACACGTAGGCGCGTCGGTCCTGCTCGGGCAGAAGCGACGCCGCTCCGTGCGACAGGACCTCGGGGTGCAGGGGCACGGATCCGTCCGGCGCGTAGATCGTCTGACCGCGGCGTCGCGTCTCGGCGTCGATCGCGCCGCCCGGCCGCACGAACGCCGCCAGGTCGGCGATCGCGTAGTGCACGACGAAGCCGGATCCCTCGCGGGAGATGCTGAGCGCCTGGTCCAGGTCGCGCGAGCCCTCGGGATCGATCGTGTGGAACTCGATCTCGCGCAGGTCGGCGCGGCCGGCGTCCGATCCGTCCACGGCCGCGCCCGAGGCGACCACCGCCTCCGCCTCGGCGACCACCTCCGCCGGGAACTGCTCGGGCAGCTCGAGCGACCTCCGCAGCTCGGCCAGCGCATCGGCCAGCTGCGTGCGGACGGCGGACGGGGACAGGCGGGTGAAGCGTGCCGGCATGGGGTCAGCCTATGTGCGCACCCCCGCCGCCCGCCTCAGTCGGTCGCGAGCTCGCGGCGGCGCATCGCGACGAGGCCGGCGCCCGCCGCCACGACCCCGGCGATCGCGAGCCAGAGGCCGCCCGACCACCCCGCCTCGTCGCCGACCGGCACCGGCGTGTGGGCGAAGGGCGACAGATCGACCACGGCCTCGGGAAGGCCGAGCACCGGGCCGAAGAACCCGAGCACGCCCGACAGCCCCACGAGGGTCCAGGCGACCGTGGCGGCGATCCGCGGCGCCGCGGCGACCAGGAGCATCGTGACTCCCAGGAACGTCAGGCAGGCGGGCGGCTGGGCGGCCGCGGCCTCGAGCACGACCGGCACCAGCGTCTCCGCGTGGTCGCCCCGGGCGGCCCCGATCGCGCCGGCCGCGGCCGCGGCCGCGAGCATGACCGCGATCACCGCGACGCCGACCAGCCCGTACTCGGCCAGCCAGCGCACCCGGGGCACGGGCGTCGCCAGGATCGCCTCGGCGGTGCCCCGCGACTCCTCCTGACGCGCGCGCAGCCCTGCCTGCACGGCGCAGCAGGCCGCGAGGATCCCCACCATGCCGAAGAACAGGGCCACGAACGCCTCCTCGATCGAGCCGATGGCGCCCATCCGCGCCTGCAGCAGCTCGACCACCTGGGGGAGGTCGCCCGACAGCTCGTCGATCGCGGCGGTGAGCGTCGTCGCGAGCAGGCCCGCGACGACGGCGCCGGCGCTCCAGGCGGCGAGGACGGGCAGGCTGAGACGCCACGCCAGCCCGAGCGAGGACGACAGCAGGCGGCTGCCGCGCGCCCGGCCGCCGCGGTCGGGAAGCAGGCTCGCCCCCTGGTCGCGCGCGGACTGCAGCGCGAACACGAGCGCGATCAGCACGACCCCGCACGCGAGCGGCGCCGTCAGCGGCGCGAGGTCGTTCTCGACGTACGCGCCCGTGAGCTGCCCGTACCCGATCGGCGAGAGCCAGGAGGGCCACGCGGGCGTCACGCGCACCAGGTCGTCCGATGGCGTTCCGGCGGCGTCGCCGATGCCGCGCACGAGGTAGGCGGCCAGCACGACGGCGATCGACGCCCCGGACGCGGCGCGCGCGGTTCCGAACACCTGCGCAGCCAGGAGCCCGATCCCGAGGAACGCGACGCCGGACGCGCCGAGCGCCGCACCGAACACGAGCGAGCCGTGCGGCTCCAGACCCGCCGCCACCAGCCCGGCCGCGGTCAGCACCGCGAGCCCGAGCTGGGCGAGCGCGCCGTGGAGGACGGTCGCCGCCAGCGGCAGGACGCGCCCCGCCGGCGTAGCACCGATCAGCTCCGCCCGGCCGGTCTCCTCGTCGCCGCGCGTGTGGCGCACCGCGAGCAGCACCGCCATGAGGCCGCCCAGCATCGCGATCCACGCGTACAGCAGGAAGAATGCGAACGCGCCGTCGCTCACGCCGTTCGGCGTGCCGCGGAAGATCAGGATGGTCCGCGTCGCGATCGCGACGGCGAGGATCTCGCGCCGGTCGTCCTCGTCGGCGAATGCATCGAACACCGCGGCCGCGGTGGCGGCGGCCGTCAGCCCCGCGAGGCCCGCCAGCCACAGCGCGAGCTGCAGCGCGTCCCGCCGGGCGCGCTGTCGCAGCAGAGCCGCCAGGAGCCTCACGGCCGGCCGCCCGGCCCCGCGTCCGGCCCCGCGTCCGGCTCCGGCTCCGACTCCGACTCCGACTCCGACTCCGACTCCGACGATGCGTAGTGCCGCAGGAACAGCTCCTCGAGCGAGGCGGGCTGGACGATCACGCCGGTGACGCGGATCCGCGCCAGCTCGGCGAGTACGCCGGACATCGCGGTGTCGTCGGCCGAGAGCGTGACGCGGCCTCCCTCGCGGCGGACGTCGTGGACGCCGGGAAGCGCGCCCACGACGCGCACGTCCGCATCCGCGACGCCGGCGTCCGAGAACGCGACCGACGTGCGGGTGAGGTGGCGCAGGTCGGCCAGCGTGCCGGACTCGACCACGGCGCCCTGGCGGATGATCGAGACGTGCGAGCAGAGCTGCTCCACCTCGCTCAGGATGTGGCTCGACAGCAGCACCGTTGCGCCCTCGGCTGCCACGCGCCGCACCTCGCGGTTGAACACCTGCTCCATGAGCGGATCGAGGCCGCTGGTCGGCTCGTCCATGATGTACAGCTTCGCGGGGGTCGCGAACGCCGCGATCAGCGCGGCCTTCTGCCGGTTCCCCTTCGAGTACGCGCGGCCCTTCTTGCGGGGGTCGAACTCGAAGGCGTCGACGAGCCGCTCGCGTTCGGCCGCCGCGGCCGCGCGATCCCGCGACCCCGAGCGCAGCCGGCCGATCAGGTCGATCGCCTCGCCGCCGGTCAGGTTCGGCCACAGGCTGACGTCGCCCGGCACGTACGCGATGCGGCGGTGCAGCCGCGGCGCCTCCCGCCACGGATCCGCGCCGAACACCGAGACCTCGCCCGCGGTCGCGCGCGCGAGGCCCAGCAGGATGCGGATGGTCGTGGACTTGCCCGCGCCGTTCGGACCGAGGAAGCCGTGCACCTCGCCCGGACGCACCGAGAGGTCCAGGCCCGCGAGCGCAGCGGTGCGTCCGTAGCGCTTGACGAGGCCGCGCGTGCGGATCACCTCTGCCATGGCGCCGAGCGTAGACCCGGCGGGCGACGTCCGGGAGAGCGGCCCGGCGCCGCGTCAATAGACTGGATGCCTATGGTCACGCGGCTCTCATCCTTCTTCTTCCGCTCCCTCCGGGAGGACCCCGCCGACGCGGAGGTCGTCAGCCACCGTCTGCTGGTGCGCGCGTCGTACATCCGGCGCCAGGCCCCGGGCATCTTCGCGTGGCTCCCGCTCGGCCTGCGGGTGAAGGCGAAGCTCGAGCAGATCATCCGCGAGGAGATGGCTGCGGCGGGCGCGCAGGAGGTCCACTTCCCGGCGCTGATGCCCCGCGAGCCCTACGAGGCCACCAACCGCTGGACCGAGTACGGCGACGGCATCTTCCGCCTGCACGACCGTCACGGCGCCGACTACCTGCTCGCGCCGACGCACGAGGAGGCCTTCACGCTGCTGGTGAAGGACCTGTACTCGTCGTACAAGGACCTGCCCCTGACGATCTACCAGATCCAGGACAAGTACCGCGACGAGGCGCGTCCGCGCGCGGGCCTGCTGCGCGGTCGCGAGTTCACGATGAAGGACGCGTACTCGTTCGACTACACGGATGAGGGGCTGGATGCGTCCTACCAGGCGCAGCGCGACGCGTACGAGCGCATCTTCCAGCGGCTCGGCATGGAGTACGTCATCGTCAAGGCCGACGCCGGCGCGATGGGCGGCTCGAAGTCCGAGGAGTTCCTGCACCCCACGCCGATCGGCGAGGACACGTTCGTGCGCTCCGAGGGCGGGTACACCGCGAACGTCGAGGCCTTCGAGACGCTCGCACCCGAGCCCCTCCCGCTCGACGGGCAGCCCGCGCCGGTCGTGTTCGACTCGCCGCAGACCCCGACCATCCAGACCCTGGTCGACCACCTCAACGCGCACATCGAGGCGCCCGCGTCGGGGGAGTGGACGGCCGCGCACACGCTCAAGAACGTCGTGCTCGCGCTCAAGCAGCCCGACGGCACGCGCGAGCTGGTCGTCGTGGCCGTGCCCGGCGACCGGGATGTGGACGACAAGCGCGTCGAGGCCGCGTTCGCGCCCGCCGAGGTGGAGGCCGCGACCGAGGCCGACTTCGCCGCGAACCCCGCGCTCGTGAAGGGCTACATCGGCCCCTGGTCGGCGCAGGGCGCCGTGCTGGGGGAGGAGTCGGCGAGCGGCATCCGGTTCCTGGTCGACCCGCGCGTGGTCGACGGCACCGCGTGGGTGACCGGCGCGAACGAGCACGAGAAGCACGTGCACTCGCTGGTCGCGGGCCGCGACTTCACGGCGGACGGCGTCGTCGACGTCGCGACCGTGCGCGAGGGCGACATCGCCCCGGACGGCACGCCGATCACGCTCGAGCGGGGCATGGAGATCGGCCACGTGTTCCAGCTCGGGCGCAAGTACGCCGAGGCGCTGGGCCTGAAGGTGCTCGACCAGAACGGCAAGCTCGTCACGGTCACGATGGGGTCGTACGGCATCGGCGTGACGCGCATCCTGGCCGCGATCGCCGAGCTCAACAACGACGACAAGGGGCTCATCTGGCCCGCCTCGGTGTCGCCGTTCGACATCCACGTGGTCGCCACGGGCAAGGGCGACGACGCGCTCAACCTCGGCGAGAAGGTCGTCGCCGAGCTCGAGGCCGCCGGTCTGGACGTGCTGTTCGACGACCGGCCCAAGGTCTCGCCCGGCGTCAAGTTCGGCGACGCCGAGCTGATCGGCGTGCCGCAGCTGCTGGTGGTCGGCCGAGGCGCGGCCGACGGCGAGGTCGAGCTGTGGGACCGCCGCACGGGCGAGCGCGAGGTCGTGCCCGCCCCGGAGGCCGTCGCGCGCCTCACCGCCCGCTGAGGCCTGCACCCGCCGCATCGCATCCGACCGCCCAGGTCACCCGCATCTGCGTGTGACCTGGGCGGTTCCGCGTCATGCCCTGGGCATGTTTCCCGACACGTAACCTGCCCGCAACGGCCGGTCCAGGGGTGTCGTGGACAGTGGTGTCCGTGCCCGGCGATAGTGTGCCCGGGTCAGTGCCCCGCACCTCCCCGCCAGACTCGGAGTCCCCGCATGTCCTCATCCCGTCCCGCCAGCGCGCGCCGCCTCGCGGGCCTCGCGAGCGTCGCCCTCGCGGCCGCCGGCCTCGCCGCCCTCCCCACCGCCGCGCACGCCGCCCCCGACGGCGGCGAGCTCGTGATCAACGAGGTGTACGGCGGCGGCGGCAACAGCGGCGCCGCGTTCACTCACGACTTCGTCGAGCTCTACAACCCGACGGCCGAGCCCATCGACCTCGCGGGCATGGGCCTGAACTACTGGTCCGCGACGGGCGGATCCGGCGGTGTCGCGGCGCTCAGCGGGACGGTCGCTCCCGGCGACACCTTCCTCGTCCAGCTCGCGGCGGGCAACGGCAACGGGCAGCCGCTGCCCCAGGCCGACCTCGCCCTCAGCGCGCCGAACCTGTCCGGCACGACCGGCCGCCTGTTCCTGCTGCCGAGCACGTCGGTCTACGCGGGCGCGACGGGCGACGCCGCGGGCCGCGAGGACCTCATCGACATGATCGGATGGGGCACCTCCGCCGCGACGTACGAGACGGCCCCCGCGCCCGGCACGACGAACGGCACGAGCGTCGCGCGTGCGGCCATCGGCGCCGACAGCGACTCGAACGCCGCGGACTTCGCGACCGGCGCGCCCACGCCGCAGGCAGCGCGCGACGGCGGCCCGGTCGACCCGGAGCCCACGCCGACGCCGACGCCGACGCCCACCGAGCCGCCCGCGGTCATCCGCATCGCGGACGTGCAGGGCGCGGGCGAGGCCTCGCCGCTCGCCGGCCAGACCGTCACGGTCGAGGGCGTGGTCACGGCCGACTACCGGACCGGCGGCTTCAACGGGTTCTACGTCCAGGACCCCGCGGGCGACCCCGCCGACGGCCGCAGCGACGCGATCTTCGCGTACGGCTCGAACGCGCGCGCCGAGATCGGCCAGAGCGTGCGGGTCACCGGGGTCGTGAGCGAGTACCAGGGCCTCACAGAGATCACGCCCGCGGCGGGCGGCGTCACCGTCCTCGCCGAGGCGCTCGGTGCCGTCGCGCCCGTGACCGACTGGGCCGCGATCGACGCGCCCGCCGAGAAGGAGGCGCACGAGGGCGAGCTCATCCGGCCCGCCGACGCCTTCACTGTCACCGACAACTACGACGCCAACTTCTACGGCTCGTTCGTGCTCGCGCACGGCGAGGGCGCGCTCAAGACCCCGACCGAGCACGCCGACGCGGACGACACGGCCGGCCTCGACGCGATCCGCGCCGAGAACGACGCGCGCCGCATCGGTCTCGACGACGGCGCGAGCACCAACTTCAACAGCACCGCCAACAAGGGCGTCCCGCTGCCGTACCTCACGCCGGCCAACCCCGTGCGCGTCGGCTCGGCCGCGACGTTCCTGCAGCCCGTGGTGCTCGAGTACCGCTACGGCGCGTGGGCCTTCCAGCCCACCACCCCCGTCACGGACGACGGCTCGGCTGTCGTGTCGTTCAGCGACACCCGCACGCCGAACCTCGAGCCGCAGGACGTCGGCGGCGACGCCCGCCTGGCCACGTTCAACGTCCTGAACTACTTCCCGACCACGGTCGAGGAGTACGTCGCGGCGGGCGGCACCTGCACCACCTACGACGACCGCGCCGGCGACCCGGTCACGGCCCGCGACTGCGGTCCGACCGGCCCGCGCGGCGCGGCCGAGGCCGAGGACTTCGAGCGCCAGGAGATCAAGATCGTGAAGGCGATCACGGGCCTCGGCGCCTCGATCGTCTCGCTCGAGGAGATCGAGAACTCCGCCCACTTCCTCGATGCGGAAGGAAGGCAGAAGGACCGCGACTTCGCGGTCGCGACGCTCGTCTCCGCGCTCAACGAGCACGCCGGCGCCGACGTGTGGGAGTACGTCCCGTCGCCCGCGACCGTCCCGCCGCTCGCGTCGGAGGACGTCATCCGCACCGCGTTCATCTACAAGCCCGTCGAGGTCGTTCCGGTGGGGGAGTCGCGCATCCTGATCGACGAGGAGAACTTCGACAACGCGCGCGAGCCGCTGTTCCAGGCCTTCAAGGCCGCGGGCGGGTCGGACGAGGACGCGTTCCTCGTCTCGGTCAACCACTTCAAGTCCAAGGGCTCCGGGGTCGACGACGGCACGGGCCAGGGCCTGGCCAACCCGGATCGCGTCGGGCAGGCGCACGCGCTGGTGGACTTCGCGGCCCAGCTCATCGCCGAGACCGGCATCGAGGACGTCTTCCTCGCGGGCGACTTCAACGCGTACGGCGCGGAGGACCCGGTGCAGGTCATCGAGGAGGCCGGCTACACCGACGTCAACGTCGCGCTCAACGGCGGCGAGGCCACCTACAGCTTCGACGGCATGGACGGCTCGCTCGACCATGTCTTCGCCAACACGGGTGCGCTCGAGCTGGTGACCGGCGTCGACGTCTGGCAGATCAACGCGCAGGAGCAGGTGGGCTTCGAATACAGCCGCCACAACTACAACGCGACGATCCTGTACGACGAGTCGGTGTTCCGCGCGAGCGACCACAACCCCGAGATCGTGGGTCTCGACCTCCCGCCCCTCGTCGTGCAGGCGGGGGAGCCGGTGATCACCTCGAGCAAGAGCGCGCCCAAGGTGGGTGCGGTCCTCACGGTCGACCCGGGCGTGTGGACCGAGGGCGCCGAGCTGACGTACCGGTGGCTCGTCGACGGTGAGCCCCTCGCCTGGGCGAGCGGCCCGGAGCTGCGCGTCCCCGGCCATCTGAAGGGCCACGACGTGTCGGTGCAGGTCACCGGCACGCTGGACGGATACCGCCCGGCGACGGCCGAGTCGGAGCCCGTGCGGATCGGCTGACGCGCGGACGACGAGAGCGGCCGGGCGGATGATCCGCCCGGCCGCTCTCGCGTGTCACGACCCGCTCTCGGCGGGTCAGCCGTGGTGCAGGTGGTCGGCGTGCTTGGCCGACTGCTTCTTTCGCGTGTAGGTGTCGAGCGGCCCGGTGACCGTGAACTCGTCCTCCCAGCACTCGATGCCCGTCACGTCGGGCAGCAGCGCGCGGGTGAAGACGGGGTCGCGCCCCTCCCGCCGCTGGCGCGTGTAGTCGCGCAGCAGGCGGAACCCGATGCCCGACAGCAGGCCCAGGGCGACCAGGTTGATGAGCGCCATGAGGCCCATCAGCGCGTCCGCCAGGTTCCAGACCACGGCGGCCGATGCGACGGCGCCCGCGAGCATCGCGACCACGACCAGCGCGCGGAACACCTGCAGCCAGACGCGGCTGGTGGTGATGAACTCCAGGTTCGACTCGCCGTAGTAGTAGTTGCCGATGATCGAGCTGAAGGCCAGCAGGAAGACGATCACCGCCAGCGCGGTCAGCGACCAGTCGCCGAGGGTCGACGCCAGCGCCGTCTGCGTGAGCGCGATGCCGGTCTCGGCGCCGGACAGGTCGGGGACGGCCACGAGCACCGTGAACGCCGTGATCGAGCACACCAGGAACGTGTCGAAGTACACGCCGAGCGACTGGACGAGGCCCTGCTTGACCGGGTGCGTGACGGCCGCCGCGGCGCCCGCGTTCGGTGCCGAGCCGAGACCGGCCTCGTTCGAGAACATGCCGCGCTTGACGCCCTGCATCACGATCACGCCGAACGCGGCGCCGACGACCTCGTTGAAGCCGAACGCCTGCGTGTAGATCGACGCGAACGCGGCAGGGAGGCGGTCGATCTCGACCGTGACGACGGCCAGGCCCAGCAGCAGGTACAGCAGCGCCATGACGGGCACGAGCGCCGACGACACGTTGGCGATGCGGCGCACGCCGCCGAAGATCACCAGCCCGGTCAGCACGGCGATCACGACGCCCGCGACGAGCGGCATCCAGCCCGACACGTCGGCGCCGACGATCGAGCCGACCGCCGCCGTGCTCGACGCCGCGATGGTGTTGGCCTGCAGCGCGGAGAAGGCGAACGGGAAGCAGAAGATCAGGATGATCGCGAACGCGATGCCCATCCAGCGCGCCTTGAGGCCGCGCTCCATGTAGTACGCCGGGCCGCCGCGGAAGGCGCCGCGGTCGCGCACCTTGAACACCTGCGCGAGCGTCGACTCGAAGAAGGCCGACGCGGCGCCGATGAACGCCATGGTCCACATCCAGAACACGGCGCCCGGGCCGCCGATCGCGATCGCGGTTCCGACGCCCGCGATGTTGCCGACGCCGACGCGCGACGCGGCCGAGATCGAGAACGCCTGGAACGACGACACCGACTGCGGTGCGCCGTCGGCGTCGCGCGGCGTGCGGTCGGTGAGGGTCCGGAACATCTCGGGGATCAGGCGGAACTGCACCACGCCGGAGCGGAGGGTGAGGTACAGACCGAGCGCCACCACGACGGGGAGCACGATCCAAGTCCACAGGCCGTCGCCCGTCGAGGCGAGCCAGTCAGCGAATTCGTCCATCCGGGACAGTCTGCCCGCTGGCGGCGCGCGCCGCGACTCGCCCCCGGGCACCCTCCGGGTGGCGTCCTCACAGCGAGCGGCCGCGGCGGTCCGGTAATGTCAGGGGGATATCGGCGGGACGTATGCCGGTGAGAGCTGAATAGGGAGGTCGCTGTGGACATCGATCTGGGGCTGCTGCGCACGGTCGAGCGCGAGAAGGAGATTCCGTTCGACGAGCTCGTGCGGATCATCGAGCAGGCGATCCTGACCGCCTACGGCAAGCACGTGTCGCAGAGCGGCGAGGTGCCGCAGGGCGCCCGCGCTCAGCTGGACCGCAAGACGGGCCACGTGGGCATCTACATCCCCGTGACCGACGACGAGGGCGCGGTCATCGGCGAGGAGGAGACGACCCCCGAGGACTTCGGACGCATCGCCGCCTACGCCGCCAAGCAGGTCATCAGCCAGCGGCTGCGCGACATCGCGGACGACGCGGTGCTCGGCGAGTTCCGCGGCAAGGAGGGCGACATCGTCGCCGGCGTCGTGCAGCAGGGGCCGAACCCGCGCATGATCCACGTCGACCTCGGCTCGGTCGAGGCCATCCTGCCCCCCGAGGAGCAGGTGCCCGGCGAGGAGTACACGCACGGATCGCGTCTGCGCGTCTACGTCACGAGCGTCTCGAAGGGCACGAAGGGCCCGGCGATCACGGTCTCCCGCACGCACCCCGGCCTCGTCCGCAAACTGTTCGCGCTGGAGGTCCCCGAGATCGCCAACGGCCTGGTCGAGATCACGTCGCTGGCCCGCGAGGCAGGGCACCGCACCAAGATCGCGGTCGTCGCGAAGGACCCCTCTATCAACGCCAAGGGGGCCTGCATCGGCGAGCTCGGCCGCCGCGTGCGCGCCGTGACCGAGGAGCTCAGCGGGGAGAAGATCGACATCGTCGATTACGACCCGGAGCTCGCGAAGTTCGTCGCGAACGCGCTGTCGCCCGCCAAGGTGACCTCGAGCTTCGTGCTCGACGCCAACACCAAGGCCGTGCGCGCGCTGGTTCCCGACTATCAGCTGTCGCTCGCGATCGGCAAGGAGGGCCAGAACGCCCGCCTCGCCGCCAAGCTCACGGGCGCCAAGATCGACATCCAGCCCGACAGCATCCTCGAAGCGGAGTGACGGCTTCGACTCGCTCCGCTCGCTCAGCCCGTTTCGTCTCCGTTCGCTGACGCTCACTCCGCTCAACGACCGACAGGTCGTCCCGATGATCTACCGTCGTGCGAGCGCAGCGAGCGTGCCGCGGATGCGGCCCCGCAGCGCGAAGCGCTGCCTCCCGCGGAGCGAAGCGACGCGGTGTCCCTCGCCGAGCGGCATCCGCGAAGCGGGTGCCCGAGCGCGTGGGACGCGCGAGCGAAGCGAGCAAAGAGGAGAGGTGTAGGATGGAAGCCGTACGAACGTGCGTCGGCTGTCGCACGCGTGCCCCCCGATCCGCTCTCATGCGAGTCGTCGCGTGCGATCTCGAGCTCGTCATCGACGAGCGGAAGAGCTCGCCCGGCCGGGGCGCGTGGCTGCATCCCACTCGCGAGTGCGCGGAGAACGCCCTGCGGCGCCGCGCCTTCGGACGAGCATTGCGTGTGTCAGGCCCTCTTGACACGCAGACCCTCGAGAAATGGCTGAACGGCTATGGAAACAAAGTGAACGGCTCGAAATGAGACCCGTCCGCCTTTAGAGGTCTGCCCTGTCCGGGGCAGGCCGCCCAGACAGGAGAATTGTGGCAAAACCACGCGTACATGAGATCGCTGCGGAGATCGGCGTCGACAGCAAGGTCGCCCTGGCGAAGCTCAAGGAGCTCGGCGAGTTCGTGAAGAGCCCGTCGTCGACGATCGAGCCGCCGGTCGCGCGCAAGCTGCGCGCAGCGTTCGAGGCCGAGGGCGCCGCCAAGCCGGCGGACAAGCCCGCCGCGCCCGCGAAGCCGGCCGGCCGTCCCGGCCCGGCCCGCGCGACGACCGCCAAGCCCGGCGCCCCGGCGAAGCCCGCGGCGCCGAAGGCCGAGGCCGCCCCGGCTCCGGCAGCGCCCGCGACCCCGACGGCACCGGCTCCGGCCGCGCCGGCTCCCGCCGCGCCCGCCGCGGAGAAGCCCGCCGCCAAGAAGCCGGCGGCGCCCGCCGCGGACAAGCCCGCCGTGCCCGCGGCCGACGCACCCACGCCCGGCGGCCCCCGCCCGGCGCCGCGTCCCGGCGGCCCGCGCCCGGGCAACAACCCGTTCGCCTCGGCGCAGGGCATGGGGCAGCGCCCCGCGGGCCCGCGCCCGGGCAACAACCCCTTCGCCTCGGCGCAGGGCATGGGCCAGCGCCCGACCCCGAACAACATCCCCAAGCCGCAGCCGCCGCGTCCCGGTGCGCCCCGTCCGGGCGCCCCGCGTCCCGGTGGTCCCGGCGGCGCCGGTCGCCCCGGTCGTCCCGGCGGCGCCGGTCGTCCGGGTGCCCCGTTCCAGCAGCGTCCCGGCGGCCCCGGCCGTCCGGGTGGCGGCGGTGGCGGCGGCTTCCGTCCCGGTGGCGGCGCGCCCGCCGGCGGTGGCGGCGGCTTCCCGGGCCGTCCCGGTCCCGGCGGCCGCGGTCGCGGCGGCACGGCCGGCGCGTTCGGCAAGGGCGGCGGCAAGTCGAAGCAGCGCAAGTCGCGTCGCGCCAAGCGCCAGGAATTCGAGATGCGCGAGGCGCCGATCATCGGCGGCGTCAAGGTCCCGCGCGGTGACGGCAGCACGGTCATCCGGATGCGCCGCGGTGCGTCGATCTCGGACTTCGCCGACAAGATCGAGTCGATCACCGGCATGTCGGTCCAGCCCGGCAACCTCGTGACCGTCCTGTTCCACCTGGGCGAGATGGCCACGGCCACGGAGTCGCTCGACGAGGCGACGTTCGAGGTGCTCGGCGCCGAGCTCGGCTACAAGGTGCAGATGGTCTCGCCCGAGGACGAGGACAAGGAGCTCCTGGAGGGCTTCGGTCTCAACCTCGAGGCCGAGGAGGAGGCGGAGAGCGAGGAGGACCTCGAGATCCGTCCCCCGGTGGTGACCGTCATGGGTCACGTCGACCACGGTAAGACGCGACTGCTCGACGCGATCCGTCAGACCAACGTGGTCGAGGGCGAGGCCGGCGGCATCACGCAGCACATCGGCGCCTACCAGATCTGGACGGAGCACGAGGGCATCGAGCGCGCGATCACCTTCATCGACACCCCGGGTCACGAGGCCTTCACGGCCATGCGCGCCCGCGGTGCCCAGGTGACCGACATCGCGATCCTCGTGGTCGCGGCCGACGACGGCATCATGCCGCAGACGGTCGAGGCCCTGAACCACGCCCAGGCGGCCGGTGTGCCGATCGTGGTCGCGGTCAACAAGGTCGACAAGCCCGAGGCCAACCCGGCCAAGGTGCGCCAGCAGCTGACCGAGTACGGCCTGGTCGCCGAGGAGTACGGCGGCGACGTCATGTTCGTCGACGTGTCGGCCCGTCAGGGCACCGGCATCCAGGACCTGCTGGACGCCGTGCTGCTCACGGCCGACGCCGGCCTGGACCTCACGGCCAACCCGAACAAGGCGGCCCGCGGTGTCGCGATCGAGGCGAAGCTCGACAAGGGCCGCGGCTCGGTGGCCACGGTGCTCATCCAGTCCGGAACGCTGCGCGTCGGCGACGCGATCGTCGCGGGCACGGCCTACGGCCGCGTGCGCGCCATGATCGACGAGAACGGCGAGCACGTGGAGGAGGCGGCCCCGTCGCGTCCCGTGCAGGTGCAGGGTCTCAACTCGGTGCCGCGCGCCGGCGACATGTTCATCGTCACGGACGAGGACCGCACCGCCCGCCAGATCGCCGAGAAGCGCGAGGCCGTCGAGCGCAACGCCCAGCTGGCCAAGGCCCGCAAGCGCATGTCGCTCGAGGACTTCACCCGCGCTCTCGAGGAGGGCAAGGTCGAGTCGCTCAACCTCATCATCAAGGGCGACGTGTCGGGTGCCGTCGAGGCGCTCGAGGAGTCGCTGCTCAAGATCGAGGTCGACGACAGCGTCCAGCTGCGCATCATCCACCGCGGTGTGGGTGCCATCACGGAGTCGGATGTGAACCTGGCGACGATCGACAACGCGATCGTCATCGGCTTCAACGTGCGTCCCGACGCGAAGGCCCGCGAGGCCGCCGCGCGCGAGGGCGTCGACATCCGCTTCTACTCGGTCATCTACAACGCGATCGACGACGTGGAGCAGTCGCTCAAGGGCATGCTCAAGCCGGAGTACGAGGAGAAGCAGTCGGGTGTCGCGGAGATCCGCGAGATCTTCCGCTCCTCCAAGTTCGGCAACATCGCCGGTGTCATCGTCCGCTCGGGCACGATCACGCGCAACGCCAAGGCGCGCGTCATCCGCGACGGCGTGGTCATCGCCGACGGCCTTGCGATCGAGTCGCTGCGCCGCTTCAAGGACGACGTCACCGAGGTGCGCACGGACTTCGAGGCCGGTATCGGTCTGGGCAAGTACAACGACATCCAGATCGGCGACGAGATCGAGACCATCGAGATGGTCGAGAAGCCGCGCGCGTGACGCGCGGGTCGCTCTGACACACTGATCCTGCCGGGCGGCTTCGGCCGCCCGGCAGGACCTTTTTCTCCAGGGAGGGAGAAGACCATGGCCGCGAACGAACGACAGGCGCGCCTGGCCGACCGGATCCGCGTGATCCTCGCCGAGCGGCTGGAGAAGGGGCTGCGGGATCCGCGCCTCGGCTTCGTGACGATCACGGACGTCCGCGTCTCGGGCGATCTGCAGCACGCGTCGGTGTTCTACACCGTGTACGGCTCGGACGAGGAGCGCGTCGCGAGCGGCGCCGCGCTGAAGTCGGCGACGGGCATGCTGCGCAGCGAGGTCGGGCGCAAGCTCAACACCCGGCTCACCCCCACGCTGGAGTTCATCGCCGACGCGCTGCCGGAGTCGGCCGACCACCTGTCGGCGCTGCTGCAGGAGGCGCGCGAGCGCGACGCGGCCGTCGCGGGACTGGCCGCCTCGGCGCAGTACGCCGGCGACGCCGACCCCTACGTGAAGCCCCGCGAGCTCGACGAGCTCGACGACGAGGACTGATCCGCGCGGGCGGTCAGCGGGGCAGGTGCAGGACGCCGTCCTCGGAGTCCACGAGGCCGTCGTCCAGCAGGCTGAGGATGGCCCTGTCGCGCTGGAGCGCGTCCGGCCAGTCCGGGATCACTGCCTCGTGCGGCAGCGACCCGGCCTCGCGCAGCGCGCGCAGGACCGCGCCGCGGGCCTGGCGGTCGCTGCCCTCGTACCGCGCCTGACGGCGGCGCACGTCGGGCGTCTCCGGAGAGCCCGCGCGCACCCACGCGCACAGGTCCCGCACCGGGCACTCGCCGCAGCGCGGGGAGCGGGCCGTGCAGATCACGGCGCCGAGCTCCATGGCGGCCGCGTTCATGACGGCCGCGCCGGCGTCGTCAGGCGGCAGCAGCGCCTCCATGTCGTCGAGGTCCCGGCGGCTCGGGGCCCCGGGTTGCGCCAGCCCGTGCACCGCTCGGGCGATCACCCGCCGGGTGTTGGTGTCGACGACCGGGTGCCGGTCGCCGTACGCGAACGCGGCCACGGCCCGCGCCGTGTAGTCGCCGATCCCGGTCAGCGCGAGCAGCGCGTCCACGTCGCGCGGCACCTCGCCGGCGTGCCGGTCCCGGATCTCGACCGCCGCCCGGTGGAGCCACAGCGCCCGGCGCGGGTACCCCAGGTTCGCCCACTGCCGCACGGCCTCGGCCGGCGGATCGGCCGCCAGGGCCTTCGGCGTGGGCCAGCGCTCGAGCCAGGCCTCCAGGCGAGGGATGACCCGCGCCACGGGGGTCTGCTGCAGCATGAACTCGCTCACGAGCACACCCCACGCCCCGAACCCGGGCGCGCGCCAGGGCAGGTCGCGCCGCGCGCCCTCGTACCACGGGGTGAGGCGCTCGGCGACCGGCGGGGCGGAGGGCATCCATCCAGGCTAAGCGGGGCGCGCGCACGCGCGGGGACGGCAGCCCGGAGCGGCATGCCGCACCCCGCCGAAAGGCGGACAGACAGCGGGGACGCGGCGCCCTAGCGTCGAGTCGAACCCCCGGGAGGGACCATGGACATCGACCGCCGGATCGCTCGCACCGCCGTGGCCGCGGCGCTGCTGCTCGCCACGCTCTCCGGATGCGCCACCACGGCGGCCGGGTCGCCCCGGGGTCCGCGGACGGAGCCGACCCGGCGACCTGGGTCGTGGACGCCGCGCGGATGGGCCCCATCGAGCTCGGGATGTCCGAGGAGGCGCTCCGCGACGCGGTCGCGGGGCTCCCGTTCCAGGCCGAGACCGGCGGGGGAGGGCAGCCGGCGCTGCACCGGCTGGTGGTCGAGGCTGACGGCGAGATGGGGCTCTTCCAGGTCTCCGTCGACGCGGCGGACGGCGTGGAGGAGATGACCCTGATCACGGGTGAGACCTCGGTCAGGACCGTCTACGGGTCGCTGTCCTCCGCCCCGGCGCCCCAGGTGAGCCTCTCGGCCTTCCCCCGCACGAGCGAGGGCATCGGCATCGGCTCCAGCCTCGCGGACGCCTACGAGGCGTACCCCGGGGCCGTCGAGGACGATCTGTTCGGAGACGACGGCGCGACGCGGCTCGTCACGGAGGGCACGCCCGGGGCGTCGCCCACCGGCCTGGTCCTGTCCATCACCGGCATGACGCAGACTCCGGGGTCGGGCGTCGTCGACGCGATGACGGTCACGGCCCCGTCGCTCGCGGTGCCGTATCAGACCCCCGCGGACCCGGCGACGTGGCACGCGACCGGCATGGACTTCGGGACGCTCTGGCCGGATCGGCCCTGGTCGGAGATCGCCGCCGAGACGCGACTGGTCTTCGCGGGGCTCGCACCCGGGGCGGATCCGGGCCCGGGCCCAGCGGCCGCCGAGCTGCGGATCCTGCCGGTGGCCGTGGACGGCCGGCGCGGCGACATCGTGGCGTACCTGGACGAGACGGAGGGGCTCCAGGGCTCGGCGCTCCTCTTCCTGGAGGCGCCGCTCGAGACCGACGAGGTGCTCGAGCCTCTCGAGCTGTCGGCGATGCCGTACGGACTCGAGGGGCTCACGGTCGGATCCACGCGCGCCGAGCTCGAGGAGTTCTCGCCCGGGGGGGCGTCGGGCGGCTCCCGGGAGGCGCCAGCACCTTCCGTCCGTTCGGCTCCGTTCCGGGGGAGCCGGACCTGATCTTCCTGCTGGGTGACGACGATGTCGTCTTCGGGTTCGTCACGACCGAGCATGCGGGCTGACGAACCGCCGGCCGGCCGGGGCTGTTCCCGCGGCGGGGCACGGCGTAGCGTCGAAGCAGCGAAGCCGAAGGGGAGAAGCCATGATCCTGCATCGACGCCGGACCGCAGCCGGAGCGGGCGCGCTGCTCGCGCTCGCCGTCACGCTCGCGGCCTGCGCGACCCCGACGGGCGGCGCGGGCGGGGTCACCCCGAGCGCGTCGGCCGCACCCAGTGCCGAGCCGAGCGTCGCGCCGAGCCCCTCGGGCTCCCCGGCGGACGATGACGCCGAGGAGGATCTCTCGGATCCGGGCAGCTGGGAGATCGAGGACGGCGAGGTGGGCCCGATCGAGATCGGCGAGGACTTCGCGGAGGCGCTCGGCGAGCTGCCGCCGGACGCCTGGTTGAACGAGGACCGGTGCGCGTGGACCGCGTTCTGGAACGAGCCGGGCGGCGCCTACATGGTGTGGTTCTCGCGCGATGCGCAGACCGACGCCGGGCCGGTGCAGACCGTCGCGGTCGAGTGGGGACCGGACCGGATCGCGGACGTCGGCCCGCGGGTCGACGACACCGGGATCGGGCTGGGATCGACGCGCGACGAGGTCCTCGCGGCGTTCCCGGGCGCGGAGGAGACGCCGTCCGCGATCGAGGGCCGCAGCTTCCTGCGGATCGCGGACGACGAGCCGGACGACGGCACGCTGTTCTTCGAGTTCCTGGAGGGCCAGGAGGGCGCGCAGGCGGTCGTCCTGACGACCGCCGCCGAGCCGTCGTACGAGGTGTGCGCCTAGACGGCGCTCTCGCGACGTCAGGCCGGGCGGACCATCGGCAGGTGGGGGATGCCGTCCTCGAGGAACTCTGGGCCGTCGGGGGCGAAGCCGAACCCGGCGTACCACTGCGCGAGCTGAGACTGCGCGTCCAGCCGGATGGTGCGCCCCGCGCAGTCGGCCAGCGCACGGCGGATCAGCTCGCCCGCGAGGCCGCGCCCGCGCGCATGCGGCGCCGTGGCGACCCGGCCGATCCGGCGGTCCTCGCCCGAGCCTGCCGGGCGGTCGTGGAGCACGCGGATGGTGGCGAGCACGTCGTCGCCCTCGGCCACCCAGTGCAGGAGCGCGGTCGGCTCGAGGTCCCGCGCGTCGAGCTCGGGATACGCGCAGTCCTGCTCGACCACGAACACGTCCACGCGCAGCTTCAGGATCCGGTACAGGACGTCGGAGGGGATGTCGCGGAGTGCGGCGGCGTGGAACTCGGGCACCGGGTCAGCCTAGCCGCGCCCGCACATGCGGCAGGCGTTATGCGACCGTGACCGGTCGGCATGAAGCGCGCGCGCCGCGCGCGGCAATAACCAGAGAGAAGGGCGGAACGGTCCGCCCGGAGGGGGACCCATCATGATCCGCATCTCGCGTTCCGCCCGCGCCTCGGCCGCCGGCGTCGCCATCGTGCTCGCGCTCGCAGGCTGCGCCACCCCGGCCGGCCCCGGGGCCGCGCCGTCGACGACCGCGCCGGCCCCGGCGACCTCGGCGCCGGCAGAGACGCCGACGCCGAACCCGAGTGCGACCCCGGCGCCGGACCCCGGCGACATCTCGGCGTGGGTGATCACCGAGGAGGCGATCGGACCGTTCGAGCTCGGCATGCCGTGGGATGAGGCGGTCGCTCTGGCCGACGAGCTCGGCTGGGACCTGCAGTACGCGCACCAGGAGGAGGGCTGCGCCGCGCACGGGGGGCTGCCCGACACCGACGGGCCGGGCGGTCTCGGCCTGCGCGTGTGGAAGGGCGACGGCGTCGTCTACGACCTGACGCTCTCGGACGACGGCGGACTCGCGGAGGGCACCCCGGTGCCGGAGACGGATGCGGGCATCGCGCTCTTCAGCACGGTCGACGAGGTGCGCGCGGCGTACCCGGATGCGACGGAGGGCGACGTGCCGATCTCGCCCGATCGGCCGTACTTCGCGGTCGACTCCGACGGCTCCGGCGGCGCGATGTTCTTCGAGCACGCGCGCGGGGCGCAGCACGTGACCGCGATCAGCGTCAACGAGAACGACAGCCCGGCGTACGAGCACTGCTGACCGGGGGCCGGGATGCGGGACGCGTACGCTGGAGGGCATGCGTCCCGCGTCCGGCATCCTGCTCGTCGACAAGCCGGGCGGGGTCACCAGCCACGACGTGGTCGCCCGCAGCCGGCGCGCGTTCGGCACCCGCAAGATCGGCCACGCCGGCACGCTCGACCCCATGGCCACGGGGCTGCTCGTGCTCGGGATCGAGGGCGCCACGCGCCTGCTGACGTTCCTGGTCGGGCTGGACAAGACCTACGAGACCACCATCCGGCTCGGCCAGGCGACCACGACCGACGACGCCGAGGGCGAGGTCGTCGCGACCGCGGGAGCCGACGCGCTCGCCGCGGCCACGGACGAGCGGATCGCCCAAGGCGTCGCCGCGCTGACGGGCCGCATCTCGCAGGTGCCGAGCACCTTCTCGGCCATCAAGGTCGGCGGGAAGCGCGCGTATGACCTGGCCCGTGCGGGCCAGGACGTGGAGCTGAAGGCCCGCGAGGTCACGATCTCGCGCTTCGCGGTCGACGCGATCCGCCGCTCCGGCGACGCGATCGAGCTCGACGCGACGATCGACTGCTCGTCGGGCACCTACATCCGCGCTCTCGCGCGCGACCTGGGCGCCGCGCTCGGCGTCGGCGGGCACCTGACCATGCTGCGTCGCACGCGCATCGGCCCGTTCGACCTGGCCGGCGCCGCCTCGATCGACACGCTCGCGCCGGACTCGGCTCCGGTCGGGCTCCTGCTCGAGCCCGCCGAGGTCGCCGCGCGCGTGCTCGGACGACTGGACGTGACCGCCGACGAGGCGCGCGACCTCCGCCACGGCAAGCGGCTCGAGGGCGCGGGCGGCCGGATGACCGGCGCGACCGCGGCGGCGATCGATCCCGATGGACGGCTCGTGGGCATCCTCGAGCGTCGCGGCGACGCGGTCAAGAGCGCCATGAACATGCCGGAGGAGCAGCGGTGATCCTGTGGTTCACGATCGTCCAGGTCGTCGTCGCGGCGGCCGCGGGCCTGCTGTGCGTCGTGCTGGGACTGGCCGGGCGCCGCCCGAGCGACGTGTCCGTCGGCGCGCTCGTGCTCGTGGAGCTGCTGCTGATCGCTCAGGTCGTGATCGCGGTCGTGGCGCCCTTCGCGGGCAACCCGCCGACCGGCAGCGTCCTGGAGTTCTGGACCTACCTCGTCTCCGCGGTGCTGCTGCCCGCGGCGGGCGTCGTGTGGGCGCTGCTGGAGCGCAGCCGCTGGAGCACCGTGATCCTGGGCGTGGTCGCCCTTTCGATCGCGGTCATGGTGTGGCGCATGCAGACGATCTGGACGCTTGGGGTCGGCTGACCTCCGCGTCCGGCGGCGTCCCGCGCGGCGGAACTAGACTGGTCGGGCTATGACCGCTCCCGCGAATGCCCCCGCCCGCTCCGCGCGTCGCATGACCGGCATCGGCCGCGTGCTCGTGTTCGTCTACGGAGTCATGGCGCTCGCCGCGACCGGGCGTTCGTTCGTCCAGATCGCGGAGCGCTTCGCGGAGGCGCCGCTCGCGTACTCGCTGTCGGCCGCGTCGGCCGTGGTCTACATCCTGGCCACGCTCGCGCTGGTGTTCGCGCGGCGCCCCGGCTGGTACACGGTCGCGTGGATCGCGATCGGCTTCGAGCTCGTCGGCGTGCTGGTCGTCGGCACGCTCTCCGTCGTGCTGCCCGAGCTGTTCCAGCACCCCACGGTGTGGTCGCTGTACGGCATCGGGTACGTGTTCGTCCCGCTCGTGCTGCCGTTCTTCGGGCTCTGGTGGCTCATCACCCACCGCACGCCCGCATCCGGGGCCGACCGCGCGGGGGAGGAGGCGCGATGATCCTGTTCGAGGACGTCGCCGACATCCCGGCGGACTTCGGCCCGACCGTGATCGCGATCGGCAAGTTCGACGGCGTGCATGCCGGGCACCGCGCGCTGATCGAGAAGATGCTGGTGGACGCCGCGTCCACGGATGCGCGGACGGTCGCCGTCACGTTCGACCGCAACCCGCTGGCCCTGCTCGCCCCGGAGCGCTGCCCGCGCTCGCTGGTCGGCGTGACCCAGAAGGTCGAGCTGCTCGGCCGCACCGGCATCGACGCCACGCTCATGCTGCGCTTCGACGAGGCGCTCGCGTCCGAGGAGCCCGAGGCGTTCGTGCGCCGGGTCATCGTGGCCGGCCTGCACGCGCAGCGCGTGCTCGTCGGCAGCGACTTCCGCTTCGGCCGGGGCGGCGCGGGCGACGCCGCCCTGCTGCGCCGGATGGGCGCCGAGCTGGGCTTCGCGGTCGAGGAGGTCGCCGACGTGGCCAGCGCCGAGGACGGCCGCCGCGTCTCGTCGACGTGGATCCGCGAGCTGCTGGACGCCGGCGACGTGGAGCGCGCGGCCAAGCTGCTCGGCCGGTATCCGGCGGTCACGGGCGAGGTGGTGCACGGCCTCAAGCGCGGACGCGAGCTCGGCTTTCCCACCGCGAACCTCTCGCCCGACACCGAGGGCTACGTGCCGGCCGACGGCGTCTACGCAGGCTGGCTGATCGAGCGCTCGCCGCAGGGCGTGCTGCGCTCGGGCGCGCGGTATCCGGCGGCGATCTCGGTCGGCACCAACCCGACGTTCGACGACGTGGACGTGCCGCAGGTCGAGGCCTACGTGATCGACGAGACGGGGCTCGACCTGTACGGCCGCCGCGTCGAGATCCAGTTCGTCACCCGCATCCGCGGCATGGTGGCGTTCGAGGGGGTCGACAAGCTCGTCGAGCAGATGACCGACGACGTCGTGCAGGCGCGCCTCGCCCTCACGGACGCGGCCGCCGGCCGCTGAGCGGCGGATCACCGCGCCTCACGACCCGCTCAGTCATCGGATCGAGGGCGCGGTCGCAGGACCTGAGGGGCAGAAGTGCCGTCGGGAGCCTCACCAGGCACTTCCGGCCCACCGACCCGACGACCGAGCATCGGATCCGTCGACTGGGTGGTTCCGCTTACGCCGCGAAATCAGTACGACGATGTGTCCTCGCTGCCCGTGGCCGCGCGGCCCTCGGCGCGGGCGCGGAGCTCGCCCAGGATGGTCGCGCTTGCGCTGGTGCCGAGGCGCGTCGCGCCGGCCTCGAGCATCGCGATCGCGGAGTCGAGACCGCGCACGCCGCCCGACGCCTTGACCTGCACGGCGGGGGAGACGCTGTCGCGCATGAGGCGCACGTGCTCGACCGTCGCGCCGCCGCCTGCGAATCCCGTCGAGGTCTTCACGAACGTCGCGCCGCCCGCCTCCGTCAGCCGGCTGCCGCGCGCGATCTGCTCGAGGTCGAGGTAGCTGGTCTCGAGGATGACCTTGGTCACGTGCCCGCCGGATGTCGACGGCCCGCCCGCCGCCTCCACGACGGCCGCGATGTCGGCCTGTACGAGGTCGTCCTCGCCCGAGCGCAGCGCGCCGATGTGGACGACCATGTCGAACTCGGTGGCGCCGTCGTCCAGCGCGCGGGCCAGCTCGGCCGTCTTCGCCGCGGTCGACGTGGTGCCGTGGGGGAAGCCGATGACCGTGCCGACGGCCACGCCCGTGCCGTCGAGGCGGCGCACCGCGTACGCGATGTCGCTGGGGCGGACGCAGACGCTGAACACGCCCCACTCGGCGGCGATCTCGAGCTCGCGATCCACGTCGGCGCGCGTGAAGTCGGGCTTCAGGATCGCGTGGTCGATGGTGGCGGCGACGGCCTGCTCGGTCAGCTCGATGCTCATGCCCCCAGCCTACGGCTCCGATGGTGCGGGAATACCCCAGGGGGGTATCATGGTTGTGGCCGGCGACCCAGAAGGAGGGAAGCATCATGACCGAGATCGCCCCCGGTGCGTCCGCCGATCAGCACCGCGCCCACGGCACGCCCGCGGCTCAGAGCCGCGCCGTCGTGCTGGAGATCGAGGGGATGACGTGCGCCAGCTGCGTCGCCCGCGTCGAGAAGCGCCTCGCGCGCGTCCCCGGAGTGACCGCCGCCGTCAACCTCGCGACCGAGTCCGCCAAGGTCGACGTCCCGCAGGGCGTCGCCGACGATGAGCTCGTCGCCGCGGTGCAGGCCGCGGGCTACGACGCCCGCGTCCGCGCGGTCGCACCCCCGGCCGCGGACCACGAGGCTCACGAGCATGCCGCCGACGAGACTGCCGCTCACGAGTCGGAGCACGCGGAGCACGGCGCACACGATCACGACGTCGAGGACGAGCCCGGCCGGACGACCCTGCGGACGCGGCTGATCGTCGCGGCGGCGCTGAGCGCGCCCCTCCTGCTCGTGTCGATGGCGATGCCTCTGCAGTTCCCGGGCTGGCAGTGGCTCGCCCTCGCGCTCACGGCCCCGGTCGTGCTGTGGGCCGGATGGCCGTTCCATCGTGCGACGCTGCGCAACGCGCGGCACGGCGCGGCGACCATGGATACCCTGATCACCCTCGGCACGATGGCCGCGCTCCTCTGGAGCGCGTGGGTGACCGTCACGGGCGGCATGCACGTGTACTTCGAGGTGGCGGCCGTCGTGACCACGTTCCTGCTGCTCGGGCGCTTCATCGAGCAGCGCTCCAAGCGGCGCGCCGGCGCCGCGCTCCGCTCTCTCATGGAGCTCGGCGCCCGCGACGTGACCCTGGCGGACGCCGAAGGCCGCGACGGCGCCACCGTGCCGATCGAGCGGCTCCGCACCGGCGAGCGCTTCGTCGTCCGCCCCGGCGGGACCATCGCGACCGACGGAGTCGTCGAGCACGGCGAGGCGGCGGTCGACGCCAGCATGCTGACCGGCGAGTCCGTGCCGGTCGCCGTCGGACCCGGCGCATCGGTGACCGGCGGCACGATCGCGACCGACGGGCGCCTGGTCGTGCGCGCCACGGCGGTCGGCGGCGACACGAGGCTGGCCCGGATCGCGGCGCTGGTCGAGGACGCGCAGGCCGGGAAGTCGCAGATCCAGCGCCTCGCGGATCGCATCTCGGGCGTCTTCGTGCCCGTCGTGATCGGCCTCGCGGTCCTCACCTTCGCGGGCTGGCTGCTGGCCGGGCAGCCGGTCGAGGCGGCCTTCGTGGCCGCGGTCGCCGTGCTGATCATCGCGTGCCCCTGCGCGCTCGGCCTCGCGACCCCGGTCGCGATCCTGGTCGGCACGGGGCGCGGGGCGCAGCGAGGCATCCTGATCACCGGCCCGGAGGCCATCGAGACGGCAGGGCGGATCGACACGATCGTGCTCGACAAGACCGGCACCGTGACGAGCGGGCGCATGTCGGTGCACGACGCGGTGCTCACGGGCGGCAACGACCGCGCCGAGGCGCTCCGCGTGGCGGGCGCGCTCGAGTCGGGCTCGGAGCACCCGATCGCGCGGGCCGTCGTGGCCTTCGCGACCGAGGCCCAGGGCGACGTCCTGCCGCACGCGACGGGCTTCCGCAGCCACGCGGGGCGCGGCGTCACGGGCGTCGTCGAGGGCCGGGAGGCCTTCGCGGGGAGCCCGGCCTTCGCCCTCGAGCGCGGCGCGCGGGTGCCGGCCGAGATCGAGGCGGCCGCGCGCGACGCCGAGTCGACCGTCGTGGTGGTGGGATGGGCCTCGGCCCCCGGCATGAGCCCGACGGCGCGGGCCGCGCTGCTGGTCGGCGACACCGTGCGCGACGACAGCCCCGCCGCGATCGCGGCGCTGCGCGAGCTGGGGCTCGACGTGGTGCTGCTCACGGGCGACGCGGAGGGCGTGGCGCGCGCGGTCGGGCGGGAGGTCGGCATCGATCGCGTGATCGCCGGGGTCTCTCCGGAGGGCAAGGTGGACGAGATCCGCCGTCTGCAGGCGCAGGGCCGTCGCGTCGCGATGGTCGGCGACGGGGTCAACGACTCCGCCGCGCTGGCCGCGGCCGATCTCGGCATCGCGATGGGCGGCGGCACCGACGCGGCCATGAACGCGAGCGACATCACGCTCGTGCGCGACTCGCTGGGTGCCGCCGCGGACTCCGTGCGGCTGTCGCGGCGCGTGCTCGGGATCATCCGGGGCAACCTGTTCTGGGCGTTCGGCTACAACGTCGCGGCGATCCCGCTGGCGGCGCTCGGCCTGCTGACGCCGATGATCGCGGGCGCCGCGATGGCCTTCTCGAGCGTGTTCGTCGTGCTCAACAGCCTGCGGCTGCGCGCGTTCCGCTGAGCGCCGAGGGTCGGCCCGTCGCTGCGGGCCGGCCCTCGACGGTGGGGCAGGATGGGGCCATGCGCCCCGTCCGCCTCGCCGTGTCCGCCGCCGTCGTCGCCGCGGCCGGGATCGCGCTCGCCGCGTGCGCGCCCGAGCCGGATCCGGGCGCCACGAGCCCCGCGCCCTCGGCCGCACCGACCACCGAGGCGCCCCGGAGCCCGGAGCCGACCGCGAGCGAGACCCCGGCGCCCGAGCCGACCGGCTCCGCCGGCGCGCTCCCGGCCGACTGCGCGTCGGCCTACTCACCGCAGATGGCCGATCGCCTCCGGGAGGCGTTCGGGCAGCTGAATCCCGAGGGCGGCTCGTACAACACGCACTTCATGGGCGACCTCTACGACATCGTCCAGCCGCTGCCGACGCTGACCTGCCTGTGGTCGCCGCCGGGCGAGGTCGCGCTCATGACCGACGCGATCCTCGTCGCTCCGGACCGGGCGGATGACATCCGCGCGGTCCTCAGCGCGAACATCCCCGGCTGTCAGGACACGGGCGGCGACTTCGTCTGCGTCAGCGAGTCCGAGCAGACGCAGGGCGCGAAGCGGACGGAGTACCACGTGCTCCATGGCGACCTCCTCCTGCTCAGCGCCGGATTGAACGCCGACTTCACGCTCGTCCAGGAGGCCGTGGCCGACATGATCGCGACGATCGAGGGCTGACGCGGGAACCCCATCCGGGCACGCGCCGCGTCTCATCCAGAAATCCGGGGCCGGCATGGCATAAACTGGGGGAGCAGGTTCCTCGCCCCCGACGCGTTCTCGACGCCAGGGTGATCCTCACGGGCGTCACCGCGCCGGCCGGAACCGCGTTCTCGTCGCCGGATCGCCACCGCGCATCCGGCGGTCGCAGCCCGCGACGTCGCCGCATCCGCGGCTCCGGGAACGCCGCGCACGACTTTCGACCGTCGGGCCGCACCGCCTGCGTCCGGCACCCGGACGGTCTCAACGCTCAGGAGGAGCATGCCGACCACGGCACCCGCGCGACAGCGCAAGAAGTCCGGGGCCTCGCGCCGCGACGACGAGGCCCCGCTCATTCCGATCCTCGCCCGCAAGGTGCGCGAGGTCGAGGCGAAGGCCCAGCGCGGCAAGCTCGGCCCCACCAACCGGACGAAGTTCCAGGTGATCGCGTTCCTCGTGCGCGAGGAGCGAGCCCGGGTGAAGGCCGACGCCGAGCTGACCGACGCCGCACGCGCCGAGCTGCTCAAGCGCCTCGACGGCGTCGCGACCATCCTGGCCAAGACGGCCGCGCGCGACACGTCGCTCATCCAGCTGCTCGAGGTCGACCAGGCCACGTCGCCGGTCGCGCGCCGGATGCGCCGCGACTGGCTGCTCGAGTCGGGCGCCGACCTGCCGCCGGAGGAGCTCGTGATCGCCGACGTGAAGCCGGTCGTGCAGAGCACGCTCGTGCCGCCGGCCGCCGCGGAGCGCCAGGTGACGCCGCCGCAGATCGAGGCCCGCATCGAGTCGAACCCCTTCCTCGCGCCGGACTTCACGCGGCGCGCGGGCGGACCCACCCCGCGCCGCCGCCTCGACGGCTGGGAGCTCATGGGGCCGCTGTACAAGGCGTTCGAGCAGGGCGCCGGCGGCGGCTCTGCCACCATGGAGCTGCCTGAGGTGCCGGAGTTCGACCGGCTCTCGCCCAAGGGCCTCGAGATCATGGCCCACCAGGCCCGGTTCCTCGAGGCCGTGCGCGCGGGCCACCGCACGTTCCTGCTCGCGGACGAGCCGGGCCTCGGCAAGACCGCCGAGTCGGTGCTGGCGGCATCGGTCGCCGACGCCTACCCGCTGGTCGCCGTGGTCCCGAACGTCGTGAAGATGAACTGGGCGCGCGAGGTCGAGCGGTGGACGCCGCACCGCCGCGCGACCGTGATCAACGGCGACGGCGCCGACATCGACGCGTTCGCCGACGTCTTCATCGTGAACTACGAGATCCTGGACCGTCACCTCGGCTGGCTGGCCAAGATCGGCCTGCGCGGCATGGTCGTCGACGAGGCGCACTTCATCAAGAACCTGTCGTCGCAGCGTTCGCAGAACGTGCTGGCGCTCGCCGCGAGCATCCGCGAGAGCACGCCGGGCGGCGATCCGCTGCTCATGGCGCTCACGGGGACGCCGCTGATCAACGACGTCGAGGACTTCGACGCCATCTGGCGCTTCCTCGGCTGGACCAACGGCGACAAGCCCGGCCCGGAGCTCATGGAGAAGCTCGACGCGACCGGGCTGACGCCCGCCGACAAGGCGTTCTACCCCGCGGCCCGCGACGCGGTCATCTCGATGGGGATCGTGCGCCGCCGCAAGAAGGACGTGGCCAAGGACCTGCCCGACAAGCTCATCGCCGACCTGCCCGTGCAGCTCGACGACGAGTTCGGGCGCGGCATCCGCGAGGCGGAGCGCCAGCTCGCCGCGCGCCTCGCGGCGCGGTACCACCGCATCATCGAGGCCCGCGGCGATCGCGGGCTCGCGCACGGCGAGATCGACGAGGACATCGTGCGCCTCGTCGCGCAGGGCGAGCTCGAGGAGTCGAAGGCCGCCGGCACCGAGGGCGACAACGTCTTCACGATGGTGCGGCGGATCGGCCAGGCCAAGGCGCAGCTCGCCGCCGACTACGCGGCGCAGCTGCAGCGCTCGGTGGGCAAGGTCGTGTTCTTCGCCAAGCACATCGACGTCATGGACCAGGCAGAGGCGCACTTCGCCGCCGCCGGGGTCAAGAGCGTCTCGGTGCGCGGCGAGCAGACCGGCGCGGTGCGCCAGGCCGCGATCGACGCGTTCAACAACGACCCCGAGGTCGGCGTGGCGGTCTGCTCGCTCACCGCGGCGGGCGTGGGCGTCAACATGCAGGTCGCGTCGAACGTCGTGCTCGCGGAGCTGAGCTGGACCGCCGCCGAGCAGACGCAGGCGATCGACCGCGTGCACCGCATCGGCCAGGACGAGCCCGTCACCGCGTGGCGCATCATCGCCGCGCACACGATCGACACCAAGATCGCCGAGCTCATCGACCAGAAGCAGGGCCTCGCGGCCCGCGCCCTGGACGGCGAGGCCGTCGACCCGACGTCGAGCGACTCGGTGCAGCTCGCCGCGCTCATGCACGTGCTGCGCAGCGCTCTCTGATCCTCGCCCGCGCTCCTCGCCCGCCGCGGGCGGGGAGCGCGGGAAATGAGCGCCTCGCTCCTGCCCTAATGTCGAAGACATGAAGATCGGAATCCTCACGTCCGGAGGTGACTGCCCCGGACTGAATGCGGTCATCCGCGGCGTCGTCCTCAAGGGCACCACCACCTACGACCTCGAGTTCGTGGGCATCCGCGACGGCTGGCGCGGTGTCGTCGACGCGGACTTCTTCCCGCTCACCCGTCACGAGGTCAAGGGCCTCGCGAAGGTCGGCGGCACCATCCTGGGCACCAGCCGCACCAACCCGTACGAGGGCGAGCGCGGCGGCGCCGAGAACATCAAGGCCACCCTCGACGAGCACGGCATCGACGGCATCATCGCGATCGGCGGCGAGGGCACCCTCGCGGCCGCCGACCGCCTCTCGAAGGACGGCATCAACGTCTTCGGCGTGCCGAAGACGATCGACAACGACCTCGGAGCCACCGACTACTCGTTCGGCTTCGACACGGCCGTCAACATCGCCACGGAGGCCATGGACCGCCTCCGCACCACGGGCGACTCGCACCAGCGCTGCATGGTCGCCGAGGTCATGGGCCGCCACGTCGGCTGGATCGCCCTGCACGCGGGCATGGCGGCCGGCGCCCACGTGATCTGCATCCCCGAGGTCCCGCTGTCGATGGAGGAGATCTGCGCGCAGGTCACCTCGGCGTTCGAGCGCGGCCGTGCGCCCCTCGTCGTCGTGTCGGAGGGCTTCAAGCTGAAGGGCCAGGAGGAGGCCTACAGCGACAAGGGCCTCGACGCCTTCCACCGCCCGCGCCTCGGCGGCATCAGCGAGGTGCTCGCGCCCGAGATCGAGCGGATCACGGGCGTCGAGACGCGCGCCACGGTGCTGGGTCACATCCAGCGCGGCGGCTCGCCGTCGGGCTTCGACCGCGTGCTCGCCACGCGCCTCGGCCTCCACACCGCGGACGCCGTGGTGGAGGGCGCCTGGGGCCACATGGTGGCGCTGCGCGGCACCGACATCGTCCGCGTGCCGTTCGCCGACGCGCTCGGCGAGCTCCACACCGTCCCGCTCTCGCGCTACGAGGAGGCCGCGGCCCTCTTCGGCTGACCCTCCCGCACGAAGGCCCCTCGACGTGTGCGGCGTCGAGGGGCCTTCGCCGTTCCCACCCATGTCTCACTTCGTGCCGGAATCCCACCCGAATTCCGACACGAAGTGAGACACGGGATCAGCTCGAGTCTCCCGGGCGCCATCCCCGCTCCAACAGGGCCTCCCTGACCAGGGAGACGGCGCGCGGCGCCGCGCCGCGCACGTGGTGCGCGAGGATGCGGACGTGGCGCCAGCCCGCCGCACGGATGGCCTCCCACCGATCCGCATCCCGGCGGAACTGCCCGACGTCCTCTGCGTGGACCCGGCCGTCGTACTCGGGGGCCACGCGATACCGGACATAGGCCTGATCGAGGCGCGCGATGTGCGTGCCGTGATCGTCGTAGATGTCGTGGTTCAGATCGGGCTCCGGAAGTCCGCCGCGCACGAGCACGAGGCGGAGGCGGGTCTCGCCGGGAGACTCCGCGCCCACCCGGGCGTGCCGGATCGCGCTTGCGAGGACGCCTCCGCGCAGGTCGCCCATGAGCCGCACCTCGTCTCGCAGCTCATCCAGCGTGGCGAGCCCGTTCGCCGGCAGGATCATGTGGTCGGCGGCGATGACGAGATCGTCGTGCGTCCAGGTCTGCGCCGCCTGTCGCCACGCCCGCACGGGCGACTCCACGCGCAGACCGGGCGCGCTCTCGCTCCATGCGGCCTCGCGCCTCTGCAGCCGGTGGCGTTCGATGCCCGCGATCCGGGGCGGGTAGTGGGGACGATGCGTCGCGACGTGGATGGGGATCCGGCCGTCGAATCGCGGTGTGGGAACGCCGTGAAGCGCGAGTGCGGTCTCTCCGCTGTAGAACTGGTCCGGGCTCATCCGCGGTGCGTACTCGAGGCATCGCTCGAGAAGGGCCGTGGGCGCGTCGGCCGAGGCGCTCGTGCGCAGCCCGCGGTACGGCTGCGCCAGATCGCTCGCGCCCAGCCGCCGCGGGCTGACGCCGAGGCGCCGCGCCTCGGCGACCGAGAACGAGCCGGCCCTCAGTTCCGGCGGGAGCTGCGACGGGGTGCGTGCCATGACACCACGTTGCGACCCGCACCGGTGCGGCCGGTGGCTCATCCGGCGCCCGCGGGACAACGCCACTCCGCCCGCCTGCTGGGGACGATGCCCCCGCGGTCCCGTGTCTCACTTTCGCGCGGAATACGGGCGGGATTCCGCGCCGAAGTGAGACATGGATGGGGGCGCCGGACGCCCCCGCCGGGTCAGGCCTCGGCGACGCCGAGCACGTCGAGGAGCCATGCGAGCTGGAACGCCCGCTCGCGCCACGAGTTGTAGCGGCCGCTCACGCCGCCGTGGCCCGCGACCATCTCGCACTTGAACAGGGCGTCGGCGCCGACCTCGCGCAGGCGCGCGACCCACTTGGCGGGCTCGACGTAGAGCACGCGGGTGTCGTTGAGCGAGGTCATCGCGAGGATGCGCGGGTACGCCACCCCCTCCCGCACGTTCTCGTACGGCGAGTACGACTTCATGTACTCGTACACCTCGCGGTCGTGCAGCGGGTCGCCCCACTCGTCCCACTCGATCACCGTGAGCGGGAGCGAGGGATCCAGGATGGTCGTGAGCGCGTCGACGAACGGCACGTCCGCGAGCACACCCGCGAACAGCTCGGGGGCGAGGTTCGCGACGGCGCCCATCAGCAGGCCGCCGGCCGAGCCGCCCTCGGCGACCATGCGCTGGGGGGTCGTGTATCCGCTCTCGACCAGGTGCCGCGCGACGTCGACGAAGTCGGTGAACGAGTTGCGCTTGGCGCCGAGCTTGCCGTCCTCGTACCACTGGCGGCCCATCTCGCCGCCGCCGCGCACGTGCGCGACCGCGAACACCACGCCGCGGTCGAGCTCCGACAGCCGGGCGACCGAGAACGACGGGTCGATCGAGTGCTCGTACGACCCGTACCCGTACAGGTGCACCGGGCGGATGCCCGCGCCGGGCTCGCCGAACGAGCGCTTCCACACGAGCGACACCGGGATGCGGGTGCCGTCCTGGGCGGGCGCCCACAGGCGCGCCTGCCCGTAGTCGGCCGGGTCGTAGCCGCCCAGCACCTCGACCTGGCGCCGCAGGATGAGCTCGCCCGGCTCGCCGTCGCGCAGGAGGCCCGGATCGGCATCGGGCAGGACGTACTCGAACACCGATCCCGGCGTCGTGAACGAGCCGTATCCGATCCGCAGCACGGGCGGCGCCCACTCCGGGTTGGAGCCGAAGCCGGCGGCGTACAGCGGCTCGTCGAACGAGATCTCGGTGAGCGCGTGCGTGCGGTAGTCCAGCAGCGCCACGCGGGGGAGCCCCTCGCGCCGGTACTCGACGACCGCGAAGTCGCGGAAGCAGTCGACGTCGAGCAGGCGGCGGCCCGGCTCGTGCGGGAGCACGGTCTCCACGACGTCCGGCGCGCCGACGCGGGCGCGCACCAGCTCGAAGTCCAGCGCGCCGTCGTTGTGCAGGATGTAGAGCCAGTCCTCGCCGTCGATCACCGCATGGTCGACGCCGTACTCGACGCCCTCCCGGCGCGGCCACACCAGCCGCGGCCGGGCCTCGGGGTCGGTCGCCACGGTCGCGGCGTCGAGCATGGCGACCTCGCTCGTCACGCTCGAGCCGGACTCGACGATCAGGAACCGGTCGCTGCGGGTCACCCCGGCGCCGACCCAGAAGCGCTCGTCGTCGTCGCGGTAGATCTCGCGGTCCTCGTCGCGGCCGGCCCGGCCCACCGGATGCAGCCACACGCGGTCGGGGCGCCACGCGTCGTCGACCGTCGTGTAGACGATGTGCGTGCCGTCCGGCAGGAAGTGCGAGCCCGAGAACGTCCCCTCCAGCACGTCCGGGAGGACCTCGCCCGTGACGAGGTCCTTCACGCGCACGGTGTACCGCTCGTCGCCCGCGAGGTCGACGCCCCACAGCATGCGGGTGCCGTCGTTGGAGACGTCGAACGACCCGAGCGAGAAGAACTCGTGGCCCTCGGCCTCCACGTTGGCGTCGAGCAGCACCTGCTCGCCCGGCACCTCCACCTCGGGGCTGAGCACCGGGGGAGTCCAGTCGTCCGGCCCGGCGATCGGCGCCCGGCACTGGATGCCGTACTGCTTCCCCTCGATCGTGCGGCCGTAGTACCACCAGTCGCCGCGCCGGCTCGGCAGGCTCAGGTCGGTCTCGCGCACGCGCCCCTTGATCTCCTGGAAGATCCGCTCCCGCAGCGGCTCGAGGTGCGCGAGCGCCGCGTCCGTGTGGGCGTTCTCGGCCTCGAGGTGCGCGATCACCTCGGGGTCGTCCTTGGCGCGCAGCCAGTCGTAGGGGTCCTCGAACGTGTCGCCGTGGTGCGTGCGCGCCTGGGGGCGGCGGGCCGGCTGCGGCGGGGTGGAGGCGGCGGGATCGGTCGGGCTCACCCGACAACGCTATCCGCCGGGGCCGCCCTGTTCGATCGCACGTGCGCGGATGCTCCGCGCGGTTTGACCGCCCCGGCCGCGGATGCGAGGATCGGTGACGGTCTGGTTGCCAGACGCTGAACACCCGGTGAACTCTTCGTTCGCCCCCCGCCGCTCTCGGCGGAGGCATCCCCTGCGTATCCGGAAGGCGGACGGTGGAAACCGCAGCCCTCATCGTGGTGCTGGTCATCGCGCTCGCACTCTTCTTCGACTTCACCAACGGCTTCCACGACACCGCCAACGCGATGGCCACGCCCATCGCGACCGGCGCGCTGAAGCCCAAGGCCGCCGTCACGCTCGCCGCGATCCTGAACCTCGTCGGCGCCTTCCTGTCGACCGAGGTGGCCAAGACCATCTCCGGCGGCATGATCCGCGAGGAGGAGATCGCCGGCGACGTGTTCCCCTCGCTGATCTTCGCGGGCCTGATCGGCGCCATCACATGGAACATGCTGACCTGGCTGCTCGGCCTTCCCTCGAGCTCGTCGCACGCGCTGTTCGGCGGCCTGATCGGCGCCACGCTCGTCGGCTTCGGCCTGGCCGGGATCGACTTCGGCGTCGTGATGTCCAAGGTCGTGCTGCCCGCGCTGCTGGCCCCGCTCACGGCCGGGATCATCGCGTTCGCGCTGACGAAGGTCGCGTACGCCGTGACGCGGCGCTACGACGGCAAGCCGGACGGCCGGGCCGGGTTCCGGTGGGGCCAGATCTTCACGTCCTCGCTGGTCGCGCTCGCGCACGGCACGAACGACGCGCAGAAGACCATGGGCGTCATCACGCTCGCGATGATCGCGGCCGGATGGCAGTCCGCCGAGCACCACGAGCCCCAGCTCTGGGTCATCGTCTCGGCGGCCGCCGCGATCGCGCTCGGCACCTACGTGGGCGGATGGCGCATCATCCGGACGCTCGGCAAGGGCCTCACCGACGTCAAGCCCGCGCAGGGCTTCGCGGCCGAGACGTCCACCGCGGCGACGATCCTCGCCTCGAGCCACCTCGGCTTCGCGCTGTCGACCACGCAGGTCGCCTCCGGCTCCGTCATCGGCTCCGGCCTCGGGCGGCGCGGCTCGGAGGTCCGGTGGCGCACGGTCGGCCGGATCATGGTGGGCTGGCTGCTCACGCTCCCCGCCGCCGGGGCCGTCGGCGCGCTCGCCGCCCTCGTCGTGGTGTGGACCCAGGCGGCCGGCCTGGGCGTGGTCGGCGTCGCGATCGATGCGCTGCTCGCGATCGCGATCATCGCCTACCTGTATCTGCGCTCGCGCCGCGACGAGGTCCACGCCGGCAACGCCATGAGCGAGGTCGCCGAGTCCGGGCTCGCGGTCAAGGTCGACGAGAACCCGCCGCCCACGCCCCGGCAGCGCCGCAGGCTCGCGCAGCGCCAGGCCGAGAAGGAGCCGAAGAAGTGACCATCGACTGGCTCGCGTTCCTCCAGGTGTTCCTCGCCGCGCTGACGGCCGGCGTGCTCGTCGTGGGGTTCTACGCGCTCGGACTGCGGCTGCTGGCGCGCAGCGGCCGGATCCCCGTGGCGCTTCCCGCGACCTTCACGGACGCGATCACGGTGCTCTCTCCCAAGCAGATCAAGCGGGCCGAGAAGTCGGCCGCGAAGGCGGCGGCGAAGAGCCCGCTGACCGAGGGCGCCAAGCGCCTGTCGCTCATCGGCGCGTTCGCGTGCTTCGCGGTGTGCGCCCTGGCGGTGGGGTCGGGCATCCTGCTCATCGTGCTCGGCTGAGGGCGGCCCGCAGCCGCGCGCTCTCGTCGCCGGCCGTCGCTAGGCTCGCCTCATGCAGTTCGGTCAGTATGCGCCCGCTCGCCGGACGATCGTCCACCTGAGCGACACGCACCTGCTCGCGGGGAACGCGCCGCTCGGCGGGCGCTACGACACCGAGGCGAATCTGATGCGCACCCTCGCCCGCGTCGAGCAGCTCACGGCCGACGGCGCCGTGCGACCCGACGCGCTCGTCTTCACGGGCGATCTCACCGACCTCGGCGAGCCGGGCGCGTACGCGCGGCTGCGCGAGCTCGTCGAACCGGTCGCCGCGCGGATCGGCGCGCCGGTCGTCTGGGTCGCGGGCAACCACGACGAGCGTCCGGAGCTGCGGCGGGATCTGCTCGGCCTGCCTGCCGGCCAGGAGCCCGTGACGGGCGTGTGGGATCTCGGCGGGCTGCGGCTCATCGCGCTCGACACCTCGGTGCCCGGCTGGCACCACGGCGAGATCGACGCGGCGCAGCGCGAGTGGCTGCGGGCCCAGCTGGAGGCTCCCGCTCCGCTGGGCACGATCCTCGCCCTGCACCACCCGCCGCTGCCGAGCCACGTGCCGCTGTTCGACATCCTGGAGCTGCGCGACCAGCCGGCGCTGGCCGAGGTCCTCGCCGGCAGCGACGTCCGCGCCATCCTGGCGGGGCACCTGCACTACTCGATGAGCGGCACGTTCGCGGGCATCCCGGTGAGCGTGGCGTCGGCGTCCTGCTACACGATGGACGTCGCGCTGCCGCCCACGCGCGTGAACGGCATGGACGCGGGCCAGACGTTCCACCTCGTGCACGTGTACGACGAGACCGTCACCCACACGGTCGTGCCGGTCGACGCGGACGACGCCGCCGCGTTCTTCGGGCCCGAGTGGTACGACCGGATCGCGCGGATGACGCGCGAGCAGCGGCTCGAGCTCTTCTCGCGCAAGCCCCCGCGCGGCTGAGGCGGGCGCGCCTCGCCGCGCGTAGGCTCGGTGACGACCCCCGCACCACCGGCGGCTTCGCATCGCCGCGATACCTGAGGACCAGTCATGGCCGACACCACTTCCGCGCGCTCGACGGCGAGCGCGACCCGCACCGAGACCGACTCGCTGGGATCGATGGAGATCCCCGCCGACGTCTACTGGGGCATCCACACCGCACGGGCCGTCGAGAACTTCGACATCTCCAAGCGCCCGATCTCGGTCTACCCCGAGTTCGTCGTGGCGCTCGCGATGGTCAAGCAGGCCGCCGCGCGCGCCAACCGCGAGATCGGCGTGCTCTCGCCCGCCAAGGCCGACCTGATCGACCAGGCCGCGCAGCGCGTGATCGACGGCGAGTTCCACGACCAGTTCGTGGTGGGCGTCATCCAGGGCGGCGCCGGCACGTCGACCAACATGAACGCGAACGAGGTCATCACCAACATCGCGCTCGAGATCGCCGGACGCGAGAAGGGCGACTACGCGTACCTCTCGCCGATCGACCACACCAACCGCAGCCAGTCGACCAACGACGTGTACCCGACGGCGATCAAGCTGGGGCTGTCGCTCGTCCACGTGTCGCTGCTCGAGGAGCTCGATCTGCTGCGGCGCGCCTTCCTCGCGAAGGCGAACGAGTTCCACGACGTGCTCAAGGTCGGGCGCACGCAGCTGCAGGACGCCGTCCCGATGACGCTCGGGCAGGAGTTCCACGGCTTCGCCACGACGCTGGGGGAGGACCACCAGCGGCTCACCGAGAACGCGTCGCTGCTGACCGAGATCAACCTGGGCGCAACCGCGATCGGCACCGGCGTGACCGCGCCGCGCGGCTACGCGGAGTCGGCGCGCAAGCATCTGGCCGACATCTCGGGCCTGCCTCTGACCACGGCGACGGACCTGGTCGAGGCCACGAGCGACACCGGCGCGTTCATGTCGTTCTCCTCGTCGCTCAAGCGCAACGCCATGAAGCTGTCGAAGATCTGCAACGACCTGCGGCTGCTGTCGTCCGGCCCCCAGGCCGGGTTCGGCGAGATCAACCTGCCGCCGCGCCAGGCCGGATCGAGCATCATGCCCGGCAAGGTCAACCCGGTCATCCCGGAGGTCGTGAACCAGGTCGCGTTCTCGGTCGCGGGCGCGGACATGACCGTGACCATGGCGGTGGAGTCGGGTCAGCTGCAGCTGAACGCGTTCGAGCCCGTGATCGCGCACTCGATCCTGCAGTCCATCATCTGGATGCGGCAGGCGATGCGCACGCTGCGGGTGAACTGCGTCGACGGCATCACGGCGAACCGCGAGCGCCTCGGGGCGATGGTGGGGTCGTCGGTCGGCGTCGTGACCGCGCTGACGCCGTTCATCGGCTACGCCGCGGCGGCCGCGCTCGCGAAGGCCGCGCTGCTCACGAACCGGAACGTGGCGGACCTGGTCGTCGAGGCGGGCCTGATGGACCGCGAGGAGGTCGAGAAGCAGCTGTCGCCCATGCGCCTGTCGGGAATCGAGGCGATCACGGCCGCCGTACCGGTCGTCGCGCCCGAGGACCTGCCGACCACGAACTGAGCCTGCGCCCGCGAGGGCCCCGCAGCGGACGCTGCGGGGCCCTCGCGCGTTTCGGGGTCCCACGCGGCGGGAGAGTGGTCTAGCCCAATCTCTCGGTCGGGTAGGATATTGAAATACGTCGTCACACGATTGGGGCCGCCCGGAGGGGTCGGCCTACCGTGTGGGGCGGTGGCCTCCGCACCCCCGGGCGGACGTCACAGCAGTGCTCGTCCCTCCGCCCGCACGCTCTCCCCCGAGGTCACACAATGTCGCAGGCCCCGCACCTCCCGCCCCCCGTCTCATTCGAGATCACGCCCGCGCGACGCACCGAGGATGCGCCCGAGGTGGAGCGCGCGGCGAGCGCGCTCGCCGCCGCCGCGCCGTCGTTCATCTCGGTGCGCACCGGCGCCGCGGGGGTGTGCCAGGAGCGATCGCTCGCGCTCCTGCGGCACGTCCGCGACACGGCCGGGGCGCGGCCCGTCGGCCACATCACCGGGGGCGGCCTCGCGCGGGCCGAGCTCACGGAGCGCATCGAGGCCCACCTCGCCGCCGGTGTCCGCGACTTCCTCGCCGTGCGCGGCGACGCGCCCCGCGCGGTGCGCGCGCGGCCGGGGATCGAGACCCCGGCGGCCATCCGGCTGCTGCGCCGGATCGCCGCGGCGCAGGGCCTCGAGGTCACGGTCGGCGTCGCGGCGCACCCGCACGGCAAGGCCGGCGTCACCGACTCGCACGGGGACGTGGCGGCGCTGCTCGCCAAGCAGGCGGCCGGGGCCGCCTTCGCCCTCACGCAGGTCGTCTTCGACGCGGCCTCGTACGCGTGCTACGTGGCGCGGGCGCGACGGGCGGGCGTGACGATCCCCGTCATCCCGGGCATCATGCCGATCGCGTCTCCCGCGCGCCTGCGCCGGATCACGGCGCTCACGGGCGTGCAGGCGCCCGTCGCGCAGGTGCTCGAGCTCGAGAACGAGCAGGACCCGCGCCGCTGGGAGGAGATCGCGGTCGCGCGAGCCGTGCGGCTGGGGCGCGATCTGCTCGACGCGGGGGCACCCGCGCTGCACGTGTACTCGCTCAACCGGCCCGAGACCGCGCTCGCCGTGGCGGCGGGACTGCGCGGCGAGACGGACGCCGCGATCCGGGAGGCCGCAATCCGGGACCCGAGGGCCGCGCTGGTCGCCTGAGCGGCGCGGACCGCGCGCCGCGCGTCAGTCGATGACGCGGCAGTGGGTGGTCAGCTCGCCGATGCCGTCGATGCCCACGGTGACCGTCGAGCGGTCGCGCATCAGCACCTGCGGCGTGCGCGAGTAGCCCGATCCGCCCGGGCTCCCCGTGGAGATCAGCGTCCCCGGCAGCAGCGTGATGCCGTGCGACAGGTGCGCGATGAGCTTCGCGACCGAGCGCACCATGGTCCCGGTCGAGGCGTCCTGCATCGTGTGGCCGTCGAGCACGGTCCAGATGTGCAGGTCCTGCGGGTCGGGGACCTCGTCGGCCGTCACGACGTACGGGCCGACCGGCGTGAACCCGTCGAACGACTTGGCGCGGCACCACTGCGACTCCGAGTACTGCACGTTGCGGGCGGTGATGTCGTTGACCACGGTGTAGCCGAACACGTAGTCCAGCGCGTCCGCCTCGGCGACGTCGCGCGCCGGGCGTCCGATGATGACCCCCAGCTCGGCCTCGTAGTCGACCGCCTCGCTGAGCGAGCGCGACCAGGTGGTGGTGCCCTCGTGTGGCGCCAGCGAGTTGGGCCACAGCGTGAAGACCGTCGGGGTGTCGTCGGTCTTCAGGTTGAGCTCGCCGGCGTGCGCCGAGTAGTTGAGTCCGACCGCCATGATGGACGGCGGCGTCAGCACCGCCGGGGCGAACGCCGCGTCGTCCATGCTGATCCGATCGCCCGCGCCCGAGGCGGCCGCGTCGCGCACCGCGGCGAGCAGGTCGTCCCCGCCCGCGATGAGCTGCTCGAGCGTGCGGGGACCGTCGGGAAGGAGCGACGGCACGGGCACCGCACCGTCGCCGTCGACGAGCACGAGGGTGGGGGCGTCGCCCCCGGGGAGCACGACGTGGGCGAAACGCATGCCTCCAGGCTAGCCGTGATCGGCGGGCGCTCCCCTCGGAGCGGCCCGCGCGCGGCCCCTATGATGACCGTGACACGCGACGGGCCACGCAGCCGGCGCGCGGACGGCCGAACCACGGAGCACGAGGATCGCACATGACGTACGGCACGGGTCTGACCCCGCCCCATCCGCAGCCCTTCCCGACCGCGATGGCTCAGCCGGACCGGGCGCCCGGCGCGGCGATCGCACCCGCGCCCGTGACCGCGGCGCTTCCGGTCGCGAGCCCCCGCGGCCGCCGGGCCTGGATCTGGCTCTGGCCCGTGCTCGCGCTCCTCCTGCTCGCGCTTGTCGCGTACTTCGTGTCGTTCCTCGGCGCCGCCGCATCGACCGTCGGCCTGCTGGCGGCGCTCATCCCGTTCGCGGTCGTGATCATGACCGTGATGCTGATCGACCGATGGGAGCCCGAGCCGCGCGGCCTCGTGTTCTTCGCCCTCGCGTGGGGCGCGACCGCGTCGATCGCGTTCACGCTGATCTTCGACCTGGCCCTGACGATCGCGGTGCCGCAGCTGTCGGAGAGCGACTTCTTCGGCGCGGTCATCCAGGCACCCGTGGTCGAGGAGTTCTTCAAGGGCCTCGGCCTGCTGCTGGTGTTCTGGATGGGCCGGCGCGCGTTCGACGGACCGGTCGACGGCGTGGTCTACGGCGCGCTGATCGGCGCGGGGTTCGCCTTCACGGAGAACATCCAGTACTTCGCGATCTCCCTCATCGAGGGCGGCGCGCTGACGCTCGGCTTCACGTTCTTCATGCGCGCGATCCTGTCGCCGTTCGCGCACGCGATGTTCACCGCGTGCACGGGCTTCGCGCTGGGTCTCGCGGCCCGGCGCGGCATGAAGACCCCGTCGGCCCTCGTCTTCTGGATCGTGGGGATGATCGCGGGGATCCTGCTGCACGCGCTCTGGAACGGCGCGACGTTCGTGGTCGGAGGCGGCCTGGACACCTTCCTCGGCTACTATTTCGTGCTGCAGGTGCCGATCTTCGCGCTGTTCGTGTGGGGCGTCGTGATGCTGCGGCGCGAGGAGGCGCGGCTCACGCGCGCGCGCCTGGGCGACTACGCCGCGGCGGGATGGTTCACCCCGCAGGAGGTCGACATGCTCGCCACGCCGCAGGGGCGGCGCACGGGCAGGGCGTGGGCGGCGTCGCTCCCCGGCGGGCGCAGCCGCCTCATGACCGCCTTCATCCGCGATGCCGCCGCGCTCGCCGCGGCGCGGCAGCGCGCGATCTCGGGGCGCGACCCCCAGGCGGCCCACGACGAGCACGTGCTGCTCGCGCGGATCACCGCCACGCGTCAGGCGCTCCTCTCGCGCTGACCGCGGAAGAGCTCGCCCGGGGTCTTGACACGTCCCGCGGGCGGGAGCATCCTGTTCTCAGATCAACTCAGCGCCCGGAAGACTCGCAGGCATCGCCGCGGCCCGGGCGCTGAGGACTTTCCGGGCTCCGATCCGCCGCACCGGTGGATCAGAGCAGCCCGCGGCGGGACGCCTCCTCGATCGCGGCCCCGCGATCGGAGACCCCCAGTCGGCGGTAGGCCGCCTGGAGATGCGTCTTGACCGTGTTGGGGCTCAGCGCGAGCGCGGCGGCGACCTCGCCGATCTGGTCGTGCTCGGCCGAGGCGCGCAGGACCGCCAGCTGCTGCGGCGAGAGCCGTCCGACGACGTCCGAGGTCGCTGGGGGCAGCAGCACGCGCGACGTGATCAGATCCGCCAGAGACGGGATCCCGGCCGTCGCTGCCAGCGCGCTGAGGTCGGCGCGGGACACCACCGCGAGCGAGGCCCGCAGCCCGTGCGTCGCCGCGGTGTCGACCGCGAGCCGGAAGGACGCGGACGCCGACGCGTCCTGCCCCTGCCGCAGCATGGCGGCGGCGCGCACCACGAGCGACTCGACGCGGATGCGGGGGGACGGGCTGGACGTCTCGTGGGCGATCTCGCGCAGGGCGCCGGGGATGTCTCCGAGACCGAGGCGCGAGGCGGCCTTGCGCGCCCGCACCAGTCCGATCGCCGGCCTCGGCAGGTCGGGGCACTGGGCCAGCGCCAGCAGCGCCGCCTCGTGCATGCCCTGGTACGCCAGGAGCGTTCCGCGCGCGATCGCGAGCGCGCACGCGTTCAGCCCGCCCGCGGTGCGCGGGGCGGGCTGGCTCTCGACCGCGACCTCCAGGCGGCTCATCATGTCCACGGGGTCGGACTCGCCGCCGCGCGTGCCGAAGACGGCCCGGACCGCGGCCGCCATGACCGTGAGCTCCTCGAAGTCGTGGGCCGGATCGCTCACGAGCCCGACGGCGCTGTCGAAGTCGAGCCGGTCGCTCGCGCGATAGGCGGCTCCGAGCGCCGCCCCCGCCCGCACCCGCTGGACATCGGGGTGCCGGGCACGCAGCTCGGCCGACCGCGCGATCCAGCGGTCCGCCGCGGCGCCCGTGCCGTTCATCGCATGCAGCCAGGACAGCTCGCCCGCGGACTCGAGGGCCGCGCGCACGTTGCCCGTGCTCTCGGAGACCGCGTGCGCCTCGGTGAGCACCTGGACCGCGCGGGCGATCAGGCCGGCGGCCGCCAGGGTCATGCCCCACTGCGTGGCGAGCGTGCCGATGCGCGGCTGCGCGTCCGCGCGATCCTCCGGCGGCAGCCCCTGCCAGGCCTCGAACGCGTTCTCGGCGACTTCGGCCGCCTCCTCGTAGCGCCCGCGCGTGCGCAGCCCCGCCGTCCGGGCGGTCAGCAGATCCAGCCGGTCGGAGGGCGGCATGTGCTCGGGCGCGCGGATCTCGGTGTCGGGGAACATGGGAGGCTTCGACGGGTAGGTGAGCAGGTGGGTCACGTACTGGCGCATGCCCATCCACCGCGGCCGCCTGCGGAGCTCGGCGGGAGGCAGTGCGTCGGCGACGGCGCGCACCACCGCCGGCCGATGGCTGATCAGGAGGGGGAAGTGACATTCGACCAGGCGGATGGCCTCGGGCCAGCGGCTGTCCGCCAGCGCGGCGAACACGGCCGAGGTGACGTCGTCGACGGGAGCGTCGGACCTGCCGCGGGTCTGGGGGGCGCGGAGCGAGGGCGGCCGCGCGCCGTCGAGCATCATCAGAGCAGTCCGTGCTCGGCGGCCGCGAGGGCCAGCTGCTGCCGATCGGAGACGCCCAGCTTCGCGTACAGCCGCCGGGTGAGGGTCTTGACCGTGTTGGGGCTGACGCCGATGGCGGCGGCCGTCTCGCCGGTCGACCGGCCCGCGGCCAGCAGACGCAGGGCCGCGAGCTCGCTCGGCGTCGCGCGCGGCGGCGGCGTCCGCTGCGCCGGAGGGCGGCGCGTGCCGGCCGTTCCGACCGCGAGCATGCTCGGGCTCCGCGGCGGGGCGAAGGCCGCGAGGGCTTCGAAGTCCCGCAGGGGCAGGTGCGTCAGGCCCGAGGGCAGCCCGTGGGTGTCGGCCAGGGTCACGGCGCGGCGGAACGACGCCTCCGTCGCCGGATCGCGGCGGCGCAGGTGCACCGCCGCTATGACAGCCCAGGCCTCGACCACCGCGCGCGGGCGCCCCAGGTCGTGCAGGGCCGCCTGCGCGTCGTGCAGTGCGCGGTCCAGGTCGCCCTGGACGAGGTGCACCGCGGCGCGGATCGTGCGGATCGACGGCAGCACGGGCGAGGGGAGGTCCTCGAGCAGGGTCCGCGCGGTCTCGCCCCGCCCCAGATGCAGGAGGAGGGCGGCGCGCGCGGCCGTGAGCGGGCTGAGCTGCGACGGCGCGTCGCCGAACAGCGCGTCGTCCAGCTGCTCGAGGTCCGCGAGGGCCCGGGGCAGGTCGGACGCGGGGTCCTTGGATGCGAGCAGCGCCCTCGCCCAGGCGAGCTCGACCGTGTGCTCGCCCGGGGCGTCCGCCGCCCGCGCGAGGGCGCTGCGGGCCTCGTCGTACTCGAGGCGATCGAACGCGGCCGCGGTCTCCGCGAGCGCCAGGGACGCGGGCTCAGGAGTCCGTCTGACCGCCGTCGGGAGCAGGGCGTGCGCGTTCGCGATCCACTGGTCGCGCACGAGCACCCGGCCCTCGGTCGCGTGCAGCCACGCGAGCTCTCCCGCCGCCAGGAGGGCGAGGCGGGTGTCGCCGCGGGCCCTGGCCGCGGAGTAGGCGCGGGCGAGGTCCTCGAACCCCGTGGTCGCGTCTCCGGCGAGCACCTCCGTGAGCCCCCAGGCGAACAGCACGTGGGGCAGATCGCCCTCGAGCGCGGCGCGATGCTCGTGGGGGAGCCGCTCGAAGTCCTCCCTCGCGCGCCGGGCGAGCGCGAGCGCCCCGAGGAGATCTCCGGACACCCGCGCGACGCGCGCCTCGCTGGTGAGACGCAGCACCGCCGCGACCGCGTCGGCGCGCGACGTCGCGGTGAGGGAGGCGCCGGCCACCGGCGCCGCCTGGAGATACGCCCGGATGCGCCGCCAGCGCGGATCCGCGTCGAGCCGCTCGCTCGGCACGATGTCGACGAGGGCGCGGATGGCGGGCAGGCCGCTCGTCAGCAGCTGCTTCCAGTCGCGCTCGGCGATCCGCAGGGCGTCGTCCCATGCCTGGGCTCCCAGTGCACGATAGATCTGCGCGGCGGGGGTGGGCTTCGGGTAGTGCCCGGGGACCGAGATCTCGGTGATTCCCCTCACGAGCGTCATTATGCTCCCGCCCTGCGACATCGCCCTAGTGGTGTTTCACTCGCTGACCCACTGGCCGGGTGACAGGCCGGGTGAACCCCCGTTGTTCCGCGGAATCACGCGGATCCGGGCACCGGGTGACACCCGGGGTGAAATTGCCCCGGACCGCCTCCGGCCGGGTACGTGGCGCGCGGATCGTTTGCGTGTGACGTCCGCGGCTCCCGGGCGGATCGCCGCCGACCCGAGGCGGCATCCGGCAGGCAGCACCCTCGTGCGGACGCGCGATCGGGGCGTGTGCCCGGGTAGGAGCAGCAGATGTCCAGGTATGGCAATTCGGATCGGCACGGCGCCCACGCCGGCGCCCCGGGCGGGGTCCGCCGTCGCGGGGCGGTGCGCTGAATGCCGCCCGATCGGGCGGTTCTGGCCGGGTGGCTGCTGCTGGCCGGCCCCAGGCGGCGCATCGTCGCATGAGACCCGTCGCGGGCCGGGCGCAGCATCCCCTCGAGGCGCCCGGCCCGCGGCGTGCGCTGTCGGCGTAATCCGGCGACCGCGGGCCCCATCGCCCGCGGCGTTCATGGTTCGATGGATGCCATGAGCGCAGATCGCACCAAGCCCGAGTTCGACGCCCCGCAGGGCCCCGCCCCGTCGGAGCTCGTCGTCCGCGACCTCATCGTCGGCGACGGCGCCGAGGCCAAGCCCGGCGACACCGTCACCGTGCACTACGCCGGCGTCGAGTACGAGACCGGCGAGGAGTTCGACTCGTCGTGGAACCGCGGCGAGAGCATCCAGTTCCCGCTGCGCGGCCTGATCCAGGGCTGGCAGGACGGCATCCCCGGCATGAAGATCGGCGGCCGCCGCGAGCTGGTCATCCCGCCGCACCTCGCCTACGGCCCGGCCGGCGCGGGTCACTTCCTGAGCGGCAAGACGCTCATCTTCATCATCGACCTGATCGACGTCGCCTGATCTCGATCCGCTGAGGCGCCCCTCCGGCGCCCCTCCGGCCGTGCGGTGAGGGGCGTCTCGCCGTTTCCGGAGAATTCATCCGGCCGTCGTGGAATATATGCGCGCGCATAGGTATTGTCTCCTGTACACCGCCGATCACGGCACGACCTTCGAGGAGACCACATGACCATCGAGATCCCCGGCTACCGTCCCGGCACCTACGTCATCGACCCCGCGCACAGCGAGGTGGGCTTCAACGTCCGCCACATGATGATCTCCAAGGTGAAGGGCAGCTTCCACGTCATCGAGGGCACCATCGTCGCCCCCGAGAACCCGCTCGAGGCCAAGGTCTCGGCCAAGGCCGACGTCGCGTCGATCAACACCAAGGACGAGGGCCGCGACCAGCACCTCCGCTCGGCCGACTTCTTCGACGCCGAGAACCACCCCACCATCACGTTCGAGTCGACCGGCGTGCGCGAGCAGAACGGCGAGTTCCTCGTCGACGGCGACCTCACCATCAAGGGCGTCACCAAGCCCGTCACCTTCACGGTCGAGTTCGGCGGCTTCGGCGCCGACCCGTGGGGCAACTACAAGGCCGGCGCCACGGGCACCGCGACCGTCAACCGCGAGGATTTCGGCCTCACCTGGAACGCCGCGCTCGAGACCGGCGGCGTGCTGGTGGGCAAGGACGTCACCATCACGCTCGACCTGCAGGGTGCGCTCCAGCAGGACTGACATCACGGACGAGGGGCGGGTGCCACGGCACCCGCCTCTCGTCGCGTCCGCGGATCACCCGGGTCAGGGCGTGGGCGCCTCGGCGTCGTAGGCGCGGAAGCGGGTCGCGAAGCGCAGGATGACCGCCACGATGACGATGATCGCCACGCCGCCGACGAGCGGCGGGAACCACAGCGCGATGCCGGCCAGCGTTCCGGTGTAGAGCGCGCCGATCCGCGGCCCGCCGGCGACGACCACCATGAAGATGCCCTGCAGGCGGCCGCGCACGGCATCCGGGACCGCGGCCTGCAGCATCGTCTGGCGGAAGATCGCGCTGATGTTGTCGGCCGCGCCGGTCAGGGCCAGGCACGCGCACGCCAGCAGGATCAGCGCGACGTCGGGATGCGTCTCGTCCACCGTCCTCCCGCCGAGCTCGGCCACGAGAAGCACCAGCCCGAACAGCCCCGTCGCCAGGCCGAACGCCTGGATCGCGCGCGCGATCCCGACGCCCTGCCGGCGCACGGATCCGACCCGGCCCGAGAACAGGCTCGACACGAGCACGCCGACCGCGATCGACGCCATCAGCAGGCCCGACGTGACCTCGCCGCCGCCGAGCAGGACCACGCCCAGCGCGGGGAACAGGGCGATCGGCTGGCCGAACGTCATGGCGATCACATCCAGGACGAACTGCATCCGGATGTTCGGGGCTACCTTCAGGAACCCCAGGCCGTCGATGATCGACCGCAGCCCCGGCCGGTCGGTCTGCCCCTCGGGCGGCAGGGGAGGCAGGGTCGCGATGCCGAGGAACAGAGACAGCGTCAGCACCGCGTCGATCGTGTAGGTGATGGGGTAGCCGAACGCCGCGACCAGCAGGCCTCCGAGCGCCGGCCCGGCCATCACCATGATCCCGGCGGTGATGCCCGTGAGCGCGGCGGCCGCCGGGATGAGGTGCGTGCCGACCAGCGCGGGCGTCATCGCGGCCTTCGTGGCCGATGCGACGGTGGTCGCGGCCGAGCTCGCGATCGACAGCGCGTACAGCCACGCCTCGTTCACCAGGCCCGACCACGCGAGCACCGCGAGCAGCACCGTGGCGCTCCAGCCGATCGCCGCGGCGACCAGCGCCACGAGCCGGCGGTCGAAGTGATCGGCGAGCATGCCCCCGCAGAGCCCCGCCACGATCATCGGCACGAGACCCGCGACCGCGATCATCGACACCGCGAAGGTCGATCCCGTCAGGGCGAACATGTGCAGCATCACGGCCGTGATCGTGAGCTGGCCGCCCAGACCTCCCAGCAGCGTCCCCACCCACAGTCGCGCGAACGCGGGGCTCTGGGTCAGCGGACGCAGGTCGATGAGATGTCCGCCGCCGGTTCGAGCCACGAGAAGACATTAGTCCGTGCGCGAACGGCCGGGCGCCGTGCGGTCGCCGAGGTCGCCGGACGCTGGTAGACTCACGTGGTTGCCGTTCGATCGGCCGCGGATAAAGAGAGCTCGCGCATCAGGCGTCGGGCGCCGCGCAACGAAGAGGAAGGGGATCGGTTCTATGGCACTGGAAGCAGACGTCAAGAAGGCGATCATCGAAGAGTACGCGACGCACCCCGGTGACACCGGTTCCCCCGAGGTGCAGGTCGCGATGCTGACGCAGCGCATCAAGGACCTCACCGAGCACCTCAAGGAGCACAAGCACGACCACCACTCGCGTCGTGGCCTGTTCCTGCTCGTCGGTCAGCGCCGCCGTCTGCTCGGCTACCTCCAGGACATCGACATCGAGCGCTACCGCTCGCTGATCGAGCGTCTCGGTCTGCGCCGCTGAGCTGAGAGCAGCAGAGCGCACCAGCGTTCAATCGTCTTCGAGAGATCCCGTCCCAGGTGTGGGGCGGGATCTCTTGCTTTTTCAGGAGCGTCTCGCACGCTCGCGCCGACGCTCCGCGCCGGACACTCGCGAGCGAGGAACGTCGCTGCGCTCCTCGCTCGCTTCGCTCGCACGTTCTTTTCAGGAGCGGTCGCACGCTTCGGGGCCGCAAGCGGCACCCTTGCGAGCGAGGAACGTCGCTTCGCTCCGTTCGGCAGCGCTTCGCGCTGCGGGGTCGCTTCGCTCCACGCTCGCTTCGCTCGCACGACCGTAGATGACCGGGGGTTCTCCCCGGTCGTTGAGCGGAGCGCAGCGGAGNCAAGCGGCACCCTTGCGAGCGAGGAACGTCGCTTCGCTCCGTTCGGCAGCGCTTCGCGCTGCGGGGTCGCTTCGCTCCACGCTCGCTTCGCTCGCACGTTCTTTTCAGGAGCGGTCGCACGCTGCGGGGCCGCAAGCGGCACCCTTGCGAGCGAGGAACGTCGCTTCGCTCCGTTCGGCAGCGCTTCGCGCTGCGGGGTCGCTTCGCTCCACGCTCGCTTCGNCAAGCGGCACCCTTGCGAGCGAGGAACGTCGCTTCGCTCCGTTCGGCAGCGCTTCGCGCTGCGGGGTCGCTTCGCTCCACGCTCGCTTCGCTCGCACGACCGTAGATGACCGGGGGTTCTCCCCGGTCGTTGAGCGGAGCGCAGCGGAGTCGAAACGGGCGCTCACCCTGTGGTCGTTGAGCGACGAGCGCCAGCGAGGAGTCGAAACGGGCTGAGCGAGCGCAGCGAGTCGAAGCCGGACCCGCACCCGGTCGTTGAGCGGAGCGAAGCGGAGTCGAAACGGGCTGATCCCCACGGCTACCCCACACGCCGCTTCGCGGCGCGCGGGGCCCCTCGCCGCGTGGGCCCAGAGCGCAGCGAGTCGAAGCCGCCCCGCCCCACGGCTTCACCCCTCGTAGCCGAGGTGGCGGTGCAAGACCGGCTCGATGCCCGTGAGCGTCGCGTAGCCGTCCGCGAGCAGCGCGGCATCCGTCCCCGGCTGCGGGACGTGCGGCAGGTCCTCGACCGCGAGCCGGATGTGCTTGTGGCCGCGCTCGCTCAGCGTGGTCTGCACGATGCCGAACGGGGCCAGGGGCGCCTCGCGGATCCCGCGATGCTCGGGCGCGTTCGGCACGTTGAGGTTGACCACGGAGCCCTTCTCCAGCGACATCAGGAACGGCAGTGCGTCGATCGCGGTCTGGGCGGCCGCGTCCCACTCGAACACCTCAGGGCGCATGCCGACGTCGAGCGACACCGCGAGCCCCCACGCGCCGTTCAGCCCGCCGGTCAGCGCCGCGCCGACCGTGCCCGAGTGCAGGATGGCGCGCCCCACGTTCGCACCGTGGTTCACGCCCGACAGCACCAGATCGAACGTGTCGCCGAATGCCCCGTGGGCCGCGATCAGCGCGATCAGGCCCGGGCCGCCGCGGACCGCGAACGCGGGGAGCTCCTCCAGCCCGTCGATCTCCCGGCGGTCCACGGCGATCCGGCCCTCCTCCTCGCCGGCGACGATGGACGCGCTGGCGCCGCTGGACTGCCGCTCGGGCGCCGCGATCGTCACGTCCAGACCGTGCTCGCGCGCGGCGCGCGCCAGCGCGTGCAGGCCGGGGGCGTCGATGCCGTCGTCGTTCGTGACCAGGGTGCGCGTCATGCGGGGTCCTCCGGCGCGGGCTCCTCGTGATGCGGGCGATGATCGGTCGGCTCGGCCAGCGCGGCGAGGCCGTCGGGGCTGACGCGGCCGTGGCTGTCGTCCGAGTCGTCGGCCGAGGGGCCCCGGAGCGCTCGCACCCGCACGCTGTCCCTCAGGCGCGCGATCGTCTCCTGCTCGCCCGTGCCGAGCCCGTGGCGGGTCACGTTGAGCGCGCCCGCCGCGGCTCCGGTCAGGATCGCCTCGCGCAGCGGCTCGCCGGCGGCCAGCCCCGCGCACACGCCGGCGGTGAGCGAGTCGCCGCCGCCCCGGGTGTCGGTCGTCTGCAGCGCGGGCGGCGTCACCTCGTGAACGGTGCGGCCGTCCAGCACCAGGAAAGGCCGGTCCGCGCGGGTCACGATCACGTCGCGCGCGCCGCGGTCCCGCAGGGCCTCCATGGCCGCGACGACCGAGCCGACGTCCTCGCCCTCCAGAAGCCCGTCCGCGCGCAGCTCCTCGTCGCTGACCTTCAGGAGGTCGACGCCGCCCTCGAGCGCCGCGGTCATCCGGTCGCCCGCGAGGTCGACGACGACGCGCACGTCGTTGGTCCGCAGATCGGCGGCCAGGCGCCGGTAGGTGTCCGCGGGCAGCGCGCCCTCGCCGTGGGGGCCGCTCAGGATCGTCAGCCCCGAGGCGATGCCCTCGCGCAGGGTCGCGCCGTACAGCTCGTCCAGCTCGTGGCGGCCGAGCGGATCCCCGTCCATCTCGGCGACCTCCGTGCGCTGCCCGTCGCGGCGGTCGTGCACGTACGCGGCGCCGCGGCCCGACCGCTCGACCGCGACCACGCGGAAGCCCTCGTCCTCGAGCAGGCGCTGCACCACGCGCCCGGTCTCCCCGGTGAGCGCGCAGCAGATCGTGACGCGCACACCCAGGCGGCGGAGCATCCGGCCCTGCCAGACCCCCTGGCCTCCGGCGTGGATGTGGATGTCGGGCCGCGCGTCCTGCTCCTCTATCGTGATCGTGAGCGCGGGTGACGGCGCGAAGATCGTGACGTCCATACGGCCGAGGCTAGAACGGCGGCGCCCGCGCGGTCAGCCCCTTGCGGGGCCGCCGCGCGGGCGCTACCGATGACCGGGAGGACTACGCCTTGGCGCGCGCCGCCAGGAGATCGGCGTGCCAGCGCTCCGCCACGTCGGGGTGGGCGCGGAGGCGGTACTTCAGGGCGTTCTCGCCGTACAGCGTGTGGATGGGGTTGCTCGGGTCGTCCTCGACGCCGCGCGCCAGGGCCGCCAGCTCGGCGGGCAGCTGCAGCGTCGGCATGTAGTCGTCCAGGCCCGGGTTGAAGAAGAACGGCACCGAGATGCGGTCCTCGGGGTACCGGGGCGACACGACGCGGTGGTTCGTCGCACGCAGGTAGCCCTGCGTGGCCGCCTCGAGCATCTCGCCGATGTTGACCACGAACGCGCCCGGCACCGGGGGAGCGTCGACCCAGTAGCGGTTGCCGTCCGCGTCCTCGCGCTCGACCTGCAGCCCGCCCCGGCCCGGCTCGATCCACAGGAGCGTGAGCACGCCGCCGTCCTTGTGCGCGCCGACGCCCTGCTGCGGCTCCGGCTCGGTCGATCCCGGGTACCGGACGATCTTGATGAGCGACGACGGGTCCTGGAACGCGCCGTCGAAGAAGTCCTCCTCGGCGCCGAGCGAGAGCGCCCAGGCGCGCAGCAGCCGGCGCGACACGTCCGACAGCCGGTCGTGCCACTCCTCGACGACCTCGCGCAGCTCGGGCAGGGCCTCGGGCCACAGGTTCGGGCCCGTCAGGCGCTGGTAGTCCGGTGCCTCGGGGTCGGTCACGACCTCGCGCTCGGGACCGATGTCGATCTGCTCGCGGAAGTCGACCTTGCCCTGCGTCAGCTCGCCGCCGAGCCGCGTGTAGCCGCGGAACTGGGGGCTCTTGATGTTCTCGATCGCGAGCTTCTGCTCCTCGGGGAGGGCGAAGAACTCCCGCGCGACGCGGTGCAGGCGCGCCTCGAGCTCGGGAGAGACTCCCGTGCCGGTGAGGTAGAAGAACCCGACGTCCCGCGTCGCGGCGGCGAGCTCGTCGCGGAAGCGCGCGGCCGCTTCGTCGCCCGCGTCGAGCTGGGACATGTCGAGGATCGGCAGGTTGAGGTCGGTCATGTCACCACGCTACGACGGTCGGGGGTCCGACGGATCCCCGCGGGCGGCACTGTTACGGCGGGGGCTCGCCGCGGGTGCTCGCGAGGGCCCTGTCGTCACATGGAGCGGGTCAGGACCGTGGCTCGGCGCGCGGGCGGCGCGATCCCGTCGGGTCGATCCCGCGGCCGGCCTGCGGCGTGATGCCGGGGTCGGCGAACAGCCACCGCGAGCGGGGTTCGATCAGCGGCCGGAACAGCCACCGCACGGGGCGCGACGCGAGCAGCAGCGTGATCGCGACCGACAGGATGCACACGAGCGGCAGCCACAGCCACGTCGGCTCGAGATCGCGCAGCGCGCCGGACTCGCGGAACGGGTAGAGCACGAACGAGTGCAGCAGATAGATGTACATCGTGTACGTGCCGAAGCGCGTGAACCAGAAGCCGCCGCGCGGCACGAGCACGAAGAACGCCGCGCACAGGATGAGCGCCACCAGCATGAGCGCGAGCCGCACGCCGCCGGCCCACCACGGGGCGTCGCCGAGGAAGTGCGCGTAGTCCTGGTCGTAGAAGAGCCAGTTGCGCATGTCCATGGCCTCCCAGCCGGGAAGCCCCGCCCAGGCGGTCCACCCGGCGAGCGCGAACACCGCGAGCGCGGTCAGCCGCGCCCACCACGCCTTTCGCTCGAGCAGGCGCAGCCGGTCGACCACATCGTGCTCGCGCAGCCACCATCCCAGCGCGAAGAACGGAAGGAAGCCGAGCGTGCGCGACAGGGAGAACGTGCTGTCGACGTTCGGGAGGTAGCCGACGCCGATCGAGATCAGGACGGTCCACAGCAGCGGCCACCGCAGGAGCGCCAGGTAGGGGAGCACGAGGCGGAAGATGCCGAGCGCCAGCAGGAACCACAGCGTCCACGACGGCTGCGTCAGGTTCGGATCGGGGTCACCCTCGACCAGGCCCTTCGTGATCCACCACAGCGCCTCGAAGATGATGTACGGCACCAGGATGTCCGTGATGACGCGCGCCATCTGCCGCCGCGTGGGCGGGTCGGCCTTCGAGAAGTAGCCCGAGATGATCGCGAACGCGGGCATGTGGAACGCGTACACGACCAGATACAGGGCGTACGCGATGTCGGAGTCGTACGTCAGCCGCTGGATCGCGTGGCCCAGCACCACGAGCACGATGCACGCGAAGCGCGCGTTGTCCCAGTAGGGGACGCGTCGGCGCGGGCGGGGGACGGCCCCCGTCGTCGGGGCGTTCGGTGCCGAGCTCATCCCGATCACGCTACCGTCGCGGCGCGCGGCATGCGGGAATAGATCTGGCGATCGCGTGTTGAAGCGGGTATATTCAAGCGCATACAAATGCGGCCCACCCCACGCACCCGCCGAACGACGGGCAGATCGGAGATGAACAGATGAGCCAGATGCAGTTCGGCATCTTCTCGGTCAGCGACATCACCGCCGACCCGACCACGGGCCACACGCCCAGCGAGGCGGAGCGCATCCGCGACATCGTCACGATCGCCAAGCACGCCGAGGAGGTCGGTCTCGACGTCTTCGCGCTCGGCGAGCACCACAACCCGCCGTTCTTCTCGTCGTCGCCCACGACGACGCTCGCGTACATCGGCGCGCAGACGACGGACCTCATCCTGTCGACCGCCACGACGCTCATCACCACGAACGACCCGGTGAAGATCGCCGAGGACTACGCGATGCTGCAGCACCTCACGGGCGGCCGCGTCGACCTCGTGATGGGCCGCGGCAACACCGGCCCGGTGTACCCCTGGTTCGGTCAGGACATCCGCCAGGGCCTGCCGCTCGCGATCGAGAACTACGCGCTGCTGCGCCGCCTCTGGGACGAGGACGTCGTCGACTGGGAGGGCAAGTTCCGCTCGCCGCTGCAGGGCTTCACGGCGACCCCCCGTCCGCTGGGCGGCGTGCCGCCGTTCGTGTGGCACGGATCCATCCGCACCCCGGAGATCGCCGAGCAGGCCGCGTACTACGGAGACGGCTTCTTCGCGAACAACATCTTCTGGCCCAAGGAGCACTACCAGCGCCTGATCGCGCTGTACCGCCAGCGCTACGCGCACTACGGACACGGCACGCCCGAGCAGGCGATCGTGGGCCTCGGCGGCCAGGCGTTCATGGCCAAGAACTCGCAGGACGCGGTCAACGCCTTCCGTCCCTACTTCGACAACGCCCCGGTCTACGGCCACGGCCCGTCGATGGAGGACTTCATGGAGATGACGCCGCTCACCGTCGGCTCGCCGCAGCAGGTCATCGACCGCTACGCCGCGATGCGGGACTACTACGGCGACTACCAGCGCCAGCTGTTCCTGATAGACCACGCCGGCCTGCCGCTCAAGACCGTGCTCGAGCAGCTCGACCTGCTCGGCGGCGAGGTCGTCCCGGTGCTGCGCAGGGAGCTCGCGCAGAACCGTCCGGAGAGCGTGCCGGACGCGCCCACGCACGCCGCGCGCGTCAAGGCCGTCTACGGCGACGCCGCGCCCCGCGAGGCGCGGCCCACGTCGGCGGGCGGCAACAACCTGACCGTCGGCGGTCCCTACCAGGACACCCCCGCCGCCGCCCCGAAGGCCGGCTCGGCCTTCGGCAGCGCCGCGACCCGCTGACCCCCCCGAGACCCCACAAGGAGATCGACATGACCGACACGCGCCGCATCGCCGTCGTCTCGGCGGGACTGTCCACGCCGTCGTCCACGCGGATGCTCGCCGACCGCCTCGCGGCCGCGACCGTCGCCGAGCTCGACGAGCGCGGCATCACGGGCGAGGCCGAGGTGTTCGAGCTGCGCGACTACGCGCACGACATCACCAACAACCTGCTGGCCGGCTTCGCTCCGCCCGCGCTCGAGAAGATGCTCACCCAGGTCGCCACGGCCGACGCGCTGATCGTCGTGACGCCGATCTTCTCGACGAGCTACTCGGGGCTGTTCAAGTCGTTCATCGACATCCTCGACCGCGAGGCGCTGAGCGGCAAGCCGGTGCTGATCGGCGCGAACGCGGGCACGGCCCGGCACTCGCTCGCGATCGACTACGCCATCCGCCCGCTGTTCGCCTACCTGCACGCCGAGCCGGTCTCGACGGGCGTGTTCGCGGCCTCGAGCGACTGGGGCGGCAAGGAGGACGAGGTCGCCCCGCTGAGCTCGCGCATCGAGCGCGGCGCGCGCGAGCTCGCCGAGGCCATCGCGGCCAAGCCCTCGCTCACCGAGGCCGACCCGTTCGACCCCGACACCTACCTGGGCCAGGGCCGCTCGTTCGGCCACCTGCTGGGAGGCCTCGCGGGGGAGTGACCCGCACGATCGAAGGCCCGGACCGCGCGCGGTCCGGGCCTTCGTCATGCGGCCGGGCGGATGCGCCCGATCGCGAAGTCGATCGTCCAGCCGACCGCGAGTGCGATGGCGATCGAGATGAGCACCGCCACGACGGCGCCGCCGGGCACGATGGAGGCGATCGCCGCGCCCACGAGCGCCTGGAACGCGGCCCAGGCCGTGGCGGCCACGGCGGCGATCGGCAGGTAGCGCACCGCAGGCACGCCCGCGGCGCCCGCCGAGAGGTTGACCGCGAGCCGGCCGAACGGGATGAACCGCGCCGTGAACACCGCCGTGGCGGCGTGCGTGCGCAGGCGCGTCGATGCCCAGTCCATCGCCTGCTGCGGCCGCGGGTGCTGCAGGACGCGCCACGTGCGCGGGTGCGGGAGCCGGCCGATCGTGTAGCACGACGCATCGCCCGCGAACGCCGCGAGCGCCCCGATCAGGATCACCGACCACAGCGGCGGCAGCCCGCTCGCCGCCGCGACGCTGCCGAGGGCCGTCACGGCCACCTCGCCGGGGACGACCACCAGGAACGCGTCGGCGAAGACCACCCCGGCGAGCACCGCGAGCGCCCAGGGGTTCGCCGCGAGCCCGACGATCATCGCGTCCATGACACGTGTGTACCCGACGCCGGTGAACGACCGGAGAACGCGCCCCGCTCATCGCCCGCGGGGCCGATCCGGTGACCGCCCGGGGGTGCGCCGGTGAAGGATGGGCAACTCCGGATGAACGCTCGGGGAACCCGGGCGTCCCCGGCCGTCTGCGACGGCCGCCGCGCGTCACCCTGGAAGCGTGAGAATCGCGCTGGTCGCAGAGTCCTTCCTGCCCCACATGAACGGGGTCACGCACTCCGTTCTGCAGATGATCCGTCACTTCGAGGCCCGCGGTCACGAGACCCTCGTCGTCGCCCCCGACGCGGGCGAGGCGGCCGAGCGGGCGCCGCACGGCCGCACAGAGCTGCTGCCCTCGGTGGCCATGCCGTCCTATCCGGACGTGCGCGTCGCCTACCCGACGACCGCGCGCCTGGCCCGCGTGCTGCGCGACTTCCACCCGGACGTCGTCCACCTCGCGTCCCCGTTCGCGCTCGGCTGGAAGGGTCAGGTCGCCGCCGACACGCTGCGCCTGCCCAGCGTCGCGGTCTACCAGACCGACGTGATCGCGTACGCCGAGCGCTACGGCCTGCCCGGCGCGGCGCCCCTCGCCTCGGCCCACGTGGCCCGGCTCCACAAGCGCGCCACGCTCACGCTCGCGCCGTCGTCCGCCTCGGAGGGGCAGCTGTCGGCGCTCGGCATCGACCGCCTGCGCCGCTGGGGTCGCGGCGTCGACGCCGAGCGGTTCCGCCCCGACCGCCGCAGCGAGAGCTGGCGCGCCCGCATCGCGCCCGGCGAGCTCCTGGTCGGCTACGTCGGCCGTCTCGCCGCCGAGAAGCAGGTCGAGGACCTGCGCGTGCTGACCGACCTGCCGGGCGTGCGGCTCGTGATCATCGGAGACGGACCCGAGCGCGAGCGCCTCGAGCGGCAGCTCCCCGGCGCCGTGTTCACGGGCTTCCTGGGCGGCGACCAGCTGGCCCGCGCGCTCGCGAGCCTCGACGTCTTCGTCCACCCGGGCGAGAGCGAGACCTTCTGTCAGACCGTGCAGGAGGCCCTGGCGAGCGGTGTGCCGGTGGTCGCGACCGGCCGCGGCGGCCCCGTCGATCTGGTCCGCTCCAGCGTCGACGGCTGGCTCTACCGGCCCGGCGACCTCGACGACCTGCGCGCGCGGGTGCTCGACCTCACGGGCGACGACGCCAAGCGCCGCTCCTTCGGCGAGGCCGCGCGCGAGAGCGTCGCCGAGCGCACCTGGGAGTCGCTCGGCGACCAGCTGCTCGGCTACTACCGCGAGGCCCAGCGGCTCCGGCCGATCGACGACGCCAGCCGCGCGCGCGGCCTCGCCCGGCCCGACTCCGTGCAGCCGCCGCAGGCGCGCGCGTGGAAGCGCTACGTCGCCCTGGGCGACTCGCTGACCGAGGGCCTGTGCGACACGTCGCGCATGGAGAACGGCGAGTACCGCGGATGGGCGGACCGCCTCTCGACCATGCTCGCCCAGGGCCGCGGCCGGTTCCAGTACGCGAACCTCGCCGTGCGCAGCCGCCGCGTGCGCGACCTCGTCCACGAGCAGGCTCCCCAGGCGCTCGCGATGCGGCCCGACCTGGTCTCGGTGTTCATGGGCGCCAACGACCTCGTCGGCCACGGGGCCGATCCGCTGCGCCTCGCGGCGCACGTCGAGAAGGTGGTGCGCGACATCCGCGCGACCGGCGCAGACGTGCTGCTCGTGACGCCGTTGCTGCCCGACCGGCGCCCGGCGCGCATCTTCGCCCGGCGCTTCGCGCTCTACGCGGTCGAGCTGCGCCGCATCGCGGCCGAGACCGACTCGTACCTGCTCGACGCGGCCGCCCTGCCCGCGCTGGGGGACCGGTCGATGTATGCGGACGACAAGGTGCACCTCAGCTCGCGCGGGCACCGGTACCTCGCCTACCGCGCGGCGGAGGCGCTGGGCATCCCGGACGCGGAGGCGCTCGGCCGGCTCGACGACGCCCTGCACGGGTTCGACGCCGGCGAGGAGCCGGCGCCGCAGACCGACTGGCTGCGGGAGCATGCGCTGCCGTGGGTGTGGCGCCGCATGCGCGGCCGGACGGCGGGCGACGGCATGGTCTCCAAGCACGCCGACTACATCGTCATCCCGGGACGCAACGCGCCCAAGCGCAGCAAGCTCGGCTGACGCGCGGGGGAGCGCCTACTCCTCGATGCCGCCGAGGCCGCGGGCCTCGTCGCGCTCGTCCTCGACGAGCGGATCCGGCTCGTCCTCGACGCTCTCGTCGGGGTCGAGCGTGGGCGGCGGCAGCTCGAGCTCCGTCTCGTCGTCCAGGTCGACGATGCGCTCGTCGTCGGGGATGACGGGGCGCTCCTCATCGGGCAGCGGATCGCGGAAGTCGCTCATGGCGCCCACGATACGCGCGCCGCGCCGCCGGGCGACAGGGCCTGACCGGATCGGGTTTCCGCTGGTAGGGTGGGAAAGGCTCTCCGAGCGGGAGCCGAACAATTCCATACGTGAAGTAGGAGCAGGCTGGCAGGAAGCTGGTCCCCTGAAGTGGTCTCCCAGGCCCGGATCCCGGATCCGTCTCTGGTGGATTTCTCCTGGTGGCCAGCGCAGGCGAGCGTGAACGATGCGCCTTGAGCCCATATCTGCCTGTTCCCTGCTCCTGACGTAGCTGCGCGGCGCTCTGCCGCGCACAGACTGAAGGAGACAGACCTCTTGGAAGGTCCTGAAATCACCGCCGCCGAGGCCGTTCTCGACAACGGCCGCTTCGGCACCCGCACGATCCGCTTCGAGACCGGTCGTCTCGCGCAGCAGGCGCAGGGCGCCGTCGCCGCATACCTCGACGAGGAGACGATGCTCCTCTCGGCCACGAGCGCGAGCAAGCACCCGCGCGAGGGCTTCGACTTCTTCCCGCTGACCGTCGACGTCGAGGAGCGCTCGTACGCCGCCGGTAAGATCCCGGGCTCGTTCTTCCGCCGCGAGGGTCGCCCCTCGACGGAGGCCATCCTGGTCTGCCGCCTGATCGACCGGCCGCTGCGCCCGTCGTTCGTCGACGGCCTGCGCAACGAGATCCAGATCGTCGTCACGGTCCTCTCGATCGCGCCCGGCGAGTTCTACGACGCGCTCGCGATCAACGCCGCGTCGGCGTCGACCCAGATCTCGGGTCTGCCGTTCTCGGGCCCCATCGCGGGTGTGCGCCTGGCGCTCATCCCCGGCCAGGGCGAGAACGCCGACCAGTGGGTCGCGTTCCCGAACGCCGAGCTGCTCGAGTCGGCCGTCTTCGACCTCGTGGTCGCGGGACGCGTCGTCACGAAGGAGGACGGCTCCGAGGACGTCGCGATCATGATGGTCGAGGCGGAGGCCACGGAGCACAGCTGGAACCTGATCAAGTCGGGCGCCACGAAGCCGAGCGAGGAGATCGTGGCCCAGGGCCTCGAGGCCTCGAAGCCCTTCATCAAGCAGCTCGTCGCCGCCCAGGCGGAGATGGCCGCGAAGTCGTCGAAGGAGCCGCTGGAGTTCCCGGTCTTCCCCGCCTACAGCGAGGAGACGTTCGCGTTCGTGAACGAGCGCGCCTACGACGAGCTGGCGAAGGTCTACCAGATCGCCGACAAGCAGACGCGTCAGGCCGCCGACGACGAGGTCAAGGACCGCGTCAAGGCCGAGCTGATCGAGAAGGTCGAGGCCGGCGAGCTGCCCGCCGCGGCCCCGCTCGAGTTCGCCGCCGCCTACAAGTCGGTCACCAAGAAGATCGTGCGCGGCCGCATCCTGACCGAGGGCGTCCGCATCGACGGCCGCGGTCTGGCCGACATCCGCCCGCTCGACGCCGAGGTGCAGGTCATCCCGCGCGTCCACGGCTCGGCGATCTTCCAGCGCGGCGAGACCCAGATCCTGGGCGTCACCACGCTGAACATGCTCAAGATGGAGCAGCAGATCGACTCGCTGTCGCCCACGACGAGCAAGCGGTACATGCACCACTACAACTTCCCGCCCTACTCGACCGGTGAGACCGGCCGCGTGGGCAGCCCGAAGCGTCGCGAGATCGGGCACGGCTTCCTGGCCGAGCGCGCGCTCGTGCCGGTGCTGCCGAGCCGCGAGGAGTTCCCCTACGCGATCCGCCAGGTCTCGGAGGCGCTGGGCTCGAACGGCTCGACGTCGATGGGCTCGGTCTGCGCCTCGACGCTGTCGCTGCTGAACGCCGGTGTGCCGCTGCGCGCCTCGGTCGCCGGCATCGCCATGGGCCTGGTCTCGGACGAGGTCGACGGCCAGACGCGCTACGCCGCGCTGACCGACATCCTCGGCGCCGAGGACGCCCTGGGCGACATGGACTTCAAGGTCGCGGGCACGCGCGAGTTCGTCACGGCGATCCAGCTCGACACCAAGCTCGACGGCATCCCCTCGGAGGTGCTGGCCGGCGCGCTGACGCAGGCGAAGGACGCGCGTCTGCGCATCCTCGAGGTGCTCGACGCCGCGATCGACGCCCCGGACGAGATGGCGCCGACGGCTCCGCGCGTGATCAGCGTGCAGATCCCCGTCGACAAGATCGGCGAGCTGATCGGCCCCAAGGGCAAGACGATCAACGCGATCCAGGACGAGACCGGCGCGCAGATCTCGATCGAGGAGGACGGCACCGTCTACATCGGCGCGACCGACGGCCCCTCGGCCGAGGCCGCCCGTGCCCAGGTGAACGCGATCGCCAACCCCACCAACCCGGAGGTCGGCGAGCAGTTCCTCGGCACGGTCGTGAAGATCATCCCGTCGGGCGCGTTCATCTCGCTGCTGCCCGGCAAGGACGGTCGCATGCACGTGACGCAGATCCGCAAGCTGAACGGCGGCAAGCGCGTCGAGAACATCGAGGACGTCGTGTCCGTGGGTCAGAAGATCCTCGTGCGCATCGCCGAGATCGACGACCGCGGCAAGATGGCCCTCGAGCCCGTCATCGACGAGAACGAGGCGCAGGCCGAGCAGACCGAGGCTCCCGCCGAGGCCTGATCCGTCCGAGTCCGCGAACGCCCCGCTCATCCTCCGGATGGGCGGGGCGTTCCGCGTGGGGGACGTCCACCTGGCGCGATCCCACAAGCGCGTGACGAAAGCGTTATCGGCGCGGCGAGCGCGGGCGTCCGGGGCCTGGAATACGCTCGAAGCACACGCCGATCGCTGGCGTGACACGGGCGCACCTCCCCGGTCGCCCGTGAGGGGGTGGGGGCATGGACGAGGCACAGGCCGGCAGGGCCCGATCCGGTGACGGGTCGACTCCGCAGACGCCGCTCGCGGTCGCCCTCGAGCGCCCGGGAGTCGCCTCCGAGCACCCCTCGGCGCCGATCCCGGTGCAGGGCCCCTCGCTGGGCTCCTTCCTCCGCGAGACGCTCGGCGACACGGGCCTCGAGGTCTTCCCGCTCATGCTCGGCGGCGCCGAGTTCGGCTGGACCACCGACCAGGAGCGCGCGCACGCGCTCCTCGACCACTTCGTCGCGGCGGGCGGCAACGCGGTGCACACCGCCGACTGCTACGCGGCCGGACGCAGCGAGCACATCATCGGGCGCTGGATGGCCACGCGCCGCGTGCGCGACGACATCGTGCTGGCCGTGCGCGTCGGCGACCACCCCGACAACCCCGGACTGGGGTCGGTCAACCTGGTGCGCGCCGTGGAGGCGTCGCTGACGCGTCTCGGCACCGACCGGATCGACGTGCTGTACCTCGACGCGTCGGCCGAGCGGGTGCGGTCCATCGAGGACACGCTGGCGACCGCCGAGTGGCTGATCGAGGCCGGCAAGGTGCGGCACGTCGGCGCGTACGCGTTCACGGCCGAGCACCTCGTGGAGGCGCGCATCCTGGCGTCCGCGGGCTACCCGCGCCTCGAGGCGCTCGACGTGCCCTACAACCTCATGAGGCGCCGCGAGTTCGAGGGCGACATCCGGCTCGTGGCCGGAGCGCAGGGCCTGGCCGTGACGCCGTCTCACGCGCTCGAGCACGGGTTCCTTTCCGGCCGGCACCGCAGCCGCCGCGACATCACGACCCTGGCCCGCGGGCACCAGCTGGCCGAGTCCCTGAACCGCCGGGGCACGCGCGTGCTGAAGGCGCTCGACGCGATCTCGGCCGAGCTCGGGGTGCCGCATGCAGCGATCGCGATGGCCTGGCTGCTGGCCCAGCGCGGCGTGGTCGCGCCCATCGTGAACGCATACTCGCCGACGCACATCGACGAGCTCGTGCAGGGCGTCGGCGTGCGCCTCACCCGCGGCCACCTCTCCGACCTGACGAAGGCCGCCGAGTAGACCGGGCGTCCCGCTGTGTGACGCTTCCGTGACCGTCCTCGGCGCGCGTCGGACGCGTCACGTAGTGTGGGGGAGGACCCCGCTTCGACGCCCCGCGTCATCCCGCGCGGTCCGATCAACGACAGACGACGGATACGCGAGCAGGACGAAGGACGGGGTGAGGCCGCGGTGGCGCACTACATCTACCTCGTCCGGCATGGCGAGCAGCAGGATGCCGAGCACGGCATGGAGGACGGCCCGCTGTCGCCCCGCGGCCGGCGCCAGGCCGAGCTGATCGCGGACCGGCTCTCGGGCATCCCGTTCGACGCCGTGTGGCACTCGCCGCTCGTCCGCGCGACCGACACGGCCCGGATCATCGCGGAGCGCATGCCCGCCGTCGAGCCGCAGCCCCACGCGCTCCTGTTCGACTGCGTGCCCAGCGGCATGACCGAGGAGACGCCGGCCGTGTTCGAGCCGTTCTTCGGCGGCGTGACCGAGGCGCAGCTCGAGGCGGGCAAGGCGCAGATGGCCGACGCGGTCGGGGAGTTCCTGGTGCGCAAGCAGGGCGACGTCCACGAGCTGCTCATCACGCACAACTTCGTGATCTCGTGGTTCGTGCGCGAGGTCCTCGAGGCGCCCGAGTGGCGCTGGATGACCCTCAACCAGGCCAACTGCGGCCTCACGGTCATCGGCCAGCGCCAGGGCCGCCCCTGGACCCTCCTCACGCACAACGACCAGGCGCACCTCCCGGTCGAGCTCCGCACGGGCCTCCCCGAGCCCTTCCCGTTCTGATCCGGCGCGAGTCGTCGGACCGCCGGGCCGCTCGTCGGATCCGCGGGGCTGGTGTCGCCTCGTGAGCCTCAGGCGTGCACATCCGCCCCACCAACCCGACGAACGGACCATGCGATCCGACGACTGGGTGGCCCATCCGACGACCGGGCGCGTCACCGGCGACGCGCGAGCACGAAGCCCTGCGGATGCCGCTCGTGGCCGCTCGGCGCGCGCCTGACGGTCTCGACGATGTCGAACCCGACGTGCTCGAACACCTCGGCCACCCGCGCGGGTTCGTGCAGGACGGCGTGCAGGGTCACGTCCTGGCCGTACGCGCCGGGCGATGTCCGCTCGCCCGTGCCGGCCTGGAACGCGAGCAGCACCGCCCCGCCGGGCGCCGTCCCACGGGCGAACTCCGCGGCGATCGCCGGGATCCCGGCGTCCGGCGTGTGGATGACGGCGTACCAGCACAGGATGCCGCGCACCGCGCCATCGGCGACCGGCAAAGCGCGCAGATCCGCGACGGCGAGCGGGACATCCGGATGCGACAGCTTGGCGTGCGCGAGCATCTCAGGCGACAGGTCGACACCGGTGAGCGTTGAGACGCCGCGCCCAGCGAGGTAGCCGAGCATCCGGCCCGTCCCGCAGCCCGCGTCGAGGACCGGCGCGTCACCCGGCGGCAACGACGCCACGAAGCGGCCGATCAGCGCGAGGTCCGCGTCCGACTCCGCGCGCGTGTCGGGCAGCGCCGCGGCGTAGGCGTCGGCGACCGCAGCGTAGAGCCCGCGCGTGCGGGCCGTGTCGTCATGGCTCACACCGACTGTCTCCCTGCTTCGCACCGGGATCCCACGTTCTCAGGGCGCATCGGACGGATCCCGCCCTGAGCAGCCGGGATCCCCTGAACTGGCGACGTGGCGTCACGCCAGCGGCTTGCCGTACCAGCGCGTGGCGTTGGGGTTGTCGTTGTAGGGGTCGATCGCGGTGAAGCCGGTGCGGGCGTAGAGCGCAGCGGCGGCCTCCAGCGTGTGATGGGTGTCGAGCACGAGCTCCCGCGCGTCCCAGCTGAGGGCGCGGCGCTCGAGCTCCTCGAGCAGCAGGCGACCGGCGCCCAGGCCGCGCGCGGCCGGGCGCATGAAGACGTGCTTGATCTCGAAGCGCGCGCCGTGCGGGCCGTCGGCGATGCGGCGGATCGCGCCGCACCCGATCAGGCCGCGCTCGTCGTGCTCGACGAGGAGCAGGACGCCGTCCGGCGGCGTGAACGCGTCGGCGGCGGGGAACGTCGGGCGGTACTCGCCGGGGAAGCCGGCCGCGCGCTCCGCGAAGTACTCGACGATCAGCTCGTGGGCATCCGGATCGGCGGGGGAGGCGGCGCGGAATTCCATCACGATCCGAGCCTATGCGTCACGGCGCGGCCCCGGACGCGGCGGTATGCGGGCCAATAGGATGGAGCGCATGACGACACGGATCGCCCTCGTCGGCGGCACCGGCAAGCTCGGGAGCATCATCCACGAGGTCATCGGCGAGCTCGACGGCTTCGAGGTCGTCTCGGTGCTCGGCTCGGGCAGCGACCTGGCCGAGCTCGACGGTGCGGACCTCGTGGTCGACGCGTCCACTCCGGCGGTCAGCATCGACGTCGTCCGCGCCGCGATCGAGCGCGGCCTGAACGTGCTGGTCGGCACGAGCGGCTGGTCGGCCGAGCGCATCGCGCTCGTGCGCCCCCTCGTGGACGCCGCCGGCACGGGCGCGGTGTTCATCCCGAACTTCTCGCTGGGCTCCGTGATCGGCAGCGCGATCGCCGCGGCCTCGGCGCGGTTCTTCCCGTTCGCCGAGATCGTCGAGGCGCACCGCGACACCAAGGTCGATTCGCCGAGCGGGACGGCCGTGCGCACGGCCGAGCTGATCACGGCTGCCCGCCGCGCCCCCGTCGAGGCCCCGCACGCCGACCAGCGCGCCCGCGGCCAGCAGGTCGCCAGCGTTCCCGTTCACTCGCTCCGCCGCCCCGGCGTGATCGCGCGCCAGGAGACGATCCTGTCCGGCCCGGGCGAGGCGCTGTCGATCGTGCACGACACGACGGATCCCGCCGCCGCGTACGCGCCGGGCATCCGGATCGCGCTCGAGCACGCGGCCGACGTGCGCGGCGTCGTGATCGGTCTGGAGAGCTTCATCGACATCGGCTTCGGCGCGCCCCGCACGCTCGACGGCAAGCCCGTCGACGCGGGCACGGCGCCCGGCCAGGTCGCGCAGGCGACCAGCGCGTGAGCGTCCGCATCGGCGTGGCCGTGATGGCCGCGCTTCTGGCGCTCTACATCGTGCTCATCGGATGGCGGGCCGCGCAGCTCGTGCAGACCGGGGAGCCCGTGGGCATCGCGATGGGCGTCGCGCTCATCGCCCTGCCGCTGATCGCGATCTGGGCCCTGGGGCGCGAGCTCTGGTTCGGCGTGCGCGCGGAGCAGCTGGCTCGTCGCCTGGAGGCCGAGGGCGGCCTTCCCGACGACGTGGTCGCCACGACCCCGAGCGGCCGCATCTCGCGCGCGGACGGCGACGCGCTGTTCCCGCGCTACCGCGCCGAGGTCGAGGCGGCGCCCGACGACTGGCGCGCGTGGTTCCGCCTCAGCCTGGCCTACGACGCCGCGGGCGACCGTCGCCGGGCGCGCGGCGCCGCGCGCGAGGCCATCCGGCGCGAGGCGGCGACGCGCTGAGCCGCTAGGCCGGGATCGCCGCGGCGATCGCGTCCTCGACGGTCGGATGCCGGAACGCGAACCCGGATGTCCGCAGCGCGTCGGGGACGACGTGCGCGTCGGCCAGGAGCAGACCCTCGGCGGCATCCGCCCCGAGCGCCGCGCGCAGGGCGAGCGCGGGAGCGGGCACGACGAACGGCCGGTTCATCCGGACCGCCAGCGCGAAGCCCAGGTCGTTCGCCGTCGCGCGTGTCGGGCCGGCGAGATTCACCGGCCCGGTGAGCCCGGCGTCGATCACGTGCCGGATGGCCGCGATCTCGTCGTCGAGCGAGATCCACGGCCAGGCCTGCGTGCCGGGGCCGATCGGGCCGGACACGCCCGCGCGCGTGAGCGCGATCAGCGGCTTCAGCACGCCCTCGGCGTGCACCACGGGGGCGGTGCGCAGCAGCGCGACCCGGTCGCCGGCGATGCGCGCGGCGTTCTCCCACTCGACGCAGAGGGCGGCGAGGAACGTGTCGCCGGCGGGCGCCTCCTCCGTGAGCACCCGTCCCGGCGCGGAGCCGTAGTACCCGACGCCGCTGGCCGACACGAGCAGCGGGCGCTCACGGGCGGGCAGCGCCTCGATCGCCCGGGCGAGCGCGCGCGTCGGCGTGAGTCGCGACCACACCAGTTCGCTGCGGTAGCGGCGCGTCCACGGCAGGCGGCCGATGCTCGCGCCGTTGAGCCCCACGACCGCGTCGGCGCCGGCGAGGACCGCGGGGTCGAGCGGATGGCCGTCCAGCCAGCGCACCTCGTCCGGGCCCGCGGGATCCCGGCGCACGAGCCGCGTGACTCGCGCGCCGTCGTGCTCCAGAGACGAGACGAGGGCGCGCCCGATCAGACCGGACGCGCCCCCGACGACGACGTGCATCAGGCCAGCGTCTGCGTTTCGACTCGTCGCTGCGCTCCTCGCTCAACGACCGGAAGCGGCTTGCTACGCAAGCGTCGCCTCCAGAGTGATGTCGACGCCCGCGAGCGCCTGCGAGACCGGGCAGCCCGACTTGGCGCCCTCCGCGATCTCCTGGAACTTGGCGGCGTCGAGGCCGGGGACGACCGCGTTGACGTTGAGGTGGCTGCCGGTGATGCCGGTGCCCGGCTTGAACGTGACCGAGGCGGTCGTGTCGAGCTTCTCGGGCGGGGTGCCGTTCTGCGCCAGAGCGTGCGACAGCGCCATGCTGAAGCAGGAGGCGTGCGCGGCGGCGATGAGCTCCTCGGGCGTGGTGGTCGAGTCCGAGCCCTCGGAACGCGCCTTCCAGTTCACGGGGAACGATCCGATCCCGGATCCGAACGAGACGGTCCCGGATCCCTCCATCAGGCTTCCGGTCCAGGCGGTGGTGGCTTCGCTCGTGACGGTCATGACGTCCTCCGAATCGGTGCGGTTGCGGTCGCGGCCAGCCTATCGACGCCCCGCGCCGACGTCACGGGTCATACGGCCCGGGAGCGTCCGATCAGGCGGGCCCGCTGCAGCAGCAGGTAGATCTGGCAGCCGAGGCAGAAGCCGAACGCCGCGTTCAGGAACGCGGCGATCAGCGCAGCTGCGGCCGCGATCACGAGCGCCCACGGCACGCCGGCGGCGTGCAGGATGAGTCCCGCGCCCGTGACACACAGGCCCACGCCCTGCGCGAACCGCGGCGGGCGGGGGTCCTCGAGCTCGGCGGGCGGCGCCAGGTGCGGCCGCACGAGGTGGCGGAACACGACGCCCCACGGCGCGGTGCGGGGCGAGACGACGGCCCACAGGAACAGGGCGGCGATGACGACCAGCAGGATGAACGCGGGATCGGCGAGGTGCCGCCACGGCGCGAGACCGGGATGGAACGCCGCGCCGGTGAGCGGCTGGTACGCGAACCAGCCGAAGCTGACGGGTTCGCTGACCCGCGGCGACGTGCCCACCAGCGCGAGGTACGTCGCGACCGCGAGCAGCACGGTCGTGATGGCGGCCGCGAAGCGCGGTCCGCGCGGGTCGATTCCGGCGGGTGACTCAGACACGGGCGTCCTCCTCGAGGCGGTCGAGCTCGGCGATCACGTCGTCGCGGCGCGGGGCGCCGCCGATGCGGCCGCGGACCGCGCCGCGTCCGTCGACGATCAGGGTGGTGGGGGTCTGCAGCACGCCGTAGTGGCGGGCGACGTGCGGGCGCTGCGTGAGGTCGACGTCCACGTGCGTCACGCCGGGGCGCTCGTCCGCGACGGCGCCCAGCAGCCGGCGCGCGGCCGGGCAGCGCGTGCAGTACTCCGTGCTGAACTGCAGCAGGGTCGCGGTGTCGCCGAACGCGACATCCGCCGGATCCAGCCCCAGGGAGTGCGCCGACACGTGCGCGATGTCGTGCGCGCGGTGCCGCACGCGGCCCTCGCGGCGGCGGAGCAGCACGCCGATCGCGGTCGCGACCGCGAGCACGGCCGCGAGCACGGCGAAGGCGGTGATCGGGTCCACGCGGGAAGGCTAACGCGGACCGGCACGGGCGCGTCCCGCCGGCGACGCACGCGGTAACAGGACGGGGCCGGATCGCCCTCCGGCGATCCGGCCCCGCGTTCTGGGTGCGTCAGCCCGCGACGGTCGCGGCGGCGATGTCGGGGTTGTCGCTGAACAGGCCGTCGATGCCGGCGTCGAGGAACGCCCGGATCTCGCCGGCCAGGTCACCGGCCGCGTTCGGGTCGCTGCTCGAGCGGAAGTCCGCCGCGAGGAAGCGGTTCTCGACGCGGAACGTCCACGCGTGGACGTCGAGGCCCGCCGCGTGGGCGTCGTCGACGACCGGGCTCGGCGCCGACAGCGTGCCGTCGGCGTTGCGCGGGATGATCACGTTCTTCTCCGCGCCGATCCCGTCGGCGTACGTCGCGATCTCGGCCAGACCCTCGGGCGTCACGAGGTCGGCGTAGGTGCGCGGGTCGCCCGCGGCGGCCAGGTCGTACGGCGCGCCCGAGCTGCTGATGAGCTGCGCGAGCGTGACGTCGGTCTGCTCGTCCAGGTCCCGCAGGTTGCCGGTCTCGAAGCTCTGCAGGATGACCGGGGCCTCGGCGTCATCCAGCTCGTTGCGCTGCAGCTGGGCCACGAGCGGCTCCTCGAGCGACAGGCCGATCGAGTCGAAGTACGTCGGGTGCTTCGTCTCGGGGTAGACGCCGACCGGGCGGCCGTCGCAGGTCAGCGAGCGGCGCGCCAGGTCCATGACCTCGTCCAGGGTCGGGATGAGGTAGAGGCCGTCGAACGCGGCGCTCTGCGGGCGCACGTCGGGCAGGCGCTCCTCGGCGCGGAGCGTGCGCAGCTCGGCGAGCGTGAAGTCCTCCGTGAACCAGCCCGTCACCGCGACGCCGTCGATCGTCTTCGTGGTGCGTCGGTCGGCGAACTCGGGTCGGCTGGCGACATCCGTCGTCCCGCCGATCTCGTTCTCGTGGCGGGCGACGAGCACGCCGTCCTTCGTCGCGACGACGTCCGGCTCGATGAACTCGGCGCACTGCGTGATGGCCGTCTCGTACGCCGCGAGCGTGTGCTCGGGGCGGTAGCCGCTGGCGCCGCGGTGGGCCACGACGGTCACGGCGTCGGCCTTCGAGACGGTGCGCTCGAGGTCGACGATCGCGAACTCCGTGTCATCCGGCGTGCCCGTGTTGCGCGCGTCGTTGCCGGGATAGTTGTTGTCGTTGCCGATCAGCAGCGTTCCGTCCTGGAGCTGCAGCACGGTCTCGAACGACTGCACGGGCAGCGAGTAGGTGTCGCCGAGGCCGTAGCCCTCGCCCGCGTCGATGCCGTGCGGGTTGTCGATCCGGAGCGCGTCGAGCACGAGGGTCTTGCGGAGGTTGCCCTCGGCGTCCGTGCGCTTCAGGTCGACGCGGTAGACGCGCTTGATGACCGACTGCGCGCCCTCGAAGTCGTCGCGCTCGATGAGCAGCAGCTCGCCGTTCGGGGTCGCGAAGGCGTCGCCGATCACGTCCGTGGCCTGGTCGGACTGGTACGACCACGTGCGGCCGGTGTACGCGCCGGTGCGGGTGTCGAACTGGTGGATCACGCGGCGGCGCTGGTCCTCGTCGGCGAGGTAGGCGCCCTCGAGCACGGGGTAGAGGTAGCGGCCGTCCTGCGAGCCGGCCATGGCTTCGAAGCCGCGGCTCGCGGCGACCGTGGGCTGCTCGCCCGGCGCGAGGTAGGGGCTCTGCGGCGACGCGGCGCCCTCGAGCGGGAACGGCTTCTCGAGCAGCGTGCCGTCGGCGTCGAAGTGCAGCAGGAACGGGCCGAACTCCTCGCCGACCCAGAACGTGCCGTCCTTGGCCCGCACGACCGACTCGATGTCGAAGTCGGCGCCGGTCAGCAGGCGCTCGTCGGTGTCCTCGTTCACGATCGGGAAGTCGAGCACGTCGTTGCGGTCGTTGTACTCGATGAACGACTCGATCTCGATCTCGCCCGCGCCGCCCTCGGCCGTCTGCCAGGCCGGGCGCACCAGGTAGTTGCGCAGCAGGAAGTCGGCCGAGTTGCCCTTCGAGCCGAATCCGTTGTCGGGCTGCGCCCAGAACGTCCCGTCGCCGTTGTCCACCATGGCCGAGAAGCCCGGGATGACCTGGCCGTCGAACGGGCCTCTGCGCCCGTTGTTCGGCGTCACCGCGGCACCCGAGTCGGGGCCCGGGGCGAGGAAGTCGGCCGACAGCGTCGCGCGGGCGACCAGCGTCGGGACGGTCGTCGCAGCGGCGTGCGCCGGCGGGGTGCCGCCCGATGCGGCGGGCGCGGTCTGCGCGACGGCGGGCGCCGGCACGAGGGCCGCGATGAGGGCGGTGGCTGTCAGTGCGGTGAGCGCGGCGGGCGTTGCGAGCCGGCGGCGCGGGGGGAGGGATGTCACGTCGCCCAGCGTGGTCACGCCGGGCGACGCGCCGTCGACCGGCGGGTGAACGAGGGGAGAACTCCACGCCCGCGCGCGCCGTCGCGGATCGCCGTGCGGCTGATCCGGATGTCCCTCGCCCGGGCTACCCTGATCACGTGAGCCAGGCGATCCCGACCCCCTATGAGGACCTGCTGCGCGACGTGCTCGAGCACGGCACGCACAAGGACGACCGGACGGGCACGGGGACGACCAGCGTGTTCGGCCGCCAGCTGCGCTGCGATCTCTCGCAGAGCTTCCCCCTGATCACCACCAAGCGCGTGCACTTCAAGTCGGTCGCGCTGGAGCTGCTGTGGTTCCTGCGCGGCGACTCCAACGTGCGGTGGCTGCAGGAGCGCGGCGTCACGATCTGGGACGAATGGGCCGACGCCGAGGGCGAACTCGGGCCCGTGTACGGCGTGCAGTGGCGGTCCTGGCCGACGCCGAGCGGCGAGCAGATCGACCAGATCCAGCAGGCGGTCGACCAGATCCGGACGAACCCCGACTCGCGGCGCATCCTGGTGTCGGCGTGGAACCCGGCGGACATCCCCGACATGGCGCTCGCGCCGTGCCATGCGATGTTCCAGTTCTACGTCGCCGACGGGAAGCTGTCGTGCCAGCTCTACCAGCGCAGCGCCGACATGTTCCTCGGCGTGCCGTTCAACATCGCGTCGTACGCGCTCCTGACGCTCATGATGGCGCAGCAGACCGGTCTCGAGCCCGGCGAGTTCGTGTGGACCGGCGGCGACTGCCACATCTACGACAACCACCGCGAGCAGGTCGCCGAGCAGCTCTCGCGCGAGCCCTACCCGTACCCGACGCTCGAGATCACGCGGAAGCCCGCGTCGATCTTCGAGTACGAGTTCGAGGACTTCGCGCTGCACGACTACCAGCACCACCCGCCGATCCGCGGCGCGGTCGCGGTCTGATGCCGATCCGGGCGGTCTGGGCACAGGCGTCCACGGGCGCGATCGGCGCCCAGGGCGGCATGCCGTGGGATCTGCCGGAGGACCTGGCGTTCTTCAAGCGCGCCACGAGCGGATGCCCCGTGCTGATGGGCCGCCGCACCTGGCAGTCCTTCCCCGAGCGCTTCCGCCCGCTGCCGGATCGCCCCAACATCGTCATCACGCGCGACGAGGGCTTCGAGGCCCCCGGCGCCCAGGTCGTCCACTCGCTCGACGACGCCCTGGAGGAGGCCGCCAAGCTCGACGACGAGGTGTGGGTCATCGGGGGAGCGGAGATCTACCGCCAGGCCATGCCGCTGCTCGACGAGCTCTGGGTCACGCGCATCGACCTCGACGTCGAGGGCGACGCCTACGCGCCCGAGATCGACGACTCGTGGCACCTCGTCCGCTCCGACCCGGCAGACGGCGGCTGGCACACCAGCCGCACCGGCACCCGCTATCGCTTCGAGGTCCTCCGCCGCTCCTGACCCCCGCGTGCGGTCGTCGGGGCCGCCGCGCAGTCGTCGGATGAGTGGTGCGGCTGATGCGGATGAGGTCGCTGACGTCACTCAAGCATCACTGCTCCGACGACCGAGCAGCGCATCCGACGAGTGGGCTGGGGCGACCGGATCGCCATGGCTCGCTCACAACCACCCGACTCGTGCGGACCCTCCCCAAACGGACGCCGGAGCCGCCTGCGGCCACGGGCGAGGCGCCACCGTCGGGGCATGTTCATCGACGAGATCGCGGCCAGGATGGCGCGGACGGACGGAGTCGCCAGAGCCGCGGACCTGCTGGCGGCGGGTGCCCGTCGCTCGGACCTGCGGCGGTGCTGTGCGGCAGGTCAGCTCCACCGCCTCCGCGAAGGCGTGTACGCACTGCCGACCGCCCTCGAGGATGTCCGCACGGCCGCCGTGCACGGCGGGGCGCTCGCCTGCGTCTCCGCCCTTCGTCGGCACGGCGTCTGGGTCCTCGACGCCGATGGCGTGCACGTGTGGCTCGGCGGCAAGGGGCGGCGGCACGCCCACCCGCAGTGCGCGTGCGTCGGGCATTGGGACGCCGGCGCGGCGCGGCCCGGGGTGGTCTCCGTCGCGCGCGCCCTCGTGCAGCTCGCCGGATGCCAGGGCGCCGAGGCATTCTTCGTCGCCTACGAGTCCGCTTGGCGCCTGGGCAAGCTGACCGGGCGGGCTCGTGCCTGGATCCGCGATCATCTGGACGCGGGGATGCGGTACCTCGTGGACATCGCTCGGCCGGATGCCGACAGCGGTCTCGAATCGCTCGTGCGGCTGCGGCTCGGTCGGCTCGGAATCTCCTTGCGGGCGCAGGTGCCGATCGAAGGCGTCGGAACCGTCGACTTCATCCTGGACGGACGGATCATCCTGGAGGTCGACGGCCGCGAGAACCACGATGGCGAGTCGAAGCGGCACAGGGATCTCGGTCGCGACGCCCGCGCACTGGCGCTCGGGTACATCCCGCTCCGATTCGACTACGCGCAGGTGCTGTACGAGTGGTCGATCGTCGAGGCGGCGATCCTGGGCGCACGCGAGACGCTCGGTCGTCGGAGCCTCCGCCCAGTCGTCGGAGCGACGCGACGCGTGTGATTCCTGGCGCCTGGTCCGTCACGAGCGCCCCACAACTCCGACGACTGCGCGCGTGATCCGACGACTGCGCGCACCGCGCGCACCCGCGCGGCAACCCGCGCGCGTGAGTCACCCAGCCCGCGCGCGATAGCCTGGAGCCATGACGCACTCGGGCAACCCCTTCGGACAGGTGCTCGTCGCGCTCGTCACTCCGATGACGGCCGACGGCGAGGTCGACTGGCCCGCCGTCGAGAAGCACATCGACGACGTGATCGTGTCGGGCGCCGACGGGATCGTCGTCACCGGCACGACGGGCGAGACCTCGACGCTCACGGACCCCGAGAAGATCCGCCTCGTGGAGGTCGGCAAGGACGTCGCCGCGGGCCGCGCCAAGATCATCACGGGCGGCGGCTCGAACGAGACCGCGCACGCGATCGAGCTCTACCAGAAGAGCGAGAAGGCCGGCGCCGACGGCATCATGATCGTCACGCCGTACTACAACAAGCCCACCCAGGCGGGCATCCTGACGCACTTCCGGCTGGTCGCGGATGCGACGGATCTGCCGGTCATCCTGTACGACATCCCGGGCCGCACCGGCGTGCCGATCAAGTACGAGACCATGCTGCGCCTCGCGAAGCACCCGAACATCCTCGCGGTGAAGGACGCCAAGGGCGACTTCAGCGAGGTCAGCCGCGTGCTCAACCAGACCGACCTGATGTACTTCTCGGGCGACGACGCCAACGTGCTGCCGCACCTCGCGATCGGCGCCACGGGCCTGATCGGCGTGACGGCCAACATCGCCGCCGCGCCGTACCGCGTGATCGTCGACGCGGTGAACCGCGGCGACCTGGCCGCGGCCACCGAGCAGCACAAGAAGCTCGAGCCGCTCGTCCGCGCCGTTATGACGCACGTCCCGGGCACGGTCTCGACGAAGTACATCCTGCACGGCCTCGGCCGCATCTCCAGCCCGCGCGTGCGCCTGCCGCTCGTGGGCCCGGAGGAGTGGGAGGCCGCCATCATCGAGGACGAGCTCGCCCTCGTGAAGGACGTCGACGGCGTCGACTTCTCCAACTTCCGCCCCGACCGCAACGCGGCCGCCGGCGGCGCCCTGCCCAAGGTGCCGGGCACCACGCGCTGACGCGCCCACGGATCTCCCGCGGCCGAGAAGGCCGCACAGCACAACACAACAACGAATCCGGATGCCCCGCGGGCGTCCGGAAGGGCCCGCGCGAGCGGCGCCCGCGAAAGGCGGACCCATGTCCACTCCGGTCTACGATCCCCCCGCTGTCGCGCCCGGCACGCTGCGCGTGACCCCGCTCGGCGGCCTCGGCGAGGTCGGCCGCAACATGACCACGTACGAGTTCGACGGCAAGATCCTGATCATCGACTGCGGCGTGCTGTTCCCCGAGGAGCACCAGCCCGGCGTCGACCTGATCCTGCCCGACTTCGAGCCCATCAAGGGGCGCCTCGACGACATCGTCGGCGTGGTCCTCACGCACGGCCACGAGGACCACATCGGCGCCGTCCCGTACCTGCTCAAGCTGCGTCAGGACATTCCGCTGATCGGCTCGGCCCTCACGCTCGCGCTCGTCGAGGCCAAGCTCAAGGAGCACCGGATCAAGCCGCTCCTGACGGTGGTCAAGGAGGACGAGAGCTGGGACATCGGCCCGTTCGACCTGGAGTTCGTGGCGGTCAACCACTCGATCCCCGACGCGCTCGCGGTCGCGGTCCGCACGCCGGCCGGCCTCGTGCTCCACACGGGCGACTTCAAGATGGACCAGCTGCCGCTGGACGGCCGGATCACCGACCTGCGCGCGTTCGCACGGCTCGGCGAGGAGGGCGTGGACCTGTTCCTGCCCGATTCGACCAACGCCGACGTGCCCGGCTTCACGCCCACCGAGCGCGCGATCGGCCCGGTCATCGACCAGGTGATCTCCAAGACCCCCGGCCGGGTGATCGTGGCGAGCTTCTCGAGCCACGTGCACCGCGTGCAGCAGGTGCTGGACGCCGCAGCCGCCAACGGCCGCCGCGTCGCCCTGCTGGGGCGCAGCATGGTGCGCAACATGACGATCGCCGCCGAGCTCGGCTACCTGAAGGTGCCGGACGGCGTGCTGGTCGACTACAAGAAGGCCAAGGACATCCCGGACGACCAGATCGTCTACATGTCGACCGGGTCGCAGGGCGAGCCGATGGCCGTGCTGAGCCGCATGGCCAACCTCGACCACGCGATCGAGCCGGGCGAGGGCGACACCGTGATCCTCGCCTCGAGCCAGATCCCGGGGAACGAGACGTCGATCTACCGCGTGATCGACGGGCTCACCAAGCTCGGCGCGAACGTCGTCCACAAGTCCAACGCGAAGGTCCACGTCTCGGGTCACGCGGCGGCGGGCGAGCTGCTCTACTGCTACAACATCCTCAAGCCCAAGAACGTGCTCCCGGTGCACGGCGAGTACCGGCACCTGATGGCGAACGCCAAGCTCGCGCAGGACACGGGCATCCCGGAGGAGCGCACCATCATCGGCGAGAACGGCACGGTGGTCGACCTGAAGGACGGCGTCGCGCGCGTCGCCGGGCAGCTCGACCTCGGCTTCGTCTACGTCGACGGATCGACCGTGGGGGAGATCACGGACGCGGACCTCAAGGACCGCCGCACGCTCGGCGAGGAGGGCTTCGTCTCGGTCATCGTCGTGGTCGACGCCGCGACCGGCCGGATCATCACGGGCCCCGAGATCCACGCGCGGGGCATCGCCGAGGACGACGCGGTGTTCGAGGCCGTCAAGCCGAAGATCGCCAAGGCGCTCGAGGAGGCAGCGGCGTCGGGGGTGCGCGACAACCACGCCCTGTCGCAGACCGTGCGCCGCACGATCGGCCGCTGGGTGAACCAGTCGCTGCGCCGCCGGCCTATGATCGTCCCCCTCGTCATCGAGGCCTGAGCCGCGCAGGATGACCGCTCGGTCGCTCGCGGAGGTCGCCCCCGGCGTGTTCGTCGCCGAGTCGGAGATCTGGGCGTCGAACACCGCGGTGGTGGTCGACCGCTCCGGATCGGCCCTGATCGTCGACCCCGGGATCACGACGGCCGAGCTCGACGGGCTCGTCGCGGCGATCCGCGCGCGCGGCTGGCGGGTCGCGGCGGGCGCGGCGACGCACCCGCACTGGGACCACGTGCTGTGGCACCCGGACCTGGGCGAGGTGCCCCGGTTCGCGACCGCGCGCGCCGTCGCGGTGATGGCGGGCGACCGCGGGCGCTCGTGGGCCGAGGCCGCCCAGGCCGCGCCCGGGCTCGAGGAGGAGCTGTTCGGCGTGCTCGCGGCGCTGCCGGACGAGGCGGACGAGCTTCCGCCGCCTGCGCCGTCGGGGATCGCGGTGCTGCGGCACGACGCCCACGTCCCCGGCCACCTCGCCCTCGCGGTGGGGGAGGCCCTGCTGGTCGGCGACATGCTCTCGCAGCGCGAGGTCCCGCTGCTCGACGTCGGCCATGCCGGCGAGGACCGCGAGCCGCCGTCCGATCCGGTCGGCGACTACCGCGCGGCGCTCGATCTGCTCGAATCCTCGGCCGCGCGGCGCGGCACGCGGGTGATCGTCCCCGGCCACGGGCCGGTCACGCGGGGCTCCGAGGCGATCGCCGTGCTGTTCGCCCGCGATCGCGCCTATCTCGACGCGCTCGAGCGCGAGGCCGCGGGCGGGGAGCCCACCACCGACGCGCGGCTGGCGGACGAGTGGGTCGCGCAGCAGCACGCCGCCCACGTGGCGCGCCTGCGGGCCCTCGCCGGCTGAGCCGCCCAGCCCCGCGGATCCGCGGCATCCACGGCGTCGCTCCCGCGGGATGTCGGCCCCCGCGCGTACCGTGGAGGCATGCCACGCACGCCCGCCGCGTCCAAGACCTCCGGCAGCAGGAGCCGGGCGGCCTCGAAGAACGAGGCCGCGAACGGCTCGCGCGCGCGCAAGAAGCCGGATCCGGCCCCCAAGCCCTACTTCGAGGCCTCCGACCGGCCTCCGGTGGCCGTGCGCGCCTGGAACGGCCTCGGTCACGCGGTCGGCGGCCTGTTCCGGGCGTTCGGCCTCGAGGCGCTCGAGAAGGATCAGCGCCGCGACGGATTCCCGCTGCTGGTCGTGCTCCTCGCGGTGGCGGGCGCCGTCACCGAGTGGTTCTTCATCGGCAACGAGGTCGCCGCGAACATCAGCGCCTACACCTTCGGCGGGCTGATCGGCCGCACGGCGTTCGTCTTCCCGGTCGCCCTGCTGCTGCTGGCCGGCTGGCTGTTCCGGCACCCGTCGTCCGTGCACGACAACGGCCGGATCGGCATCGGCTTCGCGCTCCTCACGCTCACGGTCGCCGGCTTCTGCCACGTCGCCGGCGAGCGCCCGCAGCCCTCGCTCGGGATGCCCGCCCTCAGCCAGGCGGGCGGGCTGTTCGGGTGGATGGTCGGGGAGCCGCTCGCGCTGCTGCTCACCGACATCGGCGCGTACGTCGCGCTGTCGCTGCTCGCCGCGCTCAGCGTCCTGATCATCACCAAGACGCCGCCGAACCGCATCGGCCAGCGCCTGGGTGACCTGTACGCCTGGATGTTCGGCGCCGAGCGCCCCGAGCCCGGCGACAAGGCCGACCCGGCGGCCACCGCCGCGACCGAGGTGCTGCCGCAGGACGACGCCGAGGCCGCGCTGCCGTGGTGGCGCCGCAACAAGTCCGGCCGCGAGGAGGACCCGGATGTCGTCGACTCGCCCCAGGACCTGACGGAGCTGCTGACCGAGCAGCGCGACGGCGGCTACGACAAGGCGATCGTCGTCGCGGATCCCGAGCCCGAGCCCGACTCGGCCACCGCCGTGCTCAGCTCGCTCAGCGGCCTGACCGGCGGTCTCGCCGAGCGCGGCTCGACCGGGCTCGTGGGCGACGGCGACGACTCCGACACGGGCGAGCTGCCGGGCCTGATCGGCTTCGGAACGGACGGCCCGGGCGCGCGCGGCCCGCAGCCGCCGGCCGCGCCGTACGTGCTGCCCTCGCCCGCGTCGCTGTCGGCGGGCCCGCCGTCCGTGGCGCGCAGCGAGGCCAACGACCGCGTCGTCGAGCAGCTCACGCGCGTGCTCGCCGAGTTCAAGGTCGAGGCGAAGGTCACGGGCTTCTCGCGCGGCCCGACCGTCACGCAGTACGAGATCGAGCTCGCGCCCGGCGTGCGCGTCGAGCGGATCACGCAGCTTCAGAGCAACATCTCGTACGCTGTCGCGTCGAACGACGTGCGCATCCTCGCGCCGATCCCCGGCAAGAGCGCGATCGGCATCGAGATCCCCAACACGGACCGCGAGACGGTCGCACTCGGCGACGTGCTGCGCTCGGCCGCCGCGCAGAAGTCGAGCCACCCGCTCACGGTCGGCGTGGGCAAGGACGTGGGCGGCGGCTTCGTCGTCGCGAACCTCGCCAAGATGCCGCACCTGCTCGTGGCCGGCTCGACCGGCTCCGGGAAGTCGAGCTTCATCAACTCGATGATCACGAGCATCCTCATGCGGGCGAAGCCCAGCGAGGTGCGCATGGTGCTCGTCGACCCCAAGCGCGTGGAGCTCACGAACTACGCGGGCGTTCCGCACCTCATCACGCCCATCATCACGAACCCCAAGAAGGCGGCCGAGGCGCTGCAGTGGGTCGTGAAGGAGATGGACATGCGGTACGACGACCTCGCGTCGTTCGGCTTCCGCCACGTCGACGACTTCAACGCGGCCCTCGCCCGCGGCGAGGTGGAGGTGCCGGCGGGCAGCGAGCGCGTGCTCAAGCCTTACCCCTACCTGCTGGTCGTGGTCGACGAGCTCGCGGACCTGATGATGGTCGCGCCGCGCGACGTCGAGGACTCGATCGTCCGCATCACCCAGCTCGCGCGCGCGGCCGGCATCCACCTCGTGCTCGCCACGCAGCGCCCGTCGGTGAACGTCGTGACGGGCCTGATCAAGGCCAATGTGCCGTCGCGCCTGGCGTTCGCCGTGACGAGCGTGACCGACAGCCGCGTCATCCTCGACGAGGGCGGCGCCGACAAGCTGATCGGCCAGGGTGACGCGCTGTTCTCGCCCATGGGCTCCTCGAAGGCGATCCGCGTGCAGGGCGCGTGGGTCACCGAGGAGGAGATCGACCGCGTCGTCAAGCACGTCACGGGCCAGGCCCGGCCCGAGTACCGCGCGGATGTCGCGGAGGCCATCGAGTCCAAGAAGAAGGAGATCGACGAGGACATCGGCGACGACCTCGAGGTGCTCCTCGCCGCGGCCGAGCTGGTCGTCACGAGCCAGTTCGGGTCGACCTCGATGCTGCAGCGCAAGCTGCGCGTGGGCTTCGCGAAGGCGGGGCGCCTCATGGACCTGCTCGAATCCCGCGAGATCGTCGGGCCCTCCGAGGGCTCCAAGGCGCGTGACGTGCTGGTGACGCCGGAGCAGCTCCCCGAGGTGCTGGCGCGCATCAAGGGCGAGGAGCCGCCCGCGCGGACCGCACCGGCCGCCGCCGCGGCCGAGGCGCCGGCGACCGAGGACGGCTACGGCGACGACCGCTACGGCGAGGACCCGATCGAGGCGCAGTTCCAGGGATATCCGGTGGAGGACGACGAGGGCGACGAGGACGCCTGGCAGCTGACCGGGCGAGACTGATCCCATGACGATCCCCCGGCAGCTGCCCAACGCGATCACGAGCGCGCGCATCCCGCTCGCGATCCTCTTCGTGATCCTGCTCGTGATGGGCGGGCGCCTCGGCGCCGACGACCTCGCGCTGCGCTGGATCGCCGCCGTCCTCTTCGTGGTCGGCATCTCGACGGACTGGGTGGACGGCTACCTCGCGCGCCGCCACGACATCGTGACCGACCTGGGCAAGCTCCTCGACCCGATCGCGGACAAGCTCCTCACCGGCGCCGGCTTCATCGGGCTCGCGATCCTCGGCGAGGTGCCCTGGTGGATGGTGATCGTGATGCTGATCCGCGAGTGGGGGATCACGATCCACCGCCTGGTCATCGCGAACGAGCACGTGGTCGCGGCCGCGTGGATGGGCAAGGTCAAGACCCTCGTGCAGGCCGTCGCCCTCTCGTGGGCGCTGCTCCCGATCTGGCTGCTGATCGGCGTCGAGCCGTTCAGCATCGTCACGCTGGTGCTGATGTGGCTCGCTGTCATCCTGACGATCGCGAGCGGGATCGACTACGTGGTCGCGCAGGTGCGGGGAGCGCGGGCGGCGCGATGACCGTCGAGGCCGGCCTGCTCTCGCTGCTGCGCGAACGCGGCTGGTCGCTCGGGGTGGCCGAGTCGCTGACGGGCGGGCTCGTGGTGGCGTCGCTCGTGTCGGTCCCCGGCGCCTCGCTGACGCTGCGCGGGGGAGTGGTCGCGTACGACAGCGCGATCAAGACCTCGCTGCTCGGCGTCGACGCCGGTCTTCTCCGCGCGCACGGCGCGGTGGATCCCGAGGTCGCGCGGCAGATGGCGGACGGCGTGCGGCACGCGCTCGCGGTGGGCGGCCGCGACGCCGACATGGGCATCTCGACGACCGGGATCGCGGGGCCGGACTCGCCCGACGGGCAGCCCGTGGGCACGGTCCACATCGGCGTCTCGATCCCGTCGGGCACGTTCGTGACCTCGCACGTGTTCGAGGGGGACCGCGCCGCCATCCGGGAGGCGGCGCGCGTGCGGGCCCTGGAGGACGCGTTCGACGCGCTGTCGTGATGCTTTCGTGTGTTTCGATGACGTGAATCTTGGGGATTTCCCATCCCGCATTCAGTGCCCGGGATTAGATTGGCCGCGACGGTGTTGTACTGTTATGCACCCGTCGGGAAAGCAGTGAGGAGGGGGCCGCGATGATCCTGGTTCGTCAAGAGATCGGCGACGTGCTGCGAGACATGCGTCAGCAGAAGGGCCAGACCCTCCGTCAGGTCGCCAGCAGGGCGAGCGTCGCGCTCGGCTACCTCAGCGAGGTGGAGCGCGGGCAGAAGGAGGCGTCGAGCGAGATCCTCGCGTCGGTGGCTGAGGCCCTCGACGTTCCGATCTCGTCGATCATGCGCGAGGTGGGCGACCGCATCGCCGTGCTCGAGGGCGTGCAGCCGTTCCCGGATGTCGTTCCGGACGACCTCGTCGCCGAGGTCGGCACCGAGCTGTCGCTGCGCTGAGCGCTCGATGAGGCGCAGCGAGTTCCTGCGCGCGGTCGACGAGGAGTTCGGCGCGCGCGGCGCGTCGCTGCTCAGCGATCTCGTGCTGCCCGGCATCGGCCGGACGGCCGATCAGGCCTTGGACGACGGGGTGCCGCCGCGCGAGATCTGGCTCGCGCTGTGCGCCGAGACCGACGTGCCCGCCAGCCGCCGCTACGGCGCGGGCCGGCTCGAGCCGCGGCGCTGAGAGCGTTCGAAGAGCGGATGCACGCCTTCGGCGTGTCCTCGAAGATCCGTTCGAGATCGGCGTAGTGTCGTCCCCAGGTGGCACATGCCGCTCATCTGCTCCCCGGGACGGGGGCGCCGGACTCGATGTCGGTGGCCCTGCCTAGCGTGGCAGGTGGCACTTGAGCCACGCGCCTTGTCGCAGACCCCGCACGCCCGGGCGGGGCGCGACAGCCTACAGGCGACGGACACACGAGCACGAAGGAGCAGGTCATGGCATCAGCAGCCGATCGCGAGAAGGCCCTCGACGCGGCCCTCGCCCAGATCGACAAGCAGTTCGGGAAGGGCTCGGTCATGCGGCTGGGCAGCGACGAGCGCGCGCCCGTCGAGGTGATCCCCACCGGATCGATCGCCCTCGACGTCGCCCTCGGCGTGGGCGGCCTGCCCCGCGGCCGCATCATCGAGATCTACGGCCCGGAGTCGTCGGGTAAGACGACCCTCACGCTCCACGCGATCGCCAACGTGCAGCGCGCGGGCGGCATCGCCGCGTTCGTCGACGCGGAGCACGCGCTCGACCCCGAGTACGCCAAGAAGCTCGGCGTCGACATCGACCAGCTGCTCGTGTCCCAGCCCGACACCGGTGAGCAGGCGCTCGAGATCGCCGACATGCTGATCCGCTCCGGCGCGATCGACCTCGTCGTGATCGACTCGGTCGCGGCCCTCGTGCCGCGCGCCGAGATCGAGGGCGAGATGGGCGACTCGCACGTGGGTCTGCAGGCGCGACTCATGTCGCAGGCGCTGCGAAAGCTCACGGGTGGCCTGAACCAGACCAAGACCACCGCGATCTTCATCAACCAGCTGCGCGAGAAGATCGGCGTGTTCTTCGGCTCGCCCGAGACCACCGCGGGCGGCAAGGCGCTCAAGTTCTACGCCTCCGTGCGCCTCGACATCCGCCGCATCGAGACCCTGAAGGACGGCGCCGAGGCGGTCGGAAACCGCACGCGCGTCAAGGTCGTCAAGAACAAGATGGCCCCGCCGTTCAAGCAGGCCGAGTTCGACATCCTGTACGGCACCGGCATCTCGCGCGAGGGCAGCCTGATCGACTTCGGCGTCGAGCACGGGATCGTCAAGAAGTCCGGGTCCTGGTACACGTACGACGGCGACCAGCTCGGCCAGGGCAAGGAGAACGCCCGCAACTTCCTGATCGAGAACGTCGACGTGGCCCTCGAGATCGAGAACCGGATCAAGGAGAAGCTCGGCGTCGGCCAGCCCAAGACCGCCGCGGTCGACGCGCCCGCGCCCGAGGTGGCGGCCCGCCGCACGGCGTGATGTTTCGGCGTCGCTCAACAACCGTGTTTCGGCGTCGCTCAACAACCGGGGTGAACCATGGCGACTGACGGGGGCGAGGAGGAGCGCCTCGCCCCCGTCATCCCCCTCTTCGGGGGAGGCGCGGCGCCCGTCGAGCCCGCGGCTCCGGCCGGGGGCGGCGAGGCCGCCGCGGACGATCCGACGGGCGAGGGATGGCACACGACGTGGCGCGACCTCGGCTCGCGGCCCGGCGACCGAAGGCCTGCGCCCGTGAAGCCGCTCGAGGTCAAGAAATCGGGCGGCGTGCGCTTCGTGGAGCTCCCGGAGGACGAGGAACCCGCCGAGCCGGATGCCGGCGCGCTGCGCGAGCAGGCCGAGGACCGGCTGATCAAGGCGCTGCGGCGCCGGTCGCTGTCGATCTCGGAGGCCCGCGCGAAGCTGCGCGAGAGCGAGCTCGACGTCGACGCGATCGACGAGATCGTCGATCGGCTCGTCCGGCTCGGTGCGCTCGACGACGCGGCCCTCGCGGATCAGCTGGTGTACGCAGGGGTGGAGCGCAAGAACCAGGGGCGCCGCGCGATCGCCCAGAGCCTCGCCGCGCGGGGCATCGATCGCGCCGTGATCGACCAGGCGCTGGCCGAGCTGCCCGACGACGACTTCGAGCGCGCCCTCGAGTACGCGCGCGGCAAGGCCCCCCAGCTGCTGCGCTACGACGACGACACGGCGCTGCGGCGCCTGGCCGGGCAGCTCGCCCGCCGCGGTTACGGCGGCCTGGCGATGTCGGCGGCGCGCGCCGCGCTGGATGAGGCCAGGCGTCCGCGCTCGTCGGTGCGGTTCGACTGAGCACCGCCGCGGGCCCGTGCGCTCCCGGGCCCCACCGGGGCAGCGAAACGTAGAATGAGCAGGCCATGACTACCCCTTCCAGCGCCCCCACTCTGATCGAGCCCTCGCCCGCCGCCGTCACCGCCGACGGCCGGCCGCGCTCGTACGAGGTGCGCACCTTCGGCTGCCAGATGAACGTGCACGACTCGGAGCGGCTCGCCGGCTCCCTCGAGAGCGCGGGTTACGTGCGGGCGGCCGACGGCGAGGACGCCGACGTCGTGATCATCAACACGTGCGCGGTGCGCGACAACGCGGCCGGCAAGCTCTACGGCACCCTCGGCCACCTCAAGTCCCGCAAGGACAAGCACGACGGCATGCAGATCGCCGTCGGCGGCTGCCTCGCGCAGATGGACAAGGAGACCGTGCAGCGCAAGGCACCGTGGGTCGACGTCGTGTTCGGCACCCACAACATGGGGTCGCTGCCCAGCCTGCTCGAGCGGGCCCGCCACAACGGCGAGGCCGAGCTGGAGATCCTCGAGTCGCTCGAGACCTTCCCCTCGACGCTCCCCACCAAGCGCGACTCCGTCTACAGCGGCTGGGTCTCGATCTCCGTCGGCTGCAACAACACCTGCACGTTCTGCATCGTGCCGAGCCTCCGGGGCAGGGAGAAGGACCGCCGGCCCGGCGACATCCTGAACGAGATCCGCCTGCTCGTCGAGGACGGCGCGATCGAGGTCACACTGCTCGGCCAGAACGTCAACTCGTACGGCGTCGAGTTCGGTGACCGCCAGGCGTTCGGCAAGCTGCTGCGCGCCGCGGGTGAGATCGAGGGCCTCGAGCGCATCCGCTTCACGAGCCCGCACCCCGCCGCGTTCACGGACGACGTGATCGAAGCGATGGCCGAGACCCCGGCCGTCATGCCGCAGCTCCACATGCCGCTGCAGTCGGGCAGCGACACGATCCTGCGCGCCATGCGGAGGTCGTACCGCAGCGCCAAGTTCCTCGGCATCCTCGACCGCGTGCGCGAGCGCATCCCGCACGCCGCGATCACGACCGACATCATCGTGGGGTTCCCCGGCGAGACCGACGAGGACTTCGAGGACACGCTGCGCGTCGTCGAGCAGGCGCGCTTCGCCAGCGCGTTCACGTTCCAGTACTCGATCCGCGAGGGCACGCCCGCCGCGACCATGCCCGACCAGGTGCCGAAGCACGTCGTGCAGGAGCGCTACGACCGGCTGATCGCGCTGCAGCAGCGCATCACGCTGGAGGAGAATCAGAAGCAGCTCGGCCGCTCGCTCGAGGTGCTCGTGTCGACCGGTGAGGGCAAGAAGGACGCCGAGACCCACCGCCTGACGGGCCGCGCCGAGGACAACCGCCTCGTGCACTTCGAGGTCCCCGCGGGCTCGCCGCTGCCGCGGCCGGGCGACGTCGTCACGGTCGAGGTCACCCACGCGGCCCCGTCGCACCTGCTCGCGGACTCGAAGGACGGCGCCCCGCTGCGTATCCGCCGCACGCGCGCGGGCGACGCCTGGGACCGCTCGCAGGCGGAGTCCTGCGGTGTGCCGACGCCCGGCTCGACCACGGCCGCCGGCGCCGTGAAGCTCGGCCTGCCCACCCTCCGCGTGGGCGTGTGACCCCGAGGCTCTTCGCGATCGTCGGGGCCACGGGCACCGGCAAGAGCGACCTGTCGCTGGATCTCGCCGAAGCCCTGGCCGCCCGCGGCGCGGGGGCCGAGGTGGTCAACGCCGACGCCATGCAGCTCTACCGCGGCATGGACATCGGGACGGCGAAGGTGCCGGCTTCCGAGCGGCGGGGCATCCCGCATCATCTGTTCGACGTGCTCGACGTGACCGAGGACGCCGCGGTCGCCCGCTACCAGGACGACGCGCGGGCCGCGATCGACGACATCCTCGCGCGCGGCCGTCACGCGATCCTCGTGGGCGGATCGGGGCTGTACGTGTCGAGCGTGCTGTTCGACTTCCGCTTCCCGCCGCGCGACGAGGCGCTGCGTGCGGCGCTCGAGGCCGAGCTCGAGCGCGACGGCGCCGGTGCGCTGTACGCGAGGCTTCGGGCGCAGGACCCGGCGACCGCGGCGCGGGTGGACCCCCGCAACGGGCGGCGGGTCGTCCGGGCGCTCGAGATCCTCGCGCTGGGGGAGGCGACCCATGGGGCCACGCTGCCGGAGGAGCCCGTGCCCTGGCGACCCGCGAGCGTGGTGGGCCTGCGGATGGAGCGGGCCGCGCTGATCGAGCGTCTCGACCGCCGCGTCGAGCGGATGTGGGCCCACGGCATGCTGGACGAGACCGCGCGCCTGCGCGAGCAGGGCCTCGAGCGGGGGCGGACCGCGTCCCGGGCGATCGGCTACGCGCAGGCGCTGGCGCAGCTGCGGGGCGAGCTCACCGAGGCCGAGGCGATCGCCGAGACCCAGGCGCTCACGCGGCGGTACGCGCGGCGCCAGGTGTCGTGGTTCAAGCGCTACGCGCCGGCCGCCGGGCTCGAGGTCGCGTGGTCCGACGCCGGCTCGACCGACGCCGAGGCGCTCGCGGCCCGGGCCTGACCCGTCGCGGATGTCCGAGGCCCGTGGCAGGGTCGGCGCATGGAGATCCTGCTGCGGGACGTGGCGCCGTGGCCGGCAGCATCGTGGCGTGGGACGCGGACGACGGCCGCCGCTTCACCGGGTACTGGCTCGGTCGCGGCTTCTGGGGGAGGGGCGTCGGCTCCGCCGCCATGCGCGCGTTCCTCGAGCGCGAGCGGGGCCGCCCGCTGTACGCCGATCCGCACGAGGGCAACACGGCGTCGTGCCGTCTGCTCGAGCGATGCGGGTTCGTGCGCGAGGGCACCGACGGCGAATACGCGGTGTACGTGCTCCGCCCGAGACAGTGCGGGTCGCGGGTCACCGGCTGATCCCGGACGACTGAGCCGCTCGGTCGTCGGATCGGCCGCTCGGTTGCCGGATCGGAGGGGCTGGTGCCCACTCGAGCGCGCGCATCAGCCACTCCCGCATCACGGATCCGACGACTGAGCATCGGACTCGACGGCCGAGTCGCGGCGCGACCCGCGCCGCCTCCCACCGCCCGCGAATAGACTGGTGCGATGACGGAGATCGCCTTCACCAAGGGCCACGGCACGGGCAACGACTTCGTGATCGTCGCCGACCCCGAGGGCGAGCTCGACCTCACCGACGCCCAGGTCGCCGCGCTGTGCGACCGCCGCTTCGGGATCGGCGGCGACGGTCTGCTGCGCGTCGTCCGGTCCGCGCGCATCCCCGAGGGCGCCGCGGCGCTCGCCGAGGAGCCCGAGGCCGGGTGGTTCATGGACTACCGCAACGCGGACGGCTCCAAGGCCGAGATGTGCGGCAACGGCGTGCGCGTGTTCGCGCATTACCTGCTCGAGGCCGGCCTGGCCGAGCTCCCCGCCGGCTCGACCCTGCCCATCGGCACCCGCGCCGGCGTCCGCGACGTGATGCGCAGCGAGACGGGCTACCAGGTGGACCTCGGCCGCTGGCGCGCCGAGCCGGGCGACCCTCTCGTCCGCGCGAAGGGCCTGGGCGTCGCGCGTCCCGGCCTCGGCATCGACGTCGGCAACCCGCACGTGGTGGTCGCCCTCGCGTCCGACGAGGAGCTCGAGGGCCTGGACCTCACCGATCGCCCCGCGATCGAGCCGGAGCCGCCGCACGGGGCGAACGTCGAGTTCGTCGTGCCGCGGGAGCCGCTCGTGAAGGACGGCGTCGGCCGGGTGCGCATGCGCGTCTTCGAGCGCGGCGTGGGCGAGACGCTCAGCTGCGGCACGGGCGTCGCCGCCACGGCGCTGGCCGTGCGCGACTGGGCGGGCGCGAACGCGCCCGACCACTGGCGAGTCGAGGTGCCCGGCGGCACGCTCGGCGTCCGGATGTTCCCCGCCGAGGACGGCGAGCACGTGTCGCTGTCCGGCCCCGCCGTGCTCGTGTACACCGGCACCGTCTCGCTCGCCTGACCGGACCGCGGATGGAGGCGCCGGCGCTGCGAGGGATCGTCCTCGCGGGCGGCCGCTCGTCACGGCTCGGCGGCCGCCACAAGCCCGCCATCGAGGTGGGCGGCGAGCCGATCGTGGCGCGCGTGGTGCGCGCGCTGCGGGCGATCGACGCCGAGCCCGTCGTGGTGGGCGACCCGGCCGGGGTGCCCGCCGGCGTCGCCGTCGTGCGCGAGGAGCCGCCGTTCGCGGGCCCTCTCGCCGCGATCGCCGCGGGGCTGGGGGCCCTGCCGCCCGCCGACGGGGTCGTGCTGGTGCTCGGCGGTGACATGCCGTTCGTGACCCCCGATGCGCTGCGGCGGCTGGCGTCGGCCGCGCCCGGCGCGGTGGCCCTGGCGGTCGATCCGTCCGGCCGGGACCAGCCGCTGTGCGCCGCATGGGACGAGCGTGTGCTGCGCGCCCGGGCCGCCGCCGTCGGCGATCCTCGTGACCGGCCCCTGCGCGCGCTCCTCGAGACCGTGGGCGACGCCATCCGCATCCCGCTGCCGGCCGCCGAGCTGGCCGACGTGGACACGCCGGAGGACCTGCGGCGCCTCGGCGCCGGTGATCAGACCCCGGGCAGCTGAAGCGGCTCGGTGCGCGGCGTGCCGTGGCGGCGCACCTTCAGCACGCGGTATCCCTTGCCGGTCGCGGTGCGGTAGACGCTGTAGCCGTCGTCGAACGTCGAGGCCAGCCAGCGCTGCAGCGAGTCGGATCCCAGATCGCGCTTGACGACCAGGTACGCGTCGCTGCGCTCGGCGAGCCGCGGGATCCACGTCTCCATGAGCTCGTGCAGCACCGACTTGCCGACCCGGATGGGCGGATTGGAGCGGATGGTGCGGAACGAGACCTCCGCGGGAACATCCTCGGGAAGCACGGCGTTGACGTTCTCGAGCCCCAGGGAGGCCGCGTTGCGGCGGACGAGGTCCAGGGCGCGCTCGTTCACGTCGACCGCCCAGATCCGGGCGTGCGGCGAGGCGAGGGCCATGCTGAGGGCGATCGGTCCCCAGCCGCATCCGAGGTCGAGGAAGTCGCCGCCGGAGGGAGGCTCCGGGGCGTTCGCGAGCAGCACCGCCGTCCCGGCATCGAGTCGTTCGGGACTGAACACACCGGCTGCTGTGGTCAGCTCCACGGTGCGTCCCGCGAGGGGCACGCGGATGCGTCGGAGGTTCTCGGCACTGGTGGGACTCGCAGAGAAGTAGTGGTCCACCATAGGGGGCCAGCGTACCGGAGGAGCGGGCGGCCCGGGAGTGCCCGGACGTGCTCGTCCGGTGCCGAGGGGCCCATGGCCGCGCGGGGCGCGGGAGAATAGGCTGGAGAGCTCGATACGCGGCAGGCGCCGCGCATCGGCTCGCGACGAAAGGCATGGATGACTGACACCACCACACCAGATCCCGACACCGACGGCGTCGTCGGTCAGGCAGAGCCGGATCTGGTGGATCGCGTGCTCTCGCGCGCCGAGGCGCGCACCGGGGCACGGGTCTTCGGAGCCGCGCAGGCGCTGCAGGATGCGACCACGACCGGCGAGGGCACGGCGGACGGCGAGCAGTGGGATCGCGAGGAGCGCGCGGCGCTGCGTCGCGTCGGCGGCCTCTCGACCGAGCTCGAGGACGTCACCGAGGTCGAGTACCGGCAGCTCCGGCTCGAGAACGTCGTGCTCGTGGGCGTGTACTCGCAGGGCTCGCTGACCGACGCGGAGAACTCGCTGCGCGAGCTCGCGGCGCTCGCCGAGACCGCTGGCGCCGTGGTGCTGGACGGCGTGCTCCAGCGGCGCCCGCACCCGGACCCCGCGACGTACATCGGTCGCGGCAAGGCCGACGAGCTCAAGGACATCGTCGCGGCCGTGGGAGCCGACACCGTGATCGCCGACACGGAACTCGCACCCAGCCAGCGGCGCGCGCTCGAGGACGTCGTCAAGGTCAAGGTGATCGACCGCACCACGGTGATCCTCGACATCTTCAGCCAGCACGCCAAGAGCCGCGAGGGCAAGGCTCAGGTCGAGCTCGCGCAGCTCGAGTACCTGCTGCCGCGCCTGCGCGGCTGGGGTGACTCGATGAGCCGCCAGGCGGGTGGCCAGGTCGGCGCCGGCGGCGCGGGCATGGGCTCGCGCGGTCCCGGTGAGACGAAGATCGAGCTCGACCGCCGTCGCATCCGCACGCGCATGGCGCAGCTGCGCCGGCAGATCCGCGACTTCGCGCCCGCGCGCGAGGCGAAGCGGGGCGAGCGTAAGCGCAACACGATCCCCTCGGTCGCGATCGCCGGCTACACCAACGCCGGCAAGTCGAGCCTGCTGAACCGGCTCACCAGCGCCGGGGTCCTGGTCGAGAACGCGCTGTTCGCGACCCTCGACGCCACGGTGCGGCGGTCCGAGACCTCGGACGGCCGCGTCTACACGATCGCCGACACGGTCGGCTTCGTGCGCAACCTGCCGCACCAGCTCGTGGAGGCGTTCCGTTCGACCCTCGAGGAGGTGGCCGACGCCGACGTCATCCTGCACGTCGTCGACGCGCATCACCCCGACCCGGCCGGGCAGCTGCAGACCGTCCGCGACGTGATGGGCGACGTGGGCGCGCGCGACATCCACGAGATCGTCGTCTTCAACAAGGCCGATCTCGTGGACGACGACACGCGCCTCGTCCTGCGGGGCCTCGAGCCGAACGCGGTCTTCGTGTCCTCGCGCAGCGGCGAGGGCATCGACGAGCTGCGCGCGGCCATCGAGGCGGCGCTGCCAATGCCCGAGGTCGAGATCCGCGCGCTCGTCCCGTACGACCGCGGCGAGCTGATCTCGGCCATCCACGAGCAGGGGCACCTTCTCGAGCGCTCGCACGAGGAGGGCGGCACGCTGGTGCACGCCCACGTGTCCGAGCGCCTCGCCGCGGCGCTCGAGCCCTTCCGCGTGGCCTGAGCATGCGGATCCGGCCGTACGCAGCCGCCGACCGCGACGCCGTCGCGGAGATCTGCCTGCGCACGGCCGACTACGGCGGGGACGCCACGGGCGTGCTCGAGGACGACGGGCTGTGGGCGGACGTGTGGGCGCTGCCGTACGTGTCCCGCCACCCGGACCTGGCCTTCGTGCTCGAGGACGAGGGCCGCGTGATCGGGTACGTGGTCGGCACGGACGACACCGACGCCTTCGAGGAGTGGTTCCGGGTCGACTGGTGGCCGTCGCGCACCGAGGGACGCGCGCGACCCGAGCGGGAGCGAACGCGCCAGGAGGGCATCCTGCTCTACGCCTACGGACGCCGGCCGGGCGCGGAGCCGTACGCCGCGGCGGGCTACCCCGCGCACCTGCACATCGACCTGCTGCCCGAGGCCCAGGGGCGGGGGTGGGGGCGCCGGCTCATCGAGGCGCTGGTCGCCGAGCTGCGCCGCCGCGGCGTGCCGGGGCTGCACCTGACCGCCGCGACCCGGAACGCCGGCGCACTGGCGTTCTACGACCGCGTCGGGTTCTCGCGCCTGCCCTCGCACGAGGGGGTCCAGGCGTTCGGGATGCGACTGGGTTGACCCGGAGTCAGTCCAGGTCGATCGGCGGCACCCCGGGGGTCTCGAACCCGAGGATCGCGCCCAGGAAGGCCAGCTCGGCCTCGAACGCGCGCACGAGCGTCTCCGCCTGCCGGAAGCCATGCGACTCGCCCTCGAACAGCAGGTACTTGTGCGGCACGCCGTTGGCCGCCAGCGCGTCGCGCAGCGCCTCGGACTGCGACGGCGGCACCACCGGGTCGTCGGCGCCCTGCAGGATGAGCAGCGGCGTCCGCAGCGTCTCGGGCCGCGACAGGGGCGAGCGGCTGACGTACAGCGGCTCGGCCTGGGGGAGCGGGCCGACGAGGCCGTCGAGGTACCGCGCCTCGAAGTCGTGCGTGTCGTCGGCCAGCCGCCGCAGGTCCGCGACGCCGTAGCGGCTGATGCCGGCGGCGAACACGTCGGTGTCGGCGACCGCGCACAGCACGGTCCAGCCGCCGGCCGAGCCGCCCTTGATCGCGATCCGGGCGGGATCCGCCAGACCCGCCGCCGCGAGCCCCCGCGCGGCGGCGGCCGTGTCGGCGACGTCGACGATGCCCCAGCGGCCGCGCAGCCGCTCGCGGTACGCGCGGCCGTAGCCGGTCGATCCGCCGTAGTTCACGTCGAGAACGCCGATGCCGCGGCTCGTGAAGTACGCGACCGCGAGCGAGAGCTCGCCCGACGCGTGCGCGGTCGGCCCGCCGTGCACGAGCACGAGGTACGGAGGCAGCTCGCCCTCGGGAGCGGTCGCATCCGGGTTGGTCGGAGGGTACGCGAACGCGTGGACGTCGCCGTCCGGACCCTCGAAGGTCACGGCGCGGGAGGTCGGCATCCATTCAGGGGCGAGCGCCGAGACCCCGCCCCGCAGCGCGGTGAGCGTGCGCGCGTCGACGTCCAGGAGCCAGAGGCCTCCGGGGACGCGGATGCCGGCGCCCGTGAGCAGGACGCGGGAGCCCTGTGCGTCCCGCACGAGCACCCCGCCGGTGAGCGAGGTCTCCAGGCCGTCCACCGCGCCGCACGTCGGATCGATCACGATGAGCTCGTCGGCGCCGTGCGTGCGCACCGCGACGATCCGGCCGTCGTCGAGCGCCGCGAACCAGCGGGTCGCGAGGTTCCACAGCGGTCCGCCCGTGTCGGCGTCGGCGGGGTAGATCGGCTCCGGGCCGGTCGCGGCGAGGCCGTCGAACCGCACCCAGTGGAGGTTCCAGCGGCCCTCGGGGTCGGCGGTGAACATGAGCTCGTCGTCGCCGGTCCACTCGGGCTGCAGCGCCGAGATCCCGCCGTCCTCCGTGCGGCCCCCCGCGACCACCACGTGCTCCGACACGCGCCCGTCGGGGCCGATCCGGCCCACGCGCAGCTCGGAGGCGTCCCACGGCATGTCCGGGTGGTCCCACGCGATCCAGGCGAGTCGGTCGCCGCGCGGCGCCGGGTACGCGAGGAAGTCCGAACCGGCCACCACGCTGAGGATCGCCTCGGGATCGTCGGCCGCGGAGCCGTCGAGCGGGATCACGACGATATCGCGCACGGGGGAGCGGTCGCCGGCGTGTGTCTCGCGCACGGCCCACAGCCGGCCCCCGCCGTCGGGACCGGCGGCGAACGTGAGGTCGCCGAAGCTCATCCCGAGGCCCGCCGGCGTGAGGGGCTCGGGCGCGCCGCCCACGGTCAACCGGTGCACGCGCTGATCCGAGCCCTCCACGAAAAGCAGCTCGGAGGCCGGCGTGACGGTCCACGCACCGCCGCCGTACTCGTGCACGCGCGAGCGCGCGTTCCAGGGCGCCGGCAGCAGCGCCTCGGGCTCGTCGTCCGTGAGCCGGAAGACCGCGGTGCGCCCCCGCTCCGACGGCACGCTCTCGCTCCACCAGATCTCGTCGCCCACGAAGCGCGCGCCGTCCAGGCGAGGCGAGCCTCCGGCGATGTCGGCTGCCGCGATCGGCGAGGGCCAGGATCCGTATGGGAGCGTCTGTGCCATGCCCCCACGCTATCGGGGAGCCCGCGGAGGTCAGACCGCGCGCATCACCGCGACGACCTTGCCCAGCACGACCGCCTCGTCGCCGAGGATCGGCTCGAACGCGGAGTTGCGCGGCAGGAGCCACGTGTGGCCGTCGCGCTGCCGGAAGACCTTGACCGTGGCCTCGCCGTCGAGCATGGCCGCGACGATGTCGCCGTTCTCCGCCGTGTTCTGCACGCGCACGACCACCCAGTCGCCGTCGCAGATCGCGGCGTCGATCATGGACTCGCCCGAGACCTTCAGCATGAACAGCTCGCCCTTGCCGACCAGCTGGCGGGGGAGCGGGAAGATCTCCTCGACCTGCTGATCGGCCGTGATCGGCACGCCCGCCGCGATGCGGCCGACGAGCGGCACCATGGCGGCGTCGCCGACCGTGGGCATGCCCGCGTCGAGGTTCTCCGCCGACTGGCCGGGGAGGTCGATCAGCACCTCCATCGCACGCGTCTTGCCGGGGTCGCGGCGCAGGTAGCCGCTCAGCTCGAGCTGCCCCAGCTGATGCGTGACGCTCGAGAGCGACTTGAGGCCGACCGCGTCGCCGATCTCGCGCATCGTGGGCGGGTAGCCCTTGGTCTGGATCGAGCGCTGGATGACCTCGAGGATGGCCAGCTGCTTGTCGCTGAGGCTCTTGCGGCGCCGCGTGCGGGGCTTCTCGTCGGCCGCGGCCGACTGTCCGGCGTCGAGGTCCGACGTGCTGGTGTCGACGGCGCTCATGTCCCGTGCTCCTTCGCTCCGACATCCGATGTCGGTGGCCCGTGGTGGAGTGTGCTTCATCGAAACGGTATCCGAGACCCACGCGGATCCGGAAGATCTGTTCGAGCGTGTCGCGTGACATCTCGGACCGGTTTTCGAAGAAGACGTTGACAGATTCGAATCTTCGAAGATAGATTCGGAACAGAGCTTCGCATCCGGCCCTCCCGGCCGAGTGCCGGATGCGAAGCCTCTCCGATCCTCTCGAGGAAGCTGAAGGAGCCGCAGATGACCACCGTGAGCATCACCGCCTACCAGGCCCCGGTCCGCCCCGCCCGTGCCCTCCGCACCGAGCGCGCCGTCCGCGTGGCGCCGGCGACGCGGCTGCGGCTCACGCGCCGCGGTCGTCGCGTGCTGGCCGCCCTCGCCGCGGCTCCGGTCGCCGCGGGCCTGGCCCTCGCCGTCATCAGCGGCGGAGGCGCCCTCGCGTCGCGCGAGGACGGCGCACCCGCCGGCACGTTCGACACCGTGACGGTCATGGCGGGCGACTCGCTCTGGTCGATCGCGGAGGAGATCGCTCCGGCCGCGGACCCGCGCGACGTGGTGGACGCGATCGTCGCGCTGAACCAGCTGCAGAGCTCGTCGGTCGCCGCCGGAGAGCGGCTCGCGATCCCGGCGGAGTACTCCTCGGCCCGCTGACGGACGAGAGGCCACCCGTCCGAGCGGCCCTAGCATTGAGAGGGTGACGGTCACTCTCGACGAACTGCCGATCCGCGACGACCTGCGCGGGCAGAAGCCCTACGGGGCACCTCAGGCGCCTCTCCCCGTGGCACTCAACGTCAACGAGAACACGCATCCCGTGCCGGCCGAGGTCGCGGACGACATCGCCGACGCGGTGGCCCAGGCTCTGCGCAACGTCAACCGCTACCCGGATCGCGAGTTCACCGAGCTCCGGCAGGGCTTCGCGCAGTACCTCGGCCACGGCCTCGACGAGAGCCGGATCTGGGCCGGCAACGGCTCGAACGAGGTGCTGCAGCACGTGCTGCAGGCGTTCGCGGGTCCCGGGCGCTCGGCGTTCGGCTTCGAGCCCACCTACTCCATGTACCGGCTCCTCACACGGGGCGTCGGGTCCGAGTGGATCGGCGGCACGCGCGGCCACGACTACACGATCGACCCGGAGGACGCGGCCCGCCAGGTGGCGGAGGCGCGGCCCGATGTCGTGTTCCTGTGCGCCCCCAACAACCCCACTGGCACGCCGCTGTCGCTCGACGTGGTCGAGGCCGTGTACGACGCGACAGACGGCATCGTGGTGGTGGACGAGGCGTACCAGGAGTTCGCGCCGCACGAGTCGCCCTCGGCGCTGACGCTGCTGGGCGGGCGCCCCCGCCTCGCGGTCTCGCGCACCATGAGCAAGGCGTTCGCCTTCGCCGGCGCCCGCGTGGGCTATCTCGCGGCCGATCCGGTGCTGATCGACGCGCTGCGCCTGGTCCGTCTCCCGTACCACCTCAGCGCGCTGACGCAGGCGGCCGCGACCGCGGCTCTGCGGCACTCCGACACCATGCTGCGGATGGTCGACGAGATCGTCGTGCAGCGGGACCGGATGTCGGCGACGCTCGAGGCGCTCGGCTACCGCGCGTACGAGTCGTGGACGAACTTCGTGCTGTTCGGCGGCGTCTCCGACCCCGCCGCGACGTGGCAGGCGCTGTACGACCGAGGCGTGCTCATCCGCGACATCGGCATCCCCGGCCACCTGCGGGTCACGGCCGGCACCGAGGAGGAGACCACGGCGTTCCTGGAGGCCCTGGCCGAGCTGGGCCGTCGCTGAGCGGAGGCCGTGCGCGGTCGCCGCGCGGTCCGGCGGCGACCGCGCCCCGACTAGACTCGCGGGCATGACGACTGCCCGAATCGCACGCCGCACCCGCTCCACCAGCGAGTCGAGCGTCGAGCTGGAGCTGAACCTCGACGGCACCGGCCGCAGCACCATCTCGACCGGCGTGCCGTTCTTCGACCACATGCTGACGGCGTTCGCGAAGCACTCGCTGACCGATCTCACGGTGACCGCGACGGGCGACACCCACATCGACGCCCACCACTCGGTCGAGGACATCTCGATCGTGCTGGGCCAGGCGATCCGCGAGGCCCTCGGCGACAAGTCGGGCATCTCGCGCTACGGCGACGCCCTCGTGCCGTTGGACGAGGCGCTCGCGCAGGCCGTCGTCGACATCTCCGGCCGGCCGTTCCTCGTGCACGAGGGCGAGCCCGCCGGCTTCGAGCTCCACCTGATCGGCGGTCACTTCACCGGGTCGCTCGTGCGCCACACGTTCGAGGCGCTCGCATTCAACGCGGGCCTCACGATGCACGTGCGCGTCATCTCGGGCCGCGATCCGCACCACATCGCCGAGGCCGAGTACAAGGCGCTCGCGCGCGCGTTCCGCCAGGCGAAGGCGCTCGATCCGCTGGTCGAGGGCATCCCGTCGACCAAGGGAGCCCTGTGAGCGAGGCGAACACCCCCGACGACGCCGTGCGCGAGGGCGACAAGCCCGTCGTCGCGGTCCTGGACTACGGCTCCGGGAACATCCACTCCGCCGTCAAGGCCCTGCAGTCGGCGGGAGCGGACGTGCGGCTCACGCGCGACCGCGGCCTGATCCTCGACGCGGACGGCCTGCTCGTCCCCGGCGTCGGCGCCTTCCGGGCCGTCATGGAGCAGCTGCGGTCCGTGCGGGGTCCCGAGCTCATCGAGCGCCGCCTGGCGGGCGGACGGCCCGTGCTGGGCATCTGCGTCGGCATGCAGGTGCTGTTCGAGCACGGCATCGAGCGGGGCGTCGACACGGAGGGCCTCGGCGAGTGGCCCGGCGTGGTCGAGGAGCTCAAGGCGCCCGTCGTGCCGCACATGGGCTGGAACACGGTGGAGGCGGGGGAGGGCTCGCGCCTGTTCCGCGGGCTCGAGGACGAGCGCTTCTACTTCGTGCACTCGTTCGCCGCGCAGGAGTGGACGCTCGACGTCCAGCCGCCCTTCCCGCAGCCGGTCCTGACCTGGGCGGAGCACGGCGGCCGCTTCCTCGCGGCCGTCGAGAACGGGCCCCTCTCGGCCACCCAGTTCCACCCCGAGAAGTCGGGGGAGGCGGGCATCCGCCTGCTGCGGAATTGGATCGACGGCCTCCGCGGGGCTAACCTCTGAGATCGTGCCCGCGACGGGAGATTCCCGGCGCTCGCGGATCCGAAGCACATTGGGAGCTATGAACGACTTCGCGTCCACCCCCGGACTGATCCTGCTGCCCGCTGTCGACGTCGCCGACGGCAAGGCCGTCCGCCTGACCCAGGGCGCCGCCGGCACCGAGACCGACTACGGCGACCCCATCGAGGCGGCCGAGAACTGGGCCAAGCAGGGTGCCGAGTGGATCCACCTGGTCGACCTGGACGCGGCGTTCGGCCGCGGCAGCAACGCGGGCGTCCTGCGCAAGGTGATCAAGCACCTGCGCGGCGTGAACGTCGAGCTGTCGGGCGGCATCCGCGACGACGCCTCGCTCGAGGCGGCCCTCGAGAGCGGCGCGCAGCGCATCAACCTCGGCACCGCGGCGCTCGAGAACCCCGAGTGGACCGCGTCGGTCATCGGCCGCTACGGCGACGCGATCGCCGTCGGCCTGGACGTGCGCGGCACGACGCTCGCGGCGCGCGGCTGGACGCAGGAGGGCGGCGACCTCTGGGACGTGCTGGAGCGCCTCGAGGAGGCCGGCTGCAGCCGCTACGTCGTGACCGACGTCACGAAGGACGGCACGCTGCGCGGGCCGAACCTCGACCTCCTGCGCGAGATCACGGCGCGCACCCCGAAGCCCATCGTGGCGTCTGGCGGCGTCTCGAGCCTCGACGACATCGCGGCGCTGCGTCGCCTGGTGCCGAACGGCGTCGAGGGCGCGATCGTGGGCAAGGCCCTCTACGCGGGCGCGTTCACGCTCGCCGAGGCGCTGGATGTCGCGGCCGACTGACCGCGCAGACTCCGCCGGCGTCCCGTGGGAGGGACGTCACTTCGAGGCGAACCCCCACGCGTCCGACGACGGCTCCGCCGACCCCGCGCTGCTCGCGGCGCTGACCGCCTTCCGCGCGGGTGACGGGGATCAGGTCGCGGTCGTCGACGCGCTGCGTCGCGCGCGCGTGCTGATTCCGCTGGTGGCAGAGAAGGGCGACGAGGGCGTCGGCGCGCACGGGCTTGTGGTGGACAAGACGCAGGAGCTCTCGATCGTCACGGTCGCCGCGCCGGACGGCCGCAGCGTGCTGCCGGTGTTCAGCTCCGTCGAGGCGCTGGGTCGCTGGGACGCGAAGGCCCGTCCGATCCCCGTCGAGGCGGTGCGCGCGGCGCTGGCCGCGTCGGCAGAGCACACGGACCTGATGGTGCTGGACCCCACGTCCGACACGGAGTTCGTCGTCCGCCGCCCGGCCGTCTGGGCGATCGCGCAGGGCGAGCCGTGGACCCCCAGCTTCGCCGACCCCGACGTCTTCCTCGGCCTGCAGGAGAGCATCGCGGGCGAGCTCGCCGTGCTCGACCTCGAGGTGGAGCCGGGAGACCCGACCGCGCGGCTGCAGGGGCCCGAGCTCGTGGTGCGGCTCACGCTCATGTCCGGGCTGGACCGGACCGAGCTCGACGCCGTGCTGGCTCGCCTGGCGCGCCGCTGGTCGACCGACGACCGCGTGGCGACCCTCGTCGACTCGCTCGCGGTCAAGCTCGCGAGCACTGAGTAGCCGCCGCGGGGCGGGTGCCGGTCAGACGACCGGGCCCGTCCACTTCTCGCCGGGGCCCTTGCCCAGCTCGTCCGGGATGGTCGAGATCTCGCGGAAGCGCAGCTGCAGGGACCGCAGGCCGTCGCGGATGGGGCGCGCGTGCATGTCGCTGATCTCGGGGGCGGCGGCGGTCACGAGGCCGGCGAGCGCGTTGATGAGCTTGCGCGCCTCGTCGAGGTCGATGTCGGCGTCGGCGTCGGGGGAGTCCGCGAGGCCGAGCTTGACGGCGGCCGCGCTCATGAGGTGGACGCAGGCCGAGCCGATGACCTCGACGGCCGCGACGTCCGCGATGTCCCGCACGGCCGAGGTGTCGGCCGCGGCGCGGTCCTGCTCCTCCCAGCGCGCCTCGCGCTGGGCGTCGAAGGAGTGGGTGTGGCCGGGGTTGGTGCTCATGTGCCGCTCTCTGCTAGACTTTCCCGGGCTCCGGACCTTCTCGCATGAGAAGCCGGACGAAAGAGGATTCACTTCCCACCCGCGCTTGCCGTCATAAGGCTACCGGGTCATGCACTCCCTCGCGTTCGCGCGAGTGTTCCAGGCCGCCGCGGCATGCCTGGTCGGGTGAGGCCGACGTGTGACGTCTGCCGGGTGGATGCTGAGTCTCTCTCCCGCCCGTGGCACGAAAACGTCGTCACGGTGGCCTCAGTCACCCACCCAAGGAGTTCCGCATCAGCGATCCCCGTACCAACGAGCGCATCCGCGTGCCCGAGGTCCGACTCGTCGGCCCGAACGGCGAGCAGATCGGCGTCGTCCGCATCGAGGCCGCCCTCCGCCTGGCGCAGGAGGCCGATCTCGACCTCGTCGAGGTGGCCCCCAACTCGAAGCCTCCCGTCGTCAAGATCATGGACTACGGGAAGTTCAAGTACGAGGCCGCGCAGAAGGCCAAGGAGGCCCGTCGCAATCAGGCCAACACGGTCCTCAAGGAGGTCCGGTTCCGCCTGAAGATCGACGAACACGACTACGAGACCAAGCGCAAGCGCGCGGAGGGCTTCCTGAAGTCGGGTGACAAGGTGAAGGCCATGATCCTGTTCCGCGGTCGCGAACAGTCGCGCCCCGAGCAGGGCGTTCGCCTGCTGAAGAAGTTCGCGGACGACGTCGCCGAGTTCGGCACCGTCGAGTCCAACCCCAAGGTGGACGGCCGGAACATGGTGATGGTCATCGCGCCGCACAAGAACAAGTCCGAGGTCAAGACCGAGCAGAACGCGCAGCGCGCGGCCACCAAGGCCGCGGCGCGCGAGGCGAAGGCGCAGGCCCCGGCCGCGGAGTGATCCGCCCCACAGACTCCCGCTCCGGCGGGTGCACACAACGTCGCCCCGAGGGGCGCATCACGAAGGAAGAGAAGATGCCGAAGCAGAAGACCCACTCGGGCAGCAAGAAGCGCTTCAAGATCACCGGCAGCGGCAAGATCAAGAAGCAGCAGGCGGGCATGCGCCACAACCTCGAGTCCAAGTCGAGCCGTCGCACGCGCCGTCTCAACCAGGACCAGGTCATCTCGGGCAACGACCTCAAGCAGGTCAAGAAGCTCCTCGGTCGCTGACGCGAACATCCCGTTAGGAAGAATGAAGAATGGCTAGAGTCAAGCGGGCAGTCAACGCCCAGAAGAAGCGTCGCGTCATCCTCGAGCGCGCCTCGGGTTACCGTGGCCAGCGTTCGCGCCTGTACCGCAAGGCGAAGGAGCAGGTCACCCACTCGCTCGTCTACGCGTACCGCGACCGTCGTAAGCGCAAGGGCGACTTCCGTCGCCTGTGGATCCAGCGCATCAACGCCGCCGCGCGTCAGAACGGCATCACCTACAACCGCTTCATCCAGGGCCTCGGCCTCGCGGGCGTGCAGGTGGACCGTCGCATCCTGGCCGAGCTCGCCGTGAACGAGCCCGCCACGTTCGCCTCGCTCGTCGCGACCGCCAAGGCCGCGCTGCCCAGCGACGTGAACGCGCCCAAGTCGGCTGCGTAAGCACCCTTCTCGCGAGAGGGCGTCCCTTCGGGGCGCCCTCTTGTTTTTTCAGAAGCGGTCGCACGCTCGCGCTGGCGCTGGCGCGCCGGACACTCGCGAGCGAGGAACGTCGCTTCGCTCCGTTCGGCAGCGCTTCGCGCTGCGTTTGGCCGCTTCGCGGCACGCTCGCTGGGCCCCCGGCGCAGAGGCTCCGGCCGTCGCGAATGCGACGGTCGGAGAAGCGCACGGGGACGCTCGCACGACCGTCGATGACCCGGGGTTGCTGCCGGCTCTCACTCTCACCGGTGGTCCGAGCGGAGGGACGGAGCGGGGGCGTGACGCGGGTCATCCAGGCCCCTGCGGGTCGCTGCGTGTTCCCCGAGGTGACGTGCGCGCGGCGCGCGCGTCACCTGCGCTTCATGTCGGTATGCCTGCGCGGCCATAGACTGTCGACGTGCTGGAGAATCCGCGGTCGCCGCGCGTGAGGGCCGTCGCCAAGCTGGCCAAGCGCAACGCGCGCAAGGAGACCGGGCTGTTTCTCCTGGAGGGGCCGCAGGCGGTGCGCGAGGCGCTCGCCTTCCGGCCCGAGACCCTCGTCGAGCTGTTCGCCACGCCCACCGCCCTCGAGCGGCACCAGGACGTCCGCACGCTGCTGACAGATGAGGGCCTGCACGCGCAGTTCGTCTCGGAGGCCGTGCTCGAGGCGATGGCCGACACCGTGACGCCGCAGGGCTTCGTCGCGGTCGCCCGGCAGAACCCCACGGCCGTGAAGGACATCTTCGCCGAGGGGCCGCGTCTCATCGCGATCTGCGAGGAGGTGCGCGACCCGGGCAACCTGGGCACGATCATCCGCGCCGCCGACGCCGCCGGCGCCGACGCCGTCGTGCTCACGGGGCGCACGGTCGATCCGTACAACCCGAAGGTCGTTCGCTCCACGACCGGATCGCTCTTCCACCTGCCGGTCGCGGTCGGGGGCGAGCTCGAGGACATCGTCGAGCGCGCCCATGCCGCCGGGCTCACGGTGCTCGCGGCCGATGTGAAGGGCGACGACCTGCTCGCCGCGCGCGCCGAGGGGCTCCTCGCGCGCCCGACGGCCTGGCTGTTCGGCAACGAGGCGCACGGGCTCGAGGACGCCGCGCTGGGCCTCGCGGATCGCGCGCTGAAGCTGCCGATCTTCGGTCGCGCGGAGTCGCTGAACCTCGCCACGGCCGCCAGCGTGTGCCTCTACGAGAGCGCCTTCGCGCAGCGCGCCTGAGCCGCCGTCGGAGCCCGCGACATACCCGGACTGGCGGCTGACCGGGATATTCCGATTCGCGCACACGGCCTGTTACAAGTCGGTAAAGCGCCGCTCCGCCTGCTGGCCGGGCTCCGCACGACGGCCTAGGGTGAATCGCATGACTGAGCCCCTCGTCGTCGTCAAGGACGTGCAGAAGCACTATGGCGACTTCCACGCGCTGAAGGACATCGACCTCACGGTCGGCAAGGGCGAGGTCGTCGTCGTGATCGGCCCGTCGGGGTCCGGCAAGTCGACGCTGTGCCGGACGATCAACCGCCTCGAGACGATCACGAGCGGCACCATCACGATCGACGGCAGGGAGCTGCCCAAGGAGGGCAAGGGGCTCGCCGAGCTGCGCGCGGACGTCGGCATGGTGTTCCAGTCGTTCAACCTGTTCGCCCACCTGACGATCCTCGAGAACGTCACGCTCGGCCCGATCAAGGTGCGCGGCCTGAGCAAGGCCGAGGCCGAGAAGCAGGCCAAGGCGCTGCTGGACCGCGTCGGCGTGGGGCACCAGGCGGCCAAGCTCCCGGCCCAGCTGTCGGGCGGCCAGCAGCAGCGCGTCGCGATCGCGCGAGCCCTGGCGATGAAGCCGAAGGTCATGCTCTTCGACGAGCCCACCAGCGCGCTCGACCCCGAGATGATCAACGAGGTGCTCGACGTCATGGTGTCGCTCGCCAAGGAGGGCATGACGATGATCGTCGTGACCCACGAGATGGGCTTCGCGCGCAAGGCGGCGAACCGCGTCGTGTTCATGGCCGACGGGCAGATCGTCGAGGAGGCGACGCCCGAGGAGTTCTTCACCAACCCGAAGAGCGATCGCGCGAAGGACTTCCTCTCGAAGCTCATCACGCACTGACCCGCCGTCGCGCGAAGCCGCGCGACGATGAGGAACCACCCCACCAAGGAGGAATCACATGCGCAAGTCCCGGATCTTCACGGGCGCCGGCATCGGCCTGACGGCCCTGCTCGCGCTCACCGCGTACAACAGCGGATCGCCCACCGACCCCGGCGCAGGCGAGGGGGACGGCGGCGACGCCCTCTGGGAGGTCGCGACCGACGTCCAGCTCGAGGGAAGCCCGACGTTCGACCGCATGTCGGAGGCCGGCGAGGTCGTCATCGGCGTCAAGGCGGACCAGCCGGGCCTCGGCTACGAGGACCCCGTGACCGGCGAGCGCACCGGCTTCGACGTGGACATCGCGCGCTGGATCGCGGCGTCGCTGGGCTTCGGCGAGGACCAGATCCAGTTCGAGACCATCCCGTCGGCCAACCGCGAGCAGGAGCTCATCAACGGGAACATCGACTACTACGTCGGCACCTACTCGATGACGCCGGCGCGCGACGAGGTCATCGACTTCGCCGGGCCGTACTTCATCACGGGCCAGGGCCTCCTGGTCGCGGCCGACGACGACTCGATCAACGGCCCCGAGGACCTCGAGGGCAAGGTCACCTGCTCCGTCACGGGCTCCACCCCGCTGCAGCGCATCCGCGAGGAGTACAGCGGCGAGGTCACCGAGCGCCAGACCTACTCGGAGTGCGTCGAGCAGCTCAAGGCCGGCCAGGTGGACGCGATCACGACCGACGAGGCGATCCTCGCCGGCTACGTCGCGCTCGAGCCGGAGGAGCTCAAGCTCACGGGCGAGATCTTCAGCGAGGAGCGCTACGGCGTCGGCATCGCCGACGGCGACACGGCGCTCAAGGACCACATCAACTCCCTCTTCACGGAGGGCGGCGACGTCTGGAACGCGCTGTTCGAGAAGCACCTCGCGCCCGCCGGCGTCGAGGCGACTCAGCCCGCCGTCGACTGACGGCACCCGCCCGGGACGGCCGCGCGACGGCCGTCCCGGGCCCTGATCCTTCCCATCCGACGCGCGCGAAAGGAGCGGCATGGGCGTCATCACCGACAACCTCGACCTGTGGGGCGAGGCGCTGCTCGGCACGCTGCAGCTGTTCTTCGGCGGCGGTCTCGTCGCGCTGATCCTGGGCACCATCGTGGGCGCGATGCGCGTCTCGCCGGTGCCGATCGCGCGCGCCGTCGGCACGTTCTACGTCAACACCATCCGGAACACGCCGCTCACGCTCGTGTTCTTCGGCTTCGCGTTCGCGCTCCCGCCGCTGATCGAGGTCCGTGCGAGCGGCCCCGCGGCGATGGGCTTCGCGATCGCGGCGCTGGGCGTGTACACCGCGACGTACGTGGCGGAGACGATCCGCTCCGGCATCAACACCGTGCCCGTGGGGCAGGCCGAGGCGGCACGCGCGATCGGGCTGACCTTCGGTCAGGTCATGAGCCTGGTCGTGCTGCCGCAGGCGTTCCGCTCGGTCATCCCGCCCATGATGAGCGTGTTCATCGCGCTGCTGAAGAACACGACCGTCGCGGCGGGCTTCTCGGTCCTGAACCTCGGATCGATGCGCGACTGGCTGAGCGAGCGCGGCGAGAACCAGCTGCTCGTGATCGTGTGGGTGATGGTGATCTTCGTGGCCCTGGTGATGCTGCTCTCGTGGGCGCAGCGCAACCTCGAGAAGCGTTGGACGGTGGCACGATGAGCGGCAGCGTTCTGTACGACGTCCCGGGCCCCCGGGCGATCATCCGCAACCGGATCATCGGCATCCTGACGATCGTCGTCGTCCTCGGGATCATCGCCTTCTTCGTGTGGCGCCTGTTCGCCACGGGCCAGTTCGCCGCCTCGAAGTGGGAGGCGTTCAGCTACACGCGCATCTGGGAGCAGATCGCGATCGGCCTGTGGAACACGGTCAGCGCCTTCGCGCTCGCGGCCGTCGGCGCCCTGGCCGTCGGGTTCGTGCTCGCGATCGGCCGCCTGTCCGATCACGCCTGGGTGCGCTGGCCCGTCACGGCCGTGGTCGAGTTCCTCCGCGCCGTGCCCGTCCTGGTCATGATGTTCCTGCTGTACTACGGCCTGCCCGTGATCGGCATCCGGATGCCGAGCTACTGGGTCGTCGTGATCGCGCTCGTCGCGTACAACGGCTCGGTGCTGGCCGAGGTCATCCGCGCCGGCGTCGAGGCGCTGCCGCGCGGTCAGCGCGAGGCCGGCTACGCGATCGGTCTGCGCAAGTCGGGCGTGATGCGCCTGATCCTGCTTCCCCAGGCGGTGCGGGCGATGATGCCCGTCATCCTGTCGCAGCTCGTCGTGACGCTCAAGGACACCGCGCTCGGCTTCATCATCACGTACGAGGAGCTGCTGTTCTTCGCCAAGCGCCTCGGCGCCGCCGCGACGCTCGACTCGCCGATCATCCAGTCCACGATCGTCGTGGGCGCGATCTACATCGGGCTCTGCCTGCTGCTGTCGGGCGCCGCGCGCCTGGTGGAGAAGCGGATGCAGAAGTCGCCGCGCGTGCGCGCCGCGCAGGAGGCCATCGCGCCGCGCCTGCACGAGGGCACCGACACCGAGGTGATCGCGGCGCAGGACCTGGCGCACCTGGACGACGTGGCGAAGGCCGACGGTCGCTGATCCCGCGAGCCGCGCCCCCAGGGGCGCGGCACGGGCGGCATCCGGCCGCGGATAGACTCGGTTCTCGTGCCTGACGTTCCCGAGATCACCCCTGAGGCGGTGGAGGCTGCGGTCGCGGACGCGCTGGCGGCGATCGCCGCGGCCCCCGACACCGCGGCCCTGAAGGCCGCCCGATCGGCGCACGCGGGGGAGGGATCCCCGCTGGCCGCGCTCAACGCGCAGATGCGCCACGTCCCCAACGACCGCAAGGCGGAGTTCGGCAAGCTGGTCGGCGGCGCGCGCGGACGCGTCAACCAGGCGCTCGCGGCCCGCGAGGCGGAGCTCGCCGAGGCCGAGACCGCCGCGCGCCTCGAGGCGGAGCGCATCGACATCACGGCGGTCGCCTCGCGCACCCGCGTGGGCGCGCGCCACCCCATGAGCGTCCTGCAGGAGCAGATCAGCGACGTGTTCGTCGGCATGGGCTGGGAGATCGCGGAGGGCCCCGAGCTCGAGCACGAGTGGTTCAACTTCGACGCGCTCAACTTCGACGAGGACCACCCGGCGCGTCAGATGCAGGACACGTTCTTCGTGGATCCCGTCGCACGCCACCTCGTGATGCGCACGCACACCAGCCCCGTGCAGGTGCGGTCGATGCTCGAGCGCGACCTGCCGATCTACGTGCTGTGCCCCGGTCGCGTGTACCGGACCGACGAGTTCGACGCCACGCACCTGCCGGTGTTCACGCAGGCCGAGGGCCTCGTGGTCGACAAGGGCATCACGATGGCGCACCTGAAGGGCACGCTCGACCACATCGCCAAGGCGCTGTTCGGCGAGGAGGCCAAGACGCGCCTGCGCACCAACTACTTCCCGTTCACGGAGCCGTCGGCCGAGTTCGACCTGTGGCACCCGACCTTCAAGGGCGGCGCGCGCTGGATCGAGTGGGGCGGCTGCGGCATGGTCAACCCCAACGTGCTGCGCGCGGCCGGCATCGACCCCGAGGTGTACTCGGGCTTCGCGTTCGGGATCGGGATCGAGCGGGCCCTGATGTTCCGCTCGGACGTGCAGGACATGCGCGACATGGCCGAGGGCGATGTCCGCTTCAGCGAGCAGTTCGGGATGGTGGTGTGATGCGCGTCCCGCTTTCGTGGCTGCGTGAGTACGTGGACGTCCCCGCAGGGGCGACGCCCGAGGACGTCCTCGCGGCGCTCGTGTCGGTCGGCTTCGAGGAGGAGGAGGTCATCCGCTTCGAGCTGACCGGCCCCGTCGTCGTCGGCCGCGTGGTCTCCTTCGAGGAGGAGCCGCAGAAGAACGGCAAGACCATCCGCTGGTGCCAGGTCGACGTCGGCGAGCCCGAGCCGCGCGGCATCGTGTGCGGTGCGTCGAACTTCTTCGAGGGCGACAAGGTCGTGGTGTCGCTGCCCGGCGCCGTGCTTCCCGGCCCGTTCGCGATCTCGGCGCGCAAGACGTACGGGCACGTCTCTGACGGCATGATCGCGTCGGCGCGCGAGCTGGGCCTCGGCGACGAGCACAACGGCATCCTGCGACTCGCCGAGCTCGGACTCGACCCCGAGCCCGGCACGGACGCGATCGCGCTCCTGGGCCTCGACGACGTCGCGGTCGACGTGAACGTCACCCCCGACCGCGGCTACGCCATGTCGATCCGCGGCATCGCGCGGGAGTACGCCCACGCGACCGGAGCGGACTTCCGCGACCCCGCGCAGCTGGCGTCGATCGGATCCGGCACCGGGTTCCCGGTCGTCGTCGACGACCGGGCGCCGATCCGCGGCCGCAACGGCGTCACGGAGTTCGTGACGCGCGCAGTGCGCGGCGTCGACCCGTCGCGGCCGACCCCGCCGTGGATGGTCGCCCGCCTGACGCTCGCAGGCATCCGCTCGATCTCGCTGCTGGTCGACATCACGAACTACGTGATGCTCGAGCTCGGCGGCCCGATCCACGGCTACGACCTGAACAGGCTCACGGGCGGGATCACCGTGCGTCGCGCGACCGAGGGCGAGACCCTCGAGACGCTCGACGGCCAGGTGCGCAAGCTCTCCACCGAGGACCTCCTGATCACCGACGACTCGGGCCCCATCGGCCTGGCCGGCGTGATGGGCGGCGCCCACACCGAGATCGGCGACGACACGACCGACGTGCTGATCGAGGCGGCGGTGTTCGACACCGTGTCGATCGCGCGCACGGCGCGCCGCCACAAGCTGCCCAGCGAGGCGTCGCGCCGGTTCGAGCGCGGCGTCGACCCGCTGCTGCCGGCCGCGTCGGCGCAGCGCGTGGTCGACCTCATGGTCGAGCTGGGCGGCGGAACGGCCGACGAGCTCGGCAGCGCCCTCGGCGCGACGTACGCGCCCGAGGCGATCGCACTGCCCGCCGGTTTCGTCCAGCGCCTCGTGGGCGTGGACTACACCGCGGCCCGCATCGCCGAGACGCTGACGATGATCGGCTGCGAGGTCGTGGAGACCGCGGACGGATGGAGCGTCACTGCGCCGTCGTGGCGACCGGACCTCACCGACAAGTGGACGCTCGCCGAGGAGGTGGCGCGCATCGACGGGGTCGACAAGATCCCGTCCGTCCTGCCGACCCCGCCGTCCGGCCGCGGCCTCACGCCGGCGCAGCAGGGGCGTCGCCGCGTGGCGAACGCGCTCGCGGCGACCGGGTTCGTCGAGACGCCGTCGTTCCCGTTCACGACCGAGGAGCAGAACGACCTGCACGGCTCGGCGTCGGGCGAGCACCTGCCCAGCGTGCGCCTCGCGAACCCGCTGGACGGCCAGGCGCCGTTCCTGCGCCGATCGCTCGTCCCGGGGCTGCTGCAGACCGCGCACCGCAACGTGGCGCGCGGGCTCACCGACCTGGCGCTGTACGAGATCGGGGCGGTGTTCCTGCCGAAGCCGGGCGTGGAGTACGGCACGCCGAGCGTGCCGCCGCTCGCGGTGCGCCCCGACGCCGAGACGCTCGCGCGCCTGGACGCGTCCATCCCGCCGCAGCCGCGCCACGTGGCGCTGCTGCTGGCCGGCGCGGTCGCGCCCAAGCAGCCGGGTCGCGAGGCCGAGGCCGCGGGCCTCGAGGTGGCACTCGACGCGGTCCGCGTCATCGCGGCCGCCGCGGGCGTCGAGATCGAGGTCGCGCAGGGCCGTCGCGCGGCGCTGCACCCGGGCCGCACCGGCGTGCTCACGGTCGGCGGCGCCGAGGTCGGCTACGTCGGCGAGCTGCTGCCGCAGGTGGCCGAGGACGCCGACCTGCACGGCCGCGTCACGGTGGCCGAGCTCGACCTCGACGCGCTGCTGACGCTCGCGGGCGAGCGCGTGACGGTCGCCTCGCTGTCCACGTTCCCCGCGGCCACGCAGGACGTGTCGCTCGTGGTCGACGCCGCGCTGCCGGCCGGCGAGCTGCGCCGCACGCTCGTGGAGGGAGCGGGCGAGCTGCTCGAGGGCGTGCGCCTGGTCGACGACTACCGAGGCCAGGGCATCCCGGAGGGCCGCAAGAGCCTGACCTTCGCGCTGCGCTTCCGCGCGCCCGACCGCACCCTCACGGCCGCGGAGGCCACCGAGGCCAAGCTCGCGGGCGTCGCGCTCGCGGCCGAGCGCCACGGCGCCGCCCTCCGCGAGTAGCTCCGCGCCGCCTCGCGCCGCCGCGCCATCCGCGAGACGGCAACTCCGCGCCGAGACTGCAGTGGATCGCTGCAGTCTCGGCGCGGAGCTGCTTGGTCAGCGCGGAGTTGCGGTCCGGCCGCGGGGAGGATCGATTGCCGCAGGCAGCGTCAGCAACGGTGCCGCCACACGGGGCCGCTCCGGTCGTAAGCCGCTCGCCCGGAGCGCGGCGTCGAGCGCATCCGGATCGCGAGCCTCGCCCCATCCCCACCGGGCGACGCCGTCGCAGCCGCGACGCAGGATGTCCTCGCGTCGCTTCTCCTCCCGCAGGCGTGCGCGTCCGCTCTCGCCGTCGTACTTGAGATCGCCGTCGGCCTCGCCGATCCGACGCTGAGCGCGCCAGTACATGTCGACGCGGAACACGTCGCCGGCAGAGGTGCGGAACACCACCTGAAGCTCCGGTGCGGGGTACCCGAGCCATTCGATGCCCGCGCGGCTGATCGACTCGAGACTGCTCTCCGCGAGCGGAGTGGCGCGGGTGAGCGGCCATCGCGCGGCGGCGCGTCCGCGTGCGCTCGTCCTCAGCTCGTTCAGCTCGAGCAGGTGACCGGCATCCAGTGCGGGCGTGAGTCGCAGCAGCGCGTCGGCCGTCATCAGGCCGAGCGCGGGATGTCGGTGGCGCGCGATGTCGACCGCCGTGTCGGCGGGCGCGACGAACGCGATCCCGTCCATCCGGACGATCTCGCGCTGGTCGGTCGATACGTGGGTCCGCACCTGGCCGACCAGCCGGGAGGTGCCGTCGGCGCTCAGCACGTGGATCTCCGTCGGCTCGCCGACGATCGGCAGGCCCGTGAGCACGGCCGCCGATTCGAGCGCGAACACGGCACCGGGGCGCAGCAGCGCATGCGCGTGAACCCGGGCCAGGTATCGGTCCCACGGCGGGAGCAGGTCCCAGAGCGCCTTCGGTGCGTAGACGCCGAGCGCCACGCGATGCAGCTCGCCCCGGCGCTCGGCGACGTCGAGGCGGAAGGCGGCGTCTCCAGGCCGCATCAGCGGCACCGGACACGGTCGGATGGTGACAATCTCGGGCAGCGCGATCGACATGGCGGCACGCTCCCGCACCCTGCCGTCGCGTGTCGGACGTCACGATCCGATCGGAGCGGATCCCGACGGATCCGGATCTGTGGACGAACGACCGAGGCGCGCCGGCGACAATGCAACCGCGCGCCGAAACATCAACGCCGCGCCGAAACCGCAGCGCACCACTGCGCTTTCAGCGCGGCGTTGCTGTCTCGCAGCCGCGCCGCGCTCAGCGCAGGCCGTGCTCGCCGCGGAGGGGGACGAAGCGGACGGCGCCGAGGTCGTCGCGGTCGTACTCGTCGCCGCGGCGGATGAGGCGGATCAGCTGCTGCCACCCGAGGCCGCGCTCTAGCGGCATCACGATGCGGCCGCCGTCCGCGAGCTGGTCGAGCCATGGGGCGGGGATCTCGGGGCCCGCGGCCGCGGCGAGGATCGCGTCGAACGGCGCGGCGTCCGCCAGCGCCAGCGTCCCGTCGCCGGAGGCGACCCGCACGCGCTCGAATCCCGCCGCGTCGAGCGCGCGCCGCGCGGTCGCGGCCAGCTCCGCCACGTACTCGATCGACCACACCTCGGCGCCCATCGCGGCGTAGACGGCGGCCGCGTACCCCGAGCCGGTGCCGACGTCGAGCACGCGGTCGCCGGGGGAGATCCGCCCGGCCTCGGCCGTCAGCGCGACGATGTACGGCTGCGAGATCGTCTGGCCGTGCTCGATCGGCAGCGGCGAGTCGGAGTACGCGTCGCGCGCGAGGTGCTCCGGCACGAACCGCTCCCGCGGCACGCGGTCCATGGCATCGAGCACCCGGCGGTCGCGGATGCCCCGCGCCTCCAGATGCCACTCGATCATCTCCCGGCGCCGCTGGCGGAGCAGGGCGTCGAGACCGGATCCGGCTGCCTCGCCCATGGCCCCACGGTACGTCGGCCGCCGGCGTTCTGCTACGCTCGCGGCATGTCCGCCGGCGCCCTCGTCCCGATGCTCGCTCCGAGCATCGACGTGCGCCGACGTCCGCGTGGCCGCCGAATCTCGGCGACGCCGCGAAGCTCCCGCGCCTGACGGCCCGGTCGAGCGGCCTGGGATCCAGGTCAGTGGCGTCGCCGTCAACGGCCCTCGCTCACGGACAATAAGGTGGAACCCATGACCCTTTCGGTCGCCGTCTCCGGCGCTTCTGGCTATGCGGGCGGCGAGCTGCTCCGTCTGCTCGCCGATCATCCCGACGTCGAGATCCGCACCGTGACCGCGCACTCCAACGCCGGTCAGCCGCTCATCGAGCACCAGCCTCACCTGCGATCCCTCGCGCACCTGACGCTGCAGGACACGACCCCCGAGATCCTCTCCGGGCACGACGTGGTGTTCCTCGCGCTGCCGCACGGTCAGTCCGGGCAGTACACGGATGCGCTCACCGACGTCTCGCTCGTGATCGACTGCGGCGCGGATCACCGCCTCACGGGGAAGGACGACTGGGACGCCTTCTACGGCGGCGACTTCCACGAGCCGTGGACCTACGGCGTGCCGGAGCTGCCGATCGGCGGCGGCGCGAAGCAGCGCGAGCGCCTCGTGGGCGCCACCCGCATCGCCGCGCCGGGCTGCAACGCCTCGACGGTGGCGCTGAGCCTGGCTCCGGGCGTCGCGGCGGGCGTGATCGCGGCGGACGACATCGTCAGCGTGCTGGCGGTCGGCCCGTCGGGCGCGGGCAAGAGCCTCAAGACCAACCTGCTCGCGAGCGAGATCCTCGGATCCGCGAACCCGTACGCCGTCGGCGGCACGCACCGCCACATCCCCGAGATCGCGCAGTCGCTGCGCGCGGCGGGCGCGATCGGCGACGTCCGGATCTCCTTCACCCCCGTGATCGTGCCGATGGCCCGCGGCATCCTGGCGACCAGCACGGCCCCGATCGCCGAGGGCGTGTCCGCGGCGCAGGTGCGCCAGGCGTGGGAGGCGGCGTACGGCGACGAGACGTTCGTGCAGCTGCTGCCGGAGGGGCGGATGCCGCGCACGGCCGACGTGATCGGCGCCAACACGGCGCTGATGGGCCTCGCGGTCGACGAGGCGGCCGGCCGCGTGGTGGTCGTCACCGCGGTCGACAACCTGACCAAGGGCACGGCTGGCGCCGCCATCCAGTCGATGAACATCGCGCTCGGCCTCCCCGAGGGCCGCGCGCTCAGCGTGAACGGAGTGGCGCCGTGAGTGTGACCGCAGCCAAGGGCTTCGAGGCGGCGGGCGTCGCCGTGGGGCTGAAGTCGACCGGAGCGAAGGATGTCGCCGTGGTCGTGAACCGCGGTCCGCTCAAGACGGGCGCCGCGGTGTTCACCACGAACCGCGCCAAGGCCAACCCGATCCTGTGGTCGCAGCAGGCGATCGCGGACGGCGTGGTCGAGGCCGTGGTTCTGAACTCCGGAGGGGCCAACTGCTTCACGGGTGAGTTCGGCTTCCAGACCACGCACCAGACGGCCGAGAAGGCCGCCGAGCTGCTCGGCGTCAGCGCGGCCGACGTGCTCGTGTGCTCGACCGGCCTGATCGGCTCGGGCGACGACGTCTTCCGCGCCAAGGTGCTCGAGGGCACGACGCAGGGCGTCGCCGCGCTCAGCTCCGCCGGCGGAGACGACGCGGCCGCCGCGATCATGACCACCGACACAGTGCCGAAGACCGCCGTGCGCAGCGCCGACGGCTGGACGATCGGCGGCATGGCCAAGGGCGCGGGCATGCTGGCGCCGGGCCTGGCCACGATGCTCGTGGTCATCACGACCGACGCCGTGCTGGACGCGGCCGCGGCCGACGCGCACCTGCGCGCCGCGACCCGCGTGAGCTTCGACCGCCTCGACTCCGACGGCTGCATGTCGACGAACGACCAGGTCACGCTGCTGGCGAGCGGCGCGAGCGGCGTCGAGCCGGACGAGACCGCGTTCCGGGAGGCGCTGATCGACCTGTGCCGCGAGCTGTCGCAGAAGCTGCAGGACGACGCCGAGGGCGCCAGCCACGCCATCACCATCGAGGTCGTCGGCGCCGCGAGCGAGGACGACGCGGTCGAGGTCGGTCGCTCGGTCGCCCGCAACAACCTGTTCAAGGCGGCGATCTTCGGCAACGACCCGAACTGGGGCCGCGTGCTCGCCGCGATCGGCACCACGCAGGCGGCGTTCGACCCGTACGACGTCGACGTGTCGATGAACGGCGTGCGGGTGTGCACCAAGGGCGGCCCCGACCGCCCGCGCGAGGAGGTCGACCTGACGCCGCGCGCCACCCACGTGCTGATCGACCTGCGAGCCGGGGACGCGGCCGCCACGATCCTCACGAACGACCTGACCCACGACTACGTGCACGAGAACAGCGCCTACTCCTCATGAGCTCCGATCACATCGACATCCAGGACACCAGCCCCGAGGAGGCCGCCGCGAAGGCGGCCACCCTCATCGAGTCGCTGCCGTGGGTGAAGCGCTACCGCGACCAGATCGTCGTCGTGAAGTACGGCGGCAACGCCATGATCAGCGAGGAGCTGCAGGACGCGTTCGCGCAGGACATCGCGTACCTGCGGTACGTGGGCGTGCGTCCCGTCGTCGTCCACGGCGGCGGACCGCAGATCTCGAGCATGCTCGACCGCCTCGCGATCCCGAGCGAGTTCAAGGGCGGCTACCGCGTCACGAGCACGGAGGCGATCAGCGTCGTCCGGATGGTGCTCACGGGCCACATCAACCCGCAGCTCGTCGCGAAGATCAACTCGCATGGGCCGCTGGCCACGGGGCTGAGCGGCGAGGACGCCGGGCTGTTCGGCGGACGCAAGCGCGGCGTGGTCATCGACGGCGTCGAGGAGAGCCTCGGGCGCGTGGGCGACGTGGTGAAGGTCGACCCCTCCGCCGTGCTCGACCACCTCGACGCGGGCCGCATCCCGGTCGTCTCCAGCATCGCGCCGGATCTGGACCACCCCGGCCAGTCGCTCAACGTGAACGCGGATGCCGCGGCCGCGGCGCTCGCGATCGCGCTCAACGCGCGCAAGCTCGTCGTCCTGACCGACGTCGCCGGCCTGTACGCGGACTGGCCCAACCGCGACTCGCTCGTCTCGCACCTCACCGCGGACGAGCTGCGCGAGATGATGCCGCGCCTGGAGAGCGGCATGATCCCGAAGATGCAGGCGTGCCTCGACGCGGTCGAGGGCGGGGTCGGCGCGGCGGCGATCATCGACGGCCGCGTGCAGCACTCTGTGCTCGTCGAGCTGTTCACGAGCAAGGGGATCGGAACGCAGGTGACCGCATCATGAGCGCACAGCAGACCACGGATGCCGCGACCGCGGCCTGGCAGGACGCGGCCGCGCGCGACCTCATGAGCCTGGGCGGTCGTCTCGCCCTCCTCACCCGCGGCGAGGGCTCCCACGTGTGGGACGCCGACGGCACGCGCTACCTCGACTTCCTCGGCGGCATCGCCGTGAACTCGCTCGGGCACGCCCATCCGGTGTTCGTCGAGGCGGTCAGCCGCCAGGCGGCCACGCTGGCGCACGTGTCGAACTACTTCGCGACGCCGCAGCAGCTCGAGCTCGCCGCGCGGCTGAAGGAGCTGGCAGGCACGGGGGAGCGGGGCCGCGTGTTCCTCGCGAACTCGGGCACCGAGGCCAACGAGACCGCGATCAAGCTCGCGCGCCTGCACGCCGCGAAGACCGGCCGCCAGGACGCCGTGATCGCGAGCCTGCACGGAGCGTTCCACGGGCGCTCCACGGGCGCGCTCGCCCTCACCCCCAAGGCCGCGTACCAGGATCCGTTCCGTCCGCTGCTGCCGGGCGTCACCCACATCGAGCCGACGCTCGAGGCGCTCGAGGAGCTGTTCGCGGGCGGCGAGCAGGTCGCGGCCCTCGTGGTGGAGCCCATCCAGGGCGAGGCCGGCGTGCTGCCGCTGCCCGAGGGCTACCTGCGGCGCGCGCGCGAGCTCACGACCGCTCACGGCGCGCTGCTCATCCTCGACGAGGTCCAGACCGGGATGGGGCGCACGGGCCACTGGTTCGCGTTCCAGGCCGAGGGCGTCGCGCCCGACGCCATCACGCTCGCCAAGGGCATCGCGGCGGGCTTCCCGCTCGGCGCCGTCGTGACGTTCGGCGACGCGAGCGACCTGTTCTATCCCGGCACCCACAACTCGACGTTCGGCGGCAACCCGCTCGCCAGCGCGGTCGCGAACGCGGTGATCCAGGAGATCCAGGATCGCGACCTGCTCGCCAACGTGACGGCGCGCGGCGCGCAGCTGCGCGTGGCCGTCGAGGGCATGCCGCTGGTCGCGGGCACGCGCGGCTCCGGCCTGCTCATCGGCATCGCGCTGACCGCGCCCGTCGCCGCCGAGGTGCGCGCGACCGCCCACGCGCGGGGACTGATCGTCAACGCGCCCACCGACGACGCGATCCGCATCGCGCCGGCCTACACGATCGGCGACGCCGAGGTCGCGGAGTTCACGTCGACCTTCGCGGCCGCGCTCGAGGAGGTCGCCTCCCGCCACGCCGCTGCCACGACCGAGGGGAACCCCGCATGACCCGCCACTTCCTGCGCGACGACGACATCACGCCCGCCGAGCAGGCCGAGATCCTGGATCTCGCCGCGACGCTGAAGCAGGACCGCTGGGCCGACAAGAGCCTCGCGGGCCCGCAGACCGTCGCGGTGATCTTCGACAAGTCGTCGACCCGCACGCGCGTGTCGTTCGCGGTCGGGATCGCGGACCTGGGCGGCACGCCGCTGATCATCTCGACCGCCAACAGCCAGCTCGGCGGCAAGGAGACGCCCGCCGACACCGCGCGCGTGCTCGAGCGCCAGGTCGCCGCGATCGTGTGGCGGACGTACGCGCAGGCGGGCCTGGAGGAGATGGCGCAGGGGACGCGCGTCCCGGTCGTGAACGCGCTCAGCGACGACTTCCACCCCTGCCAGCTGCTGGCCGACCTGCTCACCATCCGCGAGCACAAGGGCGACCTGAAGGGCCTCACGCTGTCGTTCTTCGGCGACGGCGCGAGCAACATGGCGCACTCCTACGTGCTCGCGGGTGTCACCGCCGGAATGCACGTGCGCGTCGCCTCGCCCGAGTCCTACGCGCCCCGTGAGGACGTCGTGGCCGACGCCGACCGCATCGCGCTCGAGACCGGGGGCTCGGTGACGCTCTACACCGACCCGCTCGAGGCCGCCGCGGGCGCCGACGTGGTCGTCACCGACACCTGGGTCTCCATGGGCAAGGAGGAGGAGAAGCTCGCGCGCCTGCGCGACCTCGGCGCCTACAAGGTCACGCAGGAGACCATGTCGGTCGCGGATCCGGGCGCGATCTTCATCCACTGCCTTCCCGCCGACCGCGGCTACGAGGTCGACGCCGAGGTGATCGACGGTCCCCAGAGCGTGATCTGGGACGAGGCGGAGAACCGCCTGCACGCGCAGAAGGCGCTGCTGGTGTGGCTGCTGCGGCAGGCCTGACCCGCACCACCCACGGCGGCCTGCGAGGCCGCTTCGACCGAGGCCGCGCGCGGCTGGACGGTCCCGGGCGCGAGCCCGGGATCGACCTCGCGCGCGGCCTCGCCGTCGTCGGCATGTTCGCCGCGCACCTGCTCGACACCACGGCGTTCGAATGGACGCATCCGGCGACGTGGACCGACGTCGTCAACGGGCGCTCGTCCATCCTGTTCGCGACGCTGGCAGGGGTGTCGCTCGCGCTGGTGACGGGCGGGGAGCGCCCGTTCGACGGCGCCCGGATGGCGAGCGCCCGCTGCTCGCTCGCCCTCCGCGCCGCGTGCATCTGGCTGCTGGGCGTCCTGCTCGTGATGCTGCAGACCCCCGTGCTCGTGATCCTGCCCGCGTACGGCATCCTGTTCCTCCTGGCGCTCCCGTTCCTGCGGCTGCCGGTCGGGTGGCTGTTCGCGGCGTCCGCCGGCGTGGCCGTGGCCGCGCCGTTCGCCGTCTTCGCGATCGACCAGCTGCCGCTGTGGGACGGCGAGGCGGGGCAGACCGTCGCCCACACGATCGGATGGCACTACCCGTTCGCGCTGTGGCTGGCCTTCGTCCTCGCGGGCATCGGCACGGGCCGGATGGCCTTCGCGCGTCCCGCGACCGCGACGCTCCTGCTCGCGGTCGGCGCGGTGCTGGCGGCCGTGGGCTACGGCATCGTGGGCCGCTGGGCGGAGCTCGCGCCCGCGGACTCGATCTGGGGCGTGGTGCTGTCGAGCACCGCGCACTCGAGCGGCATGGGGGAGGCCGTCGGATCGGGCGGGTTCGCGCTCGGAGCGATCGCGCTGTGCACGCTCCTGTGCGCGACGCCCGCGCGGGCCGTGTTCCTGCCCCTGCGCGCGGTCGGTTCGATGCCGCTCACGGCGTACACGGCGCAGCTCCTGACATGGGCGGCGCTGCAGCCGCCGGCGGGCGAGGCGGGATCGGAGCTCGCGGCGTTCCGCGCGCTGGATCCGTTCTGGCCGCTGACCATCGCGACGCTCGCCGGGTGCACCGCGTGGGCGCTGCTGCTCGGGCGGGGCCCGCTCGAGCGCCTGGTCGGCTGGGTGGCCCGGGTCGGTCCCCGCGAGGCGCCGGCCGGCGCGGCGTAGAGCGCGCTCCGGGGATCTCCGGCGCCCCGGAGGGAGCGACCTCGGGCGGGGAGGGCGGCGCGCGCTCGATAGGCTGGGACGCATGAGCAGCGAGCAGCCGAGCGGCCAGCACGGGACCAACGAGGGCGCCCTCTGGGGCGCGCGTTTCGCGACCGGGCCGTCGCCTGAGCTGCAGGCGCTCAGCCGCTCCACCCACTTCGACTGGCAGCTGGCGCTGTACGACATCGCGGGCTCGCACGCGCACGCCAAGGCGCTCGCGGCGGCGGGATACCTGGAGCCCGACGAGGAGCGCCGCATGCACGAGGGCCTCGACACCCTCGCGAAGGCCGTCCAGGACGGCTCGCTGCGGGCCCGCCCCGGCGACGAGGACGTGCACGGCGCGCTCGAGGCCGCGCTGATCGAGGTCGTCGGGCCCGAGCTGGGCGGCCGCCTGCGCGCCGGCCGCAGCCGCAACGACCAGATCGCGACGCTCGTGCGCATGTACCTGCTCGACCACGCCCGCGTGATCGCCAAGGAGCTGCTCGCGCTGATCGACGCGCTCGTCGCGCAGGCCGACGCGCACCCCGACGTCATCCTGCCCGGCCGCACCCACCTGCAGCACGCTCAGCCGGTGCTGCTGGCGCACCACCTCCAGGCCCACGCCTGGCCGCTCGTGCGCGACCTCGAGCGCCTCCGCGACTGGCGCGCCCGCGCCGCCGTGTCGCCGTACGGCGGCGGCGCGCTCGCCGGGTCGACGCTGGGCCTGGACCCGCAGCTGGTCGCGAGCGAGCTGGGCCTCGACCGGCCCGCAGAGAACTCGCTCGACGGCACGTCGTCGCGCGACGTCGTGGCGGAGTTCGCGTTCATCGCGGCGCAGATCGGCGTCGACCTGTCGCGCTTCGCCGAGGAGATCATCCTCTGGAACACGCGCGAGTTCGGCTTCGTCACGCTGGACGACGGGTACTCCACGGGCTCGAGCATCATGCCGCAGAAGAAGAACCCCGACATCGCCGAGCTGGCGCGCGGCAAGGCGGGGCGCCTGGTCGGCAACCTCGCGGGCCTGCTCACCACGCTCAAGGGCCTGCCGCTCGCGTACAACCGCGACCTGCAGGAGGACAAGGAGCCGGTGTTCGACTCGGTCGCGACCCTCGAGGTCGTGCTGCCGGCGTTCACCGGCATGGTCGCGACCATGCGCTTCGACGCCGCCCGCATGGCGGAGCTCGCGCCTCAGGGGTTCTCGCTCGCGACGGATGTCGCCGAGTGGCTCGTGAAGCGGCGGGTCCCGTTCCGCGACGCGCACGAGATCTCGGGCGCGCTGGTCCGGGCGTGCGAGGAGCGCGGGATCGGCCTCGAGGACGCCTCCGACGAGGTGCTCGCGTCGGTCTCGTCCCACCTCACCCCGGAGGTCCGCGCCGTGCTCTCGATCGAGGGCTCGGTCGCGAGCCGCACGGGCGCCGGCGGCACCGCTCCGGAGCGCGTGGCCGAGCAGCGCGCCGAGCTCGTCGCCCGCGCCCAGGCAGCGGTCCACGCCCTCGGTCTGTGAGGTCCCGCCCCGGGAAACGCGGCCCGGTGACGCCGGGATGTCGGACGCGGCGGGCATGATGGGGGCATGATCCTCGCCGGCCTGCTGCTGCTCGCGGTCGGCGCCGCCGATCTCGTGCGGACGGTCTTCAAGCGCTCGCCGGCGCCGATCCGCCTGGCGTCGCTCGGCGTCGTGGCGGTGGCCATCCTGGCGCTCGGCGTCGTCACGGCCGCGCCGTTCGCCGGCATCGCGGCGGTCGTGGTCGGCGCGCTGTGGCTGCAGCTCATGCCGGACATGGGCCGGTCGCCGGCCTCGATCTGGCCCGCCGCGGCGGTCGGCTCGCTCGCCGCGCTCGCGGTGGTCCTGGTGCCCGCGGACGCCGGATCCGGTCTGTTCGGTCCCGTGTCGATCGCGTCTCCGGTCGGTGCCCTGTCGCTTCCCGCGATCGTCCTGACGCTCGGCGCCGTCGCCTACCTGATGGAGGCCGCGAACGTCGTCGTGCGCGCCGCTCTCGAGCGCGAGAACATCGCTCCGGATCCGATCCCGGAGGAGCGGCACGAGATCGTCGATCCGACGGCCATGCCGAAGCTCGGTCCGGGTCAGGTCATGAGGGGCGGCCGGCTGATCGGCCCGCTCGAGCGCGCGATCGTGTTCGCGCTCACGCTCGCCGCCGCCTACCCGCTGCTCGCGGCGTTCATCGCCGCGAAGGGCATCGTGCGCTTCCCCGAGATCTCGCGCGACGGCGACGGGGGAGACCGGGCCGAGTACTTCCTGGTGGGCAGCATGGTCAGCTGGGTGCAGGCCCTGTCGCTGGCCTTCCTCGTGTGGTTCGGCATCGGCGCGGCCTGACCCGGCGCACGCCCTAGGCTGGTGGGGTGACCGAGACCGTGGCCGCACCGAAGACCGATCCGTCCTTCGACACCATCTGGGACGAGCTCCTCTGGCGAGGGCTCGTGCACGTGTCGACCGACCAGGAGGCGCTGCGCGAGCTGCTCGCGGGCCCGCCGATCGTGTTCTACTGCGGCTTCGACCCGACCGCGCCGAGCCTGCACCTGGGCAACCTCGTGCAGCTGCTCACCATGCGCCGGCTCCAGCTTGCCGGCCACCGGCCTCTCGCGCTGGTCGGCGGCTCGACCGGGCTGATCGGCGACCCGCGCCCGACCGCCGAGCGCACCCTGAACACGCGCGAGACCGTGGCGGAGTGGGTGCAGAAGCTGCGCGCGCAGGTCGAGCGCTTCCTCGACTTCGACGGCGACGACGCCGCGCGCATCGTGAACAACCTCGACTGGACGGCGCCGCTGTCCGCGATCGACTTCCTGCGTGAGATCGGAAAGCACTTCCGCGTCGGGACGATGATCAAGAAGGACGCGGTCAGCGCCCGCCTCAACTCGGATGCGGGCATCAGCTACACAGAGTTCAGCTACCAGATCCTGCAGGGTCTGGACTACCTGGAGCTCCACCGCCAGTACGGCTGCGTGCTGCAGACGGGCGGCAGCGACCAGTGGGGGAACCTGACGAGCGGCGTCGACCTGATCCACAAGGTCGAGGGCGTCTCGGTCCACGCCATCGGCACGCCGCTGATCACGAACAGCGACGGCACCAAGTTCGGCAAGAGCGAGGGCAACGCGATCTGGCTCGACGCCGAGATGTGCAGCCCGTACGCGATGTACCAGTTCTGGCTCAACACCGATGACGCCGATGTGATCGCGCGGCTGAAGGTGTTCACGTTCCTCACCCGCGCCGAGATCGAGGAGTACGAGCGGCTCGTCGCCGAGGAGCCGTTCCGCCGCGCCGCGCAGAAGCGCCTCGCGCTCGAGGTGACCACGACCGTGCACGGCCCCGAGGCCACGCAGGCCGCGGTCGCGGCCTCGGAGGCGCTCTTCGGCAAGGGCGATCTCGCGACGCTCGACGCCGCGACCCTCGCCGCCGCGCTGCGGGAGCTGCCTCACGCGGATGTGGCGTCGGGGACGCCGGTCGTGCAGGCGCTCGTGGAGACCGGGCTGGTGTCGTCGGCGTCCGAGGCGCGGCGTGCGATCGCCCAGGGCGGCGTCGCGATCGACGGTGCCAAGGTCGACGACGACTCCGCGGTCGTGACCGGCTCCCTCCCCGGGGGAGTGTCCGTCCTGCGGCGCGGCAAGAAGGCGCTCGCCGGCCTCTTCGTCGCCTGACGGGCCCCGCCCCGGGGGCGCGACACGCCCGGGGGATGGCGTGGTTTGCCCCGCCTCTCGGATCCACGTAATGTATTCCCTTGTCGCCGCCAAGCGGTGAGGTTGAGCCGGAAGGCTCCCACCCCAGGTCGACGACGAACTCCACGACAGGACCCCTCGGATCCACGTAATGTATTCCCTTGTCGCCGCCAAGCGGTGAGGTTGAGCCGGAAGGCTCCCACCCCAGGTCGACGACGAACTCCACGACAGGACCACCCGGAACGGGCGCGACTGGCGTGGGATTGCTGCCCGCTCTGCGGTCACAGCGACACGGAGTGTCGATTTGACAGCGAGAGAGCGAGCGGTAAGATAGAGAAGTTGCCCCGGAGGGCTGCGGCGGGAGTCGCAGGGCTGGGAGCATCCGATCCTTGAGAACTCAACAGCGTGCACTTGTCAAATGCCAAATAACCTCGGCAACTGGCCTTTTTGGTTGGTTGCGAGATTCCTTTGGATCAATTTTGGAAGTCAGTTTTGACATCCGTTTTTGGTCAGCATCAAACTCGCTGCTTCACCGTTTTCCCGGTGGGGTCAGCATTTTTTCTTCACGGAGAGTTTGATCCTGGCTCAGGATGAACGCTGGCGGCGTGCTTAACACATGCAAGTCGAACGGTGAAGCTCCAGCTTGCTGGAGTGGATCAGTGGCGAACGGGTGAGTAACACGTGAGCAACCTGCCCCGGACTCTGGGATAACAGTTGGAAACAGCTGCTAATACCGGATACGCACCATACAGGCATCTGTTGTGGTGGGAAAGATTTTTTGGTTCGGGATGGGCTCGCGGCCTATCAGCTTGTTGGTGAGGTAATGGCTCACCAAGGCGTCGACGGGTAGCCGGCCTGAGAGGGTGACCGGCCACACTGGGACTGAGACACGGCCCAGACTCCTACGGGAGGCAGCAGTGGGGAATATTGCACAATGGGCGGAAGCCTGATGCAGCAACGCCGCGTGAGGGATGACGGCCTTCGGGTTGTAAACCTCTTTTAGCAGGGAAGAAGCGAGAGTGACGGTACCTGCAGAAAAAGCGCCGGCTAACTACGTGCCAGCAGCCGCGGTAATACGTAGGGCGCAAGCGTTATCCGGAATTATTGGGCGTAAAGAGCTCGTAGGCGGTCTGTCGCGTCTGCTGTGAAAACCCGAGGCTCAACCTCGGGCCTGCAGTGGGTACGGGCAGACTAGAGTGCGGTAGGGGAGATTGGAATTCCTGGTGTAGCGGTGGAATGCGCAGATATCAGGAGGAACACCGATGGCGAAGGCAGATCTCTGGGCCGTAACTGACGCTGAGGAGCGAAAGGGTGGGGAGCAAACAGGCTTAGATACCCTGGTAGTCCACCCCGTAAACGTTGGGAACTAGTTGTGGGGACCTTTCCACGGTCTCCGTGACGCAGCTAACGCATTAAGTTCCCCGCCTGGGGAGTACGGCCGCAAGGCTAAAACTCAAAGGAATTGACGGGGACCCGCACAAGCGGCGGAGCATGCGGATTAATTCGATGCAACGCGAAGAACCTTACCAAGGCTTGACATATAGAGGAAAGGTCTGGAAACAGTCCCCCCGCAAGGTCTCTATACAGGTGGTGCATGGTTGTCGTCAGCTCGTGTCGTGAGATGTTGGGTTAAGTCCCGCAACGAGCGCAACCCTCGTTCTATGTTGCCAGCACGTAATGGTGGGAACTCATGGGATACTGCCGGGGTCAACTCGGAGGAAGGTGGGGATGACGTCAAATCATCATGCCCCTTATGTCTTGGGCTTCACGCATGCTACAATGGCCGGTACAAAGGGCTGCAATACCGTGAGGTGGAGCGAATCCCAAAAAGCCGGTCCCAGTTCGGATTGAGGTCTGCAACTCGACCTCATGAAGTCGGAGTCGCTAGTAATCGCAGATCAGCAACGCTGCGGTGAATACGTTCCCGGGTCTTGTACACACCGCCCGTCAAGTCATGAAAGTCGGTAACACCTGAAGCCGGTGGCCTAACCCTTGTGGAGGGAGCCGTCGAAGGTGGGATCGGTAATTAGGACTAAGTCGTAACAAGGTAGCCGTACCGGAAGGTGCGGCTGGATCACCTCCTTTCTAAGGAGCATCTGGCACCCTCGGGTGTCCAGGCGCCAGATCGGGACCGAATGTGTCTCGCTGGTCAGCTCATGGGTGGAACATTTGACATGCTGTCAGCGCAGCTGACCTTCGCTAGTACGCACTTCGGTGCTGGAACGTGGGGGTTGGGGAGCGGGGCGGCTGCACGCTGTTGGGTCCTGAGGGACCGGGTCTTCGGATCCTCTCCTTCTGGACTCACTCTTGTCTTCCTGCCGGTTGGTGGGTTGCGGGGTGGGTACCGCCCGTACTTTGAGAACTACACGGCTCATGTGATTTCAAGTCTTTAAGAGCAAACGGTGGATGCCTTGGCATCTGGAGCCGAAGAAGGACGTAGCAATCTGCGATAAGCCTCGGGGAGCTGATAAGCGAGCTTTGATCCGAGGGTGTCCGAATGGGGAAACCCCGCCAGGCGTTTGTGCGACCTGGTGACTCCCGCCTGAATATATAGGGCGGGTAGAGGGAACGTGGGGAAGTGAAACATCTCAGTACCCACAGGAAGAGAAAACAACAGTGATTCCGTGAGTAGTGGCGAGCGAAACCGGATGAGGCTAAACCGGGCGTGTGTGATAGCCGGCAGGCGTTGCACGTTCGGGGTTGTGGGACTCTCTTGACTTCTCTGCCGAGGGGTCGACGTGACAGAAGCGTATAGACGAACGGTCTTGAATGGCCGGCCAGAGTGGGTGGCAGCCCCGTAGTCGAAATGCGTGTTCTGGCGTGGAGAGGATCCCAAGTAGCACGGGGCCCGAGAAATCCCGTGTGAATCTGCCAGGACCACCTGGTAAGCCTAAATACTCCCAGATGACCGATAGCGGACAAGTACCGTGAGGGAAAGGTGAAAAGTACCCCGGGAGGGGAGTGAAATAGTACCTGAAACCGTTTGCTTACAAACCGTTGGAGCACCCCTGGTAGGTGTGACAGCGTGCCTTTTGAAGAATGAGCCTGCGAGTTAGCGATACGTGGCGAGGTTAACCCGTGTGGGGTAGCCGTAGCGAAAGCGAGTCTGAATAGGGCGATTCAGTCGCGTGTCCTAGACCCGAAGCGAAGTGATCTATCCATGGCCAGGCTGAAGCGACGGTAAGACGTCGTGGAGGGCCGAACCCACTTAGGTTGAAAACTGAGGGGATGAGCTGTGGATAGGGGTGAAAGGCCAATCAAACTTCGTGATAGCTGGTTCTCTCCGAAATGCATTTAGGTGCAGCGTTGCGTGTTTCTTGCCGGAGGTAGAGCTACTGGATGGCCGATGGGCCCTACCAGGTTACTGACGTCAGCCAAACTCCGAATGCCGGTAAGTGAGAGCGCAGCAGTGAGACTGTGGGGGATAAGCTTCATAGTCGAGAGGGAAACAACCCAGACCACCAACTAAGGTCCCAAAGCGCGTGCTAAGTGGGAAAGGATGTGGAGTTGCTCAGACAACCAGGAGGTTGGCTTAGAAGCAGCCACCCTTGAAAGAGTGCGTAATAGCTCACTGGTCAAGTGATTCCGCGCCGACAATGTAACGGGGCTCAAGCACGCCACCGAAGTTGTGGCATTGAAACTATTGGCAGGCCTTCGTGGTCCAGCCGTTTTGATGGGTAGGAGAGCGTCGTGTGGCGAGTGAAGCGGCGGTGGAAACCAGCCGTGGACGCCACACGAGTGAGAATGCAGGCATGAGTAGCGAATGACGTGTGAGAAACACGTCCTCCGAAAGACCAAGGGTTCCAGGGTCAAGCTAATCTTCCCTGGGTAAGTCGGGACCTAAGGCGAGGCCGACAGGCGTAGTCGATGGACAACGGGTTGATATTCCCGTACCGGCGAAGAACCGCCCCAACCAATCCAGTGGTGCTAAGCGCCCGAATCCATCCACCGTCACCTTCGGGTGACACCGGGTGGCCTAGCGCGCGACCCCATGCTGGTGCGGTTAGCGTATTAACAGGTGTGACGCAGGAAGGTAGCCCAAGCCAGGCGATGGTAGTCCTGGTGCAAGTGCGTAGGCCGGGGGATAGGCAAATCCGTCCCCCATACAGGCTGAGACACGATGCGGATGAAAAGTGGGTGATCCTATGCTGCCGAGAAAAGCATCGACGCGAGGTTCCAGCCGCCCGTACCCCAAACCGACTCAGGTGGTCAGGTAGAGAATACCGAGGAGATCGAGATAATCGTGGTTAAGGAACTCGGCAAAATACCCCCGTAACTTCGGGAGAAGGGGGGCCATCCACTTATTAGGACTTGCTCCGAAAGGGTGTGGTGGCCGCAGAGACCAGTGGGTAGCGACTGTTTATTAAAAACACAGGTCCGTGCCAAGTCGCAAGACGATGTATACGGACTGACGCCTGCCCGGTGCCGGAAGGTTAAGAGGACCGGTTAGCCGCAAGGCGAAGCTGAGAATTTAAGCCCCGGTAAACGGCGGTGGTAACTATAACCATCCTAAGGTAGCGAAATTCCTTGTCGGGTAAGTTCCGACCTGCACGAATGGCGTAACGACTTCCCAACTGTCTCAACCACGAACTCGGCGAAATTGCATTACGAGTAAAGATGCTCGTTACGCGCAGCAGGACGGAAAGACCCCGTGACCTTTACTACAGCTTGGTATTGGTGTTCGGTGTGGCTTGTGTAGGATAGGTGGGAGACTTTGAAGCGGTGACGCCAGTTACCGTGGAGTCGTTGTTGAAATACCACTCTGGTCACTCTGGATGTCTAACTTCGAACCGTGATCCGGTTCAGGGACAGTGCCTGGTGGGTAGTTTAACTGGGGCGGTTGCCTCCCAAAAAGTAACGGAGGCGCCCAAAGGTTCCCTCAACCTGGTTGGCAATCAGGTGGCGAGTGTAAGTGCACAAGGGAGCTTGACTGTGAGACTGACAGGTCGAGCAGGGACGAAAGTCGGGACTAGTGATCCGGCAGTGGCTTGTGGAAGCGCTGTCGCTCAACGGATAAAAGGTACCTCGGGGATAACAGGCTGATCTTGCCCAAGAGTCCATATCGACGGCATGGTTTGGCACCTCGATGTCGGCTCGTCGCATCCTGGGGCTGGAGTAGGTCCCAAGGGTTGGGCTGTTCGCCCATTAAAGCGGTACGCGAGCTGGGTTTAGAACGTCGTGAGACAGTTCGGTCCCTATCCGCTGCGCGCGTAGGAAGTTTGAGAGGATCTGACCCTAGTACGAGAGGACCGGGTTGGACGAACCTCTGGTGTGTCAGTTGTTCCGCCAGGAGCACCGCTGATTAGCTACGTTCGGGATGGATAACCGCTGAAAGCATCTAAGCGGGAAGCCGGCCTCAAGATGAGACTTCCATGCCTTCGGGCGAGAGGCTCCCAGCCAGACTACTGGGTTGATAGGCCAGATGTGGAAGTGCAGCAATGCATGCAGCTGACTGGTACTAATAAGCCGATGACTTGATAACACCCCGCTCTTCTAGCGGTGCGCGCGTCCACTGAGTGGTTCTCGATGTACGGTCGAGAACACAACAACAAAGCTTTTGTTGTGACTGAAACATCAACAGTGTTTCGGCGGTCATAGCGAGAGGGAAACGCCCGGTCACATTCCGAACCCGGAAGCTAAGCCTCTCAGCGCCGATGGTACTGCAGGGGGGACCCTGTGGGAGAGTAGGACACCGCCGGACTTCCTTTACGAGAGGGCCACCCAACGCTGGGTGGCCCTCTTGCGTT
>NZ_LMFR01000025.1 GCF_001426925.1 Microbacterium sp. Root53
GCCAGCGGTGAGCGCACTGGCGCGAGATGCCCATCTCCTTCGCGACGTGCGCGACAGGACGGCCGGCGAGGACCCGGCGCACGAGAATCAGACGGCCCGCGACAGTGAGCCGCGCATTACGGTGGACCAAGAGAAGGCCTCCACTTCGGTGACGTTAGACACCACCAATCGTGGAGGCCTTCTCCCTACCCGAGTGTCACCAACGTGCCGACCGGGTACACCTAGAACGGCGGCGGGTCGGTGCCGAGATCGGCGCGGGCGATCTCGGCGGATGCTTCGAACCTCACGACCGGTGTGGGTTTGTGCTTGACGGCCCTGCCGGTGGGGCTGATGACCTCGATGACCCCGCCGGGCCCGTGACGGAAGTTCCAGTTCGAGTTGTGTTTGAGGACGTGGTGGGCGCGGCAGAGGTTGGCGAGGTTGCGGACGGTGGTGGGGCCGCCGTGGGAGTACGGGATGGTGTGGTCGTCCTCGCAGCGGATGGCGGGTTGCCGGCAGCCGGGGAAGCGGCAGTGCTCGTCCCGGGCGATGAGGAAGCGCCGCTGCGCTTTCGTGGGCGTGTAGGTGTCGACCGTCTTCAGGCACCCGGTGTCGGGGTCCTGGAACAAGCGGACCCAGGTCGCGGCCTCCCCGGCCAGGCGGCGCGCGGCCTCCGCGGGGATGGGGCCGTACCCGGCGAGGAACGCGGACTCCTCACCGACACCGGTCAGTGACTGCCACGGGACGGTGACCTGAACGGTGGCGGTGATCTTCGTGAGGGCGTCGCCGCCGTGCTGGTCGATCAAATCCGCGGTCGGGAGACCGGCGAGGGCGATCTCGGCGAACACGTCCGCCCGGATCTGATCCAACGTCCGCTCGTCGGTCTCATCCTTGGTGCGGTAGATCGTGCGCGCCATCTGAGTGGCCCGGTCGTGCATCGCGTACACCGTCACCGCCGGACCGATGTAGGTCAACTCGCCCATCCCGTCCGGGAGCGGCGCCGCCCGCAGGGAGCGGTCGGCCATGGCCTCTTCGTGCCGCTCCTCCAACGGCAACGGCTCGATGTCATCCGCGAGCTTCCGCGCCAGCGAGCCCAGCTGCCCCGCGGTGAGCTTCACCGCTCGCGGCAGGCGCTCCTCCAACGGCAACGGCTCGATGTCATCCGCGAGCTTCCGCGCCAGCGAGCCCAGCTGCCCCGCGGTGAGCTTCACCGCTCGCGGCAGGATGATCTGCTCGAACTCCGCCCGGGAGTCGTCATCCTCGAGGCGACTGCCGGCGTCGACGATCGCGCGGACATGGGCCTCGCTGATCCGGCCCTCCTCGAACAGGGCGAACGTGGCCGGGAACCCGTCGACGAGGTCGACCGCCCACTCCATCCGGGCCCGGATCGTGCGGTCTGACATCCGCCCGGCGACCGCGAACTCCNNNGTCATGGCCCGATTCTCCTCCGGGCCACCGACATTCACCGGGCCGGAAAGCGCAGATCAGCGATTCAAACCGAATCTGTGGAGAAGTCCTCGCGGGCGGTGCCCTGTGGACGAGCGGTGGGTTGGTCGGCAGGGAGGGTTCGGACACGTTTCGACTCCGCTCGCTGGCGCTCGCACCGCTCAACGACCACAGGGTGGGTTCGCGCTGGCACACTGGCGGCATGGTGAGCACGGCGGGATTCGGGACGTACGGAGTCTGGCGCGGCGCGGCGGCGCTGGACGCGGACTTCGCGCGCGGGGTGGAGCGGCTCGGCTTCGGCACGCTCTGGGTCGGCGGCTCGCCGGGCGGCGACCTCGGGATCGTGGAGGAGCTCCTCGACGCGACGGAGCGGATCGTGGTCGCGACCGGCATCGTGAACATCTGGAAGGACGACGCGCGAAGCATCGCCCGGTCGGCCCGCCGGATCGAGGAGCGCCATCCGGGTCGCTTCGTGCTCGGCATCGGCTCGGGCCATCGCGAGGCGACACCCCACCGCGTCCGTCCGCTGGCCGCGCTCACGGCGTACCTCGACGTGCTGGACGCCGAGGGCGTCGGGCGCGACCGGCGTCTCCTGGCCGCGCTGGGCGACCGCACGCTCACGCTCGCCGCGGAGCGCTCGCTGGGCGCTCATCCGTATCTCACGGTCCCGGCGCACACGCGGCACGCGCGCGGCGTCCTCGACGCGGCTCGTCCCGGGGCGCTGCTCGCCCCGGAGCTCAAGGTCGTGATCTCCGACGACCAGGAGCACGCGCGCGCGGTCGCGCGCCGCTACCTGCGCCGCTACTTCTCGCTCGAGAACTACGTCGGCGCGCTGCGGCGCTTCGGCGTCGGCGAGGCCGCGTTCGCCGACGGCGGCTCGGACGAGCTGATCGACCTGGTCGCCGCGAACCCTACGGCCGGTGCGGCCGTCGCCGGCCTGCGGGCCCATCTGGACGCCGGCGCGGATCACGTCGCCGCGCAGGCCCTCGGCGACGACCCGCTCGGCGCGCTCGAACAGCTCGCCGAGGCGCTCACCCTCACGCGCTGAGCGCATCCGCCCCCCCGCCCGTGGGATTCTGGACGCATGCGGATCGGCGTGTTCCATCTGCGGCGCGAGCGGCCGCAGGCCCCGGGCTATCAGGCCCTGCTCGACCACCTCGACAGCGGGCTGCGCGCCGCGATCGACGAGCTCGGCTGGGAGGCCGACGTCGTGTACTCGGCCGAGCATCCGGTCGAGGCGAGCCTGGACGCCGTCGAGCGCGCCGACGTCCTGCTGCTGATGGGCGGCGAGGACGTCGAGCCGTCGCGCTACGGCGGCGCCGCCGAGTACCCCGGCAGCGGCCACCACGTGCCCGCGGCCGACGAGGCGCACATCGCGGTCGTCCGCGAGGCCATCCGGATCCGCAAGCCCCTGCTGGGCATCTGCCGGGGCCTGCAGGTCATGAACGTCGCGCTCGGCGGCACCCTCATCCAGGACATGGCGGGCCACCGCCTGCCGGACGCGCCGGATCCGTACGTGCGCACGCGCCTGACGATCGCGAACGCCCTCGCGGGCGACGTGGATCCCGCCGCGCCGGGCCGCTGCACGCACCACCAGGCGGTGGGCGAGCTCGCGCCCGGCCTCGAGGTCGTCGCCCGCGCGCCCGACGGCGTGGTCGAGGCGGTCGTGCACGCCGCCGCGCCGGTCACTGGTGTGCAGTGGCATCCCGAGCACCCCGACACCGCGCGCGAGCAGCTCGTGCCGCTGCTGCGCCGGCTCGAGGCGCAGCTCCGGGCACAGGACGCGCCCGCCGCGTCCGAGCCCGCACCCGCCTGAGCGAACGATCACCCCGGGGGCGCGGCGCGCGCGACGAGTCCGGAGCCCTGGAGCCCTGGAGCCCGGCGACATCGTCTCGACGCCCCGGAGGCCCGTCCGAGGCCGGAGCGGCCCACGGACTGGGACGCCGAGACCGGTGAGCCGCTGCGCGGCGCGACCGAACAGGGCGCGTTCGACGAGTCGCGCTGGGCCCGCGGCGAGGCGCGGAGCGTGTACGGCTTCGCGATGAACCACGAGGCGAGTTCCCGCGCGGCATCGGCGCCGACGAGGGCTCGCTGTGGGGCGAATACTTCTCCCTCGAGGCGCTCACCCGTCGTGCGCTGCCCGAGTGGGAGCGCCACTGGCAAGTCCCCGCCACCAGCACGGGCCCCGGAGAGCCGATCGACTCGGATCTCCGGGGCCTTCTCTATCCCCTCGCGGTCGCGCGCGCATCCGTCGCGCGACGGATTTCCCGGATCGCCGGAAGTGCGGGATGGCCTGGGATTCCGCCGTCAGCGGACAGGGCCGTCCGCGACTGGAGGATGTCGGAGGTCGGTGGCAGTCTCTATGGGTCCCGTGCGCGCACGCGCGGGGAGTTCCCCGTGGAGGCCCCTGTGCTCGGCAAGCTCCTGTTCCGATATCTCCGGCGATACAGATGGCTGCTCGCCGGCGTGCTGGTGTTCCAGTTCGCCGCGGCCCTCGCCGCCCTGTACCTTCCGTCCCTCAACGCAGACATCATCGACGAGGGAGTCGCCGAGGGCGACACCGGCTTCATCATCCGCACCGGCCTGGTGATGCTCGCGGTCTCGCTCGGTCAGATCGTCGCGTCGATCATCGCGACGGCCTGCGCCGCGCGGTCCGCGATGGCGGCCGGCCGCGACATCCGCCGCGCCGTGTTCGAGCGGGTCAGCTCGTTCTCCGAGCGCGAGGTCTCGCAGTTCGGGTCCGGATCGCTCATCACGCGCAACACCAACGACGTGCAGCAGATCCAGATGCTCGCGATGATGGGCGCGACCATGCTCGTGCAGGCGCCGATGCTGGCGATCGGCGGCATCATCATGGCGGTCCGTCAGGACGTCGGCCTCAGCTGGATCATCGGCGTCGCCGTGCCGGTGCTGCTCGTGCTCATGGGCCTGATCATCTGGCGCATGGTGCCGCTGTTCCGCAGCTACCAGACCAAGCTCGACGGCGTGAACCGCGTCATGCGGGAGCAGCTCACGGGCGTGCGCGTCGTGCGCGCGTTCGTGCGCGAGCCGATCGAGGAGGAGCGCTTCGGCGCCGCGAACGACGAGATCATGATCGTCGGCCGCAAGGTCGGATCGCTGTTCGTGCTGATGTTCCCGCTCGTCATGCTGGTGCTCAACGTCACGGTGGTCTCGGTCGTGTGGTTCGGCGCGTTCGAGGTCGACGAGGGCAGCGTCGAGATCGGCACCCTGTTCGCGTTCATGCAGTACGTCGGCCAGATCCTCGGCGGCGTGATGATGGCCGCGTTCATGACCGTGATGATCCCGCGCGCCGCCGTGTCGGCCGACCGCGTGGGCGAGGTGCTCGCTGTCGACAGCTCGCTGCAGCGGCCGGCCGAGGCGGTGTCGCACCTGCCGCGGCGCGGCGAGGTCGTGCTCGAGGACGTCGCGTTCACGTACCCGGGCGCGGACGAGCCGGTCATCCAGGGCGTGAGCTTCCGCGCGGATCCGGGCGAGACCGTCGCGATCGTGGGGTCCACCGGGGTGGGCAAGACCACGCTGATCAACCTCATCCCGCGGCTCTACGACGTCACGGCCGGATCGGTGAAGGTCGCGGGCGTGGACGTGCGCGAGGCCGACCTGGACGCGCTGTGGGCCGGCATCGGCCTGGTGCCGCAGCGGCCCTTCCTGTTCAACGGCACGATCGCGTCCAACCTGCGGTTCGGCCGCGAGGACGCCACCGACGACGAGCTGTGGGCCGCCCTCGAGATCGCACAGGCGGCCGACTTCGTGCGCGAGAAGCCGCGCGGGCTCGAAGAGCCGATCGCCCAGGGCGGCACCAACGTCTCGGGCGGTCAGCGCCAGCGGCTGGCGATCGCCCGCGCGATCGTGAGCCGGCCCGACATCCTGATCTTCGACGACTCGTTCTCGGCGCTCGACCTCACGACCGACGCGCGCCTGCGCCAGGCGCTGTGGCGGGAGCTGCCCGGCGTGACGAAGATCGTGGTCGCGCAGCGCGTGTCGACCATCACTGACGCCGACCGCATCGTGGTGCTGGACGGCGGCCGCGTGGCCGGCGTGGGCACGCACGACGAGCTGCTCGAGAGCAGCGACACGTACCGCGAGATCGTGGACTCGCAGCTGGGGGTCGAGGCATGAGGCGCGTGGTGATGCCGAGGACGTCGGCGCAGTTCTCCGCCCGCATCCTCCGAGGGGAGTCGTTCCTGTGAGCGCCGTCGAGAACGAGACCGTGAACGAGGAGCAGGCCCGGATCGAGGCCGAGCTCGCCGAGAAGGCGCGCCAGCAGGGCGGCGGCTGGGACGCCCCGCCGCCCGGCAAGCCCAAGAGCTTCGGGCCCAGCTTCCTCCGCTTCATCGGGCTGCTCGGCCCGTACAAGTGGGTGTTCGCGCTGGTCATGGTGCTGGGCGCCGCCGGCGTGATCCTGTCGATCGCCGCGCCCAAGGTGCTCGGCGAGGCCACGAACATCGTGTTCGAGGGTTTCATGTCGTCGGTGCTCGGGGCGCAGTTCCCGGCCGGGATGACCCAGGAGCAGGTCGTCGAGGCGCTGCGCCAGGCGGGTCAGACCGACTTCGCGAACACGATCGCGGCCATGGAGCACTTCGAGCTCGGGCGCGGCATCGACTTCGCGGCGCTGGCCGTGGTGATCCGCTGGGTGCTCGCGCTCTACGTGGTCTCGGCGCTGCTGCAGTGGGTGCAGGGCTACGTGATCAACGTGATCATGGTCAAGACCATGTGGCGCGTGCGTCAGCGCGTCGAGGAGAAGATCAACCGCCTGCCCCTGGCGTACTTCGACAAGGTGCAGCGCGGCGAGCTCATCTCGCGCGTCACGAACGACATCGACAACATGACGCAGACGCTGCAGCAGTCGCTGTCCGGCGCCGTCACGTCGATCCTGACGGTGGTCGGCGTGCTGATCATGATGTTCTCGATCTCGTGGCAGCTGGCGCTGGTCGCGCTCGTGGCGCTGCCGCTGATGGCCGTGATCTTCGGCGTCATCGGCCCGCGCTCGCAGAAGGCGTTCCAGGCGCAGTGGGCCAAGGTGGGCCGCCTCAACGCCCGCGTCGAGGAGTCGTTCTCCGGCCACGCGCTGGTCAAGGTGTACGGCCGTGAGAAGTCGAACTCCGACGCGTTCGCGAAGGAGAACGACGACCTGTTCGAGTCGGCGTTCCGGGCCCAGTTCTTCTCGGGCCTCATGATGCCGAGCGTGCAGTTCATCGGCTCGCTCACCTACGCGGGCATCGCGGTGCTCGGCGGCGTCATGGTCGCGAGCGGGCAGCTCCGGATCGGTGACGTGCAGGCGTTCGTGCAGTACTCGCAGCAGTTCACCCAGCCGCTCATGGAGCTCGGCGGCATGACCAGCGCGGTCATGTCCGGCACGGCCTCGGCCGAGCGGGTCTTCGAGCTGCTCGACGAGCCCGAGCAGGAGCCCGACGCCGAGGACGCCCCCGCGGCGCCCGACGGGCGCGGCGTGATCGAGTTCCGCAACGTGTCGTTCTCGTACACGCCCGAGAGCCCGCTCATCCGGGACCTGTCCTTCCGGGTCGAGCCGGGTCAGACCGTGGCGATCGTGGGGCCGACCGGCGCCGGCAAGACCACGCTGGTGAACCTGATCATGCGGTTCTACGAGCTCGACGGCGGGGCGATCCTGCTCGACGGCCAGGACACCTCGAAGATGACCCGGCACGACGTGCGCGCGCGGGCGGGCATGGTGCTGCAGGACCCGTGGCTGTTCTCGGGGACGATCCGGGAGAACATCCGCTACGGCCGGCAGAGCGCCACGGATGACGAGGTGATCGCGGCCGCGAAGGCGACCTACGTCGACCGGTTCGTGCACACCCTGCCCGACGGGTACGACACGGTGCTCGAGGAGGACGCGGCCAACGTGTCGGCCGGCGAGCGTCAGCTGATCACGATCGCGCGCGCGTTCGTGTCGCAGCCGAGCGTGCTGATCCTGGATGAGGCCACCAGCTCGGTCGACACCCGCACCGAGCAGCTGCTGCAGCACGCCATGGCGGCGCTGCGGAAGGGCCGCACGTCGTTCGTGATCGCGCACCGCCTGTCGACCATCCGCGACGCCGACCTCATCCTCGTGATGGAGCACGGCGACATCGTGGAGCAGGGCACGCACGAGGAGCTGATCGCCCGCGAGGGCGCCTACTGGCGCCTGTACCGGTCGCAGTTCGAGCATGCCGCGGTCGACCTCGACGCGGTCGAGGCGCAGGAGACGGCCACCGACACCGGCGTGATCGAGGTGCCCGCGGCCGCGGGCGCGCCGGAGGAGCCCACGGCCTGACGCGACCTGAGCCGAGGAGAGATCCACCTCCGAGGGCGGAACCCGGCGCTCCGCTCCTCGCAGGTGGATTCCTCCTCGGCTGGAGGCGGTCACCACTCCGGCCGGCGTCGTCCACAGGCCCAGGGATGGCCCGGTTGCTCATCTTGGCGAGTCAGGCCGACCGCGGGACCGGGCCGGGTGGCCAGCATGGGCGCATGGATCCCGTCACCGCGCTCGCCCGCTTCGGAGGCATCGCGCGCACCCCCGCGCTCCACAGGCTCGGTGTCACGCGGCACGCGCTGCGCGGCGCGCTGCACAGCGGCGCGGTGCAGCGACCCCGCCACGGCTGGATGTGCCTGCCCTCCGTCGACCCGGCCTGGCGCTCGGCGGTCGAGGTCGGCGTGGTGCTCTCGTGCGTCACGGTCGCGCAGCGGCGCGGGCTCTGGACCGATACCGTGACGCAACCGCACGTCGCCATCCGCCCGAACGGACAGCTGCAGCGCGAGACGACCGCGCACGTGCACTGGGCGACCCCGGTCATCCCGCGCGACCCCGACGCTCTCGAGGATTCGCTGATCAACGCGCTGGTGATCCTCGCGACGTGCCAGCCCTACGAGGCCGGCCTTGCGGCGTGGGAGGCGGCCATCCGGAGGCACCTCGTCGACCTCGACGTGCTGCGCGGCCTGCCGCTGCCGCCCGACGCCCGACGGCTGCTCGCGGATGCGCGGCCGCTCGCGGATGAGGGCACCGAGTCGATCGTGTTCTCGCGCCTGCGCCTCCTCCGGCTGGGGCTGCCGATCCGGCGCCAGGTGGTCATCGCCGCGCGGCCCGTCGATCTCCTCATCGGCGACCGGCTGGTGATCCAGATCGACGGCGGTCATCACGTCGACGCTCAGCGCCTGCGCGACAACGAGCACGACGCTCGCCTGCGCCTGATGGGCTACCACGTCATCCGGATCGGCTATTGGCAGATCATGGACGACTGGGCCGCGGTGCAGGACCTCGTGGTGACCGCCATCGCGCAGGGGCTGCACCGCATCCGCCGTTGAACGCCGACCTCCGCGGAGGAGAAATCCACGCGCGAGGCCGATCTCATGGGCATTCGTCCTGGATCGGGGATTTCTCCTCGCGCCAGGGCGGGGGCGGGCGCGTGCGGCGGCGCGCTACTGCAGGCCGAGCAGGTCGAGCGGGTGCGAGAGCCGCCAGAGCAGGCTGGGGCCCTCGAGGTCGCCCTCGAGCACCAGGGGGACCGTGGCCGAGTCGAACGGCCCAGTCGCGGTGAGCGTGCCGACCTCCGCGCCCGACGCGGTGCCGACCTCGACCTCGTAGTCCGACTGGACCTCGGGGGTGCCGCGGTCCCACAGCACGACCTCGGCGTCGTCGCCCGTGACCACCTCGACCGGCTCGCCCCACTCGGTCGTGACGTTCGCGACGGTGGTGCCGGATGCGACGGTCGGGGCGGGCTGCAGGGACTGCTCCACCTGCTCGAGCAGCGTGCGGCTGACGCTCGCGCGGGTCTCCTCGTCGGGCTGGCCGAGCACCGAGGCGTACAGCCGCACGGTGGTCTGGCCGATCGTGACGTCCTTGGCCGTGAGCAGGTTCCACGACTCGATCCACCACTCGGACAGGGTGCCGGTCTTGATGCCGACGACGCCGGGGTCCCCGATCAGCGGATTGCTGTTCTCGACCACGCCGGCGCCCGGGAGTTCCGTCTCGGGCATCGCCACGATCTCCGCGATCACGGGGTTCGCCAGCGCCAGGCTCGCGAGGGTGACCAGCGACGCGGGGGTCGCCGTGTTGTCCGGGTCGATGCCGCTCGGGTCGACCATCGTGATGCCCGACAGGCCGTGCGCCTGGAGCCACTCCGGCACGGCGAGGGCGAACGCGTCCTTCGAGCCCCACAGCTCCGTCGTCAGGCGATCCACGTAGTTGTTGGCCGAGCCGATCAGGATGCCCTCGAGCAGCTGCCGCTGCGTGAGCGTGCCGTCCACGGGCACGTCGAGCGCCGACTCGTTCGCCACGCGGTACTGCCAGTACTCCTGGCTGTCGGCGTAGTCGAACGCGTAGGACGGCCCCTGCTCGCCCACCGCGAGCGGCGCCTTCTCGAGGATCATGAGCGCGGTCACGACCTTGGCGATGCTGGCCATGGGCGCGCGCGCGGCGCTGGAGGCCGGGACCGTGCCGAGGCCCTCGGCGCCGACGGCGGCGGAGCCGTCCGCGGGCCAGGTCACGGCGAGCGGATGACCGGGCGCCGGGTCGACCGTCGCGGCCGAGACCGCGGGGGCGACGTTCGCGAGCGGCCAGAAGGCGCAGCCGCCCACGTAGCCGAGCGCGAGGACGCCGGCTGTGATCAGCGGGGCCGCGACGGAGGGGCGCCTCTCGCGGCGGGTGGGGACCAGGTCGAACGCGGGCGACGGCGCGGGGGCCGCCTCGGGCTTGGGGGCGACGGTGGCCGGGTCGATCCAGGCCAGAGCGGCGGTGTCGGTGCGGGGCGCGTCCGCCACCGCTGCGTGCGGCGCCTCGACCGCGGCGCCGGCGGCCTCCTCGAGCGACGTCGGGGTCTCCGGTGCGGGCACGGCCAGCGCCTCGGCCCCGGTCGGAGCATCCGCCGGGGGCGCATCCGTCAGCGCGGCGCCCGCCAGGGCCGTGGCCGCCTCGGTCACGGGCGCATCGGCGGTGCGCTGGTCGAACAGCGAGCCGATGCCGCGACGGATCGCGGGCTGCTCGGGCACCACGGGCGTCTCGGGCAGGGGGTCGATGTCGTGCGCCGTCACCGCACGGCGCAGGGGCGGCGCCTCGGCGACGGGGGTCGCTGCCACCGGCACCGTGGCGACGGACGCATCGTCGATCGCGCCGCGGAAACCCTCGCGGAGATCGTCGTGGGGGGAGTCGTCGATTGCCACCCGCCTACGGTACCCGCGGATGCCGGGAGTCAGCCGGAGATCGCGGGCCCCGGCGGCGAACCTCACCCGCCGGATCGCCCTAGAATGTCCCTCACACACCACGGGAGTCCGGCGAGCCGGGCTGAGAGGAAGCGACCCGCGCTTCGACCGTCGAACCTGATCCGGATCATGCCGGCGCAGGGAGGAGAGAGATGAACACGTCCGCACCCGCCACCCCGGGCACCCGCCGCTTCACCTGGCGCGTCGTCGACATCGTCGTCGCCAGCGTCATCGCCGTGGCCTGCGCCGTGGTGTTCCTCGTCTGGAACGTCGCCTACATCGGCCCGAGCGAGCTGCTCGCGCCGCTGCTGCCCGGTCTGGGCGGCCTGCTCACCGGCCCCTGGCTCATCGCCGGGGTGATCGGCGGCCTCGTCATCCGCAAGCCGGGCGCCGCGCTCTACACCGAGCTGCTCGCCGCGGTCATCTCCGCGCTCGTCGGCAACCAGTGGGGCGCGCTGACGATCGTGTCGGGCCTCGTGCAGGGCCTCGGCGCCGAGATCATCCTCGCGATCTTCCTGTACAGGTCGTTCCGCCTGCCGGTCGCGGTGCTGGCGGGCGCCGGCGCGGGCCTCGCGGCCGGCATCAACGACCGCGTCCTCTGGTACGCGGGCGCCGACGCGCTGTTCACGACCGTGTACATCGCCTCGACCACGGTGTCGGGCGCGGTCATCGCGGGGCTCGGCGGCTGGGCGATCGTCCGCGGCCTCGCGGCGACCGGCGCGCTGAACCGGTTCGCGGCCGGGCGCGCGGTCGCCAGGCGCGTCTGACGTGACGGCCTCTCCGGCGACCGGGGCCGTGTCCCCGGCCGCCGTCGATGCGCGCGGCTGGGGATGGCGCTACGCCAGCCGCCGCGCGTGGGCCGCCTCCGGCATCGACCTGCGGATCGACGCGGGCGAACGCGTCCTGCTGCTCGGCGCGAGCGGCTCGGGGAAGTCCACGCTGCTGCACGCTCTCGCGGGCGTGCTGGGCGGCGACGACGAGGGCGAGCACGCCGGCACCCTGACGATCGACGGGCACCCGCCCGCGGCGGTCCGCGGTCGCGCCGGGCTGGTGCAGCAGGATCCCGACACCCAGGCCGTCCTGCACCGCGTCGGCGACGACGTCGCGTTCGGCTGCGAGAACCTCGGGGTGCCGCGGCACGACATCTGGCCGCGCGTCGGCGAGGCGCTGGACCTCGTGGGCCTCGACGTGCCGCTCGACCGGTCCACGACCGCGCTGTCCGGCGGACAGAAGCAGCGCCTCGCGCTCGCCGGGGCGCTCGCCATGCGCCCCGGGCTGCTGCTGCTCGACGAGCCCACCGCCAACCTCGATCCCGCGGGCGCGATCGCGGTGCGTGACGCCGTGGGCCGCGTACTGGACCGCACGGGCGCGACCCTCGTCGTGGTGGAGCATCGCGTGGACGTGTGGCTGCCGATCGTCGACCGGATCATCGTGCTGGGAGCGGGGGACGCGGGCGTGATCGCGGACGGCCCGGTCGCCGACGTGCTGCGCGACCGGGGCGCCGAGCTCGCCGCGCTCGGCGTCTGGGTGCCCGGGATCGCGCCGCGCCACCCGGCGCCGCCGGCCGCGGCGCCCGGCGAGGTCCTGCTGTCGGGACGCGCGCTCGAGGTCGCGCGCGTACGCGGCCGCCGCGTGGCGGGCCCGCTCGACGTGGACGTGCGCGCCGGCGAGGTCCTCGGCGTCGTCGGGCCGAACGGCGCGGGCAAGTCGACGCTCGGCCGCACGCTGGCCGGGCTGCTTCCACCGGCGGGAGGCCGGGTCGTCGCCGGGCCGGCGCTCGCGGGCGGGATCGGCGAGGCGCCGATCCGCTGGTCGTCGCGGCAGCTGCTCACGCGCATCGGGACCGTGCTGCAGTCCCCGGATCACCAGCTGCTCTCCACCACCGTCCGCCGCGAGCTCGAGGTCGGTCCCCGCGCCCTGCGCCTGCCCGAGGGCGAGATCGCGGCGCGGGTCGACGAGCTGCTCGAGCGGCTCCGGCTCGCGCATCTCGCCGAGGCCAACCCCCACACGCTCTCCGGCGGCGAGAAGCGGAGGCTGACCGTCGCCGCGATGCTGGCGACGCGTCCGAGGGTGGTCGTGCTCGACGAGCCGACGTTCGGCCAGGATGCGCGCACGTGGGCCGAGCTGGTCGCGATCATCGCGTCGCTGCGCGACGGCCGCGACGGGGCGCCCGGGGCGGGCGTCGTCGCGATCACGCACGACGCCGATGTGCTCGAGGCGCTGCACGCGCGCCGCCTCAGCCTCACGGCCGGGGTCGGGACATGATCCTTCCGACCCCGCTGGTCCCCGCCGGCCCGCTCGCCCGCGTCAACCCGGTCGCGAAGCTGGGCGCCGCGCTCCTCATGGCCGCCCCGCTGGTGCTCACGATCGACTGGGTGTCGGCGGCCGTCGCGCTGCTCCTGTCCGTGCCGCTGCTGGCGATGTCGGGTCTCGGATGGCGTCGCTTCTGGGCGCGCACGGCGCCCGTGTGGATCGCGGCTCCGCTCACCGGGGTGACCATCGCGCTCTACGGCGAGACGTCGGGCACGGTGCACCTGGACTGGCTCTTCGTGCGCATCTCGGACGGCTCTCTCGCGCTCGCCGCGGCCACCGTCCTGCGCATCCTGGCGCTCGCGCTGCCGAGCGTCGTGCTGTTCGCGACGGTCGATCCGACGGATCTGGCCGACGGCCTGGCGCAGCGGGCGCGGCTGCCCGCGCGGTTCGTCCTCGGCGCGCTGGGCGGCCTGCGCCTGGTGGGGCTGCTGGTCGACGACTGGCGGGAGCTGGAGGTCGCGCGCCGCGCGCGCGGGGTCGCGGACACCGGACGGCTGCGCCGCGTGCTGGGAATGGCCTTCGCGCTGATCGTGCTCGCCATCCGGCGCGGCTCGGCGCTCGCGACGTCCATGGAGGCGCGCGGCTTCGGCGCTCACGGGGAGCGCACCTGGGCGCGGATCTCGCCGTGGGGCGCGCGCGAGTGGCTGCTGCTCGCGGCCGGCGCCGGGATCGGCCTCACGGCCGTGGCCGTGGCCGTCGCGACGGGCTCGTGGAACTTCATCGTCGGCCCGTCCTGAGGTCGGCTCGGGTCGCGCACCCGCGCCGGCCCGGGCGTCTCCTTCGCGGGGACGGGCATGCCCCGTCCATGCCCGAACGCACGCGGGCCCCCGACGGGAGGTCGGGGGCCCGCGCGGCGAGGACGGCCGTCAGCCGCCGAACGCCTTGGTGATCGCCTGCACCGCCTGGTAGACGCCCAGGACGATGAACAGCAGCGCCGTGATGCCGAGCGCGACGTTCAGGTACCACTTGTTGCGGTACTCGCGCGGGACGCGATCCGTGTTCAGGATCGGCAGCAGCGTGATCGCGAGGAACGGCATGAACAGCGCGCCGAGGAACCCGTACAGCAGGACGAGGAAGATCGGCTGGTTCAGGAACAGCATGAGCATCGGCGGGAAGGTCAGCCACAGCAGGTAGACCTTGAACCACTTGCCGTTCAGGCGCGAGTCGGGGTGGTCCGATCCCTTGCCCGTGACGTTGCCCATGAAGTCGGCGAACATCAGCGAGACGCCGTTCCACACGCCGAGCACGGACGAGAAGCCGGCGGCCCAGAAGCCGATCAGGAACCAGACGCCGATGAAGTCGCCGTAGCGCTCCCGCAGCACGCCGTCGAGCTCGAGCAGGCCCTGGTCGCCGGCCGCGAGCGCGACGCCGGCGGCGCGGACGACCTCGGCGCCGACGATCAGCATCGAGATCACGAAGATGCCGGTCATGACGTACGCCATGGTGTTGTCGATGCGCATCACGCGCAGGAAGCGCGGCTTGTCCCAGCCCTTCTCGCGCAGCCAGTAGCCGTATGCCGCGAGCGTGATGGTGCCGCCGACGCCGCCCGCGAGCGCGAGCGTGTTGAACACGCCGCCCTCGGGGATCATCGGCACCAGGCCGCCGATCGTCTCGAGGAAGTTCGGTGCGGCGATGACCGCCAGGATGACGATCGTCACGAACATGAGGCCGACGAGGAACGCCGTGATGCGCTCGAAGAAGCGGTACCGGCCGAACCACACGAGCACGAAGCCCAGCAGGCCCATCGCGATGGCCCACGGCCACACCTGGGCGAAGAACGTCCCCTCGGGGAACAGCGCCGCGATCGGCAGGGCGGTCGAGCTCATGGCCGAGGCGGCGTACACGAAGCCCCAGATCACGATGTAGGGCGCGAAGTACCAGACCGGCCAGCGGCCGAGCGACCGCCAGCCCTCGAAGATCGTGTTGCCGGTCGCGACCGTGTAGCGGCCGGCGCCCTCGACGAGCACGATCTTCAGGATCACGCCCAGGATCACCGCCCACAGCAGCATGTACCCGTAGTTGGAGCCGGCGACCAGCGTGGCCACCATGTCGGCCGAGCCGACGCCCGTGGCGGCGACGACGAGGCCGGGTCCGATGATCCTCCAGCGAGGCTTCTCTGTCTCCTGCGTGCTCATCCGTCCTCCTCGATCGGAACCTGGGATTCCGCTGTGAGCGGCCCGGGCCCGAGTCTAGGGGCGTGCCCGCGCGCCGGGGCGGAGGACGTGCGGGCAGTGCCCGGGTCGGCCCCGCGTAGGCTTTCGAGAGCCCCCGCGATGGCGCGCGGGCAGGAGGAGCACGGATGTCATACCCCGCCCATCGTCCCGTCGACGCGACCCGGCCCCTGGAGGGGCGCACGATCCTGATGTCCGGCGGCAGCCGCGGCATCGGCCTGGCGATCGCGATCCGGGCGGCGCGCGACGGCGCCAACATCGCGCTGCTCGCGAAGACCGACACCCCGCATCCGAAGCTCGAGGGCACGATACACACGGCCGCGGAGTGGATCCGCGAGGCCGGCGGCCGCGCGCTGCCGATCGTGGGCGACGTGCGCGACGACGACGCGATCGCACATGCGGTGCTCGCCACCGTGGGGGAGTTCGGCGGCATCGACGCGGTGGTGAACAACGCCAGCGTGATCGATCTGTCCGGCACCGAGGCGCTCTCGCCCAAGAAGTACGACCTGATGCAGGACGTCAACGTGCGCGGCACGTTCATGCTCAGCCGCGCGGCCATCCCGGTGCTGCGGGAGAGCCCGAACCCGCACATCCTGTCGCTCGCGCCGCCGCTCAACGTCACGCCGAGGTGGCTCGGCGCCCACCCCGGCTACTCGCTCGCCAAGTTCGGGATGACCATGGCCACGCTCGGGATCGCCGCCGAGCTCGCCGGTGACGGGATCGCCGCGAACACGCTCTGGCCGCGCACGCTGATCGCGACCGCGGCGGTGCAGAACGTGATCGGCGGCGACCGGCTGATGGCCCGCAGCCGCACGCCCGAGATCTACGCGGATGCGGCGCACCTCGTGCTGTCGCGGCCCGCCTCCGAGCGCAGCGGCCAGACCCTGATCGTCGAGGACGTGCTCGCCGAGGCCGGCGTGACCGACCTGTCGGGCTACGCGGCCGTGCCGGGAACGCCCGACGAGGAGCTGTACCCGGACGTGTTCCTCGACTGACCGATGGGGCGAGGCTTCGACTCGCTTCGCTCGCTCAGTCCGTTTCGACTCGCTTCGCTCGCTCAACGACCACGAGAGAACGACCGTCCCCACCTCCCTGAAGAAATAGACTCACCGCAGGCCACAAGCCCCCACCCCGGAAGGACCCCGATGACCGTCGTCCACGCCGTCCGCACCTATCGCAGCGACGAGAACCTCGCCCGCGAGGACCAGCTCGCCTGGAAGATCGCCCAGGTCGCGGCCGACCCGGTCGAGGTCGAGGCCGACGTCGCCGACATGGTGATCAACCGCGTGATCGACAACGCGGCGGTCGCGGCCGCCTCGCTCACGCGCGCCCCCGTCGTCTCGGCGCGCGCGCAGGCGCTCGACCACCCGGTCTCGCGCGGCGGATCCGGCGCCACGGTGTTCGGCTGCGCGCTCGACGCGCACACCAGCCCCGAGTGGGCCGCGTGGGCGAACGGCGTCGCGGTGCGCGAGCTGGACTACCACGACACGTTCCTCGCCGCGGAGTACTCCCACCCCGGCGACAACATCCCGGCGGTCACGGCCGTCGCGCAGCACGTCGGCGCCGACGGCCGCGCGCTGCTGCGCGGCATCGCGACCGGCTACGAGATCCAGATGGACCTCGTGCGCGCGATCAGCCTGCACCGCCACAAGATCGACCACGTGGCGCACCTCGGCCCGAGCGCCGCGGCCGGCATCGGCACGCTCCTCGGCCTGGAGCCCGAGGTGATCTATCAGGCGGTGTCGCAGGCGCTGCACACCACGACCGCGACGCGGCAGAGCCGCAAGGGCGAGATCTCGACGTGGAAGGCCCACGCCCCGGCGTTCGCCGGGAAGATGGCGGTCGAGGCGGTGGACCGCGCGATGCGCGGCCAGACCAGCCCGTCGCCGATCTACGAGGGCGAGGACGGCGTGATCGCCTGGCTGCTCGGCGGCCCCGAGGCCCGCTACGAGGTGCCGCTGCCCGCCGCCGGCGAGCCCAAGCGCGCCATCCTGGACTCGTACACGAAGGAGCACTCGGCCGAGTACCAGGCGCAGGCCTGGATCGACCTGGCCCGCCGCCTCGGCGCCGAGCGGCCCGAGCTGCGCGACCCCGCGAACGTCGAGAGCATCGTGCTGCACACGAGCCACCACACGCACTACGTGATCGGCTCCGGCGCGAACGACCCGCAGAAGTACGACCCGAACGCGTCGCGCGAGACGCTCGACCACTCGATCCCGTACATCTTCGCGGTCGCGTTGCAGGACGGCGCGTGGCACCACGTCGACTCGTACGCGCCCGAGCGCGCCGGCCGCACCGACACCGTGGCGCTCTGGCACAAGGTGACGACGGCCGAGGACCCGGAGTGGACGCGCCGCTACCACTCCGAGGACCCCGACGAGAAGGCGTTCGGCGGCCGCGCCGAGATCACCCTGACCGACGGGACCCGCATCGTCGAGGAGATCGCGGTGGCCGACGCCCACCCGCTGGGCGCGCACCCGTTCGCGCGCGAGGACTACGTGCGCAAGTTCCGCGTGCTGGCCGAGCCCGTGCTCGAGGCCGCGGAGATCGAGCGGTTCCTCGACCTCGCGCAGCGCCTGCCCGAGCTCACGGCCGAGGAGGTCGCGGCGCTCACGATCGTCGCGAAGCCCGGCCTGCTCGAGGCGATCCCGGCGCCGCGCGGCCTGTTCTGACCGAAAGGCGTCCCGATGCTCTACTCCCAGGTCCCGGCCCACGAGAAGCGCCGCCTGTTCCGCGAACGGCTCGACTCGGGCGACCTGCTCCGGTTCCCCGGAGCGTTCAACCCGCTCTCGGCGCGGCTGATCGCGCAGAAGGGCTTCGAGGGCGTCTACATCTCGGGCGCCGTGCTGTCGGCCGATCTCGGCCTTCCCGACATCGGCCTCACGACGCTCACCGAGGTCGCGGCGCGCGCCCAGCAGATCGCGCGGATGACCGACCTGCCCGCGATCGTCGACGCCGACACGGGCTTCGGAGAGCCCATGAACGTCGCCCGCACCGTCCAGACGCTCGAGGACGCGGGGCTGGCGGGCCTGCACATCGAGGACCAGGTCAACCCGAAGCGGTGCGGCCACCTGGACGGCAAGCAGGTGGTCGACGAGGGCACGGCGCTGCAGCGCATCCGGGCCGCGGCCGACGCGCGGCGCGACCCGAACCTGCTGATCATGGCGCGCACCGACATCCGCGCGGTCGAGGGTCTCGACGCGGCGGTCGATCGCGCCAAGGCGCTGGTCGACGCCGGCGCCGACGCGATCTTCCCCGAGGCCATGGCGGACCTCGCCGAGTTCGAGGCGGTCGCGAAGGCCGTGGATGTGCCGATCCTGGCCAACATGACCGAGTTCGGCAAGAGCGACCTGTTCACGGTCGACCAGCTGCGCGACGCGGGCGTGCGGATCGTGATCTGGCCCGTCTCGCTGCTGCGCCTCGCGATGGGGGCGGCCGAGCGCGGGCTCGACGAGCTGATCGGCGAGGGCCGCCTCACGGGCAAGCTGGGCGAGATGCAGCATCGCGCCGACCTCTACGACCTGATCGACTACTCCGGCTACAGCCGGTTCGACCAGGGCGTCTTCGACTTCACCATCGACCGCTGATCGGCGGTCGGGCAGGATCGGCCACAAGCCGCACGTCGCGAAGGAGCACGCATGCCGGAGGAGATCCGCAAGGGACTGGCCGGGGTCGTGGTCGACACGACCGCGATCTCGAAGGTCAACCCCGAGACCAACAGCCTTCTGTACCGCGGCTACCCGGTGCAGGAGCTCGCCGCGACCCAGCCGTTCGAGGCGGTCGCGCACCTGCTGTGGCACGGGGAGCTGCCGGATGACGCGCAGCTCGCCGAGCTGCGCGAGACCGAGCGCGCGCACCGTGCCCTCGCCCCGGAGGTGAAGGCCGCGATCGACCTCATGCCGGTGGAGGCGCATCCGATGGACGAGGTGCGCACGGCCGTCAGCGTGATCGGCGCGATCGAGACCGCCGGCATCGACAACGTGCTCGACGCGGTCGGCACGCCCGAGCAGAACCTCGAGCGCAGCGTCCGCCTGTTCGCGCAGCTGCCGGCGATCGTCGCGTACGGCCAGCGCCGCCGCCGCGGCCAGGAGCCCGTCCCGCCGCGCGACGACCTCGACTACTCGGCCAACTTCCTCTGGATGACGTTCGGCGAGGAGGCGCATGAGGTCGTGGTCGACGCGTTCAATCGGTCGATGATCCTGTACGCCGAGCACTCGTTCAACGCCTCGACCTTCACGGCGCGCGTGATCACCTCGACCCTCAGCGACCTGTATTCGGCGGTCGTCGGCGCGATCGGGGCGCTCAAGGGGCCGCTGCACGGCGGCGCGAACGAGGCCGTCATGCACATCCTCGACGAGATCGGCGACGCCGCGCACGTCGTGCCGTGGCTCGACGCGGCCCTCGCCGAGAAGCGCAAGATCATGGGCTTCGGGCACCGTGTGTACAAGCGCGGCGACTCGCGCGTGCCCACCATGAAGGCCGCGCTCGACACGCTCGTCGAGCACTACGACCGCCCCGACCTCGCCGAGCTGTACGACACGCTCGAGCGCGAGTTCGTGGGCCGCAAGGGCATCTACCCGAACCTGGACTACCCGTCGGGCCCCGCGTACAGCCTGATCGGGTTCGACACGCTCACGTTCACGCCGCTGTTCGTGGCGTCGCGCGTGACCGGATGGACCGCGCACGTCATGGAGCAGCTCTCGTCGAACGCGCTCATCCGCCCGCTGTCGGCGTACGGTGGGCCCGACGAGCGGCACATCCCCGGCTACGTGCCCGACGCCGCGCACGACGAGACGATCGACCGGCCGGAGGAGGCCGCGGGCTGACATGCCGGTCCTCAGCGCGGGGATCCTGCTGCACCGGGCGTCGCCCGGTGGCGTCGAGGTGTTCATCGCGCACATGGGCGGGCCGTTCTGGGCGCGCCGCGTCGAGGGCGCCTGGTCGATCCCGAAGGGCGAGTGCGACCCGGCGACCGAGGAGCCGCTCGCGGCCGCGCGCCGCGAGTTCGTGGAGGAGCTGGGCGTCGACCCGCCTCGGGGAGACGTGGCGGATCTCGGCGAGTTCGCGTACGCGTCGGGCAAGCGCATCCGCGTGTTCGCGCTCGACGGCGCCGGGTGGGAGCCGGGCCCGCTGTCGTTCGGCACGTTCGCGCTCGAGTGGCCGCCGCGATCCGGGCGCATGCAGGAGTTCCCCGAGGTGGACGAGGCCCGCTGGGTCGCCGTCGGCGCGGCGCGCACGCTGCTCGTGAAGGGGCAGCGCCCGGTGCTCGACGCGCTCGCGCGCGCCTGACCCGCGGGCGGTCGGGCAGGAGTTGCGCACCACCACCCTTCGCTAGAGCTCGATGCCTTCCTTGAGAAGCGGAGGGAGGAACCCCAGTGCGTCCAACTGTGCAATGAGGTGAGGGGCGAAGACGTCGCCGAGCAGGGGGACTCGGTAGAACCGTGGGCCCCGTCGGTCTACCTCAAGGAGCCCGCGACTCAGCATGCCTCGGATCTCCTGGGACCGATGCGAGGCGCTGCCAGGTAACGAGTCCGCGAGGTCGCCGGCCTTGACGACGCCCCTTACCAAGGCCGTTTTCAGCGCTCCCCTCTCGGCTGCGCTGATCACGCCTCGCTCTTGCATCCGGCCGAGAGTGGGATCGAGCAGCTCATCGAAGAGATAGTCGGCGCTCTGCAGCTTCGTCAGCCGCTCGAGGTCGGAGTGGATGCCCCGAGCGAAGAACGTGCACCAGGCGACCGTTCCCTCATTGCTCAGCGAGTCGGCCGATTCGAGTGCCGCGTAATACTCGTCTCGGTCGTTTCCGAAGACCGCCGTGGGGTTGACCGTCCGAAAGCCGATCGGGCTGACGAACCCGTTCCGTCGGATCATGGCGTAGCTGAGCAGTCGGGATACGCGCCCGTTGCCGTTTCGGAAGGGGTGAATCCACAAGAAGCGGTGGTGCGCGAGCGCGACATGGATCATCTGCTGCGACGTCGGAACCTCGCGGTTCGCGAAGTCCAGGAACTCGTCCATCTCCGCCTGGAGAAGCACGTGGCTCGGGGGGATGTGCGATGCGCGACTGATCTGCACGTCGACGTTGCGATAGCTTCCAGGCCGCTCGTCGCCCTCCCGTGTCAGCTCCTCGACGGTCAGGCGATGGAGTTCCCGAACGAACACATGGGTCAGCGGCTGATCTGGTGGAGTCGACTCGATGAAGGCGATGGCGCCGAGGAGGTTCGTGATCTCGCGCTGCTGCTCGGACGCTCCGCCGGTCGTGGCGTTCGCGTCGCGGATGGCATCGAAGATCGTCGTCCTGTTGCCTTCGATGCGTGCCGAGATGACGCTCGACATGAGTTGGAACAGCGCGTGCAATTCCCCGAGGAGCTCGGTGCGCGTCGTTCCGTACCCCAGGTTCCCTCGTAGACGCTCGAGATCGACGATCAGCTGTACGAGCGGAGAGTCGAAGTCGACGCTCGGCAGTCGGTACTTGCCGGGTGTCATAGGACTACTTTGAGCATACTGCGGAACTAATTGCAATGCTTCCGCATAAAGCCCAGATCAACCAATCATAATCCTGTCGCACAGTCGGACATCTATTTCCGTGTGCGTGAAGTGCTTCTTGCGGATGCCGCTCCATTGAATCCCCCTTGCCCGAAGATGACGGCGAGCGACGGCGCGCTCGCGCGCGCCTGACCGCGCGCACCTGCTCGCGCGCGCCTGACCCGCGGGCGCAGGCGCTTCGCAGGGGCGTCGCTCTACGCTGGACGCATGAGCGACGCCCCCATCCGCCCCGCGAACACGGCCGTGCGCGCCACGGGCGTCCGTCAGGTCCGGCCGCAGACGGAGGGCTGGCAGCAGAAGAAGGACGAGACCGGCCGCCCGCTGCTGCAGTTCGCGAGCCCCAAGCGCGGCAAGCCGCCCGTGCACCTCGCCGACCTCACGCCCGAGGCCCGCGTCGAGAAGGTGAAGGAGCTCGGCCTGCCCGGCTTCCGCGCCAAGCAGCTGGCGAAGCACTACTTCCAGCACTGGACGAGCGACCCGGCCGACATGACCGACCTGCCGGCCGCGGGCCGCGAGGAGTTCGTCGCCGGGATGCTGCCGAACCTGCTCACCGAGGTGCGCCGGCTCGAGACCGACAAGGGCGACACGATCAAGTTCCTGTGGCGCCTGCACGACGGCGCGCTGGTCGAGTCCGTTCTCATGCGCTATCCCGGCCGCATCACGCTGTGCGTGTCGTCGCAGGCCGGATGCGGCATGAACTGCCCGTTCTGCGCCACCGGCCAGGCGGGGCTGACGCGCAACATGTCGTCGGCCGAGATCATCGAGCAGATCGTGCGCGCCAACCGCGCGATCGCGAACGACGAGCTCGGGCGCCGCGAGCACGCGGACGAGCGCGTCACCAACATCGTGTTCATGGGCATGGGCGAGCCGCTGGCCAACTACGCGCGCGTGATGCACGCCGTGCGGGTCATGGTCGACAAGAAGGACGGGCTCGGGATGAGCGCCCGCGGCATCACGGTGTCGACCGTGGGCCTGGCCCCGGCCATCCGGAAGCTCTCGGACGAGCAGATCCCCGTGACGTTCGCGCTGTCGCTGCACGCGCCCGACGACGAGCTGCGCGACGAGCTGATCCCGGTGAACTCGCGCTGGAAGGTCGACGAGGTGCTGGACGCCGCGCGCGAGTACTTCGACAAGACCGGGCGCCGCGTCTCGATCGAGTACGCGCTGATCCGCGACATGAACGACCACGCGTGGCGCGCCGACCTGCTCGCCGAGAAGCTCAACGCGCGCGGCCGCGGCTGGGTGCACGTCAACCCGATCCCGCTGAACCCGACGCCGGGCTCGGTGTGGGACGCGTCGGAGCGCTCGGTGCAGCAGGAGTTCGTGCGCCGCCTCAACGACGCCGGCGTGCCCACCACGATCCGCGACACCCGCGGCAAGGAGATCGACGGCGCCTGCGGCCAGCTGGTCGCCACGGAGGAGGACCAGGCCGCCGCCGCGGCCGCCACCACGGCCTGAGCCCCCGCGGTGTGTCGTCCTGTGTCGCGGTCGCACCGTGCTCACGGGCGCGGCTTGGCATGATGCTCTGGTGACCCTCGCCCGCCTTCCGATGCCGCTGCGTGTCGTCTACGGGCTCTTCGGGGCCGCGACGCTCGCGCTCGGCGCCTTCGTCGTCGTGTTCCTCACCCGCTGGATCGCCTCGCTCGAGCCGGTCGAGGCGTTCCTCGCCGCGTACCCCGGCACGGCGCCGATGCCCGAGGGGATGGGCGTCGGCATCCCGGCCTGGCTGTCGTGGACGCACTTCCTGAACGGGTTCTTCCTGCTGCTGATCATCCGGTCCGGCATCCGGATCCGCGGCGAGAAGACCCCGAGCGGGCTGTGGACGTCTCGCCGCGTGAAGAAGCGCCGGATGAGCCTGACGATGTGGTTCCACATCATGATCGACCTGCTCTGGATCGCCAACGGGCTCTTGTACGTCGTGCTGCTGTTCGCGACCGGGGCCTGGGTGCGCGTGATCCCGACCAGCTGGGACGTCTTCCCGCACGCGCTGTCGGCGCTCATCCAGTACACGTCGCTGGACTGGCCGACGCACAGCGGATGGACCGGCTACAACGGCCTGCAGCAGCTCTTCTACTTCGCGATCGTGTTCGTGGCGTCGCCGCTCGCGATCGTCACGGGCTTGCGACTCAGCGCGTTCTGGCCGCGCGATGCCGAGAGGCTCAACCGGGCGATCCCGTTCGACCTCGCCAAGGCGCTGCACTTCCCGGTGATGCTGTTCTTCGTCGGTTTCGTGATCGTGCACGTCGGGCTGGTGCTCGCGACCGACGCGCTGCGCAACCTCAACACCATGTACGGCGGCCAGGACGCCGTGAACTGGACCGGCTTCTGGATCTTCGTGCTGTCGCTGCTCGCGATGGCCGCCGGATGGATCGCCGCGCGGGACCGGCTGATCGCTCCGATCGCGCAGCGCTTTGGCGACGTCCGGATGCGCCCGACCCGCTGACGCCGGCGCACGAGCACCGCAGGAGCGGCGCCGGCGCACCGCAAGACAGGGAAAGGCCCCCGCCGTCACCCGAAAACGGCGGGGGCCTCATCGTCCGGGGAGTGCCTCACCCGGACCACTGCGTCGTCAGCGCGCCGAAGGCGCGACCCCCTGTCGACGACGCAGGAGCGGTGTCACGGTGCGGTGGTCCCGCTGACGATCGCGCGACCGAGCGGCGCCGGGTCGACGACCTGCTTCGCCTCGAAGTAGTCGACCGTGGCCGACAGGTCGACCAGGCCCGAGTCGGCCGTGCCGGCGCCGTCCGCGAGGGTCGCGAAGCCGTCGCCGCCCGCCGCGAGGAACGAGTTGGTGACGATCACGAACTCGTCGGTCGGCGCGATCGGCGCACCCTGGTAGCTCATCGACACGATGTGCTCGCCCGCGGGCGCGTCCTCGACGTACTCGTAGGAGAAGCCCTCGGAGACGCCCAGGTGCAGCTTCGGCCGCTCGCTGCCCGGCTGCCACTGCTCCTCGAGCACCTGCTCGAGCTGCGCGCCCGTGAGGGTGAGCGTCACGAGCGTGTTGCCGAACGGCTGCACGGCCGCGACGTCCGCGTAGGTGACGGTCCCGTCGCCCTCGAACCGCAGGTCGTCGCGCAGGCCGCCCGGGTTCATGAGCGCGATCTGCGCGGGCACGGTGCCGCCGTAGTTCTCGTACTCGCTCGTAGCCCACAGGTAGATGTCGGCGACCAGGTTGCCCATGGTCGACTCGACGCCGCGGTCCGAGCCGGCGGGGTCGCCGCCGCGCAGGATGTCCGCCGAGATCTTCCCGACCTCGACCGAGCCGAGCACCTCGGCCTCGGCCACGGCCGCGTCGACGATCGCCTGCACCTCGGGGTCGGCCGGGTACACGGTGCCGCCGCCGACCAGATCGATCGTCGATCCCGTGATCGAGACGAGCTTGTTCTTGTTCTTCTTCGCGTCCACGACGATGTCGAGAGCGCCGAGCGTCGTGCCGTACTGGTGCGCCTGGATGACCGGGCGGTCGCCGATCTCGCACGCGTACAGCTGGTGCGTGTGGCCCGACACGATCGCGTCGATGCGGTGCGACGCCTCGCGCACCAGGTCGCCGTAATCCGACTGCTCGGTCGCGATGCCCGCGCAGTCCGTGCTCTCGGCGCCCGAGTGCGACAGCAGCACGATGACGTCGGTCTGCTTGTCGATCTCCTTGGCGACGCGGTTCGCCGCCTCCAGCTGGCTGCCGAACTCGATGTCGGCGACCCCGGCGGGGCTCACCAGCGTGCCGGTGTCGGACGTGACGGTGCCGATGAATCCGATCCGCACGCCGTCGACCTCGCGGATCGCGTACTCGGGCAGCGCCGGGTCGGTCGTGCCGCGGTGGTACACGTTCGCGCCGAGCGCGTAGTCCCCGCCGCCGTAGCTCGGGATGACCCGGTCGATCAGGTCGTCGTAGCCCTGGTCGAACTCGTGGTTGCCCACCGCGCTGAGGTCGAGCCCCGCGGCCGACAGCGCGTCGATCGTGGGCTCGTCGTCGGCGATGAACGACGTGAACGTCGAGGCGCCGATGTTGTCGCCCGCCGACACGAACAGCGTGTTCGGGTTCGCGGCGCGGTACTGGGCGACCGCGCCGGCGAGCACGGCGGCGCCGGCCTCGTCGCGGTTGGCCTGGATGCGGCCGTGGAAGTCGTTGATGGTGAGGACCTTCACCTCGGTGATGTCGTCCTCGCCGGTCGCACCGTGCGCGGCGAACGGCACGAGCGCAAGGGCGCCGGCGGTCGCGGCGGCGGCCGTGGTGGCGAGCAGGCGGCGGCCGAGAGGCGATCGGCGGCTGAGGGAAGATGGCATCGCGGTCCTCCGGGGGTGGGGTGACGCGCGACCGATCGGACGCGCGTGTCCAGTCTTACGTCCCGGAGGTTTCGTCGAGGTGAACGACGCGACACGGCACGGATCCGGGCGGGCGGTCCGTGGGGCATGCTGGACTCGCACACTCAGCGAGGAGGCACGATGACCGACACCCCGTACGAGACCATCCGGGTCGAGACGCGCGGCCGCGTCGGATGGATCACGGTCCACCGTCCCGAGGCCCTGAACGCCCTGAACGCGCAGGTGATGCGCGACATCGTGCACGCGTCGCTCGCGTTCGACGCCGACGAGGGCATCGGCGCGATCGTCGTGACCGGCTCCGAGCGCGCGTTCGCCGCCGGCGCCGACATCAAGGAGATGGAGGGCCTGCACGGCCGGGACGTCGCCGTGGGCCATCACTTCCAGGGCTGGCAGACGTTCGCCGACGTCCGCACGCCCGTGATCGCCGCCGTCTCCGGCTACGCGCTCGGCGGCGGGTGCGAGCTCGCCATGATGTGCGACGTCATCCTCGCGGCCGACACCGCGAAGTTCGGCCAGCCGGAGATCACGCTGGGCGTCATCCCGGGCATGGGCGGCACGCAGCGCCTCGTGCGCGCGGTCGGCTACTTCAAGGCGGCGGAGCTCGTGCTGTCGGGGCGCATCATCGACGCGACCGAGGCCGAGCGCATCGGCCTGGTGTCGCGCATCGTGCCGGCCGCGGAGCTGCTCGCCGAGGCCGGGAAGCTCGCCGAGGCGATCGCCGGCAAGCCGCTGCCCGCGGTCTACGCGGCGAAGGAGGCGCTCGACGGAGCTCTCGAGGTGCCGCTGCGCGAGGGGCTGCGGCTCGAGAAGCACCTGTTCGCGGCGATGTTCGACACGGAGGACCAGAAGGAGGGCATGGCCGCCTTCCGCGAGAAGCGCGCTCCCGAGTTCAGGCACCGCTGAGGTCCGGAGCGCGCGGTCGCTCGGCGCACGTGCGTTGACTGGTCCCGGGGCCCGAGACTGGTGTCGCCGACACCAGTCTCGTCGCCCGGGACCAGTCTCGTTCGGGGGCGCCGACGCCGCCCGGGGACGACGGAGGGGCCGGGCATCGCGCGCCCGGCGCCTCCGCAGCGGGGATCAGTCGACGACCGCGAGGGCGTCGACGTTGCCGGCTCCGTAGAAGCCGTTGCGGGCCCCGCCCTGGCACTCGGCCTGGTACTGCGGCAGGCCCGGGCGCGGGTCGTACACGCCCTCGGGGCACGGCAGCGGCGTCGCCTGGCTCTCCACCAGCGCGCTGAGCTGTCCGGCCGACAGCCCGGGGTTCGCCGACAGCGCGAGCGCCGCGACGCCGGCGGCGTGCGGGCTCGCCATCGACGTGCCCTGCTTGTAGCCCCAGCCGTTGACGCCGGTCGCCGCGTTGTACGTGGTCGACAGGATGGCGTCCGCCGGGTTCGACACCGCCGGGTTGCGCCAGCGGCTGTCGCCGCCGGGCGCGGCCACGTCGACCACGCCGATGCCGTACGACGAGTAGTAGCTCTTCAGCTCGGCGGGTCCGACGGCCGACACCGTCATGACGCCGGGCGCCTCGGCGGGGAGGTCGCGGCACGCGCCGGTGATGGTGCGGTCCTCGACGGGGTAGCTGCCGTCGTTCGGGCTGTGCGAGTCGGTGAACGTGTGCGCGAGGTCGACGTTGCTGTTGCCGGCCGACGCGATCGTCAGCGTGCCCTTCGCGGTCGAGTACGCGATCGCGCGCTGCACCGCGAGCCACACCGGGCGCTGGCGCGGGTCGTTCACGCAGTTGAACTCCCACGGATCGATGAAGTAGCTGTTGTTGGTGATCGGCATGCCGTGGTCGGCCGCCCACAGGAACCCGCAGATCGCGGCCTCCGGGTAGATGAAGCCGTCGTCGTTCACGACCTTCACCGACGCGACCTTCACGCCGGGCGCGACGCCCGCCATCCCGACGCCGTTGATCGCGGCCGCGATGGTGCCGGCGACGTGCGTGCCGTGATCCGAGGTCGTCGGGCTCCACGCGGCGACGCTCGTGTCGACCACGCCGCCCAGGCAGGAGGCGCTCTGGTCGGCCGCGATCTGCGAGGCGAGGTCCGGGTGCGTGGGCGAGATGCCCGAGTCGAGCACGCCCACCACGATCGACGAGTCGCCGGTGGTCACGGCGTGCGCGTCGTCGACGTCGATCTGGGTCATGTCCCACTGCAGGCCCCACAGCGGCTCGGCCGTCGGGTCGCCGGGCGTGAGCGCCGCCGGGTCGACCGCCGTGGTCTCCTCGTCGTCGAGCGGGGTGCCGAGCCCCTCGGTCGACGCGACCTGGAGGCCTCCGCCGACGCGCGACGCGAAGTCCGGCGCGGTGGACGTCGCCACGACGACGCCGATCTGGTCGTAGGCGGCCACGACGGTGCCGCCGGCGGCCTTGACGTGGGCCTGGGCCGAGGCGGTGCCGCCGCTCTGCGGACCGACCACGAGGTAGTTCTGCTCCGGTCCCGCGGCGCTCGCCGGGGCTCCGGCCAGGCCGAGCAGTCCGGCTGCGAGCGCGGTGGCGCACGCAGCTCCGATCACCTCGCGATTCATCCCTGTCTCCGTTCGAAGGGCGAAGCCGGCCGGGTTCGACCGGCTCGGCCGGGCCCGCTCTTCGCGGGAGGACGCCTCGTCGCGCCGCCGGCCGATGGCGGCGAGCGTATCCAGCGCGATGCGCGCGCGGGAAGGTGCTCCGTGCGGTGCCCGGACACCCGCCGCCGCCCGCCCGGGCAGCTCAGCCGCGGACGACCGCGGGCGACCAGGCGTGCGGCAGGAAGAGCCGCGGCTCCGCCGACGGATCCACGCGGATCGACCAGACGTCGGCGGCGCCCGGCTCGTCGGGCCGCGGCAGGCCGTAGAGGAGGGTCTCGTCGTCCAGCCACTCGAGCTGATCGTCGACGGACCGGGCCTCCGGCAGGATGAGCTCCTCGCCGGTCTCCAGGTCGAGCACCGCGATGCCCCAGTCGCGCTCGCCGCGGTCCTTCTTGTACGCGAGCCGGGTCCCGTCCGGCGAGATCGAGGGGCACTCCGCGTCCGGGCGCACGGCCGTGAGGGTGCGCTCCGCGAGGTCGCCGCGGACCAGCCAGGTCCGCCCGCCCGAGGCCGCGGTCGCGTAGAACGCGTCGCCGCCCGCGAAGGTCACGCCCCACAGGTTGCGGTCGGCCGCCGTGAGCGGACGCCCGTCGACGAGCAGCGCGAGCTCCTCGAGATCGCCGGCCACGACCTCGCCGTCCCTCGCCGAGCGGATCTCCGTGCGCGTCGAGAACCCGGATCCGGCGTACGAGTGGCCCGTCACGAAGGTCGTCGTCGCGACGAGCGCGCCGTCGTCCGACAGGCGGGTGCGGCTGGGCAGGCCGGCGAGCGGCCAGGATCCCGCGACCCGCCACCCCTCGTCCAGCAGCTGCGCCGCGAACGTCGTCACGACGCCGCGCTCGGTGCGCAGGCAGGCGACGCGGTCGCCGCCGACGTCGACGCGTTCGCACGTCACGTCGGTGAATGCGCGGGGCCCGACCGGATCGGCGAGCGGCACCATGGCGACCCTGCCGTACTCCGCCCCCGGCGCCGTGCTGCGGAACACCACGCGCGGACCGTCCTCGACGTCCGCGACCTCCATCCGCGGGACCGGCGCCGCCGTGTCGCGGACCGCGACGTGGTCGGCGTAGGCGCCGAGGCCGACCGCCACGACGCCGGCCGTGGCCGCGACGACGACCGCCGCCACGAGCAGGCCGCGGACCCGGTCGCCCGGCGTCCGCGCGCTCACGGAGCCGCCTCCGCGGGGCGGCTCCGCCTGGCGCGGCGGGAGAGCGCGATCAGGTAGCACGGCACGGCGAGCGCCATCAGGATCGCGACCACGAGCAGGGATTCCGTGCGCCCCAGCGCGAACCAGAGCGCGCCGAACGCCGTGGCGGCGACCATCCGGCACACCGCGACGACGGTCTGCGCGGCGCCGATCGCGCTCGCCCGCGCGGCCGGGTCCACGAGCGAGCCCGCCACGGCGGCCAGCACGCCGTCGGTGGCGGCGTAGAAGGCCCCGAGCAGCGCGAGGCACGCCAGCGTCGGGCCGGCGCCCTGGGCAGGCACGAGCGCGCACGCGTACGCGCCGAGCAGGCCGAGGTGGCCGAGCACGAGCACGCGGGTGCGGCCCCACCGGTCGGCAAGCCGCCCGAGGGGGACCGCGAGCGCGATGTACACGGCGTTCGTCCCGACGTAGAGCAGGGGGAACCAGTGCGCGGCGAAGTCGTCGCGGTCCTGCAGGGACAGGTACAGGAACCCGTCGCCGATCGTCAGCAGGCTGAGCGCGCCCACGACCACGAGCAGCCGGCGCAGGCGCGGCTCGGCCAGGTGCCGCCAGCGGAACGGCGCGGGCCGCGTGCCGGTCGCCGCGCGCTCCCGTCGCGGCCGGCGATCCGGGACGAGCAGCCCCAGGATCGTCACGCCGACGACCGCGGACCCCAGCGACAGCACGAAAACGACCGTGTATCCGCCCGGGACGACCGCGAGGATCACGAACGCGAGCAGCGGGCCCAGGGCCGCCCCGACCGTGTCGAGGGCGCGGTGCACGCCGAACGCGCGCGCCTGGTCGTCGGGATCGGCGCTCGCCGCGATGATCGCGTCGCGGGGCGCGGTGCGGATGCCCTTGCCGATCCGGTCGATCGTGACGAGAGCGGCCACCGCCGCGAAGCCCTGCGCCGCGACGAGCCAGCCGCGGCTGAACGCCGACAGCAGGTAGCCGCAGAACGCCACCCACTTCGGCCGGTCGGTGCGGTCGGAGACCCAGCCGCCGCCGATGCGCACCACCGCGCTCGCCCCCTGGAAGATCCCGTCCACGACGCCGTAGGCCAGCAGTGAAAGCCCCATGGCGCTCGTGAGGTACAGCGGCAGGACGGCCGCCACCGACTCGGACGAGATGTCCGTGAGCAGCGACACGACCCCGAGCGTGACGACGGTGGACGAGACGCGCCCGCGGCGGGCGCGCCCGACGGGCTCCGCCTTCGGGCGGTCGCGCAGGCTGATGTACATGCGGGTCAGCCCGCCTCGTCCAGGATGCCCAGGACGGTGAACAGCGAGCCCTCGGCCTCGGGCCGCGCGCTGACCACGACCACGTGGCCCTCGCGGGTGAAGGAGATCGCGGTGCCGCCGTCGGTCGCGCCGATCGTGGTCCAGGTGAAGCCCAGCTCTCCCAGCAGGCCGGTGTACCCGTCCATCACCTCCGCGACCGAGCGCGAGTCGGTCGCCTCGACCGAGGCGTGCAGCCGGCTCCCGTCGCTCGACACCGACGACGACAGGACCGTGGCGGTGCGGGCGACCGCGATGACCTCGACCGGGAAGCCGTCCACCAGGCCGTCGACCTCCGACACCGGCGCGTCCGGTCCGGCGGGGATCTCGAGGTCCGGGCGCGGCGGCAGCTCGCCGACGCTGCCGGGCGGGGACGCGGACGGATCCGGCTCGGGCGCCATCTCGATGCCCGGGCTGTTCGCGCCCGGCTCGTCCCTGTCCGAGTCCCCGGGATCGCCTCCATCCGCGGAGCCGTCGTCCGGCGAGGGGCCGTCGGCGTCGTCGTCCGGAGCCTCGTCGGCAGGCCGGCCCTCGTCCGCGGGGGCCTCCGTGCGCGTCGCGTCGCCGCCGGTCCCCTCGACCGCGGGGCGATCATCGCCGCCGCCGGGCGAGCCGGCCCAGACGAAGAGCCCCACGCCGATCGCGGCGCCGATCGCCACGGCCGCCGCCAGCCGGATCAGGGCGGCGCGGCGCGGGTGCGCCTCGCCGCGCGCCGTGCCGTCGTCCGCCTCTGGCATCCCGGTCATCCCCTCCGCGCGGCCCGCGGGCGCGGGCTCGTCTGCGCATGTCGGTGTATCAGGAGCCGCCGCGGCCGCTCCTGATACACGCCGCGCACGGCGGCCGGGCCCCATCGCGGCCCCTCGACAGCGGAGGAACGATGACGAGACCAGCGCAGACACGGCGGCTCATGGCGATCCTGGCGGTCGGCCTGCTCCTGGGGCCGCTCGCGCTGCCGTTCGCATCGCCCGCCGCGGCCGCATCGGGGCCGTGCGGGCCCGAGGGCAACGAGATCGCATGCGAGAACTCCAAGCCCGGCACCGACCCCGAGGTCTGGGACATCTCCGGCGCGGGCTCGGACGACATCCAGGGGTTCGCCACCGACATCAGCGTGAACGTCGGCGGGAGCATCGACTTCAAGATCGACACCACCGCGCGCGACTACTCGATCACGATCTACCGGACCGGGTGGTACCAGGGCAGGGGCGCGCGCGAGATCGCGACGGTCGAGCCGTCGGCCGCGCTGCCCCAGCGGCAGCCCGACTGCGCGCCGGACGAGACCACCGACCTCTACGACTGCGGCACATGGGCGGTCTCCGCCAGGTGGCAGGTCCCCGCGACCGCGGTGTCGGGGGTGTACGTCGCGAAGCTCCATCGCCCCGACACGGACGGGGCGAGCCACATCACGTTCGTCGTGCGCGACGACGCGAGCGACTCGGACATCCTGTTCCAGACCTCCGACACCACGTGGCACGCCTACAACACCTACGGCGGGCGCAGCTTCTACCAGGGCGGCATGGACGGCCGGGCGTACCAGGTCAGCTACAACCGCCCGTTCGCGACGCGGGGCGTGATGTCCGGCCGCGACTTCTACTTCTCCTCCGAGTACGCGATGGTCCGCTTCCTTGAACGCAACGGCTACGACGTGAGCTACACGACCGGGGTCGACTCGGATCGGCGGGGCGAGCTCATCCGCAACCACAGGATCTTCACCTCGACCGGGCACGACGAGTACTGGTCCGGGCCGCAGCGCGCGAACATCGAGGCCGCGCGGGACGCCGGGGTCCACCTCGCGTTCTTCACCGGCAACGAGGCCTACTGGCGCATCCGCTGGGAGAGCGCGGCGCCCGGCGGCGCGCCGCCGTACCGCACCATGACCTCGTACAAGGAGACGTGGAGCGGCGGCAAGATCGACCCCTCGCCGGAGTGGACGGGGACCTGGCGCGATCCCCGGTTCGCGCCGCCCGAGCGCGGCGGCGGGCTGCCGGAGAACGCCCTGACCGGCACGGCCTACATGGTCAACTACTCCGACCTGCCGGTGACGGTGTCGGCGGAGGAGGGGCGCCTGCGGCTGTGGCGCCACACGCCGCTGGCCGACCTGCCGCCCGGGACGAGCGCCCAGCTGGCGCCGCACACGGTCGGGTACGAGTCGAACGAGGACCTGGACAACGGGTTCCGGCCCGAGGGGCTCATCCGCCTGTCGACCACGGTCGGCGATGTGCCGGAGTACCTGCAGGACTTCGGCAGCCGGGTGGCGCCCGGATCCACGACGCATCACACGACCCTGTACCGCGCGCCCTCCGGCGCCCTGGTGTTCTCGTCCGCGAGCGTGCAGTGGGCATGGGGACTGGATCAGACGCACGACGGCGCCGGGGCGCCCGCCGATCCGCGCATGCAGCAGGCGACCGTGAATCTGCTCGCCGACATGGGCGCCCAGCCCGTCACGCTCCAGGACGGCCTGGTCCGGACCGCCGCGTCCGCGGACACGACCGCCCCGACGGTCGCGATCGCCGCGCCCGCGCCGGGGGAGGACGTCGCGAACGGCGCCGCCGTGGTCGCGACGGGCACCGCTGCCGACGCGGGCGGCGGGCGCGTCGCCGGCGTCGAGGTGTCGACCGACGGCGGCGCGACCTGGCACCCGGCGGACGGCCGCGACCGGTGGACCTACGAGTACATCCAGCAGGGCGCCGGAGTCGTCCCGCTGCTCGCCCGCGCGATCGACGACAGCGCGAACATCGGCGAGCCCGCCCGCGTCGACGTGGACGTGCGCTGCCCGTGCAGCGTCTTCGGCTCCGCGGTGCCGGCGCAGCCCGCGCTGGACGACAGCTCCGGCGTCGAGCTGGGTCTCCGCTTCTCGCCGCGCATCGACGGGTACGCGTCCGGCGTGCGGTTCTACAAGGGCCCGGGCAACACCGGAAGCCACGTCGGCTCGCTCTGGTCGGCCGACGGGGAGCGGCTGAGCGCCGTCACCTTCCGCGACGAGACGGCCACCGGATGGCAGACCGCGACCTTCGCGACGCCCGTCCCGCTGACCGCCGGGGCCGCGTACGTCGTGTCGTACACCGCGCCCGTCGGCCGCTACTCGGCCGCCGCCGACGTGTTCTGGTCGCGCGGGCTCGAGGCGCCCCCGCTCACCGTCGCGGGCGGGTTCGGGGTCCCCGCCGCCGGCGTGTACGCGTGGCCGGGCGCGTACCCGTCGCTCCGCTACGGATCGAGCCACTACTTCGTGGACGTGCTGTTCAGCACCCCCGAGGACCTGCCGCTGACCCTCGGCTCCCGCACCCCGCCGCCGGGCTCGAGCAGCGTGGCGGTGAGCGCCGAGATCGGCGCGACGCTGTCGAAGCCGGTGGATCCGGCGACCCTTCGGATCGCCGTGACGGCCGAGGACGGCACCGCGGTGGCCGGGCAGGTCGCGTACGACGCGACCGCCCGCCGGGCGACCTTCGCCCCGGCCCAGCCGCTCGCACACGGCACCCGGTACACGATCGCCCTCGAGGCCGTGGACTCGCGCGGCGAGGGCATCCAGGGGGAGGCCGGGTGGTCGTTCACGACGGCGCCCGCGGACCGGCCCGAGGGGGAGTGCCCGTGCTCGCTCTTCGCCGAGAGCGCGCAGCCGACGATCCTCGAGGTGCCCGACCCCGGTCCCGTCACGCTGGGGGTGCGGTTCACGGTCCGGGATCCGGGGCGGATCAGCGCGGTCCGGTTCTACAAGGGGCCCGGGAACACGGGCGCGCACACGGGGGCGCTGTGGGCGGCGGACGGCACGCGACTCGCGGAGGCGGCCTTTGCGGACGAGAGCACGCAGGGCTGGCAGACCGTGACGTTCGCGCAGCCGGTCGCCGTCCAGCCGGGCGTCGAGTACATCGCGTCCTACCGCGCGCCCGCGGGACGGTACGCGTACACGGCCGGCACCTTCGCGTCCGGATACGCGCGCGGACCCCTCAGCGTGCCGGCGAACGGCGGGGCCTACACGTACGGCAGCGGGTTCCCGGGCGATCGCGGCGCGGGCCAGTACCTGGTCGACGTGCTGTTCCACCCGGACGACCCCGTCCCGGCGCTGCTCGAGGCGACGCCCGAGTCCGGCGCGCTGGGGGCGGCCGCCGACGCGGTCGTGACGGCGCGCTTCGACATCCCCGTCGCGGCGGGAGCGACCCTGACCGTGACCTCCGCCGCCGGAGCGGTGCCCGGCGCGACCTCGGTCTCGGCGGACGGCCGCGTGCTCGCGTTCGACCCGGACGGCCCCCTCGCGGCCAAGACCCGGTACACGGTCGACGTCACGGGCACCGGCGGGCCGCCGGCGACCTGGACGTTCGAGACCGCGGCCCCGGACGGGTGCCCGTGCACGCTGTTCGCGGGGCAGAGGCCGGCGACGGCCTCGGCGGGCGACCGCTCGCGCGTCGAGCTCGGGCTCGAGTTCACGCCCGGAGAGGCGGGGCTCGTGACCGGCGTGCGGTTCTACCGGGGCGAGGCCAACACCGGACCCCACACCGGCACGCTGTGGAGCGCGGGCGGCGAGGCGCTGGCCACCGTCACGTTCCCGGCCGACGCGGGGATCGGGTGGCAGACCGCGTACTTCGACACGCCCGTGGCCGTGTCCGCCGGGACGTCGTACGTCGTCTCCTACCTCGCCCCGTCGGGCGGGTACGCGGTCACGACCGACTACTTCGCGGGCGGTGCCGTGTCCGCGGGCCCGCTGACGGCGGGCGCCGCGAACGGGCGGTACGTGTACGGCGGCGGCTTCCCGCAGAGCTCGTACCGTGCGAGCAGCTACTTCGTCGACGTGGTGTTCGAGCGACCGCCCGCGGCGGCGGCCGAGCCGGCGGCGTAGCCCTCCGCGTAGGCCTCGTCGGCCCCGAGCCGGAACATGTCCCGCGGGCCCGTGCGCGGGATGATGCGCGCGCCGGGCAGGTCGAGGGGGCCGACCAGGTCGCCGCGTCCGCGGACGACCGCGACCGGCAGGCCCGTGGCCTTGCCCTTGACGAGGTCCGCCGCGGCGCACAGCTCGTCCGCCACGCAGGGGAGCGTGACGTGCAGCGGCCGGCCCTGCGCGTCGGTCGTGCCGCGCAGGTCCTCGAACACGTGAACGCCGCCGGCCCCGATGGCGTGATCCGTCTGGCCGTCGCGCCAGGCGCGGCCGAGCGTGTCGGAGACGAGCACGCCCACTCCCACACCGAGCCGCTCGCGCAGGCCCTCCGCCATCGCCCGCGCCGACGCATCCGGATCCACGGGGAGCAGCAGCACCGTGCCCTCGGGGGTGTTCGACGCGTCCACGCCGGCGGCGGCCGACACGATGCCGAGGCGGTTCTCCACGATCCGCGTCACGTGCCCGGACTCCGACGCGCGGGTCGCGACGACGCGCACGGTCTCGGCCGTGATCGCGTCCTCGCGATCGTCGGCCTCGACGAAGCGGCCTTCCGCCTTGGAGACGATCTTGCTGGTCACGACGAGGATGTCGCCGTCCCGCAGCGGCTCAGCCGAGCCGTCGAGTGCGGCCGCGATGACCTCGACCAGGTCCGTGCCGGCGGTGATCTCGGGGATCCCTGAGATCGGCCAGACCGTGAGCACGGTCAGGGACGCACGTACCGCACCTCGGTGAGCGTCTCACCGAGGAACGGCTCGTCGCGCCGGGCGCCGTCGAGGCGGAAACCTCGCTTCTCGTAGAAGTCGCGGGCGCCGGGGTACCGCTCCGCCAGCCACAGGTACAGCGGCTCGCCGTCGTCCACGACCGCGTCGAAGAGCGCGCGGCCGATGCCCTTCCGGTGCCACGAGTCCAGCAGGTAGACGAAGTAGAACTCGCGCGGAGCCGGGGCGTCCTGATCGCGCGCGGGACCGGAGGCCGCGAAGCCCACGATCTCGCCGTTCACGAGCGCTGCGGCGTGCCGGATCTCGTCGCTCTGGGAGGTGTAGTGCGTCCACAGCTCCGCCATGCGGCGGGGTGAGACGTTCTCGAGGGTCGCGCTCGAGATGAGGCCGTCGTAGGTCTCGTGCCAGACCTTGGCGTGCACGCGGCCCATGGCCTCGGCGTCCACGTCGCGGATCGGTCGGATCAGCAGATCGGTGGGGGTGATGGTCGCCATGGCCAGACTCTACGCATGGTCCGCCCCGGCCGGAAATCGGCGCCGTCGAGCGGAGACATGCGCCCACCGGATCGGGCTGGGGCGCTTGTCGGAGCCGGACAACGGACGCCCCGGATCCGGGTCGGATGTGCCAGCATCGCGACCTGTGAACGTGATCTGGCGGACCCTCATCGTCATGCTCCGCGCGCGGCTGCGCCGCCGACGCGAGGGGCCCCTTCCGATGACCGCGGTGGGACGCGTGCGTCTCACCACCCTGCCGACCGACATCGACGTGCTGCGTCACATGAACAACGGCCGCTACCTGTCGCTGTTCGACCTCGGCCGCTGGGACCTGATGATCCGCACCGACCTCATGGCGACCATGGACGAGCGCGGCTGGTACCCGGTCGTCAGCAGCGAGACGGTCACCTTCCGCAAGTCGCTCAACCTGTGGCAGCGGTTCGAGGTGCAGACCCGCTGGATCGGCCACGACGACCGCGCCCTCTACCTCGAGCACCGCGCCGTCGTGCGCGGCGAGATCTACGCCAGCGCGGTCATCCGGGCTCGGATGCTGCGGCGCACCGGCGGGACCGTCCCGCTCGAGGAGGTCCTCGCGGCGGTCGACCTGCCCGACGAGCTGCCCGAGGTGCCCGCGTGGCTGCACGAGTGGGCGGAGCACGCGGCGCTGCCATCGACGCGCCGACCGGCGCCCAGCGACTGGCGCTGACCCCCTTCCGGAAGGCCGGGCCCGGGGTGGTGCGCCGTCGCCCGGCACGCGGGTAGTTTCGGGCCCATGGCGAGCACGCTGACCGCGGGCGAGGCCTTCGCGGACGTCCTGGCGGGGCTGCACGACACCGTGGCCGACCTCGCCGAGCGCGTCTGCCGCTCGGGGGATCCCGAGCTGCTGCACGACCTGCGGGTCGCCGTGCGCCAGGCCCGCGCGGTGGTCCGGGCCGGGCGCCGCGTGCTGACGCCGGAGGCGCGCGATCGCTGCCGGGCCGAGCTGGGCAGGCTCGCCGACCGGACCTCGCTGCTGCGCGACCTCGACGTGCTGCTCGCCGGGTTCGACGACCTGGAGACCGAGGACGCCGCCGCGCTCGCCGCCGTGCGGGCCCGGCTGGTGCGGCGCCGAGCGAGCGCGAGGGGCGCGCTCGTGCGGACCCTGCGCTCGGAGCGCTTCGCCGCGCTGATGGCCGGATGGCGGCGCGATCTGGCCGTGCCCGGCGGCGGCCCGGACGCCGTGCGGTCCGCGCGCCGGGTGGCGGGACGCCGCATCGCCACCGCGTGGAAGCGCGTCGCGCGCGCCGGCCGCGCGATCGACGACGCCTCGCCGGCCGAGCACTTCCACACCCTCCGCAAGCGCGCGAAGGAGCTGCGCTACCTGCTCGACCGGCTCGGTGGGCTGACCGACCCCGAGGCGCGCGACGCCCTGATCGAGATGCTCAAGCGCCTGCAGGACGTGCTCGGCGCGCACCAGGACGCGGTGGCGCAGCGGGCCCTGGTGCGCGAGGCCGCCGATCACGCGGGCGCCGCGGCGGCCGGCACGGAGCTCGATCGCGCGCTCGCGCAGCGGCAGGCGGCCGCCCGGGCCGGCTTCGCCGACGCGTGGGCCGAGCTCGACGGGTCGCGCAGCCGCCGCCTCGTCGCCGAGGTCACGGGAGACTGAGCACGCCTCGTGGTCCTCGCGACGCAGAGGTGCCCATGCGCGGTCCTCGGTCCATCCGGATCCCGCGCGGTACCGTGATCCCGTGCTCGGGATCCTCGCCACCACGGGGCGGCTGCTCGCGGCCCACTGGCCCGCGCTGCTCGCGTGGTACCTCGCGGGCACGATCGGGCACTATGCTGCGATCCAGCTCGCGGGCTGGGTAGGGGCCTTCAGCGACCTCGGCGGCGCGCTGCTGCTGCCGCTCGCCCCCATCGCACGCCTCGTCGCGTACGTGGCGATGTTCGCGGTCGTCCGCGACGGGCTGCGCCATCTCGACGCGCTCGTGCCGCGGTCCGTCGACCGCGCCGAGCGCCGGCGCGAGTTCGGGCGGATGATGCTCGGCGGCATGCTGCCGTTCATCGCGCTGTACACGGCGTACAGCTACATGACCGACGACATGTGGGCGTTCATCCTCCGTGCGCTGGAGGTGCGCACGGAGATCACGGCCGTCGAGGCCTTCGCGCCGCCGGAGGCCGGCGTGGCGCCGCGCGAGTGGGACTACGTCCCCGGCGAGATGGTGCTCTCCCCGGTGTCGATCGCGATCGTCGCGGCGGCGTTCGCGGTGCGGTGGCTGCTCGGGCGCGAGTGGGCGAAGAAGCGCCGCTGGCTGGTCCCCGTCACGGTGTACCTCGAGGGCCTCTGGGTCACGTTCACCTTCATGCTGCTGATCGACATCCTGAACGCGGTGCGCGGGTGGATCGCCGGACGCGTCGCGATGGTGTGGCTGGCCGACCTGCGCGAGTGGCTGGCCGAGGCGCTGTTCCCGGTCGTGTGGGTGTGGGACGGGCTGGTCTGGCTGGTCGGCGAGACGGGCGGCGTCGTGCTGTTGCCGATCGCCTGGCTGACCGTCGCGGGCACGATCTACGGCCACGCCGTCGCCGCGAAGGCCCCCGAGCTCTCGGGCATGGGGTTCGACCGCGTGAAGCGACGCTACGCATCACTGCGGGCGCCGTTCCGGCGCGTGGTGCGTGACGCGTCGAAGCTCACGACCTCGCGCTTCGAGCCGATCTGGAAGGCGATCGTGCTGATGTGGCGCGCGGGCCCCGTGCTCGTCGGCGGATACGTCCTGCTGTTCACGATCGTCGGGGCGCTCGAGGTGCCGGTGTGGTGGGCGATCACGCGCCTCATCGGGCCGCAGGACTTCGCGACGTTCTGGCTGGCGATCGGCAACTCGCTGGGCGAGATCCCGGAGATCCTGCTCCAGCCGATCGTGGTCGCCCTGGTCGCGGCCGCCTACGACGCCACGCTGCAGCGGCTGACGCCTGCGGCGCCGTCGGCGCCGAGCTCGGATGCGCCGGTTCCGCCCGCTGCGGGTGCGCCGCCGGTCCCGGGCACACCGCCGGTGCCCGGTGCGCCGCCCGTTCCAGGGGCGCCGCCGATCCCGCGCGCCGGGAGCGCGGGCCTAGTCGCCGACCTCGAGGCGCAGGAACCGCGGCAGCTCGTCCGCGACCACGAGCTCCGCGACGAACGGGCCCTCGGCATCCTCCGGGAGGAGGAACGGCGCCTCGATGAGGTACGGCGCGGTGCTGTCCGACGGGCAGTAGTCGGTTCCGTCCCAGTCGAGCGGTCCCGACGGCGATGACGCGCGCTCCCAGTGGCGAGCGCCGGAGGCCTCGCGCAGCGTGAGGTCGCACATCGGCGGCTCCGCGCCCGGCCGCACCGCGATCTCGACGACGACCACTTTCGCGTCAGCCGGGATCTGGTCGGTCAGCTCCGCCGTCGCGTCCGTCAGCCGGGCGTCGCCGAACGTGGCGCCGGCGAACTCGACCGACTCGCCCTCGGGCACCTCGATCGGCGAGATCGGCCGGTAGCCGTAGTACGTGATCCACTCCTGCCCGCCGATCACGACCACCGCGGCGGGGATCAGCGCGGCGAGCGCGCCCAGCGCGAGCCCGTTGCGACGCCACCAGCTCATCGCGACCACTCCCGGTCGGGGATCTCCGCGGGCGCGGCGAACGAGATCTGCGTCAGGTCGACCTCGTGCGTGACGACCGAGTCGAGCTGCCTGTTGATGTCGTCGTAGGCGAAGCTCACGACCGCGCGGCGATTCTGCGCGCTGTCCTCGAGAGCGTCGATGGGCAGCTCGAACGCGGCGGTCGCGGTGGCCGGCAGGCCGATCCGGAGGCGCTCTCGCGGCGCCGCGAACAGCGGGCGGTCGGTCGCGCGGTACGTGCGGTCGCCGATCCGCAGCTCGATGCGCTGCAGCGAGGCCGTGGCCTCCTCCGACACCGCCTCGGCCTCGAACTCCACGAGCAGCCACGGGCCCGGGCCGCTCCAGCCGTGCGCGTCGGACAGCTCGGACGCGCCCGACACGTCCAGGACCGTCAGGCGCAGGTTGCGCGCCTCGGCCGGCTCGCCGAGCGTCGCCGCCACGGGGAACGGCTGCTTGGGGAAGTCGGTGTCCGGAGTCAGGGCCATGACGCCCCAGGCCGCGGCCACCAGGCCGACGCCGATGGCCCAGCGCCCGGCCGAGTGCAGGTGCGTCGCGCTCAGGGGGCTCATCCGCCGTCCTCCTCGCTGTCCGCGCCCGCTCCGACATCCTCGATCTCGAGGTCGACGTACGCGGCCGGGGCGGGATCGACCCAGCTGTGGTCGTCCTCGCTGCCGCCGAGCCGGTGCCAGTCGTACCGCTCGTAGTCGGACAGCGTGAGGCGCACGAGGTCGCCCGCGCGGAGCAGGTCGCCCGGGACGGGCCAGCTGACCACGACCTGCACGGGGACGTCCGGCTGCAGCCAGGGCGCGAGAGTCGAGTCGTCGACACGGGCGATCGAGCTGGTCGCCTCGTCGCCGGAGGGGCGCTGGGCGGGCAGCTCCTCGATCGTGAAGGTGGCCTCGCTGAACTGCGAGCTGAGCAGCGGGTTGTCCGTGATGTTCTGCAGGGTCGCGACGACCGCCAGGACGCGCTCGCCCTCCTCCGGATAGGTGCCCGAGCCGGGGAGCTCGTCGATCAGCACCGCCCGCTCGACCGTGATGTCGAACTGCTGGTTCGTGTGGGTCTCGCCCGCTGCGAGCACCGGCAGCGGCTCCGGCTCCGGACCGGGGGCGTCCGCGAGCCCGCCGAAGCCGGCCGTGGCACCCAGGAACACGGCCGTCGCGGCGACCGTGATCCACGTCGCGGGGACCTTTCCGGCCGCGACCTTGATCCACTGCCGCGGCGTCGTGCGCTTCTGCGCCGATGCGGGGTCTTCGGGCGCCGACGCGGGTGCGGCGACGTCGGCCGCCTGCGTGAACGCCTCCCCCTCGCGCATGTGGTCAGTATGCCCGTGCGCGCGCCCGCGCGCCCGTGACAGAGGTGCCCACCGCCGTCCGCGGCACGGCGGTGGAGAACCCTGCGCGGCGCCGCGGGCCGACCTAGGCTGATCGCATGGCCGACGTCCTCGACCCGTCCTCGGGATCCGGCGCCCCGGATCCGGGCCCGCCCGAGCCTGCTCCCGCCGGATCCGGCGATCTCGTGGCGGACGCCGTCGCCCTGGCGCAGCGCTGGGTCAGCGAGGCCGCGCAGACCGAGACCGACGCCTCGGCGCGCCGGCTGGCCGGCGTGCTGCAGGACCCGAACGGCCTGCCGTTCACGCTCGGCTTCGTCGACGGCGTGATGCGTCCCGAGAGCCTCACGGCCGCGGCGGCGAACCTCAACCGGATCGCCCCGCTCGTGCCGGACTTCCTGCCCTGGTACCTGCGCGGCGCCGTGCGCGCGGGGGGCGCGGTCGCGCCGGTGCTGCCCGTGGCGGTCGTGCCGGCCGCGCGCCGCATCCTGCGCGAGATGGTCGGCCACCTGATCGTCGACGCGCGCCCCGAGAAGCTCGGCCCGGCGATCGAGCGCATCCGGGAGAGCGGGGCGCGCCTCAACCTCAACCTGCTCGGCGAGGCGGTGCTCGGGGAGCAGGAGGCGATGCGGCGCCTCGCGGGGATCCACGAGCTGGTGCGGCGCCCCGACGTCGACTACGTGTCGGTCAAGGTGTCCGCCATCGCGAGCCACCTGTCGATGTGGGCGTTCGACGAGACGGTCGATCTCGTGGTCGAGCGGCTCCGCCCGCTGTACCTCACGGCGGCTGACCACGGCACGTTCCTCAACCTCGACATGGAGGAGTATCGCGACCTCGACCTGACGATCGCGGTGTTCCGGCGCCTGCTCGAGGATCCGGACCTCATGGACTACCGCGCCGGCATCGTGCTGCAGGCGTACCTGCCCGATGCCCTCCCCGCCCTGGAGAGCCTGACCGCCTGGGCGAACGAGCGGGTCGACGCGGGCGGCGCTCCGGTCAAGATCCGCCTGGTGAAGGGCGCGAACCTGCCGATGGAGCGCGTCGACGCGATCATGCACGGCTGGTCGCTCGCGACCCACGACTCGAAGCTCGACACGGACGCGTCCTACCTGCGGTGCCTCGACTTCGCCCTCCGGCCCGAGCACACGCGCGGGGTCCACGTGGGCGTCGCCGGGCACAACCTCTTCGACATCGCCTACGCGTGGCTGCTCGCGGGCGAGCGCGGGGTGAGGGACGACGTCGAGTTCGAGATGCTGCTCGGCATGGCGCAGGCGCAGGTCGCGGCCGTGTCCCGCGAGGTCGGCCACGTGCTCCTCTACGTCCCGGTCGTCCGGCCCGACGAGTTCGACGTCGCGGTCAGCTACCTGGTGCGGCGCCTGGACGAGGCCGCGTCGGGCGAGAACTTCCTGTCCGCCGCGTTCGGCATGCACGAGGACCGCGCCCTGTTCATCCGGGAGCGGGACCGCTTCGTCGCCTCCGTGCGCCGCGCGGCCGAGCCGACGCTGCCGACCGGGCCGAACCGGGCGCAGGACCGGGCCGAGGCGCAAGCCACGAACGCGGATGCCGCGGAGCGCGCGGACGAGGATCTCACGCAGGCCGTGCTCGACATCGCGCGCGGATCCGGATCGCCCGCGCTCGGCGACGAGGAGATCGACGACCCGACCGTGGAGTTCCGTGGCCTCGGCGACGACTGGGTCGAGACGGCCGTGTTCGCGCGCCGCGAGAGCGCCCGCGCCGAGGGGGCGCCGGGCTTCCGCAACGCGCCCGACTCGGACCCCGCGCTGCCGGCGAACCGGGCCTGGGCCCGCGAGATCCTGGCGCGCATCCCCGGGTCGACCGCGGGCGATGCCACGATCGCGGCGGCGCGCGTGACCGACGCGGAGGCGCTCGAGGACCTCGTGGCCCGCGTGCGCGCCGCGGGGGAGGACTGGGGCCGGCGTCCGGCCGCCGAGCGCGGCGAGGTGCTGCGGCGCGCCGCCCGCGCGCTGGAGGCCCGGCGCGGCGAGCTGATCGAGGTCGCCGCGTCGGAGACCGGCAAGGTCTTCGCCGAGGCCGACACCGAGGTGAGCGAGGCCGTGGACTTCGCGAACTACTACGCCGCGACCGCGCGGGAGCTCGACCGGGTGCCCGGCGCGGTGTTCGAGCCGTCGCGCCTGACCGTCGTGACGCCGCCGTGGAACTTCCCGATCGCGATCCCCGCGGGCGGGGTGCTGGCCGCGCTCGCCGCGGGATCGGGCGTCGTGTTCAAGCCCGCCCATCAGGCCCGCCGCTGCGCGGCCGTGGTCGCCGAGGCGCTGTGGGACGCCGGCGTGCCGCGCGACGTCCTGGCGCTCGTGCACCTCTCCGAGGGCGATCGCGGCTCGGGCGACCTGGGCCGCCGGCTCATCGGGCACGAGGCGGTCGACCGGGTCATCCTGACCGGCTCGTGGGACACCGCGAAGCTCTTCCGCGGCTGGCGTCCCGACTTGCCGCTGCTGGCCGAGACCAGCGGCAAGAACGCCATCGTCGTCACGCCGTCGGCCGACCTCGACCTGGCCGTGGCCGATCTGGTCAAGAGCGCGTTCGGCCACGCGGGCCAGAAGTGCTCGGCCGCGTCGCTCGCGATCCTGGTCGGCCCGGTCGCGCGGTCCAAGCGGTTCGCGCGGCAACTGGTCGACGCGACCCGCTCCCTGCGCGTGGGCCCGCCGTCGGATCCGCTGTCGGAGATCGGACCGGTCATCGAGGAGCCGACCGGCAAGCTCGAGTGGGCGCTCACCACGCTGGACGAGGGCGAGCGCTGGCTCGTGCAGCCGCATCGCGTGCGCGACACCGGATGGGAGGGCGAGGGCCGCTACTGGACGCCCGGCATCCGCACGGGCGTGCAGCCCGGATCCCGCTTCCACCGGGAGGAGTTCTTCGGCCCCGTGCTCGGCATCATGCACGCGCCGACCCTCGCGCGCGCGATCGAGCTGCAGAACGCCGTGGACTACGGCCTCACCGCCGGGCTCCACACGCAGGATCCGCACGAGCTGGCCCTGTGGCTCGAGACGGTCGAGGCGGGCAACCTGTACGTCAACCGCGGCATCACGGGGGCGATCGTGCAGCGCCAGCCGTTCGGCGGCTGGAAGCGCTCGTCGGTCGGCGCCGGGGCGAAGGCGGGTGGCCCGAACTACCTGATCGGCCTCGGATCGTGGCGCCCCTCGTCGGGCGGGCCGTCGGGTCGCTCGCTGCACCTGCGCGGGCTCGACACCCGGATCGCAGCCGTGATCGAGGCCGCCCAGCCGTCGCTGAGCTACGAGGAGTTCGACTGGCTGCGCCGCGCCGCGCTCTCGGATGCCGTCGCCTGGGACCGCGAGTTCGGTCGCGTCAAGGACGTCTCGCGGCTGGGCGTCGAGCGCAACCTGTTCCGCTACCGGCCCGTGCCGGTCGCCGTGCGGGCCACGGCGGACGCCACGTGGCAGGCGGTGCTGCGCGTCGTCATCGCCGGAGTCCGCACCGGGGGCGACTTCGTCCTGTCGACCCCGGTGGGGCTCCCGGCGGCGGTGCGCCGCGTGCTCGGCCAGCTCGACGTCTCCGTGCACGTCGAGACCGACGACCAGTGGATCGAGCGCATGCGCGGCGTCGCCTCCGAGTCGCCGGTGACCGAAGACGACGTCCATACCCCCCGGTCGTTGAGCGGAGCTGAGCCGGCCACGTCCCCCCGGTCGTTGAGCGGAGCGGAGCCGGTCCCCTCCCCCCGGTCGTTGAGCGGAGCGAGCGCCAGCGAGCGGAGTCGAAACGGGCTGAGCGAGCGAAGCGAGCCGAAGCCGGCTCCCGACGAGCTCGAGCCCGGCGAGGGCGAGAGCGCCTCCGACGAGGACATGACCGACCTCCTCTCCGACCGCCCGCGCCCGTCCCGGGTGCGCCTGGTCGGCTCGCCCGAGTCGGTCGCCCGGCTCCACGCCGCGCTGGCCGAGGCGGTCGCCGGGGACCCGGATCTCGCGATCTACGCGGGCGAGGTCACCACGGCGGGCCGGATCGAGCTGCTGCCGTTCCTGCGCGAGCAGTCCGTGACGATCACCGCGCACCGCTTCGGCAACCCCGACCGCCTCAGCGCCGACGTCATCTGACCACCCGGGCACCTCGGCGGCATCCTTCCCCGGTGCGGTCGGCGCCGGTACTTTGGCGCCATGGAGATCCTGACCCTGAGCGGGGCGGCGCTGCTGGCGGCCATCCTGGGCGGCGCGGTGATGTGGCGGCTGCGTGAGCGTCGCCGGGCGCGCGACGCCGTGCGCGACGACACGCTGCGCGCCGGCACGGCCCCCGAGCAGTCGCCCGAGGCGGCGGCGCTGCGTGCCGAGGGCCGCTCGAGCTGGATGCGCCCGACGTTCTGACCCTCGCGATCCGTCGCGCGGACATCCGGCGCGGATCCGGGCGTGCGTGCGAGAATGATCCCGGCGTGCCCGTGCCGTTGGCTTCTCACAGCTCCGCCGGGCCTCTGGACAGCGTCCGCCGCTATCTGCAGAGGAGCACCATGTCCGAAACCGCGACCGCGTCGATCACGGCCCCGCAGCGCACGCAGCACAAGCGTCGCTACCTGATGTGCCGGCCCGAGCACTTCACGGTGAGCTACTCCATCAACCCGTGGATGGAGCCCGCGAACCCCACCGACACCGCGCTGGCCGTGTCGCAGTGGCAGAAGCTGTACGACACGTACCTCGAGCTGGGCCACGACGTCGAGCTGATCGACCCCGTGCCGGGCTACCCCGACATGGTGTACACCGCCAACGGCGGCTTCCTGATCGACGGCATCGCCTACGGCCCGAAGTTCCGCTACGAGGAGCGCCAGGGCGAGGCCCCCGCGTTCATCGAGTGGTTCCGCGCGAACGGCTTCGACACGCGCGAGCCCGAGGAGGTCAACGAGGGCGAGGGCGACTTCCTGCTCGCCGGCGACGTGATCCTGGCCGGCACCGGCTTCCGCTCGACGGGCGACAGCCACGCCGAGGTCGCGCGCGTCTTCGGCCGCGAGGTCGTGAGCCTCACGCTGGTCGACCCGCGGTTCTACCACCTCGACACCGCCCTGGCCGTGCTCGACCCGATCGTCGAGGACGGCGCGGAGCCCGGCATCGCCTACCTGCCCCACGCCTTCGACGAGGCGAGCCAGGCCGAGCTGGAGCGCCGCTTCCCGAACGCGATCCGCGTGTCCGACGAGGACGGCGCCGTGTTCGGCCTGAACTCGGCGAGCGACGGGTACAACGTGATCATCTCGCCGCGCGCCAAGGGTTTCGAGCAGCAGCTGCGCGAGCGCGGCTACAACCCGGTGCTGGTCGACCTGTCCGAGCTGCTGCTCGGCGGCGGCGGCATCAAGTGCTGCACGCTCGAGCTCCGGGGTCGCAAGTGACCGCGGCGCTCGAGCCGAACGTCGCACACAACTACCACCCGCTTCCGGTCACCGTCTCGCACGGTGAGGGCGCGTGGGTGACCGACGTCGACGGCAAGCGCTACCTCGACATGCTGTCCGGCTACTCGGCGCTCAACTTCGGGCACCGGCATCCGGAGCTCGTGAAGGCCGCGCAGGATCAGCTGGGCCGGCTCACGCTGACCAGCCGCGCGTTCTTCAACGACCAGCTCGGCCCGTTCGCCACCGCGCTCGCGGAGCTGTGCGGCAAGGACCTCGTGCTGCCCATGAACACGGGCGCCGAGGCCGTGGAGACCGGCATCAAGGTCGCGCGCGCCTGGGGCTACCGGGTCAAGGGCATCCCGGCCGAGCAGGCGAAGATCATCGTCGCGCTCGGCAACTTCCACGGCCGCACCACGACGATCGTGGGCTTCAGCGACGACCCGACCGCGCACGACGACTTCGGCCCGTACGCGCCGGGCTTCGTCGCGGTGCCGTTCGGCGACGCGGACGCGCTCGAGGCCGCGATCGACGAGAACACGGCCGCCGTGCTGATCGAGCCGATCCAGGGCGAGGGCGGCGTCGTGCTGCCGCCCGACGGCTACCTGCGCCGCGTGCGCGAGGTCACGAAGGCCCGGAACGTGCTGTTCATCGCCGACGAGATCCAGTCGGGCCTCGGCCGCGTGGGCGAGACGTTCGCGTGCGACCGCGAAGGCGTCGTGCCGGACGTCTACCTGCTCGGCAAGGCGCTGGGCGGCGGCATCCTGCCGGTGTCGGCGGTCGTGGCGGACGAGGACGTGCTCGGGGTCATCCGGCCCGGCGAGCACGGCTCGACGTTCGGCGGCAACCCGCTCGCGGCCGCCGTGGGGCTGAAGGTCGTGGAGCTGCTGAAGACCGGCCGCTTCCAGGAGCGCTCGCGTCAGCTCGGCGACCACCTGCGCGCCGGGCTCGAGAAGCTCGAGGGCGTCACCGCGGTGCGTTCGGCCGGCCTGTGGGCGGGCATCGACATCGATCCGGCCGCCGGCACGGGCCGCGAGGTGGCCGAGCGCCTGCTCGCCCGCGGCGTGCTCGCGAAGGACACGCACGGCCAGACGCTGCGCATGGCGCCGCCCCTGGTGATCCGCGCGACCGAGATCGACTGGGCGCTCGAGCAGCTGGCGTTCGCCCTGAAGGGCTGACACCGCCCGCGTTCCGGTGCGGATGCGCCCTTATCGAGTCTCGTCAGGGCGCATCCGCACCGGATCACGCCGGGAAGCGCCGGTCCAGCCAGGCGAGCAGGTCGGCGCGCACCTGGGCCTGCTGCACCTCGTTGAAGATCTCGTGGCGCGCGCCCGGGTAGACGAGCGTGGTGATGTCCTCGAGGCCCGCGCGATCGCGGTAGGCCCGCGCGAGCCGGTGCACCGAGAGCGGCCCCGCCACCGGATCGTCGCTCCCCACCATCAGCAGCACGGGGACGTCGTGCCCGGCGGCCGCCCGCAGGCCGCGCCGCGGCAGTCCGTAGATGCGCGCGCCCTCCACGACCCCGAAGAGCTTCTGGATCGGCACGTCCGTCGCCAGCGGGTCCTCCAGGAACGCGCGCCCGACCTCGGGGTCCGTCGCGAGCCACTCCACGCCCGTCGCATCCGGGCCCTTCCACCGTGCGTTGAGGGGCAGGAAGTTCAGGGACGTCGGCGTCCGCAGGCCCGACCCGCTCAGGATGACCGCGTCGTACGCGGCCGGGTCGAGGTTCAGCAGGATCTGGGCCAGGAACGACCCCCACGAGTGGCCCAGCAGGATGAGCGGCAGGCCCGGATTCGCGTCCCGGATGATCCGCGTCAGCTGCGCGCACGCCGCGACCGCGGCGCGGTGGCCGCCGACGCCGAGGCGCCCGAGCTTCGCGGCATCGCCGTGCTGGCGCATGCCGGTGCGCCCGTGGCCGCGGTGGTCGTCGGCGTAGACCGTGAAGCCCGCCCCCACGAGGGCGTCGATGAGCGCGGCGTAGCGCCCCGCGTGCTCGCCCACCCCGTGCAGCAGCTGCACGACCCCGCGCGGGGTGTCGGCGCGGTGGACGTCATAGACGATCTCGACGCCGTGGTCGTCGACGAAGTGCAGGTCCCGTTCTGACGGCATGGCCCGATCCTGCCACTCCCGCTGAGCGGAGCCCGCCAGATCCTTAACCTAACTAATGAGTTAGGCTAAGGAACACGATGCCAGATCTCTCCTCCGACGCCTCCGAGATCCGCGCCGCCACCTTCCGCCTCGCCCGCCGACTGCGGCAGCAGCGCGCGGTCACGACGATGTCGGACGGTCAGTTCGCGGTGCTCGTCGCGCTCAAGCTGCACGGCCCCCACACGCTGACGGCGCTCGCCGAGCGCGAGGGCGTGACCGCGCCGTCGATGAACCGCACCGTCAACTGCCTCGAGGAGGAGGGGTACCTCACCCGCGAGCCCGACGCCGACGACCGTCGCAAGGTCAACATCGCGATCACCCCGACCGGCCTGGAGGTCGTCGAGGAGACCGTCCACCGGCGCGACGAATGGCTCGCCCGGGTGCTGGCCGACCTGCCCGACGGCGACCGCGAGACGCTCCGCGCGGCCGCGAAGATCATCCTGAAGGTCATCGAGCGATGAGTGCCATGTTCCGATCCTTCGCCTCCTTCAACTACCGCGTCTGGTTCATCGGCGCGCTCGTGTCCAACATCGGCGCATGGATGCAGTCCACCGCCCAGAGCTGGGTCGTGCTGACGCAGCTGACCGACAACGACGCGGGCGCCATGGGCGTCACGATGGCGCTCCAGTTCGGCCCGCCGCTGCTCCTCGTGGGCCTGTCGGGTCTGGTCACCGACCGCTTCGACCGGCGCCGCATCCTGCTGATCACGCAGTGCGTGCTGCTGCTGTTCTCGCTCGCGATCGGCATCCTGCTGCTCGCCGGGCTCATGACGCTGCCGCTCATGTACGCGTTCGCGCTCGCGACCGGCGTGGTGCTCGCGTTCGACAACCCCGCGCGCCAGGCGTTCGTGTCCGACCTCGTGCACCGCGAGAACGCGTCCAACGCGGTCGCGCTCAACGCGGCGTCGTTCAACGGCGCCCGGATGATCGGCCCGGCCGTCGCGGGCCTGCTGATCGTGGCCGTCGGCACCGGATGGGTGTTCCTGATCAACGTGATCGCCTACGCGGGAATGCTGATCGCGCTGGCGGTCATCCGGACCGGAGAGCTGATCCCCCGCAAGCGGGCGGACGCCTCGGCGCGCCTCGCCGACGGCTTCCGCTACGTCGCGCGCCGCCCCGACCTGCTCGTGATCTTCGCGATGGTCTTCCTGATGGGCGCGCTCGGCATGAACTTCCCGATCTTCGCCTCGACCATGGCGCTCGAGTTCGGGGAGGAGGCCGACGGCTTCGGCCTGCTCAGCTCGATCCTCGCGATCGGGTCGCTCGCCGGCGCCCTGCTGGCGGCCCGCCGCGCCCGCGCCCGCCTGCGCGTGGCCATCCTGGCGACCGGCGGCTTCGGCGTCGTGTCGATCGTGTCGGCGTTCATGCCGCTCTACTGGCTCTACGCCCTCTGCCTCGTGTTCGTCGGGTTCACGGTCGTGACGACCCTGACCACGGCGAACGGGTACGTCCAGACCACGACGGACGCGTCGCTGCGCGGCCGCGTGCTCGCGCTCTACGTCGCGATCCTGATGGGCGGCACCCCGCTCGGCGCCCCGCTGGTGGGCTGGGTCGCGGCCGAGTTCGGCCCGCGCGTCGCGATCCTGGTCGGCGCGGCGGGAGGCCTGGCCGCGTGCGCGATCGGCCTCACGTGGGTCATCGCGTCGGGCCGCCTGCACCGCCGCCCCGAGGACGAGGGCTTCGGGCTCGTGCTCGACGAGACGCGCCCGATCTCGGTCATCACGCGCCCGCAGCCGACGGTCGCGCCCGAGGAGTTCAGCAACGAGGGCGCGCAGACCACGCCCATCCGCCTGGGCGAGCGCGACGACCTCGACACCGGCTCCGTGCCCGTCCGTCGCTGAGGCCCGCGGCGGGCTTGGGTCGTTTCGACTCCGGCTCGTTCCTCGCCTCCGCTCAACGACCGGGGTCCGGAGCCGCCGGTCGTTGAGCGGAGCGACGAAGGAGCGGAGACGAAACGGCCGAAGCCGCTTCCCACCTCACGCCTCGCGGGTGATGGTCACCGTGACGTAGAGCTCGCTCTTGTGCGGGCCGGCGTAGACGCCGCGCAGCGGCGGAACGTCGTTGTAGTCGCGGCCGCGGCCGACGAGCACGTGGCGGTCGCCGATCTCGATGCCGTTGGTCGGGTCGTAGGCCTGCCAGTCGCCGGCCCACCACTCGATCCATGCGTGGGATTCGCCGCGGACGGGCTCGCCCACCTCGGCGTTCGGCCGCGGGTGCAGGTACCCCGACACGTAGCGCGCGGGGATGCCCACCGACCGCAGCGCCCCGAGCGCGATGTGCGTGATGTCCTGGCACACGCCCTTGCGGGCCTCCCACGCCTCGGCGCCGGTCGAGTGCACCTCGGTGACGCCGGGCATGTACTCGACGGCCTCGCCGATCGCGGTCGCGATGGCGTGCGCCGCCTCGCTCGGGTTGTCGTGGCGATCCGCGATCGTGCGCGCGATCTCGGCGACCTCCGGATGCGGCGCCGTGCGGGTCGTCTGCACGAGCATCTCGACGGTGTCGATCGACCGCTCGGCGTCGCGCGCGAGGCGCTCCCACGTGATGTCCGGGTGCTCGATCGGCCGCGGCCGCACCTCGACCAGGCTGCGCGAGGTGATCTTCAGCTCGTCGTGCGACGACAGCACGTCGAACGACGTCACGCGCGTGCCGAAGTAGTCCACGTACGAGTTGACCGCCGCGGTCGGATGGATGTCGAGGCCCGACGACAGCACGAACTGGCTGTCGGTCGTGCCCGGCAGCATCCGCGCCTCGTTGTACGACGCGGCGACCTTGCCCGCGTAGCGGAACCCGGTCTCGTGCTCGATGCGCAGCCGCTTCATGAGCTCTCTCCGATCCACGTCGGCTCGGTCTGCGTCGGGAAGAAGCGCTGCCGGATGGCGTCCGACGCCTCGCGCGTGACGTGCTGCACGCGATCCATGTGCTCGGGGAGCTCGCTGAGGATCTCGCCGATGGGGCGGTACTCGAGGTCGTTGCGGATGCGTCCGAGCGCCCGCAGCACGGCGTTCGAGTGGCCCACGCGGTCGGCGACCGGGTCGATCGCCTGCATGCACTGCTCGGCCTGCGAGATCGCGAAGATGATCGACCGCGGGAACAGCCGGTCGAGCAGCAGGAACTCCGCAGCGTTCTTGGCGCTCGGCATGCCGCGATAGGTGCGCAGGTAGGGCTCGTACGCGCCGCAGGAGCGGAGGATGGTCGTCCACGACGGCCCGGACGCCTGCGTCAGCGACCGGGTCGCGAGCAGGCGCGCGGTCATGTCGGCCCGCTCGATGCTGCGGCCCAGCGTGAAGAACTGCCACGACTCGTCGCGGCTCGTGGAGGAGTCCGCGATGCCGACTGCGAGCGCCGCCCGCTCGCGCACCCACTGGAAGAACTCGTGCGCCTTCTCGGACTGCAGGCGGCGCGGCATCCGGGCCCGGGTCGTGTTGAGGCACTCCCACAGCTCGGTCGAGACGATCTCGCGCGCGCGGCGGGCGTTCTCGCGCGCGGCCGTGAGCGAGTAGGCGATGCTCGACGGCGTGCCGCGGCTGACCGCGAGGTACTCGAGGACGTGTTCGCGGCGCACCTGGTCGACCTCGCCGGGAGCGATGGCACCCATCACGGCGAGGAGCGAGCGGCACGCGGTGTCCTCGTCGATCCACGGGTCCTCGAGCAGGAGCTGGAGGTGCACGTCGAGGATGCGCGCCGTGCCGTCGCTGCGCTCGATGTAGCGCCCGATCCAGAACAGCGACTCGGCGATGCGGCTCAGCATGATCCCTCCCCCGCCCTGGATCCATGTCTCACTTCGGGCCGGAATAAGGGGCGTTCAGCGGCCGAAAGTGAGACATGGGAACCGGGCAGGGAGCGGCCCTGCTGCTGCTGTTCGCTCTGGGCCATGGATCCCGGATCGTCGTGCGGCGAGTGCGCGACCTCGTCCTGCGGGTCGTAGATGATCGGGATGGCCTGCGTGACCGTCGCGGCCTGGTCGGCCACGAGGCCGGCGAGCCCCGTGCCCTGGCCGTACTCGACGTGCTCGGGCGCGGTGCCGCCGACGACCCACGTGTCCTTGGACCCGCCGCCCTGGCTCGAGTTCACGACCAGCTGCCCCTCGGGCAGAGCCACGCGGGTCAGGCCGCCGGGCAGCACCCACACGTCGCTGCCGTCGTTCACGGCGAACGGCCGCAGGTCGGCGTGGCGCGGGCGCATCCCGTCCTCCACCAGCGTGGGGATCGTGGACAGCATCACGACGGGCTGCGCGATCCATCCGCGCGGGTCGGCGATCAGGCGCCTGCGCAGCTTCTCGAGCTCGGCGGGCGAGGCATCCGGCCCGACGACCAGGCCCTTGCCGCCCGATCCGTCGACCGGCTTCACGACCAGCTCGTGGAGGCGGTCGAGCACCTCTTCGAGCGCGCCCGGGTCCTCCAGGCGCCACGTGTCGACGTTCTTCAGGATGGGCTCCTCGCCCAGGTAGTACCGGATGAGGTCGGGCACGTACGTGTACAGCAGCTTGTCGTCGGCGACGCCGTTGCCGACCGCGTTCGCGATCGCGACGTTGCCCAGGCGTGCGGCGAGGAGCAGGCCCGGCGCGCCCAGCATCGAGTCCGCGCGGAACTGCAGCGGATCGAGGAAGTCGTCGTCGACGCGGCGGTAGATCACGTCCACGCGGCGCAGGCCCCGGGTGGTGCGCATGTACACGCGGCCGCCCGTGCACACCAGGTCGCGACCCTCGACCAGCTCGACGCCCATGAGGCGCGCGAGCAGCGTGTGCTCGAAGTACGCCGAGTTGTACACGCCCGGCGTCAGCACGACCACATTGGGCTCGTCGATGCCCGGGGGAGCGGCCGCCTTGAGCGCCGCCAGCAGCTTGTTCGGGTAGTCGCCCACCGGCCGCACCTGCATCGAGACGAACAGCTCGGGAAGGGTCTGCGCCATGACCCGGCGGTTCGAGATGACGTAGCTCACGCCGCTGGGCACGCGCACGTTGTCCTCGAGCACGCGCATCTCGCCGTGCTCGTCGCGGATCAGATCGATCCCCGCCACCTGGATGCGCACGCCGTTGGCCGGATGGATGCCCGCCGCCTGGCGATAGAAGTACTGCGACGAGGCGATCAGCGCGGCAGGAAGCACGCCGTCGCGCACGCAGTAGCGGCGACCGTACGCGTCCTCCAGGAACGCCTCGAGCGCCTTCACGCGCTGCTTCACGCCCGCCTCGACGCGCGCCCACTCGTCGTACGCGATGACGCGCGGCACGGGATCGATCGGGAACGGCCGCTCCTCGCCCGCGAAGTCGAACGTGACGCCCTGCGCGAGGTAGCTGGAGGCGAGCGACTCGGTGCGCCCGCGGAGCTCGTCCTGCGTCATGCGGGCGAGCGCGTGGTAGAGCTCGCGGTAGGCCGCGCGGGCCTCGGCCGTGTCGCCCGAGCCGGCCGGCTGGCCGAACATCTCGTCGAACGCGGGCAGGCCCTGAGGCGTCTTGCGCGGAGCGAGCGTCGATCCGTAGCCGTCGAACAGGTCCCCCATGGGGCGAGCGTACCGGGGAGTCAGGTTGCGGCGATGTTTCGGGTGTGGGGCACACTGAAGTGCGCGTCGCGCGGGCGCGCCGGACGTCGGGAGGACGCATGCTCGAGGCCCTCGGTTTCGGCAGAGCGGAGGCCGAGCTCTACGAGCTGCTGGTGACGCGCGGCCGGCTCGCGCTCGAAGACGTGCTGGCGCTGGGCGAGCGCGAGGCCCAGCGGATCGCGCTCGAGACGCTGGAGAGCCGGGGCCTGGTCCGCCGGGCGGCGGGGCCCGAGCCCGTGTACGTCGTGGCGCCGCCCGAGTACGCGATCGACGTCCTGGTCGCCGAGCAGATGGCCGCGCTGCGCCAGGTGCGGGCGCGCGCCACAGAGCTCGCGGCCCGGGTCCGCGCGGCGGATCGCGGCGACGACGCCGCGTCGCTGATCGAGGTCGTGTCGGGGCCGGGATCGGCGCGGCAGCTGTTCCGGCAGGTCGTGCGCAGCGCCCGCGAGGAGATCGCGGTGTTCGACCGGCCTCCGTACGCCACTCCGCCGGAGGAGATCGAGGAGGTCCGCGAGGAGCAGGCGCGCCGGTTCCAGACCGACGGCGTGCGGATCCGGACCGTGTTCGACCGCGGGCTGCTGGACGACCCCGTCGAGGTGCGGCGGATCATGAACGGCGTGCGCGGCGGCGAGCAGGCGCGCGTCGCGCCGGTGCCGCTCAAGCTCGCCATCATCGACCGGGAGTGGGGGATGCTCCCGCTGCTGCAGTCCGACGCGGGGGCGGCCGAGGCGGTCGTGATCGTGCGGCGCTCGGTGCTGCTGGACTCGATGATCGCCCTCTTCGAGTCCGTGTGGGCGCAGGCATCCGAGATCCGGCCCGGTGACGACGACGCGGTGCGGGAGTCCGACGAGGCCGACCTGCGCGAGCTCGCGCGGCTGCTCGTCGCGGGCATGACCGACCTCTCCATCGCCCACCACCTGGGGCTCAGCGAGAGGACCGTGCGCCGCCGCACGAAGGAGCTGCTGGACGAGCTCGGGGCGCAGTCGCGGTTCCAGGCGGGAGCGATCGCGGCGAAGCGCGGCTGGATCTGATCGTTCGACCGAAAACTGGCCGCCAGCGGACATTGGCCGGATCCGGTCACGAGGTCGGGAGTAGCGTGCCCACCACCTGGCCGAGCGTCGGGCCCGCCCCGATGCGACGCCGCCCCTTCTCAGTGAAGAGAGCGTCCTATGCGCCGTCGTCTGCCCCGCGTCATCCTGGTCCTCCTCGCCGCCCTCGCCTTCGGGGCCGCGTCCTGGGTCGCCCCCGTCGCGGCGACCGCGGCGCCCTCCGAGGACTACGTCGGCCCCTACTACGGCGACGGGAACCTGCCGCCGGGCTGCATCAAGGACTACAGCCGCGACAACCCGGACAACATCTGCTTCCACGGCAAGACCGGCCTGAACACGCTGGACAGCCCGAAGATCGACGTGGCGGTGCTCGTGCCCGCCTCGCCCACGGCCGAGCGCGACCTGCGCATCATGCGCCAGGCCGCCGAGGCCTGGGAGGGCGGCATCGAGTACCTCGCCGACCAGATGGGGCTGGACTGGCTGCGCGACGGCGTCGAGTGGACCATCAGCACCGACATCGTCGGCCTGACCGACGGCGCGGTGCCGAGCACCTACCCGCTGTACGACCCGGAGATCGTGATCATCGCCACCAACCCGGTCGGCGGCATCGGCATCGGCATCGACCCGACGACGTACCTGACCGACTCGATCGGCGTCATGGACGAGAACGGCGTGCCGTGCCACAGCATCCCGAACCCGTTCTCGCTCGACACGTGGGAGGGCATGCCGGGCTACGACGGCCATCACGGCGACGGCGGCGGCTACTACGTCGAGGACTGCGGCGGCGCCGGCGGCAACGTCTGCTTCTCGGTCAACGGGGCGATCGACCCCGTCCCCGGCACCACGGACACCTTCTCGCTGTTCGACCTCGTGCTGCACGAGACGGGCCACTGCCTCACGCTCGGCCACGTCGGCGACGGCGCCGAGGGCGAGTGGGGCCCCGTGCCCACGACCGACATCATGGCCTACAGCGCCGACCCGGCCGGGCAGAGCAAGTGCGTCTCGACCCTGAACGTCGAGGGCTTCGCGGCGCGGATGAGCCGCTACCTCGACGTGAACGGCGACCAGGCGGTCGACGAGCACGACCACCTGCACGTCAACGACCAGCAGGGCGACGGCAACCCGTTCCAGGTGCAGCACCCGGACAACCACCTGTACGCGTCGAGCACCGGATCGGTGTGGGACTGCCCGCAGCCCGACCTCGGCCTGGTCCCGGCGGCGGAGCCGGTGGACTGGACGCCCGAGCCCGTGAGCTCGTACGAGAACGTGCTCACGGTCGACTCGCCCGAGCACGGGCACGAGACCGCCGACGGCCACGTGCACGTCGCGGGCACGGTCGAGCGCCTGCCGCTGGGTGACGAGCCCGTCGCCACGTCGGTCGCGATCGACGACCCCTCGGGCGACGCCAGCTCGGACCTCACCGACATCGAGCGCGTCGACGTCGAGGTGACGCCTCTCACGGTGGACGTCGTGATCCAGGCGGCCGAGCTCTGGCCGGCCGACTCGACGAGCCTGACCAAGTTCGGCGTCGCGATCGACGGGCGCGAGATCGAGTCGTGGCTCGCCGAGCCGGGCGCCTCGAGCGACGTCGTCACGTACGACCACTCGATGGAGCGCACGCTCCCCAGCGAGTGGTCGCAGTGGGACGCCGTGAGTGACACCGTGACGTTCCGGATCCCGCGCAGCTACCTCGCCGCGGCATCCGTGACCGCGCCGTACGACGTGTTCGCCCTCTCGGGGCTGAAGGCGCCGACCCGCGCCTGGACCGTCGTGCAGGACGACCGCGCTCCGGACGCCGGCCAGGTCGGCGTCGCGGCTCCGGAGGGAACCGAGCCGGCCGCGTCGGCGGGCGACGGCGGCGCGGGCGGCGGCTCGGAGGTCGGCAGCCTGATCGACACGATCGTGCTGGAGCACCCGGACGGCAACACCTTCACGGTGACGGATTCGACGCTCGGCGAGCTGGACGCGACCATCCAGCACCACACCCTCACCGTGCCCGAGCGGAGCGACGTCGAGGTGCGGCTCGAGTGGGCCGACGCGAGCGACCTCGACATGTTCATCACCGGAGCGGCATCCGGTCGCTCGGCGAGCTCCTCCCAGCCCGAGGCCGTGCTGCTCGAGGGCGTCACGGGCACGCTCGACATCGCGGTCGACCCGTACCTCATCGTGGGCGTGCCGGAGACGGCATACACGCTGACGGCCACGGTCGTGCCGGCGCCCGGCGATCCGGGCGGCGAGCCCGAGCCCGGCACCGGAGCCTCGCTGGCGAACGAGCATGTGCGGATCTCCGTCGACGGCGCCGAGGTCGCGGTGATCGACGTCGACACCACCGGAGGCGACCGGGCGGAGGTGTTCGCTGCGGACGTGCACGTCCCGGTCGGCGTCCACGAGATCGGGATCGTGTGGGAGCGCGACGGAGGGGTCTTCCAGACCGCGACCCGCACGGTCGTGCACACCGCCCCGGGCGTCGACCGCGACGGCGACGGCATCGCGGACGCGTCGGACAACTGCGAGCGCCAGCCCAACGCCTCGCAGGCCGACCTGGACGGCGACGGCGCGGGCGACGCGTGCGACGGCGACATCGACGGCGACGGGCACAGCAACGCCAAGGAGCGCGCGCACGGCACCGACCCGTACGACCCGGCCTCGCAGCCCACGCGCCGGGTCTGACCCCGGGGTCGCGGCGGCCCCCTGCCTTCGACTGGTCCCGGGAGGCGAGACTGGCGTCGGGACGACCAGTCTCGTCGCCCGGGACCAGTCTCGTGGCCCGGGCCAGGCGGCGGGGCCCTGGCCGGGCGGCGCGGGCCCGACCGTAGGCTGGAGCCATGCACGGCGAATACAAGGTGCCCGGGGGCAAGCTCGTGGTCGTCGACCTCGAGGTCGTGGACGGACGCATCGCCGACTTCCACCTCGCGGGCGACTTCTTCCTCGAGCCCGACGACGCGCTGCTCGACATCAACGCGGCCGTGAACGGGCTTCCCGAGACGGCGGACGTAGCCGCCATCGCCGCAGCCGTGCGCGGGGCGCTGCCCGAGGGCGCGCAGCTGCTCGGCTTCACGCCCGAGTCGGTCGGCACCGCCGTGCGCCGGGCCCTCGTCACGGCGTCGGCGTGGACCGACTTCGAGTGGGAGATCGTGGACGACCCCGCGGTCTCCCCGCACATGAACCTGGCCCTCGACGAGGTGCTCACCGGTCGCGTGGGCGACGGGCGCCGCAAGCCGACGCTGCGCATCTGGGAGTGGGACCAGTCGGCCGTCGTGATCGGGTCGTTCCAGTCGTACCGCAACGAGGTCGACCCCGAGGGCGCCGCCCGGCACGGCTTCGACGTGGTGCGCCGCATCTCGGGCGGCGGCGCGATGCTCATGGGGGCGGGCCAGATCATCACGTACTCGCTGTATGTGCCGGCGTCGCTCGTCGCCGGGCTGACGTTCGCCGACTCGTACGCGTTCCTCGACGACTGGGTGCTGCAGGCGCTGCGCGCGCTCGGGATCGACGCGACCTACCAGCCGCTCAACGACATCGCGAGCCCGAGCGGCAAGATCGGCGGCGCCGCGCAGAAGCGCCTGGCGGGCGGCGGCGTGCTGCACCACGCCACGCTGAGCTACGACATCGACGGCCAGGTCATGACCGAGGTGCTGCGCATCGGCCGCGAGAAGCTCAGCGACAAGGGCACCGCCTCGGCCGCCAAGCGGGTCGACCCGCTCCGCAGCCAGACCGGCATGAGCCGCCGCGAGATCATCGACAGCCTGATCAGGACCTTCCAGGGCTTCACGGGCGCGACGATGGGATCGATCGCCCCCGACGAGTACGCCGAGGCCGAGGCCCTGGTCGCCTCCAAGTTCGCGACCGACGCGTGGCTGCACCGGGTCCCTTGAGCCAGGGATCCGTGACTCGCGGATCCGTCACCGTCCACCACGGCGACAACCTCGAGGTCGCCCGCACCCTGCCCGACGGCGCGTTCACGCTGATCTACCTCGACCCGCCGTTCAACACGGGCCGCGCCCGCGAGCACCGCACGCAGACCGCCCGGCGTTCGGACACAACGCAGGACCTCAGCGCCGCCGACGGCGTGTCGGAGCCACGACACGCCGATCCGGCCTCAGAAGTCCTGCGTTCTGTCGGACCCGTCCGGGTCTGGGCGGGCTACCGCGGCGGCGGATACGAGCGCATCCGGGGCGCGCTGCGCACGTACGACGACCGGTTCGACGACTACTGGGCGTTCCTCGAGCCGCGGGTGCTCGAGGCGTGGCGGCTGCTGGCCGACGACGGCACGCTCTACCTGCACCTGGACTATCGCGAGGCGCACTACGCCAAGGTGATGCTCGACGCGGTGTTCGGGCGCGAGTGCTTCCTCAACGAGCTGATCTGGGCGTACGACTACGGCGCCAAGTCGCGCAGCCGCTGGCCCACGAAGCACGACACGATCCTGGTCTACGTGAAGGATCCGGATCGCTACTGGTTCGATTCCGATGCGGTCGACCGTGAGCCGTACATGGCACCGGGCCTGGTCACGGCCGAGAAGGCCGCGCGCGGCAAGCTGCCCACCGACGTGTGGTGGCACACGATCGTCACGACGAGCGGGCGCGAGCGCACGGGCTACCCCACTCAGAAGCCCGAGGGGATCCTGCGGCGCATCGTGCAGGCGTCGTCGCGCCCCGGCGACCGCGTGCTGGACCTGTTCGCGGGCAGCGGCACGACCGGAGCGGTCGCGTCGGCGCTCGGCCGCGACGCGGTCCTGGTCGACGAGAGCCCCGAGGCCATCCGGATCATCCGGGAAAGGATTCCCCACGCGCTCCTGCATCCCTAGGGTGAGAGGTATGCGATTCGGAATCTTCATCCCGCAGGGCTGGCGCTTCGACCTGGTCGACATCGACCCCGCTGCGCACTGGAGCACGATGCAGTCGCTCGCGCTGACCGCCGATGCGGGTCCGTGGGAGTCGCTGTGGGTCTACGACCACTTCCACACCACGCCGGTGCCGAGCGACGAGGCCACGCACGAGGCCTGGACGCTCATGTCGGCTTTCGCGGCGTCGACGTCGCGCATCCGCCTCGGGCAGATGTGCACGTGCATGGGCTACCGCAACCCCGCGTACCTCGCGAAGGTCGCCGCGACGGTCGACCACGTCTCGGCCGGCCGCGTCGAGATGGGCATCGGCGGCGGCTGGTACGAGCACGAGTGGCGCGCGTACGGCTACGGCTTCCCCGAGATCCCGGACCGCCTCAGGATGCTCGGCGAGGGCGTCGAGATCATGAAGCAGGCCTGGGAGACCGGCTCGGCCACCCTCGACGGGACGTACTACCAGGTCGACGGCGCGATCGTCCGGCCGCTGCCCCTGCAGGAGGGCGGCATCCCGATGTGGATCGCCGGCGGCGGCGAGAAGGTGACGCTGAAGATCGCGGCCAAGTACGCGAGCTACACGAACTTCAACGGCGGCGTCAAGGTGTTCCGCCAGAAGAGCGAGATCCTGCGCGGGCACACCGACCGCCTCGGGCGCGACTTCGCGGAGATCACGCGCTCGGCCAACTTCAACACCGTGATCGGCGAGACGGAGGCCGAGGTGAAGGACCGTCTCGCGGCCATCCGGGCGCGGGTCGAGCCGTACCTCGGCGACGGCATCGAGCGGTTCATGCACAACTACTCGGCGGGCGAGAGCCTGGTCGGAACCGTCGAGCAGGTCACCGAGAAGCTCGCCGGCATGCGGGACGCGGGTATGGGCTACGCGATCCACTACTTCCCCGAGTCGGCGTACGACCGCTCCGGCGTCGAGCTGTTCGAGCAGAAGGTGATCCCCGCGCTCGGCTGACCGGCTCGGAAGACCGGCCGCGCTGACCGGTCTTCCGGATGTCGGTGGCCGGTCCTAGCGTGGGGGACATGGCCACGGATGCCTCCATCGCGCCCCCCGAGAACGGGATGCGCACCTTCCTGCATGTCCTCGTCAACACGGCCGTCGCGAACATCACGACGAGCTTCCTGTGGTTCGGGCTGACGTTCTGGATCTACGCCGAGACGCGCAACGTGATCGCCACCGGCGTGATCGGCGGCGCCTACATGCTGTTCATCTCGGTGTTCAGCATGTTCTTCGGCACCATGGTCGACCGGTTCCGCAAGAAGCCCGTGATGCTGTGGGCGACCATGGCGGCGTTCGTCGTGTTCTGCCTCGACACCGCGCTGTTCTTCTGGGTGGGCGAGGCCGCCATCGTCGACCTGACCACGCCCTGGTTCTGGATCTTCGCGGTCGTGATGCTCGCGGGCGCGGTCGTCGAGCAGCTCCGGAGCATCGCGCTGTCGACCACGGTCACCCTGCTCGTCCCGGACGAGCGGCACGCGAACGCCAACGGCATGGTCGGCACCGTGCAGGGCGTCTCGATGCTCGTGACGAGCGTCCTGAGCGGCCTGTCGGTCGGCTACCTCGGCATGGGGTGGACGCTCGTGATCGGCCTCGCCGCCATGCTGCTCGCGATGCTGCACCTGGCGGCGCTGCGCATCCCCGAGCGCGAGATCGTGCACGTGGAGGGGACGACGAAGTGGGTCGACATCCGCGGCGGCTGGCAGGCGGTGCTGGCGGCGCGGGGCCTGCTCGCCCTCGTGCTGTTCTCGACCATCAACAACCTGGTCGGCGGCGTGTACATGGCGCTGATGGACCCGTACGGCATCGACCTGTTCGAGGTGCAGGGCTGGGGCATCTGGTTCGCCGTGGCCTCGACCGGCTTCATCGCGGGCGGCGCGGTGATCGCGGCGACGGGCCTCGGCAAGCGGCCCATGCGGACGATGCTGCTGATCGCGGCCTTCATCGGCCTGGTCGGCGCGGTGTTCACGCTGCGCGAGTGGGGGTGGCTGTTCATCCTCGGCTGCTGGGTCTACATGGCGTTCATCCCCGCGGTCGAGGCGGCCGAGCAGACGGTCATCCAGCGCGTGGTCCCCTACGAGAAGCAGGGCCGCGTGTTCGGCTTCGCGATGACGTTCGAGGCCGCGGCCGCGCCGATCACCTCGCTGCTGATCGCGCCGATCGCACAGGTGTGGGTCATCCCGTACATGCGCGAGGAGGGCGAGGCGCAGTGGTCGTGGCTCCTCGGCGAGGGCGTGAACCGCGGCATCGCGCTGATCTTCCTCGTCGCCGGACTCATCTGCACGCTGATCGCAGTGCTCGCGTTCCTCACGCCGCAGTACCGCGAGCTGTCGGCGCAGTACGAGGAGGCCGCCCCCGCGCCGGAGGAGAGCGAGGCCGCCGCGGGCGAGACCCCCTCGGGCGACGCGATCGCCTCGAAGGCGGGCGGCCTCCCGGAGCAGCCCGACCCGTCCTGACCCGGTCGTTCCGGTGCGTTTCGGCCCATATCCCGTGGCATGAGGGCGCGAAGGCACCGGAACGGCAGGCGGATGCGCCTGACCGTCCTGCCGACGAAACGGCCCTCGGTGATCCTCTCGTCCCAGCTCTGGACCTGCGGTCCCTGGGCGGCTGCAGCATCGCTCACGATCACGTCCGCTCTCGTGGATCGCACGTTCGCCTACCGGACGCTATTGTCCGGTAGCTAGGCTACACCCGATGACTGCTTCCGAGACCCCGCCCCGGCGGCCCAACCGCGGCCCCGCCGCCGCTGCCGGCAACCGCCGCGCGCTGATCGCCGCCGCGCGCGAGATCTTCGCCGCCGAGGGGCCGGCCGTGCCGTTCACCGCGATCGCCAAGCGCGCCGGGGTCGGACAGGGCACGCTGTACCGGCACTTCCCCGACCGCGTCTCGCTCGCGGTCGCGGTGTTCGAGGAGAACGTCGTCGCGCTCGAGGACGAGCTCCGCGACGACGGCACCATCGCCGACCTGCTCGACCGCATCGTCGAGCAGGCGACCGCGTCGACGGCGCTCGTCCAGCTGCTGCTCGGGCGCGAGACCGACCCGCGCACGGTCGAGCTCGCGTCGCGCTTCGAGGGGCTCGTCGCGACCCTGATCGAGCGCGACCGCGCGGCCGGCCGGATCGGCGCCCACGTCGAGCCCGCGGACGTCGCGATCGCCGTGAGCATGCTCGCCCACGAGCTCGCCGCCACGCCCGAGCCCGACCGCGAGCCCGCCGCGCACCGCGCCCGCCGCCTCTTCGACGTCGCGTTCGCCCCGCGCTGACCCGCGTGGACCCGTCCGGAGCGACGGCGCGCCCGTCAAGCACTGGGCGGCATCCGCTCGGGACGGTCAGTATGGGAGCACCTGCCGCCGACGAGGGGACGACGACATGACGTGGGGACGCCGCAAGTCCGTGAAGATGCAGAACACCCGGCCCGACGCCCCGCCGGTGCCCGCCGTGCGGCGGCTGTGGACCGACGGCCTCGGCACGCTCGCGACGCGCTCCATCCAGATCATCGCCGTGGTGCTGCTCGCCGCGGGCATCATCTGGGGGCTGAGGTCGCTGACCCTGGTGGTGATCCCGGTGCTGCTCGCGCTCATCCTCGCGAGCGCGTTCGAGCCCCTCATGGCGGCGCTGCGCCGGCGCGGGATCGGCTCGATGCCCGCGACGCTCCTGGTGCTGCTCGCGATCCTGCTCGCGCTCGGCGCGGTGGGGTGGATCATCGTCAGCGCCGTGAGCAGCCAGTGGCGCGAGCTCTACGACCAGGCCCGTCGCGGCATCGACCAGGTGCTCGCGTGGGCCGGCACGCTGCCGTTCGACATCGACCAGCAGCAGATCCAGGAGTGGCTGGATCAGCTCACGGCGTTCGTGACGAGCGCCCAGTTCGGCAGCGGCGCGCTCGCCGGGGTCGGCGCCGTGGCCGACTTCGTGACCGGGCTCGTGCTGATGGTGGTCGTGCTGTTCTTCCTGTTGAAGGACGGCCCGGAGATCTGGGAGTTCCTGCGCCGGCCGTTCACGGGTGAGTGGCACGACCGGGCCAAGCGCGCCGGCCGCGTCACGGTCGACACCCTCGGCGCGTACGCGCGCGGGACGGCGACCGTCGCGGCCGTCGACGCCGTCGGCATCGGCATCGGCCTGGCGATCCTGCAGGTGCCGCTGTGGCCGGCCCTGGCGGTGCTCGTGTTCGTGCTGGCGTTCATCCCGATCGTGGGCGCGGTGCTCGCCGGCATCATCGCGGCGCTGGTGGCGCTCGTCGCCAACGGCCTGGTCGCCGCGCTGATCGTGGTCGGCATCGTGATCGTCGTCAACCAGCTCGAGGGCAACTTCCTGCAGCCCGTGCTGATGGGCCGGGCCCTCAAGCTGCACGAGCTGGTCATCCTGATCGCGCTGACGATCGGCACGGTCCTGAGCGGCATCATCGGCGCGGTCCTCGCCGTGCCGCTCACGGCGGTCGCGTGGGGGATCATCAAGGTCTGGGGCGGCCCCGGCCTCCCCGCCCGCTGGGCCCGCCCGAAGAACGGGCCCCGCACGGCCTGACCGGCCGCGGAGCGCATCCACCGCCCGGCCCGCAACCCCCTTGCCGCATCCCGATGGCTGGGATCGCATGGGGGGATGACCGACTACGGCTATCACTGCTCGCACGAGCAGATCGCCCCCTCCCGCCTCCTGCGCCACGTGGTCCGCGCGCAGGACGCCGGGTTCGACGCGGCGATGTGCTCCGACCACCTGACCCCGTGGGGCGTGGCGCAGGGCGAGAGCGGCTACGCGTTCTCGTGGCTGGGCGCCGCGCTCGCCTCGACGGAGCTTCCGTTCGGCGTGGTGACGGCCCCGGGGCAGCGCACGCATCCCGTGACGACCGCGCAGGCCATCGCGACCCTGGGGGAGATGTTCCCGGGCCGCTTCTGGGCGGCGCTGGGATCGGGCGAGGCGCTGAACGAGCACGTCACGGGCGACCCGTGGCCCGACAAGGCCACGCGGGAGCGGCGGCTGCGCGAGTGCGTGGGCATCATCCGCGCGCTGCTCGCGGGCGAGGAGGTCACGCACCACGGCGAGGTGCAGGTCGACCGGGCCCGCGTGTGGTCGCGCCCGGCCGAGCCGCCGGCGCTCGTCGCCGCCGCGGTGTCGCCGGAGTCGGCGGCCGCGCACGCGGAATGGGCCGACGGCCTGATCACGGTCGGATGCGACCCGCGCGCGCTGCGGGAGGTCGTCGAGGCGTACCGCGAGGCCGGGGGACGGGGTCCTGCCCGCCTGCAGGTGCATCTCGCCTGGGCGCCGGATGAGGACGCGGCGCTCGCGATGGCGCGCCGCGACTGGCCGAACGGCGCCATCACGCCGCCCGAGGCCTGGGACCTGCCGACCCCCGAGGAGTTCGACCAGCGCGCGGCATCCGTGACCGACGATCAGCTCCGCGCGGCCGTGCTGATCTCGAGCGACCCCTCGGTGCACCGCGACCGGATCGCCGAGCTCGCCGACGCGGGCTTCGACGCCGTCATGCTGCACCAGGTCGGCGCGGACGCGGACGCGCAGGAGGCGTTCATCGACACGTTCGGCGAACGCGTCCTGCCCGAGCTGAGGAGTCTGTCGTGACCAAGCCCGTCCCGATCGACGCGGCCGACCTGTGGTGGCGGCACACGGTCTACTACTGCCTGGACATCGAGACGTTCCAGGACTCCGACGGAGACGGCGTCGGCGACATCCCGGGCCTGATCTCGCGCATCCCGTACCTGGCCGACCTCGGCGTCACGTGCGTGTGGCTGATGCCGTTCTTCCCGACCGCCCACCGCGACGACGGCTACGACATCACGGACTTCTTCGCGGTCGACCCGCGCCTGGGCACGCTGGGCGACCTGGTCGAGCTGGTGCGGGTGGCCCGCACGCACGGCATCCGGATCATCGTCGACTTCGTCATGAACCACACGTCGGACCAGCATCCGTGGTTCCGGCAGTCGCGCCGCTCGCCCGACGATCCCAAGCGGGACTGGTACGTGTGGCGGGACGAGCCGCCCGAGAAGCCCGATCCGCCGGTGTTCCCGGGCGACGAGGACAGCACGTGGACGTTCGACGAGAAGGCCGGGCAGTACTTCCTTCACCACTTCTTCCACACCCAGCCCGACCTCAACGTGGCGCTGCCGGAGGTGCGTCGCGAGATCGACAAGAACCTCGGCCTCTGGCTCGAGATCGGGATCGCGGGCTTCCGCATCGACGCCGTGCCGTTCATGTTCAGCAGCGCCGTCACCGACACGGGAGCGGGCGGCTCGAACGCGGGCGGCACGGGCGTGGACGGCACGCCGTCCGCCCCGTACGACGGCGTGGACCACCTGGCGCGCATCCGCGGCTTCGTCTCGCGCCGCAGCGCGGAGGCGTTCCTCCTCGGCGAGGTGAACCTGCCGTACGAGCAGCAGATGCCGTGGTTCGGGCAGGCCCGGGACGGCCTTCAGCTGCAGTTCGACTTCCCCACCATGCAGCGGCTCTACCTCGCGCTGGCGCGCGGGGACGCGACCCCGCTCGCCGAGTCCCTGCGCAGCCGCCCGGCGGTCGACGTCGCCCAGCAGTGGGCCCACTTCGCGCGCAACCACGACGAGCTGACGCTGGATCAGCTGTCGGATGAGGAGCGCGACGAGGTCTTCGCGGCCTACGCGCCCGACGAGGCCATGCGCGTGTACGGGCGCGGCATCCGACGCCGGCTGCCCTCGATGCTGGAGGACGAACGGGCCGTCCGGATGGTCTACTCGCTGATCTTCTCGCTGCCCGGCGCCCCGGTGCTGTTCTACGGCGAGGAGATCGGCATGGGCGACAACCTCGAGATCGACGGCCGGATCGCCGTGCGCACGCCGATGCAGTGGACGCGCGACGGCGGCTTCACCACAGCTCCGCCCCGCCGCCAGGTGCGGCGGATGGCGACCGAGCCGTACGGGCCCGAGGGCGCCAACGTCGAGGATCAGCGCGCGGACCAGGGCTCGCTGTGGCGGCACATCCAGAGGCTCACCCGGATGTACCGTGACGCGCCGTCGCAGGCGTGGTCCGAGCTCGAGGTGCTCAAGGGGGCGCCGCCGCAGGTGCTCGCGCACGTCTGCCGCGGCGAGGGATGGGCCATGCTCGCGCTGCACAACCTCTCGCGCGACGGCACGACCGTGCGTGTGACGGTCGCGCCCGAGTCGTCGGATGAGGCGTGGATGACCGACCGCGTCACCGAGGAGCGGATCGACGCCTCGGCGCCCATCGCGCTCGAGCTCGAGCCCTACGGCTGGCGCTGGCTGGAGCTCGATCCGGCGGACGCGAAGGTGCGGGTGCGCTGAGCGACCCGGCCCGGACACGCGACGAGGCCGCGCGGGGATCGCCCCGCGCGGCCTCGTGCCGTGATGCGCCGGTCTCAGGCGCGCGTGATCTGCAGGACCGACGGGCGGGGCCCGCCCCACTTGCCGTCGGCGAAGGACCCCTCGGCGACGTAGTCGGGGAACAGCGAGCGCTGCGCGCCCCACGTGCCGTCCTCGCCCGGGTGCTGCACCGCGATGAACACGCTGCCCTCGACGTCGTGGATGACCGGGCCGCAGGTCTCGGCGTCCCGCGGGACGGCGAGGAACTGCTGCACGTGGCCGCGCTCGGCGCCGCGCAGCGGCACGCGGAACAGACCGTCGTTGTAGCCGATCGTCCCCGGCGCGCCGTCGGTCGAGATCCACAGGTTGCCGGCCGAGTCGAACGCCACATTGTCGGGGCACGAGATCGGCGAGACCTTGTCGGCCGGGAAGCCCGCGAAGTACGTGTACGAGTTCTTCGCCGGGTCGCCGCAGAGCAGAAGGATGCTCCAGCCGAACTCGGTGGCGGAGTTGTCCTCGCCCGCCTCGGTGATCTCGATGACGTGGCCGTCGCGGTTCGAGTTGCGCGGGTTGGGCTCGGTCGCGCCCTCCTTGCCCACCTTGCCGCGGTCGGTGTTGTTCGTGCAGGCGACGTAGACGCGGCCGGTCTTGGGGTTCGGCTCGACGTCCTCTGCGCGGTCCATCTTGGTGGCGCCCACGGCGTCGGCCGCGAGGCGCGCGTTCACCAGGACCTCCTCGACCGTGAAGCCGGGGACGGCGCTCTCGTCGTTCAGCATCAGCGGCACCCACTTGCCGGTGCCGTCGAACTCGCCGTCCGAGGGCAGGGCACACGTGCCCGTGATCTCGGAGACCGGGGAGTCGCCCGTGAACTTGGCCACGTACAGCGAGCCCGACGACAGCAGCGTCTTGTTGTGCGCGCGGGCCTCGGCGCTCGATCCGGGCTGGAACTTCTGCGACGACACGAACTTGTAGAGGTAGTCGAAGCGCTCGTCGTCGCCCATGTAGGCGACCGCGTGGCCCGACGCGCTGATCGTGACGTTGGCGCCCTCGTGCTTGAAGCGGCCCAGGGCGGTGTGCTTCACCGGAGGCTCATCCGGGTTCTGCGGGTCGATCTCGACGATCCAGCCGAAGCGGTTGGGCTCGTTCAGGTAGCCCTCCTTGGTGGCGTCGAAGCGGGGGTCGATCACCTCCCAGCCGTAGGTCGAGGGCGTGCTGCGCAGCCCGTAGCGCTTCTGCGCGGCCGAGACGCCCGGCGCGACGAAGTAGCCGTTGAAGTTCTCCTCGCCGGAGACGACGGTGCCCCACGGGGTCGTGCCGCCGGCGCAGTTGCCGAACGTGCCGAGGATGGTGCGGCCCTCGGGGTCGTCGACCGTCTTCAGCAGGTCGGAACCGGCGGCGGGGCCGTCGACGGCGAAGGGGGTGTCGGCCGTGATGCGGCGGTTGCGGGCGCCGCCCACGACATAGCTCCACCGGTCGCCCGGGCGGTTGCGCTCCAGGTCGACGACCGACAGGCCGTGCGCGGCCTTCGAGACGCGGAGCTGCTCGTGGCGCTCCTCCTCGGATGCGGCCGGCGGGAACATGATGCCCGGGTTGACGTACTCGTGGTTGTTCACGAGCACCGCGGTGCGGCCGCCGCGGTCGTGGATGATGTCGAGGTAGTCGGCGTTGTAGCCGAACTGACGCGCCTGCTTCTCGGCGGTCTGGTTGAAGGGGTCGAACGCGTCGGCCTCGTCGAACAGCGGCTCACCCCAGCGGATGATCGGGTCCCAGCGGAACCCCTCGGGCACGGTGACGGCGTCCACGTCGGCCGACACGGGCGCGATCGGAGTGAAGCCGAAGGCGCGGCCGTCGTTCGGGCCGACCATCTGCGCGGTCGCGGCCGCGGCGCGGTCGCCTCCGGTGGTTGCGGCGGCGATCACGATCGCCGAGGCGGCGGCGGCGCCGCCGGCGAGCACGGCGCGACGGCTGAGCGCGGCGCTCGCGATGTCGCGGAAGTAGCCGTTCTCCGAGGTGTTGGGCGCGGCGTGGAAGCACGCGTTGTCGCACTTCAGGTGACAGGTGACCGCACTGCGCTTGCCGTGCGTGCGGCCGGTCATCAGGAGGTTGAGCAGGGGCCGGCGGGCACCGGCGTCGGGCGTCTGGGGGATCAGTGCACTCATGCCACCCACCGTGGCCCGAGCGGTTGAGGCGCAGGCGACGCCAAGGTGAACGCGAGGTGACATCTTCCGGTCCCGGCCCGCGGCCATGCCGCAGGCCGGGACGGACGCCGGGTCAGCCGCCGAGGGCGGCGGTGACCACGGCGCGGGCCTCGTCCTGCACGGCGCGGAGGTGCTCCTCGCCGCGCAGCGACTCGGCGTAGAGCTTGTAGACGTCCTCGGTGCCCGACGGGCGCGCGGCGAACCATGCGCTTGCTGTCTGCACCTTGAGCCCGCCGATCGCCGCGCCGTTGCCCGGTGCCTCGGTGAGCTTGGCGACGATCTCCTCGCCCGCGAGCGTCGTGGCGGTCACGGCCTCGGGGCCGAGCTTGCCGAGCGCGGCCTTCTGCTCGGGCGTCGCGGCGGCGTCCACGCGCTGGTAGGCCGACGCCCCGAACTCGGCCTCGAGCTCGGCGTAGCGCTGCGAGGGCGTCTTGCCCGTCACGGCCAGGATCTCCGCCGCGAGCAGGCACAGCAGGATGCCGTCCTTGTCGGTCGTCCAGACCGTGCCGTCCTTGCGCAGGAAGGACGCGCCCGCCGACTCCTCGCCGCCGAACGCGACCGAGCCGTCGATCAGGCCGGGCACGAACCACTTGAAGCCGACCGGCACCTCGAGCAGCGTGCGGCCGAGCGACGCGGCGACCTTGTCGATCATCATCGACGACACGAGCGTCTTGCCCACCGCGGCGTCGGACGACCAGCCCGGGCGGTGCGAGAACAGGTAGTCGATCGCGACCGCCAGGTAGTGGTTCGGGTTCATCAGGCCCGCGTCGGGCGTGACGATGCCGTGCCGGTCGGCGTCGGCGTCGTTGCCGGTCAGGATGTCGTACTCGCTGCGCTTGGCGACGAGCGACGCCATCGCGGACGGCGACGACGGATCCATCCGGATCTTCTCGTCCCAGTCCAGCGTCATGAACCGCCAGGTCGGGTCGACATCCGGGTTCACGACGGTGAGGTCGAGCCCGTAGTGCTCCGCGATCAGCGCCCAGTACTCGACCGACGCGCCGCCGAGCGGGTCGGCGCCGATGCGCACGCCCGCCTCGCGGATGGCGTCGATGTCGATGATCGAGGCGAGGTCGCGCACGTACGCGTCGCGGAAGTCGTAAGTGCCCAGGGCGCCGGCGTCGATGTCGGCGAAGCGGACCCGCTTGACGCCCTCGAGGCCCGCCTCGATCAGCTGGTTGGCGCGCGCGGCGATCCAGCTCGTGGCGTCGGTGTCCGCCGGGCCGCCGTGCGGCGGATTGTACTTGAAGCCGCCGTCGGCCGGCGGGTTGTGGCTCGGGGTCACGACGATGCCGTCGGCTCGGCCGGGGTCGGCGTCCGCGAGGTCGCGGTTGAAGGTCAGGATGGCGAGGCTCAGCGCGGGCGTCGGCACCCACGAGTCGCGGGAGTCGATGCGCACGTCCACCGCGTTCGCGACCAGCACCTCGATCGCGCTGCGCTCGGCCGGCAGCGACAGCGCGTGGGTGTCGCGGCCGAGGAAGAGCGGGCCCTGGATGCCCTGCTCGGCGCGGTAGTCGACGATCGCCTGGGTCGTGGCGAGGATGTGCTGCTCGTTGAAGCTCGTGCTGAGGCTCGAGCCACGATGGCCGCTCGTGCCGAACGCCACACGCTGCGAGGGCTGCGACGGATCGGGGACGCGGTCGTAGTAGGCGTTGATCAGCTCATCGACGTCGATGAGGTCGGAGGCTTCGGCAGGGAGTCCGGCTCGGCTCGTCATGGCGCCCATCCTCGCACGCGTCACCCGGCCGCGCCCATCGGTGTTCGATGGCTAGGCTGAGGGCCATGCCGTCGGATGCCGCTCCTCGTCGCACGTACAGCTACCTGGGCCCCGCCGGCACCTTCACGGAGGCGGCGCTCGACCAGGTGCCCGAGGCGCGCGGTCAGATCTGGCACTCCGTGCACAACGTCGGCGAGGCGCTCGCCGACGTCGCGGCGGGCCGCAGCGACGCCGCCATGATCGCGATCGAGAACTCGATCGACGGCGGCGTCTCGACCGCGCAGGATGCGCTCGCGCGCATCCCGAACCTGCGGATCGTCGGCGAGTACCTCGTCCCGGTCGAGTTCGTGCTCGTCGGCAAGCCCGGCGCGCGGCTCGAGGACGTGCAGCTCGTGAGCGCGCATCCGGTCGCGTACGCCCAGTGCCTCGGGTGGCTCTCGGAGCACCTGCCGACGCACCAGCACGTGCCCGCCTCGAGCAACGTCGCGAGCGCAGTCGGCGTCCTGGACGGCTCGAGCCCCGCGGACGCCGCCATCGCCCCGCCCGGCATCACGGCGCACCACGACGTGGAGGTGCTGGCGCGGGGGATCGGCGACAACCCCGACGCCGTGACGCGCTTCGTGCTGGTCAGCGGCCCGACCCCGCCGCCCGCGCCGACCGGCGCCGACAAGACCAGCGTGATCGTCGAGCTGCCCGAGGACCGCGCGGGCACCCTGCTCGAGATGCTCGAGCAGTTCTCGACGCGCGGCATCAACCTGAGCCTCATCCAGTCGCGCCCGATCGGCGACGCCCTGGGGCGCTACCGCTTCGTGATCGACGCGGACGGCCACATCCTGGACGAGCGCATGGCGGACGCCCTGATGGGCCTGCGTCGCTTCAGCCCGAACGTCGTGTTCCTCGGCTCGTACCCGCGCGCCGACCGAGCGATCGTGCAGTACAGCGACCGCTACTCCGACGAGGTCTTCGTCGAGGCGCGCGACTGGCTCCGCGGCCTCATCGCGGGCGAGCCCGACCAGTAGCCCGGCGCCCGGTCCTGAAGGTATGAGAAACGCACCTTCCCGGGCGCGGAAAGGTGCGTTTCTCATACCTTCGTGAACCTGTGGAGAGCAGGACCCCGGCTCGCGTAGCGTGCGGCACCGTGAGGGGGTGGGGATTCGGCGCGAGCTGCCACCGGAGCTGGGCGGCGTCTTCGCGGTGGGACGGGCGCGCGACGCGGGTGTCGGACGCGGTCGCCTCCGCGGATCGGACCTGACGTCCACGTTCCACGGGGCGCGGTCGGTCCGGGTCGAGCGTCCGGATCCGGATGACGTGCCGGATGTCGCGAAGGAGCGCGCGCGAGTGCTCGCGCAGGTCCGCGAGCTCGCGGCCGTGCTCGCCGATCACGCGTTCTTCGCGGGAATCACCGCGGCGATGGTGCACGGCATCCCACTCCCGCCGTTCCATCACTCGGTGAGGCGGGCCGGCGGGGGTGGGCCTCCCGAGCTCACGCCGCTCGTCGTCGGCGTCCACAAGCCGCGCTCGCCGGTGCGGCGCGCCCGTGTGCGCGGCATCCATCTCGATCCGGCACTGGCCCCGGTCGTCGAGGTCGACGGCATTCGCGTGACGGATCTCGCCTCGACCTGGGCGATGCTCGGCGTCGAGCTGGGTGAGCGCGATCTCGTCGCGGCGGCGGACCACCTGCTGCGGATCCCGCGCCACCCGGGCGGGTTCCGGCCGCCCGAGCGCGGGCCGCACGTCACGCGAGAGCAGCTTGCGGACGCGATCGGGCGGCGTCGCGGCGCCGAGAGGCTGCGTCGCGCGCTGGCTCGGGCTCGCACCGGATCCTCCTCGCCACGCGAGTCGCGGCTTCGCCTGATCCTGGTCGACGGCGGCCTGCCCGAGCCCGTGCTGGACTACGACGTGTCAGCTCCGTATGGCGCGTTCGTCGCGTGCCTCGATCTCGCGTACCCGGAGTGGAAGGTCGGGTACGAGTACGACGGCTCCGGTCACCGCACCCAGGCGCAGTTCGAGCGCGATGTGGCCAAGGGGGAGTGGCTCGCCGATCTCGGCTGGGACGTGCTGCACTTCACCGCACGCGACCTCCGGGGACCTGAGCGCGAGGTCGTCCGCCGCGCCCGCGCAGCGCTCATCCGCCAGGGCGTCGCGAAGGTATGAGATATGGACCTTCGGGGCAGCCCGGAGGTGCATATCTCATACCTTCAGCCCAGCTCGTCGGCGAGGAGCTCGAGGGTCTGGGAGCGGCCGGGGGAGGCGTCGAGGGGCTCCGCGGCGTAGGTGCCCGCGGCGGGCGAGATCATGACCTCGTCCACGCCGTACCGCGCGGCGAACTCGCGCAGGCCGGCGGCGACGTCCGGGCCCGTGCCCACGAACCAGCGCGAGCGCACGCCGTCGACCAGGCTCTGCTCGAGCGGATCGGACGGGGTCGCGAGGGCCTCGTCGACCGTCTCGAGCGCGCGCATCGGCTTGTTGGTGCGCAGGCGCGCGAACTGCCGCAGCTGAGGGAGCGCCCGCTCTTCGGCCTCCTCGGTCGTCGCCGCCGCGACCGCGTTCGCCGTGACGAACGTGCGCGGGGCGTCGAGGTGCTCGCTCGGCTGGAACTGCTTGCGGTACAGCTCCATCGCGCGCTCGAGGCCGTCGCCCGCGAAGTGGTTAGCGAACACGTAGGGCAGACCGTACGCCGCGGCCAGGGTGGCGGAGTAGTCGCTCGAACCGAGCAGCCACACCTCGGGCACACCGGATGCCGCGGGCGTCGCGTGCACCTCGTACTCGCCTCCGCTCGTGAAGCGCACGGTCGCGCCCTCCGCGCCCACGAGCTTGAGGATGTCGGTGATGTGCTGCGGGAACTGCTCGACCTCGCTGGTCGTGCCCGAGCGCCGCAGCAGCTGGGTGATGACGGGGTCGCTGCCGGGCGCGCGGCCGATGCCGAGGTCCACCCGCCCCGGCGCGATCGCCTCGAGGGCCGCGAACTGCTCGGCGACGATCAGGGGCGCGTGGTTCGGCAGCATCACGCCGCCCGAGCCGACCCGGATGCGCGAGGTCTGCATCGCGGCGGCCGCGATCAGCACCGGCGGGGCCGTGGATGCCACCGCCGGCATGTTGTGGTGCTCGGCGAACCAGTACCGCCGGTAGCCCAGCTCGTCGGCCCGCCGGGCGAGTGACATCGACGCCGTCACCGCCTGGACGCTGGATTGACCGGTGCGCACCGGCACCAGGTCGAGCACGGACAGGGACAGACTCTTCGCGTCGCTCATCGTCAGCCCCAACCCGCCGCTGAGCGAGAGCATTCCCATAGCCTGAAGCGCATGGATGCCGAGGTCTTCTATGTGCTGGTCGGCGCGCTCGCCGTGGGAGCCCTCGCGCGCTGGCGCGGCTGGCCGGCGCCGCTCGTCATCACGGTCGCGGCCATCCTGGTCTCGCTCATCCCGGCGATCCCGACGCTCGACATCGACGGCCACCTGCTGCTGAATCTGACGCTGCCGCCGCTGCTGTACTCGGCCGCGCTCGAGGTGTCCTTCGTCGGCTTCGCGCGCAGCCTGCCGCACATCCGGCGGCTCGGCATGGGGCTCGTGCTCGTCACCGCGCTGGTCGTCGGCCTCGTGGCGTGGTGGATCATGCCGGAGCTCGGCTTCGCGGGCGCGCTGCTGCTGGGCGCGATCGTCGGCCCGCCCGACGCCGTCTCGGCCGCAGCCGTGGGCCGCAAGCTCGGGCTGCCTCGGCGCGTGATGACCGTGCTGTCCGGCGAGAGCCTGATCAACGACGCCACGTCGCTCACGCTCGTGCGGGTGTTCGCCGCGATCGTCGCCGGCGCCACGGTCACGGTGTGGGACGGCCTGTGGGCGTTCGCGGTCGCGGTGGTGCTCGGCGTCGCGATCGGCCTGGTCTTCGGCATCGTGCTGCACCAGCTGCGCGTGCGGCTCGACGACCCGGTCGTGGTCGGGACGGCCGGGCTGGTGGTGCCGTTCGGCGCGTACGCGATCGCGGAGCACCTCGGCGGATCCGGCGTGCTCGCGGTCGTCGCCATGGGGCTGTACGTGGGCTTCCACGCCCCGCGCACCGACTACACGACGCGACTGCAGGAGCGCCCGCTCTGGCAGTCGGCCGACTTCCTGCTCGAGAGCTTCGTGTTCGCCTACATCGGGCTGCAGTTCCCGCGCGTGCTGAGCGAGCTCGGCGCGCGCGACGCGGGCGTGACGATCGCGCTCGCCCTGGCGGTGTTCGCCGTGGTGCTCGCGGTTCGGCCCGTGTTCGTCTACGCCAGCTACGCGTGGGGGCGGATGTGGCAGCGCATCCGGATCATGCGCTGGAAGCACGCGCAGGAGGCGTTCCGAAGGAACCCGGACGACCCGCGCGCCGCGATCATCCGCAAGCGGCGCGACAAGCTGGCCGCGCGCGGCATCGAGCTGAACGAGCGCAACCTGCGCCAGCGCATCCTCGAGCCCGCGCTCTCGGTGCAGGAGCGCGCGGTGGTGTCATGGGCCGGGATGCGCGGAGTCGTCACGCTCGCGATGGCCGCCGCGCTGCCCGACCTCACGGGCGACGCGATGCCCGAGTCGCACGTCCAGAAGCTGGTCGTGGTGGCCTTCGTCGTGACGGTGGGCACGCTGCTGCTGCAGGGCCTCACGCTCGCGCCGCTCATCCGGGCGCTCGGCGTCGGCGCCGACGAGGAGCACCGCCAGGACGCCACGCAGGTGCGGGCGATCCAGGCACGCAGCCAGGAGGTCGGCAAGGCGTACCTGCGCGCGCGCCGCTCGGAGTGGAAGGAGCGCTTCGGCCCCGGCGGCGCCGAGGTCTTCGACCGGATGGCGCAGTCGCTGCTGAAGGTCGAGCGCGACACCGACCGCGCCGGCCAGGTGCTCGAGACGGCCGACGGCGCGGCGCCGGTCGGCCCGACGTACGAGGACCTCGTCGCACTGTCCAAGGGGTGGCTCGAGGCGCGGCGCACGATGCTGCTCGAGGAGCGCGACCGCGGCAACCTCGGCGAGGAGGTCATGCGCGAGCTCATGACGGCGATCGACGCCGAGGAGCTCGCGATCGACACCCGCGGCGCGGTCCGGGACTTCGCCCGCGACTGAGAGCGCTCGCCGCGTCAAGCCCCCGGGTCGCGCGCTATGCCCACGGCGAACACGCGACCGCGGCGCCCGCCCGCTCGTTACCGTGGAGTCACGGCGTCGGAAGGCGTCACTGGCCTATGCGCCCGGAGGAGTGACATGTTCGAGAGATTCACCGACCGTGCCCGTCGTGTGGTCGTCCTCGCCCAGGAAGAGGCGAAGATGCTCAACCACAACTACATCGGCACCGAGCACATTCTGCTCGGGCTGATCCACGAGGGCGAGGGCGTCGCCGCCAAGGCGCTCGAGTCGCTCGGCATCTCGCTGGACGCCGTGCGCGAGCAGGTGCAGGACATCATCGGCCAGGGCCAGCAGCAGCCGACCGGTCACATCCCCTTCACCCCGCGCGCCAAGAAGGTGCTCGAGCTCTCTCTGCGCGAGGCGCTGCAGCTGGGCCACAACTACATCGGCACCGAGCACATCCTGCTCGGCCTCATCCGCGAGGGCGAGGGCGTCGCCGCCCAGGTGCTGGTCAAGCTCGGAGCCGACCTGAACAAGGTCCGCCAGCAGGTCATCCAGCTCCTGTCGGGCTACCAGGGCAAGGAGCCCGTCGGCGTCGCCGCGGGCAGCCAGACCGAGAGCGAGGGCGCCAAGGGCGGCTCGCAGGTGCTCGACCAGTTCGGCCGCAACCTGACGCAGGCCGCGCGCGACAACAAGCTCGACCCGGTCATCGGGCGCGAGAAGGAGATCGAGCGCGTCATGCAGATCCTGTCGCGCCGCACCAAGAACAACCCGGTGCTGATCGGCGAGCCCGGCGTCGGCAAGACCGCCGTGATCGAGGGCCTCGCCCAGGCGATCGTCAAGGGCGACGTGCCCGAGACGCTGAAGGACAAGCAGCTGTACTCGCTGGACCTCGGCTCGCTGATCGCCGGATCCCGCTACCGCGGCGACTTCGAGGAGCGCCTGAAGAAGGTGACCAAGGAGATCCGCACGCGCGGCGACATCATCATCTTCATCGACGAGATCCACACGCTCGTCGGCGCGGGCGCGGCCGAGGGCGCGATCGACGCCGCCTCGATCCTGAAGCCGATGCTCGCCCGCGGCGAGCTGCAGACGATCGGCGCCACGACGCTCGACGAGTACCGCAAGCACTTCGAGAAGGACGCCGCGCTCGTGCGCCGCTTCCAGCCGGTGAACGTCGCGGAGCCGTCGCTGCCGCACGCCATCAACATCCTGAAGGGCCTGCGCGACCGCTACGAGGCGCACCACAAGGTGCAGATCACGGACGGCGCGATCGTCGCCGCCGCGAACCTCTCGGACCGCTACGTCAGCGACCGCTTCCTGCCGGACAAGGCCATCGACCTGCTCGACGAGGCCGGCGCCCGCCTGCGCCTGTCGATCCTGTCGTCGCCGCCGGAGCTGCGCGAGTTCGACGAGAAGATCGCCAAGGTGCGCGAGGCCAAGGAGGCCGCGAGCGAGGAGCAGGACTTCGAGAAGGCCGCAGCTCTCCGCGACGAGGAGAAGTCGCTGCTGGCCGAGCGCCTGCGCCTCGAGAAGCAGTGGCGCTCGGGCGACGTGACCACCGCCGCGACGGTCGACGAGGGCCTGATCGCCGAGGTCCTGGCCCAGGCCACGGGCATCCCGGTGTTCAAGCTCACCGAGGAGGAGACCAGCCGTCTCGTCTTCATGGAGAAGGCCCTGCACGAGCGCGTCATCGGCCAGGAAGAGGCGATCGCCGCCCTGTCGAAGACGATCCGCCGCCAGCGCGCCGGCCTCAAGGACCCGAAGCGCCCCTCGGGCTCGTTCATCTTCGCCGGCCCCACGGGCGTCGGAAAGACCGAGCTCGCCAAGGCGCTCGCCGAGTTCCTGTTCGACGACGAGGGCGCGCTGATCTCGCTCGACATGTCGGAGTTCGGCGAGAAGCACACGGTCTCGCGCCTGTTCGGAGCCCCTCCCGGCTTCGTCGGCTTCGAGGAGGGCGGCCAGCTCACCGAGAAGGTGCGCCGCAAGCCGTTCTCGGTCGTCCTGTTCGACGAGATCGAGAAGGCCCACCCGGACATCTTCAACTCGCTGCTGCAGATCCTCGAGGAGGGTCGTCTGACCGACGGTCAGGGCCGCGTGGTCGACTTCAAGAACACCGTGATCATCATGACGACGAACCTGGGCTCGTCGGCGATCGCCGGTGGCCCGGTCGGCTTCCAGATCGAGGGCGACACGACGACGACCTACGAGCGGATGAAGGGCAAGGTCGACGAGGAGCTGAAGCGTCACTTCAAGCCCGAGTTCCTCAACCGCGTGGACGACATCATCGTGTTCCCGCAGCTGTCGAAGCCCGAGCTCATCCAGATCGTGGACCTGTTCACCAAGCGTCTCAACGAGCGCCTGCTGGACCGCGACATGACGCTGGAGATGTCGCAGGCCGCCAAGGAGCGCCTGATCGAGATCGGCTTCGACCCCGCGCTCGGCGCGCGCCCGCTGCGTCGTGCGATGCAGCACGAGATCGAGGACCGTCTGTCGGAGCGCATCCTGAGCGGCGAGCTCGACACCGGCCACCACATCAAGGTCGACGTCGAGGACGGTCGCTTCGTGTTCCAGAACGCGCCGCGCGGCGAGACGCTCGCGGTGGGTGTGAACACCCGCGGCGGCATCGCCGGCACGCCGGACATGGCCGCGAACGCGAGCTGATCCTCCGTTCCCCGAAGGGGCGGGCGCCTGCGGGTGCCCGCCCCTTCGGCGTTCGCCGCCGGTCGTTGAGCGGCGGTCGTTGAGCGGAGCGAAGCGGAGACGAAACGCAGGAGCGGAGACGAAACGGCCTGAGCGAGCGCAGCGAGCCGAAGGCTCCCAGGAATCCGCCCCTAGGCTTGACCGCATGACCGAGACCACGGGCGCGCCGTTCCTCGTGCGCCCGGCCCGCGCGGCCGACATGGTGCACATCCACCGCATGCTGGAGCCGTACGTGCAGGAGCGCATCCTGCTGGGCAAGGACCTCGTGGTGCTGTACGAGGCGACGCAGGAGTTCCTGGTCGCCGAGGTCGACGGCACGGTCATCGGATGCGGCGCGCTGCACGTGATGTGGGAGGACCTCGGCGAGGTGCGCACGCTCCTGGTCGACCGCGCCTGGCTGCATCACGGCGTGGGGCGCGCGATCGTCGAGGGGCTCGAGCACAAGGCGCGCGAACTGGGCCTGAAGCGCCTGTTCTGCCTGACCTTCGAGGTCGAGTTCTTCCTGCGCCGCGGCTTCGCGCCGATCGGCGAGCAGATCGTCGACCCGGATGTGTACTCGCAGCTGGTGCGCAGCCGCGACGAGGGCATCGCCGAGTTCCTCGACCTCGCGCACGTGAAGCCCAACACGCTGGGCAATACGCGCATGCTCAAGCTCCTCTAGAGCCCGGCGCGTTCGCCTGGGGCGCCCAGGGTGCGCGCCTACCCTGGATGACGTGGGATCCGAGCCGCGTCGTCGACCGTCGCCCGCCGTGTACCGGCGGCGCCGGATCGCCGTGCTGCTGCTGGCCCTGATCGTGATCGGCGCGGTTGCGTGGCTGCTGATCGCGCAGCCCTGGCAGGCGCTCGCGGCGTCCCAGGCCGACGCGGAGCCCTCCGCCGCGCCGACGACCTCGACGCCGACCCCGACGTCGAACCCGACCCCGACGCCCACGCCGACCTCGACGGTGCCGCCGACGCCGCAGCCGTGCGACCCGAGCGTGATCGAGCTGGTGCCGCTCGTCAACGGCCAGAAGTTCGCGTCGCACCCGGTGGAGATGCGCATCCGGCTCACGAACACGGGCTCAGTGGACTGCACGATGGATGTCGGCACGTCGCAGCAGCGGTTCGTGGTGACGAGCGGCAAGGACACGTGGTGGCGCTCGACCGACTGCCAGAGCGAGCCCAGCAGCATGGTCGTCACCCTCGCCGCGGGCCAGACGGTCGAGAGCGCCGAGCCGCTGGTGTGGGATCGCACCCGGTCGAACGTCTCGACGTGCGACAGCGAGACCCGTCCGCGGGCGCCCGGCGGCGGCGCCGCATATCACCTGCAGGTCGAGGTGGGGGACGTGAAGTCCAAGGAGACCGCGCAGTTCTTCCTGCTGTGAGCCCGCTCCCGCTGGGCGAGATCGGGTCCCGGTGTGTGGGACGTCGCGAAGCCGGGTCCCTGGCGCGCGGCGGCCGACCGGCATAGCGTGGAGAGATGGGCACGCTGTACTACGGATCCCAGGGCACTCCGATCGAGATCAACGACCGTGCGCTCGCGCACGTGAAGATGGTGATCGTCTCGAAGCTGCGTCGCGGTGAGGCGTTCACGCTCTCGTTCCAGCACGAGGACGGCAGCGGCCGCAGCGCGATCTGGCTGAGCTCCGCCATCCCGCTGCGGTTCACGTTCGAGGAGGTGCAGCGCCCCGAGCTCAACGCGCGATGGCTCGAGGAGCTCGCCGAGTCGGCCAACCTGCTCGGCGGCATCACGCTCGTGCCCGAGCGCACCGACGACGGCGGTACCACGCTGGTGCCCGAGACGAAGGCCAGCTGAGCGCCGATCGCGGCGCGGAACGGAGAAGGCCCGGAGCGATGCTCCGGGCCTTGTCACGTCGTCCCGCGCAGGCCCCCAGGGCGTCGAGCGCCAAACCTGCTGTGAGTGCGGTAGATCCACCAGTCCCCACCGATGCCGCACCCGAACGGGCATGGTCAACACTATCAACGGCCATTTTGCGAACCTGACAGAATGCTTGAACCGCGGTGGCCGGATCCTTAGATCTGCGTAGCCGTAGTCTGAACACATGGTGTCCCGCAAGCGCCCGTCGTCCGCCCGCAAGAAGTCGTCCCGTCAGGCGCTCGATCCGCAGGAGTTCCGCTCCGAGGCGCTCGCCCAGGCCCTCGAGCGGCAGGACATGGCGGCGGTCGCGCTGGCGCTGCGCAACGGCAACACGGTGGTGCCGCTGCTCAAGCCCGGCAAGCGCGACGATCCCCTCGACGGCGGCGAGGTCTGGACGTACCGCGACCCCGCCACCGGGCAGGTCGCGCTGCTGCTGTTCAGCGATGCGCGCAACAAGCCCGAGAATCTCCCGCCCGGAGTGGCGCTGTACTCGCCCGCGTGGCTGAGGTCGTTCCTGACCAAGCACCGCGACACGATCACGACCGTCTTCCTCGACATCGCCGGCCCGCACCCCATGCAGGCCTCCCCCGCCGAGCTCCTCGGGGCCCTCGACCTGGCCACCTGACGCCCCCACTCCCCGCCGCGGTGGTCGAGCGAGCCAACCCCGTGGTCGTTGAGCGACCGAAGCGAGTCGAAACGAGCTGAGCGAGCGCAGCGAGCCGAAGCCCCGCCTCAGAACTCCGGAACGGCCTCGAGCTTGCGCGGCCGCGGCCGGCCCTGGGCGCGCACGTCGTCGAGCGCGGCGCGCAGCTTGCCCGACCGGTCGTCGATCACGGCGCGGTAGCCGAGCCGGGCCGCCTCGGTGCGGCGCTGCGCGGCCTGCGTGACGGGGCGCACCTCGCCCGCCAGGCTGAGCTCGCCCACGGCCGCGACGTCCCGCGTCACGGCCCAGTGCTTGACCGACCCGGCGACCGCGATCGCGATCGCGAGGTCGGCTGCCGGCTCCGTGAACCGCACGCCGCCCACGGTCGAGACGTAGACGTCCTGGTCGCTGGTCTTGATCCCGGCGCGCTTCTCGAGCACCGCGAGCACCATGGCCACGCGGGAGGAGTCGACGCCGTGCACGATCCGGCGCGGGTTGGGCGCGTTGGTCGGGATCGTGAGCGCCTGCACCTCGACGGGCATGGCGCGGCGGCCCTCGAGCGCGATCGCGACGCACGTGCCCGGCTCGGGGATGCCCTGCGACAGGAAGAGGCCGCTCGGGTCGGGCACCTCGGCGATGCCGTCGCCGGTCATCTCGAAGCACCCCACCTCGTCGGTCGGGCCGAAGCGGTTCTTGAGCGCGCGCACGAAGCGGAGGGCGGTCTGCCGGTCGCCCTCGAACTGGCACACGACGTCCACGAGGTGCTCGAGCAGGCGCGGCCCGGCGATCTGCCCGTCCTTGGTGACGTGCCCGACCAGGATGATCGGCAGCCCGCGGTCCTTGGCGACCCGGATGAGCGTCGACGCGACCTCGCGGACCTGCCCCGGCATGCCCGCGGCGCCCTCGGACAGCGACGACGACACGGTCTGCACCGAGTCGACGATCACGAGCTGCGGCTCGACGGAGTCGATCTGGCCGAGCACGGTCGCGAGATCCGTCTCGCTCGCGAGGTACAGCTCGTCGTGCAGCGCGCCCGTGCGCTCGGCGCGCATCCGGACCTGTGCGGGCGACTCCTCGGCGCTGATGTAGAGCACGCGGCGGCCCTCGGCGGCCGAGCGCGCGGCGACCTCGAGCAGCAGCGTGGACTTTCCGACGCCCGGCTCGCCGGAGAGCAGGATGGCCGCGCCGGGAACGATGCCCCCGCCGAGCACGCGGTCGAACTCGCCCACCCCGCTGGCGCGGCGCGGCGCCTCGGCCGTGTCGATCCTGGTGATGGGCGTCGCCGCGGCGGTCGGGATCATCGGGTCCAGCCGGCGCGTGATCCCCGTCTGCTCGGCGGCCTCGACGACCGTGCCCCACTGCTGGCACTCGCCGCACCGGCCCACCCACTTGACGGCCGTCCATCCGCACTCGGTGCAGCGGTAGGCGGCGGGGGCGGGGCGCTTGCTGGGCATGGGATCCAGCGTAGGCGCGGGCTCGGACATCCGTTCGAACCGCGCCGCGCGCCCGGCGTTCAGCCCTCGCGCACCTGGTCCGCCGTCGCCCGGATCGTGTCGGCCGACGCGTGCAGCAGCGCGAGCTCCTCGTCGGAGAAGCACGTCTCGCGGATCGGGAACGCGCCCGACGAGCCCACGATCGACGGCACCGAGAGCGCGACGCCCGATAGGCCGTGGAAGTCGTCGAGCACCGTCGAGACCGGCAGCACGCCCCGTTCGTCGCGCAGCACCGCCTCGGCGATCCGCGTGGCCGAGAGCCCGATGGCGTAGTTCGTGGCGCCCTTGCCCTCGATCACCTTGTACGCGGCGGTCCGCACCTCCTGCGCGATCCGGTCCAGCTCGTCCCGGGTCAGCGGATCGGCGCCCCGCGCGGCGAACTCGCTCAGCGGCACCGGGCCGACCGAGGCACTCGACCAGAGCGGGAACTCGGTGTCGCCGTGCTCGCCGACGATGTTCGCGTGGATCGACCGCGCCGCCACGCCCACCCGCTCCGCGAGCCGCCACCGCAGCCGCGACGTGTCGAGCACGGTGCCGGACGCGAAGATCCGCTCGGGCGGCAGGCCCGTCTGCTCCTGTGCGAGCAGCGTCAGCACGTCGCACGGGTTGGTGACGATCACGAACACCGCGTCGGGGGAGGCCTCGACCAGCTGCGGGATCATCGTGCGGAAGATCCGCGCGTTCGTCCCGATCAGCTCCAGCCGCGTCTGGCCGGGCCGCTGCGCGGCGCCGGCCGTGACGATCACGACGTGCGACCCCTCGGTCACCGCGATGTCGGCCGATCCGGTGACCTGGCTCGAACCCGTGAACAGCGCGCCGTGCGCCAGGTCGAGAGTCTCGGCCTCGACCCGCGCCGCGTCGATGTCGTACAGCGCGACCTGCCGCGCCGCGCCCCGGATGAGCGACGCGTACGCGGTCGCGGACCCCACCGCCCCCGCGCCCACGACGGTCAGCTTCGCATTCTCGATGACGGCCATGGCGCCATCCTGTCAGCGGATGCCCAGCCCGGTAAGGCCCCGTCGATTTGGCCGCCCGATGAACCTCCCGTAAACTCGAACGCGGTGACGTGTCCGAGCGGCCGAAGGTGCAACTCTCGAAAAGTTGTGTAGGGTAACCCCCTACCGTGGGTTCAAATCCCACCGTCACCGCCACCCGAAACCCCCGCAGAACCCTTGGAAACATTGGGATCGCGGGGGTTTCGTCGTTGCTGCGGGAGGGGCCGTGGGAACATCCTGGTAATAGCCTCTCGACAATGCTGCCAGCATCCGGCGCGCGGGACTCAGCCTTGAGCTGGCTCCAGTAGCCCGGCGTCATCTGGCCGTAGCGGTAGGGTCGCCTCGAACCGGTCGATGAGGATGCGGATACCTGTGGAGTTCCACCACGCGGGCGACACACCTCCGGCCGACATCCCGTGTCCCGGATCGAATTCCGGCACGTAGATGCCTTCCGCGCTGGTCGTCAACGGCGCGCCGATGATCGTCTCGGCAGCCTCCCGAATCAACTCCTCGAGCTCTCCACTGTTGGCTGGCAGGCGGGTGTCCGCGAAGTGAGCACGAAGTGCACGCCAGAGGTATGGGTCGCCGCGGAATCCCCACGGCGAGGGTGAGCGGTCGAACAGTCGCCCGACCGAGTCTTGCGCCGTGCTCGGCGGGAACTGACTGAGCACCTGCGCCTCAATGCGCCGATGCGTCTCCTCGCTGGGTGCGACCAAGCGAATTGTGGCGACGCGGGTCGGGGTTCGGGCGATTGTCCGGACTGCGGCGTCGATCGCATCGTCGAGTGGCCACCCGTACACCCCTGCGCTGATAAGGGGAAACGCGACCGTGCTCGCCCCGAGCTCGTCGGCAACGGCCAGCGCACGCCGGTAACACGACTCGAGAAGCGCCCGATCAGTCTCGCCCGCGGTGTGGTTGGGCCCGACCGTGTGGATCACCCACGAAGCGCGCAGATCGCCCGCCCTGGTCCAGCCGGCGTCGCCCGCGCGCATGCCGTTGGGGAAGCGCGCGATGCAGTCATCGAGGATGGAGCGTCCGCCGGCGCGATGGATGGCACCGTCGACTCCACCGCCGCCGCGCATATGAGGGGACGCTGCGTTCACGATTGCATCGACCTGCTGCTGGGTAATATCGCCCCGCACGGCGACGACGGTGACCATTCGGCCAGTCTGGCGCAGAAGATCCCCTGCGAGGAGTCCGTTCAAGGGCTAAGTGCGCGACGACTGCGGCACCGAATGGGGATGTCCGACTAGGGCGATAACGTGCTTCCTATCGAGCGAAGTCACGGGTGAATAGGTGAACAGGGAAGAAGCGCAACGGCTCAGGCAGGTCGTCGACGACGTGTCGGTCGCTGCCGATCTTGCAACGCAGGTGCTCGCGCATCGTGCTGCCGTCCTGGACGCTGCGGGCACAGCGAGGCGGACCATTCGGCTGAGCGCCGTCGACGTTCGCTCCGCCTCGCGCTTGCTTTGGCGCACGCTTCCCATCAGCGCCTCCACACTCGATGCGTTCACCGCTCTCGCACGCTCATCGCGACTTCCCGACGTATCGGCTGCCGAGCAAGACGCGCTGAACACGCTCGCTCAGCCAGTGGCCACCGCCCTCCGCGATGTACGAGCCCTGTTCGGCTTGCGCCGGATGTTCAGCAATCGAGACTCAAAGCAGGCGGCGGAGAAGGCAGCGGGCTACCTCTCGCAGATCCGCGATTGGAGCCTCGACCCGCGCATCGCAGCTCTGCTACGCCGTGTCGACGATCGCGCCGCGCCCGCTCTGCCATTCGACGCGGTCCGCGCACTCGAGATCGGTCTCGACTCCCTGCTGGGTGCATCCGACCCGATGCTTGTCCCCGCAGAGCGCCTTCGCGAGCTGCCGTGGGCGCTGAACACGATCCATCACGCTCTCGTCGCCGAAGGACAGTTCCGGCAATCCGCGGTGGAGGCCGGAACTGCGCTGCGTCGCGCAGAGACAGAGCGCGTCATCGCTGACATGCCGATCGATCGCCTCCGAGACGCCACCCGTGACCGCATCCGAACCTCGCCGCTCGAGGCCGCAGGTATGCGCACGGTCGGTGACGTGCTCCACCAAGCCGCTCGGATCACACAGCTCCCTGGCATCGGTGATGTGACGGCTCAGCGGATCCGCGGCGCCGCTCAGACGCTTTGGCAGGCAGCGTACGACGAGATGCCTGCGCGGATCGATGTGAAGGCACCGCGGCCGGAGACGTACGCCCTCGTGAAAGCGTTGTCGGCCTGGGACGCGGCGCGCACGCTGAAGAACGCCCGGCAAGACCTTGAACGGGCCGATGCGCTGCGCGGACTCGCAGAGGCGTTGACTGCTCAGCCGCCGTATCTCGTGATCGGTGGGGCCGACGCGGCCACCTCTGAGTTCCTGCCCGCGGCGAACTCGGTAATCGCTCGCGCTCGGTCGCTTTTAACAGGCAGCTCGGCGGGCGCACCGCATGACGCTTGGCAGGACTTCCTGGCTCGTCCCGCCGACTACTTCGTGATGTTGCAGGAACTCGGCTTCCTTGTCGAGGATGAGGACGCGGTCACCGGTGGGCTCCCCGAGGAGATCATCGAAGCGATCCGCAAGCTCGAGCTCGACGGCACGCACCTGACGGCATCCCTGCGCGGATACCAGAGCTTCGCGGCCCGCTTCGCCCTCGTCCAGCGGAAAGTGATCATCGGCGACGAGATGGGCCTCGGCAAGACCGTCGAGGCGATAGCTGTGCTCGCTCACCTGCGCGCGAAAGGCTTGCACCACAGCCTCGTGGTCTGCCCCGCGGCCGTGGTAGCGAACTGGATGCGCGAGGTTCAGACGAAATCTGCCCTTCGTGCGCACCGCCTTCATGGACAGGGACGGGTCGCGGGTCTGCGGTCGTGGCGCAGCGGTGGCGGCGTCGCGGTCACCACGTACGAATCCCTCGGTTGGCTACTCCCTGAACTTCAGGACGATGACGAGATCGCGTGCGTGGTGTTCGACGAGGCTCACTTCATCAAGAACTCGTCGACCCAGCGCGCGCGCAGAAGCGCCGAACTGATCGGGGCGTCGCCTCGAGCGATCCTGCTGACCGGCACCCCGCTCGAGAACCGCATCGACGAGTTCAAGAATCTGGTCGAGTACGTGCGTCCCGATCTGGTGGTGGACGTATCTGGCCTGCGGCCTCGACTCTTCCGCCAACAGGTCGCGCCGGCGTATCTGCGCCGCAGTCAGGAGGATGTGCTGACGGAGCTGCCTGAGCTGGTGCAGATCGAAGAGTGGCTGCCGATGTCCGGCGCTGACGAGCGTGCATATAGGGAAGCCGTCTACGACGGAAACTTCCAGGCGATGCGCCAAGCGGCAGCGCTCGATCGCAAAGAGTCGGAGAAGCTCCGCCACCTCGTCGAGATCGTCGCCGAGGCCGAGGAGAACGGTCGCAAGGTCATCGTCTTCTCCAACTTCCTGCGCGTGCTCGACGAGGCGAAGGCGGCGCTCCCGGGTCATGTGTTCGGTCCGATCACCGGCCGGGTGCCGGCGGCCAAGCGCCAGCAGATCGTCGACGAGTTCTCCGCCGCGCGCGACGGTGCGGTGCTCGTCGCCCAGATCGCGGCGGGCGGCGTCGGCTTGAACATCCAGGCCGCTTCGGTCGTGGTGATCTGCGAGCCCCAGCTGAAACCGACCAGCGAGTGGCAGGCGATCGCCCGCGCTCGTCGCATGGGGCAGTTGCAGTCGGTGCAGGTGCATCGGCTGTTGTCGGAAGACGGCGTCGACCGTCGGATCTGGGACATCCTGGCCACGAAGACCGCGCTCTTCGAAGAATTCGCAGCGCTCAGCGAAACGGCCGACGCCGCCCCGGAGGCCTTCGACGTCTCCGAAGCCGAACTCGTGCGCGATGTCGTCGACGCGGAACGCCGCCGCCTGTTCCCGGGCCTGCAAGATGCACCGAAGCCCGTGGCACAGGATCAGCCGACCTGACGTCGGCGGTCGTGGGTACAGTCAGTCGCCTGACCAGAGAGGAACATATGCGTCTCGAGGAGATCGCGCCGAGCATGCGCCTGACCGGCATTGTCCCCGGTGCCGCCGTCACCGTGCTATTCACGCAACTGCACGGTGCGAACGCCGTCGAGGTGACCTACCGCGACGACAGCGGCGGCCTCGATCAGCGGGTGCTCTTCCGTGACGACGAGGCGAGGATCGCCCGTCACCAGGAGTCGGGGCGGCCGTTCGATGCTGACCCGCGCGACTTCCGGCTGGCGGCCGAGGCGCAGCGCATCATGATGGCGGCGCTGCACGATCCGATGGTCGCCGTCGCCACGAGCGATGTGCAGCCGCTGCCGCACCAGATCCGGGCGGTGTACGGCGAGCTGCTGCCCCGCACACCGCTCCGCTTCCTGCTGGCAGACGATCCTGGTGCAGGCAAGACGATCATGGCCGGCCTCTACATCAAGGAGCTCATCCTCCGCGACGATGTCCGATCGTGTCTTGTCGTTGCGCCTGGCGGCCTCGTCGAGCAGTGGCAAGACGAGCTCGCGATGAAGTTCGGCCTTGAGTTCGACATTCTCGCCCCGGGAGCGGAAGACACCGTGCCTGGCAAGACCGTCTTCGAGCAGAAGCCGCTGCTCATCGCCCGCATGGACCAGCTCGCGCGCAATGAGGTGCTCCTCGATCAGCTGAACCAATCGGAGTTTGACCTGGTCATCGTCGACGAAGCCCACCGGATGAGCGCCACCTGGTTCACGGGCGAGCTGAAAGCGTCCAAGCGGTTCCAGCTCGGCGAGCTCCTTAGCGAGCGGGCGCGTCACTTCCTGCTCATGACTGCGACGCCTCACAACGGCAAGGAGGAGGACTTCCAGACCTTCATGTCGTTGCTCGATCGTGACCGGTTCGCCGGTCCCGGCGAGAAGCGCGCCCAGTCGGGCACGACTGACGGTTTGATGCGCCGGATGGTGAAGGAGAAGCTGGTGACCTTCGATGGTCGCCCGCTCTTCCCTGAGCGGATCGCTGACACGGTTGCCTATCGTTTGTCGCCGCAGGAACAGCACCTCTATGAAGAGGTCACCGAGTACGTTCGCACCGGCATGAACCGCGCGGACCGACTCGACGGCAAGCGCAAGAACACCGTCGGGTTCGCGCTCACCGTCCTGCAGCGGCGTCTGGCATCGAGCCCCGAGGCGATCTACCAGTCTCTTCGTCGCCGTGCCGAGCGCCTCAGCCGCGTCCGCGCGGACCTGCTGAACGGCGTCACGAGCGACCTCGCGATCGATGCGCCTTCAGCGCTCTTGGGCGATGACCCGGACATCGACGAGCTGGACGCCGCCGAGCTCGAGAGCGCCGAAGAAACCCTCGTCGACGCGGCCACCGCAGCCCTCACCGCCGCCGAGCTCGAGGCCGAGATCGCCGACCTGCGGGAACTGATCGAGATCGCCCGCCTCGTGCACACCAGCGGGCAGGACGTGAAGTGGCGCGAGCTCGAGGGCGTCATCACGAGCGAGGTGCTCGAACAGCGTGACGGATCGCCGCGCAAGCTGATCGTCTTCACCGAGCATCGAGACACGCTCAACTACCTGGAGCGCCGCATCGCCCAGCTCATCGGCAACGCCGACGCTGTCGTCTCTATCCATGGTGCCGTGCCCCGCTACGAGCGCCGGCGCATCACCGCCGAGTTCACCTCGAACCCCGATGTGCAGATCCTGCTCGCCACCGATGCGGCGGGCGAAGGTCTCAACCTTCAGGCGGCCCACCTCATGGTCAACTACGACCTGCCTTGGAACCCGAACCGCATTGAGCAGCGCTTCGGTCGGATCCACCGCATCGGGCAGACGGAGGTCTGCCGGCTGTGGAACCTCGTGGCCGAAGACACCCGAGAGGGCGACGTCTACCGACGTCTGCTCGACAAGATAGAAGAGCAGCGCGCCGCATATGGGGGCGAGATCTTCAATGTGCTGGGCACCTCGCTCGGCGAGCTGAACCTGTCGCGCGTGATGCGCGAGGCTATCCGCTACGGCGAGCAGGCCGACGTACGCGCACGGATGTGGGAGGTCATCGACCAGAGCGTGAGCGATGGCATCCAGGAGCTGCTCGATGAGGAGGCTCTTGCCACCGAGTCATTGGCCGCGGGCGACCTAGAGGCGTTGCGCCGGCAGATGGAGGACGCGAAGGCGCGACGTCTGCAGCCGCACTTCATTCGCGATGCCTTCCGCGAGGCGTTCTCGCGCCTCGGCGGTCGGCTCGAGCGGCGAGAACTCGGTCGGTTCGAGATCAGCCATGTGCCCGCAGCAGTGCGTGAGGCAGCCGGGCGAGCGCCGATCTCGCGCCGCTATGAACGCGTCGCGTTCGATGTCGCCAAGCTCGAGGTCAAGGGCACGCCGCGCGCGGAACTGATCGCCCCCGGGCATCCCCTGCACGACGCGGTGATGAAGCTTGCGATCGAGCGGTACGGCTCGGCGCTCGATCGGGGCACGGTGCTCGCGTCGGATGTCGTGACCGAGCCGACGCTCCTGGTGGGGGTGCTGAACGAAGTCAAGGACGGCACCGGCGAGACCGTGAACAAGCGCTTCGGCTACGCCTTCGTCGACCCAGCTGGCCGCACAACCGAGGCGGGCACGGCGCCCTACCTCGACTTCGCTCCCGCCGATGACACTGCCCGCGCGGGCGCCGCTTCCCTGCCCTGGCTCGCACAGCGCGAGAAGGACGCGGTGTCGTGGGTGATCTCTGATCAGCTGCCCGGTTACGCCAAGGACGTCACGACGCTGCGCACGATCGAGTACACCCGCGTGCGCGACCGGGTCGATGCGCGCTTGAACCGGGAGGTCAACCGCCTGGACCTTGAAGCGATGAAAGCCGACGCGGACGCGGCGGCGGGTAAGCGCGTGCGTCACTCGGCCGAGACGTTGCGACGCCGCGCAGAAGATCTCGCGACACGTCGCACGCACCGGCTGTCGTTGATCGACAAGCAGCTCGAGATGAAGGCGGTGCCGCCGCGCGTGACGGCGATCGCGCTCGTGGTGCCGGATGAACCCGCGGGCCTCGCCACGGCCACCATCGATCTCGCTGCACGCAATGCGGTCGAGCGGCGAGGAGTGGATGCCGTGCTCGCGGCGGAACGTGCGCTCGGCCGGCTTCCCGAAGAGCAGGCGCACAACAACCCCGGGTTCGATGTCCTGTCGCAACGAGACGGTGAGCCGAGCATCCGCATCGAGGTCAAGGCGCGTATCGCCGGTGCGGACACCTTCACGATCACCCGCACCGAAGTGCTCACGGCGCTCAACACTGCGCCAGATCACCGGCTTGCCCTCGTGCGAGTGAGTCCCGATGGCTCCGAACCTGACGAGTTGCGCTACATCGGCGATGCCTTCAATGGTGTCGAGCCCACGTGGCTCACGGACTTCGACGTCGTTTCCCAGAATTTGTCGTGGGATGAATGGTGGGCGCGCGGGGTAACCCCGTTTTAGTGTCGGTGCCCCACGGTAGAATTGGGGTATGAGCAATTACGGGGATTTAACGTCGCGTTTCGGGAAATTCGGCGCGGCCTTGCCGACTTCGCCGATGCCATTTTGTGGCGACGGCCGTCGGCGTGTCGTCAGCCTGCCCGAGCGGCGATGGGCTTAGCCTGCTCTACTACCCAAAAACGCCGCTCGTTGGCGCGAGCGGCGTCGAAGGCCTCGTGGTGAGGGAGGGAACCTGGAAAGTTCTCCCGCACCTTAGGCACAGTGTGACCGTGTGGCGCAAGTCAACACGCCGCATTCGCCAGCGAGGCCCCAATGCCTGCAAGGCAGAAGGAGCCGATCATGACGTTGCTGGAACCCCATACCGTGACAACCGCTGTCGAACGTGCGCTCAACGAGGCGCGTGCTCGGATTCAGGTCACCGACGATGAGCTCGACGAAGCGCGGAGCCGCCGCGATGACATCGCAGCGGCGCTCAAGCGCGAGTTCGGCGGACGTACATACGTCAACGGCAGCATCGCGCATGGTGACGCGCTCAATCCGCTTACAGATGTCGATCTCGGCATTGTCGTACCCGATCCGGATGATCTCTACGGTCCTGGCCGTCGCGGGCCGAGTGAACTCCAGGAGCGTGCAGCGGATGCGATTCGCCGCGACCTCAAGGAGAAGTACCCAAAGCTCCGCGTCGAGCACCGCAACCGGCGGCGCTCCATTCTCGTGCGTTTTGGTGAGCCGGTGACTCCTGGGCAGTCCGACTTCACGGCCGATGTCATCACGGCGATCGATAACCCTGCGGGGGAGGGCCTGTACATCCCCAACTACCTGGCCTGGGACCGCAGCCATCCCGAACGTCACACGGAGATGGTCAAGAGCGCCAACAAGATGACTCGCTCGTCCTTCGCGCGGGGCACCCGGCTCATGAAGCACTGGAGCCGGACGCATGACAAGCCGATCTGCTCTTGGAACATCAAGGCACTCGCACTCGGTTGCATCACCGCGCCCATCACGATGACGGACTACATCAGCATCTGGCTGAGCCACGCGATCGCGCAGCTCAGCATCGGCGAGACCCCCGACCCCGCAGGCGTGTCCGGGCCGATCAAGATCAACGAGAAGTTCACCCGACCCCAGGTCGTCGCAGCGTTCAGGCAGGCGCAGGCTGATTTCGAACTCGCCCTTCAGTACGAGCGCGAGGGGTATCCGATGCTCGCGCTGAACCAGCTCGCTATCTTCTTCGGCGACGAGAACATGATGCCGAAGCCCGACCAGGACGAGGTTAAGCGCATCGCGCGAGAGCGCTGGCGAGAGAAGAACCCGACTCTTCTGCCCGCGTCCGCGTCTACTGCGTCCACGTCCGCCTACGGGGATCGCCTGCCCGCACGCTCGTGGGCGTGCTGATGCGCGGACCGGACTGGTACGGCGCCGATCCGGCCTGGTTCGTCCCATTCGAGAGAGAGGCCTTCCGTCTGTTCGGACGAAGCCTCCGGGTTGAGTACGCCTGGGATGTGCTGCACCACGGGACCCCGTGCATGCTCGAATTGAGCTGCGGCACATGGGCGAGAATCGAGATGAGAGCCTCCCGCACTGAAGCCGTGCCCAGGCGGCGATACCTCCTCGACGGTGTTGATGTGGTGGGGCGAAATGAGCGCGTTCCGGTCGTCGTAGAGTTCCGCCCTCAGCGGTACTTCGCCGGCGGAGAATTGCGAGATGGCCGCGACTTCCCGTTTGTGTATGCCGGACAGATGCCAGGCTCGCCGCACCGATACGAAGACGGCGCATTGTGTCTCTATTACCCTGAGGACCCTGCTGAGCAGAGGTGGACGGCTGACAAGAACCTCGCCGCTCTCATCGTTCTGGTCCAGGACCACTTGTTTCTGGAAGACACCTACGCCGACACCGGCGCGTGGATCGCGCCTGAGGCAGAGCACGGGTTCACCGAGGAAGCGAAGCGCACAGGATGAACTGGCTGACGATGTGGTTCGAGGTTGAGCGCTGGGAGGGCACGGCAGGCCTCCTCGCAGGCATGGTGGCTGCCTCGCTTGTGCTGAGCGGCTTCGCAGTCGACCGACGGGTCCGGCGCCGTGCGCGTCGTGCTGAGGCCTATGCGGGTGCGTTGCAAGCCGTGCACGACTATCTGGAAGCGCCGTACCGTATTCGACGTGGTTCCGGAAGTGCCTCGGATCGGTATGCGCTTGTCGCGCTGGTGAGCGACATTCAGTCCCGCATTGCGTATCACGAGGCACTGCTCGCGCTCGTCGGCCCGGAGACGGTCTGTGCGGGATACAGCACATTGGTCGAGGAAGCGCGCAAGGAGGCCGGTCGTGCCATGACCGCGGCGTGGGAGGCTCGACCCACGCGACGTGATGCGCAGGTCCCCCTCGGCGGGCCGCTGTACACGCACCCGAGATCGGATCGCGCGTGCGAGGCGCTCCTCAAGGCTATGAAGCGCTCCTCGCGTTAGTCGCCCGATCCGGATGTAGCGCTCGGATGGCAAGCCAGTCCGGGTGAGCCATCGTTCGTGACGGCTAGGCTCGACTCCTGCGGCTGACGGCCGCGACAGCACCATGAAGGGGTACCGGTGGCACCGAAGCGCAAGCTGATCGAAGTGTCGATTCCGCTCGACGAGATCAACAAGCAGTCCGCGCGCGAGAAGTCGATCAGGCACGGACACCCCTCGACGCTGCACTTGTGGTGGGCACGGCGGCCGCTGGCGACTGCGCGGGCAGTGCTGTTCGCTCAGCTTGTTGATGACCCGTCGAACTTCGTTGACGAGTATCGGCAGGAAGCCGTCGATCAGGGCTTTGAGGACCCCGAAGGCTGGGCCGAGCATCGCGTGAAGCAGGAGCGCGAAAGGCTGTTCGATCTGATCACGCGGATGGTCGACTGGGACAATCTCGGCGACGAGGACCTGTTCGACCGGGTGCGCGCTGAGATCATGCGCTCGACGAACAACAACCCACCCGCGATCCTGGACCCCTTTGCCGGTGGCGGCACGATCCCGCTCGAAGCGCAGCGCCTCGGCCTTGAGGCACACGCGAGCGATCTCAATCCCGTGGCTGTGCTGATCAACAAGGCGCTCATCGAGATTCCGCCGAAGTTTGGGGAGCAGCCGCCGGTCTTCCCCGATGCATCTTCGACGCAGCGCGATTGGCCGCGAGCAACAGGACTAGCGGAGGACGTTCGTCGCTACGGTGCGTGGATGCGTGACGAGGCCGAACGGCGAATCGGTCACCTGTATCCAAAGGTCAAGATCCAGGGCATGGACCATTCGGTCATCGCATGGATTTGGGCCCGCACGGTTACCTGCCCCAACCCCGCCTGCGGCATCGAGATGCCGCTCGTTAGGTCATGGTGGCTCGGCAAGAAGAAGGGCAAAGAAGCGTATGTAGTACCGCGGGTCATCAACGGTCTCGTCGAGTACGAAATCGGACATGATCTAGCTTCGGCGCCGACGAAGGAAACCGATGGAACTGTTTCTGGGCGGCGAGGTGCGGTCTGTATCGCATGCGCCACGACCGTTCCCATTGCGTATATCCGCGCCGAGGGGGTCGATGGGCGGCTCGGCGCGAGGCTCATCGCGGCAGTGGTAGAAGGCACGCGGTCGCGGATCTATCTTCCGGCTACCGAGGAGCAGCTTGCTGCGGCGAACGTTGAGAGACCCACCGATGCTCCTAGCGGCACGATCGCCGAGAATCCTCGCTGGTTCGCTCCGCCCGCTTACGGTCTGACCGAGTTCTCGGACCTGTTCACGAACCGGCAGTTGACAGCCCTCACGACCTTCGGCGACCTCGTGAGTGAAGCTCGCGAGCGGGTCCTTACCGACGCACGCGCTTCGGGTATGCCCGAAGGGGCGCGGATCGAAGCTGGGGGCACCGGGGCGGCCGCTTACGCAGATGCGGTCGCCACCTATCTGGGGCTCGCGGTATCGAGACTCACCGACTATGTATCGGCGCTTGCGTCCTGGTCGAATCACCCCAAGAACGAGGTGATCGTCCACGTTTTCGGCCGCCAGGCGATTCCGATGGTGTGGGACTTCGCCGAAGCGGCGCCGCTATCTGACGGTAACGGGTCGCTTCGTGGTCTCATTGCGGCAGTCGCGAGATCGCTGGACGGGCTACCCGCGAAAGGGCTGGGGCTAGTGCGGCAGGGTGATGCTTCGGTGGAGATGGGGCGTCAACTTCTATTGTCGACAGATCCCCCTTACTACGACAACATCGGATACTCAGACCTCTCGGACTACTTCTACGTTTGGATTCGGCGCGCGCTTCAACCTATATTCCCAGATCTCCTCAGCACTCTCCTCGTTCCCAAGGCTGAAGAACTCGTCGCTAATCCTTACCGTCATGCGGGGAAGAATGGCGCCAAGGAGTTCTTTGAGACGGGCTTCGAACTCGCATTCAAGCGCGCGCGGCAGGCGGCGACGAGCGATTTTCCTATCGCTGTCTACTATGCGTTCAAGCAGTCAGAAAGCGACGCCCTCGGCACCGCATCGACTGGATGGGAGACCATCCTTGGAGCGATTGTGCGCGCAGGCTGGACGGTCACCGCAACCTGGCCAGCGCGGTCCGAGTTCTCCGGCCGGATGATCGGGAACGGTACTAACGCCCTAGCTTCTTCCGTCGTGCTCGCGCTCCGACCAAGACCTGAGGACGCTCACACGGTCGACCGCCGAGGATTCATCGCGGCGATGAAGCGTGAGCTGGGTCCCGCTCTGCGGGAACTGCAGCAGGGCGGAATCGCGCCGGTCGACCTGCCGCAGTCTGCCATCGGCCCCGGCATGGCGGTCTTCTCGCGGTACGCGAAGGTAATCGAGTCAGATGGCTCGGAGATGCCGGTTCGCTCCGCGCTCGCGCGCATCAATGAGGTGCTTGATGAACTGCTCACCGAGCAGGAAGGTGACTTCGATCCCACGACGCGGTTCGCGATCGCCTGGTATCGCGGCCACGGCTACGACGCAGGGCTCTACGGAGACGCAGACAGCCTGGCGCGCGCCCGGGCTACTACCGTGACCGCGATGGAGCGCGGCGGCATCCTCACCGCTCGTGCCGGCAAGGTGCAGCTGCTGCGGCCGGTCGACCTGCCCGAGGGCTACGACGTCTCCGCCGACCAGCACACAAGCGCGTGGGAGGCGCTGCAGCACGCGATCCGCTTGCAGGACTCGAAGGGCATCCCCGCGGCCGGCGCGTTCCTGCACGAGGCGAGCCGGCGTTCCGACGGTGCGGTTGACCTTGATCTCGTCAAGGAGCTCGCCTACCTGCTCTTCCAGATTGCTGAGAAGAACAATTGGGCGAAGGACGCCATTGCGTTCAACAGCATCGCTACGTCGTGGGGCGACCTGCTGGAGAGCGGTCGCGAGGCGGCGCCGGTCGAGACGCGTCAAGAACTCGACTTCGACTCGCTCTGAGTTGCGATGTCGGTGATCTGGCGTAAGGTCTGAGTTCCGCTACTGCTCTTGCCCAGCACGCGGGAGTACTCTGCCCAGAGGAAGGAGTGTCATGATCCGCGCTGAAGACGTACCGTTCACCCACCACGTCGACCCAATGGCCGTCGCGGCGTTCTTCCTGCGCGCCGATCAGGAGCGCGTCGAGCCCGACATCACCCCTCTCAAGCTGCAGAAGCTGCTCTACCTCGCCCAGGCGAACTACCTCGCGTCAACGGGCGAGCGGCTCTTTGACGCGGACGTCGAAGCCTTCGACAACGGTCCCGTCGTCGATCCTGTGCGTCGTCGGTTCCAGGGACGCCAGATCATCGCCCTTGACAGTCGAGTCTCCGAACTCGAGTCTGACCTGCCCGCCGACGTGGCCGAGTTCCTCGCGCGGGTGTGGGAGCGCTATCAGGATTGGTCGGCCAGCAAGCTCTGGCGTCTCACGCACAGCCAGGCGCCCTGGAAAGACAACTATGTGGCCGGGCAGATGCACACGCTGATTCCTGATGAGTCGATGGCACACTACTTCGCTACGGCTGTGCCAGCTCGAGACCGGATCCTGCACCCGCACGTGGTGGTGGCCGACGCCTCGATCTTCGACGAGGACCCCGAGGCGGATGGGCGACTTCGTGAGTTCCTGACGGCATGAGCTCCGCGGCATGGGCATCCCGTCTTATCCTCACGGATGCTCAGCAGATCAGCGGGTTCCGGTGCGGGCGGTCGAGCGTCGACGAATGGCTTCATGAGAAGGCGCTGTCGTCGAAGGCCACCGTGCGCACGACGCTGTATCTGGATGCGGAGCAGACCCTCATCGCATTCGCGGCCACGACCACGACGATCGTCGAGGTCTCGGGGGCGACAAGCGCACAGAGAGCCAACAGCCGGGACGGCCGAGCCGTCGGGTTCCTGTTGGCCCAGATGGGCGTACGGCACGATCTCGCAGGCAAGGGGATCGGCGGAGCCGTGCTGCGCGACGCGATGCGGTCCGCGGCGCGCATGCACGAGGAGGCTCCCTTTTCGTTGTTCGTCGTAGATGCCGCCGACGAGTCTCTCGTCGAGTACTACCGTCGCGCCGGGCTCGTGCGACTCGGCAACCAGCTGCGCCTCGCGACACCGATGCGCAAGATCAAGGCGCTCGTCAACGCCCTCGACGGCGAGGTATGGGGAAATATCACGGATCGCAATAGTTCGCTATACCCGAGCGGTACCGTGAATCTGCAACGTCGGTAGCGCCCCTTAGGGTGATGTCGGAGGCAATTCAATGGCATCGAATCGTGACCGCATCGGCCGGATGTTTGAGATCCTGGCCGAGGCACTCGACGACTTCATCACCCGCACCCTGGCGCCTGAGATCGGCGATCACGACTGGGCCAAGGTCGTGCAGCTCGCCGATGAGGCCAAGGGCATCACGGGCAAGGAGTACAGCCGCGAGGATCCTCAGGTGCAGCTGCGCATGCTCACCGAGCGCATCACGAGCCGCGTGAAGCCGGGCTGGTATCCGTTCGACGGCGTCATGTCGCGCCCTGCGCAGGCATACGTCAGCCTGCTGCGCGAGACGCGCAACGACTGGGCCCACAACAAGAGCTTCGACGACGACACCGCTCTCCGTGCGCTCGACGATGCCCGGCTCCTGCTCGCCGCGATCGGCCAGACGTATGCAGCCGAGAAGGTCGATGCGATGCGGCTCGACCTTCGCCGCATTGCGACCGGCAAGCAGGACCAGCGGGCGCTCAAGACCTCTACCGTCGTGCCCAGCGCCGCGGGCATCGCGCCGTGGCGCCAGGTGCTGAAGCCTCGCGACGAGGTGGCGACCGGCAACTTCCAGTCGAGCGAGTTCGCGGCCGACCTCTACAAGGTGGCCCGTGACCCCGCGAGCACGAGCGCAGAGTACTCCAACCCTGCTCAGTTCTTCGCGCGCACCTACCTGACCGAAGGCCTGCGTGATCTCATCGGGCGCGCTGTGCGTCGTCTCGCTGGTGACTCGAACGCGTCCCCTGTTATCAACCTGCAGACCAACTTCGGTGGCGGCAAGTCGCACTCGATGCTCGCGCTGTGGCATCTCGCGGGCGGGCTGCCCCTCGGCAGTTTCCCGCAAGAAACGCAGGAGCTGCTGACGGCGAACTCCTACCCTGTCGAGGGCATCACCGCGTCTCGGGTCGCGCTGGTCGGCAACCACATCGCGCCCGAAGGCGAGAGGAAGCCCGACGGCACGCGCGTCAACACGCTCTGGGGAGAGCTCGCCTGGCAACTCGGTGGCCCCGAGGCGTACGGCATCGTGAAGGAACACGACGAGAAGCGCACCAACCCCGGCGCAGCGCTGCATACGCTGCTGGCGACATACGCGCCCGCCGTGATCCTCGTCGATGAGTGGGTCGCCTACGCCCGTCAGCTGTACGGTCGCGAAGACCTCGCTGGCGGCACGTTCGACACGCAGTTCACGTTCGCGCAGTCGCTAACGGAGGCTGCGAAGTCGACTCCGGGCCTACTGCTTGCGATCTCCATCCCGGCTTCCCACGACGCCGACGACAGCAAGGATGTCCCGGGCGCCGCCGAGGAGGTCGGTGGGTCGAACGGCATGGAGGCGCTCAAGCGCCTGCAGAATGTCGTGCGGCGTGTAGCCGATCAGTGGCGGCCCGCATCGAGCGACGAGGCTTACCGCATCGTCAAGCAGCGCCTTTTCGAGTCGGAGGACGCCCAGGCGCTCGCGCAGATCTCCGCCACCGCGAAGGCGTTTAGTGACTTCTACTCGGTCAACGCCGCCGAGTTCCCGAAAGAGGCACGCGACCCGCGATACGCCCAGCGCATTGCCCAGACGTACCCGCTGCACCCGGAGCTGTTCGACCGGCTCTATGAGGACTGGTCGTCGCTGGAGCGTTTCCAGCGCACGCGTGGCGTGCTGCGCCTCATGAACTCAGTCATCCACGCCTTGTGGGTGGGTGAGGATCAAGGCCCGCTGATCATGCCCAGTTCCGTGCCGCTCTCGGTCGCCGCAGTCAACGCGGAACTGACGCAGTACCTGCAGGACTCATGGAAGGCCGTGATCGACGCCGACGTCGACGGCACGAACTCGGAGCCCGCCCGGATCGACAACGAGAAGCCCGTCTTCGGTCAGCGCTCCGTTACCAAGCGACTTGCCCGCGCCGTCTTCTTCGGCGCCGCTCCGACCATCGGCACCGCCCACAAGGGCATCGATACCCAGCGCGTGTTTATCGGCACCGCCGTGCCCGGAGACACGGTCGGCAACTTCCACGCCGCGCTGACGCAGCTCGCGGATCGCACGACGTACTACTACTCGAGCTCGGGAAAGCACTGGTATGACACCGAGGCCAACATCACTCGGCGAGCCAAGGACAGCGCCGAGAGCCTGCACATCGAAGACGTCTATGCCGAGATCGTCCGCCGGCTGCGCTCCGAGGAACGTGTGCGCAGCGACTTCGCCGGCGTGCACGTCGGGCCCAGCGACTCCGCCGACATTCCTGACCTCGATCAGGCTCGCCTCGCGATCCTTCATCCGCGGTTCGCGCACAAGCGCAAGTCGAAGTCGGCGGCGTACGAGTTCGCCAAGCAGGCGACCGAGCGCCGCGGCACCGCCCACCGGACGAACCGCAACATGGTCGTCTACCTCGCGCCCGACGAGGACCGTCTGGCGGAGCTCGAGCAGGCCACCCGCTCGTATCTGGCTTGGCTCGAGATCGTCAACAAGGCGAACGACCTCAACCTGACCCCCCAGCAGCTGGCGCAGGCGAACGAGAAGCGCGACCAGTACGGCCGCACCGTGGATGACCGCCTGCAGTTGACCTACCAGTGGCTGCTGCATCCTGTCGCGGATGATCCCTCGCAGCCGTTCGAGATCGACGAACTGAAGACCGACGGGTCAACATCATCGCTGAGCGAGCGGGCAGCGAAGAAGCTCGGCGGTGAGGGCGTGTACAGCACTCAGCACGCCGCGCGTTCGATTCGTCACGCACTGGACAACCTCGTGCCCGCCGCGTGGGAGACCGGGCACGTCAGTGTCGGCGCGCTGTGGGGCCTGTACGCGCAGTACCCCTACATGCCGAGGCTTCGCGACCGGCAGGCGCTGGTCGATGCAATCGACAACCAGCCGCTGCTCTGGCAGAGCGAGGGCTTCGCGATTGCCGCGAGCTACGACCCCGAGATCGAGAAGTACAGCGGTCTCTGGCTGCCGGGCGAGCCTGGCCGTGGGCCGATCGCCGACTCGTCGCTGATCGTGAAGCCGCTCGCTGCCGAGAAGCAGAGGGCGGCGGATGTGCCCGCGCCGTCGGCGGTCGTGCCTGCGCCGGTTCCCGGCACGGACGGCAACGATGTCGAGCCCGCGGTTGCGCCGGTGTCGCCGGCCCCGGTTCGGTCAACGACGAGATATGTCGGGGGCGCGCAGATCAGCGCCGAGCGTTACGCGGGTGACTTCGCGAAGATCGCAAACGAAGTGATCGCTAACCTCGTGGCCTACGGGGCGAAGGTCGAGCTGTCGATCTCGATCGACGCTGAACTTCCGGCGGGCTTCACTGAGCAGCAGATCCGCACCGTACGCGAGAACGCTACGACGCTGAACTTCGCGACGAACGCTTTCGAGGCGGAGTAGGCCTGATGCAGGCCGAACCGACGCGCGGTGATGGCCGCGGCGTACGTTCCCGCTCCGTCAAGCGAGCATGCTTGGTCTGCGGCAAGCCCGTGAGAGTCGGCTTGCGCTACGGGAACTTCTACTCGCACACTGCCGGAGACGGGGTGACGATCTGCTCCGGCACCGGAATGTCCGGAGGCGTAGACGCCGACGGCGCTGATCTCGTGGTGCCTGACCTCGGACGATCTGTCTCGGATCCACGGGGCGGCGCGATGACTCCCGACAACGCTGAAACCGTAGTGAGCGTCCGCGCGGTCAACGCCGGGCTTCCCGGTCACGGACGTAGACGCCTGTGATTCTCCTCCTCGGCTAGGGCGTGTCTGACAAATAGTTCGGCGGCGCGCTGAGAGTCTGAGGTCGTGACGCGGTTTCAGGTGCTCTCGGATGCTCAGTGGTCGTTGCTCGAGGAGATGCTGCCGCGCCCGACCGGGCGCAGGGGACGGCCCTTCGCGGACGCGCGGTTGATGGTCGAGGGCATCGTCTACCGGTATCGGTGCGGGATCGCGTGGAGGGATCTGCCGGAGGTGTTCGGGCCGTGGCAGACGGTATGGACCTGGCATCACCGCATGGCCACGGAAGGCACCTGGGACAAGGTGCTCGCCACACTCACCGCCGCCGCGGACGAGGCGGGGCTGGTGGAGTGGTCGCTGTCGGTGGACTCCACGATCGCCCGCGCGCATCAGCACGCGACGAACACGAAGCGCCTCACAGGGGGCTGGATCGAATTACACGAATCCGGGCGTCGAGCCGCCTGATCACGCGGTCGGCCGCTCCCGAGGCGGCCTGTCGACGAAGATCCACCAGCTCGTCGACGGCAACGGGCTCCCGCTGGTCGCGCTGCTGACAGCAGGCCAGGCCGGGGACTCGCCGATGTTCCTGCCGCTGATGGGACACCTCCGTGTCGCCCGCCCCGTCGGCCGGCCCCGCACTCGTCCGGACGCGGTCCGGGGTGACAAGGCGTACTCATCCCGCGCGATCCGCGGGCATCTACGCGCCCGCGGGATCAAGGCCGTGATCCCCGAGCCGTCCGACCAGCAAGGCCACCGCAAGCGCCGCGGCTCACGCGGCGGACGCCCCGTCGGCCTCGACGCCGCCGACTACAAGGGCCGCAACGTCATCGAGCGCCGCTACTGCCACATCAAGCAATGGCGAGGACTCGCCACCCGCTACGACAAACTCGCGATCACCTACCGGGCCGCTGTCATCCTCAACGCCGTCATCGCCTGGACCCGGCAATTGTCAGACATGCCCTAGGCCGACGGAATCAGAAGCGCCCTCGCGCTCGTGGCCACGGTCTCGCCCAACGCATCTCGACGAACAACGCGATGCCAGCGTGAGGGGTGGGTCGGCCTCCCGCCGAACGTCCACACGCGATGTTGGTGCTCACCGAGCCGATCGGTCAGCCAGCTGAGCTGTGCTCGAAAGACCAACCTCTGATCGCCGGTGGGGAGCTGAACTCCGTACCCAAGAAGCACATCCGTCGTGTCGGCACGGGACAGCTCGCGGGTGATCTCGTCGCGGCCCGCCCGCCATGCCGTCTCCGTCCCGGAAACGGCAAGGCAGTTGCTGTTCGGCAAGGACGCAGCATACAGATTTGCGATCGAGGCAGATGCACAGTCGAGAGCCTCGCGAGCGATCTCGATGCGGTTGAGCGTGCGAGTGCCGGCCCCGGCCGGGAGGCTGTGCAGGATAGCGACGAGGTGACCAGACATCATCCACCAGTATCGGCCGCGTCCACAGGCTGCGCACCCTCGTGAGCGAGGTGCCGCGAGAGCGTGCTGTGCTCTTGCGTGCCCCTGGAGCTATCTACTGCGGAGCAATAGCGAGAGTGTCATCCAGCGGTCGGGGCGTCGCGATGTCCTTGAGCTTCGCGGGACGCCCTGGCCGGCGCTCGACGACGCCATGAACGACGACGGTCGTGCCCTGATCCATCCAGTGGTGAATCTCGGTGAGCTGCTCGGCCCTGACGACCACCTCGACGCGCCCGTAGCGGGAGCTCGTCGGGCTCGGAGTCTGGATCGCGATCTCACCGGTTGCCTCGCCCGGCGCGTGACTGATGTGAATGATCGGTCCTGTGATCACTCGGAGCGGGTCGCTCTTCGGGGTCGAAAGCAGCTTCACCGACTTCGCGACGAGCGTTCGTGAATCGTTCTCGGCGGGGATCACGACGCGCGTCGGTGCGTCGGCGCTCGGTGCCTCAGCAGGTGCCCACGTGAAGCCCGTTTCGAGCCAGGAGACTCCCGGCTCGGAGAGCGCGTTGCTGACCTGAGCGAGCATTTCCTTCGTGCCGCCCGCGATGATGACCGGCGTGAGATCACTCATGCGCGGTTCGCGTGCCGGCTGGAGGATGTGCTTCTCGAACGCTGTCAGCGCCTGAGCCAGTGTGCGGGTGACGCGCCGCTCCGGAGACTCGGGACGTGTCGAGTTCACGTCGACGCCAGGCAGAGGTGTCTCTGGCAGCGGCTCCGGCGGGCTGACCTTCAGCATCACCGGGAACACGAAGGATCCGACCTCCGTGTGCGCGAGCTGCGCCTCGCGCACGATCTCGTCGCCGATGCGCGAGTAGTTGCTACCGATCGACTGTCGTGGACGGCGCGCGGCGGTTGCAGCCGCACGAAGCATGCCAAACGCGGAACCGACGACGGTCGCTCCAGCTTCGAGCGGGATCGCGTGTGCGCCGGGGGCCGAGTCGACTCTGAACCTCGTGACGTCGAAGCGAACAAGTTCGATCGCTCGCTCCACAGCGCCAGCCCCCTCACCTTGGGCCGAGGCGATCCGCATGATCAGATCACTCCAGGTGAAGGAACCGCGGGTGACGACGGGTGGCACGTACATCTCGGCTCGGTCAGCGAGCGACCAGAGCGTCGATGCTCCCGGGCTGACTGCGACGGATGTCCATCCATGTGTCGAGAGAAGCGCCGCTAGATCACCGGCCAAGTTCTCGGTCATGTGGCACCACCTCTCGCTCTCTCGTGGAACGCATACAGTTCGTCGCGCCAGTCGTACAGCACCTCAGCGCTCAGCAGGTCGGCTTTCGTGAACTGCATTGACGTCGTGTGCACCGCCGGATCGAACCGCTTGCCGAACGCCACAGACTTATGGATTGTGCTCGACGGCTGCCCCTCGATCCAATCACCGACCACCGACGGTACTTTCACGAGGACGACGTAGACCGGCTCAAAGCTACTCGACCACTTCTCGACCCATGCAGGTTCGAGCTGCAGCGTCGCTCTCCCCGGCCCGACCTTGAACGTGCCACTGCACTTCACCTGCACGGGAAGGCTCGCGCGCCCGAACCGCAACGCGACGTCCACCGCGTCCACGTCCTCGTCCGGGCTGTTCTCTGTGAAGCCCACACCGGCGTGTGCGGCGAGAGAGCGGAGGAACGCGACGCCATAGCGACCGCGTCGTCCGTTATCGGTGAAGCGCGGATTGGCAGACGTGAGGAGTCTCGACGCAACGACCGCCTCTGCTCCACTCGCGGTCGCTCCAGCCGTCACGCGGTCAGACTATCGGTGGGCCGGACGGCTGGGGTCCATGAGATTCGCCTTCGCCACGGATGAGCGATCACGATCTGAGTCTTCGGCCGTCGAGACGGCCAATACCCGGCCCTCACGCGGACCGGGTATTGGCTTCGGGTCAGTCGCGCTCGAAGTCGATGCGTGCCTCGCGGGCCGGCATCGGCTCGTTGAGAGACGCGCGGATCGCCTCAATCCGCTTTCCGTGAGGCTTGCCCATCGGACTGCGCGGATCGAGGTTGTAGACGTCATCGATGCGATGCACGTCTCGTGCCCACTTCTTGAATTGCTCCTCGATCTTCGGCTCGGCATGGAGGTACTTCATCCACAGCGTGGGCGAGGCGTTCTTGATCGTGTTGTTGACCTTGTCTGAGGCGAGGTAGGTCGCGATCTCGGCCTTCGCGCGCTCGTACAGCTCCTCCGACTCGAGGCGCATGATGTGCGCCGCGGAGCGGGCCGCTCGAAGAATCTCATCGGCCTCGACGGAGGCGTCCACCTCGGCGATCATCTTGATCGCCTTCGCCTCGGACTCTGCGGCGCGTCTCGTCGCCGCTGCCTCCTTATCCGCCGCGGTCTTCAGCTCCGCCGCGCGCCTGCGCGCCTTGAGCTCGAGCTCGTCGATCTCCTCGGTACGTCGCGCGTTCTCCTTCCCCTCACGAGCGTTCTCTTCGGACAGGTGCTGGGCGGCGGCGAGTTCCGCTCGGGCGGACGCGGCCAGGTCCTGCGCCGCCGTGTACTCGGACTTCGGAAGCGTCCTCCCGTGACGGGCACCGGGCTCGGTCTCGACGGGCCATCCGCGCGCGATCATGTGCTCCCGCAGCGCCGCCTGGTAACCGCGCAGCTTCTGCGGACCGGTGATCATCTTGCCGTTGTCGCCCCGCGCGGAACGATGCGCCCCGAACGCCTGGGAATGCATGGTGCGCAGTGCGTCGGGCGACGAGTCCGGAGCCTCCGGATCAGGACCGAACGGGTCGGCCATGATCTGGCAGTGCGGTTGCGTCTCGTCGTGGTTGGTGACCCAGCCGTGGATCGCGGCGTGTCCGCCCGGGATCACCTTCTCGGCGAGGAAGGAGATCGCGTCCTCGAAGTACCGCGACGCGTCGTCGAGGTCGCGGGCCTCCCAGCGAGAACGCGACATGGGCTGACCGGTCAGCGGGTCGATGCGCTCGTTGCCGTCGGCGTCGAGACGTGGATAGTAATCGGGGACTTCGACGCAGAGCGTGCGGGGGAGATGGATGACGAACAGGTTCGTGATCTTCTGCACGGCCGTGATCTTTCGGCGCACGCGGGCGACCCGCTCGTCGCCGTAGTCGAGAACGTCGGCGATGCGCATCGTCTCGCGGAATCCGCCGGCGCCGTCGTTGACGAACGCCTCGTTCAGCGGAGCGTCCTCGACGACGATGTTTGCGTTTCGGGCGGCCTCGCGGGTGAGGTCCTTCTTGTTGAGGTGCCGCATCGACTCATGCAGCAGCCGCGACCGGTCGCCGCGGTTGCCGCCCTCGCGGGGCGGGACGTGCATCAGATGGAAAGCGGCATGGCCGCTCGGAGATGTCATGAGTAGTGGTCTTCGCTTTCAGCTCAGGTGTTCTTGTTCCCGCTGTGCCGACGCGGAACAGCGGAGCGCGGGAGTCGTGCGGAGCCTCTGCTTCGCCCTCCACACGTCTCCCGCGGTGCGTCGCGCGGCGGTCGGAGCCTCGGGCTTCGCCTCTCCGCCCGCCGCGCGACGCGACAACTTCTCTCGCCACGGGATCCCTCCAGATCTGGGACCCTGCACCCTGATCTGGAGCCTCCGCTCCCGTGGCGACAGAAGTTGTCTTAGCCCCGTAAAGACAGCCCGCTCGCGTTGCTGGTGGCTGTCCGGGGCCCTGCCGGGAGCACGCCCGCTGCGCGGGCGAGCAGCACCTGCGGAGACCGTCCACTGGACGCTCCCCTCCGGGGCTGCGGAGGGCGGGCGGGCCGACGCTCCACTGGAGCCTCGACCCGTCCACCCGGTGCAGCGACGACCGCCTACTGCGACGTGCCGAGAGGACGCAGGAACACCGCGTTGGAGCCGGACGGGTCCGGCGCGGTCCTGTCGGACGATTCAGGCGTCTGGATCGGCGCGGCGGGCGACGGATGTGTCATGACAGATCCCGACGACACCTCGACCGGGAACGGGCCGAAGCCGTCCGGCTCATCAGCCGCATCCGCGGTCGGCTCGCCACCGTCGCCCTCGGCGAGCTTCTTGCGGATCGCGCCGATGTTCTTGTCCGTGCCAAGGAAGCCGCGGACCTTGGCGATCAGGTCGAGCGTGTCCGCGCCGACCGCCTCGGTGAGCCACAGGCCGAGCTCCTGGCGAGCAGACAGCAGCTCCTCCTTCTGGCGGCGCTGCTCGGCACGGATCTGAGCCTTGATGCGGCGGTCGATGTCGCGGCGCTCGTTCTTGAGTTCGTCGATCGACTTGGTCACCTGGCCACCTCCTCGACGATGTTCGGCTCCGTTAGTACGCATCCTCTTCCTTCCTGGAAGACAGACGTTCTGCCTCCGGGGGCGACTATCGCGACGGACTTGTCGCTGAGTAACCGCGGGTACGGAAGGACCGAGAAGAGGCGCCGTTCGGGCGTGCCCTAAGGCTGTCCCGGCGGAGCCAGATCAGGGGTCGGCAGAGCCGACCCGAGGAATGGGTGGAGACCAGGGCACGCGACCGCGTGCCGGGCTTCCGCGTCGTGAGCGACGCGAACTGTTCTGCGCGCACCGCGCGCCTTCACCTACCGCTGCTTCCTCAGGAGGAACGACCTATGACTGCGATGCCTTTCGATCACGCTGATGCCGACGATGTTCTGCTGCTCGAGGACTTCTGGAGTGACGACCTGTTCAAGCTGCTCAAGCAGAACCGCGGGTGGTCCGAGGAGTACCTCGACGAGATCAACGACCCTACACACGAGGAGCTCCAAAACGTCGAGCAGATGCTCGAGGAACTGCGACGCATCCAGAAGGCCCGCAAGCAGATCATCGTCGTCCCCGACTTCGACATGGACGGCATCACGTCCGGCGTGATCGCCTACGCCGGACTGAACGAGCTCGGCTTCGACGCGCACCTGTACGTGCCCGACTACCGACGCGGACACGACATCACGCCGGAGACCGTCCAGGACATCCGCGCTCAGTTCCCGACTGCCGCGGCGATCATCACGACCGACGCCGGAATCAACAGCCGAGAAGGAATCGCCGAAGCGCGCCGACTTGGACTGCGCACTCTGATCACCGATCACCACGTCGAGCTCGCTCCGGGTTGCAACGCCGACGCCGCCGTGAACCCCGCGCGCATCGGGGAGACGTATATGCACCCGGGGATCTGCGGTGCGCACGTGATCCACCAGGTGCTCACCGCCTACGCGGGACGCTTCGCACAGGACAAAGTCACGGCCATCGGGCTGCTGCGCCTGTTCGCCGGGATCGGCACCGTCTCCGACGTCATGCCGCTGCTGTACGAGAACAGGCGGATGGTGCGCGACTCGCTCTCGATCGCTCGTCTGCTCTACGTCTCCATCCCGCCGGACGATGTCCGCGAGTACAACGTGGAGGACTCGATCCTGATGATCCTACTGCGCAACCACGACCACCATCCGGCGTTCGTCGGCGCCTTCGAGGGCTTCGCACTTCTGATGAAGGCGTTCAGGGAACACCGACGTCCGATGCTCGACGCGAACGGCAACGCCGTGCTCGACTGGCGTGGCCAGCCCCGACTCGTGTCCGGAAAGCTCCTCACCAACTCCGAGCTGAACGAGGACTTCTACGGCTACTCACTCGCGCCAGCCTTCAACGCTGTCCGTCGCATCGAAGGGGACATGCACGATGCGTTCGGGGTATTCATGGCCGCCACTGCGGAGGAGAAGTACACGCACGCGACGCGGATCCTCGACGGCAACGAGCGGCGCAAGGAACTGTCGGCGTACTACCTACACCAGCTCTGGACGGAGGTGGAGAGCGGGGACCCGTCGCGGCAGCTGCTGCACCACACCGGCCTGTACTACACGGACGCGCCGGCGGGGATGCTGGGGCTGATGGCCGCGGCCGTCATGGCCCGGACCGGCCGGCCCACGATCGTCGCCCGTCGCCCCGAACGGCCGGACTCACCGATCTCCGGGTCCGCGCGCTCGCCGGAATGGTTCCCGATCATCAGCACGCTGACACCTCTCGGCCACACGGCCGTCGGGCACGAGCACGCGTGCGGGATCCACGCACCGAACACGGTTGAGATGGTCCGGCTGGCGTCCGACATGCACCACGAAGCGCAGGTGCTCAACGCGAGGGCTGTGGCATCGGGCGCGCTCGAGCGAGCCGGAACGGCGGATCTGATCCTCGGGCCGTCGCCGGACGCGCACGCCGGCCTGGTCAGCGTCGACGCGATCAAGGACCTGGCCGACGACATCCGCACGCTCGCACCGTTCGGGCACGGATTCGAGCGGCCTGTGATCGAGTTGGTCGTCGATCTCGCCCAGTGCCGGATCTCGACGCTCGGCGCGTCCGATCAGCACCTGCGTCTGGTCCTCCCGATCGGACTGCGGGTGCTGTGGTGGAACGCCGCGAGCCACCTGCTCGTGCTGCGCCAGATCGCCCAGAGCGCGGTCCCCGGCGGCAGCCTGCTCCGGCTGCGCGTCACGCTCGGCGTGAACAGGTTCCGGGGCGAGCAGAACGTGCAGGCGGTCGTCGACCGCGTCATCGGCGGTGAGCCCGCCGACATCTGACGCGTGCGGGAGACCCGCAGCCCGATGGCGCGCCTACACCGGGAGGGAACAGCGCACGTCGCGTCCGCGAGGAACGCGATCCGCGTGCGCCGTTCCCTCCCACACGAATCGCGTGCGCTCGAACTGAGCCGCGTGCCGCCAACAACAGGCGTTCTAAGGGGCGCGGAAAGCGAGCGAACCATGGAACCGCTGACAAGCCAGAGCGGCCACCCGCTGTTTGAGCACCACTGCACGATCTGCGGCCACCGCGGAGACCTCCTCCCCGAGGACGGCGCATACGAACCCGGGTGGGACGCGCCGCCACGGATCGGGATCTGGGGACTCCTCACTCCACGGACCTGCCCGGGCTGCGGAACCCGCGGCACCCTCACCTTGGCGCTCGTCGCCGAAGACGGACCCCGCGGCCACCGGTGGCAGATCATCCGCAAGCCAAGGCCGAGAGCGTGATCGACATGTGCCCGCCGACTGCACTGGTGAGGGATGCGGTGTGGCCATGGATCTCGGACTGGCTGCAGTCTCCCGGCTTCGGCGGTTTCGTAGCCCTCGTCGCGGGCGTCGTCCTCTACGTGATCACCGCGCCGCGCCGCGGCTCGCAGAGCCAGAAGCAGCACACCGCACGACGCCTGGAAGCCCTGGCCCGAGAGGCCAGGGACGCGGCGCAGAAACGGAAGAGAGAGACCCCAGATGGATGAGAACGACATCACGCCGGCACGGCAGAGCAACGACCCCTTCGCGGACTGCACTTCGCCGCTCGAGCAGAACCCGGAGCCTGCCGCAGAGGTCATCGACCTCGCCCAGGCCGCCCGGCGCCGCGCGGCCGGCAGGCGACCTGCAGAGGCGAAGGAGATCGCCGGGCAGCTGCTGCGGGTGACGCCGCCGATCGTCGCCGTCGTCGGCAAGCCCGGCATCGGACGCACCTCCCTGTTGCGGGAGGTCGAAAGCCTGCTGCTGGGTTTGAAAGACGTGCCGCTGGTCAGCTGGTTCCGACCAGACACCGACCGCCCGTCCGACGAGCTGCAGCGAGACCTGGACTTCCTCAACTCCACCGACGGGTGGCGGGCCCGGGAGGTGCTGGTGATCGACGACCTCGACACGGTCGCCCGGCTCGGCACGCGCGGCCCCGACGTGATCCTGCTCGAGCAGATCAGCCTCGCCCACCACCGTGACAGGATCTGCTTCCTCGTCAGCATCGACGAGAAGCAGCTCGAGCGCCTCGCCGACGTGCACGAAGAACTGGCGTCCTCCCTGCACAAGATCCGCCTCTCCGAACTGGCGATGTCGGATCTGCGGTCGGTCGTCATGGCGGCGGGGGAGACTCTCGCCTCCCGGGCCGGCGTCGCCCTCGGTGCTGGTGTCGTCGACTCCGTGCTTGCCCCGGCAGGTCTAGTCGAGCCGCGCGCTCACCCGGGCCTTGCGCTCGACCGGATCGATGCGGCCATCGGCCGCGCCCGCATCCAGCGCCAGACCAGCGTCACGGTCGGGCACGTTCAAGCCGATCCGACAAGGTCCGTCGCCCTGGTCGACCGGGCACGGTCGGCGACGGCGGACGAATTGGCGCAACAGCTGAGGGAGGGCGTGCGCGGGCAGGACCTCGCGATCGAAACGTTCGCGGGCCGGCTGGCGCCGGCGTTCGCCGGTCTGAAGCTTCGTCCGGAGCGCCCACAGGGGGTGTTCCTGTTCGCCGGACCCTCCGGGGTAGGCAAGACCGAGCTCGCCCGGCAGACGGCCCAGGTGGCGTACGGGTCGACGGACGCGCTGATCCGGCTCGACATGTCGGAGTATGGCAACGGCCAGGACGGTCGCGTCAAGCTGATCGGCGCACATCGCTCGTGGAAGAACAGCTCCACCGACGGGCTGCTGACGACGCGGGTGATCGCGAACCCTCGGAGTGTTGTACTGCTCGACGAGTTCGAGAAGTCCAGCCCCGAGATCTGGCCGCTGTTCCTACAGGTCTTCGACGAAGGTCGTCTGTCGGACGGATGGGACCAGACCGCCTCGTTCGCCGAGACGACCATCGTCCTCACCTCCAACCTCGGCGTCCGCGAGGGCGCCACTCGCACCGCGGGGTTCGGCGCTGGCGGTGGGTTCAGTACGGGCAAGCAGTTGGACGCGGTCACGCGGGCGCTGCCGCCGGAGCTGATGAACAGGATCACCGCAGTGATCCCGTTCGCCCCGCTCACCGAGGACACGATTCGAGAACTCGCCCACCTCGAGCTCGGACGTGCTGCGCGCCGGTTTGCCGAGAAGGGCTGGTTGATCGAGTGGGACGACGATCTGACGGAGTGGCTTGCTCGGGCTGGATACGACCCTGCCTACGGAGCACGTCACCTCCAACGTGCTATCGAGCGCGAGGTGTTCCCGCTGGTGGCGCGCAGCCCGCGGATCACGATCCGCATCGAGGTCGGGCCCGGAGGGCCTGTAGTCACGCCCACGGGATAGCCGCCGAATCGGTTCTGAAGGCCGCAGCGGGGGTGCTCGGCTACGGAAGATCGCGAACCTCCCGTACCCGTCGCCGTGCCATTTTCGTCGAGCTGCGCGAGTAATCGTCCAAAAGTGTCAGGGGTGCTGAGTAGCGTGGTGATCACGCACTGAGTCATCCAAAGGTGCGAGGCCCTTCGGCCGACGAGTGGGTACGCCAAGCAACTGGTAACGGGTTCGGCTAACACGGTCCTCTCGAGAGTTTCGACTTTCGAGGACCAGCTATGCCCTTTTCCGATCCGGCCAGCGCTCCGCTGCTCAGCTCTCTGATCCCTCCCGCCACCCTCGCGGCGTCGCTCGACACGACCGAACGCACGCTCAGCGAGTGGCGCATCACCGGCCGCGGGCCGAAGTACATCCGCGCGGGCCGCCGCGTCTTCTACCGCCCCGAGGCGGTCGACGAGTGGCTGCTCAGCCAGGAGCACACGAGCACCTCCGAGGAGCTCTCATGAGCCGCGCCCTCAACCACCTGACCCACAACTGAATAGAGGAACGACCATGGGCAGCGCCTACTCGTACAAGACCACCACGGGCATCCGCTGGGAGGCCCGCTACCGCCGTCCCGACGGCAAGCAGACCAGCAAGAAGGGCTTCAAGCGCAAGCGCGACGCACTCGACTTCATCACCGAGGTCGAGTCGTCGAAGAGCAAGGGCACCTTCATCTCCGAGAGCGACGGTCAGGTGACCGTCGGCGTGCTCGGTGCCGACTGGATCCTTGCTCACAGCGTCACGATCAAGCCCTCCACGGCGCACAGCGAGGAGAGCGCCTGGCGCGTCCACGTCGAGCCGAGATGGGGCGCGCGCAAGATCGGATCGATCCGGCACACCGAGGTGACTCGTTGGGTCGCCGAGATGAGCAAGGTCTGCTCCGCGACGACCGTGAAGCGTGCCCACGGGCTGCTTGCGGCGATCCTGGACTCCGCCGTGCGAGACCGCCGGATCGCCTTCAACCCGGCCCGCGAGGTGAAGACCCCGCGCAAGAAGAAGAAGGCGAAGCCCTACCTCAACCACGAGCAGGTCGAGCGGCTCGCAGTCGCATCGAAGTACCCGGACTTCGTGAGATTCCTGGCGTACACCGGCCTGCGCTGGGGCGAGGCGACCGGCCTGAAGGTCGTGCACGTCGACCGCAAGCGGCGCCGACTGTGGATCGAGGAGAACGCCGTCAAGGTGAACGGCCACGTCCAGGTTGGCAGCCCGAAGCCTCACGAGAACCGCTCCGTTCCGTACCCCGCCTTCCTGGACGCCGCGCTCGCTCGTGCATGCAAGGGCAAGACGGCGGACGACCTGCTGTGGCCGGCGGAGTTCGGCGGCTACCTCTCGCAGGGCAACGCGGTATCGGGGTGGTTCGCCAGCGCTGTCAAGCGTGTGAGGGCTGAGGAGATCGAGGCCAACGCGGCCGCTGAGGAGCGCGGCGAGGACGTGTCCTCCGTGATGCCGCGCGTCACCCCGCACGATCTGCGCCACACCGCCGCGTCGCTCGCGGTCAGTGCCGGCGCCAATGTGAAAGCCGTGCAGCGCATGCTCGGCCACGCCTCGGCGAGCATGACCCTGGACGTCTACACCGACCTCTTCGAGGACGACCTCAACGAGGTTGCCGAGGCGCTCGACAGGACGCGGGCGGCTGCCCTGGGGAAGAAGTGATCGGTCCCGAGGCCGGTTCGCGCTCCGGCGAGGCTCGCATTGAGCGGTTCTATGGCCTCCGCCGAGCACCGCCGAGCACCGCCGAGCACCGCCGAGCACCGCCGAGCACCGCCGCGCTGCGTCGGCGTGAATCCCCGCACAGCTCCATCAGCCACCCAATTTGTAAGCACCGGAAGGAACGCAATGCGTCCAAGAGTCGAACCATTCAATCCCAACGTCTCCATCCGCCTGGTGCCCGACGGCGACACCTGGGTCGCCAAGTCGGTTGCCGGCAGTCGATTCGGATCAGGCTCAACACCTGCGGAGGCTCTCGCCGACCTCGCGGCGTCTGAAGGGCTCAATGAACGCGCTCTCGCTCACATCGAGCGCATGCGCGAGGCTCACATCCGCGACGATGCGATTCTCGAGGAGATCTACCAGGCGAAGCGGCACCACCAGCGGCGCAAGGCCGCCGAACGCAGGATCCCCAACATCATCCAGTTCAGGAGATCTCGCTGAGCAACAGGTCGATCGGGGTTCGCCAGCGCGCTGCGAGCCTTCAGCAGTAACCGGGCTCGGCGCCGTCGATCTACGTGACCGACGGCGCCGAGTGTCGAGCCTGGGGTGATCGGCCGCGCGAGGAGAAGACGCGAATGTCCTCGCTCCCCGGTACCGTCTGCAGAAGCGGCTGCAGGGTGAAGTCCACCGAAGCCGGGGGAGTGACCATGAGCAACGAGATCGAGCTCGTCAGCGACGGCGACGGGCTGTCCGTCATCGGAGCACCGGCCGACATCGAGCGGTTCATGCTCTCCGTGGGCCTCGACAACGTGCCGTCGCGTGACCTCGATCTGCGACGTCTGCGGTCGTTTTCGGGCACGGGTGGTGCGGCGCTGGGCGTAGCCGCGGACATCGCGCAGAACTCAGGGCGGTGGGTGAAGCTCACTGAAGAGTCGGCCAAGGCTGTGCAGCAGTACGGCCTCATGGCGTCCAAGACGCCCGGCGTGAGCCACGCGATGATCGGCCAGCCGGGAGACATCAAGCAGTGGCTGCAGATCGCGCAGGCACCGACAACGCTTCTCAGCGGCCCGTTCGCTCTGACCGCGCTGGGCACGATGATGCAGCAACGCGCGATGCAGGAGCAGATGGATGCCATCGTCGAGTACCTGCAGGAAATAGACGAGAAGCTCGATGACATCCTGCGCGCGCAGAAGGACGCGGTTCTCGCCGACATGATCGGCGTCGATCTCGTGATCGAGGAAGCGCTCACAGTTCGCGATCAGGTCGGCCGTGTCTCGGAGATCACGTGGTCGAAGGTGCAGGCGACCGGCATGACGATCGCGCGCACCCAGGCATACGCGATCCGCCAGCTCGACGCCATCGCGGACAAGCTCGAGAAGAAGGCCGACCTCGGAGACATCGCCAAGGCGACGAAGGAATCCGAGCCTCGGGTGCGCGAGTGGCTCGCCGTCATCGCCCGCACGTTCCAGCTTCAGGACGGCATCTCCGTGCTCGAGCTCGACCGCGTTCTCGATGCCGCTCCTGAGGACTTGGAAAGCCACCGTCTTGGCCTGCGTGCCGCTCGGCAGAACCGGATCGACTTGATCGGCCGCAGCACGGCGCGACTCCTGACGCAGATGGACGCGACTGTCCAGCGCGCCAACGCGAAGGTACTGCTCAACCCATTCGACGCACCCGCTGCGGTGAAGTCGAGCAACAAGGTCGCGACGGGCGTCCTGGACTTCCGCGGACGCCTCGGCATCGAGTCCGGCCACGAGGCCAAAGACGCAAAGCGATGGAGTCAGGCGTTCGTCGAGGCCGGCGAGAAGGTGCGGGTCTCGGCAACCGATGGCGCCGCCGCCGCGGCCCGCTTCAGCACCTCGACCGTCGACCGCGCCACAGAGGCGTTCCGGGCTGTCGACATCGACGGCGACGGCATCCGCGACAAGCCGCGTGCCGCGGCCGCAGCCGAAGAGGCCGGGGCCGCGCTGAAAGGTGCCGCCGCCGGCGTCGCTGGTGCTTTCGGCACGCTCTTCGCGCGCAAGCAGGCTGCTGCGGGATCGACAGAGGCAACCGATAACGAGGCATGATTCCGGGCGTTATCGCGCGGGTCGAGGAGCTCGAGGCTAGCGCGGCGGCTGACGGCGAGGTGAGGAACTGCGGGTCCGTCACGCCGTGTGCTATCCAGCATGCCCTGCGGCACACAGTGACTTTGCTCGCGAGAGCGCGGGGCTGATGTGAAGACCCTATGGCGCGCGCTCGGCCACGCGCCTGCGAACATGAGGCCCGAAGTAGCGGAGACGCTGGACCCGCAGGAAGCGGCGGCCTTCAGGCCGGACTGGTCTTCTCTGGCAAGGGATCTGCACCGAGGTTCTCCGCGGCGAGCCAGAAGTCGTCGTTGAGCTTGATGATCAGGGCTACGGTTACGCGGAGCGCAGTGACGTATGCCGTGAAGTGCTCATCCTCACTGTCGCGGTTCGCCTGTGTGCCGTGGAGATACCTGTTCCGGAGATTCGGCCCGTTGCTGAAGTCGACCGCATTGAGGATGTAGTTGAAGTAGTCAGCTTCGGCTTCGGTGAGCAACGTCGAGCGACAGGTAACCCAGCCTTTCGTGACCATCGCATCCACCTCGGAGCGGCACTTCTCGGACAGGTGGTAGTAGCTCGCCGCCCTCGTCGTGAAGAGAGAGGCGAGGATGTGAAACCGCTCGGCGCTGGCGATACCGACCCGCGTCCCAGTGTTCGCAAGAACTCCCCGACTGATCAGAAAGTCTACGGCTGGTCGCTGGTGCTCGGCGAAGTCGTCGTAGGTGAGATGGTTCTCGACCATGAGCCCGGCGGCATTCTCCGACTTCAGGCTTTCACTGATGTAGGTCAGGAGTGACTGGTCCGAGAATAAGAGGTGAAGGATTCCATCAAGGTCGGAGCCGTTCACGGCGTAGACGTACTTGCCGGGTAGCAGACTTGGGATCTCTTTGTACCTGACGGGCTCGGAGCTGATAGATAGAAGGTCGCGATCCACCTCTCCGTATCGAGCAAACAAGGTGAACTGGGCCATCGCGCTCTCCATCTCCACAAAGAGGTGACGAACTCGCTGGAGATAAGTAGACGCCCTGTCGGATGGCGTGAACGCAAAGTTCGCGGCCCCGAACTCATTCTCGAGATACTCCTCGAAAAACCAGCTGAAGACTCGTTCCAGGTCCACGTCTCTTGTCCCGAGGAAGTGATGGTAGAGGCGCGTCTGCAGGAGAGTGCGAATGTCGGTAAGGCGGAACTCCGCACCGATCTTGTACTCGTTCTTTCCGGTGGTTCCCATGAAGCGCTCCATGACGCCGAGCTGCGATGGGTACGCTGGCAAGACAAGCAAGCTCTGCTCGTCGACGAACCCGAAGAGATGTTGGAAGTTGTTGAGGATGCTCGGTTCGTCGAGGGTTCCGTTGAGCCACTCGGTGCTGTAGGTGTATCGAACCGTCCAGCCGTCTGTGGTGTCCAGCTCTAACATTTCGGGGCTGTCCTGACTGTCCGAGAGCCCTACTTCGCATCCAGTCTTGAAACCGCTGTTCTCTGCGAAGAAGGAATTTGTGATCTCGTTGTTGCGACGTTGCGCGCGAAGTCTTAACTTAGCGTCGAGCGCAATCTCCTTGATGTCTTTCGCGGTTGCGATCAGCTTGATGTAGTTCGTATTCGCATCTTCGCTGTCGATGTAGCGCTCGAGGAGCGAATGCGCATCGGAAGGCGACAGGCTTCGAGGCAGATGTATTGCTGTGCGGGTGCCAGCCTCAAGATGTTTTCGAATTACGTGCTCGGCATTGCTCGGTGAGGCAAGCAGCTCGCTCCGTATCTCGGCGTCGTAGGCTTCCACGAGTTTCCGACTCGCAAGCATTGTGCCGAGGTGGACCCCAGTGGCGGTGAGCGCGGGCAGTGCTACGGATGCCCTGCAGCGATCGAACGCTTTGTACCGGCCGAGGAGGTCGATCAGATCGGCGTGGTACTCATAGCCGACGGTAGCCACCGCGGTGGCGAAGTCGGCTTCCCCCAGGGCAGAAAAGTAGCGCGCGATCGCGCGGTGGATCTCAGGGATGCGGGCCTGGGAACGCTTCCGCTGCTCCTCGCTGTACTCCGCAGGGAAGAATCCGTGCTCGAGGAACTGCTGAACATTGTGAAACTCGAGGAGGTCTTCGGTGATTGCCGGCGGACTCTCGGGGTCGAAGCGTTCCACGAGCTCAGCAACTCGCGGGAGGTACCAGCTGATCGAGAGGTCGTTGACGCTGTAGAACCGCACCCGCCGTATGGATGGATCGTCTTCGCTCACACCCGTATTCTCGGCCACCAGATGGCATCCAGGGCAAGCTGCGCACGATTGCTGTCGGCGAAGCGGGGCGCCCTCCCGTGGGAACATCCTGGTAACAGAACACCTGTGAGCACCTGGTTCCAGTTGCGTCAGGACGTGCCCAACTTCCGCGAAATCACGCGATTTCAGACGTCCGTGACCACAGCACCGAACCCCAGATCAGGGTTCAAATCCCACCGTCACCGCCACTGAAAACCCCTGGTTATCCGGGGGTTTTCTGCTGTCACGGATGGCTCTTGGTGCACGTGTGGTGCAGAACTGGACGGGTCGCGATAGAAAGCACGAGTCGCGGGCATGAGCCACACCGCCCGAATGGCTCCCCGGTCGACCGGTTCCCAGTGCGCCCAGTGCGCCCCGGACCGGGACCATGCAGAAGCCCCCGGTGAGCAAGTGCTCGCCCTGGGGCTTCTGCGATTGGATCAGCTCGCCGGGATGGCGATGCTCAGTCCGGGGCCCGACACTGAATCGGCCTGGGTTTCGTTCCTATCGGTTTCCCTGTCCGGCGGTCGCCGGGGAGGCTGATCCGAGGTCAGCGTAGTACGCGTCCTCGACCTCGGCCCACACCCATTCGAGCGTCGCAAGCTCGACCTGCTCGACCGTCCTCCAGGGCCCGCGCTGGTGAACCGTCCCCGGTTTGATGCCGCTTCCTTTCGAGTCTGGAAGGAAGATGATGATCATGCCGAAGAGGATTCCGGAGGAGACGAAGCAGCGCGCTATCCGGCTCGTGCTCGATCACCTCGATGAGTACCCCAACCTCACGACCGCGTGCGAGACGGTGTCGAAGCGGCTCGGTTTCGGCGCTGAGAGCTTGCGCCGGTGGGTGCGGCAGGCGCAGGTCGACGCCGGCGACCGGCAGGGGGTCAGCACGACCGAATCGGAGCGGATCCGCAAGCTCGAGCGCGAGAACCGCGAGCTGCGTGAGGCCAACGCGATCCTGCGGGACGCGGCGGTTTTCTTCGCCGGGGAGCTCGACCCCCGAAAGCGCTGATCGTCTCGTTCATCGACGAGCAGCGCGCCAAGGGCCGCGCGGTCGAGTCGATCTGCGATGTCCTGCGGGAGCAGGGCGTGCAGGTCGCCGCGCGAACCTATCGGTCCTGGAAGACCGCCCAGCCCAGCAACCGCGATCTGGAGGACGCGGCGGTGATCGACGCGATCCTCGCCGCTCGCGTCGACGAGAACGGGAAGGCGACGCCGGAGTCGATGTATGGCCGGCGGAAGATGACCGCGCTCCTGCGGCGACGCGGTCTGGCCGTGTCGAAGCGGCGCGTGGACCGGCTGATGCGGCAACTCGGCATAGGCGGGCTCGTGCGAGGCAAGCGCGTGCGGACGACGATCCCAGATCGGAACGCGCAGCGTGCGCCGGACCTGCTGGAGCGGGACTTCTCCGCCGAGGCACCCAATCGGCGTTGGGTCGCGGACTTCACGTATGTGCGCACCTGGGCCGGGTTCGTCTACGTGGCCTTCGTGATCGACTGCTTCTCCCGGACGATCGTGGGTTGGTATGCCAGCACGAGCAAGACGACCCCGCTGGTGACCACCGCGCTGCGGATGGGTCTCTGGCGGCGCGACCGTGCCGGTCACCCCGCCGGTGACGGGCTCGTGCACCACTCCGACGCCGGCAGCCAGTTCACCTCGATCAGCTTCGCCGAGACCCTCGCCCTCGAGGGCATAGCCGCGTCCATCGGGTCGATCGGCGACGCCTACGACAACGCCCTCGCCGAGTCGACGATCGGGCTGTTCAAGAACGAAGCCATCCGCGACGACTCCCCATTCCGCAACGGGCCGCTGCGGACCGTCGACGACGTGGAATGGGTCACCGCCGAATGGGTCGACTGGTACAACCACCGGCGCCTGCACTCCACGCTCGGCGATGTCCCGCCCGACGAGTTCGAGGCCGTCTACTACGCTGACCTCGAAACGCCATCCCACCCGGTGCTGGCACCCGCATAGGAGCGGCAGAGAACCGGGGACGCTTCACTGGCGGATCAGCTCGGTCTTGTAGAGGTTGTTGATCGCCTCGGCGAGGGCATTGTCATACGAGTCCCCGACAGTGCCTGTCGACGGGGTCGCGCCAAGTTCGACGAGTGCGGCGCGGGCGGTGGTCGGCGAGGCGCTCGCCTCCGGCGCGGCCTTCGACGCGCTGGTGTGCGCGAGCGACGCCCTGGCGATGGGCGTCCTCCAGGTCCAGGCCGCTCTCGATGGCCCGGACGAGCGCCTGNCTGGCGGATCAGCTCGGTCTTGTAGAGGTTGTTGATCGCCTCGGCGAGGGCATTGTCATACGAGTCCCCGACAGTGCCTGTCGACGGGGTCGCGCCAAGTTCGACGACGCGGTCGGTGTAGACCATCGACATGTAGTTCGAGCCGTGGTCGGCGTGATGGATCAGCCCGTCGAGCGGGCCGTCCGCGCCCCAGGCGGCCATGTCCAGCGCTTGTAGGGGCAGGACCTCCGCGCGCAGCGTCGAGGCGACGTTCCAGCCCACGATCTTGCGCGAGTACACGTCGGTGACGAACGCCACATACGCGAACCCCGCCCAGGTGGCCACATACGTGATGTCCGCGACCCAGAGCCTGCGCGGCGCGTCTGCGCGGAACCGTCGTTGGACGAGGTCCCGCGGCAGGGATTGCGCCTTGTCGGGCCTGGTCGTGAACGCCTTCTTCGACTTGCGAACCCCACGCACTCCCGCGAGGCGCATGAGGCGTTCGGTCTGGTCTCGGCCGATGTCCCATCCCTGACGTTTCAGGAGGGCATGCATCTTCCGCCGCCCGTAGACGCCGTAGTTCTCCGCCTGCAGCCGGGCGACCTCGGGCACCAGCAGCTCGTCCCGCAGCTGCCGGGCGGAGACGACGCGGGTCTTCGCGTCGCGATACCCGCGGGACGTGATGAAACCCTGCACTGCCGGGCGCAGCGTCCGGCAGATGAGCTCGACCCCGAACCGCTCTCGATATTCGTCGATGAAGCGGATCATCTCGGTCAGGGCCGGTCGAGCTCCTTCGCGAAAAACACGCTCGCGGCTTTGAGGATCTCATTCGCTTTCCGCAGCTCGGCCACCTCGCGGCGCAGGCGCTTGTTCTCCTCCGCGACATCGCTCGGGACACCGGGCTTCGCGCCCGCGTCGACCTCCCGACGACGATGCCACACCCGCAGCGTCTCCGCGCTCATGCCGAGGAGACCGGCCACATGCCGCACCGCAGACATCAGATTCGAGTG
>NZ_LMFR01000026.1 GCF_001426925.1 Microbacterium sp. Root53
GTGCGGGAACCCGCTCGACGTCGGCCGGGAACAGCGGCTGTTCACCCCGAAACAGCGCATCGCCCTCGCCGTCCGCGACGGCGGATGCATGTGGCACGGCTGCGGCATGCCCGCCTCCTACTGCGAAGCCCACCACATCGACGAATGGGCCGCCCACGAGGGGCGCACCGACATCGATCGGGGCATCCTGCTGTGCAGGTTCCATCACATGAACCTGCACCACCACGGCCACCGGATCACCCGAGAGCGGGGTGGGCCGTTCGTCCTGCACCCGCCCGGCGGGGAACCGGTTCCGCTGCATTCCAGATCACCGCTGCGGTGGCTCTGGGATCCGCCACCGCGCGCCGCCTGACGCAGGGCGGGCCGTCAGTCGGCGGGGCGGCGCTCGGCGCGCTCGTCGGCGGCGGTCGCAGGGTCGTCGAGCTCCGCGGTGCGCTTCTGCCAGGGCCAGCGGCCCGAGATCTCGAGCTCGAGGGACCAGCTGAGGAACGTCCGGATCACGACGATGATCGCCAGCACCGCGATGTTGTCGAGCGTCGGCTCGAGCGCGACCGTGCGGATGATGTCCGCGGCGACGAGCAGCTCCAGGCCGAGCAGGATGGAGCGGCCGAGGAACCGTCGGTACCGGTCGTAGACATCCGGCTCGCGGCGGAACAGGCGCCGGGTCGCGGACGCCGTGGCGGCCAGCGCGCCGAGCACGATCGCGACCACGCCCGCGGCATCCACCGCCTTGCCGACGGTCTCGATGATCTCCTGGAAGTCCATGGTGTCGCCTCCTCGTCGCGCCCAGCGTAGGAGCGACGCGGCGCCCTCGCGCGGGCCTCGACCGAGGGACGGGGCGTGGGGTAAGGGGACCGTCGGCTTCGGGCCCAGGGCCGCGTGATAAAGTCGCCCTTTGGAAGCGTGTCCGAGCGGCCGAAGGAGCATGGCTGGAATCCATGTAGGCGGGGTAACTCGTCTCGCAGGTTCAAATCCTGTCGCTTCCGCTCCGAAGCCCCGCACCGATCTCGGTGCGGGGCTTCTTCGTCGCCGGGAGCCGCGGGGAGGCTTGGGCCGTTTCGACTCCGCTCGCTGGCGCTCGCTCCGCTCAACGACCGGGGGCGGGGTGGCGCTCGCTCCGCTCAACGACCGGGGGCGGGGTGGCGCTCGCTCCGCTCGACGACCGGGGGCGTCAGTGACCCTGGACGCGGGGGCGCACGAGCAGCGAGCGCGGGATGAGCGAGGCCCGCAGCCGCTCGCGGCCGGCGGGCAGGAGCGCGACGCGGGTCTGCGAGAGGGCGCGCGCGAGGCCCGGCGCAGGCGGGGCGCCGTCGCGCGCGAAGCTCGCGCGCTCGATGCCGGCCACCAGCGGCGCCAGCGCCGAGGCCGGCACCCCGTGCTTGGTCGACAGCAGGTCCGCGAACGCGCGCGGCGAGTCGCTCTCGTCGACCGCGATGCCCGCGTCGATCGCGACATTCTGCAGCTCGCGCCAGGCCGCCACAGCGTCACCGCGGCGCGCGGCCGCGAGGCGCACGCTCCACCGCACCGCCCGCACCACGGCCGGCACGGCCAGCAGCACGAGCAGCCCCAGCGCGACGCCGAGACCGCGCACCAGCGCCCGCACGTCGAAGCCCGTCGCCTGCGTTCCCCCGCCCTCGATGTCGCCGCGGTCCACGTCGCGCGACACCGACGGCGTGGGCGTCGGCGCCGACGGATCGGTCGGGGCCGCCGACGGGCCCGCGCTCGGCGCCGCCTCCGAGCGCAGCAGCGTCGGGGTGCCGAGCGTCGCGGTCGGCTCGAACGGCACCCATCCGATGCCGTCCAGGTACGCCTCCGGCCACGCGTGCAGCTGCGAGCCCAGCACGGAGTACACGGTCTGGCCGTCCATCTGCTGGTCCGTCGCGACGCCCGGCAGGAAGCCCACCACGACCCGCGCCGGGATGCCGAGCGAGCGCGCCATCACCGCGAACGTCGACGCGAAGTGCACGCAGTACCCGCTGCGGACGTCCAGGAACCCCTGGATCGCGTCCATCCCCGAGCCGTCGAAGCCCTCCTCGACCGGCGCCTCGAGCGAGTACCGGAACTCGCCGCCCCGGAACCAGGCCTGCATCGCGACCAGCGCGTCGTACGCGCTGCCCGAGCCCGCGGTCACCTCGCGCGCGATCGGTTCGACGAGCTCGGCGGCGCCATCCGGCAGCAGGAGCGACTCCTGCGCCATCCCGTCGTCCAGCGCGTGCCAGAACGCGCCGCCGCCCGTCGCGGGCACGGCCGCCTGCGCCTGCTCCCGGGTCGGCTGCGGCACCTGGGTGCGCACAACATAGGACTGCCCGAGCGAGGTCGTCGAGTCGCTGCGGACCGTGCGGTTGAACGGGTTCGCCGACCACGCCCCCACCGCGCCCCTGACCTCCACCGCCGGGTACGGCACCGGCAGGTACTCGCTCGTCAGGCGCGTGATCTCGATCGTCGTGGTCGCCTCGACCGCCTCGGCAGTCGACTCCACCGGGCCGAACGACAGCTCGTTGCGGCCCGCGCCGTCCGGCTGCCACGTCCGCCCGTTGAACGCCGTCAGCGTCGCGACCCGCAGGTACGGCGCGCCGCCGGTGGCGTCGGTGCTCAGCCGCAGCACCTCGACGTCCGCGGGTCGGCGCAGGTCGTCGCCCAGGTCGAGCGATGCCGAGATCGTCGCGGTGCGGCCCACGCCGCCGCCGATGGGGGTGCCCAGCGGCGCGGACGGCGCGACGATCACGGCCGCGACGAGCGAGCCGACGCCCAGCACCGCCGCCCACATCGAGGCCACCGGGCCCGCCTCCATGCCGGGCCGCCGCGCGCGCAGCTCGGCGCGGGCGAGCCACAGGATCGCCGCCGTCAGGATGACCGCCGCGACCAGGTCGGGATCGCCCGGCACAGCGAGCTGCGGGATCACGAACACCGTGATCAGCACGATCGCCGCGAGCAGCGGCAGGCGCGTGGCGCGCACGATATGCCCGACGAAGAATGCGAGCAGGCCGCCCGCCGCGATCAGCACCCAGCTGAGCGCCCGGCTCGGCTCCATGGGGGCGACGCCCTCGACGATCTCGACGCTGACGTCCGCGAACAGGCGCGGCAGGTCGCGCACCAGGTCGACGGTCGGGATCACCCCCAGCACGGCCTCGTCGTGCCGCAGCGCGTACGTCGCGCCCAGCACCCACGCCAGCAGCTCGGCGATCGCAGCCAGCACCCGGGGCACGCCGACGCGACGCAGCAGCCACCCCGTGAGCAGCACGACCGCGATCAGCAGGATGGCGCCCCACAGCCACGTGGGAACGAGGAGGCGCCCGATCGGCAGCATGGCCGCGATCGTGCCGACGCCCGCGCCGAGCGTCATCGACAGGTCGCCGCGCAGCCCCCGCACCGGCGGCGTCGGATCGAGCGGGTACGTCCAGGGGCCGTGCCCCGAGGGCGGGGGAGCGGTGCGGTGCGGGGCCTCAAGGACGGCCATGGCCGGCCCCCGCTCCCGAGTCCAGGCGGAGGTCGAATGCGTCCGCCGCGAACGCGCGGGACCCGAACGCGGGTGTGTCGTCGTGGGGCCGCGTGGCCGCGAGCCATCCCGCCTCGATGTCGGTCCCGAGCCGCGCGGCGTGCCAGCCCTGCCGGGCCGCCCGCTCGAGCGCGTCGCCCCGCGGGTCGACGCTCAGCAGCACCGCGCGCGAGGCCTGCGTCGCGACGGGCGCGAGCCCGGCGACGTCCTCGCCCGTGAGGCGGCCCGTCACGAGGATCACGGGCGCCGACGCCCAGTTGCCGATGCCGGTCGGCAGGCGGTCGAGCGTGTCCTCGCCGCGCGGGCCCACCGAGGCGAACGTGACGAGCAGCTCGCGCCGGTCGTCCTGCGTCTCGACGAGCGAGATGGGCGCGCCGTCGCTGTCCATCACCTCGACGGCATACCCGTCGCGCACCAGGCTCCACGTCGCCGACACCACGAGCGTCACGGCCGCCTCGAATCCCTCGTCGTCGCCGCGCGCAGCATCCGGGCTCCATCGGCGCGCGCCCCGGTCGAACACCACGATCGCGCGCGGGGTCGTCTCGCGCTCCTCCTCGCGCACCATGAACGAGCCGTGGTGCGCCGACGCGCGCCAGTGGATGCGCCGCATCGAGTCGCTAGGGGCGTACGGCCGCGGGATGAGGTTGTCGGCCCCCTGCCCGTGCCGGTCGGTGGTCGCCTGCGCGCCGCCGGTCGCGCCCGGTGCGCCGGGCAGCGCGCGCAGCGGCACCACCGCGGGCACGATCGTCACGGGCGTCCGTCCGCCCGCGCTCGCACGTCGCCGGGCGAGCCCGAACGGGTCGATCGCCGCGGTCTCGAGCGGGCCGATCGCGTGCCGGCCCCGCTTCATGCCCATCACGGCATAGGACACCGGCAGAACGCCGCGCCCGCCGGGCGGCAGATCGCCGATCGGGCCGTTCGGCTCGTCCTCCGTCACGACCGCGCGCAGGGCCGGCGGCAGCGCGTCGTGCCAGCGCCCGCCCGGCACGGGCCGCGTCGACAGCACGAGCACCGCGCGCACCTGCGAGATGCCGCCGACGCTCGCGACGTCCGTCGACAGCGTGCGCTCCACATCCGTCACCCGGCCCGCGAGGCGCAGCGTCACGAACGCCGCGGTCGTAAGCAGCATCAGCGTCAGGCCGAACACCACCAGCTCGATCCGCCCCAGCGTGTTGGCCGCGACCAGCAGCCCGACGCCCAGGAGCACGGCGGCGAGCCCGCGGGCGGTCAGCGGCGCGCGGCTCAGCGCGCGGACGCCCGGTGCGGGTGCGCCCGCGCGGGGCGCGGCGCCGCCCCGCGCGCGCGAGGACGACCGGCCGGACATCGCGTCACCGCACGGCCAGAGGCACGCGCACCGATCCCGCGATCCGCTCCAGGATCTGCGGCACCGGGTCGCTCGCGCGGTGCACGCCGGCGGCGCTCCGCGTGGGGATGAGGCGATGCGCGAGCACCGGCTCGAGCAGCGCCGTGACGTCGTCGGGGATCACGAAGTCGCGCCCGTCGAGCGCGGCCCACACCTTCGCGGCCCGCACCAGCTGCAGCGTGGCACGCGGGCTCGCACCCAGGCGCAGGTCGGGGTGCACGCGCGTCGCCTGCGCGAGCGCCACGGCGTACTCCTCCATCACGGGCGCGACGTGCACCGCGCGCGCGAAGCGGATCAGCTCGCTGACCTCCTCGACCGTGACCACCGGCCGCACCGCCGCGAGCGGGTTCTCGGTGTCGCGCTGGCGCAGCATGAGCGCCTCGGCCGCCGCGTCGGGGTAGCCCATCGAGATGCGCAGGATGAACCGGTCGCGCTGCGCCTCGGGCAGGGGATAGGTGCCCTCCATCTCGAGCGGATTCTGGGTCGCGACCACGAGGAACGGATCCGGCAGTCGGTGCGACGTGCCGTCGACCGTGACCTGACGCTCCTCCATCGCCTCCAGCAGCGCCGACTGCGTCTTGGGGGAGGAGCGGTTGATCTCATCGGCGATCACGATGTTCGCGAACACCGCGCCCGGCGTGAACGAGAACTCCCGCGACGCCGGGTTGAACACCGACACGCCCGTCACGTCGCTCGGGAGCAGATCGGGAGTGAACTGGATGCGCCGCACCCGCGCCTGGATCGACGCCGCCAGCGCCCGCGCCAGCACAGTCTTGCCGACGCCCGGCACGTCCTCGATCAGCAGGTGCCCCTCGGCCAGCAGCGCCACGAGCGCGCTGCGCACCGCCTGCGGCTTCCCGTCGATCACCGACGACACGGATCGGATGATCCCGTCCGTCGCGTGCTGGAACCGCTCGGGGGACATGGGCTCGGTCACCGGCGACTCCTCGGTTCGGGGATTCAGTTAGACTGGGGACAGCTCTCCGCGTGGCGACATCCAGGCCAACTCCCCCAGGACGGAAACGTAGCAAGGGTAACCGGGCTCTGTCGGGTACGCGGAGAGTCTTTTCTTTTTAGAAGCGGTCTCACGTGTTCGGGCGCCCGCTTCGCTCGCACGACTGTCGATGTGGATGGTCGGTGCTCGCTGCTCGGTGCTCGGTGCTCGGTGCTCGGGGGTGGGGCCGGTGGCGGTTTGGGGGTTTCGACTCCCTCGCTGGCGCTCGGTCGCTCAACCAGCACAGGGGGAGCTGGCGCTCGGTCGCTGAACCTGCTCGGGGTCAAGCCCCGCCTCCACGATGGATGCGCGCATAGGCTGGGCGCGTGGCGAGGAGCATCTACATCACCTCCGCGGAGGGGCACTCCGGCAAGTCCACCGTGGCGCTGGGCGTGCTCGACGCGCTCAGCCGGGCGACGCCGAGGGTGGGGGTGTTCCGGCCCATCGCGCGGTCGACCGCCGAGCGCGACTACGTCCTCGAGATGCTGCTCGGTCACGACGGCGTCGACCTCGACTACGACGAGTGCGTGGGCGTCACGTACGACGACGTGCGCGCCGATCCGGATGCCGCGCTCGCCACGATCGTCGGGCGGTTCAAGGCCGTCGAGGCGCAGTGCGACGCGGTGGTCGTGGTCGGAACCGACTACACCGACGTCGGCAGCCCCGCCGAGCTCGCCTACAACGCCCGCGTCGCCGCGAATCTCGGCACGCCGGTCCTGCTCGTGCTGGGCGGCCGCGCGCACCAGGGGCAGGCCGAGCAGCTCGGCACCACGACTCCGCGCACGCCCGAGGAGATGGCGCAGATCGCGCGCCTGGCGATCCCCGAGCTGCGGCGCGGCCGCGCCGAGCTCGCCGCCACGGTGGTCAACCGCGCCGACCCCGAGCACCTCGACGACATCGTCGCCCAGGTGGCGCAGGCCGTGGGCGCCGGGCCGGTCTGGGCCCTGCCCGAGGACCGCCTGCTCGTGGCGCCCTCCATGGCGGACATCCTGCGCGCGGTCGACGGCACCCTGCTGAAGGGGGACGACCAGCTGCTCACGCGCGAGGCGCTGGGCGTCGTGATCGCCGGCATGTCGATGGTCAACGTGCTGCCGCGCCTCGCCGAGAGCGCGGTCGTGGTCATCCCCGCCGACCGCACCGAGGTGCTGGTCGCGGCGCTGCTCGCGAACCAGTCGGGCACGTTCCCGTCGCTGGCGGGCATCATCCTGAACGGGCCGTTCCCGATCCCGGACGACGTGCTGCGCCTGATCGACGGCCTCGGATCCACCCTGCCGATCGTGACCACCGACCTCGGCACGTACGACACCGCGGTGCGCGTGATGTCGACGCGCGGGCGCGCGACCGGATCCGGCCGGCGCTACGACACGGCCCTCGCGCTGTTCGAGAAGCACGTCGACATCGCCGAGCTCACGCGCGTGCTGGGCGTCGCCCGTGCGACCGTCGTGACGCCCCTGATGTTCGAGTACGGCCTGCTCGAGCGCGCCCGCGCCGACCGCCGCCACATCGTGCTGCCGGAGGGCGGCGACGACCGCGTGCTGCGCGCGGCTGCGTCGCTGCTCAAGCGCGAGGTGGCCGAGCTGACCATCCTCGGCGACCCCGGCGCGATCGCCGCCCGCGCGACCGAGCTGGGCCTCGACCTGGGCGACGCGCACCTGGTCAGCCCGTTCGACCCGGAACTCGTCGAGCGCTTCGCCACCGAGTACGCGCGGCTGCGCGCGCACAAGGGCGTCACGTACGAGAAGGCCGCCGACACCGTCACGGACGTGTCGTACTTCGGCACGATGATGGTGCACCTGGGCCTGGCCGACGGCATGGTGTCGGGTGCCGCCCACACGACCGCGCACACGATCCGCCCGGCGTTCGAGATCATCAAGACCAAGCCGGGGGTGTCGGTCGTCTCGAGCGTCTTCCTGATGGCGCTCGCCGACCGCGTGCTGGTCTACGGCGACTGCGCCGTGATCCCCGACCCGACGGCCGAGCAGCTCGCCGACATCGCGATCTCGTCGGCCGCCACGGCCGCGCAGTTCGGGGTCGAGCCGCGCGTCGCGATGCTGTCGTACTCGACCGGCGAGTCCGGATCGGGCGCGGATGTCGACAAGGTGCGCCTCGCGACCCAGCTGGCCCGCGAGCGCGCGCCCGAGCTGCCGATCGAGGGACCCATCCAGTACGACGCCGCCGCCGACGCGGCGGTCGCGAAGGCCAAGCTGCCGCAGTCCGCGGTCGCGGGCCGCGCGACGGTGTTCGTGTTCCCCGACCTCAACACCGGAAACAACACGTACAAGGCCGTGCAGCGCTCGGCGGGCGCCGTCGCGATCGGACCCGTGCTGCAGGGCCTCAACAAGCCGATCAACGACCTGTCGCGCGGCGCGCTCGTGCAGGACATCGTCAACACGGTCGCGATCACCGCGATCCAGGCGCAGGGGAGCGCTTCGTGACGTTTCGACTCCGTTCGCTGGCGCTCACTCCGCTCAACGACCGGGGGGTGGTGAGTGCCATGGGGAGCTTCGTGACGTTTCGACTCGGTCGCTTCGCTCCCTCGCTCAACGAGCACGGGATGGACAACGACCGGGAAATCGTGAGGAGCCGCGCATGAGCATCGTACTGGTCGTCAACAGCGGGTCGTCGTCGTTCAAGTACCAGCTGCTCGACATGGCGCGGGAGCAGGTTCTCGCCTCCGGGCTCGTGGAGCGGATCGGCGAGGCCACCGGCGTCGCAACCCACACGGTGCGCTTCCACGCCGAGCCGGGGGAGCCCGCCCCCGCCGTCCTCGACGCGACGCACCGGATCGAGCGCCCCATCCCGGATCACACCGCCGGCTTCGCGGCGATGCTCGACGCGTTCGCGCAGCACGGACCGTCGCTCGACGAGCACCCGCCGGTCGCGGTCGGCCACCGCGTGGTGCACGGCGGCGCGCGGTTCTTCGAGGCGACCGTGATCACCGACCTGGTCGAGATCAACATCGACGACCTCTCGGTGCTCGCGCCGCTGCACAACCCGGGCGCGCTGCAGGGCATCCGCGCCGCGCGCGCGGCGTTCGCCGGCATCCCGCACGTCGCGGTGTTCGACACCGCGTTCCACCAGACGCTGCCGCCCGCGGCCTACACCTACGCGATCGACCGCGAGGTCGCCGCGAAGCACCGGATCCGCCGGTACGGCTTCCACGGCACCAGCCACCAGTACGTCAGCGCCAAGGCCGCCGAGTTCCTCGGACGCGACCTCGCGAGCCTGAAGCAGATCGTCTTCCACCTCGGCAACGGCGCGTCCGTCACGGCGGTCGACGGCGGCCGGTCGGTCGAGACGTCCATGGGCCTGACCCCGCTCGAGGGGCTCGTGATGGGCACCCGCTCGGGCGACCTCGACCCGGCCGTGCTGCTGCACCTGGCGCGGCGCGCGTCGATGTCGACCGACGACCTGGACCGCCTGCTCAACAAGCGCAGCGGGGTCCTGGGGCTGGCCGGCGTGACCGACATGCGGGATCTCGCCGCCCGCCGCGCCGAGGGCGACGAGGCCGCGCAGCTCGCGTTCGACGTGTACATCCACCGCCTGCGCGCCTACGCGGGCGCCTACACCGCGCAGCTCGGCGGGGTCGACGTGATCTCGTTCACGGCCGGCGTCGGGGAGAACGACGCAGCCATCCGCGCGGCGGCCCTCGAGACGCTCGGCTTCCTGGGGCTGGAGATCGACCCCGAGCGCAACCAGGCGCGCGAGCGCGGCCCGCGCGTCATCTCGACCGACGACTCCGCCGTGACCGTGCTGGTGGTCCCCACGGCCGAGGAGCTCGAGATCGCGCGCCAGACCCTGGCGGCCGTCTGACCCTGCCGTCGGCCCGGTGCGTGGGACTACGCTGGGCGGCGTGAGCAGCCTGCCCGACCTGACCGCCTACGACGCCGTGCTGTTCGATCTCGACGGCGTCATCACGCCGACCGCCGAGGTGCACATGCACGCCTGGCGCGCGATGTTCGAGCAGCTGTTCGCCGACTGGGACATCACGCCGCCGTACACCGACACCGACTACTTCGACCATCTCGACGGCAAGAAGCGGTACGACGGCGTCGCGTCCATACTGCGCAGCCGCGATGTCGAGGTGCCGTGGGGCGACCCCTCCGACCCGCCGGAGGCCGACACCGTGTGCGGCATCGGCAACCGCAAGAACATCGTGTTCTCGCGCGTGCTGCGCGAGGAGGGCATACAGCCGTACCCCGGCACCATGCGCCTGCTCGACATCCTCGACGCGGCCGGCGTCCCGTCCGCCGTCGTGTCCAGCTCGAAGAACGCCGAGGACGTGCTCGCGGCCGCGGGCATCCGCGACCGCTTCCCGGTCGTGATGGACGGCGTCGTCGCCGAGCGCGAGCACCTGCCGTCCAAGCCCGCGCCCGACGTCTTCCTCCGTGCCGCGGAGATGGCCGGCGTGGACCCGGCGCGCACCGCCGCGGTCGAGGACGCCATCTCGGGCGTGCAGTCCGCCGTCGCCGGCGGCTTCGGACTGGTCGTCGGCGTCGACCGCGGGGCGGGCGCGCACGCGCTCGAGAACGCCGGCGCGCACGTGATCGTCTCCGACCTCGCCGAGTTCGCCGACGCGCACGACGCGACCTCCCGCTGACACCCGAAAAGCGCTGCGCCGCGGAATACCGCCCGACTCTGTGGCGGTTCCCGGCGATCCCGTGCGATCCTGTTCCGTCCCCGTTTCCCGCTTTCCTCACATCCCGACCCCACACGGAGCCCGAATGATCGACCGCGACCGCTTTCCCGTCGACCCCTGGCGCCTGATCGAAACGCGCTACTCGGGCGACGACGCGGGCGTGACCGAGACCATCTTCTCGGTCGGCAACGGCTACCTCGGCCTGCGCGGAAACCACCCCGAGGGCCGCCACGCGCACGAGCACGGCACCTTCATCAACGGCTTCCACGAGACCTGGCCCATCCGCCACGCCGAGCAGGCCTACGGCTTCGCCGAGGTCGGCCAGACCATCATCAACGCGCCCGACGCCAAGGTCATGCGCGTGTACGTCGACGACGAGCCGCTGTCGCTCGACATCGCCGAGATGCGCGAGTACGAGCGCGTGCTCGACATGCGCGAGGGCGTGTACCGCCGACGGCTGCTGTGGCGCACGCCGTCGGGCAAGGACGTGCTGATCGAGGACGACCGCGTCGTCTCGTTCGAGGAGCGCCACGTCGCCGTCATGCGGATGACCGTCACGGTGCTCGACACGGACGCCCCCGTGACCATCAGCTCGCAGATCGTCAACCGCCAGGACGGCGAGAACGTCTACGGCGGCACGCCGTCGATGGCGGCCGCGAAAGCCGCCGGCCGCGGCGCGACGTTCGACCCGCGCAAGAGCGAGAAGATCGGCGAGCGGGTGCTGCAGCCGCAGGAGTACTGGACGGACGAGCTGCGCTCGGCGCTGTCGTACCGCGTCACCGAGTCGGGCATGACGATCGCGGTCGCGGCCGACCACTCGATCGACACCGCCAACGAGTACGACATGCGGCACCTGGTCGAGCCCGACATCGCCAAGCACGTGTTCCGCGTGCGCGCCAAGGCGGGCGTGCCGATCACGATCACCAAGGTCGTCAGCTACCACACGTCGCGCGGCGTGCCCCCGCGCGAGCTCGTCGAGCGCTGCCGCCGCACGCTCGACCGGATCGCCGTGTCGGGCGCCGAGGACGTCTACCGTCGCCAGCGCGCCTGGATGGACGCGTTCTGGTCCACGTCGGATGTCCGGATCGCCGCGCAGGACAGCCTGCAGCAGGCGACCCGGTGGTGCCTGTTCCAGCTCGCGCAGGCCGCGGCCCGCGCGGACGGCTTCGGCGTCCCCGCCAAGGGCGTCACGGGCTCGGGCTACTCGGGCCACTACTTCTGGGACACCGAGATCTACGTGCTGCCGTTCCTGGCGTACACGAACCCGCTCTGGGCGCGGAACGCCATGCGGATGCGCACCATGATGCTGCCCGCCGCGCGCCGCCGCGCCGCGCAGCTGAACGAGGCCGGGGCGCTGTTCCCGTGGCGCACGATCAACGGCGAGGAGGCGTCCGCCTACTACGCCGCCGGCACGGCGCAGTACCACATCAACGCGGACGTCGCGTATGCGCTCGTCAAATACGTGCGCGCCACGGGCGACCACGACTTCATGGAGCGCGAGGGCGCCGACGTGCTCGTCGAGACCGCGCGCCTGTGGGCCACGCTCGGGTTCTGGCGCTCGCACGAGGGCGTCGAGTCGTTCCACATCCACGGCGTGACCGGCCCGGACGAGTACACGACCGTCGTCAACGACAACCTCTTCACGAACGTGATGGCGCGGTTCAACCTGCGCGCCGCCGCGCGCGTGGTGCGCGAGATGGCCGAGACCAACCCGGGCGCGTTCCGCCTGCTGTCCGACCGCGTCGCGCTGGACGCCAGCGAGCCCGAGGCGTGGGAGCGCGCGGCCGACGCCATGCACATCCCCTACAGCGAGAACTTCGGCATCCACCCGCAGGACTCGCTGTTCCTCGAGCGCGAGGTCTGGGACCTGGAGCACACGCCGGCCGAGCAGCGGCCGCTGCTGCTGCACTTCCACCCGCTCGTGATCTACCGCTTCCAGGTGCTCAAGCAGGCGGACGTCGTGCTCGCGCTGTTCCTGCAGGGCAACCACTTCTCGCCCGAGGAGAAGCGCGCCGACTTCGACTACTACGACCCGCTGACCACGGGCGACTCGACCCTGTCGGCGGTCGTGCAGTCGATCCTCGCGGCCGAGGTCGGGTACCAGGACCTCGCGCACGAGTACTTCGAGGAGGCGATCTTCGTCGACCTCGGCGACCTGCACCACAACGCGGCCGACGGCGTGCACGTCGCGTCGGCGGGCGGAGTGTGGACCGCGCTCGTCAGCGGCTTCGGCGGCATGCGCGACCACCTGGGCGAGCTGTCGTTCGACCCGCGCCTGCCCGAGGAGTGGCCCGAGCTGGCCTACACGCTGCAGTGGCAGGGCGCCGTCGCCGACGTCGTGCTGCGCCGCGAGGAGATGACCGTCACGGTGCGCTCGGGCGATCCGGTGCGGTTCACGGTGCGCGGACACGCGTACGTCGCGTCGGTGGACCAGCCGGCCGTCGTGCCGCTGGCCGACCAGGGCCCCGTGCTGCCGGGCCGCCCGACGCTCAAGCCGTTCAGCGAGATGCGCCGCGAGGACGGCACCGCGATGGAGCCGACCGTGCCGATCACGGCGTCCGTGCCGGTCACCACGTCGGCGATCCCGATCGTCGGCGAGACCGTCGGATCGCGCGGTGAGTGACGTCCTGATCTCCGCCGCGGAGCTCGCCGAGCGGCTCGGCGAGGTCACGCTGCTGGACGTCCGCTGGACCCTCGCGGATCCGGATGCGGGCCGCCCCGCGTACCTGGCCGGGCACATCCCGGGCGCCGTGTTCGTCGACCTGCACCACGAGCTGGCGGATCCGTCGCAGCCCGCGACCGAGGGACGCCACCCGCTGCCGCCCGTCGAGCGGCTGCAGGAGTCCGCGCGGGCCTGGGGCGTCCGCACCGGCCGGCCCGTGGTGGTCTACGACGACAGCTCCGGGATGGCCGCCGCGCGCGCGTGGTGGCTGCTGCGGCACGCGGGCGTCTCCGACGTGCGCGTGCTCGACGGCGCCCTGTCGGCCTGGACCACGGCGGGGCATCCGCTCGAGGCGGGGGAGGTGCGCGCCGAGCCCGGCGACATCGAGCTGGCGTACGGTGCGCTGCCGGTGCTGACGGCCGACCAGGCCGCGGCGTTCCCGCGCGTCGGCACGCTGCTCGACGCCCGCGCGCCGGAGCGCTACCGCGGCGAGGCGGAGCCGATCGATCCCCGCGCCGGGCACATCCCCGGCGCCGTGTCGGCGCCCGCCACGGGCAACATCGACGCGTCGGGCGGGTTCCTCGAGCCGGGCTCCATCCGGGCCCGCTTCCAGGAGCTCGGCGTCGACCTGTCCGCGCCGATCGGCGTGTACTGCGGCTCGGGCGTCACGGCCGCGCACACCCTGCTCGCGCTCGCCGCGGCGGGCGTGCCCGGCGCCCTGTACCCGGGGTCGTGGAGCCAGTGGTCGAACCAGGACCGTCCCGTCGCCACGGGCGACCAGCCGTAGCCTCCCACCCTGGGGAGGCCCCGGCTCGGATGTCCCACCCCTCCCGTAGGCTGTTCGCGTGACCACCGCCCTGTATCGCCGCTACCGGCCCGAGACCTTCGGGGAGATGATCGGGCAGTCGCAGGTCACCGAGCCGCTGATGACCGCACTGCGCAGCGACCGGATCGGGCACGCCTACCTGTTCTCGGGTCCCCGAGGCTGCGGCAAGACCACGTCGGCGCGCATCCTGGCGCGCTGCCTCAACTGCGCCGAGGGCCCGACCGACACCCCGTGCGGCACGTGCGACAGCTGCGTCGAGCTGTCCCGCGCGGGCGGCGGATCGCTCGACGTCGTCGAAATCGACGCCGCGAGCCACAACGGCGTCGACGACGCGCGCGACCTGCGCGAGCGCGCCGTGTTCGCCCCGGCCCGCGACCGGTTCAAGATCTTCATCCTCGACGAGGCGCACATGGTGACGCCGCAGGGCTTCAACGCGCTGCTGAAGCTCGTCGAGGAGCCCCCGGCGCACGTCAAGTTCATCTTCGCGACGACCGAGCCCGACAAGGTCATCGGCACCATCCGGTCGCGCACGCACCACTACCCGTTCCGCCTGGTGCCCCCGGCGGCGATGCTCGACTACGTCCAGTCGCTGTGCGACCAGGAGGGCGTGAAGGTCGACACCGGCGTGCTGCCCCTCGTGGTGCGCGCGGGCGGCGGATCGCCCCGCGACACGCTCTCCATCCTGGACCAGCTGATCGCGGGCTCCGAGGGCGGTCAGGTCGGCTACGAGCGCGCGGTCGCGCTGCTCGGCTACACGCACGGCGAGCTGCTGGACGGCGTGGTCGACGCGTTCGCCGCGGGCGACGCCGCGGCCGCGTTCGGCGCCGTGGACCGCGTCGTGCAGACGGGGCAGGATCCACGCCGCTTCGTGGACGACCTGCTCGAGCGCCTGCGCGACCTGATCGTGATCGCCGCGACCGGCGCCGGCGCCTCCGCCGTGCTGCGCGGCATCCCCGCCGACGAGCTCGAGCGGATGACCGGTCAGGCGCAGCGCCTCGGCGCCGAGCGCCTGTCGCGCACCGCCGACATCGTGAGCGCCGCGCTCGACGCCATGACGGGTGCGACCTCGCCCCGCCTGCAGCTCGAGCTCATGATCGCGCGCGTGCTCGCCGGCGCCCTCGCTCCCGCGGCCGCGGCGACGCCCGGCGCGGCCCCGGTTCCTGCCGCCGCGCCTGCGCCCGCCGCCGCTCCCGCTGCGGCCGAGCCCCGGTCGTTGAGCGGAGCGAGCGCAGCGAGCGGAGACGAAACGGGTCGAGCGAGCGCAGCGAGCCGAGACCAGCCCGCCCCCGCCGAGCGCCCGGCGCCGTCCGCCCCGGCCGACGACGTGCCCGCCGCGGGCTGGGCCACCGTCGCGCCGGGCAGCGCCCCCGCTACGGCGCCGGCGTCCGCCGCGCCGGCCGCGGCCGCGCCGGCCCCCGAGCCGCAGCCCCCCGTCCCGTCCGGTCCGCTCACGCTCGAGGGCATCACGGCCGCGTGGGAGCAGGTGCTCGAGCGCCTCCAGGGCATCAGCCGCACCAGCTGGCTCGTCGTGAGCGGCGCGCGCGTCGTGGACGTCCGCCCCGACGACGTGCTCGTGCTCGGCTTCCCGAACGAGGGCGACCTCGGCAGGTTCAAGACGCGCACGCCCCAGGGCGGCGTGAGCGAGGACCTGCGCACCGCGATCCTCGGCGTGCTCGGCGTGCGCGTGAAGTACCTCGCGCACCTCGACGCCACCGCGCGCGAGCAGGGCGCTCGCGAGCAGGGCGGCGGCGCCCGCCCGGCTGCCGAGCCGGCGCCCGACCCCGACCCGGCCCGGGCCGCACGCCCCGCGGAGCCGGCGCCCGCGCCGTACGACGACCTCCCTCCCGAGCCGGACTACCCGTACCCCGACGAGCCGGGCGACCCCTACGCGGGTGAGGACCCGTACGGCCCGCCCGCCGCGCGGCAGCCCGCCCCGCGTCCCGAGCCGGTGCGCCCGGCCGCGGCCCGGCCCGAGCGGGTCAGCCCCGCGCGCGAGCCGGAGCCCGTGCGCACCGCGCCCGCGCCGGCCTCGTACGCCGCTGCGCCCGTGACGGAGTGGGCGGTCGCGCCCATCCCGAACAGCGAGGCCCCGGTGGCGCTCGCGGTGGACGACGATCCCGAGGAGGCGGCCGTGCCGGTCGCCGCGCGCGTGGCGACGCTCGAGCGCGACGGCGACGTCATCCCCACCGAGGTCCCGGTGGACGCGGACGACGAGCCCGAGACCGACGACGAGCCGGAGGCCGCCGCCCCCGCGCCGCCGGTCATCCAGACCCCGAGCGTCGTCGTGCAGCGCCGCGTCATCCAGACCGACGGGGTGCAGCGCTACGGCGAGGCCGTCGTGCGTCAGATCCTCGAGGCGCGGTTCCTCCACGAGGAGCCGTACGAGCCGCCGACCCGCTTCCAGTAGCGGCCCCAGCAAGAGAGCCCCCACATGTACGACGGCATCGTCCAGGAGCTGATCGACGAGCTCGGCCGCCTGCCCGGCATCGGCCCGAAGTCGGCCCAGCGCATCGCGTTCCACATCCTGCAGACCCCCACGTTCGACGTCTCGCGCCTGTCCGAGCTGCTGCGCGAGGTGCGCGAGCGCGTGAAGTTCTGCGAGATCTGCGGCAACGTCTCCGAGCAGGAGACCTGCGCGATCTGCCGCGACCCGCGCCGCAACCCCGCCCTCATCTGCGTGGTCGAGGACGCCAAGGACGTCGCGGCGATCGAGCGCACGCGCGAGTTCCGCGGGCTGTACCACGTGCTCGGCGGCGCGATCAGCCCCATCGCGGGCGTGGGCCCCGACGATCTGCGCATCCAGCAGCTGATGTCGCGCCTGGCCGACGGCACGGTGCAGGAGGTCATCCTCGCCACGAACCCCAACCTCGAGGGCGAGGCGACCGCGACCTACCTCAGCCGGCTGCTCACGACGCTGCAGATCACGGTGTCGCGCCTCGCGTCCGGCCTCCCCGTGGGCGGCGACCTGGAGTACGCCGACGAGGTCACGCTCGGCCGGGCCTTCGAGGGCCGCCGGGCCATCTGACCCTGCCAACCTTCATCCGTTGACGGACAGGTGGTCCGCCGTCCGATCCGGATGTCGGTGGTGCGTGCCAGGATCGTCCCGTGCCATCGTCGACTCACTTCACCCCGAAGGGGTGGGCCCTGTTCGCGCTGCTCGCGCTCGTGTGGGGCATGCCGTACCTCTTCATCGCCGAGGCGGTGGAGACGTTCTCTCCCGCGGCGGTGGTCGGCATCCGCACGTTCGGCGCTGCGCTCCTGCTGCTGCCGTTCGCTCTGAAGCAGGGGGCGCTGAAGCCGGCGCTCAAGCACTGGCCGTGGGTGCTCGCCTTCGGCGCGGTCGAGATGGCCGGCCCGTTCGTGCTCCTGGCGCACGCCGAGCAGACCCTCGCCTCGGGCCTCACCGGCCTGTTCGTCGCGACGGTGCCGCTGTTCGCGACGGCGATCGCCGTGGCGCGCGGCGACCGGGGCGCGCTGCGTCCCTCGCGCGCGGTCGGGCTCGCGCTCGGCTTCGCGGGCGTCGCGGTGGTCGCGCTCGGCAGCGGCGCGCTCGACGGCGAGATCAGCCTGCTCGCGATCGGCGAGGTGCTGCTGGTCGCGGTCTGCTACGCGATCGCACCGTTCATCGTCGCCCGTCACCTGCCCGACGTGCCGTCGCTCGGGGTGATCACGCTGTCGATGGCCGCCGTGGGCATCGTCTACCTGCCGATCGGCATCGTGACCACGACGGAGCCCCCGACGGTGAGGAGCCTGACCGGCATGGCGCTCCTGACCGTGCTGTGCACCGCCGTGGCGTTCATCGCGTTCTTCGCCCTGATCGCCGAGGTCGGTCCCGTCAAGGCACCGCTCATGACGTACCTGCACCCCGTGGTGGCGATTGTGCTCGGGATGCTCGTGCGCGGCGAGCCGCTCACGCTCGGCCTGATCGTCGGGTTCCCCATCGTCCTCGCGGGCTGCCTGCTCGCGGCCGGCGTCTTCACGCGCGGCCAGAAGCCGAGCGCGGTCGCCCCCGCGGTCGAGGTGCCCGCGGCTGCCGTGCGCTGAGGCCGGGGCCGGTCAGAACCCGCCGCCGCCGTCTCCGCCGAACCCGCCGCCCCAGCCGCCGCCGGACGAGCCGCCGCCGTCCCACCCGCCGGAGCCGGAGCGGTCGCCGAAGAAGCCCGTCCCGCCGACGAAGGCGTCCCACCATCCGATGTTCACGGCCGTGGCGGCCACCACGGCCGTGGTCGCGACCGTCGGATCCATGCCGGCGAGAGCGCGGGAGCGGGCGCGACGCGCGGTAGTGCGCACCGCCATCCGGAGCACCGCCGCGGCCACGAGCAGCACGACCGCGAGCAGCAGCAGCCCGCCCACCGCGCCGAGGTCGCCGAGCAGCCCGCCGGTCAGCAGACCGCCCGCCAGCAGGATGCCGCCGGCCCAGCCGAACCCGACCGCCAGCGTGTACGCGACCCTGACCCCGAGCGGGGCCTGTGCCACAGAGCTCGTCGTCATCGTCGTCCCCTTCGCGCGAAAGCGGTGGTCGCAGGATATGCCCGAACTGCGCAATCCATAAGGGCCCGCGCGCGCAGGACGCACGCGCCGTGAGCGAGCGGAAGGGCGGGATGTCACATCGTCGGGGAGCACTCGGGCGCGCTCCTAAGATGTCAGCAGGGCGCCGAACCCGCGGCGTCCGGTCCCCACCCCTCTGGAGCGAGCAGCAGTGGCACTGATCGTGCAGAAGTTCGGCGGCTCGTCGGTCGCCGACGCCGAGAGCATCAAGCGCGTCGCGAAGCGCATCGTCGACACCCGCCGCGCCGGCAACGACGTGGTCGTGGCCGTCAGCGCCATGGGCGACACCACCGACGAGCTGCTCGACCTCGCCTCGCAGGTCGCGCCCCTCCCGGCGCCGCGCGAACTCGACATGCTGCTCTCGAGCGGCGAGCGCATCTCGATGGCGCTGCTCGCCATGGCGATCCACTCGATGGGCTACGAGGCCCGCTCGTTCACGGGCAGCCAGGCCGGCATGATCACGACCGCGGACCACGGCTCGGCGCGCATCGTCGACGTCACCCCGGTCCGCGTGCGCGAGGCGCTCGACGAGGGCGCGATCGTCATCGTGGCCGGCTTCCAGGGCTTCAACCGGGACACCAAGGACATCACCACGCTCGGCCGCGGCGGCTCGGACACCACGGCCGTCGCCCTCGCGGCGGCGCTCGAGGCCGACGTCTGCGAGATCTACAGCGACGTGGACGGCATCTTCACCGCCGACCCGCGCGTCGTGCCGCTCGCGCGCAAGCTCGACCACGTCTCGGCCGAGGAGATGCTCGAGCTCGCCGCCAACGGCGCCAAGGTGCTCTACATCCGCGCCGTCGAGTACGCGCGCCGCCACGGCGTGCTCATCCACGCGCGCTCCACGTTCACGGCGAACGAGGGAACCTACGTCCTGGGGGAGGGCATGGCCCACCCCCGCCACGCGAAGAAGGAGACCGACGTGACCGACGTCACCGGCATGGAGGAGCCCGTCGTCGCGGGCGTCGCGATCGACCAGAGCCAGGCCAAGATCACGGTCGTCGGCGTGCCGGACGTCCCCGGATCGGCCGCCGCGATCTTCGCCCTCGTCGCCAAGACGGGCGCGAACATCGACATGATCGTGCAGAACGTGCAGAGCGCGTCGCCCGGCCGCACCGACATCTCGTTCACGCTGCCGAAGCCCTCGGCCGCCGAGGTGCTCAAGGTGCTCACGGCCGAGAAGGAGACGCTCGGTTACGAGAACGTCGTGCACGACGACCAGATCGGCAAGCTGTCCGTCGTGGGCGCCGGCATGCGCACGCACTCGGGCGTCTCGCTGACGTTGTTCGAGGCGCTCAGCAAGGCCGGCATCAACATCGAGATGATCTCGACCAGCGAGATCCGCATCTCGGTCGTCGTCCGCAACGACGACGTGCACGAGGCCGCCCGCGTCGTGCACTCGGCCTACGGCCTCGACAGCGAGATCGAGGCAACGGTCTACGCCGGCACCGGGCGCTGAGATCGTGCTCACCGCGCTCGAGCTGCCCGCCGGCCTGAGCGCGCGCGACGGCGCCTTCATCCTGCGCGCGGCCGAGCCGAGCGACGCCGACGCGCTCATCGCGCTGATCTCGAGCGACCCGATCAGCGCGGCCCGCGGGGACGTGGCTTCCGCGGCCGACCGCGACGCGTACGTGGGCGCGCTCGAGGCGATCCAGGAGGATCCGCGCAACTTGCAGCTGGTGGCGGAGCGCGACGGAGGGGTCATCGCGACCCTGCAGCTGACGCTCATCCCCGGTCTCGCGCGCCGCGGCGCCCTGCGCCTGCAGGTCGAGACCGTCCGCGTGCGCGACGACCTTCGCTCCGCCGGCATCGGCGGCGCCATGATGCGCTGGGTCTCGGAGGTCGCGGCGCCCGCGCTCGGCGCGCGCATGATCCAGCTCACGTCCGACGCCGCCCGGATCGACGCCCACCGCTTCTACGAGCGCCTCGGCTACGCGCCCTCGCACGTCGGTTTCAAGCTCTCGCTCTGAGAAGGATGGCCGGGGGCACAAGCGTCCCGGCCGGTCGGGGAGGCTCGGCGACGTTTCGGCTCCGGCGCTGGCGCGCCTCCGCTCAACGACCGGGGGTGAGTGCCTGTCTTTGAGCGGAGCGAAGCGGGCTGCCCTGTGGTCGTTGAGCGACGAGCGCCAGCGAGGAGTCGAAACGTGGTGGAGCGGCCCGGCCGGTCGGGGAGGGCCGGCGGCGTTTCGGCTCCGGCGCCGGCGCGCCTCCGCTCAACGACCGGGGGTGGATGCCGCTGGGCGGCGGCATCCGGACATCCGACGTGCGGATCCTGCCGCTCCCGAGGCGGGAGGCGTCACAGCGGGCGGGGGCGCAGCCGAGCGCCGGTAGAATCGACCAACCCCACCCGCATCATCAAGGATCCGTCATGACCCGCATCGCAGAATCAGGAATCTCCCTCGCCGTCGTCGGCGCCACCGGACAGGTCGGCACCGTCATGCGCGAGATCCTCGTCGAGCGGGGCTTCCCGATCCGCGAGCTGCGCCTGTTCGCCACCGAGCGCTCGGCCGGCACGACCATCGAGTTCCAGGGCGTCGACGTCGTGGTCGAGGACGTCGCGACCGCCGACCCGTCCGGCATCGACATCGCCCTCTTCTCCGCCGGCGCCACCGGCAGCCGCGCGCACGCGCCCCGCTTCGCCGAGGCCGGCGCGGTCGTGATCGACAACTCCAGCGCGTGGCGCATGGACCCCGAGGTGCCGCTCGTCGTCAGCGAGGTCAACCCTCATGCGATCGCCGAGGCCCAGAAGGGCATCATCGCGAACCCGAACTGCACCACCATGGCCGCCATGCCCGTGCTGAAGGTGCTCGATGCCGAGGCCGGCCTCGAGCGTCTCGTCGTCAGCACCTACCAGGCCGTGTCCGGCTCGGGCCTCGCCGGCGCCAACGAGCTGTACGGCCAGGCCAAGGCCGTGCTCGCGCAGGACGACGTCCTCGGTCTCGTGCACGACGGCTCGGCCGTCGAGTTCCCGGCCCCGGAGAAGTACGTCGCGCCCATCGCGTTCGACGTCGTGCCGTTCGCCGGCAACCTCGTCGAGGACGGCCTCAACGAGACCGACGAGGAGAAGAAGCTCCGCAACGAGAGCCGCAAGATCCTCGAGCTCCCCGAGCTCCGCGTCTCGGGCACGTGCGTCCGCGTCCCCGTCTTCACGGGCCACTCGCTCAGCATCAACGCCGAGTTCGCGCGCGAGATCACGCCCGAGCGCGCCCGCGAGCTGCTCGCCGACGCCCCCGGCGTCGCGCTCGAGGAGGTCCCGACCCCGCTCGAGGCCGCCGGCAAGGACCCGAGCTACGTCGGCCGCATCCGGCCCGACCTGTCGGCGCCGGACGGCAAGGGCCTGGCGCTGTTCGTCTCGAACGACAACCTCCGCAAGGGCGCCGCGCTCAACGCCGTGCAGATCGCCGAGCTCGTCGCGGCCGACCTGCAGGCCCGCGCCGCCGTCTGAGTCTCGGACGCCCCGGCGACCCCGTTCACAGGGCCGCAAGAACCCCGGTTCTTGCGGCCCTGAGTGGTCAGGGCGCCCTCTTCGCGCCGCCTAGACTGGTCCGGTGAGCGAAACCGTCGACGTCGTGCTCATCGGTGGCGGAATCATGAGCGCCACCCTGGGCACCCTCCTCAAAGAACTTCAGCCCGACTGGAACATCGTCGCGTTCGAGCGACAGGGCGAGGTCGCGCAGGAGAGCTCCAACGCGTGGAACAACGCCGGAACCGGTCACGCCGCGCTGTGCGAGCTGAACTACATGCCGAACGCCGAGGACCCCTCCAAGGCGATCCAGATCAATGAGCAGTTCCAGCAGAGCCGCCAGCTGTGGGCGTCGCTGATCGCCAAGGGCGTGCTCGACGAGCCGAAGACCTTCATCAACGCCACCCCGCACATGACGTTCGTGCGCGGTGAGAAGGACGTCGCGTACCTGCGCCGCCGCTACGAGGTCCTGAAGGACCAGCCGCTGTTCGCGGGCATCGAGTACTCCGAGGACTCGCGCGTCATCAACCAGTGGGCGCCGCTGCTCATGCAGAAGCGCCTCAAGAAGGACGAGCCGTTTGCGGCCACGCGCGCGCCGTCCGGCACCGACGTCGACTTCGGCGCGCTCACCCGCCAGCTGTTCGACCACCTCACCGAGAACGGTCTCGACCTGCGCCTCAACCACGAGGTGCGCAAGCTCCGCCGCCAGAAGGACGGCACGTGGCTCGTGAAGTACCGCCACAAGGTCGGCAAGACCCCGGGCGAGCTGCGCGCGCGCTTCGTGTTCGTCGGCGCCGGCGGCTGGGCCATCAAGCTGCTGCAGGGCGCGGGCATCCGCGAGATCCGCGGCTACGGCGTGTTCCCGATCGGCGGCCAGTTCCTCAAGACGTCCAATCCGGCGGTCGTGGCGCAGCACCGGGCCAAGGTGTACTCGCAGGCCGCCGTGGGCGCGCCGCCCATGTCGGTGCCGCACCTTGACGCGCGCATGGTCGACGGCGAGGGATCGCTCATGTTCGGCCCGTTCGCGACGTTCAGCCCCAAGTTCCTCAAGGACGGGTCGCTGCTCGACATCGTCACGCAGGTCCGCGCCCACAACCTGGGCTCGATGCTCAAGGTCGGCGCGACGAACCTCGACCTCGTGAAGTACCTGGTCAGCGAGCTGCTCAAGAGCCGCGCGAAGAAGCTCGAGAGCCTGCGCGAGTTCATGCCCACCGCGAAGGACGAGGACTGGGAGCTCATCCAGGCCGGCCAGCGCGCCCAGGTCATGAAGGGCGGCAAGCTCCAGTTCGGCACCGAGGTGGTCGCCGCCGCCGACGGGTCCATCGCGGGCCTGCTGGGCGCCTCGCCGGGCGCCTCGACCGCGGCGACGATCATGCTCAACCTGATCAAGTCGTGCTTCCCGGATCGCCTCGGCGAGTGGGAGCCGAAGCTGCGCGAGCTCATCCCGAGCTACGGTGACTTCCTCAACGACGACCCCGCGAAGGCCGCCGCCAACACGCAGGCGACCGCGCAGGCGCTCGGCATCACGGCCTGATCGTGCCGTCGATCACGGTCTCGGCGATCGCGTTCCTGCGCGACGACGGCCGTGTGCTCACCGTGCGCAAGCGCGGCACGCAGCGGTACATGCTGCCCGGCGGCAAGCCCGAGGCGGGGGAGCGCGCGATCGACACCGCCGTGCGCGAGGTGCGCGAGGAGCTCGGCATCGAGATCGGGCCGGATGCGCTGCGGCCGCTCGGCGAGTTCGACTCGCACGCCGCGAACGAGGCGGGCCACGCGCTGCGGGCGACCGTGTTCGTGACGCGGGAGCCCGTGGATCCGGTGGCGCAGGCCGAGATCGACGACCTGCGCTGGGCCGATCCGGCCGACCCGGACGACGCGCAGGCGCCGCTCAACCTCGACCTGGTGTTCCCGCTGCTCGTCCAGCTCGCCTGATCCCGGCGGATTCCCCGGGTCCGCTGTCGGTGCATCCTCGTATCCTGGAGGGCGAGCCACGCGACGGGAGGAGATCCGGATGACCGCGCCCGATCCCCGCCTGCCGCGCACCGGCCCGCTCGACCCGCTCGCGTCCGACCCGCGTCACGTGGTGTTCGCATTCGACCAGGCGGTGGACCGCATCGGCGAGGAGGCCGGCTTCCTCGCGCTGGGCGACAACCGCCAGGCCGCGCGGTACGTGGCCGACGCCCACGCCGTGCTCGATGACGTGCGGGCGACCATGCACCGGATCGACGCGCGCGCGAGCGACCCCATGCTCCGCAAGGGCGCCCGCAGGCGACTGCACGCGCTCGCCGTGTCGGTCGCCGAGGCCGGGCTGCGTGACGCGGAGCACGTGTCCAAGACCGCGCGGCACCTGAGCGCCCCCGCGAAGCCCGGCAGCGCGCTGCGCGTGCACGCCGTCAAGGCCGCCGCGTGGGGCGTCGAGAAGTGGACGGGCTCGCCCCTCGCGCCGATCGAGCTGCGCAGCACGGCGGCCGCCACCCAGGCGGTCACGGCGGTCGAGCCCATCGTGCGCCGCGGGCGGCTGCGCCGGGCACCCGGATCGCGGAGCCTGCGCCGCACGGGCATCGTGACGGCCGCGGTGGGCGGCGGCTCGCTGGCGCTGTACGGCGCCTGGAGCCTCGTCGCCCCGCTGCTCGGGCTCGGCTGAGGCCGGCCCTAGGCTGGATCCGTGGCCAAACTGTACTTCCGCTACGGCGCGATGAACTCGGGGAAGTCCACCGCGCTGCTGCAGGCCGCCTACAACTACGAGGAGCGCGGGCAGCGCGTGCTGCTGGCCAAGCCCGCGATCGACACCAAGGGCGCCGACCAGGTCGAGTCGCGGCTCGGCATGACGCGCAAGGTCGACTTCCTCATCCGGCCGGGCGACTCCGCGCGCGAGCTGTTCCGCGCGCACCGGGAGCGCGTGCGCGCCGAGGAGGGCGCGCTGATCCCCGGAGAGGCCCCCGCCGACGTCGCGTGCCTGCTGATCGACGAGGCGCAGTTCCTGACCCCCGCGCAGGTCGACGACGTCTTCCGGATCGCGGTCGAGGACGGCATCCCCGTCATGGCCTACGGCATCCGCACCGACTTCCGCACCGAGGCGTTCCCCGGATCGCGCCGGCTGCTGGAGATCGCGCACTCGCTGGAGGAGCTCAAGACCATCTGCCGCTGCGGGCGCAAGGCGCTGTTCAACGGCCGCGTGATCGGCGGCCGGTTCGTGTTCGACGGCGACCAGGTCGCGATCGATGCCGCCACCGCCGCGGTGCGCGACGAGCACTTCGTCACGTACGAGTCGCTCTGCGGTGCGTGTTACCTGCAGGAATCGGGCGGAGTGCTCGCGCCTTCTTCTTGAGAAGCGTCTCGCACGCTCGCGCCGACGCTCCGCGCCGGACACTCGCGAGCGAGGAACGTCGCTTCGCTCCGTTCGGCAGCGCTTCGCGCCGCGGGGGTCGCTTCGCTCCACGCTCGCTGCGCTCGCAGGGTGGCGGGTCGAGACGCGGCACCTCGGGGCGATCCGGTTCTGAAAGGATGGAGCCATGAAGGTTCTCCTTGCCGGCGGCGCCGGGTACATCGGCGCCCACACGGCCGTCTCCCTGCTGGACGCGGGCCACGAGGTGATCCTGCTCGACAACCTCGACAACACCAGTGCGGTCGTCGAGCAGCGGATCGAGCAGATCACCGGCAAGAAGGCTCCCCTCGTGATCGGGGACGCGGCCGACGATGAGATCGTCGAGCAGGCGTTCACGGAGCACGGCCCGTTCGACGCGATCATCCACTTCGCCGCGCACAAGGCGGTGGGGGAGTCGACCCAGCGGCCGCTCGACTACTACGCGAACAACCTCGACTCGACGTTCGCGCTGCTGCGCGTCGGGCTGGCGCGCGGCATCCGGTCGTTCGTGTTCTCGAGCACCGGCACCGTTTACTCCGACCCGGCCGACCTGCCGTTCACCGAGGAGGCCACGCGCGACCTCGTCGAGCTGTCGAACCCGTACTCCAAGACCAAGCTCATGAACGAGGTCGTGCTGCAGGACGTCCAGCGCGTGAACCCCGAGGTGAGCATCACGTCGCTGCGCTACTTCAACCCGGTCGGCGCGCACGAGTCGGGCCTGATCGGCGAGGACCCGCAGGGCATCCCGAACAACCTCATGCCCTTCGTGGCGCGCGTGGCGGTCGGCCGCCTCGACGTGATCAACGTCTTCGGCGACGACTACGACACCCCGGACGGCACGGGCCAGCGCGACTACATCCACGTCGTCGACCTGGCCGAGGGGCACGTCGCGGCGCTCGAGAAGGCGAAGCCCGGCTTCGAGGCGTACAACCTCGGCACGGGCCGCCCGGTCAGCGTGCTCGAGCTGATCGCGTCGTTCGAGAAGGCGATCGGTCGCGAGCTGCCCAAGCAGATCGCGCCGCGTCGCCCGGGCGACCTCGCCGCGACCTACTGCGACCCGGGCAAGGCCGAGCGCGAGCTGGGCTGGAAGGCGCGCCTGACGATCGATGACATGACCCGCGACGTCTGGCACTGGCAGCAGAACAACCCCGGCGGCTACGAGGGCTGAGCCCCGGCCTCTCACGGAGCCCGTCCCGCACCCGCGGGGCGGGCCCCTTGCGTGGTCTGACCACACCGCGGTAGTGTGGTCGGACCACAGCGAAGGGGGTGTCATGGCGCAGGACGAGATCTCGCCGCGCGCGTGGCGCTCCGTGCTCGAGCGGATCGAGGCGGACCTGCTGGAGGGGCGCCTCGCGCCGGGCGACCGCCTGCCCGGCGAGCGCGACCTCGCCGCGAAGCTCGGCGTCGGCCGCTCGAGCGTCCGCGAGGCGCTGCGGGTGCTGGAGTCGATGGGGCTCGTGCGCACGGCGACCGGATCGGGCCCGTCCGCCGGCGCCATGATCGTCGCGGCCCCGCAGGGCGGGCTCGCGACCCTGCTGCGCCTGCAGCTCGCGGCGCAGGGCTTCCCGTTCGCCGACGTGGTGGCGACCCGCGCCGTGCTCGAGGCCTCGGTCGTCGAGGCGCTCGCCGCACGCGCGCGCGAAGGCGAGGTGCTCGACCTCGCCGAGCCCGACAGCCTGCTCGCGGCCATGGCCGCCGACGGGCTCGACCCCGACGACTTCCTCGCGCTCGACGCGCGCTTCCACCTGTCGCTCGCCGAGGCGTCCGGCAACGCGGTCGTCGTGGCCGTCATGGCGGGCCTGCGCACCGCGATCGAGTCCTACGCGCGCGAGGGCGCCGCCGCCGTGCCCGACTGGCCCGCGCTGGTGGCCGGGCTGCGCGCCGAGCACGCGGCCGTCCTGGACGCCGTGCGCTCCGGCGATCCGGAGCTCGCGCGCGAGCGCATCCGCACCCACATCACCGGCTTCTACACGCGCACGCACGCGCTCGGCGGAGCTCCCGCCGGCGCGGACGCGTGACCCGACCCGAGAGAGGATCCCCATGGTCAAGCGCCAGCTCCCCAACCCGAAGGACATCTTCGAGTACGTCCAGTTCAAGAAGCCCACGTTCAACGGCAGGCAGCGCCGCCTGCAGGACGCCCTGACGATCTACGACCTGCGCGCGATCGCGAAGCGGCGCACGCCGGCGGCCGCGTTCGACTACACCGACGGAGCCGCCGAGGGCGAGCTGTCGATCCTGCGCGCGCGCCAGGCGTTCGAGGACATCGAGTTCCACCCGGACATCCTGCGCCCCGCCGAGGACGTCGACACATCGACGGAGATCCTGGGCGGCCCCAGCGCCATGCCGTTCGGCATCGCGCCGACCGGCTTCACCCGCCTGATGCAGACCGAGGGCGAGATCGCCGGCGCCGGCGCGGCGGGGGCGGCGGGCATCCCGTTCACCCTGTCGACGCTCGGCACGACCTCGATCGAGGACGTCAAGGCCGCCAACCCTGACGGCCGCAACTGGTTCCAGCTGTACGTGCTGCGCGACCGCGAGGTGTCCTACGGCCTCGTCGAGCGCGCGGCCGCGGCCGGCTTCGACACGCTGCACTTCACGGTCGACACTCCCGTCGCGGGCAACCGCATGCGCGACTACCGCAACGGCTTCTCGATCCCCCCGCAGCTGACCGTCAAGACCGTGCTCGACACGCTGCCGCGGCCGTGGTGGTGGTTCGACTTCCTCACGACGCCCAAGCTCGAGTTCGCCTCGCTGAAGTCGACCGGCGGCACGGTCGGCGACCTGATCGGCCAGGCCATGGACCCGACCATCAGCTACGAGGACCTCGCCACCATCCGCGAGCTGTGGCCCGGCAAGATCGTGATCAAGGGCGTGCAGAACGTGCCGGACGCCGTGAAGCTCATCGACATGGGCGTCGACGGGCTGGTGCTCTCGAACCACGGCGGCCGCCAGCTGGACCGTGCGCCGATCCCGTTCCACCTGCTGCCGCGTGTGGTGCGCGAGGTCGGCAGGGACGCCACGGTGATGATCGACACCGGCATCATGAACGGCGCCGACATCGTCGCCTCGGTGGCGCTGGGCGCGAAGTTCACGCTCATCGGCCGCGCGTACCTGTACGGCCTGATGGCCGGCGGCCGCGCGGGCGTGGACCGCACGATCGCCATCCTGCGCAGCGAGATCGAGCGGACCATGAAGCTGCTCGGCGTGCAGTCGCTCGAGGAGCTCGAGCCGCGCCACGTGACGCAGCTGACGCGCGTGCTGCCCGTGCCCGTGGCCTACGGTGAGGCCGCCGAGGCGCTCGCCCCGACGTCCGCGCCCGTCCGCACGCCGCGGGCCACGAGCAAGGCGGCCGCGAAGCCCCGCACCAAGGCCGCCGCGAAGACCCCCGCGGCCGAGACGGCCGCCGAGGCCGGCACGACGCCGCTCGAGGCGGTCGAGCAGTCCTCGGAGGCCGTGGAGGCCGCCGAGAAGGCCGTCGCCGACTGACGCCCTCAGACGCGAACGGGGCCCCGGATGATCCGGGGCCCCGTTCGCGTGGAAGCTCGCGTCAGACGCGCACGCCGAGCGTCGGGATGAGCGCGTCGAGCTTGTCGGCCGTGTCCTCCCAGCCCTCGACCGAGACGCACTCGACCTCGCCCATGGCGAGCACGGGGAAGTCGTTGCCGTCCGGGTCCAGGCGGTCGCCGTAGAACAGCATGTCGGCGAGCGAGATGCCCGTCTCCTCGGCCAGGCGGCGCATTCCGTAGGCCTTGTCGATGCCCTTGCGGGTGATGTCGACCGACGTGGACCCGCCGGAGCGCACCTCGAGGTCGGGCACGCGCAGGGCCACGGCGTCGCGGAGGGCGGACTTGCGCTCGCCCGTGGGGTCCCACGCCTTCTTGGCGTCGACCGGCGCGGCCTGGCCGAGCGCCGAGAACGTGATCTGCGAGCCGCGGTCCTCGAGGATGTCGCCCCAGGTCTGCGACTCCCACAGGCCGAGGCGCTTGGCCTCCTCCTCGACGGCGGTCAGCGCGCGCCTTTTCTCGTCCGGCGTCAGGTCCTGCGCGTAGAGCATGACGAGCTCGTCGCCCTGGAAGCGGAAGTACTGCGTGCCGCACGTGGGCAGCAGGTGGATGTGCGACAGCGTCTCGGACGGCGCCTCCGGCAGCCGCTCGACCACCTGGGTGCGGAACTGCACGATCTGCCCGCCCGAGATGATCGCGACCTCGACCCGGTCGGCCAGTGCGATCAGCAGCTCGCCGATGCGCGGATCGATCGGGCTCTTCGAGGGGGCGAGGGTGTCGTCGAGATCGAAGGCGACGACCCGGGGCGCGAAGGTCATGGCCTCCAGCCTACGACGTCGCCCTGAGGGGGCCCGAATCCCGGCGGCGCGCGGGGGCCGGGCGCGGTTCGTGGCACCGCCCGGCATCAGGTAGACTTGCAGGGTTGCAAAACGGGGTGTGGCGCAGCTTGGTAGCGCGCTTCGTTCGGGACGAAGAGGCCGCAGGTTCAAATCCTGTCACCCCGACCACGCAGAAGGGACCCGCCGAGAGGCGGGTCCCTTTCTCGTCTGCGGGCGTGGCCGGCTCGCTCAGACGGTGAGCGTGCGCAGCCACGCGGCGGTGAGGTAGTCCGTTCCGCCGGTGTCGGCGAGGCCGTCGCCCGCGTCGTGGTGCAGCACGCCGCGCAGGGCGTAGCCGGCCTCGGCGTGGGCCCGCGCCTGGGGGTCGCGCGGCACGGCGCCCTCGCCGCCCACCGCGACGATCGCGTCGCCGCCGAGATCCGAGCGGTGCAGGGTGACCGCGCGCACCCGGACGCGCCCGTAGCGACGCGCCTGGTCCTCGGCCGCCGCGATGAGCAGGCCCTCCAGGCCGGCGCTGCGCCGGGGCACGTACACCGCGACGTCGGCGTGCAGGCCCCCGCGGGGCGCGGCGATGTGGGCCGCGCCGACCGCCCGCGTCCCGCTGCGCGCCAGCAGCGCCGTGCGGAGCGCGTCGTGCTCGTCCTGCAGCTCGGCGAGCAGCTCGTCGGCCGTGCTCAGGGGAGCGCCCCCGCCGGTCTGCTCGTTGGTCACGACGCCCACGATCTCGGCGTAGTCGCGGAAGTCCCGCGCGCCGGGGACGTCCAGGCTCTGCGGCAGCGCGACGGGCTTGATCTCGACGGGAATCATCGCCGCCCATCCTGCCAGCGGTCCTCGGCGGCTCCGGGCACCTCGGACGGCTCGTCGCCGAACGGGCGTCGGGGTCTACGCGCGGGGCGCGAGGGTGATGAGGGAGACCTCGGGGCGGCACGCGAAGCGCACCGGGGCGTAGATCGAGTGGCCGAGGCCGGCGCTGACGTTCAGCGGCACGATGCGTCCGCGGTGCGTCCACATCGACAGGCCGCGGGCCTGGCGCAGCGGGATGTCGCAGTTCGCCACGAGCGCGCCGTAGAACGGCACGCGCACCTGTCCGCCGTGCGTGTGCCCCGCGAAGAGCATGTCGGCGCCGAGGGCGGTGAAGCCGTCGAGCACGCGACGGTAGGGGGCGTGCGCGACGCCGAGCGTGAGCGGGGCGTCCGGCTCGTCGGACAGCGCGGCCGCGGCGGCGTCCAGGTCGTCCGAGTCGTGGTGGGCGTCGGCGACGCCCACGAACCGGATGCGGCTGCCGCGCACCGTGATCGTCGTCGCGCCGTTGTCGATGCCGACCCAGCCGAGTTCGTCCGTCATGAACCCGTCGAGGGCCTCGGTGTCGAGCCGGACCGCCTTGGGGGCGCGCTGGGACGGGCCGCGGAAGTAGTGGAACGGGTTGCGGGGACCGGGGCCCCAGTAGTCGTTCGAGCCGTGCACGAACACCCCGGGCACGCCCCGGAGCGGCGCGAGGGCCTCACGGATGCCGGCGATGCCATCGGCGTGACCGAGGCTGTCGCCCGTGCTGATCACGAGATCGGGGCGCAGGGCGACCAGTCCGGCCATCCACTGCCGCTTGCGGCGCTGCCAGGGAGCCATGTGGGCGTCCGAGATGTGCAGGATCCGGATGGGCGTCGCGCCGCGGTCCAGGAGCCGCACCACGTGGCGCCGGACCGTGAACAGCTGACGCTCGATGCCGACGCCCCAGACGGCGGCCGCGGCACCGGCCGCGCCGACGGCGGCCAGCGCCGTGAGCGCGCTCCGCGAGGCCGACGCCACTAGTCGTCGTTCCCGTTGCCACCGCCGTTGCCGTTCCCGTTGCCGCCGCCCTCGCCGCCGCCGCCGCAGTCGGCGGCTTCGTAGTGCACGACGACCGCGGTCGAGCGGTTCGTCACGGTCCCGGCGGCGGGATCCGTGCCGATCGCCCGGCCCGCCCCGGCCTGGTCGTTGTCTCGACACGGGCCGAGCGACACGTTCGCGAAGCCGGCCCCCTGGATCGCGGCGACCGCCGCGCTCGGCGCCTGGCCGCGCACATCGGGCACCTGCGCGCCCTGGCCGTTGCTCGGCGAGATCGTCACGGTCGTGCCGCTCGCGACGCGGCCCGAGGGCGGATCCTGCGTCTCGACGACGCCGGCCGGGCGCGAACCCGGGACCGGGGCGCCCACGCTGACGCCGAAGCCGGCCGCGCGCAGCGTCCGCTCGGCGTCGGCGACCGACATGCCGACCACGTTCGGCAGCGTCACGAGGATGCGGCGCGTCAGGTTCGGGTCGGCCGGCGGGAACTCGCCGCCGGGGTAGGCCGCGTTCGCGGCGCCCTGCACGGCCCGGGAGATCTGGAAGCGCAGCTGCGACATCTGCCAGCCGTTGACCCACGTGCGGAACACGTCGACCTCGCCGCGGGCGTTGCCGACCCACACCGCCGTCGTGGCCTTGGTGGACGACTGGATCATCGACGTCTGCCACTTCTCGTGCGTACCGGTCTTGCCGATCACGGGGACGCCGTCGGCCGCGCGGGCAGGGGTGCCGGTGCCGCCGCTGTTCATCACGGCGGACAGGGCCGACGCCGCGGTCGCGGCCACCTCGGGGGAGAGCTTCTGCTCGCACTTCGACTGGGGCAGCGGCATCTCCTCGCCGTTGGCGTCGACGACCTTCTCGATCGCCTTCGGCGGGCACTGCATGCCGTTGTTGGCGATCGTCGCGTACACCGACGCCATCGCCATCGGGGCGATGTTGAACGACCCGAGGATGTCGAAGGGCACGGGGTGGCCCTCGATGGTCGAGATCTGCTGGCCGTCTCCGGTCTTCACGTTCAGGCGGTCGGCCACGCGCATGATGTCGCACAGGTTCAGGCGCGACGCCATCGCCAGGTAGCCCGAGTTCAGCGAGTCGCGCGTGAAGCTCTGCACCGTGCCGGTGTACCCGCCGACGTTGTTGAAGTTGCCGATCTTCGACGTCTGCGGGATCGGGTTGCCGTCGCAGTTGAAGCCGGGGAACGACGTGCGGTTCACGCCGTTGAGCACCTCGTTGATCGAGTGGTCCTTCTCGAGCCAGTCGAGCAGCGTGAACACCTTGAACGTCGATCCCACCGAGAAGCCGTTCGAGCCGCCGTGCGTGCGGTCGCTCGCGTACACGAGCGACGAGTAGCCGGGCTCCGACTCGATCACGGAGGGGTTCTCGCTGAAGCGCGTGTTCTGCGCCATCGCGAGGACCTTGCCGGTGTCGGCCTCGAGCGTGACGGCGGTCGCGCCGAACTCCATGCCCTCGACGTGCGCCGGGGCGTAGTCGCGCATCGCCTGCTCGGCGGGCAGCTGCACCCGCAGGTCGAGCGTGGTGTGCACGCTCAGGCCGCCGCGGCGCAGCAGCTCGCGGCGCTCCTCGGGCGTCTCGCCGAAGGCCGGGTCGTTCTCGATGATGCTCTTGACGTACTGGCAGAAGTACGCCGATCCGCCGGCCGCGACGCAGCCCTGCTCGCGCGGCTGGATGTTCGGCTCGACCTCGGAGGCGTGCGCCTCCTTGTACTCGTCCTCGGTGATCTTGCCGTCTTCGAACAGGCGCGTCAGCACGTAGTTGCGGCGGTCCTTGGCCGCGGCGTAGCCGTTCGCCTCGCCGTTGTCCTCGCGGTCGGGCTGATCGATCCGGTAGTAGTTCGGGTTCTGCACGATGCCGGCGAGCGTCGCCGCCTGCGCGATCGTGAGGTCCTTGGCCGTGGTGTCGAAGTAGTACTCGGCGGCGGCCTCGATGCCGTACGTCACACCGCCGAAGTTGGCGATGTTGAGGTAGCCGAGCAGGATGTCGTTCTTCGAGTACTCCTTCTCGATGGCGATCGCGTACCGCATCTCCTGCAGCTTGCGCGCATAGCCCTCGGTGCCCTTGGCCTGGGTCGCCTCGATGAAGCAGGCCTGCTTCTCCTCGTCGGACTGCGCATCCTTCTCGCACTGCTGGATCAGCACGTTCTTGACGTACTGCTGGCTGATGGAGGAGCCGCCCTGCGTGCTGCTGCTCGTGGCGTTGTTGATCAGCGCGCGCGTCGTGCCGATCAGGTCGACGCCGCCGTGCTCGTAGTAGCGGGGGTCCTCACTCGACAGGATCGCGTCGTACATGATCGTCGAGACCTCGTCGTACTCCACGGGCACGCGGTTCTGGTCGTAGAACGACGCGAGCGGGTACGGCTCGTCGCTGTTGGGGTCGTCGACGTAGATCGTGGTCGGCAGCATGGGCTGGTCGACCTCGAGGTAGCTCGGCAGGCTGTCGAACAGCGAGATCGCGCTCGACGCGGCGTAGCCCGACACGGCGATGGCCGGGGTGACCGTGGCGGTGACGAGGACACCGGCGACCGCGCTCAGACCGACGAGGCCGAGCACGCCACCGAGCACACCGCTGGCCGTCCTTTTCGCAAGAGGCATAGGGTGATCGTAAGCCGTCAGCCTGGACACGCCCTCCGGATGCTGGGCGCGTCAGGCCGGCCCATCCCAGATCCCGGCGCCGCGTCGCCGCCTCCCGAACCGGAAGGACGCTCCATGACCACGTGGGAGTACCTCACCACGCCTCTGCTGATCCACAACACCGCCGCCATCCTGAACAATTGGGGCAAGCAGGGCTGGGAGCTCGTGCAGGTCGTGCCGAACAGCGAGGGCGGCCTGGTCGCGTACCTCAAGCGCCCCGTCGGCGGGGGCGCCGCCAACGCGGGCCTCTCGGCCGCGCAGGAGGCCGCCAAGCAGTTCGAGGGGGAGCAGGCGTGAGCGTCGCCGCCCGCCTGGCCGAGCTCGGCATCGAGCTGCCCGCGGTCGTGCCGCCCCTCGCGGCGTACATCCCCGCCAAGGCGCACGGCGACGTCGTGCAGACCTCGGGTCAGCTGCCCATGGTGGACGGCGCGCTGCCCGCCACCGGCAAGGTCGGCGAGGGCGACGGCTTCGTCGACGCCGCGACCGCCAAGCACCTCGCGCGCCGCTGCGCCCTGAACGCGATCGCGGCGGCCGCGGACGCGATCGGCGGCGTCGACCGCCTCACCGGCGTGCTGAAGGTCACGGGCTTCGTCGCGTCCGACCCGGCGTTCACCGGCCAGCCCGGTGTGATCAACGGCGCGAGCGAGGTGCTCGGCGAGATCTTCGGCGAGGCCGGCCGCCACTCGCGCTCCGCCGTGGGCGTGCCCGTGCTGCCGCTCGACTCGCCCGTCGAGGTCGAGGTCGCCTTCACGTTCGCGTGAGTCGCTGTCCTCGGGCTTCGACTGGTCCCGGGCGGCGAGACTGGTGTCGGCGAGACCAGTCTCGCCGCCGAAGACCAGTCGACGCCATCGTGGTGAGAGAGAACGGCCCCGTCGGATGATCCGACGGGGCCGTTCCGCTGTTCAGGTCACTTCACCTGGGCCGAGATGACGCTCATGACCGCGGTGTCCGCGAGGGTCGTGGTGTCGCCGACCTCGCGGCCCTCGGCCACGTCGCGCAGCAGGCGGCGCATGATCTTGCCCGAGCGGGTCTTCGGGAGCTCGCCCACGATGTAGACGTCGCGGGGGCGGGCGATCGGTCCGATCTGCTCGCCGACCCACGCGCGCAGCTGCTGCGCGAGTCCCTCGGGGCCGTGCTCCTTGAGGTAGCTCTCCTTGAGGATCACGAACGCGACCACGGCCTGGCCGGTCGTCTCGTCCGACGCCCCGACGACGGCCGCCTCGGCGGTCGCCTCGTGCGCCACGAGCGCCGACTCGATCTCGGCCGTCGACAGGCGGTGGCCCGACACGTTCATGACGTCGTCGACGCGGCCCAGCAGCCAGATGTCGCCGTCCTCGTCGAGGCGCGCGCCGTCGCCCGCGAAGTAGTAGCCCTGCGCCGCGAACTTCTCCCAGTACGTCTCCTTGAAGCGCTCCGGGTCGCCCCAGATGCCCCGCAGCATGCTGGGCCACGGCTCCGTGATCACGAGCAGCCCGCCCGCGTCGTTGCCCACGGGCTCGCCCTCCTCGGTGACGACGTCGATCGAGATGCCGGGCAGCGGCACCTGCGCGGAGCCGGGCTTGGTCTCGGTCACGCCGGGCAGGGCCGAGACCATGATCGCGCCGGTCTCGGTCTGCCACCACGTGTCGACGATCGGGGTCTTGCCGGCCCCGATGACCTCGCGGTACCAGACCCACGCCTCGGGGTTGATGGGCTCGCCCACCGAGCCGAGCACGCGCAGGCTCGACAGATCGCGCGACTGGGGGATCTGGCGGCCCTGCTTCATGAAGCCGCGGATGGCCGTGGGCGCCGTATAGAAGATCGTCACGCCGTACTTCTCGATGACGTCCCACCAGCGGCCGGGCTCCGGGTGATCCGGCGTGCCCTCGTACAGCACCTGCGTGGCGCCGTTCGCGAGCGGGCCGTAGACGACGTAGGAGTGGCCGGTGATCCATCCGATGTCGGCCGTGCACCAGTACACGTCGCTCTCGGGGTGCAGGTCGAAGACGTTGCGGTGCGTGAACGCCGCCTGCGTCAGGTAGCCGCCCGACGTGTGCAGGATGCCCTTGGGCTTCCCGGTCGTTCCCGACGTGTACAGGATGAACAGCGGGTTCTCGGCCTCGAAGGCCTGCGGCTCGTGCTCGGCCGAGGCCTGCGGCACGACGTCGTGGTACCAGATGTCGCGGCCGGGGGTCCAGTCGACGTCGTTCTCGCCGCGCTTGACGACGAGGACGTGCTCGACCGTCTCCTGCTCGCCGAGGCCGTTGCGGTCGGCGAGCGCCTGGTCCACGGCGGGCTTGAGCGGCGACACCTTGCCCTTGCGCCATCCGCCGTCGGCCGTGATCACGAGCTTGGCGCCCGCGTCATCGATGCGCGAGCGCAGGCTGTCGGCGCTGAAGCCGCCGAAGATGACCGAGTGGATGGCGCCCAGGCGCGCGACCGCGAGCATCGAGGCGACGGCCTCGGGGATCATGGGCAGGTAGATCGCGACGCGGTCGCCCTGGCCCACGCCGAGCTCGGTCAGCACGTTCGCGAGGCGCTTGACCTCGTCGGTCAGCTCTGCGTACGTGACGCGGCGCTCGTCGCCGGGCTCGCCCTCCCACAGCAGGGCGACGCGGTCGCCGTTTCCGGCCTCGACGTGGCGGTCGAGGCAGTTGTAGGCGACGTTCAGGGCGCCGTCGGCGAACCACTTCGCGAACGGCGGGTTCGACCAGTCGAGCACCTGCGTGTACGGCTTCTCCCAGTGCAGGAGCTCACGGGACTGCTCGGCCCAGAAGCCCTCACGGTCGGTGTCCGCCTTCTCGTACAGATCCGCGCCGGCCACCGCGTTCGCGGCGAACTCGGCCGAGGGCGCGAAGCGCCGGCTCTCGTTGAGGAGGTGGTCGATCTGGGTGCTCATCAGCTGCGCGCTCCTTTGCGACGTGGTGCCAGGCCGCATCCGTGCGGCCCCGGGCGCGGCGGCGCCCGTGCGGGAAGCCCCGCACGGCGAATGTAGCCCCGGGCTCCGGAGGGTCGGTACCCACTAAAGGGAGTACCGGCGCTCGTCCACAGCGCGCACCCGCCGCCGGTGTTCGTGCGGTCGGGCGTCCGCCGCTCCGCGCGAGGGCGCCGCCTGCCTAGCGTCGGGGCATGACCGAGCCGTTCATCGTGCAGCCGCGGGGCGCGCAGCCCGCCGGGCGCGGCTCGCCTGCCGTGCCGGACGAGCGCCCTGAGGCATCGCAGGATGCGCTGGGGCCGCTGAGCGCGTACCTGCGCGACCCCGCCGTGACCGACGTGTTCGTGAACGGGGCGTCCGGGGTGTTCGTCGATCGAGGGGACGGCCCGCGGCCGGATCCGGCCTGGCGCGCGTCCGAGCGCGAGGTGCGCGAGCTCGCCACGGCGCTGATCGCCCGGGGCGGGCGGCACATCGACGACGCGACGCCGTGCGTGGACGTGCGGCTGCAGGACGGGATCCGGGTGCACGCGGTCCTGCCGCCCATCGCCACGAGCGGCACGGCCCTGTCCATCCGGATCCCGCGCCTGCGCGGAGCCGACCTCGACGCGCTGTGCCGGGGCGGCTCGTTCGGGGACGACGCCCGGCGCTGGCTCGTGCGGATCGTGCGCGAGCGCGAGAACCTGCTGGTCACGGGCGCCGCGGGCACCGGCAAGACCACGCTGCTCGGCGCGCTGCTCGCGCACGCACCCGGGCACGAGCGCATCGTCACGATCGAGGACGTGGCCGAGCTGCGGATCGCCCACCCGCACCACGTCTCCCTCGAGGCGCGGCAGCCGAACCTCGAGGGCGCGGGCGGCGTCGACCTCGCGCGGCTCGTGCGCGAGTCGCTCCGGATGCGGCCCGACCGGATCGTGGTGGGCGAGTGCCGCGGCGAGGAGGTCCGCGAGCTGCTCACGGCGCTCAACACGGGCCACGACGGCGGAGCCGGCACGCTGCACGCGAGCGGCCTGGCGGAGGTGCCCGCGCGGCTGGAGGCGCTTGGCGCGCTGGCGGGCATGGACGACCACGCCGTCACGCGGCAGGTGTGCAGTGCGATCGGCTTCGTACTGCACCTCGAGCGCCGCCCCGACGGATCGCGCCGCCTCGCGCGCGTGGGCCGGTTCACCGACGCCGGCGGGCGGCTCGGCATCGAGGAGGTGACGCCGTGGCGCGCGTGACGCCGGACGCCGGCGCGGCGGCCGGCGCGACCGTGCTGAAGCTCGCCGTGCTGCTGCAGGCCGGCGCGACGCCCGACGCCGCATGGCGGCACCTGGGGGAGGCCGGCGGCGACGCCGCGGCGGGGCGGATCGCCGAGCGCCACGCGGCGGGCGAGCCCCTGGTCCAGGCGATCGAGGCCGAAGCCGAGCGCGGCGACCGGGGCGCCGAGGTGTGGCGCGACGTCGCGGCCGCGTGGGAGATCGCCGCCACGGTGGGCGCGCCCCTCGCCGACTGTCTGCGGTCGATGGCTGCCGCGCTGCGCGACGCCCGCGAGGCGCAGGACGACGTGCGGATCGCCCTGACCGAGCCCGCGGGAACCGCCCGGCTCATGACCTGGCTGCCGCTCGCGGGACTGGCGATCGGCGCCGCGCTCGGCTTCGACATGCTCGGCGTCCTCTTCGCCTCTCCGATCGGGATCGGCTGCCTCGCCTCGGGCGGCGCGCTGCTGCTGGTCGCGCGGGCGTGGACCCGCCGCCTGGTGCGGGCCGCGCAGCCGCCGCCCGGGACGCCGGGCATGCACGCCGAGCTCACCGCGATCGCCCTCAGCGGCGGCGTCTCGATCGATCGCGCGGCGCGCCTCGTGGCGCAGGCCCCGGGCGGAGCGCGGCCGGGCGGCGACGAGACCGCGGCGGTGCTCGCCCTGTCCCGCGACGCCGGCATCCCGGGAGTCGAGCTGCTGCGGGCCACCGCCGCGCACGAGCGGCAGGCCGCGCGGACGGAGGGGCGGATCCGCGCCGCGCGCCTCGCCACCCGGCTCCTGCTCCCGCTCGGCGTGTGCACGCTGCCCGCGTTCCTGTGCCTCGGCGTCGCCCCCATGCTGCTCGGCGTGCTGGCCGCCACCCCGCTCCCGGCGCTCGCCGGGTGACCCGAAGAAACCGACACCGACAGGAAGAAGGAGTCATGTCCGAACCCATCCCCACCTCCGCGCGCCCGACCATCGGGGGCCTGCTCGCGGACGACACCGGCGCCTCGACCGCCGAGTACGCGATCGTCACGATGGCCGCGGTCGCGTTCGCGGGCGTGCTCGTCGTGATCATGCGGTCCGGCGAGGTGCGCGAGATCCTCACCGACCTCGTCCGCCGGGCGCTGACGGTCGCGTGATCCGGCGCGTCGCACAGCGGCGCCGCCTGGGCGGCCCCGACGGCGGGCAGGGCGCGGGGGAGCGCGGGTCGGTCGCCGCCGAGCTCGCGGTCGCGCTGCCCGCCGTCGTGGTCGTGATCCTGCTCGGCGTGGGCGCCCTCATGGCGGCCTCCACCCAGGTGCGGCTGCAGGACGTCGCGGCCGACGCCGCCCGGCTCGTGGCCCGCGGCGAGCCCGAGGGGCGCGCGAGCGGCGTCGTGGCGCAGGCGGTCCCGGGAGCCCGCGCCGCGACGTCTCGGCGCGGCGACCTCGTGTGCGTCACGGCGTCGGTCGACGCGCGCGTTGCCGGCGTCCCGATCCCGCTCCGCGCGGCCAGCTGCGCGCTCGGCGGCGGACTCTAGAGGGGAGAGGCCATGGCCGGCTCCGCGCTCGCGGCGGGCGCCGCCGGCGCCGCGGCCGTGCTGATGCTGGGACTCGCGGCGTCCGGTGCGGCCGCCGCCGAGAGCCAGCGGATCGCGGGCGTCGCCGACGCGAGCGCGCTCGCCGCGGCCGACGCGGCGAGCGGCGCCGTGCCGGGCGACCCGTGCGCCCGCGCGGCCGAGGTCGCCGGCGCGCAGGGCGCGACGATCACCGCATGCGCGGTCGACGGGCTCATCGCGACCGTCACGGCATCCGCCCGGTTCGCCGGGCTGCCGGTGCACGCGACCGCTCGAGCGGGCCCGCCGCCCTGACCCCGGGGCCGCGATCCTGGACCCGGTGCGGTTGTGTGAGAATGGTCAAGCGGACCCTTTCCCCTCCGCGCATCCACGATGACACTCCCGGAACCCCAGCCCGCCGTCCGCACGGTCGCCGTCGTCGGGGCGGGTCGCCTCGGCCGCGCGATCTCGCGCGCTCTCGCCGAATCGGGCTTCGAGGTCCATGGCCCGACCGCCCGGGGCGAGGCCGTGCCCGACGCCGACGTCGTGCTGCTGTGCGTGCCCGACGCGGAGATCGCGAACGCGGCGGCCGCGCTGCCCGGCACCGCGCGTCTCGTGGGGCACACGTCCGGGGCGACGCCGATCGCGGGCGTCGACTTCGGCCTGCATCCGCTGCGCGCGTTCGTGGGCGACGAGGGCCGTGGGGCGTTCCGAGGGATCGGCTGCGCGGTCGCGGGCCGGACCCCCGAGGCGCTCGACGCCGCCCGCGCCCTCGCCGAGGCCCTGGGCGCGACGCCATTCCCCATCGACGACGCGCGGCGGGCGGCGTACCACGCCGCCGCGTCCATCGCGTCGAACTTCCTCGTCACGCTGCAGGCCGCCGCGGAGCAGGTCGCGGGGGCGGCGGGACTTGCGCCCGAGGACGCGCGCGCCCTGCTCGCGCCGCTCGTGCGGGCCACCGTGGAGAACTGGGCCGCGCACGGCCCCGCCGCCGCGCTCACCGGCCCGGTCGCGCGCGGCGACGAGGGCACGGTCGAGCGCCAGCGCGAGGGAATCGCGGAGGCCGCCCCGGAGTTGATACCCCTGTTCGACGTGCTCGTCGACCGCACGCGCGCGCTGGCCGCGCAGAAGGAGGACACCCCATGAGGATCGTCCGCACCGTCGCCGAGGTCCGCGCCGCCGTCGGCGAGGCGCGCAGCCACGGCCACGTCGTCGGCCTCGTGCCCACCATGGGCGCCTTCCACGAGGGGCACCTGTCGCTCATCCGGCAGGCGCGGATCGAGAGCGACCTCGTGGTCGTGTCGATCTTCGTGAACCCGACGCAGTTCGGGCCGAGCGAGGACCTCGCCGCGTACCCGCGCGACGAGGCGCGCGACGTCGAGCTGGCCCGCGAGGCCGGCGCCGACATCGTGTTCGCGCCCTCGGTCGAGGAGATGTACCCGAGCGGGTTCGCGACGACCATCCACGTGTCGGGACTGACCGACGTGCTCTGCGGCGCGAGCCGCGGCCCGCACCACTTCGACGGCGTCGCGACGGTCGTGACGAAGCTCTTCGCCATCGTCACCCCGGATGTCGCGTTCTTCGGGCAGAAGGACGCGCAGCAGGTGCTGGTCGTGCGCCGCCTGGTGCGCGACCTCGACCTGCCGGTCCGCATCGTGGCCTGCCCGATCGTCCGCGAGCCGGACGGCCTGGCCATGAGCTCGCGCAACGTGTACCTCGACGCCGAGTCGCGCCGCCGGGCGACCGCCCTGAACCGCGCGCTCACCGCCGCCGAGCGGGCGTTCGCCGGGGGCGAGACGTCGGCCGCGGCCCTGCTGTCGGCCGCCCGCGACGAGCTCGCGGCCGAGGGCATCGAGCCCGAGTACCTGGAGCTGCGCTCCGCCGACGACCTGCGGCCGCTGGACCGCGTCGACGGCGCCGCGCTCCTCGCCGTGGCCGCGCGCGTGGGCGCGGCGCGGCTCATCGACAACCGGATCCTGGAGGCGAACCGCTGATGCGACGCACGCTGCTGAAGTCGAAGATCCACCGCGCGACGGTGACGGGGAGCGACCTGAACTACGTCGGGTCGATCACGATCGACGCCGACCTGCTCGACGCCGCCGACATCCTCGAGCACGAGCAGGTGCACGTGGTGGACGTCGACAACGGCTCCCGGTTCGTCACCTACACGATCGCCGGCGAGCGGGGCTCCGGGGCCGTGCAGGTGAACGGCGCGGCCGCGCGGCTCGTCCACCAGGGCGACACCGTGATCGTCATCTCCTACGCGGAGTACGACGAGACCGAACTCGACGCCTACATCCCGACCGTGGTGCACGTCGACCGCGCCAACGGGGTCATCGGCGTCGACGCCGCGGTGGCCGAGCTGCGGGGCGTGCCGGCATGAGCGACGCCCCGGACGCGGGGGCGCCCCGCCCGCGCGTGACCATCGAGAGGCTCGCCGAGCGCAAGGCGCGACGCGAGCCCATCGTGATGGTGACCGCGTACGACCACCCGAGCGCGCGCGCCGCGGACGCCGCCGGCGTCGACGTCGTGCTGGTCGGCGACTCGGCCGCCATGACGGTGCTCGGCTACGACAGCACCGTGCCGATCACGGCGGACGAGATGATCATGCTCGCCGCCGCCGTCCGCCGCGGGCTCACGTCGCCCCTGATGGTCGCCGACCTGCCGTTCGGCTCGTACGAGGACTCGGACGAGCAGGCCGTCGCCACCGCCCGACGGTTCGCCGAGAGCACCGGATGCGACGCGGTCAAGATCGAGGGCGGCGGGGCGATCGTCGACCGGGCTCACGCGATCGTCGCCGCCGGCATCCCCGTGATGGGGCACGTCGGCCTCACGCCCCAGACCGCGGTGGACTTCCGCGCGCAGGGCCGCACGGCGGAGGCCGCGCGCGACATCCGCGACGCGGCGCTCGCGCTGCAGGACGCGGGGTGCTTCGCGCTCGTGTTCGAGGCGATCCCGGGCGACGTCACCGAGGCGGTCATGCCCGGGCTCCGCATCCCCGTGATCGGGATCGGCGCCGGCCCCGGGACGGACGGGCAGGTGCTCGTCTTCCACGATCTGCTCGGCATCTCGGAGGGCCGCCCTGCGCGGTTCGTGAAGCGCTACGCCGACCTGCGCGCCGACATGGTCGCCGGCGTCGCGGCCTACGCCGACGACGTCCGGTCGCGCCGCTATCCGGCGCCCGAGCACGGCTATGCGATGGCCGCGGGCGAGGCTGAGCGGCTCCGCGAGCTCCTCTGATCCGGGGCACCGGCCCCGATCCCGCCGTCCGCACACGGACCGCCGCGGCGCCGCATCCGCCGCCTCATGGGCGGATCCCCCTGAGTCGGCGCTCAGGCGCGCTGTATGTATTGTGTGCAACGACGAAAGGACACCCGTTGTCATCAGGCAAGAAGCTCGTCATCGTCGAGTCCCCGACGAAGATGAGGTCGATCCAGGGCTACCTCGGCGACGAATACGAGGTGCTCAGCTCCGTGGGGCACATCCGTGACCTCGCGGACAAGCGCGACATCCCCGAGAAGGATCGCGCCGCGTACGGCAAGTACTCGATCGACATCGACAACGGCTTCGACCCCTATTACGTCGTCAGCGACCGCAAGACCAAGACGGTCTCCGAGCTCAAGCGGGCGGTGAAGAACGCGTCGGAGGTCCTGCTCGCCACCGATGAGGACCGCGAGGGCGAGGCCATCGCGTGGCACCTGCTCGAGACGCTCAAGCCCAAGGTGCCGGTCAAGCGCATGGTGTTCCACGAGATCACCAAGGACGCCATCCGCGCCGCCGTCGAGCGCACGCGCGATCTCGACCTCGCGCTCGTCGACGCGCAGGAGACCCGGCGCATCCTGGACCGCCTGTACGGCTGGGACGTGTCGCCCGTGCTGTGGCGCAAGGTCGGCACCGGCGCCAGCGGCCAGGCGCTCAGCGCCGGCCGCGTGCAGTCCGCCGCGACGCGCCTGATCGTCGACCGCGAGCGCGAGCGCATGGCGTTCGTCTCGGCGGACTACTGGGGCATCGAGGCGCGGGCCGCGCGCGACGCCGAGGGCTTCACGGTGCGCCTGGTCCGCCTGGACGGCGCCTCGCTCGCCGTCGGCCGCGACTTCGACGACCGCGGTCAGCTCAAGCGCGCCGTCGTCGTGCTGAACGAGCAGGATGCGCGCGCGCTCGCCGCGGCGATCGAGGCCGCCGGCACGGCGACCGTCACCAAGGTCGAGGCCAAGCCGGGCAAGCGTCGCCCGTACGCGCCGTTCACGACCTCGACGCTGCAGCAGGAGGCGGGCCGCAAGCTCGGCCTGTCGGCGAAGAACACGATGTCGGTCGCGCAGAGCCTGTACGAGCGCGGCTACATCACCTACATGCGCACCGACTCGACGAACCTCAGCGCGCAGGCGATCAAGGCCGCGCGCGAGCAGGCCGTCGCGCTGTACGGCGAGCGCGCGGTGCCGCTGAAGCCCCGTGTGTACGCGTCCAAGAGCAAGAACGCGCAGGAGGCGCACGAGGCGATCCGCCCGTCGGGCGAGCAGTTCCGCACGCCCAAGCAGGTCGCGGGCGAGCTGGGCCGCGACGAGCTGCGGATGTACGACCTGATCTGGAAGCGCACGGTCGCGAGCCAGATGTCCGACGCCGAGTTCGAGACCACGACCGTCACGCTCGCGGCGCAGGTGGACGGCAAGACGGCCGAGTTCACGGCCTCGGGCACCGTGTACACGTTCAAGGGCTTCCTCGAGGCGTACGAGGAGGGCCGCGACGAGCGCCGCGGCGACGCGGACGAGGCCGAGAACCAGTCCCTGCCGAAGGTGGCCGCGGGCGACGCGCTCACGCTCACGGACGCGGACCCCAAGGGCCACTCGACCACCCCGCCGCCTCGCTACACCGAGGCGAGCCTGGTCAAGGCGCTCGAGGAGAAGGGCATCGGCCGCCCGTCGACCTTCGCGAGCATCATCGGCGTGATCCTGGACCGCGGCTACGCGACCAAGCGGGGTCAGGCGCTCGTGCCGTCGTGGCTGGCGTTCAGCGTCGTGCGGCTGCTCGAGCAGCACTTCGCCGAGCTGGTCGACTACGACTTCACGGCCGCCCTCGAGGACGACCTCGACGCGATCGCGCGCGGCGAGCAGAAGCGCGTCGAGTGGCTGCGCTCGTTCTACTTCGGATCCGGCGAGCACCCAGGCCTGCGCAACATCGTCGACAACCTCGGCGAGATCGACGCGCGCGCCCTGAACGCCACGCCCCTCACCGACACCGCCACGCTGCGGTTCGGCAAGTACGGTCCGTACATCGAGGTCGTCGACCCGGCCAAGCCCGACGAGAAGCCGCGCATCGTCAACGTGCCCGAGGACCTCGCGCCCGACGAGCTCACCGCCCAGAAGGTGCAGGAGCTCATCGATGCGCCCGTGGCCGGAGACCGCGTGCTGGGGGAGAACCCCGAGAACGGCAAGCTCGTGGTCGTGAAGGACGGCCGCTTCGGTCCGTACGTGCAGGAGCAGGATCCGGTGGACCCCGACGCCGTGGACGAGGAGACCGGCGAGGTCGCCGACGAGGTGCCGAAGAAGCGCACGGCCAAGAAGGCCGCCGCTCCCAAGCCCCGCACGGCGTCGCTGTTCAAGTCCATGTCGCCCGAGACGATCGACCTCGACACGGCGCTCAAGCTCCTGTCGCTGCCCCGCGTCGTGGGCGCCGACCCCGAGACGGGCGAGGAGATCACGGCCCAGAACGGCCGCTACGGCCCGTACCTGAAGAAGGGCGCCGACTCGCGCTCGCTCGAGAGCGAGAGCCAGATCTTCGACGTCACGCTCGAGCAGGCGATCGAGATCTACAAGCAGCCCAAGTACGGCGCCCGTCGCACGGCGTCCAGCGCGCTCAAGGAGTTCGACGCGGATCCGGTCAGCGGCAAGCCGATCCGCGTGCGCGACGGCCGGTTCGGCCCGTACGTCACGGACGGCGAGACGAACGTGACGATCCCGCGCGGCACCAGCGTGGACGACGTGACGTTCGAGCGCGCGGTCGAGATGCTCGCCGAGAAGCGCGCCAAGGGCCCCGCCCCCAAGCGCGGTCGCGCGGCGGCGAAGACCACGGCGAAGGCCCCCGCGGCCAAGAAGACGACCACGGCGAAGAAGACGACCGCGGCGAAGAAGACGACGGGCACGACGGCGTCCTCGCGGTCGGAGGCGGCCAAGAAGGCCGCGGCCACGCGCGCCGCCAACCGCGCGAAGAAGGCGGCGGAGGGCCAGTGACCGAGTCCGCCGGGCTCTGGATCACGTTCGAGGGCGGCGACGGCTCCGGGAAGACCACGCAGGCTCGTCTGCTGCAGGAGTGGATCGAGAGCACGGGCCGTACGGTCGTGCGCACGCGCGAGCCGGGCGGCACCGACGTCGGGCGCACGCTGCGCGAGCTCGTGCTGCACCACCGGGCCGCCGACGGCACGAGCGACATCGGCCCGCGCGCCGAGGCGCTGCTGTTCGCCGCGGACCGCGCGCACCACGTGGCGTCGCTGGTGAAGCCGGCGCTCGAGCGCGGCGAGGTCGTGATCCAGGATCGCTACCTCGACTCGTCCGTCGCGTACCAGGGCGCGGGCCGCGTGCTCGACCCCGCCGAGGTGCGCGACCTGTCGCTGTGGGCGACCGACGGCGCGCTCCCGGACGTGACCGTGCTGCTCGACCTGGATCCGGCGGCCGCGCGCGCCCGGCTCGACGCCGACGACAAGCCCTTCGACCGGCTCGAGGCCGAGAAGGCGGAGTTCCACACGCGCGTGCGCGAGGCCTTCCTCGCGCTCGCCGCCGCCGAGCCCGACCGCTTCCTGGTGCTCGACGCCTCCCGCCCGATCACCGACCTCGCCGCCGACATCCGCGCCCGCGTCACCCCGCTGCTCTGACCCCTGTGCACCGCCGCTCGACGGCGCCGTCGGCATGTCTGTCGTGCGAGCGAAGCGAGCGTGCCGCGGAGCGGCCAATCGCAGCGCGAAGCGCTGCCGAACGGAGCGAAGCGACGTTCCTCGCTCGCAAGGGTGCCGCTTGCGGCCCCGCAGCGTGCGAGACGCTTCTAGAAGAGAACGTCCCATGCCGCCGTTAGGCTGGAGCGCATGACCACCGTGGCCGCGCCCTCCCTGCCGTGGGGCGAGGTGTGGGGGCAGGACGAGGCCGTCGAGACCCTCCGCGCCGCGGCCGCCGATCCCGGTGCGCTCGCGCACGCGTGGCTCATCACCGGCCCTCCCGGTTCGGGACGCGCGCCCCTCGCGCGCGCGTTCGCCGCGGCCCTGATCGCGGGGCCCGACGACGAGCACGGCATGCGCCAGGTGCTCGCGGGCACCCATCCGGATCTCACCGCGCTGCGCACGGAGGGCGTGATCATCCGGATCGAGGATGCGCGCGCCATGGCCGCCCGCTCCTACCTCGCCCCGTCCGCGGGGCGCTATCGCGTGATGCTGATGGAGGACGCCGACCGGATGACCGAGCGCACGTCGAACGTGCTGCTCAAGGCGCTCGAGGAGCCACCCGCCGACACGGTCTGGATCCTGTGCGCGCCGAGCGACGCCGACCTGCTGCCGACCATCCGCTCGCGGGTGCGCGTGCTGCGGCTGCGCGAGCCGGAGGTCGAGCAGGTCGCGGCGCTCATCACGGCCCGCACGGGAGCCGACCCGGCCGTTGCCGAGCAGGCGGCCCGGCACGCGCAGCGCCACATCGGCATGGCCCAGCGGCTCGCGACCGACGAGGCGTCGCGCCGCCGCCGCGACGAGACCCTGCGGGCCGTCCTGCGCGTGCGCGGCATCGCCGACGTGGTCGAGGTCGCGGGGCAGATCGTGCAGGCGGCCACGGACGACGTCAAGGCCCTCACCGCCGAGCGGGACGAGTCCGAGCGGGCGTCGCTGCTGCGCACGGTCGGGATCCCGGACGGGTCGAAGATCCCGCCCGCGGTCCGAGCCCAGCTGTCGGCCCTTGAGGACGAGCAGAAGCGCCGCGCCACCCGCAGCCTGCGCGACGGCCTCGACCGGGTGCTGACCGACCTGCAGTCGCTCTACCGCGACGTGGTCATGCTCCAGTTCCGGCGCGACGAGGGCATCATCAACCTCGAGCTCGTCGACGACCTGCGCGCGCTGGCCGCCGCGTGGTCGGCCGAGCGCACCCTGACCGTCCTCGATCACATCGCCGAGACGCGCGAGGCGCTCGAGCAGAACGTGCAGCCCACGCTCGCGCTCGAGTCGCTCCTCGTGACGGTCGTCAGCGGAAGGAAGCCGTGACGCGCTCACCCCGGGGCCCTCGCGCCATCCGTCGTCCCCTGTCCGCGCTCGCGCTGCTCGTCGCAGGCGCCCTCACGCTCTCGGGGTGCCTGTACTCCCAGATCCCGCGCGAGGCCGGCGGTCCGTGCGTCGCCGAGCCCGAGGTCGGGGCGGACGTCGCGGCCGACCTGCGCCCGTTCTACGAGCAGCAGATCGACTGGACCGACTGCGGCGCGGGCTTCGAGAAGGCCACGGTCACCGCGCCCCTGGACTGGTCGGATCCCGAGGCGGGCGAGATCGAGCTGGCGATCGTGCGCCAGCCGGCGACCGGCGGCGAGCCGCTCGGATCGCTGCTGGTGAACCCGGGAGGCCCGGGCCGCGGCGGGGTCGACTTCATCGCCGAGACCATCGACTTCGCCGTGAGCGAGGAGCTCCAGGAGAACTACGACATCATCGGCTTCGACCCGCGCGGGGTGGGCGGATCGACCGCCGTGCGCTGCCTCGACGCGCCCGCGATGGACGAGTTCCTCTACTCCGTGCCCGAGAACAGGCGGGACACCCCGGAATGGGAGCGCGAGCTCGAGGAGCGCAACACGCGCTTCGCCGAGGCCTGCGAGGCGAACAGCGGCGGCGTGCTGGAGTTCATCACGACGGAGCAGTCGGCGCGCGACATGGACCTGCTGCGCGGCGTGCTGGGCGACGAGAAGCTCACGTACCTCGGCTACTCGTACGGGACGTTCCTCGGGGCCACCTACGCCAAGCTCTTCCCGGACCGCGTCGGCCGGCTCGTGCTCGACGGCGCGATCGACCCCTCGGTATCGGGAACGGATGTCGGCACGACGCAGGCTCTCGGCTTCGAGCGGGCGCTGCGCACGTACATGGGCTCGTGTCTCGCGGCCGAGGGATGCCCGTTCGACGGCACAGTCGACCAGGCGATGGCCGATCTCGCGGCCCTGCTGGCCGCCGTGGACCGCGCGCCCATCCCGGCCGCCGACGGGCGTGAGCTCGGCGCCGACACGCTGATGACGACGATCATCGCCGCGCTGTACGCGGAGGTGAACTGGCCGTATCTGACCGAGGCGCTGACGGGCGTGCTGCAGGGCGACCCGGCCACCGCGTTCATGCTGGCCGACTTCTACAACGGCCGCGAGAACGGGCAGTACGCCGACAACTCGACCGAGGCGTTCCACGCGTACAACTGCATGGACTACCCGCTGGACGAGACGCAGGAGGAGCTGGACGCGGCCGACGCCCTGATCGCCCGCGAGGCCCCCACCATCGCGCCGTACTGGTCGGGACCCGGCCTGTGCGAGGTGTGGCCGTTCGAGCCGACGGGCGTGCGCGAGCCGATCGCGGCGGAGGGGGCCCCGCCCATCGTCGTGATCGGGACCACGGGCGACCCGGCCACACCGTACGAGTGGGCCGTGTCGCTCGCGGACCAGCTCTCGAGCGGCGTGATGATGACGTTCGAGGGCGAGGGCCACACCGCCTACAACGGCCAGAGCGAGTGCATCGACCGGGCCGTCGACGCGTTCTTCGTCGACGGCACCGTCCCGCAGGACGGGCTCACCTGCCGCTGAACCAGCCGACGCTCCCGGGCGCCCGCCGCGGTTCGGAGCACGGTCCCGGATCGGGTATGATGGTTCATCGTGCCGCGTGAGCGCGCACACGCCGCCTTAGCTCAGTCGGCAGAGCGATTCACTCGTAATGAATAGGTCGTCGGTTCGATTCCGACAGGCGGCTCGACAAGGCCCCCGGACTCCACTCCGGGGGCCTTCTCGTTTTCCCGGCCCCGGAGGCCCGGGCCTGGATGGCCGCATCTCGGCGGCGGATGTCCGTCGCGCGCCTCGCGGGTCGCGTCGCGAGCGGATGGGATGGTCGCATGACCGAATCCGCCACCGTCGCACAGCACGGCGTCAACACCGCCTCGGCGGTCGAGCACTTCGCGCGCAGGCTCCGCCACGAGACCGACCCCTCCGACGTCGCCGCCGCCCGCGCGGCGGGGGAGCCCCTCACGATCGTCGACGTGCGATCCCAGGCCTCGTTCGACCAGGGCCACGTGCCCGGGGCGATCCACATGCCGGCCCGAGAGATCCCGCAGCGCCACACCGAGCTCGCGGGCCTTCCGAACCTCGTCGTCTACTGCTGGGGCCCCGCGTGCAACGGCGCCACCAAGGCTGCTCTCGAGCTGAGCCGGCTCGGCTACGTCGTCAAGGAGATGATCGGCGGCTTCGAGTACTGGGCGCGCGAGGGTCTCGCGGTGCAGACCGCCGACGGCCGCACGCGCCGGCCGATCGACCCGCTCACCGCGCCGGTGGGCTGACCGGACCGAACTCGACCGTGACGCGCGCGTAGCCGAGCGACGCGAGCAGCGTCTCCAGCGTCCGCGCCGTGTTCTCCTTCGCGCGCCCGGCCAGGTCCGACTCCGCCGCGGCGGCGGCGATCTCGTCCCGGCCCTTCGCGAGCGCCTCCTGCCGCGCGTCGGTGTCGGGTGCGAGCAGATCGCCCACCCGGTCGATGAGCCCCCGCTCGTGCGAGAGCACGTGGCTCGCATCCAGATCGATGCTCGGCTCGGTGAGCTCCGGCTCGGGCACCGTGACGGTCACGGCGTCGCCGTCGGGCGAGATCCGGATGGCGCGGGCGTCGAGCGTCTCGAAGTCCACGAAGGCCTCGACGGTGCCGTGCGCGACCAGGCTGAGGCGCTCGCCGGCGAGCCACGCCGGCAGGTGCTCGACATCCGACTCCAGATCCACCAGCACCTCGTACTCGGCCTCGGCGGCCACGAAGCGCGCGAGGTCGCGCAGCGACGTGAGGACGGGCTCGGTCGACCGTTCCAGCTCGCTGCGGGAGAAGGGGTTCAGGTCATCCAGCAGGGCGCCGAGGAACGCGTCGCGCACACCCTCGCGCATCCCGCCGACGACGCCGGCGACCATCCCCACGACGAGGACCAGCGCGAGCACGAAGCCGATGGCGCCGGCCAGCCACGCGGGCATCCGGCGTCGGGGGCGCGTCGCGTCGGCCATGCCGGAAGCCTAGTCACGGCGGCGCCTCCTCGGGACGCCGGTCGCGCCGCGCGACATCCTGACGCAGCGGGAGCCCGGCACCTGAGAGACTGGTCCGGTGAGTGCGACGGCGACGGCAGGGGTCCGAGGCGACCGCCGCATGCCGCGCACGGCATGAACGGCGCGGGCGCGGCGTTCGCCGCGATCACGGAGATACTGACGTGGGCCGGCCTCGGCGCGGCGGCGGTGTTCGGCGCCGCGGCGCTGATCGTCAAGCTCGCGGACGGGACGTGGCTCCCCGTGCGGGCGGTCATCATCGGCGACCCGGATGCCGCGGATCCCTCAGCGCGCGAGGTCGTCCGCTGGTTCGGGGAGGACGGCGTCCACGAGGCGCCCCTGACCGCCGAGCTGCGCGCGGCGGCCGAGGGCGACGAGGTGATGCTGCATCACCGCGTGGGCAGCCGGGACGACGTGAGGCTCGATGCGCACTCGCCGTGGCCGCGCCTGCTGGGCGGGGTAGCGCTCGCGAGCGGCGGCGTGGGCCTGCTCGCCCTGGTCGCGCAGATCGCGGCGATGTTCGCCGCCGGGTGATCACGCCTCCGCGGGGCCCACGGGCTGCCGCAGGATCGTGCGGCGCCGCTCGGGCGGCACCCGGCGGAAGTCGCTCAGGTAGATCTCGTGATGGCGGCCCGTCATGCGCAGCCCGAGGCCGGGGATCACGTCGTCGTGCATGCGCGCCAGCACGGGTCCCTCGTCGTCGAACGAGCCGACGTGCAGCGTCTGCACGCAGCGGCCCTCGGCGAGCGTCTCCAGCCGGACGTCCGCCAGGCGCGCAGGCGCCGTCGTCTCTGCCACGGTCGCGACTGCGGCGTCGAGCATCGCCGGGTCGATCCAGTCGGGCGTCATGATCATGAGGGTCCAGCTCCAGCGCGACTTGTCCCGCTCGCTGGTGAACGCCGTCATGTCCTCGGCCCACCACGTGCCCTCGAGCGGCATCACGACGTGGTCCCGGCCGAGGTCGCGGCTCGCGAACTTGAGCCTATAGGCCACGGGGTACAGGGCCTCGACCGCCGCGGCGAAGTCCGGCGACGAGTTCGGATCGCCGTGCCCGTCGACCATCAGGTACTGCAGCGGCGGCACGTCGACAACCCGGAAGTCGCCCCGCCGGGCGCGGTAGGCGTCAAGGGTCCGCTTGAAGTCGATCTTCTCGCTCATCCACTCGCTCCCAGGGACCGGGACATCCGTCATCCGACGCCCTCATTCTGCCCGCCGACCGCCCACGCCGCCTCCCCGCCCGCCGGGGTGCGGCGTACGCTCGAGATATGACCAGGGCGCTTCTCATCGTGGATGTGCAGAACGACTTCACCGAGGGCGGCGTGCTCGGCGTGACGGGCGGCCACGCCGTCGCCGAGGGGGTCACGCGTCTGCTGGCCGAGCGCGGCGCGGACTACGCGATGGTCGTCGCGTCGCGCGACTGGCATGACGCGGAGGGCGACAACGGCGGCCACTTCGCGTTCGGCGGCGCCACCGGTCAGCCCGACTTCGTCGACACGTGGCCGCCGCACTGCGTGGCGGGCACCGAGGGTGCGGAGTACGACCCCGGCTTCGAAACGTCGGCGGTCACGCACCACGTCAAGAAGGGCCAGGGGCGCCCGGCGTACTCGATGTTCGAAGGCGCGACCGACGACGGCGAGACCGTCGCGCAGCTCCTCGCCGATCGGGGAATCGAGACGGTCGACGTCGTCGGCATCGCGACCGACCACTGCGTGCGGGCCACGGCGCTCGACGCGATCGAGCACGGCCAGCACGTGCGCGTCCTGCTCGACCTCGTCGCCGGGGTCGGCGCCGAGTCGAGCGAGGCCGCGCTGGCCGAGCTCGCCCACGCCGGCGCTGAGCTGGTCGAGCGCGCATGACGGCCGCCGCGCGCGACATCTCCGTCGGCCTCGACATCGAGGTGCAGACCCCCACCGAGCTCGAGATGCAGATCGCGGTCGCGCGCGTGCCCGGCATCCGCCTCGACGAGGAGCTCGCCGTCACGCTCGACGGGGAGCCCGTCGAACTCGAGGAGCTGGTGGATCCGCTCGGGGCGCGCATCCACCGCATGCAGCTGACGCCCGGGGACCTCGAGGTCTCGTACCGCGCCGCGGTCGAGACCGGCGGGGGAGCGACGCCCGTCACGCCGCACGACCGCTCCGTCTACCTGCGTCCGAGCCGCTACGCCGAGTCCGACCGCTTCTTCGCCCTGGTCGGGTCTCAGTTCGACCGGTCGCTGCCGGCCGCCGAGCTCGCCCGCGAGGTCGTCGGCTTCGTGGCCTCGCGGCTGCGGTACGTGCCCGGCGTCAGCGACGTCAACGACAGCGCGATCGACACGCTGCTCGACGGGGCGGGGGTGTGCCGCGACTACGCGCACCTGACGATCGCCATCCTGCGCGCGCTGAACATCCCGGCCCGGCTCGCCGCGGTGTACGCGCCCGGACTCAGTCCCATGGACTTCCACGCGGTGGCCGAGGCGCTGATCGACGGCGAGTGGGTGGTTCTCGACGCCACCCGCCTCGCGCCGCGCCAGAGCCTCGTGCGCATCGCGACCGGCCGGGACGCCGCCGACACCGCGTTCCTCGACAACCACGGCGGATCAATCCTGCTGCGCTCGTACCGGATCCTCGCGACCGTGCGCGGCGACCTGGCCGTCGACGACGGCGCGGGCCTCGTGCGCCTGCCGTAGCGAGCGGATCAGCCGAGGGCGCGCAGCTTGCGCTCGAACACCGCGCGCTCGCCCTCGTTGGCGGTCAGCCGCGCGGCGGTCTCGAGCTCGGCGCGGGCCTCGTCGATGCGGCCCAGCCGGATGAGCAGCTCGGCGCGCACGCCGGGCAGCTGGGCGTAGCCCGCCAGCGCCGGCCCGAGCCCGTCCACGATGCGCAGCGCGGTCGCCGGGCCCTCGGACATCGACACGGCCACCGCGCGGTTCAGCTCCACCACGGGGGACGGAGCGATCCGGCCCAGGGCCTCGTACAGCACCGAGATGCGCTCCCAGTCCGTGTCCTCCACCGACGTCGCCACGTCGTGGCACTCGGCGATGGCCGCCTGCAGCGCGTACGGGCCCCGGCCGCGACCGAGGGCGTCGCCGCGGGCGAGCGCGTCCCGGCCCAGGGCGATCAGGCCGCGGTCCCAGCGGGTCCGGTCCTGGTCGGCGAGCAGCACCGGCTCGCCGGCCGCGTCCAGCCGCGCGGGGAAGCGCGCGGCGCTCAGCGCCATGAGGGCCACGAGTCCGTGCGCCTCCGGCTCCCGCGGCGCGAGGCCCGCCAGCACGCGCGCGAGCCGCAGCGCCTCGCGGCTCAGGTCGGTGCGCATCCACGTCGCGCCCGCGTTCGCCGCGTAGCCCTCGTTGAAGATGAGGTACAGCACGCTGAGCACGGCCGACAGTCGCGCGGGGTGCTCGTCGGGCGTGGGCACCTCGAATGGGATGGCCGCCGCGGCGAGGGTCTTCTTGGCCCGGACGATGCGCTGCTGCATGGTCGCGACCGGCACCAGGAAGGCCCGCGCGATCTCCTCGGTCGTGAGGCCGCCCACGACCCGCAGCGTGAGCGCGATGCTCGCCTCGCGGGAGAGCACGGGGTGGCACGCCACGAAGATCAGGCGCAGGACGTCGTCCTCGATCTGATCCGGATCCCAGGCGGGCGAGTCGACCTCGTCGAGATCCCGCGCGAGCTGCGCGTAGCGCTCGTCCTGCCGCGCCTGCCGCCGCCAGTGGTCGATCGCCCGGCGCTTGCCCACCGCGACCAGCCACGCCCCGGGGTTCGCAGGCACGCCCGACGCGGGCCACGAGCCCAGCGCCTCGGCCAGGGCCTCCTGCGCCACGTCCTCGGCGAGGGAGAAGTCCCCGGTCACGCGGGTGAGCGTCGCGACGATGCGCGCGGACTCGATGCGCCAGACCGCCTCGACGGCGCGTCTCACCGAATCCGGGGAGGCCGTCGAGGCGATCGGGGCGTCGTTCACTGCTGCTGGCGCGCGGCCTGCTCCTCGCGCCATCCCTCTTCCTTCTGGATCCACTCGTTGTCGGCGGGGAAGTCCTCGGGGCCCGTCACACGGCGGATCTCGATCTTGTTTCCGGGCGTGAGCGGGGCGCGCTTGGCCCACTCCGCCGCCTCCTCGATGGTGGGCACCTCGAGCACCCAGAACCCGTTGAACAGCTCCTTGGTCTCGCCGTACGGGCCGTCGGTCACCACCGGCGGCGTCGCCGAGAAGTCCACCACGAGGCCCGGCTCGGGCGCGAGGCCGTCGCCGCCGACCATCACGCCGGCCTTCATCATGGACTCGTTGAACGCGCCCATCGCGGCGATCACCTCCTCGAACGGCACCTCGCTGTACGCGGCGACCGCCTCGTCCGTCGCGCGCATGATGAGCATGTACTTGGCCATGTCGTCCTCCTTGATCCTGGGCGCCTCCGGCGCCGCCTCAGTGGGCCGTGATTCCGACCCTTTCACCCATACGTCGTGCGGCGGAACCGCCGATCGACATCCTCGCGAGAAGTTCTTCCGCGCGTCATGGCGGACCGTCTCCCGGCGCCGTCCACGTGGGCCTCCCGATGGCCGGGAGGCCCACGGAATCTCCGTTCCGCGGGGTCCCCAGGGGGCGTAGCGTCCGGTCATGGGCACCCTCATCTACGACAGCGTCGACCCGCCGATCCTCATCGAGGACCGTGCGCTCTCCCACCTGAAGGTCGTGATCCTCGCCAAGCTGCGGCGCAGCGAGAGCTTCGCGGTCTCCTGGAAGCACCCCGCCGAGCAGGGCGGCCGCTCGACCATCTGGATCCACCCCGGCATCCCGCTGCGCTTCGTGTTCGAGGAGTCCGATCCGCCCGAGCTCAACCAGGAGTGGCTCGCGCGGCTCGCCGAGTCGGCCAGCGAGCTCGGCGGGATCGTCCTCACGGCCGAGGAGGTGAGCGGGTAAGGTCAGCCCGCCTGCCGCCGCACCATCTCGCCGATCCAGATGGGCGCGTAGGGCGAGGTGCAGTTCGGCGGCGTCGGGTAGTCCTTGAGCACCTCGAGACGCTCGCCGATGTCGATCGCGCGCGCCCGGCGATCCGGGTGGTGGATGCCGATCATCGCGAGCGTCGTGTTCATCTCCCACTGGATGCGCTCGTGCGCGTCGCGCATGCCGGCCTCGATCTCGTCGAGCAGCGCGTCGAGGTCCACCTGGTCGGGGCGCTTGACCACGGTGTCGGCCGTGAGGGCCCAGCCGGCGCTCGCGACGACCGGGTCGGCGTCGCCCAGCCACATCGTGCGCAGCCGCTCGACGTGCGGGCTCTTCTTGGCGACGTAGTTGATCAGCCAGTCCTGCACCTTGCGCGCGCGTGCCTCGCGGAGCATCCGGTCGATCTCCTCGGCCCTGAACGCCTTCGGCCGACAGATGAGCAGCGCCACCAGCATGGCCGGCGTCACGTCGGTCGCCCACAGCTCGGCCGCGAGGTCGTGATCGGTCTTCAGTCCCTTGGCGACCGCGCGCAGCTTCGTGAGGTTCACGCCGTGGTCGTCACCGTGCCGCTCGTTGACCTCGCGCATGCGCGGATCCTCCAGCGCGGCGAGCTCGGCCAGGACATCGGCGACGATCGGAGACACGTGGGCCCAGTGGGGCTCGAACCCACGACCCGCGGATTAAAAGTCCGATGCTCTGCCAACTGAGCTATAGGCCCGCCTCTACTCTACGCGGGGCGGCTGGGCGACCGGCCGCGCTCCGGCCGGAGGCCCGGGCGTACCCTGGATCGATGACCGACGACTTCCACAAGCCCGTGCGGCGTCCGTCGGAGACCTTCGACCGGCTGTACGCGGCGGAGGACCCCGCGGAGGTGTCGCGCGCCGCGCACTCCACCGCGGCCGCGCTGCTGTCGCGCGTGCGCGAGGAGCGCGACCCCGACGCCGTCGACCGGCTGGTCGGGTTCACGTCGCGCCACGGCATCGACGACATCGCCGAGCTGTGGTCGCACTCGCCCGCCAAGAGCCTGCCCGGGTCGCTCTGGCGGCTGTACCTGCTGCAGCTGTCGATCCACGACGACCCCGCCACGGCCGCGCTGCTCTACGACCGCGGGCGCACCGAGCTGCGCTCGTCGGATGCCGTCGTCGCGGGCGCGCCGGTCCCGGCCGGCCCCGGCGAGCTCGTCGCGCTGATCGACACGATCCTGCGCGGCGCGTTCCAGGGCGACTTCGCGGTCGCGCTCGACCGGGCCGCCGCGTTCTGCCGCGTGCAGGCGTCGGGCGCCACGCACCTGGCGGACGACTACGAGCGCACCGAGCCGCACCGGTCCACCGAGCTCACCACCCGCGCCCTGCGCCTGGCGACCTACGCCACCGACCTCACTGCCGCCGCCCGCCTGTGGCACCGAGAGGCCCTCACCTGAGGATCCGGTGGATGTCCCGGACTCGGGAATGCCCGCCCGGAGCGCTCCGTTAGACTCGTATGGCCGGGCCGCAGCAAACCCCGGGCTCCAACTTCTGCCGCCGCGAGCGGCCTTGCGCCGAGAGGCGTTTCTGCGGTCCGGCATTTTTCTTTTCGGATCGGGTTCCCACGAGATCGAACGCTCGCGCCCACGCTTCGCGCGGGCACTCTCGTTCGAGGGCTGTCGCTTCGCTCCATCCGGGTGACGGAATCTTCCGTCGTCGGGATGGTCGGCAGTCGCTTCGCTCCACGCTCGCTTCGCTCGCACGTTCTTTTTCAGAAGCGGTCGCACGCGTGCGGGCGCCCCTTCGGGGGCCCTTCGCGAGCGAGAACGTCGCTGACGCTCCGTTCGGCAGCGCTCCGCGCTGCGATTGGCCGCTCCGCGGCACGCTCGCTTCGCTCGCACGACGGTAGATGACGAGGTTCCAGCCGGTCGTTGAGCGACGAGCGCCAGCGAGGAGTCGAAACGTGCTGAAGCGACCCGGCCGTTCGGGATGGTTCGGCCGCGTTTCGACTCCGGCTCCTTCGTCGCCTCCGCTCAACGACCGAGGGGTGGATGCCGGTCGTTGAGCGCGCGCGGTCGTAGGCTCGGGGCATGACCTGGCGATTCGCCCTCATCGTGGCGCCCGTGCCCGCAGACGACCCCCGCACCGACTTCGCCGACACGCTCGCCGTGATCGACCCCGACGCGCCGGCACTGAGCGTGGGCGAGCTGAGCACCCAGCGCGGCGACGGGATCTTCGAGACCATCGGCGTGGTCGACGGGCACCCGCAGGAGGTGCAGGCGCACCTCGAGCGCCTCGCCCACTCCGCGCGCCTGTGCGACCTGCCCGCCCCGAACCTCGCGCAGTGGCGAGCCGCGGTCGAGCGGGCGGCGGTCGAATGCCCCGCGGGGGAGAGCGCCATCAAGCTCATCCTCAGCCGCGGCGTCGAGCGCGTCGCGACCGGCCTCGAGGGTCCCACCGCGTGGGTCACCGCCGCGCCCGCGGCCGACATGAGCGTGGCCCGCACCGAGGGCATCAAGGTCGTCACGCTCGACCGCGGCCTCGACAGCGGTGCCGCCACGCGCGCGCCCTGGCTCCTGCTCGGCGCCAAGACGCTGTCCTACGCCGTCAACATGGCGGCCCTGCGCGAGGCGCACCGCCGCGACGCGCACGACGCGATCTTCGTCACGAGCGACGGTTACGTGCTCGAGGCGCCCACCGCGTCCGTCATCCTGCGCCGCGGCGACACCTTCATCACGCCCGAGCCGAACGGCGGCATCCTGCATGGCACGACGCAGCTGAGCGTCTTCGACTGGCTCGAGGAGAACGGCCACTCGACCGGCTACGAGCACGTGCCGGCCGCCGCCCTCGGGACGGCCGACGCGATGTGGCTGGTCTCGAGCGTGCGGCTGGCGGCGCCCGTCACGCTCCTCGACGGCCGCGAGCTGCCCGTCGACCGCGAGCTCACGGCAGCGATGAACGCGTACCTGCTCAGCCCGCGCGACTGATCCGAGGACGACGATGGCCCCTCCCGAAGGAGGGGCCATCGTGCGTCGAGGCGTGGGGCTCAGCCGAAGCGGCCCGAGACGTAGTCCTCGGTCGCCTGCACCGACGGCGTCGTGAAGATCTTCGTCGTGTCGTCGTACTCGATGAGCTTGCCGGGCTTGCCCGTGCCCGCGATGTTGAAGAACGCGGTCTTGTCGCTCACGCGCGACGCCTGCTGCATGTTGTGCGTCACGATCACGACCGTGTAGTCGTTCTTGAGCTCGGAGATGAGCTCCTCGATCGCGAACGTCGAGATCGGGTCGAGGGCCGAGCACGGCTCGTCCATCAGGATGACCTGCGGCGACACCGCGATCGTGCGCGCGATGCACAGGCGCTGCTGCTGGCCGCCCGACAGGCCCGAGCCCGGGCGGTCGAGGCGGTCCTTGACCTCGTTCCACAGGTTGGCGCCGCGCAGCGACTTCTCGACCAGGTCGTCGGCGTCGCTCTTCGAGATGCGCTTGTTGTTGAGCGTCACGCCGGCCAGCACGTTCTCGCGGATCGACATGGTCGGGAACGGGTTCGGGCGCTGGAACACCATGCCCACCTGGCGGCGCACCAGCACGGGGTCCACGCCGTTGCCGTACAGGTTCTCGCCGTCGAGCAGCACCTCGCCCTCGACACGGGCGCCGGGGATGACCTCGTGCATGCGGTTGAGCGTGCGCAGGAACGTGGACTTGCCGCAGCCCGACGGGCCGATGAACGCGGTGACCGTCCGGGGCTGGATGTCGATGGAGACGCCCTCCACGGCGAGGAAGTCGCCGTAGTAGACGTTGAGGTCGTTGACTTCGATGCTCTTGGACACCTGGGTCTCTTTCTTCGGGAAGCGGGAGGTCGGGTCGAGGGCGTCAGCGGCCGGTCATCTTGGGCGCGAAGATCTTGGCGATCAGGCGCGCGCCGAGGTTGAGCACCATGACGATGAGGATGAGGGTCAGCGCGGCGGCCCAGGCGCGGGCGACCGAGGCGTCGGGGTTCGTGCCCTGCTGCATGTACGAGTTGTAGGCGAACACCGGCAGGGTCATCATGTTGTCGTTGAACAGGTTGGTGTTCAGGCTCTGCGTGAAGCCGGCCGTGAGCAGCAGCGGCGCGGTCTCGCCGATGACGCGGGCGATCGCGAGCATGACGCTCGTGGTGATGCCGGCGATCGACGTGGGCAGCACGACCTTCACGATCGTCGCCCACTTCGGCACGCCCAGGGCGTAGGACGCCTCGCGCAGCTCGTTCGGCACGATCCGCAGCAGCTCCTCGCTGCCTCGCACGACGACCGGGATCATCAGCACGGCCAGCGCGAGCGAGCCCATGATGCCCATCGAGGTGCCGGGCCCGATCAGGAGCGCGAACACCGAGTAGATGAACAGACCCGCGACGATCGACGGGATGCCCGTCATGACGTCGACGAGGAACGTGATGGCCTTGGCGATGCGGCCGCGGCCGTACTCGACGAGGTAGATCGAGGTCATCAGACCGATCGGCACCGAGATCACCGTGGCCGCGAGCGTGATCAGGAGCGTGCCCCAGATCGCGTGCACGGCGCCGCCGCCCTCGCCCACGACGTTGCGCATCGAGTAGCTGAAGAACTCGAGGTCGAAGCGCTGCAGGCCCGCGACCAGCACCGTGAACAGCAGCGAGATGAGCGGCAGCAGGGCGAGCACGAACGCGCTCGCGACGAGCGCGGTCATGAGGCGGTCGACCGCGTGGCGGCCGCTCTCGGCGATGCTCGAGAGCACCGTGATCGCGATGAGGTAGATCAGCATGCCGAGCGCGACGGCGCCCGCGATGTTGAAGTCGGCCAGGTCGCCGCCGGCGCTCGCGACCCCGACGATCACGAACGAGATGAACATCGAGAAGGCGAGCAGGCCCCACGGGGCCCAGGCGGGCAGCTTGCCGGCGGTCAGCGACACGGTCGGTCGCGCGGGGGCGGCGATGGTGGCCATCAGTTCGCTCCAGAGAACTCGGCGCGGCGGGCGACGATCCAGCGCGCCACGAAGTTGACCGCGAAGGTCACGATGAACAGGATCAGACCGGTCGCGATCAGGGTGTTGACGCCCTCGTCGTGCGCCTCGGGGAACGACAGCGCGATGTTCGCGGGGATCGGGGTCGGGTTGGTCGAGGTCAGCAGCTCGAACGTCACGACGCCCGAGACCGACAGCACCATGGTCACCGCCATGGTCTCGCCGAGCGCGCGGCCGAGGGCCAGCATCGCCGCGGACACCATGCCGCCGCGCGCGAACGGCAGGACCGCCATCTGGATGACCTCCCAGCGCGTGGCGCCCAGCGCCAGCGCGGCCTCCTCGTGCAGCTTCGGGGTCTGGATGAACACCTCGCGGCAGATGGCGGTCATGATCGGCAGGATCATGACGGCGAGCACGAGCGAGGCGGTCATGATGGTGCGGCCCGTCGCCGACACCTGGCCGCCGAAGAGGGGGATCCAGGCGAGCGTCTCGTTGAGCCACACGTAGAACGGCTGCAGCATCGGGGCGAAGGTGAGACCGCCCCAGAGGCCGAAGACCACCGACGGCACGGCCGCGAGCAGGTCGATGATGTAGCCGAGGCCCGCGGCGAGACGCCGGGGCGCGTAGTGCGAGATGAACAGCGCGATGCCGATCGCGACCGGAGAGGCGATCAGCAGCGCGATGGCCGACGCCCACACGGTGCCGAACACCAGCGGCCAGACGTAGTCCCAGAAGGACCGGCCCTGGAGGATGTGGTTCGTGCTCGTGTCGGGCTTGAACGCGGGGAGCGACTGCAGGATCAGGAACGTCGCGACGGCCGCGAGCACGACGAGGATGACGATGCCGGCTCCGAGCGCGGTGCCGGAGAAGATGCGGTCGCCCGGGCGCTGCACCGGCTTCGCCGGACGGGCGGCCTGAGCGGCCGGCTTCGGGGGCTGCCCGGTGCCGCGGGCGGTCGCCTCGGGCTGCGGCGTTGTCGTGGTCATGCGGGCTGGCTCCTCAGACGCTCAGTCGGATCCGGTGACGGGACGGGGGTTCACGCAGTTCGGTGCCCCCGCGCATCCTCGAAGAGGATCCCACATGGGAATGCGCGGGGGCACCGACTGCTTTCAGCGAGTGATCGGTCAGCCGACCTGGATCATGTCGATCGCGGCGAGCGCCTGCTCACGCAGACCCTCCGAGATCGGGGCGGCGCCGGCGGCCTCGGCGGCGACCTGCTGGCCCTCCTCCGACGCCATGAACTCGAAGTACGCCTTCACGAGGCCGGCCTTCTCGGTGTCCTCGTACTGCTCGCACGCGATCAGGTAGCTGACCAGGGCGATCGGGTACGCGCCGTCGGCGGCGGCAGCCGGGTCGACGTCGAACACCAGGTCGGCGGCGCCGCGGCCCTCGACCAGCGGCGAGCTCTCGACCAGCGCGGCGGCGGCCTCGGGCGAGTACTCGATGAACTCGCCGCCGACCTCGACCTTGGCGGCCGTCAGCGTGTCGATCTGCGACGCGTCCGCGTACACGATCGCGCCGTTGCCGGCCTTGGCGGCGGCCACGACACCCGAGGTGCCCTGAGCGGCCTCGCCGCCCTCGATCGGCCACACGCCGTCGGCCTCCCACTCCCACACGTCGGGGGCGGTCGCCTCGAGGTAGGTCGTGAAGGTCTCGGTGGTGCCCGAGTCGTCCGAGCGGTGGACCGGCGTGATGGCCAGGTCGGGCAGCTCGACGCCCTCGTTCAGCGCGGCGATGGCCGGGTCGTTCCAGTTGGTGATCTTGCCCGCGAACATGCCGGCGATGGTCGCGGCGTCCAGGTTCAGCGAGTCGACGCCCTCGAGGTTGTAGGCCACGGCGACCGGGGCGATGTAGAGCGGGAGCTCGACGATGTCGTCAGTGGCGCAGGCGCCGAAGCCGCCCGCGGCGACCTCCTCGTCGTCGAACGCGCGGTCCGAGCCGATGAAGTCCGAGGCGCCGGCGATGAAGTTCTCGCGTCCGGTGCCCGAGCCGGTGGGCTCGTAGTTGACGGTGACGTCGGGGTTGGCGGTCTGGAACGCGGCGACCCATGCCTCCTGGGCCGAGCCCTGCGACGAGGCGCCGGTCGCGTTGATGGTGCCGCTGAGGGTCGAGGCGGTCTCCTCCGGAGCGCCGCTCTCGCCGCCGGCGGGGGCCTCGTTGGCCGCGCAGCCCGCGAGGGCCAGCGCGGTGACGGCGCCGAACGCGGCGATGCTGGTGAAACGAGCGATCTTCACTGTGTATCCGTTTCGATCAGGGATTCAGGGACGTCCCCGCCGGGTCGCAGGGCACGTGGTGACCGTACGAGGGGGCAGTGAAGAGCGTGCGGTGCACTGGTGAACGGAAGGTGAACGACGCGCGTCGATCCCGCGGAGAAGCCCGATCCCACAGCGAATTCCCGGGGGAGGGCGCCGGGTCAGATCTTGGGCGCGTGGGTCTCGATCGCGACGATCCCGGATCCGGGGTTCGTGGCGGAGACGTGCACGACGCTGAAGGCGCCGAACTCCAGGGCGGCCGCGTCGGCCAGGTAGGAGCCCCGCATGGTGCCGGTCGCAAGCGCCAACTCGGTCAGGATCTCCGGCAGCACCGGGCCGTGGCTGCACAGGACCGCGGGCTTGCCGGAGCGGATGCGCCGGCCCACGACCTGGCGCACGTCGGCGGCCCCGTCCTCCCACGCGTCCTGGCTGATCAGCTCGGTCTCGTCGATCCGGCGGCCGATGGCCTTCGAGAGCGGGACCACCGTCTTGACGCAGCGCACCGCGTCGCTGGAGACGATGCGGCGCACGCCGAACGCGCGCAGCCCTCCGACGATCGCCTTCGCCTGCTCCTTGCCGCGGGGAAGCAGGGGTCGCAGCGCGTCACGCCCGTCCCACTCGTCCCGCGGCACGGCCTTGCCGTGCCGCAGCGCGACGACCGGGAAGGTGTGCAGCACGCCGTCGTCGACGAGACGCTCGAAGTGCTCGAGGATCTCGATGTCGACCGGGTAGCTCAGCCGTGCGTGCGCCTTCTTGAGACCCACCCATTCGATGGCGGCGATCTCGTCGTTCGGCACGAAAGAGCTCTCCCGGATCGCCGCCTCGGTCGCCTCGGCCGACCAGTAGTGCACGATCTTCTCGCGTCCGCTCGGCAGCTTGTAGTGGGAGACGCCGAGCGGCGGGCCGAGCACCGTGCGGATGCCGGTCTCCTCGTGGATCTCGCGCACCGCGGTCTCGGCGAGCATCTCGCCGGGATCGACCTTCCCCTTGGGCAGCGTGATGTCGCGGTACTTCGTGCGGTGGATCAGCAGGACCCGCAGCTTGCCGTCGACGAGGCGCCAGACCACGCCGCCCGCGGCGTAGACCGCCAGGCCGCTCATCGCGAGACGCGGGCCTGACGGCGGCGGCGGACGGTGCTCATCCGGCGATCCTGCAGGTCGGCGAGCGGCTTGCCGTCCTCGCCGACGCTGTGCCGGGTCCACACGCCCTCGGGCCCGAGGTGCCACGAGCTGGTGCCGTCGTCCATGGCCTGGTCGAACAGGCCCAGCAGCTCCGTGATGTGACGCGGCGTCGTGACGCGCACGAGCGCCTCGACGCGGCGGTCGAGGTTGCGGTGCATCATGTCGGCGCTGCCGATGTAGACGTCGGGGACCCCGTCGTTCGCGAACGCGAAGATGCGCGAGTGCTCGAGGTAGCGGCCGAGGATCGAGCGCACCGTGATGTTGTCGCTCACGCCGGGCAGATCGGTGCGCAGCGAGCAGATGCCGCGCACCCACACGTCGACCTTCACGCCCGCGATGCTCGCGCGGTACAGCGCGTCGATGATCTGCTCGTCGACCATCGAGTTGACCTTGATCCGCACGTACGCGGGCTTGCCCTCGAGCGCGTTGCGGCGCTCGCGGTCGATCAGCCGCAGCAGGCCCTTGCGCAGGTGCAGGGGAGCGACGAGCAGGCGCTTGAACTTCTTCTCGATCGCGTAGCCGCTCAGCTCGTTGAACAGGCGCGTGAGGTCGCGGCCGACCTGCGCGTCGGTCGTGAACAGGCCGAAGTCCTCGTACAGGCGGCTGGTCTTGGGGTTGTAGTTGCCCGTGCCGACGTGGCTGTAGTGGCGCAGCTCGCCCTTCTCCTCGCGGATCACGAGCGCGAGCTTGCAGTGGGTCTTGAGGCCGACCAGGCCGTAGACGACGTGCACGCCCGCCTTCTCGAGCTTGCGCGCCCACACGATGTTGTTCGCCTCGTCGAAGCGGGCCTTGACCTCGACGAGGGCGAGCACCTGCTTGCCGGCCTCGGCCGCGTCGATCAGCGCCTGCACGATCGGGCTGTCGCCCGACGTTCGGTACAGCGTCTGCTTGATGGCGAGCACGTGCGGATCCCGCGCGGCCTGCTCCAGGAACGCCTGCACGCTGGTCGCGAAGGACTCGTACGGGTGGTGCACGAGCACGTCGCCCTTGCGGATGGCCGCGAACAGGTCGGCGCGCGCGTCGCTCGACTGCTCGGCCGACTGGAACGCGACCGCGGTCGTGGGGACGTGCGGCGGGTAGTGCAGCTCGGGGCGGTCGATCCTCGTCAGCTCGAACAGGGCCCGCAGGTCGAGCGGCCCGGGCAGGCGGTAGACCTCCTGCTCCGTGATGTCGAGCTCCTTGAGCAGCAGGTCGAGAGTGAGGTCGTCCATGTCCTCGGTGACCTCGAGGCGGATCGGCGGGCCGAAGCGGCGCCGCAGCAGCTCGGCCTCGAGCGCCTGGATGAGGTTCTCGGTCTCGTCCTCCTCGATCACCATGTCCTCGTTGCGCGTCAGGCGGAACGCGTGGTGGTCGAGCACCTCCATGCCGGGGAACAGGTCGTCCAGGTGCTGGGCGATGAGCTCCTCGAGCGGAATGTACCGCGCGCTCGGGCCGGCCGTGGGCACCTCGATCAGCCGGGGCAGCATGGGCGGCACCTTGAGGCGCGCGAACTCCTGCCGGCCCGTGCGGGCGTTCCGGATGCGGATCGCCAGGTTCAGCGACAGGCCCGAGATGTAGGGGAAGGGATGCGCCGGGTCGACCGCGAGCGGCATGAGCACCGGGAAGACCTTCGCCTGGAAGTAGTCGTACAGGGCGGAGCGCTCGTCGTCGCCCAGGTCGCCCCAGCCGACGACCTCGATCGCGGCCTTCGCCAGCGCGGGCCGGACGTCGTCGTTCCAGACCGCCGCGTGCCGCAGCTGCAGCGCGTGCGCCTCGGCCGAGATGCCCGCGAGGACTTCGCCCGGCGACCGGCCGACGTTGGTGGGCACCGCCAGGCCCGTGACGATGCGGCGCTTGAGGCCCGCCACCCGGACCATGAAGAACTCGTCGAGGTTGCTCGCGAAGATCGCCAGAAAGTTCGCCCGCTCCAGGACCGGGAGGGTCGGGTCCTCGGCCAGCTCGAGCACGCGCTGGTTGAACGCCAGCCAGCTCAGCTCGCGGTCGAGGTAGCGGTTCTCGGGAAGCTGCGCGTCGGGGGCCTCGACGGCGGCGTCGAAGTCGTCGTCCTCGGCGTCGCCGATCCCGGTGTCCACGATGGCGGTGTCGATCATGCGGCCCATCCTGCCACCGTCGCGTGACGCGTGTGTGAACGGCGGGATCAGGACCTCGGGCTCGCGCTGGGCAGCTGGTCGTCCTCGTACACGTTGAAGCGGTAGCCCACGTTGCGGACCGTGCCGATCAGCTGCTCGAGGTCGCCGAGCTTGGCGCGCAGGCGACGCACGTGCACGTCGACCGTGCGGGTGCCGCCGAAGTAGTCGTAGCCCCAGACCTCGCTCAGCAGCTGCTCGCGCGTGAACACCCGCGAGGGGTGCGTCGCGAAGAAGTGCAGCAGCTGGAACTCCTTGTACGTGAGGTCGAGCGGCTTGCCGTGCACCTTCGCCGAGTATGACGACTCGTCGATCGTGATGCCGGACGTCTGGATCCGGCTGCTCGGCTGCTCGGCGCTCTGGCGGCCGATCGCGAGCCGCACGCGGGCGTCGACCTCGGCCGGGCCGGCCGTGACGAGGATGACGTCGTCGATGCCCCAGTCGGTCGAGACGGCGGTCAGGCCGCCCTCGGTCACCACGAGGACGAGCGGCGCATCCAGGCCCGTCGTGTTCAGGATCTTGCAGAGCGACTTCGCGCCCACGAGATCGGTGCGCGCATCCACGAAGATGACGTCGGCGCTCGGGGCGTTCACCAGCGAGGCGGGCTCGGCCGGGATCTGCCGCACGCGGTGGCTGAGCAGCTCGAGCGCGGGCAGGACGGCGCCTCCGCCGGGGGCGGAGCTCAAGACGAGAAGCTGTGCCAAGCGACGTCCTTTCGATGCGGACTGGGGGCCGCACCCTGGGATCGATGCGGTGGGGACTTCCGCATCGTGGACCCATCATAGGACGTGCCCGGACCTCGGCCGCCCCCGGGACGCCGCTCGGGCGGGGCCCCGGGCGGCCGGCATGGGAGCGGTTTCGGGATCGGGGCCCCGTCTTGGACAATGGACGGGTGACGACCCCCGACATGACCCCGGTCCGCCGCTACGCGGGCGCCGCGGCCACGTGGGCGTTCGCGCTCGTGGCGGCCATCCTCGTGAGCGTGCTCGTGCCGCTGGACGCCCGCCTGCCGTGGGTCGCCATCACGGGCGGCGTCTGCATGATCGTCGCCTTCGCGGCGCAGCTGATCGACGGCCGCTCGGAGGGCTTCATCTTCCGGGTCGGCGTCTCGGTCATCGGAGCGCTCGGCATCCTGGGCTTCCTCGCCCTGATCTTCACGCTCGTCGCGCTCGGCAGCTCGCTGTAGCTCGCTCGACGTCGAAGGAGCCGGCGCGGCCGGCGCGCCAGGCCGGGTCTAGACTTCTGGGCATGGATCTCGTCGCGCTCGAACTCTTCTTCGTCGGGCTGCTGGGCCTCGCCAGCCTGGCGATCGCCTTCATCTCCGGCACCGTGGTCTGGAACCTCTTCCGCGGCCAGCGCTGAGGGACGGCGGCATGATCGAGCTGCCGACCGACCTCCCCGCCGACCTGGCGCCGCTCTCGTGGCTCATCGGCGTGTGGGAGGGCACCGGTGTCATCGACTACGACCTCGGCGACGTCCACTACGAGGGCGAGTTCTCGCATCGCGTGAGCTTCAGCCATGACGGCGGTCCCTACCTGAACTACTCCGCCACGGCGTTCCTCGCCGCCTCCGACGGCACGCCCTCGCGCGCGCTGAACTCCGAGGTCGGGTTCTGGCGCGTGGCGCGTCCGTCGACCGGCGCCGAGCCCGGTCCGGGGCTGCTGCCGCCGCTCGAGACCGGCGTGCCGCGCACGGCCGAGGACGTCGAGCTGCTCCGCAATGCCGAGGGCGGCTTCGACCTGGAGGTGTCGCTCGTCCACTCCGACGGCGTGAGCGAGCTCTACCTCGGCCAGGTCCGCGGCCCGCGCATCGACCTCGCGACCGACGCGGTCGTCCGCACGGCGAGCGCCCGGCACTACGCGGCCGCGACCCGCATGTACGGCCTCGTCGAGGGGCACCTGCTGTGGGCCTGGGACATCGCGGCGCTCGGCCGCGAGCTCGGCTCGCACGCGTCGGCCCGCCTCGCGAAGGTCTCGTGATGACCGAGCGGCCGTTCTTCGCGGACCGTGCCGGCGCCGTCCTCTCGGACGACGGCATCGCCCACTTCGGCGACCCGATGCGCGAGCAGCGCCGCCTGGCCTCGGGCGACGCGATCGTCCCGCGCGACGACCGCGCGGTCATCGAGGTCTCCGGCCCGGAACGGCTGACGTGGCTCGACTCGATCACGTCGCAGGCGCTCGCGGGCCTGGCGCCCGGGCACAGCACCGAGCTGCTCGTGCTCGACCCGCAGGGGCGCGTCGAGCACGCCGCGGGCGTGCTGGACGACGGCGCCTCGACCTGGCTGATCGCCGACGCCGGCGACGCCGCGGGTCTCGCCCGGTGGCTCACGATGATGCGCTTCGGCGCGCAGGTCGAGGTGCGGTTGCGCGACGACCTCGCGGTACTCGGCTTCATGGAGCTCGGCGACGCCGAGAAGCGCGTCGCGCTCGTGGCGCACCGCCCGCACGAGCTCCCGCTGGTGTGGGGCGACCCCTGGCGCGAGGTCGCCGCGGGCGGATGGCAGTACGCCGCCCCCGCCTCCCATCCCGCGGCCGGATACGTCTGGATCGAGGCGATCGTGGAGCGCACCGCGCTCCCGCAGCTCGCCGACGCGGAGCTCGCGGGGCTGCTGGCCGCAGAGGCCCTCCGGATCGAGGCGTGGCGCCCGCGCTGGAGCCGCGAGGTGGACGAGCGCGCGATCCCGCACGAGTTCGACTGGCTGCGCAGCGCGGTGCACCTGAACAAGGGCTGCTACCGCGGGCAGGAGACCGTCGCCAAGGTGCACAACCTCGGCCACCCGCCGCGCCGGCTCACGCTGCTGCACCTCGACGGGAGCGACAGCGTGCTGCCCGAGCCCGGCACCGCCGTGCTGATGGCGGGCGGCGAGGGCGAGCCCTCCGAGGTGGGCCACGTGACCAGCAGCGCCCTGCACCACGAGCTGGGGCCCGTCGCGCTGGCCGTGCTGGCGCGTCGCGTTCCGGGCGACGCCGTGCTCGAGATCCGCTCGGACGGCGCGCGCATCGCCGCCGCGCAGGAGGTCATCGTGCCGGCCGACGCCGGCGCGACGGCCGCCGTGCCCCGCCTGACCCGGCTGTCGCGGCGCCCGCTCGCGCAGGATCCCGCGAAGCCCGCTCCCGCCGAGTAAGACGCCGCACCGGATGTCCGACTCGCAGCCGATCACGCAGGCCATCCCGGTCACCTGGCGCAGCCGGTTCTCCCCGAAGCCCGGCCTGGCCCGGCTGCGGGAGTCGTGGATCGCGATCGCGCAGATCGTGCTCGCGGCGACCGCCGCGTTCCTGCTCGCGCATCTGGTGCTCGGCCACGAGGCGCCCATGCTGGCGGCCACCGTGTCGATCTCGAGCCTCGGGCTCGCGCGCGACGCGCGGCCCGGGCGCGTGCTCGAGACCGTGATCGGCATGCTGACGGGCATCCTGATCTCCGAGGCGCTGCGCCTCGTGGTCGGGTCCGGCTGGTGGCAGCTGGCCGTGACGCTCGCCGTCACGATGCTCGTCGCGCGCTTCCTGTCCGCCTCGCCCCAGTTCGCCATCGCGGCGGCCATCCAGGCGGCGATCGCGATGATCCTGCCGCTCGGTCCCGTGCCGTTCGCGCGGCTGGCCGACGGGGCCTTCGGCGGCGTCATGGCGATCGCCGTGACGGCGCTGCTTCCGCGCAATCCCGTGACGGCCGTGCTGCGCGACGCGCGCGCCTTCTTCGCGGGCTTCGACGCCGCCGCCGCGCGGCTCGTGTCGGCGCTGCGCCGCGGCGACCGGCTGCGGGCCGAGCGGGGCCTCGAGAAGGCCCGTGCGCTCCAGGCTCCGCTGGACGCGTGGCGGACGTCGCTGGAGTCGGGCCGCGCGATCTCCCGCATCTCGCCGTTCCTGCGCGGCCGGCGCGCCGAGCTGGAGCGGCACGCTCGCATCCTGCAGGCCATGGATCTCGCGATGCGTAACCTGCGGGTGGTCGGCCGCCGCATCGTGTACGTCACGGACGACGGCCGCCCGCTGCCGGTGCCGGCCGAGGCGATGGGGGAGGTGGCGCGGGCGGCGACGCTCGTGGCGGCCTCGATCGACGACATCTCGCAGGAGCCCATCGCCCGCGAGGCGCTCCTGTCGATCGCCCGTCGCCTGGACCCCGCCGCGATGCTTCCGGGGGCCGGTCTCGGCGAGCAGGCGCTGGTCTCGGCGATGCGTCCCCTCGTCGTCGACCTCCTCGTCGCGACGGGCCTGCCGCCCGGCGAGGCCCGCGCCGCCATCCCGCGCATCTGATCCCCGCGCCCCCTCGACTGGGCACAGGGTCAGCCCGGGCGCACCACGTCCCACGGGACGGTGAGCTCGCCCAGGCGCCAGCGCGAGCGCCCGCCGAGGACCGGGACGCCGGAGGCGCGCAGCGCGGCCACGGCGGCCATCCAGCGCTGTGTGGGGCCGAACGGCGCGAGCGCGGCGGCGCGCTCCCACTCGCGGTCCAGCGCGACGAGCAGGTCGTGGATGCGCTCGCCCGGCACGTTGCGGTGGATGAGGGCCTTCGGCAGGCGCTCGGCGACGACCCCGGGGCGCTCGAGCTCCGCGAGCCGGAGCGAGATCGTGAAGCGCACGGGGGCGCCCCCCGCGTCCACGTCGATCCAGCTGCACAGTCGGCCGATCTCGTCGCAGGTCCCCTCGACGAGCACGCCGCCCGGCGCGAGGCGCGCGGTCATCCGCTCCCACGCCCCCGGCACGTCCCGCTCCTCGTACTGCCGCAGCACGTTGAAGGCGCGGATCACCGCCGGACGGCGGCCGTCCGGCAGGGGCACCTCGAAGCCGCCGCGCGCGAACGACACCCGCGCATCCGGCGAGAAGACGGTCGCGCCCCGCCGCGTCGCCTCGAGCTGCTCCGAGGCGCGCGCCACGCGCTCGGGGTCGATCTCCAGGCCGTGCACGTCGACGTCGCCCCGCACGCGACGCAGCCGCGCCTCGAGCTCGAGGGTCGTCACGCCGTTCGCGCCGTAGCCGAGGTCGACCACGAGCGGGTCGGGCGCGCGGCGGAACTCCGCCAGGTGAGCGATCCAGCGGTCCACGCGACGCAGCCGGTTGGTGCCCGTCGTGCCGCGCGTCGGGCGTCCCTCGGGGGCGGCGGGCGGGCGCGGGGTCATGCATCGATTCTGCCGCCGATAGCATGGGGCGCATGGCACATACCCTGATCCTGCTGCGACACGGCCAGAGCGAGTGGAACGAGCTCAACCTCTTCACCGGATGGGTCGACGTCCGGCTGACCGAACTCGGCCAGGCCGAGGCCAAGCGCGGCGGCGAGCTGCTCAAGGAGCAGGGCTTGCTCCCCGACGTGGTGCACACGTCCGTGCTCAGCCGCGCTATCCAGACCGCGAACATCGCGCTCGACCACGCCGACCGGCTGTGGATCCCGGTGAAGCGCTCGTGGCGCCTCAACGAGCGCCACTACGGCGCGCTGCAGGGCAAGGACAAGGCCCAGACTCTCGAGCAGTTCGGCGAGGAGAAGTTCATGGAGTGGCGCCGCTCGTTCGACGTGCCGCCGCCCGTGATCGACCCGGAGGACGAGTACGCCCAGACGAACGACCCCCGCTACGTCGGCATCGACGGCGAGATCCCCGGCACCGAGTCGCTCAAGATCGTGATCGACCGGATGCTGCCCTACTGGGAGAACGAGATCGTCCCCGACCTCCAGGCCGGCAAGACGGTCATCGTCGTCGCCCACGGCAACTCGCTGCGCGGCCTCGTGAAGCACCTCGACGGCATCAGCGACGACGACATCGCGGCCCTCAACATCCCGACCGGCATCCCGCTCGTGTACGAGCTCGACGACGACATGAAGCCGACCGGCCCGAGCCGCTACCTCGACCCCGAGGCCGCCGCCGCGGGCGCCGCCGCCGTGGCGTCGCAGGGCAAGAAGGCCTGACGCGCGCACGGAGACAAGAAGCCCCGCCCGGATGATCCGGGCGGGGCTTCCGCGTTCGGGGGCCGCTCAGGCGGCGGGGTGCGCGGGGTGCTCCGCGCCGCTCCAGTCGCCCGTGCTGAGGTAGATGACCTTCTTGGCGATCGAGACCGCGTGGTCGGCGAAGCGCTCGTGGTAGCGGCTCGCGAGGGTCGCGTCGACGGTCGCGCCGGCCTCGCCCTGCCACGTGTCGCTGAGCACCTTCTCGAACACGCTCGCGTGCAGCTCGTCCACGTCGTCGTCGCTGTTGCGGATCTGGTCCGCGAGCGTCAGGTCGAACGTGCGAAGCAGCTCCGTGAGCGTGCGGGCGATCTGCACGTCGAGCTCGCCCATGCGCGTGAAGGTGCCCTTGAAGCCCTTGGGGATGGCGCGCTCGGGGTAGCGCGTGCGCGCCAGCTGGGCGATGTGCTCGGCGAGGTCGCCCATGCGCTCGAGTGACGCGCTGACGCGCAGCGCGGTGACGACGATGCGCAGGTCGCGGGCGACCGGCTGCTGCATCGCGAGGATCTCGATCGCGTGCTCGTCGAGGGCCAGGGCCAGCTCGTCGATCAGGCGGTCGTCGGCGATGACCTCCTCGGCGAGGGAGACGTCGCTGGTGGCGAACGAGCGGGTGGCCTTGTCGATCGCGATCGTGACCAGCTCCGCGATCTCGACGAGGCGCGCCTGCACGTCCTCGAGTGACTGATGGAAGACTTCGCGCATCGGGGACCTTTCGTGTGTCGCGAGGCGGCGGCACGCGGGGGCCGCGGCTGAGCACGCTTTGATGAGATTGTCCTCAGCGTAGGTGAACGACCGGTGCCGCAACGGTGAACAGTCCGGCGATGGCCCGCATCGTGAGCGGGATCCGTCCGGAACGGTGTTCGCCATGACTTTACTCTTGAGGCATGGACACGACGCAGCTCGCGCTGCTCGCCCTGATCTCGGGGGCGGTCATCGGCGCAGGGGCGTGCCTCATCGTCTTCGCGGCCCTGCGCGCGCGCGAGCGTGCGGCACGGCTCGCGGACGGCAGGATGCCCGAGGGCGTCACGTCCGTGCTGGACGCCATGGACGACGCCGCAGCGGTCGTCGACGCGTCGGGGCAGGTCGTCGCCACGTCGCCGTCGGCGCCGTGGCTGGGGATCGAGCCGGGCGCCCCGCTCGAGAACCCCGGCCTGCGCGAGCTCGTGAAGTCCGCGCGCTCCGGCGGCACGCAGACCGAGAACCTGCGCCTCACCAGGGGCCGGCTGGCCTCGGACACGCGGCTCGTGTCGGCCCGCGCGAGCCGGATCGGCGAGCGCCACACGCTCCTGATCGTGCGCGACCTGTCCGAGCAGGAGCGGCTCGAGCAGATGCGTCACGACTTCATCGCCAACACGAGCCACGAGCTCAAGACGCCCGTGGGCGCCATCTCGCTGCTCGCCGAGGCGATCGAGCTGGCCGCGGACGACGCCGCCCAGGTGCGGTCGTTCACGGCGCGCCTCTCGGCCGAGGCGGACCGCCTCGGCCGGCTGACGGGGCGCATCATGAACCTCTCGCGCCTGCAGGCCGCCGACGAGCTGACCGAGGTCGGCGACGTCGCGATCGACGAGGTCGTGACCGCCGCGGTCGAGGCCCACGTCGTGCAGGCCGGATCGGCGGACGTCGAGCTCGTGCGGGGCGGCGACCGGGGCCTCTACGTCCGCGGCGACGCGCAGATCCTGAAGGAGGCGATCGGCAACCTCATCGCCAACGCGATCGCGTACTCGCCCGGCGGATCCCGCGTGGGCGTGGGGGTGCGCGCGGTGGGCGACGTGGTCGAGATCGCCGTCACCGACCAGGGCATCGGCATCGCGGAGGCCGACCAGCACCGCGTGTTCGAGCGCTTCTACCGGGCCGACCAAGCCCGCTCGCGCCGCACCGGCGGCTCGGGCCTGGGGCTGTCGATCGTCAAGCACGCCGTGTCGCGGCACGGCGGCGAGGTCCGCCTCTGGTCGCAGCCCGGCCGCGGATCCACCTTCACCGTGCGCCTCCCGCTCAGCGAGGCGCCGGTCATCGAATCACCCGACAAGAACAGAAGGCGGAAGCCCGCGACCCCCGTCGTCGGCGCCGTCGCGAAGAAAGGCCGCTGATGGCGCGTGTGCTCCTGGTCGAGGACGAGCCCGACCTCGCCGAACCCCTCGCCTACCTGCTCCGTCGCGAGGGCTACGAGGTCGAGACCGCGGAGGACGGTCCGGCAGCGCTCGCCGCGTACCGCGAGCGCGGCGCCGATCTTCTGCTGCTCGACCTGATGCTGCCCGGCATGCCCGGCACGGAGGTGTGCCGCCAGGTGCGGACCACCTCCAACGTGCCGATCATCATGCTCACGGCGAAGGACTCCGAGGTCGACATCGTCGTGGGCCTGGAGCTGGGTGCGGACGACTACGTCACCAAGCCCTACTCGGCCCGCGAGCTGCTGGCGCGCATGCGGGCGGTCCTGCGCCGCACGGCCGACGCGGAGGCCGAGCTGGACGAGCGCGTCCTGGAGGGCGGGCGGGTCACGCTCGACGTCGACCGCCACACGGTCGCCGTCGACGGCCAGCAGATCAACATGCCGCTCAAGGAGTTCGAGCTGCTCGAGGTGCTGATGCGCAACGCCGGCCGGGTGCTCACGCGCGGCCAGCTGATCGACCGGGTGTGGGGCAGCGACTACTTCGGCGACACCAAGACGCTCGACGTGCACATCAAGCGGATCCGCTCGCGCATCGAGCAGGTGCCGAGCGAGCCCGTCATGCTCGTCACGGTCCGCGGCCTCGGCTACCGCTTCGAGGGATGAGGGAACGGGAAAGGCCGCGAGGATCCGAGATCCTCGCGGCCTTTCCGCATGTCCGGGGGAGCGGCGGTCAGTGGCCGCCCTCTTCGCCCTCGGCGTGCTCGAGGTGCGAGCAATCGCTGTGATCGCCGCCCGGCACGAGGTCGGCGAAGTGCTCGAGGCAGCCGTCGAGGACGGGCACCTCGGTCAGGACGCCCTCGGCGTCGCCCGACTGGAAGTACACGGGGAGCGTGGCGCCCGGCTTGGTGTCGATGCCCTCGAGCAGCAGGGGCTCCTCGGTGCCGGCGCCGAGGCTGACGACCTCGCCAGCAGGGACGCGGACCGTCGCGGTGCCGCCGTCGAACTCGATGTTGAGCGTCGCGGACGTGTCGGTCGTGTTCACCAGCGCGGCGACGAGATTGCCGTCCGTGCCGTGGTCGTCGGCGACGATGACCGCGTTGCGGACCTCGATCGCGGCGCCCTCGCGCTCCTCGACGTTCACGCCGTCCGAGGCCGAGTACACGATCGTCGTGGCCTGATGCGTCATCGATGCGCAGCCGGTGGTGCCCAGTGCGATGACGCCGAGGGCGAGGGACGCGAGGATGCGGGAGTTCACGGAACCTCCAGGTCGAGCGGACCCCGCCGAGCTGCGGGCCCTGCGTGCCATTCTAGGGGGTCGCGCGCGTGCGCCCGATGCCCGGGTCCCCGGCGGCGGAGGAGGCGCGGCGGACTGGCGGGAAACGGCGTGTCGCTGCGGCCGATAAGGGTCGGCGAACCTTAGTGCATGGCCGACTGTGGTATCCTTGAAGTCGCCGAAAGGACACAATTCTATGCTTTTCGAGGTTGGCGAGACGGTCGTCTACCCCCACCACGGTGCGGCCACGATCACCGAAGTCAAGACCCGCGTCATCAAGGGCGAGGAGAAGGTCTACCTCAAGCTGAACGTCACCCAGGGCGATCTCGTGATCGAGGTGCCTGCGGAGAACGTCGACCTGGTCGGCGTTCGCGACGTCATCGGCCAGGACGGGCTCGACAAGGTCTTCGAGGTCCTGCGCGCCCCCTTCACCGAGGAGCCGACCAACTGGTCGCGCCGCTACAAGGCGAATCTGGAGAAGCTCGCCTCGGGTGACGTGATCAAGGTCAGCGAGGTCGTGCGCGACCTGTGGCGCCGCGACCAGGACCGCGGTCTGTCGGCGGGCGAGAAGCGCATGCTCGCGAAGGCCCGTCAGATCCTGATCTCCGAGCTCGCGCTCGCGGAGAAGACCGATGAGGAGAAGGCCGCGTCGGTTCTCGACGAAGTCCTCGCCTCGTAATCCCACACGCTCAACGGGCGCCGCTCCCCTCGGGAGGCGGCGCCCGTTAGCGTTGGAGCGTGACTCTCACTCCCACGCCGCGGATCGCGGTCGTCGTCGTCGCCGGCGGCTCCGGCACCCGCCTCGGGCTGGACGTCCCCAAGGCGTTCGTCGGCCTCGACGAGCACACCATCCTGCGCCACGCGCTGCGGTGCGTGTTCGCCGCACCGGCGGCCCAGGTCGTCGTGGTCGCGCCCGCGGGGCGCGAGGGCGAGGCGCTCACCGACGCCCGCGAGGCCGCAGGCGACCGGTCCGAGCTGGTGTCTGTCGTCACGGGCGGCACGACCCGCCAGGCCTCCGTGGCGGCCGGTCTGCACGCGCTGTGGCCGTCTGTCGAGGTCGTGCTGATCCACGACGCCGCGCGGGCCCTGACGCCCCCCGAGGTGTTCGCGCGCGTGATCGACGCGGTCGACCGCACCGGATGGGGCGTGGTGCCGGCGCTGCCGGTGGTCGACACGATCAAGCGCGTGGACGGCGACCGCATCGTCGAGGCCGTCGACCGGGCGCAGCTGGCGGCCGCCCAGACCCCGCAGGGCTTCCGGCGCGACGTGCTCGAGACCGCCTATGCGGTGGCCTCGCAGGAGTACACGGACGACGCGGCGCTGGTAGCCGCGGCGGGGCATCGCGTCGCGATCGTCGACGGCGACGCGCACGGGTTCAAGATCACGACCCCCGCGGATCTCGACCGCGCCCGCGCGATCGCCGCGCCCGTCGCACCCGTCGAGACCGGGCTGGGCCCGCGTCCCTCCGGCCCGCGCGTCGGCGTCGGCACGGACGTCCACGCGTTCGGAGGCGAGGGTGCGCTGTGGCTCGCCGGCCTCGAGTGGCCGGGGGAGCCGGCGCTGTCGGGCCACTCGGACGGCGACGCCGTCGCGCACGCGATCGTCGACGCGCTGCTGTCGGCCGCCGGGCTGGGCGACATCGGCACGCACTTCGGCACGTCCCGCCCCGAGTTCGCGGGCGCCCACGCCGACGCGTTCCTCGCCCGCACCCGCGCGCTGCTGGGGGAGGCCGGATGGTCCATCGCCAACGTGGCCGTCCAGATCCAGTCGAACCGACCCAAGCTGGCGCCGCGGCGCGCGGAGGCCGAGGCGGCGCTGTCGGCTGCTCTCGGAGGCGCCCCCGTCTCGCTCTCGGCGACGACGACCGACGGGCTCGGCTTCACGGGCGCGGGGGAGGGCGTGCAGGCCTTCGCGGTGGCGCTCATCCAGCCCGCCTGACACCGAACCCGGGAACGCGAGACGGGCGCCGGACCGGATGGTCCGACGCCCCTCTCGCGTGAGCGCGTCAGGCGCGCGGCTCGAAGCCCGTGCCCTGCACCAGGCGCGCCGCGGGGGCGGGCGCCTCGGCCGAGCGCGGCTCGAACGACACCGTGACGGCGTTGTCGCCCTCGGCCACGATGGGCCACGGCACGTACAGGCTCGTCTGCGGTCCGGCGATGTCGAACCGCCCCAGGCAGAAGCCGTTCACGAACGTGACGCCCCGGTCGACGCCGTCGATCGCGAGGCGCGCGTCGCCGCGGCGCTGCGCGGCGAAGGAGCCTGAACGCGAGCGGCGCGACCGCGTCGAGCGCGGCGGTGTCCTCGTCCTCCCATGGCGCGAGTGCGTGCAGGTCGTCCAGGCGCGCGGTCCGGCTCGTGAAGCCGTGAACCAGCTGGCGCTCGTGCATGACCTGGCCGGTGATGCCCTTGCGCTCGCCGACCATCGGTCCGTAGTTGACGCGGCCGAGCGAGTCCACGACCAGATCGATGCGCACGGCGGAGCCGGCCGGGATCTCGGGCAGGTCCACGGAGAGCTCGGTGCCGGCGCCCGCGCCGACCAGGCGCCCGTCGGCGTACACCGCGATGCGGTCGGCGACGCCCGTGATCCGCAGCGCGTTCGCGGAGCACCTGCGCGGCATCGGCGGCGTCGCGCTCGGTGTGCTTCTCTCGGCGGTCTCGGCGCTGTCGATGTCGATCTTCCAAGCGTCGCCCTCGACCGAGGCCCAGGTGGCGCCGTGCTGCCACGCAAGCGCGGCGTACAGGGCCGGGTCGCCCAGCGTGGTCGCGCCGATGCGGACGTTCGGGTCGGCGGCCTTGACGGCCTCCGCGGCGGCGACGTACTCGTCCCACGTGGTGGGGACCTCGACGCCGTACTGCTCGAACAGGTCGGCGCGGCAGAAGAAGGACAGCACGCCCATGTCGAGCGGCACCGACCAGGTCGAGCCGGCGAACTGCGTCCGAGGGGCGCGCGCGCCGCTCGCACGGCGGCGTCTCGCGCGTGGAGCAGCGTGCGGCGGATCGCCGCCCCGGCGGCACGTACGGTCTCGTGATGCCGCACGCCGAGTACTACTTCGGCGCGGTCATCGACGGGATCCGGGCCGCGGCCGCCGAGGCCGGCACGCGCCTGACGCTCGGTGTCTCGGCGTACGACCTGCGCGTCGAGCGCCGACTGGTCGAGGGGCTGGTCGCGCGCGGCGCGGACGGTCTGATGATCGCCCCGACCCCCGACTTCGACACGGGCGAGCTCAGCGACGAGACGCAGGAGTGGCTCGAGTCCATCCCGCTTCCGATCGTGCTGGTCGAGCGCCCGGTCCGCCCGGGCGGCCGCGCGTCGCAGTTCGACGGAGTGTGCTCCGCGCACGGCGTCGGGGCCGCGAACGCGGTGCGCCACCTGGTCGAGCTCGGGCACACGCGGATCGCGCTGGTCGCGGTGAAGGGCCCGAACACGCCCCTCGTCGCCGACGGCTACCGCGACGCGATCGCGCACTGCGGCGTGGAGTCGGTGGGGGAGGCGTACGAGAACCTCGCCGACCTGTCCGCCCTCGACGCCGAGGTCGCGTCGCTGATCGAGCGCGGCGCCACCGGCCTCCTGATCCTCAACGACCAGCTCGCGATGCGGCTGCTCGGGCGCCTCGAGGCCTTCGGGCGCCGCGTCCCCGACCGGCTGTCGGTGGTCTGCTACGACGACATCAGCGCGGAGCTGGCCCAGCCGGCGCTCACGGCCGTGGCCCCGCAGAAGGAGCAGGTCGGACGCCGGGCGTTCGCGCTTCTGGCGAACCGGGTCGCGCGCGGCTCGGAGGCGGGCGGCGTGCAGCATGTGGCGCTCGTGCCGGAGCTGCGCGTGCGCGACTCCACGCGCGTCCCCGCCTGAGCGGCCCGTCCGGACGAGTCGCGCGTCAGAGCGTGCGCGTCATGAATGTGGACAGCGGGTCCTCGGCGTAGCCGTCGAACGGACCGCACTCCACGAAGCCCTCCGCCGCGTACAGGCGGCGCGCGGGGATGAACCCGTCGTCGCTGCCGGTCTCGAGCCACAGCGAGGACAGGCCGCCGGCGCGCGCCTCCGCCACGATGTGGCGCAGGAGCGCCCGGGCCACGCCGCGTCCGAGGAACGCGTCGGCCGTGCGGAACGACTTGAGCTCGCCGCGGTCCGACGGCGCGCCGTGCGCGTCCCGCAGGCGCTTGAGGGCGGCGATGCCGGCGATCCGCTCGTCGATCCACGCGCTCCAGACCGTGACGTCCGGGGAGCACAGGGCATCGAGATCCAGGGCGTGGACGCTCTCGGCCGGCGTGTTGGCGTGCATCTGCGCGTGGTGGTGCGCGATCAGCGCGCGCGTCGGCTCGCCCGACAGGTCGTCGATCCGGATCTCGATGCCGGCGGACATCAGCCCTCCACCGCGAACGGCTCGGGATCGCGCGGTGCGCGCGAGCCCCACGCCAGCAGCGCCAGCCCGGCGCCCAGCACCACCAGTCCGAGCACCGAGAGCGGGGCGAGGCGTTCGGCAAGCACCACGACGCCCAGGATGCTCGCGGTCAGCGGCTCGGCCAGGGTGAGCGTCGCGGCGGTCGCCGCCTTCAGCCCGCCCAGGCCCGACGTGAACAGGGCGTAGGCCGCCGCGATGGTGGCGAGGCCGAGCCACAGCGCCATGCCCGCGCCGGCGGGATCCGTCAGCCAGGCGACATCCGTGAACGGCAGCGCGACCAGCGCGATCGCGGCGGAGCCGCCGCCCATCCCTCCGACCACCGTGAGCGGATGCCATCCGGCGTCGAGCAGCCGGCGCTGCGCGACGGCGATCACGGCGAACGACGCGCCCGCCCCGAGCGCCGCGGCGATGCCGACCGCGTCCGCGGAGCCCCCCGCGCTGCCCCCGAAGCCGAGGAGGGCGACGCCGAGCGTCGACAGCGCCGTGGCGGAGCCCCACAGCAGGCCCGGCGCCTTGCGGGTCAGCGCCCACTCGAGCAGGCCCGCGAGGACGGGTGCCGATCCCAGGGCGATGACCGTGCTGACGGCGACGCCGTTGAGTGACGTGCCAAGGAAGAACAGCGGCTGGTACACGAACAGCGACACGGCGGTGGCGGCCATGAGCGCCACGGCCCCCGGGGTCAGCCGGGGACGGGGCGCATCCGGCCGGCGCGCACGGCGGCGTCGCGCCGCGATCGCGGTGACGAGCGCGAGCGCCGTGCCGCCGATCAGGAGGCGCATCACCCCGACCGAGAAGGGGGTGGTGTCGTCCGGGCCGAGGGCCTGCGCGGTGCCCGTGGTGCCGAACAGCAGGGCCGCCACGAGCACGGCGATCACGGCGGGTCCGGATGCGGGGGAGGGCACGCTCTCGATTCTGTCCCATGTGAGACCGCTCCCCGCGCCACGAGGTCGCCGCGACACCGGGGGTTTCCCATCCCGCACGTCCTAGGCTTGACGCGTGACCGTCCGCATCTACGACTCCCGCGCCCAGGCCCTGCGCGACTTCGTCCCGCTCATCCCCGGGAACGTGACGATGTACGTGTGCGGCCCCACCGTGCAGTCGGGCCCGCACGTCGGTCACCTCCGCGGAGCGCTCGCGTTCGATCTGCTGCGGCGCTGGCTCGCGCACCGCTTCGGCCGCGTCACGCTCGTCCGCAACGTCACCGACATCGACGACAAGGTCCTCGACAACGCGACGCCCGACGAGCCCTGGTGGGCCCTGGCGTACCGCGTCGAGCAGGAGTTCTCCGCGGCATATGCCGCGATCGGCATCCTCCCTCCCACGTACGAGCCGCGCGCGACCGCGTCCATCCCGCAGATGCAGGAGATCATCGCGCGACTGATCGAGCGCGGACACGCGTACGCCTCGGCGGGCGACGTGTACTTCGACGTGCGCTCGTGGCCGGAGTACGGCTCGCTCACGCGCCAGTCGCTCGACGCCATGGAGCCGGCCGCCGACGCGGATCCGCGCGGCAAGCGCGACCCGCGTGACTTCGCCCTGTGGAAGGGCGCCAAGCCCGACGAGCCCGCGGATGCCACGTGGGACTCCCCGTGGGGCCCGGGCCGCCCCGGCTGGCACATCGAGTGCTCCGCGATGTCCCGCCGGTACCTCGGACCCGAGTTCGACATCCACGGCGGCGGCCTCGACCTGCGCTTCCCGCACCACGAGAACGAGATCGCCCAGTCGACCGCCGCGGGCGACGCGTTCGCGCGCTTCTGGGTGCACAACGGGCTCGTCACGGTCGAGGGCCAGAAGATGTCGAAGTCGCTCGGCAACTTCACGCTCGCGGCCGACCTGCTCGAGCGGCGTCCCGCGCCCGTCATCCGCTACGCGCTGGCCGCCGCCCACTACCGCTCGAACCTCGACATCTCGGATCGCGCGCTCGACGAGGCCGCCTCGGCCCTCGAGCGCATCACGGGCTTCCTCGAGCGCGCCGCGCGCACGCTGGGAGACCCGGATGCCGCCGCCGACGTCCCCGAGGCGTTCGGCGCCGCCATGGACGACGACCTCGGGATCCCCCAGGCGCTCGCCGTGGTGCACGACGTCGTGCGGGCCGGGAACACGGCCCTCGACGCGGGCGACCGCGACGCCCTGCGCGCCGCCTATGACGGCGTGGCCGCCATGGTCCGCGTGCTCGGCCTCGACGCGGTCGCGGCGGAGCAGGGCGCGTCGCGGTCGGACGCCGCGCTCGCGGCGCTCGTCGACGCGCTGATCTCGCAGCGCGCCGAGGCCCGCGCATCCAAGGACTGGGCGAGCGCCGACCGCATCCGCGACCTGTTCGCGGCCGCGGGCGTCGCCCTCGAAGACACAACTGACGGAACAGTCTGGAGTATCAATGGTTAAGCCTGGCCGCCCCGGCGCAAGCCGCGGGAAGAAGAAGGGCCCCGTCAAGGGCACCGGCGGTCACAGCCGCAAGGCGCTCGAGGGCAAGGGGCCCACCCCGAAGGCCGAGGACCGCGTCTATCACGTGGCCCACAAGCGCAAGCAGGCCGCGGAGCGTCTCGCCGCGAAGCGCGGCCAGACGCAGAAGCCCACGCGCGCGCCGCGCGCCAAGGGGGACAGCGACATCGAGTTCGTCACCGGCCGCAACTCGGTGCTCGAGGCGCTGCGTGCCAAGATCCCCGCGACGGCCTTCTACATCGCCCAGCGCGTGGAGATGGACGACCGCGTCAAGGAGATGCTCGCGATCGCCAAGAACCGCGAGATCCCGATGCTCGAGGTGACGCGCCCCGAGCTCGACCGCATGGCGGGCTTCGACGGCGTGCACCAGGGCGTCGCGCTCAAGGTGCCCCCGTACGAGTACGCGCACCCGCAGGATCTGCTCGAGGAGATCATCGAGAGCGGTCGGACGCCGCTGCTCGTGGCGCTGGACGGCGTCACCGACTCGCGCAACCTCGGCGCGATCGTCCGCTCGACCGCCGCGTTCGGCGGCCAGGGCGTGATCATCCCGCAGCGCCGCTCGGCGGGCATGAACTCCGGCGCCTGGAAGACCAGCGCCGGCGCGGCCGCCCGCATCCCGGTCGCGATGGCGACGAACCTCACGTCCATGCTGAAGGACTTCAAGAAGCAGGGCGTGTTCGTGCTCGGGCTCGACGGCGGCGGCGACGTGTCGCTTCCGCAGCTCGCGCTCGCCGACCGCCCGGTCGTCGTGGTGGTGGGCAGCGAGGGCAAGGGACTGTCGCGCCTGGTCACCGAGACCTGCGACCAGATCGTCTCGATCCCGATCTCGTCGGCGACCGAGTCGCTCAACGCCGGCATCGCCGCGTCGGTCGCGCTCTACCAGATCGCCACCGTCCGGGCGGCGCAGGAGTAGTCTCCGGAGCGGCCGGGAATCACGGATCCATCCACCCGGTTGCAGTGCTCGGAACATCCACCCCGAGGAAAGGGAGCTCATGGCCCGCATCGCCGTCATCGGAGGCACCGGCTACGCCGGCGGCCACATCGTGAAGGAGGCCGCGGAGCGCGGCCACACCGTCGTCTCGGTCGCCCGCAAGGTGCCGTCCACCCGCGTCCCGGGGGTGACCTACCTCGAGGGCTCGCTGCTCGACGCCACCAGCCTCGCCGCGGAGCTCGTCGGCGTGGACGCGGTCGTCGTGACCGTGGCGCCGCGCGGCGACATGGAGGGGCGCGTGCGCGGGGGCATCGCGCAGCTCGCGGAGGCTCTGCCGGAGGGCACCCGCCTCGGCGTGATCGGCGGCGCGGGCGGCAGCCTGGTGGCCGAGGGCGGCCCCCGCCTGGTCGATGCGGGGTCCTTCCCCGACGAGTTCAAGCCCGAGGCGCTCGAGATGATCGGCGTGCTCGACGACCTGAAGGCGTCGGACGAGGGCCTCGACTGGTTCTTCGTGCACCCGGCCGCGGGCTTCGGCGGCTTCGCGCCCGGCGAGCGCACCGGCTCGTACCGCACGGGCGGCGAGGTGCTCGTGACGGGCGAGGACGGCCAGTCCTACATCTCGGGCGACGACTTCGCGATCGCGGTCGTCGACGAGATCGAGAACCCGCGCCACCGCCGCACGAACTTCACGGTCGGCTACTGATCCGACCTCGCCACTGGCGCGGCCTCAGACGAGGTCGCGCCAGTCGCGTTCCGGCGACAGGGTCCCCGTGGGCGCCGTGAGCGTCTCGGTCAGCGGCCCCATGATCGTGGCCTCGTCGCGGCGGTGGCGCAGCACGTCGCCGATGTAGCTCGTCAGGACCTCCGCGAGGGGCACGGAGGCCTCGCGCTTCTCCTCCAGGAACCACCGGTGCTCGAGCACCTGGTGGTAGACCTCGGCGGGCTCCAGCTTGGCGCGCAGCTCGAACGGGATGGCCCTCACGACCGGCTCGAAGGCCTCGGTCAGCCACTCGTGCGCGGCGAGCTCCTCCTCGTCCTCCGAGCGCCCGGAGCGCACACGGAACTCGTCAAGGTCGTTGAGCAGGCGGCGCGCCTGATTCTCCTCGACGTCGAGGCCCGTGAGGCGGATGAGCCGCCGCGTGTGGTGGCCGGCGTCCACGACCTTCGGCTGAATGGACACGCGCGTGCCGTCGCCGGTGGTCTGGATGGCCATCTCGTCGATGTCGAACCCCAGCTCGTTGAGGTGGCGCACCCGCTCCGTGATCCGCCACGCCTCGCTCACCGAGAAGGTCTGCTGCTCGTGCAGCGCCCGCCACAGCGCGCGGTACGCCGACACGATGCCGTCGGCGACCGCGATGGGGTCGACGCCGCCTTCGAGGCGGCCGCTGGCGGCGAGGTCCATGATCTCGCCCGCGATGTTGGTGCGGGCGAGGTCCAGGTCGTGCTCCCGCTGGCCGTCGGTGAGCCCGTTCTCGTGCAGCTCGCCGGTCTCGGCGTCCACGAGATACGCCGCGAACGCGCCCGCGTCGCGCCGGAACAGCGTGTTGGACAGCGACACGTCGCCCCAGTAGAAGCCGACGTTGTGCAGGCGCACGAGCAGCAGCGCGAGCGCATCCACCAGGCGCGTCGCGGTGTCCGGGCGCAGCGCGTGCGTGAAGAGCGCGCGGTACGGCATCGAGAACTGCAGGTGCGCGGTCACGAGCGCGGCCGGCAGGGGAGTGCCGTCCTCGGTCGCACGGCCCGCGATGACGGCGACGCGGCGCACGCACGGCACATCCAGCCGGTGCAGGCTCCCGAGCATCTCGTACTCGCGCTGGGCCATGGCCGCGGTGGTCTCCTTGACCGCCACGACATGCCCCGACAGCTCGCTGAACCGCACCACGTGGCGCGAGATGCCCTTGGGCAGCTTGACGATCGCGCTGGCGGGCCAGTCCTCGAGGCGCGTGCTCCAGGGCAGGGTGAGCAGCTGCGGGTCGAACTCGGCCGCCGTGATGTGCAGGGACTCCGACACGGTTCTCCAGGGGACGGGGACGGGGGCGGGAAAGCGGGACGGCGCGGACGGATCCGAGGATCCGCCCGCGCCGCCGGGATCGCGAGGGGTCAGTCCGCGTGGACCGCGGGCGTCAGGCGCTCGCCGGTCTCGAGGTCGAACGCGTGCACGTGGTCCGGACGCGGCGCCAGGACGACCGTCTCGCCCGCGTGCGGGTGGACGCGGCCGTCGACGCGCGCGACGATGTCGGTGCGCTTGCCCTCGATCTCCGAGTGGCCGTACAGGTAGCCGTCGGCGCCGAGCTCCTCGACGAGGTCGACGACGACCTGGAGGCCCTGGCCGTCGGCGGGCGACACGATGATGTCCTCCGGGCGGACGCCGATGGTGACCTCCGAGCCGTGGGCCTTGGCCAGCGAGCCGGCCTGGACGCCGACGACCTTGGTGCCGAAGCGGACGCCGCCCTCGGCGATCTCCGCCGGGAACAGGTTCATGGCGGGCGAGCCGATGAAGCCGGCGACGAAGACGTTGGCGGGCTTCTCGTACAGGTCGCGCGGCGTGCCGACCTGCTGCAGGATGCCGTCCTTCAGCACCGCGATGCGGTCGCCCATCGTGAGGGCCTCGGTCTGGTCGTGCGTGACGTAGACCGTGGTGACGCCGAGGCGGCGCTGGAGCGACGCGATCTGCGTGCGGGTCTGGACGCGGAGCTTGGCGTCGAGGTTCGACAGCGGCTCGTCCATGAGGAACACCTGCGGCTCGCGGACGATCGCGCGGCCCATGGCGACGCGCTGACGCTGACCACCCGAGAGGGCCTTCGGCTTGCGGTTCAGGTAGGGCTCGAGGTCGAGCAGCTTGGCCGCCTCCTGCACGCGCTTGGCGCGCTCGTCCTTGCTGACGCCGGCGATCTTGAGCGCGAAGCCCATGTTCTCGGCGACGGTCATGTGCGGGTACAGCGCGTAGTTCTGGAACACCATCGCGATGTCGCGGTCCTTCGGCGGGACGTCCGTGACGTCGCGGTCGCCGATGCGGATGGCACCGTCGTTGACCTCCTCGAGGCCGGCGAGCATGCGCAGCGAGGTGGACTTGCCGCAGCCCGAGGGGCCGACCAGGACGAGGAACTCGCCGTCGCCGATCTCGAGGTTCAGCTTGTCGACCGCGGGACGCGTGCCGCCCGGGTAGAGGCGCGTGGCGTTGTCGAAAGTGACCGAGGCCATTTCTTCTCCTTCACCGGCAGGTACGTGCCGGACGATCCGTAGTGATGGATGCGACGGCCGCAGCCGCCGCAGACCCGCCGTTGGGTCTGGATCAGTATGGCATGCCCCGGGCGCGGTGCCGTGCGCCGGGCGTGTCGCGCGACCCGCGGGCCTCCCGGGATGGCCGTCCCGTCTGGGTTTCTCCCAGCCGCCCTGACTAGCATCGAGGGCGTTGTCGCCGCGCTCTGCGGCTGACCTGATCCACCTTCGAGAGGTTGCATGTCGAGCGACGAGACGGGCCAGACGCCCGCATCCGGCCCCGCAGCGGACCCGCGAGAGGACGATTCTCGCGGCCGTCGTGAGGCCGTCCGCGAGAAGGCGCAGCAGGTCAAGGCGCGGCAGTCGCGCAACCGCGTTCTGCGCCGGTCGGCGATCGTGCTGGCCGTCGTCGCCGCCGTCGCGGCCATCGCCTTCGCGGTGACCAGCGTGGTCGTTCCGACGATGACCGCCCCGACTCAGAACCCGACGGGTCTCGTGCATGACGGCGTCGTGGTCGACCAGGCGATGCTGCAGGCCGGCGAGCGCGACGCCGAGCAGACCGAGGAGCCCGCGGAGACACCGGCGCCCGAGGAGACCCCGGGCGCCGAGCCGATCGCGATCCACGTCTACGTCGACTACCTCTCGCAGGGCGCGGGGGACTTCCAGCGCGTGAACCAGGCGCAGCTGACCCAGTGGGTCGAGCAGGGAGCCGTCGAGCTGGTGTACCACCCGGTCGCGCTGCTGACCTCGAAGTCCAACGGCACCAAGTACTCGCAGCGCGCGGCGGGCGCCGCCGCGTGCGTGTTCGAGCACGCGCCCGAGGCGTTCCCCGCCTTCAACCACGAGCTGCTCACCAACCAGCCCGCGGTCGACAGCGACGGCTACGCCGACTCGGAGCTCGCCGACCGCGCGATCGCGACCGGCGCCGAGGACACCAAGACGGTCCGCGCCTGCATCGAGGACGAGGACTACTTCGCGTGGGCCCGCGAGGCGACCGAGCGCGCGCTCAACGAGCCGCTGCCCGGCACCGACGGGGTCACGCTCACGGGTGCGCCCATGATCCTGGTGAACGGCGAGCCCTACGTCGGCTCGCTCGACAAGCCCGAGGAGTTCGCGGCGTTCCTGCTCGCGGTCGACAGCGAGGCGTACCTCCAGACCGCCGCGCCCGAGGAGCCCGAGGGCGAGTCCGAGGGGGAGTGACCCCTCCGGGGCGCGGCCCCGCTCGGTATGCTCGACTGGTCCTCGCGGACAGTCGCCGGCTTAGCTCAGTTGGTAGAGCACCTGTCTTGTAAACAGGGGGTCATCGGTTCGAACCCGGTAGCCGGCACCACACTCCCCCTCTCGCGCGTCGGTCCGCGCCGGATCGTCCGGTAGCATCGACGCACTCGATCACCCACCGAGTCGCGGCCGTTCCCCGCGTCGGGCCGACCCCCGTCGCGTCGGCGGTCCTCCACGACCCGCTTCAATGACGAAGGGTGATCCGCATGACCCGCGTGCACATCCGCGAGTTCCACCACGACGACACCGACGCCTTCCTCCGTCTCTGGGAGATCGGCCTCAACGAGGGGTACGAGCCCGTGTACGGGCTCTCCGAGGTGCTGGCGTCCCTCCGCCAGGACGAGGCCGTCGCGGCCGTCGTCGGCGACGAGGTGATCGGCGTCGCGGTCGGTCGCGCGGCGCACGAGCAGGGCTGGGTCGTGTACGTCGGCGTGGATCCCGCGCACCGCGGCGGCGGCGTCGCCGCGCAGCTGCTGTCCGCGCTCGAGCGGCGCCTCGCCCAGCACGACCTCGGCAAGATGTCGGCGCTGATCCCGGAGTCCGGCGCAGGCCTCGACGCGTTCCTCGCGCAGGGCTTCGAGCTGAAGTCCAGTCTGCGCTACGCCGAGCGCCGCATCCCCGTGCAGGGCCGCGACCTGGCACTGCTGCGCGAGCTCGGCGGCCGGCAGCTCTCGCGCGGGCTGTGGGAGGCCGTGGCGGGCATGACGCTCGAGAAGTCGCTGCTCGAGCGGCGCCTCGTGATCCCGCTCGCCCAGCCGGACCTCGCGGACCGATACGGCGTCGTGCCGCCCCGCGCCGTGATGCTGTTCGGCCCGCCCGGCACCGGCAAGACCACGTTCGCGAAGGCCGTGGCCTCGCGGCTGGAGTGGCCGTTCGTCGAGGTCTTCCCCTCGCGGCTGGCGGCCGAGCCCGGCGGCCTCGCGGCCGGGCTGCGGGAGACGTTCGAGCGGATCGGCGAGCTGCAGCACGCGGTGGTGTTCATCGACGAGGTGGAGGAGATCGCGGCCCGCCGACAGGGCGACCCGCCCTCGCCGCTGCAGGGCGTCACGAACGAGCTGCTCAAGATCATCCCGGAGTTCCGCGACCGGGCGGACCGGCTGCTGATCTGCGCGACCAACTTCATCCGCGCGCTCGACCCGGCCTTCCTGCGTCACGGCCGTTTCGACTACGTCATCCCGATCGGGCTCCCGGACGACGCGGCGCGCGCCGCGATCTGGGCCGGGAGCATCCCCGAGGCCGCGGAGGACATCGACATCGCGGCCCTGGTGCGGGCCTCGGAGGGGCTCACGCCCGCGGACATCCAGTTCGCGGCGCGCAAGGCGGCGCAGGAGGCCCTGGAGCGCGCGCTCGCGGGCGGCGACGGCGCCGCGCAGTCGACCGAGGACTACCTCGACGCGCTGCGCGCCACCCGCGCGACCGTCTCGCCCGAGGTCATCGCGGAGTTCGTGGAGGACACCCGGCTGCTCGCGCGGACCTGAGCGTCAGTGCTCGGGCGGTGCGAACAGCCGCTCCCAGCTCCTCAGGTCGGTCGACAGGAGCACGCCGCGCTGATCCGCCAGGACGATCCCGTCGTCGGGGGTCGTCGTCAGGGCGCCGCTCGTGCCGCGGTACTCGGGCCCGGTCGTCCACTCGCCGTCGGCGCCTTGATAGACGATCCGCCCGTCGACCCCCGTGCCCACGAGGCGCCCGTCGGCGAAGGCCGCGATGAGGCCCATCCTCGGCGCACCCGGCACCGGCCGGAAGGTCGCTCCGGCGTCGGTGCTCACGAGCAGCCCGCCCGAGCTTGTGGCGTACACGGTGTCGGGCAGTCCGGGAGCGACCAGGATGTCCCACGCGTCGATGCCGATGCCCTCGCGCCAGGTCCGGCCGGCATCGTCGGACCGATGGAGCACGCCGAAGGCGTTCACGTAGATGCGCCGGGGATCGACGTCGCTGACGGACAGGTCGTGGAAGTCGGCCTCGCCCGGGAACGCGACGTTCTGCCAGGTGGCGCCGCGGTCGTCGGAGCGGATCAGCCCGAGATTGCCCGCTCCGAAGTGATCGGGGCTGTGCGCGCCCGGATGCCCCGAGGCGTAGAACGCGCCGCCCGCGATCGTGAAGCCCATCGCGTCGAAATCGTTCCCGGCGATGGGGCCGGACAGGTCGGCGTCCTTGTCGAGGCGGTCGAGCAGGTACAGGCCGCCGTGGGTGGCGACGACCAGCTCGCCGGTCTGCGGGACGACGGCGAGGCCGTGGATGTGCTGGAGCGCGCGGGCGGTCGCGTGGTCGTCGGCGGGGGAGCAGGCGGTCAGCAGGGAGGTGAGCGCGATCATGGCGAGCGCGGCGCGCCCGAAGGCGGGGGCGGAAGTCATGGGAGGCTTTCGGGTCGGGACGGACGGGGGCGGCGTCGGTGGCCGCCGGGGAGGCGGCCACCGACGGCTCAGCGGGCGTCGAGCATGCCCCGCATCTCGGCGATCTCGGCGGTCTGGTCGGCGATGATCCGCTCGGCGAGCGCGAGCGCATCCGGGTTCTCGCCGTCCGCCAGCTGCGTCTCGGACATCGCGATCGCGCCCTCGTGGTGCACGATCATCTGCTCGAGGAACAGGGTCGACGCCTCGGCGCCGGCCGCCTCCTCGAGCGCGGCCATGTCATCCTCCGACATCATGCCGTCGCCGTGGTCCATGCCGCCGTGCCCGGCGTCGTGACCCCACGACGCGAGCCACTGCTCCATGGTCTCGATCTCGGGTCCCTGCGCGGCCTTGATGCGCTCGGCGAGCGCGGCGACCTCGGGGTCGACGCCGTCCTTGGCCAGCAGCAGGTCCGACATGTCGACGGCCTGCTGGTGGTGGGCGATCATCCCGGTCGCGAACGCCACGTCGGCGTCGTCGAACGTCGCCGCGGACGCCGCGGGGGTCGCCGGCGAGGCCGAGTGGCCGCCGGAGTGGCCGGTCGTGCCGGTGCCGGTGCATCCGGCGAGCGTCAGGGCGGCGGCCAGCAGGCCGGCCCCGAGGGTGAGCGTGCGGATCTTCATGGTGTTCTCCTCAGGTCGTGGCGAGGGCGCGCGGCGCCCGGGGTCTGCGGGGGCAGGCCCGTCACGTGCGACTGATGGAGAGGATGGTGAGATCGGGCGGGGTCGGCTCCGCGGGCACCGCGACCGAGGAGGGCGGGGGTGACCCCGGGCGGACCGCCCGGGAGACCCAGGCGGGGCGGATCGAGAGCACCAGCGCCGCGACGAGCAGGGCGAGGACACACGCCATGAGCGTCATCGGGTCCGGCGTGCCGCCGCAGTCGCCGCATGGCTCGTCGCTCCCGTCCTGCGGGGTGCGGTGCACGGCGTCGTGCCCGGTGTCGTGCGCCTCGCTCTGCGCGGCGGCGCTGGAGGAGGTCTCCGGCGCGATGGCGGGCGCATGATGGGTTGTTCCGGTGCTGAACACGTGCATGCCGAGCAGGCCCACGAGCACCGCGACGACCGCGAGCGCGCCGAGGAGGAGGGCGCGGACGGCTGTCGCGCGCGGGCGCAGCGCCCGGCCCAGCGACATCAGGCTCATCGCGCGCCTCCTCTCGACATCAGCCTACGAGCGCACCGGCGTGGCGGCCGATCCGCGGCCGGCCGACGTGACGGTCTCGGGGCGCAGGTCCAGGCGGCGCAGGAGCTGCGCGTTGAGCGCGACGACGATCGTCGACAGCGACATCAGCACCGCCCCGACCGACATGGGCAGCACGAAGCCGAACGGCGCGAGCACTCCCGCGGCCAGGGGCACCGAGATGAGGTTGTAGCCGGCGGCCCACCACAGGTTCTGGCGCATCTTGCGGTAGCTCGCGCGCGACAGCTCGATCACCGAGATCACGGACCGGGGGTCGTCGCTGGCGAGGATCACGCCTGCGGAGGCGATCGCGACATCCGTGCCGGCGCCGATCGCGATGCCGACGTCCGCCTGCGCGAGCGCGGGAGCGTCGTTCACGCCGTCGCCCACCATCGCGACGCGGCGGCCCTCGCGCTGCAGCTCGCCGACCTTGGAGGCCTTGTCCTCGGGGCGCACGCCCGCGAAGAACCGGTCGATGCCCAGCTCCGCGGCGACCGCCGCCGCGACCGCCTCGGCGTCGCCCGTGATCATGACGACCTGGACGCCGCGGGCATGGAGCGCACGGACGGCCTCGCGGGACTCGGCGCGGACCTCGTCGGCCAGGCGCAGGGCGCCCGCCACCGCGCCGTCGACCAGGACGTGCAGGATGATCGCGCCTTCCGCGCGCCACTCGTCCGCGATCGGCAGCTCGCCCGCGCCCTCTTGGGTGAGCAGGTGAGGCCCGCCGACCTGGACCACGCGGCCGTCGACCACCGCGCGCACGCCGACCGCGGGCGAGGACGAGAAGTCCGTGGCCCCGGGGACGCGGAGCGACCGCTCGGCGGCGGCCTGCACGATCGCGCGCGCGAGCGGATGCTCGGAGTCGGCCTCGGCTGCGGCCGCGAGAGCGAGCAGCGCGTCGGGGTCCGTGCCCTGGGACGGATGCACGGCCGTGACGGCGGGCGCGCCCTTGGTGAGCGTGCCGGTCTTGTCGAACAGCACGGTGTCGACCGTGCGCATGCTCTCCAGGGCCAGGCGGTCCTTGACGAGCACGCCGCCGCGCGCCGCCCGCTCGGTCGCGATGGACACGACGAGCGGGATCGCCAGCCCCAGCGCGTGGGGGCACGCGATCACGAGCACCGTGATCGTGCGCACGACGGCCTGGTCGGGCATCCCGAGCAGCGTCCACACGACGGCCGTGATCGCGCCCGCGATCAGCGCGAACCAGAACAGCCATCCGGCGGCGCGGTCGGCCAGGCGCTGAGCGCGCGACGACGACCGCTGCGCCTCGGTCACCAGCCGCTGGATGCCGGCGAGCGCGGTGTCGTCGCCGATCGCGGTGATCTCGACGCGCAGGCCGGAGTCGGTCGCGACCGTGCCCGCGACGACGAGATCGCCCTCGCCGCGGCGCACGGGGCGGGATTCGCCCGTGATCATGGACTCGTCCATGCTCGCCGAGCCCTGTGCGATGCGCCCGTCGGCGGGGATGCGGCCACCGGGGCGCACGATGACCAGGTCGCCGACCCGGAGCTCGGCTGGCGCGACGGTCCGCACCGCATCGCCGTCGACGCGCTCGGCCTCGTCGGGCAGGAGCGCCGCGAGGGAGTCGAGCGCCGAGGTGGTCTGCGCGAGCGAGCGCATCTCGAGCCAGTGACCCAGCAGCATGATCGCGATCAGGAGGGCCAGCTCCCACCAGAAGTCGAGCTCGTGGTGCAGGATGCCGAGGCTCGCGCCCCACGACGCGACGAACGCGACCGTGATGGCCAGCCCGATCAGGAGCATCATGCCCGGCCGCCGGGCGCGCAGCTCGGCGACCGCTCCCGTGAGGAACGGCGCGCCGCCCCACGCGTACATCACCGTGCCGAGCACGGGGGAGACCCAGCCGACCCACGCCGCGTCGGGCAGGGAGTAGCCGAGCAGCATGGCGAACATCGGGGAGAACGCGACCACCGGCACAGCGAGCGCCAGCATGATCCAGAACAGGCGGCGGAAGCGCCCGACATGATCGCCGTGGCCGGTGTGGCCCATGGGCCCGTGACCGGCGTGGTCCATGGTGCCGTGGTCGGTGTGATCCATGGGCCCGTGACCGGCGTGGTCCACGGCGGGCGCCTCGGCGACGGCTTCGCGGGCGCCGTGCGCCCCGGCGTGTCCCTCGTGGTGGTGATGGTCGTCGTGCGGGTGATCCTGCGTGTTCATGAGAACCTCCTCAGGGTGCCGCCGTCGGCGGCGGGTTGCGGGACGTCGCCGGCCCCGCGAATCAGGCGGAGCGGCCCGCGAGCGTGTAGCCGGCCTCGTCCACGGCCGCGGCGACCGCGTCGGCGTCGAGTGGGGCGTCGCTGTCGACCGTGACGGTCGACACGCCGCCCGCGACCAGGTCGACGGACACGCGCTGGACGCCGGGAAGGGCGCTCAGCTCCTCCGTCACGCTGGAGACGCAGTGCGAGCAGGTCATGCCCTCGACGTGTAGCGTCGTGGTGGCGGCCGGCTCCTGGGCGGGAGCGGCGGCCTGCGCGGCGCCCGTGGCGCAGCATGCGCATCCGGCGTTCGCGTCCTTGAGTCCGAGCTCGATCGCTTCCTTCGCCATGACGTGTCCCTTCGACGATGTGCGGTGGCGACACCCATGCTACATACCCCAGGGGGGTATTGGAACCGGCTGGCCGGATTGCGGACTCGCCGCGGCCTCGGCCCGTGGGCTGTGGGATCCTGGCCGCATGCCGTCTCCCCGTATCGTCATCACGTACTGCACGCAGTGCCGCTGGCTGCTCAGGGCTCAGTGGTACGCGGGGGAGCTGCTGCAGTCGTTCGAGGCCGAGATCGGCGAGGTGGCTCTGGTGCCCGCGACCGGGGGCGTGTTCCGGATCGACGTGGACGACGCGCACGTCTGGAACCGCAAGCGCGACGGCGGGTTCCCGGACATCGCCGAGCTCAAGCGCCGCGTGCGCGACCTCATCGCGCCCGGCAAGTCGCTGGGCCACTCCGACCGCGTGGCGGACGGGTCTCGCTAGGAAGGACGTTCTCCACAGTGCCCCCAACCTTCGAACGAATGTCCGAGGGTGGTGGGATGATGGGGGCATGCGACGGTTCACGGATGCGGACAGCTCGGGGTGGGAGTTCACCCCGGCTGAGCGGTCGCGGACGCGGGAGATCGTGGAGCGGTTGAAGGCGATCCGGGGGGAGCGGGCGGGGCTGGATGCCGAGGAGGCGGCGCTGCAGGCGGAGGCGATGGGCATCGCGATCGATCAGATCGGGCGGATGCCGGATGCGAGCGTGTACGAGTTCCCGGTGCGGTCNGCCGAGGAGGCGGCGCTGCAGGCGGAGGCGATGGGCATCGCGATCGATCAGATCGGGCGGATGCCGGATGCGAGCGTGTACGAGTTCCCGGTGCGGTCGATGGCGGCGGAGCTGGCGCTGGCGACGAGGGAGTCGCCGCGGGCGATGCAGGGCCGGATGGATCGCGCGCACACGATGGTGACGCGGTTCCCGGCGACGCACGCGGCGCTCGGGGAGGGGCGGATCACGTCCCGGCACGCGCAGCTGATCGTGGAGGCTGGTGCGGACCTCGATGAGGATGCGGTGCGGGCGGCGTTCGAGTCGGAGATCCTCCCGCTGGCGGAGAAGGCGACCCCGTATCGCACCAAGGCGCTGGCTGCGCGGG